>NZ_AP027731.1:0-1200000 GCF_030296595.1 Naasia aerilata | reverse complement strand
GCTGGTCACCGGCTCGGGCGGAGGCGTCGGCTCGTTCGCGGTGTCGCTGCTCGCGGCGCTCGGCTACTCGGTGGTCGCCTCCACCGGCCGCATCTCCGAGCGCGGCCCTGCCCTCACGGAGCTCGGTGCGACCGAGGTCGTGGACCGGGCGACGCTCGGCACCGCAGGAAGCCGCTGCAGAGCGCACGATGGGCGGCCGTGGTCGACTCGGTGGGCGGCGTCGGCCTCGCCAATGCTCTCGCCCAGACCCGCTACGGCGGAATCGTCGCCTCCTGCGGGCTGGCCGGCAGCTCCGCCCTCCCTGCCACGGTGCTGCCCTTCATCCTCCGCGCGGTGACCCTCGCGGGCGTCAACTCCGTGGACGCGCCCGCCGACCACCGGAGGGCGGCGTGGGACCTCCTCGCCTCGAGCCTTCCGGCGGACGCGATTGCCGCCATCGCGCCGCGCACGGTCTCGCTCCGCGAATCGGTCGCGGTGGCCAAGGAGGTGCTGGCCGGCACGATCCCCGGCCGCGTGGTGGTGGACGTGCGCCAGTCCTGAGCGCCGCGAGGCGCCGGCCCGGCGTCCTGGAGCGAGGCGATCCGCCAGGATGGCGGGGTGAGGGAAATTCCTGGGGTTCGAGCTCCGGATCGCGACACCGGCCGATGAGCGACCCCTCGACGGCCGTGCTCCGTCCGGTGTCCGCGGGCGTCGTCTCGGCTCTGGTCGGCTTCACGAGCGCCTTCGTCGTCGTCCTGACCGGCCTGGCCGGCGTCGGCGCCGATACCGACCAGGCCTCGAGCGGCCTGCTCGCGGTCAGCGTGACGATGGGGCTGTCCTGCATCCTGCTCGCCTGCTGGACGCGCATGCCGATCACGGTCGCGTGGTCGACGCCGGGAGCCGCGCTGCTCGCGAGCACCGGCACGGTCGAGGGCGGCTGGCCCGCCGCCGTCGGCGCCTTCCTGGTGACGGGGGCGCTCATCGTGCTCACCGGACTCGTCCCCCAGCTCGGTGCGCTCATCTCGCGCATCCCCGCCTCGGTCGCGCAGGCGATGCTTGCGGGCGTGCTGTTCCAGCTGTGTCTGGGGCCCATCACCGGCCTCGCGGCGAACCCGCTCGCCGTGGCACCGGTGGTCGTCGTCTGGCTGGTCGCCCTGCGGTTCCTGCCCAGGTGGGCCACTCCCCTCGCCTTCCTGACCGCCGCCGTCGTGATCGGCATCGATGTCGCCGCCTCCGGAGTCGCCGTCGACGCGGCTTCGCTCGTGCCGCGCATCGAGCTGACCGCACCGGCGTTCACGCTGGGGGAGCAATCAGCATCGCGCTGCCGCTCTACCTGGTGACGATGGCGGGACAGAACATCCCCGGGGTCGCCGTCATGAAGGGGCTCGGCTACGAGGTCCCGTGGCAGCGCTCCCTGCTCGTCACCGGCGTCGGGACCATGATCGGCGCGCCGGCAGGCGGGCACGCGATCAACCTCGCCGCCATCAGCGCCGCGCTGGCCGCCGGCCCCGAAGCCGGCGAGGACCGCTCCCGCCGGTGGATCGCGAGCGTCACCGCGGGAAGCGTCCTCGTCCTGCTCGGCATCGCCTCGGCCGCCTTCGGCGCACTGGTGCTCCTGGCCCCCGCCGGCGTCATCCCCGCGGTAGCGGGACTCGCACTGCTCGGCACGCTGGCGGCCTCCTCCAGGCGGCCCTGTCGGATCCCGAGGACCGCATCCCCGCGGTCGTCACCTTCGCGACCGCGGCCTCCGGCATCGCGGTCGCCGGGCTCAGCGCGGCCTTCCTGGCGCTGCTGGCGGGACTGGCCGTCCGCGGCGTGCTCCGGCTCGGGCGCCCGTCGCGCTTCTGAGCGAGCGACGGGCTCGTCAGGCCGGCGCGGTGGCGGCGGCAGCGGCACGCGCCGCGGCCGGCAGGGCGGCCTCGATGCGCTCCAGCGCGGACTCGTCGTGGGCGGCGGTCACGAACCACGCCTCGAAGACCGAGGGCGGAAGGGAGACACCGCCGTCGAGCATCGCGTGGAAGAAAGGCGGATAGCGCCAGGCCTCCTGCGCCTTCACGGCCGCGTAGTCGTTCGGCGCGGGGGCGGCGCCGAACACGACGCTGAACAGGTTGCCCGCCCGCTGGATGCCGTGCGCGACGCCCTCGGCTGCCAGCGCTGAGGAGGCTGCCGAGGCGACGCGCGCGGCGTTGGCGTCGAGGCGCGCGTAGACCTCCGCGTCCGCGAGGCGCAGCGTCGTGAGACCGGCCGCGACGGCGACCGGGTTCCCGGAGAGCGTGCCCGCCTGGTACACGGGACCACGGGGAGCGAGGAGCTCCATCACCTCGGCGCGCCCGCCGAGGGCGGCAAGGGGCATCCCCCGCCGATGACCTTCCCGAAGGTGAACAGATCCGGCTGGTAGCCCAGGTCGCCTGCGTTCTCGAGTCCCCACCACCCGGCCGGGCCGACGCGGAAGCCCGTCAGCACCTCGTCGAGGATCACGAGGGCGCCGTGCTCGTGCGCGATGCGGTGCACGGCCGAGTTGAAGCCGGGCGCGGGCGGAACGACCCCCATGTTCGCGGCCGCGGCCTCGAGGATGACGGCGGCGATCCGGTCGCCGTGCATTCCGAACGCCGCCTCGACCGCCGCCTCGTCGTTGTACGGCAGGACGAGCGTGTTCTCCGCGACGGCGGCCGGCACCCCGGCCGAGCCGGGCAGGGCGAGTGTGGCGAGGCCCGACCCCGCCTCCGCCAGCAGGGCGTCGGAGTGGCCGTGGTAGTGGCCGGCGAACTTCACAAGGAGGTCGCGTCCGGTGGCGCCCCGTGCGAGGCGGATCGCGGTCATCGTAGCCTCGGTGCCGGTGGAGACAAGACGGAGGCGTTGCACCGGCGCGGCGGACGGCGTCCGCACGCGATCGATCACGAGCTCGGCGAGCTCGGTCTCGGCCGGCGTCGATGCGCCGAAGGACAGCCCGCGAGCCGCGGCCTGCTGCACGGCCGCGACGACCTCGGGATGCGCGTGACCGAGGATCGCGGGCCCCCAGGAGGCGACGAGGTCGACGTACTCGGTGCCCTCGCTGTCCGTCACGTAGGGCCCGCTCGCCTCGACCAGGAACCGCGGCGTGCCGCCCACCGAGCCGTAGGCGCGGACCGGCGAGTTCACCCCGCCCGGGATGGAGCGCTGGGCGCGCGCGAAGAGGTCCTCGTTCACCGCTCCTCCGCCAGCCAGCCCGCCACCTCGACGGCCCAGTAGGTGAGCACGGCCTGGGCTCCCGCACGGCGGATGGCCGTGATCGACTCGAGCACCGCCCGGCGACGGTCGATCCACCCGTTCGCTGCGGCGGCCTCGATCATCGCGTACTCGCCGGACACCTGGTATGCCCACACGGGAATGGACGCCGTTGCCGCGACCTCGGCCAGCACGTCCAGGTAGCTGGAGGCCGGCTTCACCATGACGATGTCGGCGCCCTCCGCCTCGTCGAGCGCAGCCTCGCGCGCGCCCTGGCGGCCGTTGGCGGGATCGATCTGGTACGTCCGCCGGTCGCCCTTCAGCTGGGAGTCGACCGCCTCCCGGAATGGCCCGTAGTAGGCGGAGGCGTACTTCCCCGCGTAGGCGAGGATCGGGACGCCCGCGAAGCCGCCGGTGTCGAGCGCGTCCCGCACCGCCTCGACCTGGTGGTCCATCATCCCGGAGAGGCCCAGGAGCTGGGATCCGCTCTCGGCCTGGGCAATCGCCATGGCCCGGTAGCGGACCAGGGTCGCGTCGTTGTCCACCGAGCCGTCCGGCGCCAGCACGCCGCAGTGGCCGTGGTCGGTGAACTCGTCGAGGCAGAGGTCGGTCTGCACGACGAGCGCGTCGCCGACCTCCTGCGCGGCGATCCGCGTCGCCACGTTGAGGATGCCGTCGGGATCGGTCGCCCCGCTGCCGTCGGCGTCGCGCTGCTGCGGGACGCCGAACAGCATCACGCCGCCGACCCCCGCGTCGGCAGCGCCGACCAGTGCCCGGCGGAAGCTGTCCTGCGAGTGCTGGACCACGCCCGGCATGGACGCGATCGGGAGAGCGTCGCCGGCTCCCTCGCGAACGAACATCGGCAGCACGAGCTCGGCCGGGTGCAGGCGCGTCTCCGCCACGAGGCGGCGGAACGCGGGAGTCGCCCGCAGCCTTCTGGGCCGGATGGGATTCATGAGCGCCTCTCGCGGGCGGCGTCGACGACGGACTCGATCAGGGAGGAGGCGCTCCGCTCGGCGGCCACGACGTCGACTCGGAGCCCCGCGGCGCGCGCGTCGGTCGCGGTGCGCGGGCCGATGCAGGCGACGAGCGCGCTCTCCGGCACCGGGCCCAGCTGCAGCTGCACCTGTGCCGCCACGCTGCCCGAGGTGATGAGGATGGCCTGCACGCGGCCCTCGGCCACGTCGGCGCGCAGCGACTCGTCGACGGGCACCCCCACCGTCCGGTAGGCGATCACCGACTCGACCTCGTGCCCCATCGCCCGGAGCCCGTCGGTGAGCACCGGCTTCGCGATGTCGGAGCGCAGCGCGAGGATGCGCTGCGACGTGCCCGCCCGGGTCACGTCGGTCCACTCGCGCAGCAGACCGGCGGCCGAGTTGTCCGCGCTCGGCACGAAGTCGACGCGGTAGCCGGCGGCCGTGAGCGCCGCCGCGGTCGTCTCGCCGACGGCCGCGATCCGCGTGCCCTCGGGCACCACGGCACGGTGCGAGGAGAGGACGTCCACGGTGGTGGCGCTCGTGACGCTCATCCAATCGAAGCCGCCCTCCGCGAGGCGGGCGAGCGCGCGGTCGAGCGCCGGAGCATCCGCGGTCGAGGCGAAGTTGATCATGGGCGCGACGATCGGCGATGCGCCCTGCGCGCGCAGGTCGGCGGCGACCTCGTGGCCCCATGGTCCGCCGCGCGGGACGAGCACGCGCCAGCCGCTCAGCGGCTTGCCGCCGTTGCCCGGCCTCCCCCGTTCATGCTCCGGCTCCCAGCGGGACGAGGTCCGCGGCGCCGGCGGCGAAGAGCTGCTCGACGAGGCGGCGGCCGGCAGTGATCGCGGCGCCCGGGTCGGCGAGCGACTCCTCGGTCCGAGCCCGCACGAGCGCGGAGCCGTCGGGCCGGTAGACGGAGGCCCACACGGTGAGCAGCCCCCGAGGATGCGGCTCGACGCCGCGACCGGCGCGGTGCAGCCGGCGCCGAGGCCGCGCAGGACCTCGCGCTCGGCGGCGACCCCGTCCTCGGCCTCGGCGTCGGCGAGGGCGCGGGCCGCGGTTCCGACCGCAGCGGTGAGCGCGTCTCCGGTGCGCACCTCGAGTGCGAGCGCACCCTGGCCGGGCGCGGTCGGCCACTCCTCGAGCGGCAGGAGCTGCGTCACCGCCGCGGAGCGGCCGAGGCGCTGCAGGCCGGCGGCCGCGAGGACGACGGCGTCGAGCGTCCCGTCCTCCAGGTGCTTCAGGCGCGTGTCCACGTTGCCGCGGATGTCCACGACCTCGAGATCCGGCCGGATCGCCTTCAGCTGCGCGATGCGCCGCGGCGATCCTGTGCCCACGCGGGCGCCGCTCGGCAGCTCGGCCAGGCCGGCACCGCTGCCCGAGCAGAGGACGTCCCGGGCGTCCTCGCGCCGCGGCACGGACACGAGCGTCAGCCCCTCCACCGGAGCGGTGGGCAGATCCTTCAGGGAGTGGACCACGAGGTCGCACCGCCCGTCGAGCAGAGCCGTGCGCAGGGTCCCGGCGAAGATCCCGCGCCCGCCGATCGCCGACAGCGACTCGGTGCGCACGTCCCCTTCGCTCACCAGGGGGACCAGCTCCACGTCGACGCCTGCCGCGCCGCGCAGCCCGGCGGCGACGCCGTTCGCCTGGGCGAGCGCCAGCGCGCTGCCCCGCGTGCCGACGCGAATGGTCATGGAGCCAGCCCGGAGACGGCGGGCTTGAAGCCGAGCCGGACGTTCTCGCAGCAGCCGGGACGGCACACGTCGTACCAGGGTCCGAGGGCAGTCATGGCCGGGCGCTCGGCGGCGGGGGTCCCGTCGCGGCGCTCCAGCACGAGGTCGACGAGGCCCGCCACGTAGCGCTGGTGCACGCCCGGGGTCGGGACGCGCACGGCGAGCAGCCCGTGCTCCTCGCTCGTCTCCATGGCCTCTGTGTCGAGGTCCCACTTGACCTCCATGTGGTCGCTCACGAAGCCGAGCGGCACGATGACGACGGCGCGGATGCCCTCCGCGGCGAGTTCGCGGATGCGGTCGTTGATGTCCGGTTCCAGCCACGGCTGGGTCGGCGGGCCGCTCCGCGACTGGTACACGAGGTCCCAGGGGAGGCCCCTGCCGGATTCGGCCATGACGACCTCGGCCACCGCGAGGTGCTGCGCCGCATAGGCCCCGCCCGCGCCGAAGCCGCGCTCGGGCGGCCCGGAGCGCTTCGCGTCCTCGCTCGGGATGGAGTGCGTGGAGAACAGGACGTGCACCTGGGTCGCGAGATCGATGCCGGGCACCGCCTCCTCGACTCCGGTGAGTCCCTCCCGCAGCCCCTCGATGAAGGGCTCGACGAAGCCGGGGTGGTCGAAGAACTGGCGCACCTTGTCGATCTGCACCGTGCCGGTGAGGCCGGTGTCGTTCAGGGCGCGGGCGAAGTCCTCCCGGTACTGACGGCAGCTGGAGTAGGAGCTGTAGGCGCTCGTGGCGATCGCGATGAGCTTGGTGTGGCCCGACTCGGCGGCGGTGGTGAGGGCCTCGTCGAGGAACGGCGCCCAGTTGCGGTTGCCCCACAGCACGGGCAGGTCGATGCCCCGCCGGGCGAGCTCCGCTTCCAGCGCCGCCTTGAGCTCGCGGTTCTGGTCGTTGATGGGGCTCACGCCCCCGAAGGCCCGGTAGTGGTGGGCGACCTCCTCGAGGCGCTCGTCCGGGATTCCCCGGCCTCGCGTCACGTTGCGGAGGAACGGGATGACGTCGTCCTGGCCCTCGGGTCCGCCGAAGCTCGCGAGCAGGATGGCGTCGTACGCGGTGGGGACCTCGACGTGCTCCGGACCGTCCGCAGCGGCCTCGGTGGCCGCGAGGACCTTCCCGCTCACGAGAGCACCTCGGGGATCTGGGCGACCTCGATGCGCCGGCCGGTGAAGAAGGGCACCTCCTCGCGCACGTGCATGCGCGCGTCGGTGGCGCGGAGGTCGCGCATCATGTCCACGAGATCGACGAGCTCGTCGGACTCCATGGGCAGGATCCACTCGTAGTCGCCGAGCGCGAAGGCCGCGACCGTGTTGGCGACCACCGACTTGTACGCGGCGCCCTTGCGCCCGTGCTCGGCGAGCATGCGACGGCGCTCGTCCTCCGGCAGCACGTACCAGTCGTAGGAGCGGACGAACGGGTACACCGTCAGCCAGTCCCTGGCGTGCTCCCCGCGCAGGAAGCCGGGGACGTGGGCGGCGCTGAACTCGGCGTCGCGGTGCACGCCCAGGGCGTTCCAGGTGGGCAGCAGGGTGGAGAAGAGGGACGTGCGCCGCAGGCGCCGGAGGGCGTTCTGCAGATCCTCGGCCGCGGAGCCGACGAGCCAGACCATCAGGTCGGCGTCGGCCCGCAGGGCGGACACATCGTAGAAGCCGCGCACCGTGACGCCCTCCGCAGAGAGCTCGGCGACGAGGTTCTCGACCTCCTCGGCGCTTCCGGAGACGGAGGCGGAGGAGTTGCGTCGGAGCACGGCCCACAGCGCAAAAGCGGTGGACGTCATGATCTCCATTGTTCACCCGTCGGTTGACGGGCAGAAATTGAGCGCCGCTCAGCGGCGCACGAGCCTCCAGGCGACGAGACCGCCGGCGGCGAGCACCACGGCCCCCGCCGTCGCGTACACGACGACCGGGTTCTCCTTGTTGAGCTTGTCGAAGGCGTCACGGGCGCGGTCCACCAGGTGGCGGGCCTGCTTGGGGACGTTGAGCTTGTCCTCGATGGCATCGAGCGTCTGCGCGAGCTTCTCCCGCGTCGACTCGATGTCGGAGCGGATCTCCCCAGCTCGCGTTCCTTGTGGCTCAGGTTCGAGTCGTCAGCGGTCATACTTCCCCATTCCCTTGATAGCCCGTACGTCGTCCTTCACGCTCTTCAGCGACTCCTCGGGAGTCGGGGGAACGCCCTTCTTGACCTCGCGCAGCCCCAGCAGCGCCAGCACCGCGGCGAGAATCAGCAGCACCACGAGGACGATCAGGGCCGCGGCCCACGCCGGCAGCCAGATCGCGAGCACGAGGATCGCCACGGTCAGGAACACCGCGAAGGCGAAGAAGCCGAAGAACGCGGCCCCCGCGAACAGACCGGCGCCCAGGCCGAGCTTCTTGGCCTTCTCGCCCAGCTCCTGCTTGATCTGGGCGATCTCGTCCTGGACCAGCTGACTAAGCAGGCCGGGGACGTCGCCGATCAGCTGGATCAGCGACTTCTTCTTGCCGTCCACGCGCTGGCGGTCACCGCGCGGGGAGACCGGCACGCTCCCCGAGGTCACTCGGCGGGCGGCTGTTCGCCGGCCGTCGGCGACGAGGTTCCGGACGACTTCGAGCCGCGCTTCGTGACCTGGCCGACGACCTTCTTCGCGCTCTCCGCGACAGCCGCGGGGACGTCGGAGGCGTGGTCGTCGACGAAGGTCTGAACCTGCCCGACGCTCTTCTGCACAGTGGGGCTGTTCCAGAGCTTCTCAGCGCCGGCCCGGATCTGCTCGTAGCGCTTGCGGCCCGCCTGGGCCCCGAGCACGTAGCCGACCGCTGCTCCAGCAACGAAAACCAACTTGCCCTTCATGACGCTCCGATCGGGTAGGGAGAAACAGGTCCCCCCAGCGTAGCCGGAACACCCGAAGGGCCGGTGGGGAGGTTGACAGGAGCCGGATCAGGCCGCTCGACCCGCACGCTCGGCGTCGGCGATGACCGACGCGAGACCCGTCCCGGCCACCCACGCGCCGGTCACGTCGAGGCCAGGGAGCTCCGCCGCGGACTCGCGCACGCGCTCGATCCGGCGACGCATGCCGATAAGGGCACGCTGGCTCTCCTGCCGCCACTGCGTCGCGGTCGAGCCGACGACCGAGAGGTCCGCCGCCGCCACTCCCAGCAGCTGCGCGGCATCCGCGAGCGCCTGCGCCTCCCCGACGTCGTCGGCGGCGGCGCCGCGATAGCTCAGCCGGACGGCGTGCCGACTCGGAGGCAGCATCGCCGCGAGCCACGGCCACTTGGCGGAGCTGTGCGTCAGCGCACCCGCGCGGACGCCGGGGACGTTGCGAGCGACGAGGACGCCGGAGCCGCGGGGTGCTGCGTCGAGGAGCGGCGCGTCCACCACCAGCGAGACGACCGTCGTCCGATGAGCGTCCGGCCAGTCTGCGAGGTCGTCCGCCGCACGGGGAAGCAGGGGAGCGAGCAGCGCGCGGGCCGTTCCGCCAGCCACAGCGAGGACAACGCGGTCCGCCGTGAGCGTCTCGCCGGCCAGCGCGACCTCCCAGCCCGACTCGATGCGCCGCAGGGTCTCGGCCGGCGTCCGCATCCGAACCGGGACGCCGAATCGGGCGAGGTCCCGCTCGAGCGCCGGCACGAGGAGGTGCATGCCGCCCTCGATGCCCTGCACCGCGGAGCCCGCGGGCGCCGCCGCCCGCAGGGCGAGCACCGCGGCGGACAGGGACCCGGTGCGCGTGAGGGCGCCGTTCAAGCCCGGTGCGAGGGAGTCCACCTCCGCCTCCATGGGGTCCACCGCGTAGACGTTCGCGACGACCGGGGTCACCAGCTCGTCGAGCACCGCCTGACCCATCCGGCGGCGGACGAGCTCGCCGAGGTTCTCCACGCGGCCGATCGAGAGCTCGGGCAGCACCCGGTCCAGCCAGGCGCGCAGCGACGCTCTTCCCCCGATCACCCTGCGCACGTCGTCTGCGAGCGGTGATCCCGGAATCCCCAGCACGCCGGCGGCGGGGAGCGGGAAGGCGCCGCGCGTCGTCTGCAGCCAGGCGCCCGACGCGGCCGGCGGCACGACCGGCAGGTCGAGCGCGCGCAGCAGAGCCAGGGCGGCTCCGCCGCGTGCCGCCACGCTCTCGGCGCCGGTGTCGAGCCGCACGCCGCCGACGTCGGCGCCGGCGACCGCACCGCCGAGGCGGTCGGAGGCCTCGATCAGCGTGACGTCGGCTCCCGCGAGCACCGCGGTGCGAGCGGCGACCAGGCCGGCGATCCCCCGCCGACGACGAGGACACTCGTCACGGGCGGGGCAGCGAGTGCACGAGCTCGACGAGGCGTGTCAGGACCTCGGGGTCGGTGTCGGCGGGCACGCCGTGGCCGAGGTTCAGCACGTGGGCGGGCGCCGCGCGACCCCGCCGGACGACGTCGAGGACGTGTGCTTCGAGCACGGGCCACGGCGCCCCGAGGAGAGCGGGATCGATGTTCCCCTGCAGGGGGACCCGCCCCACGCGCCGGGCGGCCTCGTCGAGGGGGATGCGCCAGTCGACGCCGACGACGTCTGCGCCCGCGGCCAGCAGGTCGGGGAGGATCTCCCCGGTGCCGACTCCGAAATGCACGAGTGGGGCGCCGAGGTCGCGGACGTCGTCGAAGACGCGTGCCGATGCCCACGCGACGGAGTCGACGTAGTCGGTGCGGGACAGGGAACCGGCCCAGGAGTCGAAGAGCTGCCCTGCGCTCGCGCCTGCGAGCAGCTGAGCCCGGAGGAAGGCGCCCGACACGTCCGCGGCCCACTCGAGCAGATCGTGCCAGGCGTCCGGGTCGGCGTGCATGAGCGTGCGCGCCTGGATGTGGTCCTTCGACGGCCCACCCTCGACCAGGTAGGCGGCCAGTGTGAACGGCGCCCCGGCGAACCCGATGAGGGGCGTCGAGCCGAGCTCCGCGACGGTGATGGCCACAGCGTCCCGGATGGGCTGGAGCGCATCCGGCGCGAGGCTCAGCTCGCGGAGGCGCGCCACATCGGTCGCCGAGCGGACGGGTGCGTCGAGCACCGGGCCGCGGCCCGCGACGATGTCCACGCCGACCCCCGCCAGCCGCAGCGGGATGACGATGTCGCTGAAGAAGATGCCCGCGTCCACGCGGTGGCGGCGGACCGGCTGGAGGGTGATCTCACTCGCGAGCTCCGGACGGAGGCACGACTCCAGCATCGGCACGCCCGCCCGCGCGGCCCGGTACTCGGGGAGCGAGCGACCGGCCTGGCGCATGAACCAGACGGGCGGCGTGGGCTGCGCCTCCCCCGGTAGGCGCGGATGAGAGGAGCGGAGGAGGTGCGTCCGTCGAGGAGGGGGTGGCTGTCGGGCAGAGTCACGCGACCAGTGTTCCACGACGGAAACGCCGCTCGATCCGCACCCGGGGAGTGCACGATCAAGCATTCAGGCGAGCCCGCCTAGACTTTGCCGGTGCTTCTGTGTCTGTCCGCGAGCCATCGCACCGCGGCGTTCGACCTCCTGGAGCGCCTGTCGGTGAGCGCCTCCGACCTCGGCACGGCACTCGTCGGCAGCGGGGACGCACTCGAGGGCGCCGTCGTGCTCGCCACGTGCAACCGCTTCGAGGCCTACCTCGACGTCAGCGCTCCCTCCGCCGCGCGTGCTCGCACCGGCGAGGATGCTCTGGCCACGGTCGCCGCGCTCACCGGCGTGGACCGCGAAGAGCTGACCGCGGCGGTGGCGGTGCACTCGGGACCGGCCGTGGCCGAGCACCTCTTCGCCGTGTCCAGCGGGCTCGAGTCGGTCGTCGTCGGCGAGGGCGAGATCTCCGGTCAGGTGCGGCGCGCGCTCGAATCCGCTCGGGCCCACCGCACCACCACCCCCTCGCTCGAGCGGCTGTTCCAGCGCGCCTCCTCCGCATCCCGGGATGTGCAGAACCGCACCGGACTCGGCGGCGCCGGCCGGTCCCTCGTCCGGCTGGCGCTGGACCTCGCCTCGTCCCGCATCGCGGACTGGCGGACGCAAGACGTGCTCCTCGTCGGCACCGGGGCCTACGCGGGCGCGAGCCTCGCCGCCCTGCGCGACCGCGGCGTGACCGAGGTGGGGGTCTTCTCCCCGTCGGGACGAGCCGCCCGGTTTGCGACCCGGGAGGGCGTGCGGCCCGTCGAAGCGGGCGGGCTGCCCGCTGCGCTCGACGCCGCGACCGTGGTGGTCACCTGCAGCGGCGCAGGGTCCTACGTGCTCACTCCGGAGCTCGTCTCCGCCCGGGCCGCGACCGGTCCGCTGTTCATCGTCGACCTCGGGCTGCCCCGCAACGTCGACCCTCGCGTGGGCGACCTGCCGGGCGTCGAGCTGCTCGACCTCGAGACGATCCGGCTGCACGCCCCGCTGTCCGAGCTCAACGCGCCGGACGATGCCCGCGATCTGGTCGGCCGCGCCGCCGCCGCCTTCACCGCCGAGAGCAGCGAGCACCAGGTGACCTCCGCCGTCGTCGCCTACCGGACGCACGTGTTCGGCGTGCTGGAGGCAGAGCTCGACCGCCTCCGCAAGCGAGGGGACGCGGACGAGGCCACCGAGCGCGCGCTGCGGCACCTCGTCAGCGTGCTCGTGCACGAGCCGACGCAGCGCGCGAAGGAGCTCGCCCGCCTCGGCCAGGGGGAGCGCGCCATCGACGCATTCAACACGCTCTTCGACCTCGGGACCTCGCTCGACGAGGACGAGCGCGGAGGCTCCGCAGCGCCCGCCGCCGGCTGACCCCTCGACCTGCCCAGTTCTGCTGCTTTTCGGCGCCGAGTTGCCGCAGAAGTGGGCAGGTCAGTGCACGTACTCCAGGACGTCGAGGCCCACCGTGCGCATCGCGCCGAGCACCGCCAGACGGTCGGCGAGGCGCCGATCGCGGAACACCATCGTCACCGCATAGGCCACCCCCGCGCGCGGACCCCGGAGCACCCCCGCCTCCGCCCGGACGCCCACGTCGGTGCCGGTCTTGTTGAACAGGGCCAGGCTGTGATCCGAGCGGCTGTGCGCCAGCGGATCGAGGCCGAAAGCACTCGCGACCATGGACAGGTCCGTGCCGAGGGCGAGCCAGTCGGTCACCCGGTAGCTGGTCGCCGCGTCGACGATCTCCCCGCGCGCGAGCCCCGCGAACAGCCACGTCAGCTCCGCCGCCGACCCCACCGAGAGCTGCGGGGCGTCGTCCGGCCCCCGGCGATCCCGGACGCGATCGAGGAGCGCCGTCTTGGTGATCCCGATCGAGTCGGCCCGCTCCCGGACGGCGTCGAGCCCCACGCGGCGCAGCAGCGCGTTCGTGGCCATGTTGTCGCTCGTCGAGGCCACCAGCACCGCGAGGTCGGTGAGCGGGAAGGACGGTGCGGAGAGGTGCTGCCACAGACCCGAGTCCGCGGCGTCGTCCTCAGGCTCACGGTCGAGGATCTCGTAGCGCGACTCGGCTCCGCTGCCGAGCCGTGCCGAGACCTCGAGCAGCAGCAGGACCTTGCCGATGCTCGCGGTGGGCAGCACCAGCGAGTCGTCGACGGACAGGAGCACCCGGCCGGAGTTCAGGTCGACCGCGCGAGCCGACACCTGCGCGCCCGCGAGCGCCACGTCGGCGAGCGCGGCGAAGGAGGCGACGAAGTTCTCGATCGACTCGCTGCCCCGGTGCCGCCCGGGCTCGGGTCCGCGACCGCCGCGTCTCGTGCTGCCGGGAATCACCAGATCGTGACTCGCTCCGCCGGCGGCAGCCACAGCGCATCCGACTCGGCCACCGCGAACGCCTCGTAGAAGGGCTCGAGGTTGCGCACGATCTGGTTGCACCGGAACTCGCTCGGCGAGTGCGGGTCGATCGTGAGCAGGCGCAGGACCTCCTCGTCGCGTCCCTTCATCTGCCAAGCCTGCGCCCAGGACAGGAAGAAGCGCTCGGCCCCGGTCAGACCGTCGAGCACGGGCGGCTCCTCGCCGCCCAGGGAGAGCAGGTAGGCCTTCCAGGCGATGCCGAGCCCCCGAGGTCGCCGATGTTCTCGCCGATCGTGAGGGCGCCGTTGACGTGGTGGTCCGGGACCTGCCGCGGCGCGAGGGCGTTGTACTGCTCGATGAGCGAGGCGGTGCGCCGCTCGAAGGCGGCGCGGTCCTCCTCGGTCCACCAGTCGGTGAGCCGGCCGTCGCCGTCGAACCGCGAGCCCTGGTCGTCGAAGCCGTGCCCGATCTCGTGGCCGATGACCGCGCCGATCGCCCCGTAGTTGGCTGCGGGGTCGCGGTCCGCGGTGAAGAAGGGGAACTGCAGGATGGCGGCAGGGAACACGATCTCGTTGAACCCGGGGTTGTAGTACGCGTTGACCGTCTGCGGCGTCATGAACCACTCGTCCCGGTCGAGCGGCTTGCCGATCTTGCCGAGCTCGCGGTCGAACTCGAACTCGGACGCCCGGCGCACGTTGCCCAGCAGGTCCCCGGCGTCGACCGCCAGCGCCGAGTAGTCGCGCCACTTGACGGGGTAGCCGATCTTCGGCGTGAACTTGTCGAGCTTCTCGAGCGCGCGGCCTCGCGTGGCCTCGCTCATCCACTCGAGGGCGGTGATCGACTGCCGGTACGCCTCGACCAGGTTCGCGACCAGCTCGTCCATCGCCACCTTCGCCGCGGGCGGGAAGTGCCGTTCCACATAGCTGCGGCCGACCGCCTCGCCCATTGCGCCCTCGACGAGCGTCACGCCGCGCTTCCACCGGGCGCGGAGCTCCGGCGTCCCGGTGAGCGTGCGGCCGTAGAAGTCGAAGTTCTCCTCCACGAAGGCGGAGGAGAGATAGGGCGCCGCCGAGTGCACCAGCTGCCAGCAGAGCCAGTTGCGCCAGGAATCAAGGCGGTCCTCGACGAGCAGCGCACCCAGGCCCTCGAGGAAGCTCGGCTCACGGACGACGACCTCCGTCAGCACGTCCTCCGGCGCACCGAGACCCTCCCGCCAGGCCTCGAGGCTCGCGCCGGCCGCGGACGACGTCAGCGTGACGACGTCCTGCCAGGCGCGGAGGTTGTAGGTGGCCTGGCTGTCGCGCGTGCGCACGTTGTCCCAGTGGGCGGCCGCGATCGCGGTCTCGAGCTCCAGCACCTGACGCGCACGGTCGGCCGCGCCGTCGAACCCGGCGAGCGCGAGCAGCCGCTCGACGTGGGCGACGTACGACGAGCGCGTCCCCGCGAACTTCTCCTCGCGGTAGTAGCTCTCGTCCGGCAGTCCGAGCCCCGACTGCTCGAGGAAGACGAGGTAGCGCTCCGGGTTGCCCGGGTCGTTGTCGACGAAGAGCTGCAGGAAGCCCGGGGCGCCGGCCCGCTCGAGGCGGCCGATCGTCGCGAGCAGCGACGGGATCGAGTCCACGGCCCGCGCGGCTTCCAGCACGCCCTCGAGCGGAGCCGCGCCCAGGGACTCGACGCGCTCCTCGTCGAGGAAGCTCGAGAACAGGTCGCCGACCTTGCGCTCCTCCGTGCCGGGCTCGGCCTGCTGCGCCTCGGTGATGATCTCGCGGACCGCCTTCTCGGCCTCCTCGGCCAGGAGGTAGAAGGACCCGTACCGCGCACGGTCGGAGGGGATCTCTGTGCGCTCGATCCACTTGCCGTTGACGTGCCGGAACAGGTCGTCCTGCGGGCGCACCTCCGGGTCGAGCTCCTCCAGCACGATGCCGGACGCGGACGAGGCAGGAGGGTTGTCGCTCATGGCGCCCCAGCCTATTCGGCGCCGCGGCGCCTGCCGAAGGCCCGCGTCCGAACGGTGGCCCCACTGCAGACCCGGCGTCGGCGGTTCTCGGTCGGCGGAGCCGGCCGGACTCTCGTAGCGTGGGGGATGAGCGCTCCCGCCCTGACCCGTCGCCAGGTGACCGGATGGCGCAACGCCCTGTTCGTGACCTTCGCCCTCACCGGCCTCGCGATCTCCACCTGGCTCTCGCGCGTGCCCGCCGTCCGCGACGAGCTGGACGTGTCGACGGCGGCTCTCGGCATGATCATCTTCGGCATCGCGGCCGGTTCGATGGTCGGTCTCGTCGCCTCCAGCCACGTCGTGGCCCGAGCCGGGTCGGCTCGCACGGTGCTCTTCGGCCTCGGCGTCGGCGTCCTCGGACTTCCGGTCGCGGCGATCGGCGCGCAGATCCACCAGCCCGTCGTGAGCTTCCTCGGGCTCCTCGTCTTCGGCGCCGGCAGCAGCATGTGCGACGTCGCGATGAACGTCTCGGGCGCCGCGAACGAGCGCGTGCTCGGCCGCGCCATCATGCCCCTGTTCCACGCCATGTTCAGCGGCGGCACGGTGATCGGAGTCGGCATCGGCGCCCTGGCGGAGGCGTGGGGGATCCCCGTGCTCGTGCACATCAGCATCGTGTCGGCGTTGCTGCTCGTCGCGGTCATCGTCACGGTGCGCTGGTTCCAGCCGGATCACTCCGAGCACTCGGGCACGAGCGCCGAGGAGGCCCGGACGGAGGGCTGGCGCACCCGGCTCGCCGTCTGGCGCGAGCCGCGCACGCTGCTCATCGGGCTCATCGTGCTCGGCATGGCGTTCACCGAGGGCTCGGCGAACGACTGGCTCCCGCTCGCGATGGTCGACGGCCACGGGCTCGACAACGCAACGGGCGCCGTCGTCCTCGGCGTCTTCCTCGCCTCGATGACGATCGGCCGGATCGCGGGCGTCTTCGTCCTCGACCGGTACGGACGGGTGCCCGTGCTCCGGGTCTCCGCCGCCCTGGCCGCTGTCGGCCTTGCGGTGATCATCTTCGTGCCCTCCCCGAGCTGGCGGTCGCCGGGGCGGTCTTCTGGGGCCTCGGCGCCTCGCTGGGCTTCCCGGTCGGGATGTCCGCAGCGGCGGACGATCCGGCACGCGCCGCCGCCCGGGTGAGCGCCGTCGCCACGATCGGCTACGTGGCCTTCCTCGTCGGCCCGCCGCTCATCGGCTTCCTCGCCGACCAGGTGGGACTGCTGTTGGCCCTCTGCGTGGTCCTCGTCCTCGTGGCTCTCGCCGGGCTCGCCTCCCCGTCGGCCCGGGAGCTTCCCCGGTCCGACGCGCCCGTCGAGACCGAGCCCGGCGACGCTCCGGTCCGCGGTTAGGCTCGTCGGATGCGCCTGGTTGTCGCCCGCTGCTCCGTCGACTACGCGGGGCGGCTCAGCGCCCACCTGCCCCTCGCGCCCCGGGTCCTCATGGTCAAGGCCGACGGCAGCGTCCTCGTGCACTCCGACGGCGGCTCGTACAAGCCGCTCAACTGGATGAGTCCCCCTGCTCACTGGTGGTCACCGAACCGGACGAGGATCAGCGGGCCGCCGGGGTGACCGAGCTCTGGACGGTCACCAACGCGAAGACGAGCGACCTGCTCGTGGTCTCGCTGCACGAGGTCCTCTCCGACACGAGCCACGAGCTCGGCGTCGACCCGGGCCTCGTGAAGGACGGCGTGGAGGCCGACCTGCAGAAGCTCCTCGCGGAGCAGATCGGCCTGCTGGGCGACGGCCACACGCTGGTCCGCCGTGAGTACATGACGGCGATCGGGCCGGTGGACATCCTCGCCCGGGACGCCGAGGGCCGCAGCGTCGCCGTCGAGCTCAAGCGCCGTGGCGACATCGACGGCGTCGAGCAGCTGACCCGCTACCTCGAGCTCATGAACCGGGACCCCCACCTGGCCCCGGTCACCGGCGTCTTCGCGGCCCAGGAGATCAAGCCGCAGGCCCGCACGCTGGCGCAGGACCGGGGCATCCGCTGCCTGGTGCTCGACTACGACGCGATGCGCGGAATGGACGACTCGCACCACCGGCTCTTCTGAGCGGGACGCCCTCGCGCGGGTGAAACGCCTCGTTCGCGGGTGTCGTCTCCCCGCGGATGGGCGGTTTCCCCCGCGTTCGTGGGGAAGAGGCATTCGCGAGCGCCCCGTAGGCTGGGCGCATGAGCGGCTGGAGCTGCGTGCTGTTCGACCTCGACGGCACCATCGCGGACTCGGCCGCGGGCATCACGTCGACCCTCGCGCACACGCTGGAGCGGATGGGGAAGCCCGTCCCGACGCCGGCGCAGCTCGTCGCCTTCGTGGGTCCGCCGATCATGGACGGCTTCGCCGACCTCGGGCTGACGGAGGCCGAGAGCCACCAGGCGCTGGCCCTCTACCGTGCGCAGTACCAGGAGCGCGGCGCCTTCGATAGCTCGGTCTATCCCGGCATCGAGGACGCGCTCCGTGCGATCGCCTCGAGCGGGCTGCCGATCGCCCTCGCGACCTCGAAGCCGGAGCGCCAGGCGCGCCGCATGCTCGACCACTACGGCTTCTCGCACTTCTTCACGTTCATCGGCGGCGCGAGCGAGGACGAGGTGCGCAGCGAGAAGGCCGACGTCGTCGCCTACGTGCTCGAGAACCTCTCCCGGCTCGGCGTCGACACGAGCCGCGCGGTCATGATCGGCGACCGCGTGCACGACGTCGAGGGCGCCGCCGCGAACGGCGTGCCGACGATCTTCGCCGACTGGGGCTACGGCACCGAGGCCGAGCGCGCGGGCAGCATCGCCGTGGCGCACAGTCCCCAGGACCTTCCCGCGCTCGTGATCCGCGAGCAGGCGGCCTGACGCCAGTCCGTCAGCGCTTCTGCGCCGGCGCCTCGGGTGCCGGAGTGCGGAGGAAGAACGCGACCACGAGGAACACCGCGGCTGCCGCGATGTGGGCGAGCACCCACGGCGGGCCGGAGAAGCCGAATGGCACGACGGGATTCCAGACGACCGCGAGCGCGACGAGCGGGATCAGCCACAGCCACTTCCGGCCCTGGCCGGCGAACACCGCGAGGATCAGGGCGAGGATGCTGATCGCGAATCGGATGATCAGGTACGCGTCGGAGCCGATCAGGCCGGTGCCGACGAAGGCGACCACGGCCCCGAGGATACCGGGCAGGAACCCCGGACGGATCTGCGGAGGAGGCTGATCGGTCCGCCTGGTCACGGTCGCCGACTCTACCCGGGCCCGGGTGGCCCATTCCCGCCCTAATACGTCCGCGTGCGCCCGTAAAGCCCCGTTCGCCATCCGGTGCCGCCGGGTAGCGTCCACCGTTCGGGCAGGCGTTCTTCTCAGGGGGCACAGCATGGATCAGCGATCAGGGGACGGCGGAACCGCGCGCAGTGCCGGAACACCGGTGCTCGTGGCGGTCGCCATCGGCATGGGCGCCCTCATCTCCGTGCAGTCCCGCGTGAGCGCCGCCCTCGCGGACGAGACCGACGTGTACAACGCGGGCTGGGTCACGGCCATGACCGGCGCCGTCATCCTGGCCGTGATCCTCCTCGTCGCCCCTCGAACCCGGCGCGGCTTCGGCCGCCTGCGCGCCGGACTCCGGGCGCGCACGCTGCCCTGGTGGGCGCTCCTCGGCGGGCTGGGCGGGATGTTCTTCGTCGTCGCCCAGGGGACCGCCGCCAGCGTCCTCGGTCTCGCGCTGTTCTCCATGGCCGTGGTCGCCGGGCAGGTCGTCGGCGGACTCGTCTTCGACTCCCTCGGCGCCGCGGGCGGCGGCCGGCGGCGCCCCACGACTCTCCGGGTGCTCGGGTCGGTCCTTGCGATCGCCGCCGTCAGCTGGGGTGCGCTGGGCGGCGGGGAGGGCGACCTCGACGTCCTCCTTCTCGTCCTGGCCTTCGCCGCGGGCGTGGGGCTCGCGGGAGCGGCCGGGCTGACCGGCCGCGTCCAGGCCGCCTCCCGCAGCGTCGTGACCACGGCGATGACCAACCACCTGCTCGGCCTGACCGTAATCGTGCTGATCGTGCTCGCCCTGCTGCCCACCGGGTCGAGCGGGTTCCGCCTGCCCTCCTCGCCCTGGCTCTACCTGGGGGCGTCATCGGCCCGATCGGCGTCGCGGTCGGCGCGATCCTCGTCCGTGCGCTCGGGGTGCTGCTCATGGGGCTCGGGATGGTCGCGGGGCAGCTGATCGGCAGCCTCATCCTCGAGCTCGTCGTGCCCACCTCGCCCGGCGGGGTGCAGCTCGCAAGCCTGTTCGGCATCGCGCTGACGCTGGTCGCCGTCGCGGTCACCACCCTCGACGGCCGGAAGAAGGACGCCGCGTCTGCCGAGGACCCGTCCTCCGCAGGAGACCGCGACCCGGTGCGCCGGCCCCGATCCGAGAGCGCGTCCGCCTGAGGCCGGCGCGCCCCCTCTCGTCCGAGGTGCCGGCCACCCCGGCCTAGGGTGGAAGCATGGCAACGATGCCGGGTGTGCAGCCCCGAGAACGGGACGCGCGACCGGCACCGTCGGGGAGATCGACGAGCACGCTGCTGCTCGCCCTGTCCGTCCTGCTGGCGGCGGCCAACCTCCGGCCCTCCATCACCGCGGTCGGCCCGGTGCTGCACCTGGTCGCGGACGACACCGGCCTCCGCCCCTCCCAGCTGGGACTCCTCGGCGCGATCCCCCTCCTGACCTTCGCGGTCGTCTCACCGCTGGTGCACAGCGTGTCGCGTCGGTACGGCATCGAGCACACCGTGTTCGCGTCACTGCTCGTGCTGGCCGCGGGCACGGTCGTGCGCTCCATCCCCGGCTTCCTCCCGGGGCTTTGGATCGGCACGATCGTCCTCGGCGCGGCGATCGCCATCGTGAACGTGCTGCTGCCGACCCTCGTCAAGCGCGACTTCCCGACGCGCGTGCCGCTGATGACCGGCGCCTACTCATCCCTGCTCAGCGGATTCGCGGCGCTTGCCTCGGGCTTCTCGCTGCCCATGAGCGCCGTGCTCGGGTGGCCTGCCGCCATCGGCGCGTGGGCCGTGCTGGCCCTCCTGGGCGCCGCGCTGTGGCTTCCCGGATCCGCCGCGACCGCGTCCCGGACGCCATCGCCGACCGGGCCCAGCACGCGGCCTCCCCGGCTCGATGTGGCGGTCGCCGCTGGCGTGGCAGGTCGCGCTGTACATGGGAGCGCAGTCGACCGGCTTCTACCTCCTCATCACCTGGCTGCCGACGATCGAGGCCCGGCTCGGCGTCGACCCCTCGCCGCCGGCTGGCACCTGTTCCTCTATCAGGCGATGTCCGTGGTCGCGGGTCTCGGAGTGACGGCGTTCCTGCAGGGGCGGCGCGACCAGCGGCTCGTGGGCGTGGTCGTAGGCCTGCTGTCCCTCTCCTCGATGGTCGGCCTGATCCTCGTGCCGCAGCTCGTGCTGGCCTGGGTCGTGCTCATCGGCCTCACGTCCGGAAGCTCCCTGGTGATCGCGCTGACGCTGGTCGCCCAGCGCTCCCGCACCTCCGCCGACGCGACGCGCCTGTCCGGCATGATCCAGGGCATCGGCTACGCACTCGCGGCGGTCGGACCGGCGGGCGCAGGGCTGCTCTTCGACCTGACATCGAGCTGGACGCCTGCCCTGCTCATCGTCGGCGGGGCCGGGGTGCTGCAGGCTGTCTCGGCCCTCTCGGCCGGTCGGGATCGCTACACCCACGCGGCGGGCGCCTGATCGCTTCCGGCGACGAGGCGGCCCCTCCCCGAGAAGGGGAAGGGCCGCTCGACCTGACGAGCTCAGCCGGTGCGCCGCAGGGAAGCGGCGACCCCTGCCGCGATGAGGGCCGCCCCGCCGACCACCAGGCCGCCGATGAGCCACGCGGTCGGGTCCTCGATGTCCACCAGGTCGCTCGCGAGGGCGACCACCACGGCGAAGGCCGTGACCAGGAACCCCCAGACCATCGTCCCGATGCGGGCCGGACGCCGCAGCGGCGCCGCCGCGCTGGGCTCCCGACGCGGGCTGTCGGCGACGAGAGGCTCCGTCGCCGCGGGCTGCCCTCCAGCGCCTGTCGTCTCGAACTGCTCGTCCGTCATCTCTCGACCTCCACATCGACGTTGCCCGCCACCATCCAGACCCGGACCGTGGTGGTCCGGCCCGTACCGCTCCCGAACTGCTGCTGGTCGTCGAGGAGGAATCCCCCTCGTCCGACCCGTCCTCCGCTCCGGCACTGTCCAGAGCGCCGATCACGGCGTGCGCCTCGACCCGGACGCTGCCGTCCGCCGGCACCCGCACGGTCGTCGACCCGAAGCCGAGCCAGAGGTCGACCTCCCGGGAGGAGGAGCCGAGGTCGGTGAGGTCCACCGTGGGCGCCCCGGCGAACATCGCGTAGGCGGCGGGCCGGGTGCGGTCGGCGGGCACGCTCCAGATCCGGGTGCCGAAGGGGCTGACCTGCGTGCCGGCGGGGAAGACCCCGGCCGCGGCGAGGGCGACCACCGCGACGAAGCTGAAGAATCCGAGGGCGCCGCTCGTCCGGCCACGGATGCCGGCGATCACGATGCCGAGCCCGATCACGGCCGCCGCGGCCGCGAGGCCCCACACGAGGGCGGAATCCGGGCGACCACCGGCCGCCACGGCCGCGGCCGTCAGGGCTCCGCCGATCACGGCCAGGCCCAGCACGATGGCGACGTACCCCGCACTCGGAAGCGTCGCTCGCCACTGCCGAAGGTCCGATCCCGCCTGCCGGGCGCCCCGCATGCCCTCCTCCCAGCCCTTGCGGGCCTCGGCGCTCACCCGCTCCCAGTCGGTGCGAGGCACCGAACCGGGTCGGCCCTGATAGCTCCAGCCGTGATGGGCGGATGAGGCGAAGCCCGCCTGCGGGACGGTCTCGGCGGCCGCTTCCGCCGGATCGGCCGTGCCGGCGGAGGAGCCGGCCTGGAATACATTCTGCGGCGCGACCGGCGTCCAGCGCCGCCCCTGCCCGTTCGCCAGGGCCACGATCAGCCAGACGACCCCCGCCACCAACGCGAGGTTCCACGCGACGCTGAGCGTGGTGGCCAGCCAATCCGGCATGTTCCACACGTTCGGCGGTCCCTGCCACCACAGGCCGCGCGTGAAGGGCAGCAGCGACACGACGAGGAGCGCGCCGATCGCCACGGCGGCGGGTTCCAGACGGCCGCGCACCACATCCTCCGCGTGGATGCGTCCCGTCGCGTCGGGCAGGAGCGCCCAGGCGACGGCGTAGAAGAAGAGCGCGGGGCCGCCGAGGACCGCCACGACGACCGCGATGCCCCGGACGACCAGCGGGTCGAGGCCGGTGCGGGCGCCGATCCCGGCGCAGACCCCGCCCGCCCAGCCGTTGCCGGTGCGAACGAGGCCGAGCCCGCGCAGCCACTCGAAGAATGCGTAGCGGCCGGATTCTGCGGGGCCGGGCCGCGGGATGTCGGAGGTGTTCGTCATGGTGGCCACTGTCCCCGATCCGCCGCGCACGGACATCGGGGATGCCCCTGACCCCGACCCTGATTCTTCTGCCGTCAGGGCGCCGGCGGGCGGCGCCCGTGCTTTGATTTCTGGCGTGCAGACCCCGTCCCTCCTCCGGCCGCGCCTCCGGGTCGTCGGCGGGGTGTGCGCGGGGTTCGCGGAGCACACGGGGGTCCCCGTCTCCGTCGTGCGGTCGGCGGCCCTGCTGCTCACGCTGTGCGGCGGCGCGGGTGCTCTGCTGTACGCGTGGCTCTGGGCGACGACTCCGGCGCGCACCGAGGTGGCCGACGCCCCTCCGTCGGCACGGCTGCACCCGGTCGCGCCGGCTCCCGCTCAGCCCGCGGTGCCAGGCCGGGTGACGGAGATCCTCCTCGGCATCGCCCTCCTGGCCGCCGCCGCCGCGCTCCTCGCCTCGCGGCTGGGCGTCCCGGTGCCTCTGGCGGTGGTCATCCCGGCCATCGTCGTGCTGGCAGGCGCGGCGATGGCCTGGCGGCAGTTCGCCGAGCTGCGCAGCGGCGTGGCGCAGTCCTCGCCGGTGCTCGTGCGTGCCCTGGCCGCACTCGTCCTCGTGACCGTGGGGATCCTGCTGTTCTTCGTGACGAGCGACCGCCCCGACATCTGGACCGTCGTGATCGCATCCGCCACGGTGCTCGTCGCCGTCGCCGTGGTCGTCGCTCCCTGGCTCGTGCGGCTCAACCGCGACCTGAGCGAGGAGCGCGCGGCGCGCGTCCGGGAGAGCGAGCGGGCCGAGATCGCCGCCCACCTGCACGACTCGGTGCTGCAGACGCTCGCCCTCATCCAGCAGAAGGCCGGCCCGTCGACCGACGTCGCCCGGCTCGCGCGCGCGCAGGAGCGGGACCTCCGCGACTGGCTGTTCACCGGGTCGACCACCTCGGCCGCCGACGCCGGGGCGGCCCTGCGTGCGTTCGCCGCCGAGATCGAGCAGGACTTCCCCGTGCGCTTCGACGTGGTGACGGTGGGGAGCGTCACCGCCCCACTGCCGGAGGCCATCGCTGCGGCGGCGCGCGAGGCGATGCTCAACGCGGCCCGCCACGCCGGCGGCGACGTCTCCGTCTACCTCGAGTCCGGGGAGGGCCGCACGGAGCTGGTGGTCACGGACCGTGGCCCGGGCTTCGCGCTCGAGGACGTGCCCGCCGACCGCATGGGCGTCCGCGGTTCCATCGCCGAGCGGATGCGGCGGGCCGGTGGCGCAGCGCGCATCACGAGCGGGCCCGGTGGGCGCGGCACGAGCGTCACCCTGACGATCAGCACACCTGCGGATGAGACTGGAAGCCATGCCGAACGATGATCTGACGGTCGTGATCGTCGACGACCACTCCATCTTCCGCTCCGGCCTGCGCGCAGACCTGGACCCGGCGATCACCGTGCTGGGCGAGGCGGCGACGGTCGACGACGCGATCCGGATCGTCGCCGAGACCCGGCCCCGGGTCGCCCTCCTCGACGTGCACCTGCCCGGCGGGCGCGGCGGGGGCGGCGCCGAGGTCATCCGCGAGGTCGCACGGACCGGCGCCGAGACCCGCTTCCTGGCGCTCAGCGTCTCCGACGCCGCCGACGACGTGGTCCGCGTGATCCGAGCCGGTGCGCGCGGCTACATCACGAAGTCGGCCTCCGGACGGGAGGTGTCCGAGGCAGCCCGCCGGGTCGCGGACGGCGACGCCGTCTTCTCGCCGCGGCTCGCCGGCTTCGTGCTCGACGCGTTCGGCGTCGTCTCCGGGGAGACGGCCGAGACCACCGAAGAGCTCGACCGGCTCTCCGCGCGCGAGCAGGAGGTCATGCGGCTGATCGCCCGGGGCTTCGCCTACCGGGACGTCGCCGCCGAGCTCTACATCTCCCCGAAGACGGTCGAGACGCACGTGTCTTCGGTGCTCCGCAAGCTTCAGCTGAGCTCGCGCCACGAGCTCACCGCATGGGCACTGGAGCGGAAGCTCCTCTAGCGCGGGCGCCGGGGAGGCTCAGGCGCGGTCGTGCAGGGTGACCTGGTACCCGTCCGGGTCGGCGAGCGTGAAGGTGCGACCGAAAGGCCCGTCGATCGGCGCGGCGACGATCCGGTGGCCGTCGGCGGCGAGGGCGTCGTGGATCGCCTGGACGTCGGTCGCGTGCAGCCAGATCGCGGCCCCGATGCCGGGGTGTTCGATGGCGGAGAGGTCGGTGCCCGGGACGAGGTCCCGGAGAGCGAACGCGATCGGCGTCGTCTCGAAGACGACCGCGTGGGGCGGGCCTGCCTGCGACCGGACGAGACCGAGGTAGTGCTCGTAGAACGCCCGGGAGGCGTCGAGGTCGCGCACTTGCAGGCTGAGGAAGTCGGGGCCGGTGACGGGCATGAGGTGCTCCTTGTGTTGGTGTGTCAGTTTTCTGACATCGACTCTATGTCAGACTTCTGACATGGCGCAAGACGGAGTGGACCTCGAGACGTCGGTCGGCTACCTGCTGAAGGAGGCGGCGAGTGCGCTGCGCGCGGAGATGGAGGCCGTGCTCCGCCCGCTCGGGATGACCGTCACGCACTACTCCTGCCTCGAGCTGCTCGCCCAGCGCCCCGGCCTGTCCAACTCGGAGCTGGCCCGGGGCGCGTTCGTGACGCGCCAGTCCATGAACGTGCTGCTGCAGGCCCTCGAGCGCGACGGCGTCGTGAGCCGTCCGGTCGAGGGCCGCGTCGGCAAGGTGCTTCCCGCACGGCTCACCGAGCGCGGCAGGCGGAGCCTTGCGCAGGCGAGTGCCGCGGTCCGGTCCGTGGAGGTGAGGATGCTGTTTGGAATGACCGAGGAGGAGCAGTCCGGAGCGCGCCGGCTCCTCCGGAGCATGATCGCCTCCCTGCGCGAGGCGGACGACGGTGGGAGGCAGCCCTGAGCGGACCAGGGGACGGAGAAAGGGCGAAGAAAAAGGGCCCCGTCGAGGCCCCTGTCCTCCCGAGCCGGTTCGCTGGAACCTGCTCCTCTGGTGCGCGAGGGGGAGTTGAACCCCCACGCCCTCACGGGCACACGGACCTGAACCGTGCGCGTCTGCCTATTCCGCCACTCGCGCTCACCATGGCGCTTGCGCGCCGATCGTCGAGATTAGCACGACGCCGCAGGGCCGACGGAACCGCATCGTTCCGGACAAACCGCAACCGGAGACCGATGCGGACAGTCCGAAGTGCTGCGGTGAACCGCCGTCAAGCGGGCCGCGCCCCTGACGGGGGCGGCGGGGGCGGCGGGCTACCATTCAATAAGCCAGGCGCGGGGTTCCCGCGCGCGCTCGACCGGAAGGCCGCGAACTCGTGGGCATACTCGACAACTTCGAAAGAGGTCTCGAGCGCGCGGTCAACGGGGCCTTCGCTCGGACGTTCAAGTCCAGTCTGCAGCCGATCGAGATCACCGCTGCGCTGCGCAAGGAGCTCGACACGCATGCGGCGATCGTCGCGCGCGACAGGATTCTCGCGCCGAACCGCTTCACCGTGCGCCTGTCCCCGACGGACTTCGAGAGGATGTCCGCGATGGGTCCGAGCCTCACCGACGAGTTGACCGCACTGGTCCAGCAGCATGCGAAGACGCAGGGCTACCAGTTCGCGGGCGCCCTCAGCATCTCCCTGGCGCCGGACGAGAGCGTCGCGGACGGCCTGGTGCAGGTAGACTCCGGCACGGCCCGCGGCGGGGAGGTGGCCTGGACGGCGGTCGTCGACGTCGCCGGGAAGCGCTATCCCTTAAGCAGGGCCGCATCGTGATCGGCCGCGGCTCCGACGCCGACATCACGATCGACGACAGCGGAACGAGCCGCCGCCACGTCGAGATCCTCTGGGACGGGTCCCGCGCGCAGGTGAACGACCTCGGCTCGACCAACGGCACGACCCTCAACGGCGAGCGCATCGACAAGGCGGTCCTGCCGCCGGAGTCCGTGGTGCAGATCGGCCGGACGCGGATCGTGTTCCGGGTGGTCCCGCAGAACGCGGACGGCTCCGCCTCCGGTCCCGCGAACGACAACCTCGGCAACTTCTGGGGCGGGCGATGAGCGACCTCACCCTGCTGATCCTCCGGATCGCGTTCCTCGTCCTGCTCTGGGCGTTCGTCTTCGCGATCGTCTACGCGCTCCGCTCGGACCTGTTCGGCACGCGCGTCCGGCGACTCCAGGAGCAGCCGGCGTTCGCCGCGGCCCCCGCCTCCGTCCCGGTCTCCACGCCGCCCGCCGTGCAGTCCCTGCCCACCGGCCCGCCTACGCCGGCGGGGGCATCTCCAAGCCGATGGCGACCACGCGGACCGCGAGCCGGCTCGTCATCACCTCGGGCCCGAAGGCCGGCGTAGAGATCGAGCTCGGCACGGAGCCGCTCACCATCGGCCGGTCCAGCGAGTCGGGCCTGCAGATCCTCGACGACTACACCTCAACCCACCATGCCCGGCTGCTGCTCTGGAACGACGAGTGGGTCATTCAGGACCTCGACTCGACCAACGGCACCTTCCTCGACGGCAAGCGGGTGACGATCCCGACCCAGGTCCCGGTCAACACCCCGGTCAAGGTCGGCGCGACGAGCTTCGAGCTGCGACGGTAGCCGCCCCGGATGGTCCAGAGAACGCTCGGGGCTGCCGTCTCGCATGTCGGGAAGGTGCGCTCCAACAACCAGGATTCCGGGTTCGCCGGGTCCCAGCTCTTCGTCGTCGCCGACGGGATGGGCGGCCACGCCGGCGGTGACGTCGCCTCAGCCATCGCCGTCAACCGCATCGCCGAGACCGACACCGCCCGCTACTCCTCCCCGCAGGATGCGGAGTTCGCTCTGCAGTCGGCCCTCGTCGCCGCGAACCAGCTGCTCGCCGAGACGGTCTTCGAGCACCCCGAGCTGACCGGCATGGGCACAACGGTGTCCGCGATGATCCGGGTCGGCGACAGCATGGCGATCGCCCACATCGGCGACTCGCGCATCTACCTGCTGCGCGACGGCGAGCTCTCCCAGATCACGACGGACCACACGTTCGTGCAGCGCCTCGTCGACAGCGGCCGCATCACGCCCGAGGAGGCCCTCGTCCACCCTCGGCGCTCCGTTCTCATGCGCGTGCTCGGGGACATCGACCAGGCACCCGAGATCGACACGAGCATCCTCACCACCACCAAGGGCGACCGGTGGATGATCTGCTCCGACGGCCTCAGCAGCTACGTCAACGAGGACCGCATCCGCTCCGTGCTCGGCGACCACGCCGAGGCTGCCGCCGTCGCCGACCGCCTGATCCGGGAGGCGCTCGAGCAGGGCGCGCCCGACAATGTGACGGTCATCGTGGTCGACGTGGACCCGGAGGGGCCCGAGACGCCGGAGGAGGCGGTGACCGTCGGGTCCGCCGCAGGGCCGCTCGAGTTCGACTCGGAGGGCGGACGCCGGCTCCGGCTCCCCTCGATCCTCCTGCACCCCCTCAAGTCCACCGCGGTCGCGCGCGAGACCCACGTCGAGGCGGACGACGACGACTACCTCGAGCGGCTCATCGCGGAGGACCGCCGCCGCGCGCGCCGCCGCCGACTCATCTGGCTGATCGTGATCGGGATCGTCGCTCTTGGTGCGATCCTCGGCGCGATCCTGGGCTACGCGTGGACGCAGCAGCAGTTCTACGTCGGTGAAGCGGACGGCAACGTCGCCGTCTATCAGGGGGTGCAGGCCTCGGTCGGCCCCTTCCCGCTCTCCGCAGTGGTCCGCGACACCGACATCCCGGTGGACCGATTGCCGATGTACTACCAGGCGCAGGTCGAGGCGACGATCCCCGCAGCGACCGCCCAGCACGCCTCTGCGATCATCGACAACCTCGAATCGGTGGTCACAACGGGAACGAGACGATGACGGACACGGCGACCGGCGCCCTGCCGCGCGGGCGCACCGAGCGCGTGCGCACCATGCGCATGCCCCGCCGGCTGAGGAATCTCGAGATCGCGCTGCTGGTCGTGGTGTGGGCCATCAACGCGGCCGCGATCGTGCTCGTGCAGCTCGGCGCGACGGGGGCCGTGCAGCCGAACGTCATCGTGCTCGTCGCCGGACTCTCGCTGCTGACGCTGATGGTGCACCTCGTCCTGCGGTTCACCGCGAGCGAGGCCGATCCGTTCGTGCTGCCGATCGCCACCCTCCTGAACGGCCTGGGCATCGCCGGCATCTACCGGATCGACGTCGCGAACGGCGATGAGGGCTTCACCGACTCGGTCGCGATCCGGCAGATCGTCTGGTCGGCGATCGCCATCGTCTGCGCCCTCGCCGTGCTCATCGTCATCCGCAACCACCGGGTGCTGCAGCGCTACACCTACCTGGCGATGCTGGTGTCGGTCCTGCTCCTGCTGCTGCCGATGCTTCCGGGCATCGGCCAGACCATCAACGGCGCTCGCGTCTGGATCAGCATCGGGCCCTTCTCCTTCCAGCCCGGCGAGATCGCGAAGATCGCCCTCGCTGTCTTCTTCGCCGGCTACCTGGTGAGCAGGCGCGAGTCCTCTCCATGGTCGGCCGCAAGGTGCTCGGCATCCAGCTGCCCCGCGGCAAGGACCTCGGCCCAATCCTCGTCGTCTGGGCGGTCGCGATGAGCGTCATCGTGTTCCAGCGCGACCTCGGCACGGCGCTTCTCTACTTCGGCCTCTTCCTCGTGATGATCTACGTCGCGACCGGGCGGTTCAGCTGGATCCTCCTCGGCCTCGTCCTGTTCGTCGGCGGCGCACTCATCGCCAGTCAGACCCTCGACTACGTCCACGGCCGGCTCCAGAACTGGCTCGACGCCTTCAACCCGGACGTCTACAACAGCGACGGCGGCTCCTACCAGCTCGTGCAGGGCCTCTTCGGGCTCGCCAACGGAGGCGTCGTGGGCACCGGGCTGGGGCAGGGCATGCCCGAGGTGACGCCGGTGGCGCAGAGCGACTACATCATCGCGACGCTCGGCGAGGAGCTCGGCCTCACCGGCCTCTTCGTGATCCTCGCGCTCTACCTGCTCCTCGTGTCCCGCGGCTTCCGGATCGGCTTCGCCGGGCAGGACGACTTCGGCAAGCTCCTCGCGGTGGGCCTCTCCTTCGTCCTCGCGCTGCAGTGCTTCATCGTCATCGGCGGCGTCACGCGCGTCATTCCGCTGACCGGCCTCACCACGCCGTTCCTCGCCGCCGGAGGGTCCTCGCTCGTCGCGAACTGGATCATCGCCGCGCTGCTGCTGCGGATCTCCGACTCGGTGCGCAACCAGCCGAGGCTCGTCGTATGAACCGCGAGCTCAAGCGCATCAGCGTCCTCGTCGTCCTCATGTTCGCGGTGCTGTTCGGCTCCACCTCGATCATCCAGGTGTTCCAGGTCGACAACCTCCGCACCGACTCGCGCAACGTGCGAACGCTCTACCAGAGCTACTCCGCGCAGCGCGGCTCGATCCTCGTCGCCGGGCAGCCGATCGCGCAGTCCGTGCCGGCCGACGACGTCTACAAGTTCCAGCGCACGTACCCGAACGCGGACCTGTACTCCTCGGTCACCGGCTACCTCACCCTCGGCGGGGAGCCGACCGGCATCGAGGGCGCGATGAACCAGTACCTCAGCGGCACGGCGAACTCGCAGTTCTTCGACCAGCTGGGCAGCATCCTCACCGGCCAGAAGCCCCAGGGGGACTCGGTGGAGCTCACCCTCGACCCGGTCGTCCAGCAGGCCGCCTACGACGCGCTCGGCGACCAGCAGGGCGCCGTCGTCGCGATCGAGCCCTCGACCGGCAAGATCCTCGCGATGGTCTCGAAGCCGGGCTTCGACCCGAACGCCCTCGCCGTGCACGACGGGGACACGGCCGAAGCGGCCTACGAGACCCTGATCAACGACCCGAGCGAGCCTCTGCAGAACCGGGCCATCGGAGGCAACCTCAACCCGCCCGGGTCGACCTTCAAGCTCGTCATGACGTCGGCCGCCATCGAGAGCGGCAAGTTCACGCCCGACAGCGAGCTGCCGAACCCCGGCACCTTCACGCTCCCGGGCACGGAGACCGAGATCACCAACTCGGAGGGGGCCGACTGCGGCGGCGGCTCCACCGCCACGCTCGCCACGGCCCTCCGCCTGTCCTGCAACATCCCCTTCGCCGAGCTCGGTCTCCAGCTCGGCGAGGACACCATCTCGAAGATGGCGTCCGCATACGGCTTCGGACAGGAGCTGAGCATCCCGATGAAGGTCACCCCCAGCAGCTACCCGGACGGTCTCGACGAGGCGCAGCTGGCCATGTCGTCGTTCGGCCAGTACGAGGACCGCGCGACGCCGCTGCAGATGGCGATGGTGTCCGCCGGGATCGCCAACAAGGGCGCGGTCATGAAGCCGAACCTGATCGACCAGATCCTCGCCCCCGACCTCACGGTGCGGCAGGACTTCCAGCCCGAGGTCTTCTCGACGCCCATCAGTGATAACACCTCGGCAACGGTCACCCAGATGATGGTGGCCAATGTCGAGAACGGGGCGGCCAGCAATGCAAGAATGGACGGGATCAGCGTGGCCGGCAAGACGGGTACTGCGCAGAACGGCGGGGATGACCCGTACACCCTCTGGTTCACCGGGTTCGCCCCCGCTGACAACCCGAAGGTGGCCGTCGCGGTCGTGGTGGAGAACGGGGAGGGCTCGGTCAGACCGGATTCGGGAATCTGGTCGCCGCGCCCATAGCGAAGCAGGTGTTTGAGGCGGTGCTGAATCGATGAGGCCGGTCACTGGCGTCACCTTCGGCGGTCGCTACCAGCTCAAGAACCGTGTCGCCATCGGCGGCATGGGCGAGGTCTGGGAAGCCACGGATCTCGTCATCGGGCGCACCGTCGCCATCAAGATCCTCAAGGACGAGTATCTGGGCGACCCCGGCTTCCTCGAGCGCTTCCGCGCGGAGGCCCGCCACGCCGCTCTCGTGAACCATGAGGGCATCGCCAACGTCTACGACTACGGCGAGGAGGAGGGCAGCGCCTACCTCGTGATGGAGCTCGTGCCCGGCGAGGCGCTCTCCACCATCCTCGAGCGCGAGCGCATCCTGTCCACCGACCGGGTGCTCGACATCGTCGCGCAGACCGCGTCCGCGCTGCAGGCCGCCCACGCGGCGGGCCTCGTGCACCGCGACATCAAGCCCGGCAACCTCCTCATCACGCCGGACGGCCGCGTCAAGATCACCGACTTCGGCATCGCCCGGATCGCCGACCAGGTGCCGCTCACCGCGACCGGCCAGGTCATGGGGACGGTCCAGTACCTCTCCCCGAGCAGGCCAGCGGCCACCCTGCGTCGCCGGCGACCGACATCTACTCGCTCGGCATCGTCGCCTACGAGGCCCTCGCCGGCCGTCGCCCCTTCACGGGCGAGTCCCAGGTGGCGATCGCGATGGCGCAGATCAACGAGACGCCGCCGGACCTGCCGGCGAGCGTGCCCGAGCCGGTGCGCAACCTCGTGCTCTCCTGCATCGCGAAGAGCCCCTCCGACCGCCCGGCCTCCGCCGCCAATCTCGCTCGTGCCGCGCAGGCCCTGCGCCGCGGCGACGTCGCGAGTGCCGCCTCCGCCGTCCCCGGGATCCTCCCCCACGGCGCCTCGATCCTTCCCTCGGACGCGGCCACCCAGCTGCTCCCGTCGGCCGGCGCCAACACCGCAGCGGCGACGACCGTGCTGCCCGCCGCAGGGCTCGGCTTCGGTGCCGCCGGCGCCGTCGGCGCGGCCGCCACGGCGGAGGAGCTCGACGAGGAGCCGCACAAGCGCAGCCCCTGGACGATCCCCCTGATCGTCATCGTCGCCATCCTGGCCATCGGCCTCATCGCCATGCTCGCCGCGCTGTTCCTCAACCCGCGGGGCGGGGCGACGCCGAGCCCCAGCGCATCGCCGTCGGTCTCGGCCACCCCGTCGGCCACCCCGACGCCCTCCGCCACCCCGACGGCGAACACGGTCAACATCGACCGGAACGCCTATGTCGACCGGCCTTTCGAGGACGTCCAGGCGGAGCTCGAGGCCCTCGGCGTCAGCGTCACCCTGGTCGAGGGCGACGCCGCAGGCACCGAGGAGCAGGTGGGCCTCGTCTCCGACGTGAACCCGTCGGGCAACGTCGCCAAGGGCACGGCCGTGAAGGTCACGTACTACACGGAGATGGCGTCCATCCCGGCCCCGGACGCCCCGACCGTGAAGAGCCCGGCCACGCCCGTGCCGCAGGGCGCCACCGTGAACGTGCAGTGGCCCGGCTACAGCAAGTGCCCGGCCGGGACGGCGCTCAGCGGCTACACCGTGAGCATCGCGGGTGCCGGGGGCTCCGACGGCAGCTTCAACGTCAACGCGGGCACCACGAACTACCAGTTCGCCGCGGACAGCACCGGCCCCATCACCGTGAACTACGTCGCCTACTGCGGCTCCCGCAACTCCGACCCGTCCGGTGACCTCACGATCCCGGTGACCCCGACGCCGACGACGCCGTCTCCGACTGCCACCCCCGGAGGCTGAGTCTCGGTGACGACCTCAACCGGCCCGACCGCCCGCCCCCAGCCGGAGACGCGGCGCCTGCTCGCCGGCCGCTACCAGATCGGCTCGCTCCTCGGCCGCGGCGGCATGGCCGACGTGCACCTGGGCACCGACAACCGGCTCGGGCGCACGGTCGCGATCAAGCTGCTGAAGTCGTCCCTCGCCAACGATCCGGCGTTCCGCACGCGCTTCCGCCAGGAGGCGCAGTCCGCCGCCCGGATGGCGCATCCGACCATCGTCCGCGTCTTCGACGCCGGCGAGGAGGTCGTGCGTGACGCCCACGGCGTCGAGACGCCGCAGCCGTTCATCGTCATGGAGTACGTCGACGGCAAGCTCCTGAAGGACATCATCGCGATGGGCCCGCTGGAGCCGGCAGAGGCCGTGCACATCGTCGACGGCATCCTGACCGCGCTCGAGTACTCGCACCGCGCAGGCGTCGTGCACCGCGACATCAAGCCCGGCAACATCATGATCACGCGCACCGGACAGGTGAAGGTCATGGACTTCGGCATCGCCCGCGCCATCTCCGACTCGTCCGCCACCGTGGCGCAGACCACCGCCATCCTCGGGACCGCCGCCTACTTCTCGCCGGAGCAGGCGCGCGGCGAGACGGTGGACGCACGCACCGACCTCTACTCGACCGGCGTCGTGCTGTTCGAGATGCTCGTGGGGCGCCAGCCCTTCCGCGGGGACACCCCGGTCGCGGTGGCCTATCAGCACGTCAGCGAGGCGGCGCCCACCCCCAGCTCGATCAACCCCAAGGTCTCGAAGGCCATGGACCAGGTCACGCTGCGCGCGCTGTCGAAGGACAAGTTCGAGCGCTACCAGAGCGCGGCGGAGTTCCGCGACGACGTGCACACGGCCGCCTCCGGGCAGCTGCCGGCGCGACGGCTGCCGTCGCAGGACGCCGCGGCGGGCCTGTTCGGTGCTCCGCCCGTCGATCCCCTCACCGCCAACCCGGCCATGAAGCAGCTCGCGGTCGACGACGACACGGTGGTCCGCACGCAGACGCGGCCGCCGGCCGTGTGGATCTGGGCAGGCATCCTCAGCGTGGCCGTGATCGTCGTCGCGGTCGTCATCTGGGTCTTCACCCTGACCCCGAGTCAAGGACTTCCCGATGTCTCGCGGGAGGTTCCTGCCCTCGCCGGCCAGCCGTACGACGATGCCGCGGCAGCGCTGAGCGATCTGGACCTCGAGGCCGTGAAGCACTCGGAGCCGAGCAACATCTATGCGGTGGACCAGGTGGTGCGCACCGTCCCGGATCCGGGCACGATCGTGAGCCCGGACACCAAGATCGACGTGTACGTCTCGAGCGGCCCCACCCAGTCGGCGGTGCCGAACGTCGTGGGACTCGCCCAGGGCGCGGCCGAGGACCTCATCACGAAGTCGAAGTTCACCATCGGCACCCTCACCCGTGAGCACTCCCCCACTGTCCCGGAAGGCGCTGTGCTGCGCGCGGACCCCACGGTCGGGACGCAGATCGCGGAGGGCACGACGGTGAACCTGGTCATCTCCGACGGCCGTGTCGAGATGCCGGACGTGCGGAACATGTCGGTGGCCGAGGCCCGCGCGCTGCTGGAGGGACCCGAGCTGCTGCTCCGTGTCAGCATCACGCCGACCACCAACTGCGGCGAGGCGTCCGACAAGGTCGTGACGCAGTCGCTCGCCCCGGGCACGGTGGCTCAGGGCTCCGAGGTCACGATCACCTACTGCGACGCGAAGTAGAGCCGCGAGGTGGCACTAGGTGCTGCCATCTCGCCGAGGGAACAGCAGCAGGTGCCACCTCGACAGGGGTCAGGCGCGGCGGGCCGTGAGGAGCGGGTGCAGCGTCTTCGCGCGCTCCGGGGCATCGGCGAGGCCCACGAGGCCGAGCCAGTTGCCGAGCATCACGTAGCCGCCCTCGGTCAGCACCGACTCGGGGTGGAACTGCACCCCGAAGACGGGCGCCTCCACGTGCCGGAGTCCCATGATGACCCCGCCCTGCGTGCGGGAGGTGACGACGAGGTCGTCCGGAACGGTCTCGTCCACCACCGCGAGCGAGTGGTACCGCGTCGCGGTGAAGGGCTGGGGCACGCCGTCGTAGAAGGCGCTGCCGTCATGCTCGATCGACGACGTCTTGCCGTGCATGAGCTCCTCGGCGTTCGTCACCACGGCGCCGCGGGCCTCCGCGATCGCCTGGTGGCCGAGGCACACTCCCAACAGCGGAAGCTCCAGCTCGAGGGCCACACCCACCGCGGGCACTGAGACGCCGGCGTCCGCGGGCTTCCCCGGCCCCGGCGAGAGCAGCACCCCGTCGTACTCGCTCATGCGCGCCGCGAGGTCCGCCTCGGGGATGCTGTCGTTGCGCACGACCTCGGTCTCGGCCCCGAGCTGCTTGAGGTAGCCGTCCAGGGTGTAGACGAAGCTGTCGTAGTTGTCGATCACGAGGATGCGGGTCATGGCCCGTACAGTCTCGCACCTGCCCGGCCGAGGGCGCCTCCCAGGCACCGCGAGCGCGCTTTGCTAGACTCCCCGCATGGCACGAACCCGCGTCCGACCCGAGCTCCGCACCGAGGAGCGCACTGGTGACGCGCCCAACCCGGTGTGGTTCAAGCCCGTCATGTTCGGCTTCATGCTGGTGGGCCTCGCGTGGATCATCGTCTTCTACGTGAGCCAGGGCACCCTGCCCATCCCGGATCTGCAGAGCTGGAACATCCTCATCGGCTTCGGGATCGCCTTCATCGGCTTCCTGATGACGACGCGCTGGCGCTAGCCCGTGAGCTCCTCGACCCAGTGGTCGAGGAAGAGTGCCCCGGCCTCGTCGTGGATGCTGTCGCCGAGGGTGACCACGGGGTAGGGCTTTTCGGGAATGCCGTCGCTCGGGCGCACGTCCACGTGCGCGACCTCGAAGCCGGCCGCGTGGAGGTAGTCCGCCATCTTGTAGTCGCTGCGCGAGTCGCCGACCGTCCGCCAGCGCCGCGGCAGCTCGCCGAGCTCTGAGAAGTAGCGGACCGCACGCTCGGCGCCGCGATCCTTGTCGAGCAGCACCGACTCGATGTCGGTCGAGATGATCGTGGGATCGATGCGGAAGGGGAGCTCGCCCTGCTCGTCGGCCCGGAAGCGGCTGCCATAGCCGATCCCCACACCCGCACGGACCAGGAGGGCGAAGGCCGCGTCGTTGAAGGCGGCCTGGGCCGCCTTGTAGCGGTCGGCGTCGACGTCGGTGCGCTGCTCGACCGAGACCATGGCGCGCTTGGTGTCGTCGAAGAACATGGTGTCGGCGAACTCGCGCTCCGTCAGTGTGCGCAGCCCGTGGACGACCGACTCCGGCAGCCGCACGCTCTCGTCCACCGTGATGGCGCCCATCCCGGTGGCGGTGATCGGCGCCCACACCGCGCCCTTCTCGAAGACGCCGAACATCCGGCCGTGGCCGGACTCGAGGGCGGCGGGCAGGCCGGCGTCGAGGAGCGGCGCGAGGAGCTGCTCCTCGACGAAGGCGTCCGAGCGGCCCGTGATGAAGGCGATGGGCACACCGGCGGCCGCCAGGGTCACCAGATCGTCCAGGATGCCGGGGATCGCGACCGTGCGGGTGAGCGGACTCGCGAGCGGCCCATCGACGTCGAACAGCAGTCCGAGGTTCGGCATGACGCTGGCCTTTCGTGTCAGTCCCCTTCCGGGGTACAGAGTGCTGAGAATCTGCTGGTCACTCCGGTATTACAGCTGTGTAACTTTGCACAGTGTGGAGAGCCTGTGGATAACTAGGGCGCGAGGGTCCCCGTAAGGGCCGGCCAGGCGGCGGCGATGAGCAGAACCACCGTGAATGCGGCGAGCAGGAGCACCTGCAGCCGCTGCTGCGTGCGCTTGCGGGTCTGAACGATGATGAGCGCCACCAGGGCGCCCGTGATGAGCCCGCCCACGTGGGCCTGCCAGGAGATCGTCCGCACGAACAGCCCGATCCCGAGGTTCAGCGCGATGAGCACGAGGATGCCCGTGGCGTTTCCGCCGAGCTTCCGCGCGATCACGAAGTACGCCCCCAGCAGGCCGAAGATCGCCCCGGATGCGCCCACGACGCTCTGCAGCGTCGCCCCGAGGTAGAGCACCGCGATGGAGCCGCCGAGCGCCGACAGCAGGTAGGTCAGCAGGAAGCGCCACCGGCCCATCGCCACCTCGATCTGCTGCCCGAACATCCACAGCGCGATCATGTTGAAGGCGATGTGCAGGATCACGCCGGGCGAGTGCACGAGGGCCACGGTGAGCAGCCGCCACGGCTCGTAGGGATAGCCGGTCGCCGGCTCCACATAGGCCGGCGCGAACAGCAGGGCGTTCGTGACCGGTGATCCCGGGATCAGCTGCGCGAGGAAGACGAGCAGCGTGATCATGATCAGCACATAGGTGACCGAAGGCGCCACGGCGCTGCGGAAGCGACGCCAGGCCGCCCCGCTCCTGCCGCGGGAGAAGGTCACCGCTCGCTGATGGTGATGCCCGTGAGGACCTGCTCCTCCAGCGGGCGGTCGCGACCGTCGGTGGGGACCGCCCCGAGCTTGTCGACGACGGCGCGCGACTCGTCATCCGCGACGACGCCGAAGATGGTGTGCGCACCCTGGAGCCACGTGGTGGGTCCGGTGGTGATGAAGAACTGCGAGCCGTTGGTGCCCTTGCCCCCGCGCTTGCCGGCGTTCGCCATGGCGAGGATGTAGGGCTGGGTGAAGTCGAGGTCGGGCGAGATCTCGTCGTCGAACTCGTAGCCCGGGCCGCCCGTTCCGGTGCCGAGCGGGTCGCCGCCCTGGATCATGAAGTTCGGGATGATGCGGTGGAAGACGATGTCCTTGTACAGCGGGCCTTCGCCCTTGGCGCCGGTGGTCGGGTCGGTCCACTCGCCGTCGCCGGTGGCGAGGCCGATGAAGTTCTTGACCGTCTTGGGTGCGTGATTGCCGAACAGGTTCACGCGGATGTCGCCCTGAGTCGTGTGGAGAGTGGCAACTGCCGTGTGCTGAGTCATGGCTCTACCCTAATCGGCCCGCAAAAACTCCCCAGGGCGCTCCCAGCGCTCTGGATGGCAAGATGGAGGAATTCCGCGATCAACCCAACGCGAGCAACCCATTGGAGGCAGGAGATGAAGCTCTCCCGCAAGCGCAAGAAGGCATTGAAGCGGCTGCGGAGCAGCGCCGAGGAGCTGTGGCAGGAGCAGCAGGAGGTGCTGGATCACGCATCCAACGTCCTGCGCGGCGCCACCCAGCAGGCGAACCTTCTCACGCAGGAGCACGTCGTGCCGCGCGTGAAGACCACCTATGAGTCGCGGGTCAAGCCGTCCGTCGACAAGGCGTCCGTTCTCGGCCGCGCCGTCGCGACCGGCGTGAGCGCCAAGGTCGCCCACGATGTCATCCCCGGAGTGAACGGCGTCATCGCGTCCGCACTGGGCGTGCTGGCTGCCGCGAAGGCCGGCACGGGCCTCTTCGCCAAGGCTCCCGAGCCCCCGAAGAAGTCCGGACCGGGTGTCGGCACCGTCGCACTCATCGTGCTCGGAGTTCTCGCCCTCGCCGGCGTCGCCTACGCCGCCTGGCAGACCTTCCGCGCCGACGACGACCTCTGGATCGCCGACGACGAGCCGGACGCGACGGGGAGCACGAACCCCACGGACGTCCCCAAGACGCCCACCGCGTAGCGCGCATCCTTCTCGTCGAGGGCTCCGGCATCAGCCGGGGTCCTCGACGTGGTTAAGCAGGCCGTTCCCAGCGGCATCAGGAGGATCACGCGTACCATCGCCTTCAATTCCCTACTGAGGTGATCGAAGTGAACAAGGTCTCCCGCTGGCTGCCCGCCGCGATTCCCGCCGCCGTCATCGCGGCTGCCGCCCTGGGCGTGCCGGCCTTCGGCAGCGCCGCCGGCGCTCGTCTTCCCGAGAAGTCCGCGGACGAGGTGCTGGCGCTGATCGCCGGCAGCTCGGCTACCCGGTTCTCGGGGACCGTCGAGCAGAGCTCCGACCTCGGCCTGCCCGAGCTGCCCAAGTCTGCGCGCGGCTACTCATCCGGCGCCGACTCCACCTCGGCGGTGCTCGAGCTCCTGACCGCCGACCACACCGCCCAGGTGTTCGTCGATGGGGCCGAGCGGGAGCGCGTGCAGGTGCTCGACGACCTCGCCGAGCGCGACCTCTACCGGAACGGCTCGGACGTCTGGATCTACGACTCGAAGCAGCGCGCCGCTCATCACGTCGTGCTCCCCGAGGGCTCCGGCGCCGCACCGCAGCTGAGCGCGACCCCCGCCGAGCTGGCCGAGAAGCTGCTCGCCGCCGTCGATCCCACCACCGAGGTCGACGTCGCCACCGGCTCCGTCGCGGGACGCCCGGTCTACGAGCTCGTGCTGACGCCGAAGTCGGACGACACCCTCGTGGGGAGCGTCACCGTCTCGGTCGACTCCGACACCGGGCTGCCCCTGGAGGTGGCCGTGACCGCTCGTGGCCAGAGCACCGACGCGGTCCGTGTCGGCTTCACCTCCATCGACTTCTCCGCTCCGCCTGCGGACACCTTCACCTTCACCCCGTCGGCCGACACACGGGTGACCGAGGAGGAGCTGCCGAGCGGGCCGCCCGAAGGCTACGCCGCACCGGACCTGCCCTCGCCCACCGTGACGGGCGCCGGGTGGGACACCGTCGTCGCGCTCCCCGTCGACGTGCTCGGCTCGGCCGGATCATCGTCGGCGCTCCTCGCCCAGCTCACCACCCCCGTCGCCGAGGGTCGCGCTCTGCAGACGTCGCTCGTCTCCGTCCTGTTCACCGCCGACGGCCGGCTCCTCGCCGGCGCCGTCCCCGTCGAGGCCCTCGAGGCCGCCGCCCGGTGACGGCCGCCGAGGCCGCGATCCGGACGACGGGACTGACCAAGGAGTTCGGCCGGCAGAAGGCCGTCGACGGGCTCGACCTCGAGGTCCCTCGCGGGGCGATCTTCGGCTTCCTGGGGCCCAACGGCTCGGGTAAGACGACCACGATCCGGATGATCCTCGGGCTCGCCTCCGCGACCCGCGGGGACATCGCCCTGCTCGGCGAGCCGATGCCCTCGGCGCTCCGCTCGGTCCTCCCAAGGGTCGGCGCGCTCGTCGAGGGGCCGGCCTTCTACCCGTTCCTCTCGGGTGCCGCCAACCTCCGCCGCCTCGATGCCGCCGATCCGCCCAGCTCGTCCCGGACGCGCAGTGCGCGCGTGACGGCGGCCCTGGACCGGGTGGGCCTGCGACATGCCGCGGGGAAGAAGGTCACCGCCTACTCCTTGGGCATGAAGCAGCGGCTCGGCATCGCGAACGCCCTGCTCGCCCCTCGCGACCTGCTGGTCCTCGATGAGCCGACGAACGGGCTCGACCCGCAGGGCACTCGCGAGGTCCGCACGCTGATCCGCTCGCTGGCCGAGGAGGGCACGACCGTCTTCGTGTCGAGCCACCTGCTGACCGAGATCGAGCAGCTGTGCACGCACGTCGCCGTGATGAGCGCCGGCCGCCTCGTGGCGCAGGGCACTCTGGACGAGCTTCGCGAGGTGGGCAGGTCCGAGGTCCGGGTCGAGACCCCGGACACCGCCGAGGCGGTGGAGGTGCTCGGCCGGCTCGGGCTCGTGCCGGTCGCGGGCGCCTCCGGAGTGACGGCGGAGCTGGACGGGAAGCTGCTGCCGGAGCGAGTGACCGCCGCCCTCGTCGAGGCGGGCGTCCGGGTTCGCGGCATCGCGGTCGAGCACCAGACGCTCGAGGAGCGGTTCGTCGCGCTCACCGGGGAGGGCTTCGATGTCGCGGGCTGAGCCGGTGGCGGCGCCGCCGGCCCGTGCTTTTGCGCTCCTCGGCTCCGAGCTCAGCGTCCTCTTCCGTCGCCGGCGCACGTGGGCGATGCTCGCCGCACTGGCCCTCGTGCCGATCCTGGTCGGCATCGCCGTGCGCATCCGCTCGTCGTCGAACGGCCCCGCGTTCCTCGCCGCGATCAGTGACAACGGCCTGTTCGTGTCCTTCACGGGGCTCACCGTCTCGATCCCGCTCTTCCTTCCGCTCACGATCGGCGTGGTCGCGGGCGACACGATCGCGGGCGAGGCGAGCCTGGGAACACTCCGCTACCTCCTCGTCGCGCCGACCGGGCGGGTGCGCCTGCTCCTGGTGAAGTATGCGGGGGCTGCGGTGTTCGCACTGGCGGCGCCCCTGGTGGTGCTGCTGGCCGGGGTCGGCATCGGCGCGCTCCTCTTCCCCATCGGTCCGGTGACGCTCCTATCCGGCAACACGGTGGGGATCGACGGCTTCGCGGTCCGCGCGTTGCTCCTCGCGGCCTACGTGGCGGTGTCGCTGCTCGGGCTGAGCGCGATCGGGCTCTTCGTGTCGACGCTCACGACGGTGCCGGTCGGGGCGATGGCGGCGACGATCGTGCTCGCGGCGGCCGCGCAGATCCTGGACACCCTCCCCCAGCTGGACTGGCTGCACCCGTGGCTGTTCAGCCACTACTGGTTCGGCTTCGCCGACCTGCTGCGGGACCCGATCGCGTGGGACTCGTTCGGACAGAACGCGCTCCTGCAGCTCGGCTACATCGCGTTCTTCGGCGGCCTGGCCTACGGCCGCTTCGCAACGAAGGACATCCTGAGCTGACCAAGCTGACGGCTTCGCGGCCTGATCCCGAGCGCCCGGTGGATTTCGAGACGCGGCTGCGCCGCTCCTCAATCAGCGGTGAGAGGGGTGATGGAGTCTCTCAGCAGCTGCGGAACCAACCAGCACAGACAGATCGTGAGCCGAGGCTGGAACGGAAGGCCGGGCCGCCGCGCCGGGCCGAGCCGGACTGCCCACGACGCGCACTGCCGCCTTGGCGGCAGAGCGCCATAGGCACATTCTCCACAGACACCAAACGCCGCCCGATGGGCGGCGTTTCATGTCTGTGGAGACGAGGGGAATCGAACCCCTAACCCCCGCCTTGCAAAGGCGGTGCTCTGCCAATTGAGCTACGTCCCCAGCTTGTCGGCGCGCCGCCGCTGCTGCGGCGCGCGTCGTGGGCTCTCCGGCTCGCCCGACGCGGCGGCCGAGCCTCCGGTTTCCGAGATCGGCTCGCGTTGTGCCTGTTCGGCACGGCGTGGGCTGGCCTCCGAAAACGGCCAGTGGGGCTACGAGGACTTGAACCTCGGACCTCTTCGTTATCAGCGAAGCGCTCTAACCGCCTGAGCTATAGCCCCGTTTTCGACCCGTCCGACATTACCGGACGGACGGTCTCCCCGCGAATCGCGGGCCCCAGTTCGCCTACTGGTTGGTGAAGCCGACGAGCAGCCCGCCGCTGATGCGGACGCTGAGGTTGTAGAGGACGGCACTGATCGCTCCGAGGGCGGTGCCGACGATCACGTTGAGGAGTGCGATGACGAGAGTAAACCCGAGCACCTGCGGCAGTCCGAAGGTGGCGGTGAGGCTGAAGCTGGAGTCTCCCGAGATCTCGCCGAACAGCCCGCTGAGCCGGTCGAAGATTCCGGTCTGCGCCAGCACCATCCAGATGAGGAAGGTGCCGACGATGAGGACGATGCCGAGTGCCACAGCGATGAGGAACGACAGCTTCACGGCGGACCAGAAGTCGACGTACACGAGCTTCAGGCGTACCTGCTTGGTGCTCACCGTGCGGGACGATTTCCGCGCGAGCTTCTCCGCGACACTACTCATCCCCTGACTCGTCCTTCCCAGGCTCGGCGTCGACGGGGACGCCTTCTGCATCCTCGGCGGCTGTCGCGCTCTGGTCTAGATTACGTTCACTGTTCTTCGCAACCGCGATGATTTTGTCCTCGTCGCCGAATCGGGCGAAAACTACTCCCATGGTGTCGCGTCCCTTGGCGGGCACTTCGGACACCTGGGACCGGACGACCTTGCCGCCGGCGAGCACGACGAGCACCTCGTCGCCGTCCTCGACGATGAGGGCGCCGGCGAGGTCGCCGCGGGATTCCTCGAGCTTCGCGACCTTGATGCCCAGGCCGCCGCGGTTCTGCACCCGGTACTGGTCGACGGAGGTGCGCTTCGCATAGCCGCCCTCGGTGACGACGAAGACGTACGCGCCCTCCGAGTTTCCGTTCAGCACCGACGCGTCGAGCAGCTCGTCGTCGCCGCGGAAGTGCATGCCGATCACGCCCGCGGTGCTCCGGCCCATCGGGCGGAGCGCCTCATCGGTCGCGGTGAAGCGGATCGACATGCCCTTGCGGGACACGAGCAGCAGGTCGGAGTCCTCGTTGACGAGGAGGGCGGAGACGAGCTCGTCGCCTTCGCGCAGGTTGATGGCGATGATGCCACCGGTGCGGTTGGTGTCGTACTCGGTCAGCGCCGTCTTCTTGAGCAGCCCCTGCCGGGTGGCGAGCACGAGGTACTGGGCGACGGCGTAGTCGCGGATGTCGAGGATCTGGGTGATCTCCTCGTCCGCCTGCATCGCGAGCAGGTTGGCGACGTGCTGCCCCTTGGCATCGCGGCCGCCCTCCTGCACCTCGTAGGCCTTGGCGCGGTACACGCGCCCCTTGTTCGTGAAGAACAGGAGCCAGTGGTGCGTCGTGGTGACGAAGAAGTGCTCGACCACGTCGTCTGCGCGCAGCTGTGCGCCCCGGACGCCGCGTCCTCCGCGGTGCTGGCTGCGGTAGTTGTCGCTGCGCGTGCGCTTCACATACCCGCCGCGCGTGACGGTGACGACCATCTCCTCCTCGGGGATGAGGTCCTCGATGCTCATGTCGCCGCCGAAGCCGAGGAGGATCTCGGTGCGACGCTCGTCGCCGAACCGGTCGACGATCGCTGCCAGCTCCTCGCTGATGATCTGCCGCTGCCGCTCCGGCTTGGCGAGGATGTCCTTGTACTCGGCGATGAGGCGCTCGAGCTCGGCGGCGTCGTTGATGATCTTCTGGCGCTCGAGGGCAGCCAGGCGGCGCAGCTGGAGGCTGAGGATCGCGGTCGCCTGGATGTCGTCGACGTCGAGCAGCTCGATCAGGCCGGTCTTGGCGTCGTCCGGGGTGGGCGATCGCCGGATGAGGGCGATGACCTCGTCCAGCATGTCGAGCGCCTTCAGGTATCCGCGGAGGATGTGGGCGTCGGCCTCGGCCTTGCGCAGCCGGAACGAGGTGCGCCGGACGATGACCTCGATCTGGTGGTCCACCCACAGCGAGATGAAGCCGTCGATGGGCAGCGTGCGCGGCACCCCGTCCACGATCGCCAGCATGTTGGCGCCGAAGTTCTCCTGCAGTTGCGTGTGCTTGTACAGGTTGTTGAGCACGACCTTGGCGACCGCGTCCCGCTTGAGGACGACCACGAGGCGCTGGCCGGTGCGGCCGGAGCTCTCGTCGCGGATGTCCGCGATGCCGGCGATCTTGTTGTCCTTGACCAGCTCGGCGATCTTGACCGCGAGGTTGTCCGGGTTCACCTGGTACGGCAGCTCGGTGACGACGAGGCAGGTGCGACCCTGGATCTCCTCGACGTTCACCACGGCCCGCATCGTGATGGATCCGCGACCGGTGCGGTAGGCGTCCTGGATGCCCTTGGTGCCGAGGATCTGCGCACCCGTCGGGAAGTCGGGGCCCTTGATGCGCTGCAGAAGCGCCTCGAGCAGCTCCTCGCGATTCGCCTCCGGGTGCTGCAGCAGCCACTGCGCGCCCTCCGCGACCTCGCGCAGGTTGTGCGGGGGATGTTGGTCGCCATGCCGACCGCGATGCCGACCGAGCCGTTGACGAGCAGGTTCGGGAAGCGAGCGGGCAGGACGACGGGCTCCTGCGTCTTGCCGTCGTAGTTGTCCTGGAAGTCGACGGTGTCCTCGTCGATGTCCCGCACCATCTCGAGCGCGAGGGGGCCATCTTGGTCTCGGTGTACCGGGCGGCTGCGGCGCCGTCGTTGCCCGGCGAGCCGAAGTTGCCCTGCCCGAGAGCGAGCGGATAGCGGAGGCTCCACGGCTGGACCAGCCGGACCAGGGCGTCGTAGATGGCGGTGTCACCGTGCGGGTGGTACTGACCCATCACCTCGCCGACGACGCGCGCGCACTTGTTGAACGAGCGGTCCGGACGGTAGCCGCCGTCGTACATCGCGTACACGACGCGGCGGTGCACGGGCTTCAGCCCGTCCCGCACATCGGGCAGGGCACGGCCGACGATCACGCTCATCGCGTAGTCGAGGTACGACCTCTGCATCTCGAGCTGCAGGTCGACCTGCTCGATCTTGTCCGTCATGGTGTCCTGTCTTGTTCTCTACGTGGGGACGCGGGCTTCAGCTGCTGCGTACCCACTGGATTTCGAGACGCGCGCTGCGCGCGCTCCTCAATCACCGGAAGCCCTCGCGCTCCGCGCTAGGACCTGAGGAATCAGATGTCGAGGAATCGAACATCCTTGGCGTTGCGCTGGATGAAGCTGCGGCGGGACTCGACGTCCTCGCCCATGAGGGTCGCGAAGATCTCGTCCGCTGCGGCGGCATCCTCGACCGTCACCTGGCGGAGCGTGCGGGTCTCGGGATCCATGGTCGTCTCCCACAGCTCCTTGTAGTCCATCTCGCCGAGGCCCTTGTAGCGCTGGATCCCGTTGTCCTTCGGGATGCGCTTGCCCTGGGCGAGACCGTCCTCGAGGACGGCGTCCCGCTCGCGGTCGCTGTACACGTAGTCATGGGGCGAGTTGCTCCACTTGATGCGGTACAGCGGCGGCTGCGCGAGATAGACGTAGCCCATCTCGATGAGGCCCCGCATGTAGCGGAACAGCAGCGTCAGGAGGAGGGTCGTGATGTGCTGGCCGTCGACGTCGGCGTCGGCCATCAGGATGATCTTGTGATACCGCGCCTTCTCGGCGTTGAAGTCCTCGCCGATGCCCGTGCCGAAGGCGGTGATCATCGACTGCACCTCGGCATTCGCGAGCGCGCGGTCGAGTCGGGCCTTCTCGACGTTCAGGATCTTTCCGCGCAGCGGCAGGATCGCCTGGTGGATCGGGTCGCGCCCCGTGCCGGCGGAGCCGCCGGCGGAGTCGCCCTCCACGAGGAAGATCTCCGACACCTTCGGGTCCTTGCTCTGGCAGTCCTTGAGCTTGCCCGGCATGCCGCCGCCCTCGAGCAGGCCCTTGCGCCGGGCGGTCTCGCGCGCCTTGCGCGCCGCCATCCTCGCGGTGGCCGCCTGGAGGGCCTTGCGGATGATCTCCTTCGCCTGGGCGGGGTTCCTCTCGAACCAGTCGCCGAGCTGATCGCCGGCGACGCGCTGGACGAAGGTCTTCGCCTCGGTGTTGCCGAGCTTCGTCTTCGTCTGGCCCTCGAACTGCGGCTCGCCGAGCTTGACGGAGATCACCGCGGTCAGCCCCTCGCGCACGTCGTCCCCCGAGAGGTTGTCGTCCTTCTCCTTGAGGATGCCCTTCTCCCGCGCGTAGCGGTTGACGAGCGTCGTCAGCGCAGCGCGGAAGCCCTCCTCGTGCGTGCCGCCCTCGTGGGTGTTGATCGTGTTGGCGTAGGTGAAGACGCTCTCGGTGTAGGCCGTCGTCCACTGCATGGCGACCTCGAGGGAGATCCGCCGCTCGGTGTCCTCCGACTCGAAGGAGATGATCTCCGGGTTCACGACCTCCGCGCGCTTGTTGGCGTTGAGGTACTCGACGTAGTCGACCAGCCCGCGCTCGTAGTGGTAGACGTGGGTCAGCGGCCCATCGCCCTCCTCGGGAACGCCGGCGTCCGGGTCGGTGTCGTCGGCAGCGGCGCGCCGCTCGTCGGTGAGCGTGATCTTGAGGCCCTTGTTGAGGAACGCCATCTGCTGGAAGCGCGTGCGCAGCGTCTCGTAGTCGAACTCGACGGTCTCGAAGATCTCGGCGTTCGGCCAGAAGGTGATGGTCGTGCCGGTCTCGCTGGACTCCTCGCCCTGCGCGAGCGGCGCCATCGGCACACCGGACTCGAAGCTCTGCCGCCAGACGTAGCCCTGCCGGCGGACCTCGACATCCAGTCGGGTCGAGAGCGCATTGACGACGGAGCTGCCGACGCCGTGCAGACCACCGGACACCGCATAGCCGCCGCCGCCGAACTTCCCGCCGGCGTGCAGGACGGTCAGCACGACCTCGACCGTCGACCGCTTCTCGACCGGGTGGATGTCGACCGGGATCCCGCGGCCGTTGTCGACGACGCGGACGCCGCCGTCCTTGCGGATGGAGACCTGGATCTCGTCGCAGTATCCGGCGAGCGCCTCGTCCACCGAGTTGTCGACGATCTCATACACCAGGTGGTGGAGACCGCGCGGGCCGGTGGAGCCGATGTACATGCCGGGCCGCTTGCGGACCGCCTCGAGCCCTTCGAGCACCTGGATGTCGCTGGCACCGTACGTGTGCTCCGGCGCGGGGTGGTTCATATCAGTCGTCATACGTGTCCTGGCTCCCGCCGGTAGACCTCGATTCTAGCAAACCAGCGGGGGCGAAATCCGGCGTCTGACGGGCGTTTGGAACGAGGTTGGACGGATTTGCCGCCTCAGCCGTAAGTATCGCGAGGACCACGCCCTGGAATCGATCTGGGGCCCCTTTTCCAGGTAGGGGCACCAGGCCCGGAAAAGGCGATGTTCTGGATGCGCGCCTCGGGGAACCTCGCGGCGATCCTGGTGAGGATCTCGGTGCGCATGAGCCGCAGCTGTGTCGCCCATGCTGTCGAGTCGCAGCTGACCCGCAAGAGGCCGTCCTCCACACCCGTCGGTGAGGAGTGTGCGGCCGTCTCGGGACCGGCCACCTCCTGCCACGCTGCGATCAGCTCCGACTGCGACAGCTGCGTGTTCCAGCCCAGGGACGAGGTGAGTCCGGAGAGTGTCTCCCCCAAGGTCGACGGATCGCGCCCGAAGCCGAACGGCTGCGAGTCGCCCTCGTCCGCGGATCGGCGCCGGCGTCGAGTTCGGGCGCCGACGGGAGCGGTCGGCCCGCCGAACGCCGCGCGGATCCGGAGGTAGACGGAGCGGGCTTCGTCGATCACGTCCTCGTCGTCGTTCACCCTGCCTCCTCCTGCCGCGCCTCTGCGCTCGAGTCCTCGGTGCCGTCGCGGTCGAGGATGCGACCTGCCTGGATCCGCACCATGGTGCCGTGCAGCTCCTCGGGCACGTCCTCCGCGACGGCGGACGTGATGAGCACCTGCTCGTAGTCCTGGATCGCTCCCGCCAGCCGGCGCCGCCTCGGGGCGTCGAGCTCCGCGAACACGTCGTCGAGGATCAGCACCGGATCGCCGGAGCTCGCCTCCGCACGCAGCAGCTCGGCGGAGGCGAGCTTGAGGGAGAGTGCGAACGACCAGGATTCGCCGTGGCTGGCGTACCCTCGCGCCGGCAGCCCGTTGAGCTCGAACACGATGTCGTCCCGGTGCGGTCCCACCAGGGTCAGGCCGCGCTCGAGCTCCCGCGGTCGCGCCGCGGCGAGCGCCTCGGTGAATCGGTCGCGGATTTCGTCGACCGGGAGCACCGCATCCGTGCCCTCGGTCCCCTCCTCATCCGCGTCGGGCCGGCGGGACAGGATGCTGAGCTGCGTGCTGAGGCGAGGACCGTGATCGGCGCCCACGATCGCGCGGTACGCCGCCGCCACGTGCGGACGGAGGTCGTCGACGAGACCGAGGCGCGCCGCAATGATCTGCGTTCCGAACTCCACGATCCGCTCGTCCCACAGGTCCAGGGTGGCGAGCGCCTTGGCGCCCGTCGCCCGCGCGCTCTTCAGCAGCGTGTTCCGCTGCCGGAGGGAGCGCTCGTAGTCGGCCACCACTCCGGCGAGACGCGGGGAGCGCAGAACGAGCAGCTCATCGGCGAAGCGGCGGCGTCCCGACGGATCGCCGCGCACGAGGGCCATGTCCTCGGGAGCGAACAGGACGCTCGAGAAGTAGCGCGGGAGGTCGCGGACCTTCGCCGGGGACCGGCCGACCTGCGCCTTGTTGGCCGAGGATGCGTTGATCTGCAGCTCGACGAGGAACTCGCGATCCGCGTGGCCGAGCAGCGCACGCACGATCGCGGAGGTCGCTCCGCGGCGGACCAGAGCGAGATCGCTCGAGACGCGGTGCGAGCCGAGCGTGCTCAGGTACCCGAGCGCCTCGACCAGGTTGGTCTTCCCCTGGCCGTTGCTGCCGACGAGCACATTGACCCCGTCGGCGAGCAGCAGATCAGCGTTCTCGTAGTTCCGGAAGTCGACGAGGTTCAGCCGGCGGACGTGCATCGACGACCCTCCCTGCGGATGCCGGGGATCAGCCGTCCGCGCTCGGCTTGACGGCGTGACCGCCGAACTGCTGGCGCAGGGCCGCCACCGCGCGCATCGCGGGCGACTCCTCCTGGCGCGACACGAAGCGCGCGAAGATGGACGCCGAGATGGCGGGCATCGGCACCGCGTGCTCGATGGCCTCCTCGATCGTCCAGCGTCCCTCGCCCGAGTCGGCGACGTAGCCCTCGATCTTCTCGAATCCGGGATCCTGCTCGAGAGCGAGCACGAGGAGCTCGAGCAGCCAGGAGCGCACGACCGTTCCGCGCTGCCAGGCCTTGAACGTGGCAGGGAGGTCCTTCACGAGGTCCGAGCGGGCCGCGAGGAGCTCGTAGCCCTCGGCGTAGCCCTGCATCAGCGCGTACTCGATGCCGTTGTGCACCATCTTCGCGTAGTGGCCGGCGCCCACCGGGCCCACGTGGACGAAGCCCTCCTCGCGCGGACCCTCGGGACGCAGGGCGTCGAAGATCGGCATGGCGCGAGCGATGTTCTCGTCGCTTCCGCCGACCATGAGTCCGTAGCCGTTCTGCTGGCCCCACACGCCGCCCGAAACGCCGGCGTCGGCGTACTCGATGCCCTTCTCGGCGAGCTGAGCCTCGTGCAGGAAGTCGTCGCTGAACTTCGAGTTTCCGCCGTCGATGACGAGGTCGCCAGGCGAGAGCACGCCGGCGAGGTCGGTGATCACAGCGTCGGTGATCTTTCCGGCCGGAACCATCACCCACACGATGCGCGGACCGGTCAGCGCGGCCGCGAGGTCGGCGAGCGTCGCCACATCAGACACGTCGGGGTTGGTGTCGTACCCGACCACATCGATGTCCGCCTTGCGCAGGCGGGCACGCATGTTGTTGCCCATTCGGCCGAGGCCGACCAGACCGATCTGCATGGGATCTCCTCTGAGGATCAGCGCAGCAGCAGGTTCGGCTGCAGCAGGTAGCGGTAGTCGTCCGACGCCGCCTTGTCCTTGCTCGACTGGCTCGTGATCAGCACCGGGCCCGGCTTGTTCGGATTCTCGGTCTTCGTGAACGCGATGCGCACGAACTCCGAGTGGACGGCGCCGAGACCGTCGAGCAGGAATTGCGGCTTTAGCGAGACGACGGTGTCCGTGCCGTTGAGCAGCGCTTCGATGTTCTCCGAAGCCTGCGCCTGCTCGGAGCCGATCGCCTCAAGCGTCAGCCCCTCGAGGTCGAAGCTGTAGCGCAGAGCCGCCTCGCGCTCGAGCACGAGCTGCACGCGCCGGGTGGCCTCGACGAGCTCCGCCGTGTTGATGACGGCGTAGTTGTCGACCTGCTCGGGGAACAGCCGCTTCACGGGCGGGAAGTTGCCCTTGATGAGCAGCGAGGTGACGGTGCGCTTCTCCGAGCTGAAGGCGATGAGCTCACGGTCGTCGCCGCCGGTGATGGAGATCGTGATGGTGCCCGTGTTGCCGAACGTGCGGCCGATCTCCTGCAGCGTGCGAGCCGGCACGAGAGCGGTGATCGTGGTTGCGCCCTCGTTGGCCGACTCCCACTGGATGCCTCGGACCGCTACCCGGTATCGGTCGGTTGCGACGAGGCTCAGGCTGTCCCCGGAGATCTCGAGCTGCACGCCGGTGATCACGGGGGTCACGTCATCGCGCGAGGCGGCGACGGCCACCTGCGCGACCGCCTGGGAGAACGCGTCGGCAGGAACGCTGCCCGTCGGGGCGCCCACCGTGGGGAGGTTCGGGTACTCCTCGACCGGCATGCTCAGCAGGGTGAAGCGCGCGGAGCCGGCGCGGACGACGATGCGGGAGTCCTCGCTGAACACCTCGACAGGGGCGGAGGCGGGCAGCCGGCTGGCGATGTCGGCGAGTAGCCGTCCGGACACGAGGGCCCGGCCCTCCTCGGTGACCTCGGCGGTGATCTCGGTGCGCGCGGACACCTCGTAGTCGAAGGAGGACAGCACGAGGCCGGTCGAGGTCGCCTCGAGCAGCACTCCCGACAGGATCGGCAGAGTCGTGCGCTGCGGCAGGAGCTTGACGGCGAAGGACACGGCCTCGCTGAACACGTCCCTGTTCGCTGAAAACCTCACGGATGTCCCCTGTCTGTTGGCAGTCGGTCAAATGCTAGCGGGTGGCTCCGAACCGCCGCGAAGCGGGCGACCCCGGCTGCTGCCTCCCAAGAGGTTGTCGACCGAGGAATAACAAGAAAGAGATCTTTAACACTCTTAACGGGTGTGGATGATGTGAGTAACTCGGCCGATCCCAGTGAGGCCCTGGGAACTACAACCGTGCAAGTTGTGTGACCCGTGTGGGGGCCACAGGGGGAACGTGGACAACCCCCTCGACGCCCAAGATGCTTCTCTCACAAGCAGCTCGGGTTTGTCCCCACCTCGGGGGTGTGTCGTCCCCCGGTTCTCCACAGATTTCACACACTCTGTGCAGAAGCCATGCTCGAATCGGCATGAAACCCCCTTCGGGGTCGTTCTGATCCCACAGGTTGTGGAGAACCGGTGGATAGATCGGGCCCGAACGGCGTCGAAGCGGGGTTTTCGGGGTGGAGAAGTGGGATTCGGCGAAGTTGTGCACAGGGGCGCCGAAGTGGTGAAGGAGAGGGTCGAAGCCGGCGTCCTGCTCTCCGGGCTGCCGGTCGTGGGCTCAAGAGGCTGTGGGGGCGGAGTCGCCGCCCCATCGTCCGCCCTTTCCGGGTGGCCGGCGCCGAGCGCACCCCCGCCACCGAGCGCACCTCGTACCCCCGAGCGCACCCCGTACACAGGGCGCGCTCGGTGCCTGGAGGTGCGCTCGGCAAAGTGGGAGCGCGCTCCGTGCGTGAGGGCGCGCTCACGGGTCCTCACGTGGTCCTGTGAGGGCTTTCCTGTGCTTCGCCCGGGCTGGGTCCGGGCTGGGTCCGCTCCGTCGAGCGCGGGGCGTTCACCGAGCGCGGGGCGTCACGACGAACGCGGTGTGGAGACGACCCGCGCTCGTCGCCTCGCACCGCGCTCGGTGTTCAAGCGTCAGCCGCGTGTGTAGCGGTGGTTCTGCTTGATCCGGCTCGTGAGCTCGGTGACCTGGTTGTAGATCGAGCGCCGCTCCTTCATTAGCTCGCTGATCTTCTTGTTCGCATACATGACGGTCGTGTGGTCGCGGTTGCCGAACAGCTGCCCGATCTTCGGGAGCGACAGGTTGGTCAGCTCGCGGCACAGGTACATGGCGATCTGCCGGGCCGTGGCGATCGCCTGCGACCTCGATGAGCCGTAGAGGTCGTCGACGCTGAGCTTGAAGTAGTCCGCGGTGTGATTGATGATGTCGACCGGCGCGATGACGTTGTCCTCGTCGAGCGTGATCAGGTCCTTGAGCACGGTCTGCACGAGTGCCATGTCGACCGGCGTGCGGTTGAGGCTCGCGAACGCGGTGACCCGGATCAGGGTGCCCTCGAGCTCTCGGATGTTGCTCGACACCTTCGAGGCCATGTACTCCAGGATGTCGTCCGGCACCTGCAGCTTGTCGTTCTGCGCCCTCTTGCGCAGGATCGCGATGCGCGTCTCGAGGTCGGGCACCTGCACGTCCGTGATGAGGCCCCACTCGAACCGCGAGCGCATGCGGTCCTCGAAGCCGGTCAGTAGCTTCGGCTGCAGGTCGCTCGTGATGACCACCTGCTTGTTGTGGTCGTGGAGGGTGTTGAAGGTGTGGAAGAAGGCCTCCTGCGTGGAGTCCTTGCCCTGCAGGAACTGGATGTCGTCGATGAGGAGGACGTCGATGTCCCGATACCGCGCCTGGAAGAGGGAGGAGCGGTTCGCCGCGATCGAGTTGATGAAGTCGTTGGTGAACTCCTCGGAGCTCACATAGCGGACGCGGATGCCGGGATACAGGCTGACCGCGTAGTGGCCGATGGCATGGAGCAGGTGCGTCTTGCCGAGGCCGGACTGTCCGTAGATGAAGAGCGGGTTATACGCCTTCGCCGGAGACTCCGACACGGCGACGGCTGCCGCGTGGGCGAAGCGGTTGGAGGCGCCGATGACGAAGTTGTCGAAGCTGTACTTCTGGTTCAGCCGGGAGTCGCTGCGCCCGCCCGGGCCGGGCAGCTCGACGACGGGCGCGACGGGTGCCTCGATGTAGGACTCCGCGGGCAGCGGCTGCGGCTCGTCCACGACCGGGACCGGGGTGTCCTCGATGTCCGGGTTGACGACGATCGCGAAGTTGGCGACCTCGAGCACGGGATCGAGCGATCCGATCGCGCCGAGAAGCGGCATCCGCATGCGCTGCTCGAGCATGCCGCGGGTGAAGTCGTTGGGAACCTCGAGGTACATGGTGCCGGCCATGACGCCTTTCGGCTCGACCAGGCCGAGGAACCCCGCAGCTGCGGCGTGATCCGCTCATCCTCGTCCAGCGCGGACAGCACGGACGCCCAGATCTCCCGTGTCTGGGTTGCGACCTCTGCCATTCCCGCCTCAGCAAGCCTCCGGAACAACCAGGACGAAGACCGTCCCCCATCTTCACTTCTGGTGCCGCGGTCGTGCCGGAAGCCGGGCGGCTGGTTGCTCACCGTAATGTTCGGTGTGGGATGTATCAAATCCCTCAGCCAGAATATCCGAGGCGGCTCCCGGCTCCCCGGCGTCTCCCCAGGCTCTCCGTTTGACCGGGGCCTCGCGGACGCGTATTTTTAACCAGTTGCCCGCCGGCCTCGCGCCGCGTGCCCTGTCTGTCGCCGTCGCGGCGACACGCCCATCTTCTCCCTTGGAGCACCCCCATGAGCAAGCGAACCTTCCAGCCGAACAACCGCCGTCGCGCGAAGGTGCACGGCTTCCGCCTGCGCATGCGCACCCGTGCCGGTCGCGCGATCCTCTCGGCGCGCCGTGCCAAGGGGCGCACCGAGCTCTCCGCGTAGGTGCTCGCCCGCGCCCACCGCGTCGTCAGCGGGGCGGACTACCGCCGGATCGTGCGGAAGGGCCGCCGCGTCAACGGACGCACCACCATCGCCTACCTCGACCGAGTGGTTCCGGGCGATGACGCCCGCTTCGGCTTCATCGTGAGCAGGGCCGTGGGTGGCGCGGTGGAGCGCAACCGCGTGCGCCGGCGGCTCAAGGCCGTCTGCTTCTCGCTCCTCCCCGAGGCTCCCTCCCGTGCCGTGGTGCTGCGCGCCCTTCCGGCCGCTGCGTGCGCCGACTGGGACGAGCTGCGAGCCGAAGTGGCCGCGGCCGTGCTGCGTCCGCGGTGAAGGTCCGAGCATGACGGCTCTGCGGACCCTCCTCCTGCTGCCTCGGAACGTCGTGGTGGTGCTGCTCCGTCTCTACCGGGCGGTGATCTCGCCCCTGTACGGCGACGTCTGCCGCTACTACCCGTCCTGCTCGCGGTACGGTCTCGAGGCGGTGCAGGAGCACGGCGTGGTCGTCGGCGGCGCACTCACGGCGGCCCGCATCTGTCGCTGCCACCCGTGGGCGGCAGGCGGCGTCGACGACGTCCCACTCCGGAAGGTGCGCCGCTACCGCACCACGAACTTCGGGTTCGTCGTCCCCGCGCCGACGGCCCTGACTCCAGCACATCGAAAGGCCTGACCAGATGGACATTATCGGAACTATCCTCTGGCCCATCAAGTGGGTGATCGAGCTTCTGCTCGTGTCGTTCCACTCGATGTGGAGCGCGCTCGGCCTCTCCCCTGACGACGGCATCACCTGGGTGCTGTCCATCGTCGGCCTGGTGCTCGTCGTGCGCGCCGCCCTCATCCCCATCTTCGTCCGGCAGATCAAGAGCCAGCGCAAGATGCTCGAGGTCGCGCCGCAGCTCAAGAAGATCCAGGACAAGTACAAAGGCAAGCGCGACCAGTTCTCCCGCGAGGCGATGTCGCGCGAGACCATGGAGCTCTACCGCCGCACGGGGACCAACCCCCTCAGCTCGTGCCTTCCGCTGCTCATCCAGATGCCGATCTTCTTCGGCCTGTTCTCCGTGCTGAACGGGGCACAGCACGACAGCAAGGGCGTCGGCCTGCTCAGCGTCGAGCTGGCCGACTCGTTCGCCAACTCCGAGCTGTTCGGGGCTCCCCTGAAGTCGACCTTCATCGGCGAGTTCAATCTGTTCACCGCGGGTCAGCCGTTCAACGGCCTCGTCATGACGATCGCGGCGACCATGGTGATCCTGATGACCGCGTCGCAGTTCTACACGCAGTTGCAGATCATGGCGAAGAACATGTCGCCCGAGGCGAAGAACAGCCCCATGTTCCGCCAGCAGCGCATCCTCCTCTACATCCTCCCGCTGGTCTTCGCCTTCTCCGGCGTCGCCTTCCCCCTGGGTGTGATGTTCTACTGGCTGACCTCGAACATCTGGACGATGGTGCAGCAGTTCCTCGTCATCCGGAACATGCCGACGCCCGGCAGCGAGGCCGCCAAGGCCAGGGAGGCCCGGCTCGCGAGGAAGGGCAAGCTCGTCCTGGAGGCCCAGACCGCGGACGCCGCGGTTCCCGAGGTGGCCCCCAAGCGGCCCGCCCAGCGCCAGCAGCCGATCAGCAAGAACCGAGCCAAGAAGACCGGGAGCAAGTAGTGACCGACGCCCAGATCACCCCGGCAGCCGAGGACGAAGGCGACGTCGCCGCGGACTACATCGAGGAGCTCCTCGACATCTGCGACCTCGATGGCGACATCGACATCGAGACCAGCGGGGACCGGACGCACCTCTCCGTGACCGCCTCATCGGACAGCAACCTGCGCATCCTCGCCAACCCGGAGGCGGTTGCCGCTCTTCAGGAGCTCACCCGCCTCGCCGTGCAGGTGCGCACAGGCGAGTTCTCGCGCCTGATCCTCGATGTCGGCGGCAGTCGGGCGGTGCGGCAGCAGCAGCTCGCCCAGCGGGTCGATGCCGCGCTGGCCGCGCTCGACAAGGGTGCGGCGCAGTACGACTTCGAGCCGATGTCCTCCTACGAGCGCAAGCTCGTCCACGATCTGGCCGCCGAGCGCGGGCTGGTGTCCCGTTCCGAGGGAGAGGGTCGGGACCGCCACACCGTGCTCACGCGCGACTGATGGTTCCACGTGAAACAGAGCCGGCGGCGGAACCCGAACCGGCCGTCGCCGCCGACCTGTTCGGCGACCGGATCGACCTCGCCCGGGCCTTCACGGCCGACCTGATCGCGCGTGGTGAGCCCCTTGGCCTGATCGGCCCGCTGGAGCTCCCGCGGATCTGGACCCGCCACATCGTCAACTCGGTGCTGCTCGCCCCTCTGCTCGTCGGGACGGTCGGCGACGTCGGCACGGGCGCCGGCCTGCCCGGAGTGGTGCTGGCGATCGCCCGCCCGGACGTCCGGTTCGTGCTGATCGAGCCCATGGAGCGACGGGTCGCCTGGCTCGAGGAGCAGAAGGCACTCCTCGCTCTGGACAACGTGGAGGTCGTCCGCGCGCGAGCTGAGGAGGCTCCGTTCCCACGGAAGCTCGACCAGGTCACGGCACGCGCCGTCGGCGCCCTGTCGAAGCTCATCCCTCTGACCGCCCCGCTCGTGCGACCTGGTGGAGAGCTTCTCCTCCTGAAGGGCGCGGCCGTCGAGGCGGAGGCGGCGAAGGCGGGCAAGGCGATCTCCCGCTGGCGCCTGACGGATGTGCGAGTGGAAGAGCTCGGCACCGGTATGGCGACCGAGGCAACGCGGGTCTTCCGAGCTACAGTCAGTTGACCCGGCAACGCCCCCTCACCCATCTGGCCCTCCCGGTCTTCCCTTCGGAAGGTTCCACGTGAAACACCACGACACCCCTGCGGCGCCGGCATTCGACAGCACCACTCCCCTGGCTCGCGAGCTGGCGGACATCCGCCGCCGACGCCACGCGCTCGACACCACTCGCTTCCTCGGCCAGCCGAGACGCGGGTCTTCACGATCGCGAACCAGAAGGGTGGCGTCGGCAAGACGACGACCACGGTCAACCTCGCGGCGGCCCTCGCCAGGTCCGGCGCGCGCGTTCTGGTCATCGACCTCGACCCGCAGGGCAACGCCTCGACGGCCCTGGGCGTCGAGCACCGCGCAGAGACGGCGAGCGTCTACGACGTGATCGTCGGCGAGGTCCCGATGGCCGAGGTCCTCCAGCAGAGTCCGGAGTTCCCCGACCTCTTCTGCATCCCGGCGACCATCCACCTGGCCGGCGCGGAGATCGAGCTCGTCTCCCTGGTCGCGCGAGAGCAGCGCCTCCGCACCGCACTCGCGGAGTTCCTCTCCACAGCGCCGGAGCGGTTCGACTACGTCTTCATCGACTGCCCGCCGTCGCTCGGGCTGCTCACCATCAACGCGTTCGTGGCCGCGCGAGAGGTGCTGATCCCCATCCAGTGCGAGTATTACGCGCTCGAGGGCCTGAGCCAGCTGCTGCGCAACATCGAGCTGATCGAGCGCCACCTCAACCCTCACCTGCGCGTGTCGACCATCCTGCTGACCATGTACGACGGCAGGACGAACCTCGCGAACCAGGTGGCCGCGGATGTTCGCGAGCACTTCCCCGCGGAGACGCTCCAAACGCTGATCCCCCGATCGGTCCGCATCTCCGAGGCGCCCAGCTACGGCCAGAGCGTGATCAGCTACGACACCAACTCCCCCGGCTCGCTCTCCTACCTGGAGGCAGCCGCCGAGATCGCACGACGAGGAGCGACGAACTGATGGCGACCCCCAAGAGGACCGGACTCGGACGCGGGATCGGCGCGCTCATTCCCGTCGCCGACGAAGGTGCGCGACCGGTGGACGTCTTCTTCCCCGACTCGGGGGCCGCACAGGACGGCCTGGTGGCCGTTCCCGGGGCGCGCCTGGCGAACCTCGAGATCGCACAGATCGTTCCGAACCCGCATCAGCCCCGCAAGGAGTTCGACGCCGAGGCGCTCGAGGAGCTGGCCGTCTCCATCCGCGAGAACGGGGTGCTGCAGCCGATCGTCGTGCGGCCCGCGCCACAGGGCTCCGCGGCCCGCTATGAGCTCGTCATGGGCGAGCGCCGGCTGCGTGCCAGCAAGCGGGCCGGGCTCAGCACCATCCCGGCGGTCATCAAGGAGACCGCGGATGATGCGATGCTCCAGGACGCCCTCCTCGAGAACCTCAACCGCTCCCAGCTGAACCCGCTGGAGGAGGCGTCCGCCTACTCGCAGCTGCTCTCCGACTTCGGGATCACGCACGAGCAGCTCGCGGGGCGCATCGGCCGGTCGCGGCCCCAGATCAGCAACACCATCCGCCTGCTCAAGCTGCCGGCGCCGGTCGCCAATCGCGTGGCCTCCGGCGTCCTCACCGCGGGCCACGCCCGCGCGATCCTCTCCCTCACCGACGAGGAGGAGATGCAGAAGCTCGCGGACAAGATCGTCAACGAGGATCTGTCGGTGCGGGCGGCTGAGGCCGTCGTCAGCAGCGGCAGCAAGCAGCGCCGCGGCAAGGCGGCCTCCGGACGGCGCCACGAGGGACTCGACGAGATCGCCGAGCGACTCGGCGACCGGCTCGACACCCGCGTCAAGGTGTCGCTGGGTGCGAGCCGGGGTCAGATCGTCATCGACTTCGCGACCATCGCCGACCTCAACCGCATCCTGGGCGCCATCGGCGAAGAGGGCTTCAGCCGCGCCTGACGGTTCCGTCCCCCGTGAGAGCGCCGAACCGGATCGCTATCGCTCGGTTGGATGGCTGTTTCACGTGGAACCGGTGCGCAGGCGATTCCCTCTGTTCCACGTGAAACGCGGCTTCCGCAGCAGGTTTCACGTAGAACACAGGTGCAGCTAGTCGCGCGCCGACTCCATGGCGCGGCGTGCGATCGCCTCGTAGACCTCACCGAGCGAGCCGCCCTCTGCCTCCACGGCGAGGGGAAGCAGCGACGTCTCCGTGAGGCCCGGCAGGACATTGACCTCGAGGAACCAGGCCCGGTTCTCGGCGTCGACGATCATGTCCACGCGGGAAAGGTGCCGCAGGCCCAGCGCCCGGTGCACGAGCAGCGCGAGCGCGGCCGCGTCGTCCGCCGCGGAGGCTGAGATCCGCGCGGGAGAGAAGAACCGGGTCTCGCCGGCGTTGTAGCGGGCGGAGAAGTCGTAGGTGCCGGCGACCGGCACGATCTCCACGGCGGGAAGGGCGCGGGGGCCGCTGCCGGAGTCGAGAACGCTCACCGCGATCTCGGTCCCATCGATGAAGTGCTCGACCAGGGCGTCGTCGCCGTAGGTGTAGGCATCCACCATCGCGCGGGGCAGCTCGTCGGCGCTGCGCACGATGCTGACTCCCTGTGCAGACCCGCCGCGCGACGGCTTCACCACGAGCGGCAGCGGGAAGGACGATCGGACCAGATCGAGGACGGCAGGGGCTCCGAGCTCGCGGAACGTCTCCCTGGAGAGGGCGACACCTCGAGGTGTCACTCCCCCGGCATTCGCGACGACGGTCTTCGCGACCGGCTTGTCCCACGCCAGACGGGCGGCGCGGTGGTCCGACCCGACGAAGGGGACCCCCGCGCTCTCCAGGAGGGCCAGAAGAGCGCCGTCCTCGCCGCTGGCACCGTGGAGGGCGGGCCAGACGACGTCGAACGATCCGGCGGTCAGCTTCGGCAGCAGCGACGCGTCGGGCTCGCCGAGCGTCACGCGCCAGCCCTGGTCCTGGAGGGCGTCCGCGACGCGCCTCCCGGAGCGGAGTGAGACGTCGCGCTCGTGCGAGATCCCGCCGGCGAGGACGAGGACGGAGGGTGCGGGCTTTTCCATGATGTCCTTCGGCTAGGCGAGGTCGGAGGGCGGGCTGAGGACGTGGCGGTCCGCTCGGACGGACCGCAGGGGTCCCGTGCCGGAGAACGTGGAAAGCAGGTCCAGCTCCCCGCCCACCACGTTCGCCAGTCGGCGGATGCCCACTCGGATGTTGGCCGGGGTGGGATGGCAGAACGAGAGCCGCATGTAGTCGGTCCCTGTCCCGTCTGCGAAGAACGCGGTGCCGGGCGTGTAGGCGACGAGCTCCGTGACCGCCCGAGGCAGCATCTGCTTCGAGTCGAGCTCCGGGGGCAGCGTGACCCACACGTAGAAGCCGCCGTCAGGGTGCGTCCAGCTCAGCTCGGGCAGGTGCTCGGTCAGGGCGGAGAGCATGGCGTCACGGCGCTCCCGATAGACGTCGCGGAAGGTGGCGATCTGCGCGCGCCAGTCGGCCGTGTCCAGGTACTCGTTCACGACCAGCTGCGAGAAGGAGCTGGGGGACAGGATCGCCGACTCGGCGGCCAGCACGAGCTTCTCGCGGATCGCGTGCGGAGCGAGGGCCCACCCCACGCGGAAGCCGGGCGCCAGCGTCTTCGAGAAGGATCCGAGGTACACGACACCCTCGTCGTCGAGCGTCCGCAGGGGCGGGGCGGCGGCGCGTCGAAGTACAGCAGGCCGTAGGGGTTGTCCTCGATGACGAGCACGCCGCTGCTCTGGCAGATCTCCAGCACCTCGCTGCGGCGCGCAGCACTGAGCGTGACGCCGGCCGGATTGTGGAAGTTCGGCACCGTATAGAGGAACTTGATGGTGCGGCCGGCGGCGCGCTCGCGCGTGATCGCCTCTCGGAGCGCCTCGGGGATGAGACCGTCGTCGTCCATGGCCACGTGCACGGTGCGCGCCTGGTACGAGCGGAAGACGCCGATGGCACCGACGTAGCTCGGCGCCTCGGCCAGCACCACATCGCCCGGGTCGAGGAACAGCTTCGCGACCAGGTCGATCGCCTGCTGGGATCCGGTGGTCGTCACGACGTCGTCGACGCTCGCACGGATCCCCTCCTCGCCCATGACGGCGAGGATGTTCTCCCGCAGCGCCGGCACGCCTTGGCCGGATCCGTACTGCAGCGCCGTGTCGCCGCGTTCCGTCATGACGGTGTCGAACGCGCTTCTGATCAGGGAATCCGGCAGTGCGGAGACATACGGCATGCCGCCGGCGAGGGAGACGACCTCCGGTCGCGAGGCGACGGCGAACAGTGCCCGCACCTCCGATGCGCTGAGGCCCGACGTCCGGTCGGCATAGAGGTCGTACCACGGGTCGAGGTTGTTGCCCGCGCGATCTGTTCCTGACACTGTTTCCTCTTCTGGCTAGCCGGTTCCACGATAGTGACAACAAAAAAGACCCGCCCGGCGATGCCGAGCGGGTCTGAAGAGAGTCCGTCGGTCAGGCCAGGAATGCTGCCAGCTCGGACTCGAGTGCGGGCTTCGGCTTCGCGCCGATGACGGACTTGACGACCTCGCCGCCGCGGTAGACCTTCATCGCCGGGATGGAGGTGATGTGGTACTTGGCCGCGGTCTCGGGGTTGTCGTCGACGTTCAGCTTGACGATCTCGATCTTCTCGCCGTTCTCCAGGGCGATCTGCTCGAGCACGGGGCCGACGGCGCGGCAGGGCGCACACCACTCGGCCCAGAAGTCGACGAGCACAGGCTTGTCGGACTTGAGGACGTCCTGCTCGAACGTCGCGTCGGTGACCTGCTTGAGGTTGGACATGAATCTCCTTCGTCGTGCGCCAGTGTATAGGCGCTCAGTTGGTGAGGCCTGCGTTCAGGCCTGTGTCACGAGCTCGCCGTCCGCGTCCACGGTGCTGCCCGCGGCCGGAGCGGTGCCCTCATCGACGTGTCCCTTGGCAGGGCGCAGCGTCTCCTCGGGAAGCGAGGCGAGGTAGTGCTCCGCGTCGAGGGCGGCGACAGTGCCGGACGCGGCGGCCGTGACGGCCTGACGGTAGGTGGGATCGATGACGTCTCCTGCGGCGAACACGCCCGCCAGATTGGTGCGCGAGCTGCGCCCGTCGACGGCGATGGTCCCCTCGATGGTCAGGTCGAGCTGCCCGTGGAAGAGATGCACCCGCGGGTCGTTGCCGACCGCGATGAAGAGGCCGGTGAGCTCGAGCTCGCGCTCGGCCCCGCTCACGGTGTCCCGCAGCGTCACGGCCGACACCTGCTCGGCTCCGGAGATGCCGACGACCTCGCTGTTCCAGAGGAACTCGATCTTCGGGTTGTCGAAGGCGCGCTGCTGCATGATCTTCGAGGCGCGGAGCGAGTCGCGGCGGTGGATGATGTACACCTTGTCCGCGAAGCGGGTGAGGAAGCTCGCCTCCTCCATGGCGGAGTCGCCACCGCCGACGACGGCGATGTGCTGCTTCCGGAAGAAGGCCCCGTCACAGGTGGCGCACCAGGAGACGCCGTAGCCGCTCAGGCGGTCCTCGTCGGCCAGGCCCAGCTTGCGGTACGCGGATCCGGTCGCCACGATCACCGACAGCGCCTCATGCACGGCGCCGGAGCCGAGCGTCACGCGCTTGACCGGACCCGTGAGGTCGACGCTCGTGACGTCGTCGTACACGACCTCGGTGCCGAACCGCTCCGCCTGCTGACGCAGCTTGTCCATCAGGTCCGGGCCCATGATCCCCTCGGGGAAGCCGGGGAAGTTCTCGACCTCGGTCGTGTTCATGAGCTCGCCGCCCGCCTCGACCGAGCTCGCGATCAGCAGGGGCTCGAGCTCGGCCCGCGCCGCGTAGATGGCGGCCGTGTATCCCGCAGGACCCGACCCGATGATGATCATCTGACGCACTGGATTCGCTCCTCGTGTCTTCGACGACGGGGCTCTCCGCGCCGCCACCGGGTCAACACATCCTAGCCACCGGCTATTCCGCCGGCCGGAGGCACAGCACCATGTCGGGCGCCGCTGCTGGAGCGGGGCGTGTGTCCCTTACGACCATGTCGCCGCCGGGCGCTCAGCGCCGCTTCAGGCGAGCTGCGAACGGTCCGGCGACCGCCGCGATGTCTGGCGAGCGGAGCAGGGCGAGGGCCCCGCCGTAGACCGCCGTCATGGCGAGCCCGATCACGACCATCGCGGCGAGGGCCGGGACGAGGCCGGACATCGCGAAGCCGCCGCGGGACGTGCCGCCGAGGAGGATCAGCAGGCCTGCGCCGATGGCGACCGCCGGAACCGCCGCGATCAGGTCGGTGACGAGCGAGCGCCCGAGGCCGCGTGCGGAGCCGGCCCCGATCTTCCTGGTGAGGAGGAGGCGGCGATCAGCAGCTGCACCGTGCCCGCGAAGGAGACGACGGCGGCGATGCCGATGGCGATCCATGGCCGATCGAGGAGGGAGCACAGCAGCACGCCGGCGATCACGACGACCACCTGCGCGAGGGTGAACCAGAACGGGGTGCGCGTGTCGGTGAGCGCGTAGAAGGAGCGCTGGATGACGAAGAGCAGGCCGAACGGCACGAGCCCGGCGACATAGGCCACGATCACGGCGGCCATCTGCTCCGTGGCGTCGAAGTCGCCGTTGAAGACGCGGGCGAACGGGAGTGATACCACCGCGAGCACGGCGGTGGCGAGGACCATGGCGAGCGCCACGGCGCGCAGCGCGACGGCCACATCGGCCTTGAACGCCACGGTGTCCTCGCGAGCGGCGTGCTCGTTCATGCGCGTGTAGAACACGGTCACGAGCGAGACGGTGATGACCGAATGCGGGAGCATGAAGATCAGCCAGGAGTTGCTGAGCGCGAGCGGACCCGGCCCCGCGCTGCTCGCGAGGGAGGCGACGTTCGTCTCGAGAACGCCGGCGATCTGGCCGGCGACGAGCATGCCGAAGGTCCATCCGGCCGCCCGGCCCGCGTGACCCAGTCCCACACCCCGCCAGGCGAAGTCGGGGCGGAAGCGCAGCCCGACCCGGCGCCAGAAGGCGAAGAGCAGCAGGGCCTGCACCGCGATGCCGAGCGTCCCCCGCCGGCGAACAGGGCGATCATCCCGGGCGACCAGTCCTCGAACGGCCGGTCCCGGCCGCCGAACAACGCGACGAACGTGACGATCGCGGCGATTCCGACCACGTTGTTGGCGACCGGAGCCCAGGTGAACGGACCGAAGGCCTTCCGAGCGTTGAGCACCTCGCCGAGCAGCGCGTACATGCCGAGGAAGAAGATCTGGGGAAGCGACCAGAACGCGAAGGCGGTGGCCAGCTGCAGATCGAGCTGGCTCCGGGCGAACAGCCGGACCAGCAGGGGCGCCGCAAGAGTGGCGGCAGTCGCGACCACGGCGAAGCCGGTCAGGCCGAGCGTCACCAGCTTGTTGACGTAGGCGTTGCCGCCGTCCGGTGCTGCGCTGGCCCGGACGATCTGCGGCACCAGGATCGCGCTGAGCAGGCCGCCGCCGATGATGGCGTAGATGCTGCTGGGCACGATCGTGGACACCGCGTAGGCATCCCCGCTCGCGCTGACCGCGCCGCCCACCGCGGAGGCGATGACGACCGCCTTGACGAAGCCCAGCACCCGGGAGACGATCGTGCCGGAGGCGAGCAGGGCGCTCGAGCGGCCGATGCTGCTCACTCGCGCGCCTCGGCGGCTGCGCGGCGCCGGCGGCGGATGTTGCGGAAGATGCCGAAGCCGAAGAGCGCAACGACGAGTCCCACGACGACGCCCGTCCCGACCGCCTCCCACTCCGCCTGGACGTCGAGCGTGATCACCGCGGGGCTGCCGACCTGGACGCCCGTGGGGCTGAAGGCGGTCACCGTCAGAGTGACGCGGCCGTTCACGATGGACCGGGTGGGCAGGCCGACGCGCTGGCTCGACTGGGCGTCGACCGTTGCGGTCGCGCCCTCCACGAGGATGCGGCCGTTGCTGGGCCGGCCGTCGAGTCGGATCGTGACCGGGAAGTCGAGGTCGTTGCGGACCGAGATCGGCACCTCGGCGTCGGGACTGACCACGAACACGCTGGTGCTCGTGAGCGACACCGATCCGAGGATGCCGAGGAACCGCGAGTGGAGATCCGTCGCGGCCGTCTGCCAGGCGTCAGGCAGCTCCTGCCACTGCGACGACAGGATCGCGAGCAGCCGGAGGCGCTCACGGCCGGTGAGCAGCTCCGGCCGCTCCAGGATCGACGAGAAGGAGGCGATCGCCCCGTCGTCCTGGACGAGCTGCGAGGCGGTGGGCGCGCGGGGGTCGGCGGGCTGGTCGCCGCGGAGGGCGAGCTCGCTCCCCCGGTCGGCACAGCGTCCAGCGGCACCTGGGCGACCCAGGGCAGCGAGCGGACCCCGCTCAGCACGGACGTCATGTTCGCGGTGGCCGCCGGCCACGCCCGATCGAGGGCGACCACGACGGTCGACCCCACGGGACCCCTGTCCGCCGACGCCGCGAGGAGTGCGGTCGCGTCCGCCGCCGCGCCGCGTCCATCCGCCTCCCCCGCCGAGAAGGCGGCGGACGACAGGGAGTCCGACAGCACGGAGTCGACCACGAGCGCCGTGCTGCCCTCGAGCGCCCCGGCCGCCGGAAGGGGCGATGCCGAGTCGGCCAGCGCGCTGCTCGGCACGAGCGACCGGGTCAGTCCCGACGCGGCGAAGTAGGGCAGGTCGCCCGGCATCGTCCTGGTCGGCCACGCGATGTCCGTGGCCGAGTAGTCCCAGGCGAGCAGTGCATCCGTCGTCGGCACCGCCCCGGGCACCGGCGCGGGTGTCTCGCTCGCGGTCGGCGCGGGGGTCGGGGTCGGCGTCGGCGTTGAACCGGGGGCTCCCCTGCCGGGGCTCCCGTGAAGTCGGCGGGGTCCAGCGAGGCCTCGAACGACCCCGGCGCGAGGATCGAGGGGCGCCTGCAGCGCGCTCCAGGCTGGGATCGGCGTCGGCATAGCCGAGCGGGAATATGTAGTTCGAGGAGTCCCGCAGGTCATTCAGCCAGGCGACGGCGCTTGCGGGGGCGGTGGAGCCGAGGGCTCGGATCGAGGCCACGATGCGCGGGTCGACGGCGATGGCCGTCGGCGTGCCCCGCACCGCATCGAGCTTCTTGCGGAGGACACCGCCGGTCGATGTGTACGCATCGAGCGACTCCGCGTCGAGCAGCCCGGCCGAGATCCCCGGCGTGGTGAGCGGCATGACCAGTGCGACGCCGACGGGCGGCGGCGCCGCCCCGTTCTGCCAGACCAGTCCCGAGGCTCCGAAGGCGACGCTCGTGCCCCCGACTTCGAGGTTCCCGGTGACCACGTGAGCGCCCCAGTCGGCGCCGGTCAGGATGCGCGCCACGTCGCCGGCGGGCACCGTCGCACTGACCGCGACACTGGCACCGGGCGGAAGCGCGGGGACCGGAACCGACCCCGCTGCGGCGGTCTCGGCGGACCCGGGATCGGTCAGCTGCTTCTCGAGCCCGCCCCGGTCCGCCTCGTCGGGCGTGAGGCCGAGCACCAGCGTGCCCGCCTGGAGTGCCGTGGTGCCGCGGTTGGCGACGGTCGCGGTGACCGCGAGGTCCTGCCCGGGAGCGACGACGCCGCTGCCGGCGGCGAGAGTCAGCGACACCGAGGGGGCGTCCTCCTCCGCGGCCGACGCAGCGGGAAGGGACAGCGGCAGGAGACCGGACACGACCGCCGCGGCCAGGGGCAGGGGAGCGAGACCTCGGAGCAGCCTGGTCGCCAGCGTCCGGCGGCTCTGCCTCACGCCGGGCGCTCGGAGGCGTCGACCGGCCTCCACGCTCCCATGGGAAGCGAGTCTAGGCGGTGGCCCCGCGGCTTCCCCGGTGCCCCGCGCCCGGCACGGCAACTAGCATGGAGCCCCATGGACAGCGCGGCGGCCGCTCTCGACCGTCTCGCGACGATCGCCTCCTCCGCCCCCGTTGCGAGGCTGGCGGCGGCGTTCGAGCAGGCCGGCCATGAGCTCGCCCTCGTCGGCGGTCCCGTCCGCGACGCCTTCCTCTCCCGCACCGCGCTCGACCTGGACCTCACCACCGACGCCCGGCCCGACCGGATCCTCGAGATCGTCACGCCCATCTCGTCGGCCCGGTGGGATGTCGGGCGCGCCTTCGGCACCATCGGCGCCCTCGTCGCCGGCGAGAAGGTGGAGATCACGACCTACCGGTCCGACGCCTACGAGCCGGAGTCCCGGAAGCCGGAGGTGCGCTTCGGGGACACGCTCGAGGAGGACCTCGTCCGGCGCGACTTCACCGTCAACGCCATGGCCCTCCGGGTTCCCGGTCGCGTCCTCGTCGATCCGACCGGCGGGATCGACGACCTGCTCGCCCGGCGGCTGCGCACGCCGCAGACGCCGGAGACGTCCTTCAGCGACGATCCCCTGCGGATGCTGCGAGCGGCGCGCTTCGCCGCGCAGCTCGGCTTCTCCGTCGAGGAGGACACCCGTGCGGCGATGGAGCGGCTGGCCGAGCGGCTGGAGATCGTGTCCGCGGAGCGCGTCCGCGAGGAGCTCTCCCGCCTCGTGCTCTCCGGAACGCCACGCCCGGGGCTGGAGCTCCTGGTCGGCACGGGCATCGCCGACCGGATCCTGCCTGAGCTGCCCGCGCTCCGGCTGACGGTCGACCTCGAGCACCGGCACAAGGACGTCTACGAGCACTCGCTCACGGTCCTCGAGCAGAGCATCGAGCTCGAGCGCGAGCGGGGACACGAGCCCGACCTCGTGCTGCGCCTCGCCGCCCTGCTGCACGACGTCGGGAAGCCGGCCACGCGCCGGTTCGAGCGCGGCGGAGCCGTCACCTTCCACCACCACGACGTGGTGGGAGCGAAGCTCGTCCGGAAGCGGCTCCGCGCTCTCCGCTACGACAACGACACCATCGCGCGCGTCGCGGAGCTCGTCGAGCTTCACCAGCGCTTCTTCGGCTACACCGAGGGTGTCTGGACCGACTCGGCGGTCCGCCGCTACGTGCGGGATGCCGGCGACCAGCTCGAGCGCCTGCACATCCTCACCCGCGCCGACGTGACGACACGGAACAGGAGGAAGGCCGAGCGGCTGGCCTCCGCCTACGACGATCTGGAGCGCCGGATCGGCGAGCTGGCGGAGCAGGAGCAGCTGGAGGCCGTGCGACCCGACCTCGACGGCGAGAGGATCATGGCGATCCTCGGGATCCGGCCGGGGCCCGACGTGGGCCGTGCCTACCGCTTCCTGCTCGAGCTCCGCCTCGACGAGGGGCCGCTGGGCGAGGACGAGGCCACCCGGCGCCTGCTCGACTGGTGGGGCACGCAGTTGCCGGCTCCCGGCCGAGACGGCTAAGCTTCTGCGGTTGTCCGCGTTCCGTCGCGGGCGCTGCGTCCGCTTCGGCGGACAGTGCACACACCCTCCTGCTGCAGAGAGCCTGCAGCCGTTCTAGTCCGAAGGAGGTGGGTCAGTGACGCACAAGTACGAACTCATGGTCATCCTCGACCCCGAGATCGACGAGCGCACGGTTGCCCCGAGCCTCGACAAGTTCCTCGGCGTCATCCGCAACTCGGGTGGCACCATCGACAACGTCGACATCTGGGGCCGGCGACGTCTCGCCTACGAGATCAACAAGAAGAGCGAAGGCATCTACGCCGTCGTGAACCTCACGTCGACGTCCGAGGCCGCCAAGGAGCTCGACCGCCAGCTCGGCCTGTCCGAGGCGGTGCTCCGCACCAAGGTGCTGCGCGCCGAGGAGGCCGTCGCCCGTGCCGAGGCCGCAGCCGCGGCCGCCGCCGAGCAGCCCGCGACAGGTCGCTGAGCCGTGGCCGGCGAGACCATCATCACGGTGGTCGGCAACCTCACCGCCGACCCGGAGCTCCGGTACACGCAGGGTGGACTGGCTGTCGCCAACTTCACCATCGCGTCGACGCCGCGCACCTTCGACCGCCAGGCGAACGACTGGAAGGACGGCGAGGCCCTGTTCCTCCGCGCGTCCGTCTGGCGCGACTTCGCCGAGCACGTCGCCGGCTCGCTGACGAAGGGCTCCCGCGTCATCGCGACCGGGCGCCTCAAGCAGCGCTCGTACGAGACCAAGGAGGGCGAGCGCCGCACGGCGATCGAGCTCGAGGTCGACGAGATCGGCCCCTCGCTGCGCTACGCGACCGCACAGGTCACGCGCGCGGCCGGCGGCGGCCGTGAAGGCGGCGGCGGCGGACGTGGAGTCTCGTCCGGCGCGGACGAGCCGTGGGCGCCCAGCGCGCCGGCGGCCGCCGGTGGCGGCGGAGGCGGCGACGTGTGGAACACGCCCGGCTCCTACGACGACGACACCCCGTTCTGATCGGCGCCGTCGCTCCCCTCTTCTCTTCTTCTCACAGTTAGGAAACCCGCATGGCTGGAAAGGCCCGCGGCGACAGCCGCAAGCCTCGCGTGAAGGGCGGCAAGACCGCCGCCCCCGCGAAGGCGATCCGCGTCGGCGTCATCGACTACAAGGACGTCGCGACGCTCCGCAAGTTCATCTCGGAGCGCGGCAAGATCCGCGCCCGCCGCATCACCGGTGTCTCGGTGCAGGAGCAGCGCCTCATCGCGCGGGCCGTCAAGAACGCCCGCGAGATGGCTCTGCTCCCGTACGCCGGGTCCGGCCGCTAGGAGGCACCATGTCGAAGCTCATCCTCACCCACGAGGTCACCGGCCTCGGTGCCCCCGGCGACGTCATCGACGTCAAGCCGGGCTACGCGCGCAACTACCTCATCCCCTCGGGCCTCGCAGTCGCGTGGACTCGCGGCGGCGAGAAGCAGATCGACTCGATCAAGGCGGCCCGCGCCGCGCGCGAGCTCGCCACTGTCGAGGAGGCGCAGCAGCTCAAGGCCCGCCTCGAGCAGGCTCCGGTCACCCTCCAGGTCAAGGCGGGCCAGGGCGGTCGCCTGTTCGGCTCGGTCAAGGCCTCGGACGTCGCCGCTGCGGTCTCGGCCGCCGGCCTCGGCGAGATCGACAAGCGCAAGATCGAGCTCCCGTCCGTGATCCGGGCGACGGGCTCCCACGAGGCGACGGTCCGGCTGCGTGACGACGTGGCCGCGACGATCGCTCTCTCGGTGGTCGCCGCGCGCTGACGGCACCCACGTCACATCGACGGCGGCACGGGAAACCGTGCCGCCGTCGTCGTGTTTCCGCAGGGTTGTACACAGCCCGGAGCGCCTGTCAACCTTCGAGCATTGGTTGAGGGCAGTTATCCCCAACACGCTCGTCTCCGCAGAGAACACCTGATCAGCTCCGGATGGGCGCTCAGAACGCGACGCTGACACGCCGCCCGCCCACAGGCTGTGCACACCGACGCGCCGCTTTCGCGCACGTTATCCCCAGCTCTGTGCACACCGCCCTGCGGCGATGCGGAGGTACCGTCGGGACGCGCCCATCGGGGGAATGCCAGCCATGTCAGGGGTACACGCTGGAATGGGCGCGGCAGGGTTGGGGAGGAACACATGTCGATCGCTCATCTGGGAATCGCACCGGATGTCCGGGGGACGCGAAGCGGGGCGAGCGAACCCCGCCGCACGACCTCCTTGCTGAGCAGAGTGCCCTCGGGGGAATGCTGCTCAGCAAGGACGCCGTCGCGGACGTCCTCGAGGCCGTCAAGGGCGTCGACTTCTATGTGCCGAAGCACGAGGTCATCTTCGATGCGATCCTCAACCTCTACGCCCACGGTGAGCCGACCGACGTCATCACCGTCACCGACGAGCTGACCAAGGCGGGCGACCTCTCCCGCGCCGGCGGCGCCGACTATCTGCACACCCTGACCGGCATCGTGCCGACCGCGGCCAACGCCGGCTTCTACGCCGAGATCGTCGCCGAGCGCGCCGTGCTGCGCCGCCTGGTCGACGCGGGCACCCGCATCGTGCAGATGGGCTACGCCGCCGAAGGCGAGGTCACCGACCTCGTGAACAACGCCCAGGCCGAGATCTACTCGATCACGCGCGAGAAGGAGGCGGAGGACTACGTCCCGCTGACCGACGCCGTGACCGCGGCGATCGACGAGATCGAGGCGGCTCAGGGCCGGGACGGGTCGATGACCGGAGTCCCCACGGGCTTCAGCGAGCTCGACGACCTCACGAACGGCCTGCACCCCGGCCAGATGATCGTGGTCGCGGCCCGTCCCGCCATGGGAAAGTCGACGCTCGCGCTCGACTTCGCCCGTGCCGCGTCGGTGAAGCACAACATGCCGTCCGTCTTCTTCTCTCTCGAGATGGGGCGCAGTGAGATCGCGATGCGCCTCATGTCGGCCGAGGCCGCCATCCCGCTGCAGCACATGCGCAAGGGCACCCTGCAGTCCGACGACTGGACGAAGCTGGCGCAGACGCGAGGGCGCATCAACGACGCGCCCTCTACATCGACGACAGCCCCAACATGACCCTGGTCGAGATCCGCGCCAAGTGCCGCCGTCTCAAGCAGAAGGTCGGGCTCAAGCTCGTCGTCATCGACTACCTGCAGCTGATGACCTCCGGCAAGCGGGTCGAGAGCCGCCAGCAGGAGGTGTCGGAGTTCTCGCGGGCGCTCAAGCTGCTCGCGAAGGAGCTGCAGGTCCCCGTCATCGCCCTGTCGCAGCTGAACCGCGGTGCGGAGCAGCGTGCGGACAAGATGCCCGCCATCTCCGATCTCCGCGAGTCGGGCTCGATCGAGCAGGACGCCGACATGGTGATCCTGCTGCACCGCGAGGCGGCGTACGAGAAGGACAGCCCGCGGGCGGGTGAGGCCGACCTGATCGTCGCTAAGCACCGCAACGGCCCCACGCGCACCGTCACCGTCGGCTTCCACGGGCACTACTCGCGCTTCGTGGACCTGCCCCCGGCCACTGACCCTCGCTGCTCCGCCGGGCCGGCGGCCCGGTCCCCTTGGCATAGGGTGGGAAGGGCCGCCGGATGGTGGCCGCAGACGGAGGCGGCAGTGACTCGCGAGAGCGATGAGGGGCGGCGCGGCTACTGGGCCGTGCTGCTCGGGCGAGGCATCCTCGCCGGTGTCCTGGCCCTTCTCGTCACCTTCAACGCCGACCACTCCCCCGTGCTGGGACTCGCCGTCTACGGCGCCTTCGTCGGCCTCCAGGGCCTCCTGCTCGCGACGACAGCTGCGCGGTCCGCGCGCACGCAGGTCGGGACGGCGCTCACCCTGTCCTCCGGCGTGGTGGGCATCGCCACCGGCGTCCTTGCCGGCGCACTGCTCATCGTGGCGCCCGGCGCCGCAGATGCCGCGCTCGTCCCGACCATCGCGCTCTCGGGTGCCGCCGCCGGACTCCTGGAGCTCCTGCTCGGCCTCCGCCGCGAGGACTCGGGCGTTCAGTCCCGCGACCATGTCGCCGTGGGGGCGGCCACCCTGCTGCTGGTCCTCGGAGTGCTGCTCGCATCGGGCGCGCCCGTCGTCACGGTGGGCCTGACGGGCGCCTACGGTGCCGTCGTCGCCGTCTACCTGATCATTGCGGCCCTGTCCCTGCTGGGGCCGGACCGGTCCGCTCCGACGAAGCAGAACGCCGGCGACACAGAGGAGGTGCGGGGAGCATGAGCACCAAGCCGTCACGCGCCGAGCGCTTCCGCCCGGCCGAGCTGCTGGGCCTCGCGATGGCCTTCGGCCTCTTCGCAGGCCTCGTCGTCCTGATCACCGCGCGCGACGTGACCCTCGGCGTCATCTTCTTCGGAGTCGCCTTCATCGTGGCGCTCATCGTGCTCGCCATGCTCGCGCTCGTCGTGGCTCCCGACCTGCCGCCGAAGGGTGACGACCCGCAGAAGCCCGGGACGACGCCGAACGACGGGCCGCGGGCCGGCTGAGCCGCCGCGCCCTAGGGGCGCTCGGCCACGAGGCCGACCAGCTCGTCGGCGAGCCCGATGTATCCCGCAGGGGTCAGCGCGGACAGCCGCTCCTTGGCCGCGTCCGGCAGGTCGAGCCCCGCGATGAACTCCCGCAGGGCGGCGGCGTCCAGCCGGCGTCCCCGCGTCAGGCCCTTCAGCAGCTCGTAGGGGTTGTCGAGGGTGCTGCGACCGGCGGCGACCTCGGCGCGGATGACGGTCTGGATGGCCTCGGCCAGCACCTCCCAGTTGCCGTCGAGGTCCGCGGCCAGGCGCGCCGGGTCGAGCTCGAGCTCGCCGAGACCCCTGAGCACGTTGTCGAGCGCGAGGAGGAGTGCCCGAATCCGACGCCGATGTTGCGCTGGGTGCTGGAGTCGGTCAGGTCCCGCTGGAGTCTGCTCGTGACCAGGGTGGCCGACAGGGACCCGAGCACGGCTGCTGACAGCTCGAGGTTCGCCTCGGCGTTCTCGAAGCGGATGGGGTTCACCTTGTGCGGCATGGTCGAGGAGCCGGTCGCGCCGGCCACGGGGATCTGCCGGAAGTAGCCGAGGGAGATGTACGTCCACACATCGGTGCACAGGTTGTGGACAACTCGGCCGATGTGCACGACCAGGTCGTAGAGCTCCGCCTGCCAGTCGTGCGACTCGATCTGGGTGGTGAGCGGGTTCCAGGTGAGACCGAGGGAGGTCACGAACTCCCGCGAGACGCGCTGCCAGTCGGCGGCGGGGTCGGCGGCGACATGCGCGGCGTAGGTGCCGGTGGCGCCGTTGAACTTGCCGAGGTACTCGGTCGCGTCCAGCCGCGCGAGCAGGCGGTCGAGCCGAGCGACGAACACGGCCAGCTCGCGGCCCATCGTCGTCGGCGTGGCCGGCTGCCCATGCGTGCGGGCCAGCATGGGCACCGACCGGTGCTCGAGCGCCATCGTGCGCAGCGCATCGATGACCGCGAGAAGCCGAGGTCGCCAGACCTCTCTGACCGCGTCGCGCACCGTGATGGCGTAGGCGAGGTTGTTGATGTCCTCGCTCGTGGCCGCGAAGTGGGTCAGCTCCGCGATGGCGGAGAGACCGAGCGTGTCCAGGCGCCGCCGGACGAAGTACTCGACCGCTTTGACGTCGTGCCGCGTCGTCGCCTCGAGCGCCGCCAGCTCATCCACCTCGGGCGCGCCGAAGTCCGCAACGGTGCTCCGCAGGGCGGCTGACTGCTCGGCCGTCAGTGGGGTCGTGCCGAACATCCGGTGGTCGGTCAGGTACAGGAGCCACTCCACCTCGACCAGCACCCGCGCCCGGTTGAGGCCCGCCTCGGACAGGTGCTCGGAGAGAGCGCCCATGGCAGGCCGGTAGCGGCCGTCGAGCGGGCTGAGCGGCTGCGGGGGAGGGACGTCATGGGACTCCGTTTCCGTGGGCGGCGGGATCCGCACTGCCATTGTGGCGCAGACCCTCCCCAGGCCGTCGCGCGCCGGTTCTGTACGCGGACCTCCCATCCCGGAGGCGCGGGCGTGCGGAGAGGGAACAGGATGCTCGGGTGCTCCCGCCGGCCGGACCCGAAGAGGGGCGAGCGCTCGCGTCCGCGGCCGCCGAGCTCCGCGCGCTCGCCGAGGCCGTCGACGCGCTGACGGAGGTGGAGTGGCGCTCGCCGGCGGCACTGGCCTATGCCCGCGCCGTCCGGGACATCGCGAGCGACGTCCGCGACCTCGCGGCGCTGCTCGAGGCGGAGGCGCGGTCCTTCCCGTGAGCGATGTCCTCGTCGTGTCCGGAGGGGGTCGCATCACCGTGGCGGGTGACGACCTCCTCGTGGCGATCGCGCGCTGCCGGCTGCTGGCCGGCCGGCTCGAGGACGTGGCGCCGCATCTCCCGCCGAGCGCATTGGGGGCGCGGCTGCGACTGGGCGAGCTCGCCCTTCGGCTGCGCACCATCGCGGTCCTCGTGTCCGCGGCGCTCGACGGCTACTCGGCGGCCGAGCTGAGCCTCACTCGGGCCGCGGAGTCGGCGGCGGGCGAGGCCGCCTACTGGACCGCGTTCCTCGGGCCCCTCGCTCTCGCCCTCGTTCCGCCGCCCATCCTCCTCGCCGCGGCAGGGGGACGGCCGTTCTCCTCGCCACCGGGCGGAACCGGTTCGGCTCGCCGGCGGAGCGAGCCCTGCTCTCCGATCCGCGCCTCGTCGCCGCCGTGCGGCTGGCCGTGGGCGTCGCCGACGACGGTCTCCGCGGCGCCATGCGCCTCCCCTGGCCCGCGTCCGAGGCGGCCGACGACCGGGCCACCGGCCTCGTGGGCAGGGAAGCCACCACCCGCGCTCTCCTCGGGGCGCTCGTGGCGGCCCGAGCGGTGGCGTCCGGTCCGGTGAGCGTCACTCCGGTCGGACGGCAGCGCGTGCGCGCGCCCCGCTCGCTCGCCGATCTTGCGGACCGGGTGCCTCCGCCCACCCCCGGCGGCCCTCAGGTGCGGGTCGAGCGCTACGACGGCGTGGCGGCGGTGTACGTCGGGGGCAGCATCGACCTGGGGTTGGGGGCCGGCGTCGAGCCATGGGATCTCGGGTCGAACCTCGCCGCGGTCGGCGGCGCTCCCGCGGGCTCGGTGCAGGCCGCGGCCGCCGCGCTCGCGGCGGCAGGAGTGGGACCCGACGACCCGGTGGTGCTGATCGGCTACTCGCAGGGCGGCCTGGTCGCGTCCCGCCTGGCGGCGTCCGGCAACTATCGAGTGGCCGGAATCCTCACGCTCGGCTCCCCCGGATCCTCGGTCCGGGTGCCAGCGGGCGTGCCCGTGCTCGAGCTCGAGCACGCCGAGGACCTGGTCCCCGCCCTCGCCGGACCGCAGCGCGCAGCGGCGCCGGAGCGCGTCACGGTCACCCGCTCGCTCTACGACGGGGATGTGCCGGACTCACCGCTCGCGGTGCCAGCACACCAGCTGGAGGAGTACCGGGCGACCGCCGCGCTCGCCGACGGAACCGCGGAGGAGCGGGTGAGCGCCGTGCGCCCCCTTCTGCTCGAGCCCTTCGATGGGGCCGGAGCCGGAGCGGCGACCGACTGGCGCGCCGTCCGGGGGCGGAGGTCAGCGATGCCGCCGGCCCGCCAGCGGACGGAGGATCAGCCCGAGGAGACCGTTGATGATCGCCATCACGAGGGCGGCGAGGACCCCCACCAGAACCCGTCGACCGAGAGCCCGAAGCCGAGGAGATCGCTGATCCAGGCCACCAGGAGGAAGAGCAGGCCGTTCACGATCAGGGAGATCAGACCCAGCGTGAGGATGTAGAGGGGGAACGCGACGATCCGGATGGCCGTGCCGATGACGCCGTTGACCACGCCGAACAGGAGTCCGAGCAGCAGGTAGGTGAGAACCCACGCGACGGGGTCGTCCTGCCGGTAGGGGGTGACGCCGATGCCCGAGCCGAACAGGGACAGCACCAGGGTCGTCAGCCAGAGCGCGACCGCGTTGCCGAGGACGGTGACGAGGAACCTGCGCATCGGACCACTATGGCATCCGGCACCAAGGCGCGAAATAGACTGGACCGCCGTGACCGACGACCTCCGCCCGCCCGTCCGGCTGCGCCCGGAGATCGCCGCGCTGCCCGCCTATCGGCAGGGCCGGCCGGCCGCCTCGGGCGGCTACAAGCTCTCGTCCAACGAGAACCCGTTCCCGCCGCTTCCGGGCGTGCTGGAGGCGGTGGCCCGCGCGAACGAGGTGAACCGCTACCCGGACGCCTCCGCGGCCGAGCTCCGGGAGCGCCTCGCGGAGCGGTTCGGTGTCGCGCCGGACGAGGTCCACGTCGGAGCGGGGTCGGTGTCCCTGCTCGCCCAGTTCATCGCGGCCGCCGCGGGTCCCGGCGACGAGGTGGTCTACGCCTGGCGGTCCTTCGAGGCGTACCCCGGCCTCGTCACGGTCGCGGGGGCGACGAGCCGGACGGTGCCCCTGCTTCCCGACGGGCGGCACGACCTCGAGGCGATGGCGGCGGCCGTGACGGACCGGACGCGCGTCGTCCTCGTCTGCTCCCCCAACAATCCAACCGGCTGCGTCGTGACGGCCGCTGAGTTCGACCGGTTCCTCGCCGCGGTCCCGAGCGACGTGCTGGTGCTGCTCGACGAGGCCTACGTCGAGTTCGTGCGGGATCCGGAGGCGGTGGACGGGGCCCGCCTGATCGGCCGGCACCCCAATCTGGTGCTGCTGCGGACCTTCTCCAAGGCCTGGGGCCTGGCGGGGCTGCGGCTCGGCTACGCGATCGGTCCGGTCGGCCTCCTCGATGCCGCACGGGCCGCCGCCATCCCCCTCTCGGTGACCGCCGCCGCGCAAGCGGCGGGTCTCGCCGCGCTCGACGCCGAGAGCGCGCTCGCGGAGCGCGTGGACGCCATCGTGGAGCGCCGGGGACGGGTGGCCGAGGGCCTGGCCGACCGCGGCCTGCGCGTTCCGCACGCCGAGGGGAACTTCGTGTGGCTCCCGCTCGGGCCCGCGACGGACGAGGCGGCCGAGCTGCTGCACGCCGCCGGCCTCAGCGCCCGCGCCTTCTCGGGCGACGGCATCCGCGTCAGCATCGGCGAGGAGGAGTCGGTGGACAAGCTCCTAACCGCCGCGGCCGAGATTGTGCGCATCCTCCCCGAGGGCTCTCTGGCGCGGCGGATAGATTAGCGACACCCGCAGGAGCCGGGCGCGTTCCCGCCGCCCGAGATGAAGACCCCAGAACCGGAAGGTGAGCGTGGCCGAATCCGCGGATGATGCCGTCTCCGTGCAGATGATCTCGCCGGAGGGCCGGTTCGAGCCGAACCCCGCCGCGGAGGAGTTCCTGCCGTACGTGGAGCGCCTCGACGAGGAGCTGCTGCGGCGCTTCTACCGCGACATGGTGCTGGCCCGTCGGGTCGACACGGAGGCCGGACACCTGCAGCGGCAGGGTCAGCTGGCCCTCTGGCCGCCCCTCCTCGGCCAGGAGGCGGCCCAGGTCGGCTCGGGCCACGCGACCCGGCCGCAGGACACGATCTTCCCGGCTTACCGCGAGCATGCGGTCGCGATGATCCGCGGCGTGGACCCGGTCGACATCATCCGGACGATGCGCGGCCTCACGCATGGCGGCTGGATCCCCGCCGAGCACGGCAACTTCCACCTGTACACCCTCGTGATCGGGTCGCAGACGCTGCATGCGACGGGGTACGCGATGGGGATCGGCCTCGACGCCGTCCGCCAGGACGACCCCGAGAAGGACGAGGCGGTGCTCGTGTACTTCGGCGACGGCGCGACGTCGCAGGGCGACACCAACGAGGCGCTCATCTGGGCCGCGAGCTACCAGACGCCGCAGGTGTTCTTCCTGCAGAACAACCACTGGGCCATCTCCGTGCCGGTCAGCCGGCAGTCCCGCACTCCCCTTGTCCGGCGAGCCGCGGGCTTCGGTCTGCGCGCCACCCGCGTGGACGGCAACGATGTGCTGGCGAGCTACGCCGTGTCGGCCAAGCAGCTCGACGACGCGCGCGCCGGCCGCGGACCGGGCTTCATCGAGGCGATGACGTACCGGCTCGGCGCGCACACGACCTCCGACGACCCCACGCGCTACCGGGGCGCCGACGAGCTCGCCGCGTGGGAGGCCCGGGACCCGATCCTGCGCTACCGGCACCATCTCGAAGCCCAGGCGCTGGCCGATGCGGCCTACTTCGCAGAGGTCGAGCAGGAGGCCGCCGACCTGGCAGCCGACCTGCGAGCACGGACGCTGGCCCTCGGTCCGCCGAGTCTCGACGTGCTGTTCGACAACGTATACGCCGAGGAGCATCCGGTGCCGCGCGAGCAGAAGCGCTGGCTGCAGGAGTACGAGGCGGGCTTCGGGGAGGCGCGATGACCACGACGACGGATGCGAGCGCGCCGGCGACCACCGCCGGCACCACGACCTGGACCATGGCGAAGGCGCTCAACAAGGGCATGGAGGCGGCGCTCGCCGCGGACGACAGGGTCCTGCTCATGGGCGAGGACATCGGCCCCCTCGGTGGCGTGTTCCGGGTGACCGAGGGCCTGTCCGCGCGCTTCGGCGAGAACCGGGTGCTCGACACTCCGCTCGCGGAGTCGGGCATCGTCGGCACGGCGATCGGCCTCGCGATGCGCGGCTACCGCCCGGTCTGCGAGATCCAGTTCGACGGATTCATCTACCCGGCCTTCGACCAGATCACGAGCCAGCTCGCGAAGATCACGGCGCGGCACGAGGGCTCGGCCCGCTTCCCGGTCGTCATCCGGGTGCCCTACGGCGGCCATATCGGTGCCGTCGAGCACCACCAGGAGAGCCCCGAGGCCTACTTCGCGCACACGCCCGGCCTGCGCCTGGTCTCCCCCAGCACGCCGAACGATGCCTACTGGATGATCCAGCAGGCGATCGCGTCCGACGATCCGGTCATGTTCTTCGAGCCCAAGAGCCGGTACTGGCCCAAGGGCGAGGTCGATCTCACGACTCCCGCCGTCCCTCTGCACACGTCCCGCGTGGTGCGTGGGGGCACGGACGCCACGCTGGTCGGCCACGGCGCCATGGTCAGCGTCCTGCTGCAGGCGGCCGAGGTGGCGCAGCGCGAGGGCACGAGCCTCGAGGTCGTCGACCTCCGCTCGCTCTCCCCCATCGACTACGGACCGCTGCTCAAGTCGGTGGAGAAGACCGGTCGCCTCATCGTCGCGCAGGAGGCGCCCGGCTTCGCGAGCCTCGGCTCGGAGATCGCGGCCACGGTGGCCGAGCGGGCGTTCTTCGCGCTGCAGGCGCCGGTCCTCCGGGTCTCCGGCTTCGACGCCCCCTTCCCGCCCGCGAAGCTCGAGTCCGTCTACCTCCCCGATGCCGACCGCGTCCTGGATGCGGTGGACCGGGCCCTGGACTACTAGGAGAACCGCATGAGCACGGCGAAGTTCACTCTTCCGGACGTCGGCGAGGGCCTCACCGAGGCGGAGATCGTCTCCTGGAAGGTCGCGCCCGGCGACGAGGTCGAGATCAACCAGGTCATCGTCGAGATCGAGACGGCGAAGTCGCTCGTCGAGCTCCCGTCGCCCTACGCGGGCGTGGTCGGCGAGCTGCTCGTCGCAGAGGGCGACACGGTCGAGGTCGGCACGGCGATCATCACGGTGAACGCGGAGGGCCCGAGCCGCCTCACCGCCCCGCTCTCCACGCCGGCGCAGGCGGCGCTCGGGCCCGAGGCGCAGGTCGTCCAGGGCGACGAGGAGCCCGTCCCCGAGTCCGGCAGCGTGCTCGTCGGCTACGGCACGGGCGGGCACGCGGCCACGCGGCGCAGCGGCCGCCGGCCGCGTCAGGCTCCGCCGGTGCCCGGCAACGGCGCATCAGTGCTCGCGAAGCCGCCCATCCGCAAGCTCGCCAAGGAGCTCGGCGTCGACCTCTCCACCGTGACGGCGACCGGCGAGCGCGGCGAGGCGACCCGGGACGACATCCTCCGCTCGGCCCAGCAGGCGAGCGTCTTCCGCAACATCCAGACGCCGGAGTGGCCGGATCTCCGCGAGGAGCGCATCCCGGTCAAGGGTGTGCGCAAGGCCATCGCCAACGCCATGACGACGAGCGCGTTCTCCGCGCCGCACGTGAGCGTCTTCGTCGACATCGATGCCAGCCGGACGATGGAGTTCATCAAGCGCCTCAAGGCGTCCCCCGACTTCGCGGGCGTCAAGGTGTCCCCGCTGCTGATCATGGCCAAGGCGATGATCTGGGCGGTGCGCCGCAATCCCACGGTCAACAGCACGTGGACCGACCAGGAGATCATCGTCCGGCACTACGTGAACCTGGGGATCGCCGCGGCGACCCCGCGCGGCCTGATCGTGCCGAACGTGAAGGAGGCCCAGGCGATGTCGCTGCTGGAGCTCGCCTCCGCGCTCGAGCAGCTCACCCTCACCGCGCGGGACGGCAAGACGCAGCCGGCGGACATGGCCGACGGCACGATCACGATCACCAACATCGGCAGCTTCGGGGTGGACACGGGAACGCCGATCCTCAACCCCGGCGAGGTGGCGATCGTGGCTCTCGGGGCGATCAAGCAGCGCCCCTGGGTCGTCGACGGGGAGGTCCTCCCCCGCTTCGTGACCACCGTGGGCGCGAGCTTCGACCACCGCGTCGTCGACGGCGACGTCGCCAGCCGGTTCGTCGCCGACGTGGCGAGCGTGCTCGAGGAGCCCGCGCTGCTGCTCGACTAACGGTATTTGACAACGATTCTCATTACCGGCTAACTTCGAGCGACGCGGAGAGCCCGCGCTCAGTCTCGAGGGAACCATGCGCATCGTCGTCCTGCTGGCCGCGGCCCTGCTGCTCGGCGGGTGCGCCACCTCGGCGGACGATTCCCGGCTCTCCGTCGTGGCCTCGACCGACGTCTACGCCGACATCGCCCGTGCCGTCGCGGGGGACAGGGCGGAGGTGCGCGCGCTCCTCGACAGTCCGGCGAAGGACCCGCACGAGTACGAGGCGTCGGGCCGCGACCTCCTGGCGGTGTCCCGGGCCGACCTCGTCGTGCAGAACGGCGGCGGCTACGACACCTTCGTGACGCCCCTGCTGAAGGACGCCCCGGACGCGGTGGTCGTCACCGCCGTGGACCTGGTTCCGCACAGCGGCGACAACGAGCACGTCTGGTACGACCTCCGGACCGCCGCGGCACTCGCCACCCGGCTCGCGGCAGAGCTCTCCCGCCTCGATCCCGGGGGCGCCCGAGGGTACGAGGACCGAGCGGGAGTGTTCCTCGCCGGGATCGACGCCCTCGAATCGCGCGTGGCCGCGGTGCGCCCGCTCGCGGAGGGCAGAACCGTGCTCGCTCCCGAGCCGGTCCCGCTGTACCTCCTCGACGCCATGGGGATCACGGACCGCACGCCGCCCGACCTGGCCGAATCCGTCGAAGAGGGCACCGACGTCGCCCCGGGCGTCCTGCTCGGCGTCCTCGACACGGTCCGCGCGGGCTCGATCAGCCTGCTCGCGGACAACCCGCAGACGGCGACGGGCCAGACCGGCCGCATCCGCCAGGCGGCCGAGGCCTCGGGGGTGCCGGTCGTCGAGTTCACCGAGACGCTGCCGAGGGGGCCGGGTACCTCGCCTGGATGGGCGCGAACATCGACAGCGTGGCCGCCACGCTCCCCGGGGGCGAGTCGTGACTCCCGTCTCCGCCCTCGAGTTCCGATCAGCGACCGCCCGCGTCGGGGGCCGGGTCCTGTGGGCCGACCTCGACCTCCGCGTCGAGCCCGGGGAGTTCGTCGCCGTCCTGGGGCCGAACGGCGCGGGCAAGAGCAGCCTCTTCCGGGCGGTCCTCGGCCAGCTGCCCCTCGCCGCCGGGACGGTCTCGGTGCTCGGGCAGCCGGCAGGCACGGGCAGCGCCGACATCGGCTATGTGCCCCAGCAGAAGCTGTTCGACCGGGGGACCGCGCTGCGTGCGCGGGATCTCGTCGCGCTCGGGCGTGACGGCCAGCGCTACGGACCGGGCCGGCCCACGGCGGCGCGCCGCCAAGCCGTCCTGGCCGCACTCGAGCACACCGGCATGCGGCGGGCGGCCGACACCCCCGTCGGGCTCCTCTCCGGCGGCGAGCAGCAGCGGGTGCGCATCGCGCAGGCGCTCGTGTCCTCGCCGCGCCTGCTTCTCGCCGACGAGCCGCTCCTCTCACTCGACCTGCAGCACCAGCGTGCGGTGAGCGACGCGATCGACGAGCACCGCAGCTCGGCCCAGGCCGGCGTCGTGTTCATCACCCACGACATCAACCCGATCCTCGGGATGGTCGACCGCGTCCTCTACCTGACCGCGAGCGGCCACGTCATCGGTCGCCCCGACGAGGTGTTCCGGTCCGAGGTGCTCAGCCGCCTCTACGGCACGGAGGTCGATGTGCTCGACATCCGCGGCCGCATCGTGGTCGTCGGCCCGCCAGCCGAGTCGGCCGGCCATCATCATGCCGATTCCGCGCACGGAGGGCACGCCTGATGGACGGGACCGACCTCTGGGGAACGCTTTTCGACTTCCGCGACTACGGCGCGCTGCTCGTGCTCCTGCACAACTCGGTGATCGCCGGGGCGGTGCTCGGCCTGATGGGCGGGCTCGTCGGCTACTTCGTGATGTCGCGCGACCTGGCATTCGCGGTTCACGGGGTCAGCGAGCTGTCCTTCGCCGGCGCGGCCGGGGCCCTGCTGATCGGAGTGGATGTGGTCACGGGCTCCCTGGTCGGGTCCCTGCTCGCCGCCGTCCTCATCGGCGTGCTCGGCACCCGGGCACGGGATCGCAATTCGGTCATCGGCGTGCTCATGCCGTTCGGCCTCGGGCTGGGCATCCTCTTCCTCGCCCTCTACCCCGGCCGGTCGGGCAACCGGTTCGGGCTGCTCACCGGTCAGATCGTGGCGGTGGACAACCCGCAACTGCTCGTGCTCGTCGTCGTCTCGGTCCTCGTGATCGCGACGCTGCTCGTCGTCTGGCGACCGCTGCTGTTCGCGAGCGTGGACGAGGAAGTGGCGGCCGCGCGCGGCGTGCCCGTGCGCGCGCTGTCGCTCGTGTTCATGGTCGTGCTGGGGCTCGCGACCGCGGTGGCCATCCACGTCATCGGGGCGCTCCTCGTGCTGTCCCTCCTCGTCACGCCGGCCGCGGCCGCGGCGCGCATCGCCTCCTCTCCCCCGTCGTCGCGCTGCTCAGCGTCGCCTTCGCGGTGACCGCGATGGTGGGCGGGATCCTGCTCGCGCTCGGCTCGTCCATTCCGATCAGCCCCTACGTCACGACCGTGTCGTTCCTGATCTACGTCGTCTGCCGGCTCGCAGGAGCGCGGGGAACCCGGCGCCTACACTGGTCGCGATGAAGCGCAACACCTGGCAGCGGCAGGCGGTGCGGGACGCCCTCGGCGAGAAGCCGGGCTTCGTCAGCGCCCAGGACCTGCACGCCGCGCTCCGCGAGGCCGGCTCGCCCATCGGCCTCGCGACGGTGTATCGCGCCCTCGCCGACCTGGCCGGGGACGGGGATGCCGACTCCCTCCAGTCGGCCGAGGGTGAGAGCCTCTACCGCGCCTGCGTGTCCCCCGGCCATCACCACCACCTCATCTGCCGGAGCTGCGGCACCACCGTCGAGATCGAGGCGGACGACGTGGAGCAGTGGGCGGCGAAGACCGCGGCGCGGCACGGGTTCACCCAGCCCCGGCACGTGGTCGACATCTTCGGGCTCTGCCCGGCCTGCTCCGCGTCCTGAGCTGCCGGTTTGCGGGATCGCCGTCCGGTCCGTACCATTGACGGTTGGCCGTCGGGCCCGACCCGACTGGCAGTGCGCATCCCTCCCCTCCAGAATTTCCGGGGTTCCGGCATGCGCGCAGACAAGGGATCTTGGGCGAAGCCGAACGTGCTTCGCGGTATTGGAGGAAATCGTGGCAGCAGTCTGCCAGGTCACCGGGAAGGTTCCCGGCTTCGGCCACGCAATCTCGCACTCGCACCGCCGCACCAAGCGGCGTTTCGACCCGAACGTGCAGAAGCGCACCTATTTCGTGCCCTCGCTGCGCCGTAACGTGACGCTGAACGTCAGCGCCAAGGGCATCAAGGTGATCGACGTCCGCGGCATCGAGTCCGTGGTCAAGGACATCCTGGCCCGTGGGGAGAAGATCTGATGGCCCGCCAGCAGGACGTCCGTCCCATCATCAAGCTGCGCTCGACGGCCGGCACCGGGTACACCTACGTGACCCGCAAGAACCGTCGCAACAACCCCGACCGCATTGTGCTGAAGAAGTACGACCCGGTGATCCGCAAGCACGTCGAGTTCCGCGAGGAGCGGTAAGCAATGGCCAAGAAGAGCAAGATCGCAAAGAACGACCAGCGCAAGGTGATCGTCGACCGCTACGTCACCAAGCGTGCGGAGCTGAAGAAGGCCCTCGTCGACCCGACCTCGACGGACGATCAGCGCGAAGCCGCTCGCGTCGGCCTGCAGAAGCTCCCGCGCGACGCGTCGCCGGTCCGCCTCCGCAACCGCGACGCCGTCGACGGCCGTCCCCGCGGAAACCTCCGCAAGTTCGGCATCTCCCGCGTGCGTTTCCGCGATATGGCCCATCGAGGCGAATTGCCGGGCATCACGAAGTCAAGCTGGTAGGTTACTGGGCGGTCGCTCTTGACCGCCGGGCTCACCTGCCCCCATCGTGATACACGTCAACAAGATGGCCGTCTTTCGAAGGATGGCGACAGTCCCGAGGAGGACAAATTCATGGCATCGCTGAACCGCACCGATCTCGTCGCAGCCGTCGCGGCTGAGTCCGGCCAGAGCCAGTCCGCCGTCAACGGCGTGCTGGACGCGCTTTTCTCGACGCTCGCCAAGAGCGTCGCCGATGGCACCAAGGTGACGATCCCGGGCTGGCTCGCCGTCGAGCAGACCTCCCGTGCCGCGCGCACCGGCCGCAACCCGCAGACCGGTGAGCCGATCGAGATCGCCGCGAGCAAGGGTGTCAAGATCAGCGCCGGAAGCAAGCTGAAGGCCGCCGCTCGCTGAGTCGGCAGACATTGAAGGGGATGTGCGGGCAGCCGCACATCCCCTTCGTCGTTTCTCCAGGCCCCGCGTCCTAGGCTGACCGAGTGCCTTCTCCCGCCGCCCCGGCGCCGCGTCTGATCGGGACGGGCACCCTCCTCGTCGCCGCCTTCCTCGCGCTCCTCGCCGCTCTCGCCATCGGCGGCGCGGCGGCCGCCCTGCTGATCGACGATCCCGGCCCCGTGGTGCGCTTCGGCCTGCCCGCCGCGAAGCTCGTGGTGGACCTGGCGGTCTCGGTTACCGTCGGGGCGCTGGCCCTGGTGGCGCTCGCGCTCGGCGGCGACCGCGAGACGGGCCGCGCTCTGGATCTGGCGGCCGGTGCCGCCGCCGTCTGGACAGTCGCGTCCGCGGCCACCGGGCTGCTGACCTTCCTCAGCGTGACCGGGATCCCGTTCTCGTTCAGCCCGACCTTCGGCGCGCAGGTCGGCTTCTTCCTGACCTCGATCGGGGCGGGCGAGGCGTGGCTCGTCACCACGCTCATCGCCGCGTCGGTCACGGTGCTCTGCTTCGCGGTGCGGGCACGGCCCGCTCTCGTCCTCGTCCTCCTGCTCGCGCTCGCGGGCCTGCTGCCCATGGCCGGCGAAGGACACACCGCGGGAGCAGACAGCCATGACGAGGCCGTGGCGGCCCTCGCACTGCACCTCTGCTTCGCGGCGGTATGGCTCGGCGGCATCCTGACCCTTGTGTTCCTGCGCAGTGTCCTCGGCGGCCGGCAGCTCTCCGCCGTGGTCGGGCGCTACTCGTCGCTCGCGCTCCTGTGCTTCGGGGTGGTCGCACTGTCCGGCTACGTGAGCGCCTCTCTCCGCATCGGCTCGGTGGACCGGCTGCTCACGCCCTACGGGATCCTCGTCATGGTCAAGATCGTCGCCCTGCTCGGCCTGGGCGTCGCCGGCGGGCTGCATCGGCGCTTCAGCCTGCGCCGCCTCGACGCCGGGGCGGGTCGCTGGTTCTGGGCGCTCGTGCTGGGCGAGCTCGCGGTCATGGGCATCGCGACCGGAACGGCGGCAGGTCTGGCCCGCACCGCGCCCCCGTCGACGAGACGCCGCTCCCCGCCGGCAGCCCGTCGGTGGTCCTCACCGACGAGCCGCTCCCGCCGCCGCTCGACCTGCTGCACCTGGCGACCGAGGGCCGGCTCGACCTGGTGTGGCTCGTGGCCGCGACGATCGGCGCGGCCTACTACGTCGCCGGCGTCGTGCGGCTCGCCCGCCGGGGGAGCGGTGGCCCGCGGGTCGCACCGTCTCCTGGCTGGCCGGGCTGCTGCTGCTCGTGGCACTCACCAACGGCGGGGTCGGTGCGTACGCCCGCCACCTCTTCAGTGCGGAGATGATGACCGTCGGGGGAGTGGCTGTGCTCGTCCCGCTCCTGCTCGTGCCCGGCGCTCCCCTCCGCCTCCTCGCCCAGGCCGCGGAGCCTCGGACGGACGGCAGCCGGGGCGTGCGCGAGTGGGTGGCCCTCGCCGGCGCCGCCGTCCGTCCCCTGGCGCGGTGGACGACCGGCGCTGTCGTGGGCGTGCTCGCGGCCTGGGTCTTCGTGTTCACCCCCGTGCTCCGCTGGATCGTCACCGACGCCGCGGGTCGGGAGGCGGGGATCGCCCTGCTGCTCGCCACCGGACTGGTGCTGGTGTCCGCGGTGCTGAACGCCCGCCCGGGGAGGAGAAGCGCCGTGACGGCTGCACTGCCGGCGCTCGCCTGGGCGGCGTGCGGCGTCGTGCTCGTCGCCGGGTCCGGTCTGCTGCTGGCCGACTGGTACGGGGCCATGGGGTGGAGCACGCCCGCGATCGACGACCAGCGCGCCGGGGGAGCGGTCCTGCTCGGCACGGCTGCGGTACCCCTCGCCGTGCTCGCCATCGTCCAGCTCGTGCGCCCGCGCGACCGGGGAGCGTCGCCGACCCGGCCCGTCGACGAGGACCGGTATCGCGCCATGCTCGACCGGGCTCTCACCCGGCGCGGACGCTGATCCGGATCAGATCCCGCGGATGTCGAGCCCGCCGTCGTCGCGCACCGTGATGGCGTAACGCACCTCGTAGGCGACATCCTCGTCGAGCGTCGACACCGATCCGTCGAACAGCGAGACGACGTCGACGCTGATGTGCGCCACTCCCGACGACGGCGTGACGAACCACGCGAACTCCCCGTCGTCGCCCACCCCCGGCTGGATGGTGATGTCCGGATAGGAGACGATCGACCACTGCGGCTCGTCCTGCACCCGGTCCGCGAGCACTCGGCGGAACGGGCAGCCGGCCGGCTGCAGGACGCGCTGGGTCGCGCAGTCGTCGAGGAAGGCATCGACCTCCTTCTGCACCGCCGACGTGAACGCCCCGCTCGCCTGCACGTCGATCGTGGCCTCGGCTCCCGCTGCAGGGTCCGTGACGTCGACCGTGGTCGGCTTCGCCACCAGATAGCGGCTGCGCTGGTCCAGCACGAGGCGGGACGGCGTCGGGACGGCCAGATCGACGGTCCCGTCACCTCCCGTCGTCGGCGTGCCGTCGGGAACGGGCACGCCGTTCACCCGCAGGCCCGTGTCGTGCAGCACGGTGACCCGCACCCGGGCGAGAGGGGACTCCTCGAACCGCCACCCGTTGAAGAGGAGCAGGGTCGGGGGCGCCGCGGCGACGAGGAATTCGGTGCGCTCCGGATGGCCGCCGAGCTCGTACTCCGCGACGACGCGGCGCAGGCCGCTGCCCGCATTCACATCCGACACGATCCGGTGCCGCCCGAGCCCGGAGAGAGCGTCGCGCTGCAGTGCCGCCTCAGACGCTCCGACGGGCACGGCGACGCCCGGCGTCTCGAGGGCCACGGCCACGTCCCGCCGCTCCAGGGCATCGAGGTAGCGCGAGACGAACCCTCCCGCGCTGTACACACTCGCGTTGAGGGCCACGACGACGATCGCGAAGACCACGGGGACCAGCGCGGTGAGCACAGCCCAGGGCACGACACCGCCGCGCGGCGGAGGAGGGCCGCCGTCCTCCACCCCCATGCGGTCATCCTAAGGTTCCCCGCGCCGCCGGGCCGGGGCCACACTCCGCAGCTTCGCGGGTAGATTGACCGGATGCCACCGGGACTGTCCGCCGAACAGCAGGCCGTCTTCGACGCGATCGAGAGCACGCGGAGCCACATCTTCGTGACCGGCCGGGCGGGCACGGGGAAGTCGACGCTGCTGAACCACCTGGCCTGGCACAGCGAGAAGCAGATCGTGATCTGCGCCCCCACCGGAGTGGCCGCGCTCAACGTCGGGGGCCAGACGGTCCACTCACTGTTCAAGCTCCCCATCGGGGTCATCGCCGACCGCGACCTCGACGACGACGCGCCGCTCCGCAAGCTGCTCGGCGCCATCGACACGGTCGTCATCGACGAGGTCTCGATGGTCAACGCCGACCTCCTGGACGCCGTGGATCGCCGGCTCCGCTGGGCACGACAGCGCAACGAGCCGTTCGGCGGCGTGCAGATCGTGCTGTTCGGCGACCCCTTCCAGCTCGCGCCCGTGCCGGGCGACGCCGACGAGCGCGCCTACTTCGCCGACAACTACGCCTCGATGTGGTTCTTCGACGCGAAGGTGTGGCAGCAGACCGAGCTCAACGTGCTCGAGCTGCGTGAGATCCACCGGCAGCAGGACGACGGCTTCAAGGCGATGCTGAACGCGGTGCGCCACGGCAAGGTCACGGCCGAGATCGCGGGCGTCCTCAACGGTGCGGGAGCCCGCCCGGTTCCGGCGGACCCGCCCATCACGCTCGCGACGCGCAACGACAGCGTGAACCGCATCAACGCCCGTGCGCTCGCCGCGCTGCCCGGCAAGGCGCAGATCGCCCGCGCGGAGATCAGCGGCGACTTCGGCGGCCGCAACTATCCGGGGAGGAGTCCCTCGAGCTGAAGCCGGGCGCGCACGTGATGTTCCTGCGCAACGACCCGGATCAGCGCTGGGTCAACGGGAGCATGGGCATCGTCACGCGGATCCGGAACGGGGTCCGGGTGGAGGTGGACGGCACGGAGCACGACGTGTTCCCGGCCACCTGGGAGCGTCAGCGCTACACCTACTTGGCGGCGACCAAGAAGCTGACCCAGACGGTGGTGGCGGAGTTCACCCAGTTCCCGCTTCGGCTGGCCTGGGCCGTCACCATCCACAAGTCGCAGGGCAAGACCTACGACGCAGCGGTGGTGGATCTCGGCGCGCGAGTGTTCTCGGCGGGCCAGACCTACGTGGCGCTGAGCCGGCTCACGTCGATCGAGGGGCTCTATCTGACCCGGCCGCTCGTTCCGCGCGACATCATGATCGACGCCGACGTGGTGCGGTTCATGACCGCCGCGTCGCGGATGCGCGCGGCCGCTCGGGCCGCGGAGACGCAGCCTGCGGTCTAGTGGCCGTCGTGCTCGGCGACGCCCGGAAGCGTGACGCCGGAGTGCGAGGCGTGCGGGCCGTCGAGGGCCGCGATGCCGGCCTGCGTCTGGCCGATGGCGGGAAGCGCGAGGCCCACCACGGCGACGGCGCCGACGGTGATCCCGAGGACGGTCCAGCCCGCGGCCGGTTCCGCGGCCGGCGCCGGAGTGCCGTCGGGGGAGCGGCGCAGGGATGCGGTCATCGCGATGGCGACGACGATGTCGAGGAGGCTGGCGCTCGCCAGGGCCAGCGGGGGCAGCGTGTCCACCGTCACGCCGACGGCCTCGCCGAGGACGAGGGCTGAGGCCCAGGCCACCAGTCCGAGGATCGCGCCGACGAGCGCCAGCGAACGCAGCGGGAAGCTGGAGCGGAGCATCGTGGCGACGCCCCAGGCGAGCTCGGCGGCCCCGAGGACCAGGAACACGACGAGGAGGAGCGGGGAGCGGCGGCCGCGACCGCGAGGTGGACCAGCCCGGCGCCGAGAGCGGCGAAGGCGATCCAGATGCGGGCCAGTGCGAGCATGTTCCGCTCCTTTCAGAAGGGGAGGGGTGGATGCGGCCGCCACCGGGGCGACGGCCGCATCCGGGAGGAAGGTCAGGCCACTCGGGCGCGAGCCGCCGACTTGTCGGCGCCGATGGCGACACCGAGCAGGATGATGGCGCTCACGAGGTGCAGGAAGTGGTCGGGCGTGTTGAGGGCGAGGATGTTCGCCGCCGTGTTCTCGATGAAGAACCCGAGGATTCCGACGAGGAGGTAGACCGCGCCGACGACGCCGTTCACCGACTTGGCCGCCGAGACGCTGCTGAGGCCCGCGATGAGGAGGGCAGCACCGATCAGGAGGTGGACGATGTCGTGCAGCCAGTTGACCTCGAAGATCCCGAGGAGCAGGGTGCCGTCGGTGGAGGCGAAGCCCGCACCGCCGGTGACCAGGAATCCGAGGATCGCGACCAGCAGGTACACCGCACCGAAGATGGTGGCGACCAGCCGGTTCGGGGACCGGGTGAGGGGGCCTTGTTGTTGCCATTGATTGCTGTGCTCAATTTCGTACCTTCCGTTGTGAGCGCGACGCTGAGCCGCACAGGATGTTCGTCACAGCGAACGTTACGGTTTGCCGCGAAAAAGTTTCGGGGGCTTGCCGTTACGCCAGAGATGCCTCACTCTGTGCTTCCACAAGCTTTTTCACAGCCAACCCGGGGCTGTCGCTCAGTCCTCTGACGCGGCGAAGGGCGACCGCATGGCCGACGCTCCCTCGTACCGCATCTGGCCGCCCGTGGCGCTCGGGGTGCCGCTGATCGCAGGCGCCGGGATCACCGCCGCGGTGGGCGACCCGGTCGAGGTTCCCGTCGCGATCGCCCTGCCGGTGGCCACCGTCCTCCTCGTCGGCTTCGCGGGGTGGAACGCCTGGGCGCTCTGGCTCATGGCTCGTTTCCGGACCGCGCTGCTGCCCGGCGGATCGACCCGCACGATCCTCGACCGTGGGCCGTTCCGGGTGAGCAGGAACCCGCTCTACCTGGGCCTGATCGCGCTCGACGCCGGCCTGGCGCTGCTGGCGTCCTCGTTCTGGGCGCTCGTGCTGGTGCCCGTCGGCGTCGCGGCGCTGTGGTGGGGAGCGATCGCCCCCGAGGAGCGCTACCTCAGCGAGAAGTTCGGCGCGGACTACGACGCCTATCGTGCCCGGGTCAGGCGGTGGCTGTAGGAACGGCCCGACCGGAGGAGAGCGGGTGACGGGAATCGAACCCGCGCTATCAGCTTGGGAAGCTGAAGTTCTGCCATTGAACTACACCCGCGCGCGCTCTCCGAGGAGAGCAGACCTCCATTGTAGGGGAGCCGCTACAGTGGCCGTGTGCTGCTCTCGGACCGCGATATCCGCTCGGAGATCGCGGCGGGCCGCATCGGGCTGAAGCCGCACGATCCCGAGCTGCTGCAGCCGTCGAGCTTCGATGTGCGCCTCGACCGCTACTTCCGGCTGTTCGACAACCACAAGTACCCCTTCATCGACCCGGCCGAGGATCAGCCCGATCTGACGCGCCTGGTGGAGACGAAGCCCGACCAGCCGTTCATCCTCCACCCCGGGGAGTTCGTCCTCGGCTCCACGTTCGAGCTCATCACGCTGCCGGACGACATCGCGGCCCGGCTGGAGGGCAAGAGCTCGCTCGGCCGGCTCGGGCTGCTGACGCACTCGACGGCCGGCTTCATCGACCCGGGCTTCTCGGGGCACGTGACGCTGGAGCTCAGCAACGTGGCGACGCTTCCGATCAAGCTGTGGCCCGGGATGAAGATCGGTCAGCTCTGCTTCTTCCGGCTCACCTCGGCGGCCGAGCATCCGTACGGCACCGGTCCCTATGGGTCGCGGTATCACGGCCAGCGCGGACCCACCGCGTCGCGGTCCTACCTCAACTTCCATCGCACGGACGTGTCCGGGACCGACGAGGGCGCGGTCGGCGGCTGAGCATCGCCGCGGGCGTCAGATCAGGCGTGCGTCCGCGAGAGCGGGAAGCTGCAGGGCGAGCCAGGGGCTGAACGCCCAGGGCGTGCTGCGGACCGCGCTCTCGAGCGGCTCCTCGTCGGCCCACGCCCAGTCCATCACCTCGTCCGGGTCGGGCAGCACATCGCCCCGCACGGTCGCGATGTAGACGGGGCACAGCTCGTGCTCCACGACGCCCGAGGCGTCCACAGCTCGGTACCGGAACTCGGGCAGCACGAGGCGCAGGCCGTCCAGCTCGATGCCGAGCTCTTGACGGGCGCGACGGATCACCGCCTCCGTCACGTCCTCGCCCGGAGCGGGATGACCGCAGAACGAGTTGGTCCACACCCCGGGCCAGGTCCGCTTCCCAAGCGCCCGGCGAGTGACCAGGATTCGGCCCGCGTCGTCGCGCACATGACAGGAGAAGGCCAGGTGCAGGGGAGTGTCGGTGGTGTGCACGGTCGCCTTGGGCGCGCTGCCCACGGGATGACCGTCGTCGTCCAGCAGGACGACCAGTTCCTCGGGCTGAGCCACTCTTCTCCGGTTATGTCACACTGACCGATGTGGATGCGTCCGGTGGGGCACGAGCCATCCCCTCCCGGCTCGAGGCGGTCGATGCCGTCCTCGAGAGCTTCTTCAGACTAGCCGCGTCTCGTGCGGGCCGAATCGGCGACGCCTACACGGGGCTCTGGTCGGCGCTGGAGACGAGCGCCCGCGGCGGCAAGCGGCTTCGCCCTCGTCTGGTGCTCGCCACCTACTCGGGCTTCGGCGGCTCGGAGCTCGGCACCGCGGCGCACGTCGGCGCAGCCTTCGAGCTGCTGCACACGGCGCTCATCGTGCACGACGACGTCATCGACCGTGACTTCACCAGGCGGGGATCCCCCAACGTGTCCGGGCGCTATCGCGACGTCGCGACGACGGCCGGCATCCCGATCCCCACCGCCGAGCACCGGGGAATGTCCACGGCCGTCATCGCGGGCGACCTGGCCCTCGCCGGCGCGTACCGGCTGCTCGATCGCGCAGGCATGGCGAGCGAGCAGAGGGAGCGGATGGCCGAACTCCTCGACGAGGCCGTGTTCGCCTCCGCCGCGGGCGAGCTCATCGATGTCGACTTCTCCATCGCCCGGGAGATCCCCTCCGTCGAGGCGGTCGTCGAGATGGAGCGGCTGAAGACCGCGGTGTACACGTTCGAGGCGCCCCTGCAGGCGGGCGCGGTGCTCGCGGGCGCCGACGACGCCTATCTGCCGGTGCTCGCCGAGTTCGGCCGCGACATCGGCACCGCCTATCAGGCGACGGACGACCTCCTCGGCGTGTTCGGCGACGAGCGGGAGACCGGCAAGACCACGGTGGGCGACCTGCGTGAGGGCAAGCGGACCGTGCCCATCGCGTACGCCGCGACGACGGGTGCCTGGCCCGGCATACGAGACTTCCTGGGCAAGGCGGACCTCACCGACGGCGAGGCGGCGGAGGTGCGCGCGCGGCTGATCGCCTGCGGCGCCGAGGTCTACACGCGGAACCTCGCTTCGCGCATGGCCGGCGACGCGGTGCGCGCGCTCGACCGGCTGCCCGCTCCCGTCGCGGAGGAGCTGGCGCCGCTCGCGGGGCAGGCGCTGGACCGCATCCGATGACCCCTCTCGAGCTCTACGGCCGGGCCGCCGATGAGGCCGCCGCCACGGTGATCCGGCGCTACTCCACCTCCTTCGGGCTGGCGTCCCGCCTCCTGAGCACCCGGAACCGCGTGCACGTGCAGAACATCTATGCACTGGTGAGGGTCGCGGACGAGATCGTGGACGGCGTCGCCGCAGCGGCGGGCCTGCCCGGCTCAGCCGTCGCCGCCCAGCTCGATGCTCTGGAGGCCGACGTGGAGCAGGCGATCGGGTCGGGGTACAGCAGCAACCTCATCGTGCACGCCTTCGCCCGGACCGCCCGGGCGAACCGGTTCGGCACCGAGCTCACGCGTCCGTTCTTCGCATCGATGCGCGCCGACCTCACCGCGGCGGAGCACACCCCGGAGAGCTTCGCGGAGTACGTGTACGGCTCCGCGGAGGTGGTTGGGCTGATGTGCCTCGCGGCCTTCCTCGAGGGCCGGCCCGCGTCGCAGAGGCTGGAGCAGGGAGCCCGCGCACTCGGCGCCGCCTTCCAGAAGGTGAACTTCCTGCGAGACCTCTCCGCCGACTACGACGGCCTCGGCCGCAGCTACTTCCCAGGAGTGACGATCACAGCCCTCGACGAGGAGACCAAGAACCGGCTGCTCGACGACCTCGATGCGGATCTCGCGGTGGCCGCTGCGGTGCTCGGCCAGCTCCCGCGGGGGAGCCGCCACGCGGTCGGCGTGGCGCAGCGGCTGTTCGCCGAGCTCTCGGCCCGGCTGCGGCGCACCCCGGCGGAGCAGCTGCGCAGCCGGAGGGTCCGCGTCCCCGATCCGGTGAAGCTGCGCCTCGTCGCCGCCGAGCTCAGCGGAGTGCGGCGCGCATGACGCAGCGTGCTGCCGTGATCGGGGGAGGGGTGAGCGGGCTCGCGACGGCGGCCCTGCTCGCCCGCGAGGGCTACGACGTGACGCTGTTCGAGGGCCGCGAGCGTGTCGGGGGCAGGGCCGGTCTCCTCGAGGAGAGCGGCTTCCGCTTCGATGAGGGGCCGTCCTGGTACCTCATGCCGGAGGTCTTCGACCACTTCTACCGTCTGCTCGGCACGCGCGCCGACGAACAGCTCGACCTGGTGCAGCTCGATCCGGGCTACGAGATCCTCTACGAGCCGAGGGACGGCAAGCCCGCCGATCGGCTGCGAGTGGGCGCCACGCGCGCGGAGAACGTCGCCATGTTCGAGGCGGTGGAGCCGGGCGCCGGTGCCGTGCTGGAGGAGTACCTCGACTCCGCGGAGGAGGTCTACGAGCTCGCGAAGCGGCACTTCCTCTACACGACCTTCGCGGACCTCCGCCCCGTGTTCACGCGCGAGGTGCGGGGGCACCTCGGCCGTTTCCTCGGGCTCCTGACCCGCCCGCTCGATCGGTTCGTCCGCCGCCGCTTCTCCGACGATCGGCTGCGGCAGCTGCTCGGCTACCCCGCGGTCTTCCTCGGCTCGTCTCCCTTCGCGACGCCGAGCATGTACCACCTGATGAGCCACCTGGACCTCGATGACGGCGTGCTCTATCCGCGAGGCGGCCTCGTCCGGGTGGTCGACACGATCGCAGCGCTCGCCGAGGAGGCAGGTGCGACGATCCGCACCTCGTCGCCGGTCACGCGGATCGCGACGAAGCCGATCGGCGGCGGTAAGCCGAGCGTGATCGGCGTGCACTACCTGGACGAGAACGGCGAGGAGCAGTTCCACGCGGCGGGGACGGTGGTCGCGGCGTGCGACCTGTTCACTGCCGAGACGAAGCTCCTGCCGCCTGCACTGCGGACCTACCCCGAGCGGTGGTGGGCGAAGCGGACCCCGGGCCCAGGAGCGCTCCTCCTGCACCTCGGCGTTCGCGGCGAGCTCCCGGAGCTCGGGCACCACACGCTCCTCTTCACGCGCGACTGGCACGGCAACTTCGACGCGATCTTCGGCAAGAACCCGTCCATTCCCGATCCGGCATCTCTCTACGTCTGCAAGCCGAGCGCCACCGACCCGAGCGTCGCTCCGGAGGGGTACGAGAACGTCTTCGTCCTCGTGCCGGTTCCCGCCGACCCCGGCATCGGGCACGGCGGCGACCCGCACGTCGAGCGGCTCGGCGATGCGGTGATCGAGCAGGTCGCAGCCTGGGCGGGCATCCCCGACCTCGCGGACCGCATCGTGTTCCGCCGCACGGTCGCGCCCGGGGACCTGGCGGACCGCCTCGGCGCCTGGCGCGGAACCGCTCTCGGTCCGGCGCACACCCTGCGCCAGAGCGCCTTCTTCCGAGCGGGCAACGTGAGCAAGCGAGTCACGGGGCTCCTCTACGCCGGGGGCTCCACCATCCCCGGCATCGGGCTCCCCATGTGTCTCATCAGCGCAGAGCTGGTGATCAAGCGGCTGCGCGGGGATGTCTCGGCGGGGCCGCTGCCCGAGCCCCTCGAGGCACGCGCATGAACCTGATCTACCTGGCCGCACTCCTGGTGTCGGTCACGGGGATGGTCGTGCTCGATCTCCGCTACCGCCTGTTCTTCGCGCGCGATGCTCGGCGGGCGGCGATCGTGCTCGCGGTGGGGATCGTATTCTTCCTGCTCTGGGACCTTGCCGGCATCGGCCTCGGCATCTTCTTCCTCGGCGACAGCGGGCTCGTCTCGGGCGTGATGCTCGCACCGGAGCTCCCCTCGAGGAGGTCTTCTTCCTGACGCTCCTCTGCTACGTGAGCATGAACGCGTTCGGCGCGGCCGGACGCCTGCTCGAGCGGAGGACGCGGTGACCTACTGGCTCCTCAACGCGGGCTTCCTCGCCGTCGTCGCGATCGTCGCGATCCTCGCGGGTCTCCGCGCGCGCCGGGTGCCCGGAGGAGCGCCGCGCTGGCTCGCAGCGACGGCGCTCGCGCTCGCGGCCGTGCTCCTGCTCACCGTCGTCTTCGACAACGTCCTGGTCGGCGTGGGCATCGTCGACTACGGCGCGCGCGGCAAGAGCGGCGTCTCCATCGGGCTGGCCCCCGTCGAGGACTTCGCCTACGCTCTCGCGGCCGCGATCGGTCTGCCGTCTCTCTGGGTGCTGCTCGGCCGTGAACACCGCTAGGGCCCTGCTCCAGTCGTCGCGACCGCTGTCCTGGGTCAACACGGCATTCCCCTTCGCGTCCGCCTACCTCCTCACCGCGGGGCGGATCGACGTCGCCCTCGTCGTCGGCACCGTCTACTTCCTCATCCCCTACAACCTCGCGATGTACGGGATCAACGACGTGTTCGACTACGAGTCGGACCTCCGCAACCCGCGCAAAGGCGGGGTGGAGGGAGCGGTCCTCGACCGGCGCCTGCACCGGACGACGCTCTGGGCCGTCGTCCTCACCAACGTGCCCTTCCTCGTCCTCCTCGTCCTGCTCGGCGGTCCTGCCTCCTGGCTGGTGCTCGCCGTCAGCATCGGCGCGGTCCTGGCGTACAGCGCTCCCGTGCTCAGGTTCAAGGAGCGGCCGTTGCTCGACTCGCTCACGTCGAGCACGCACTTCGTGAGCCCCGCGGTGTTCGGTCTCACCCTTGGGGGTGCGGACTTCACCCCTGCCCTCCTCGCGCTTCTTGCCGCTTTCTTCCTCTGGGGGTCGCGAGCCACGCGTTCGGGGCGGTGCAGGACGTCCAGGCGGATCGCGCGGGCGGCATCGCATCGGTGGCGACCGTGATCGGTGCCCGCCGCACCGTCGTCGTTGCGCTGATCGCCTACCTGGTGGGCGCGGTGCTGCTGCTTGCGACCGACTGGCCGGGACCCCTCGCCGCGATCCTCGTCCTTCCCTACGCGGCGAACGTCGTCCCGTTCCTGCGGATCACGGACGCGGACGCCGAGCGGGCGAACGCGGGCTGGCGGCGCTTCCTGTGGCTCAACTACGTGGTCGGATTCCCGGTCACGCTCCTGCTGATCTGGTACGCCGTGCTCCGCTGACGCTCGCCTTCGATCTGCCGAGGTGGCACTTGTTGCTGCCACCTCGACCGGGAAAGGACATCTAGTGCCACCTCGGCACCACCGCTCGCGGTGTCAGCGGGTGCGGACCGGGTCCGGGACCTTCACGAGGAGCATGAGGACGAAGCCGACCAGCAGGACGAGCGCGATGCCGAGGATGCCCCAGTACTGGGCGCCCAGCACGGCGATGAAGAGGCTCCAGAGCATGGGGGACAGGAAGCTCGCCGCGCGGCCCGTGGTCGCGTAGAGGCCGAAGACCTCGCCCTCGCGGCCCGCAGGGGTCACCCGGGCGAGGAACGAGCGGCTCGCCGCCTGCGCCGGGCCGACGAAGAGGCAGAGGATCAGGCCGCACACCCAGAACACGCCCTTGCCCCCGTCGTGCAGCACGAAGACGGCCGACGCCGTCACGACCAGGCCGCCGAGCGCGACCAGGATGATGCGCCGGGCGCCGAACCGGTCGTCGAGGCGTCCGGCGAGGATCGTGCTGACGCCCGCCACCACGTTCGCCGCGATCCCGAAGATCACCACCTCGTTGAACGTGAAATGGAAGGTGACCGAGCCGATGAGCGCGCCGAAGGTGAAGACGCCGGCGAGCCCGTCGCGGAAGACCGCGCTCGCGAGCAGGAACCAGAAGGTGGGCCGGCTCTCGCGGTACAGGCGCGCGATGTCCTGCGCGAGCACCGCGTAGCTGCGGAAGAAGCTGACCCGCTCGCGGTGCAGCGCCGGCGGGGCCTCGGGGACGTTGAGGAAGATCGGCAGCGCGAACAGGACGGTCCACACCGCGCAGGCCACGGCAACCAGGCGGATGTTGAGGCCCCCTCGGTGGGCAGCCCGAACCAGCCGTTCTGCTGGGCGACCACGACGAGGGCGAGCATCACGATGCCGCCCAGGTAGCCGAAGCCCCAGCCGAGGCCGCTCACGCGTCCGACCGTCTTCGGGGTCGACACCTGGACGAGCATCGCGTTGTAGTTGACGCCGGCGATCTCGGAGAACACGGTCGCGGCCGCGATGAGCCCCGCACCCAGCCAGAAGTAGGCGGCGTCCGCCTGCACGAAGAAGAGGAGCGCCATGCACACCACGACGAGCGCGGTGGAGACGGCGAGCCAGCGCTTCCGGTTGCCTGCGGCATCCGACCGCTGGCCCAGCACGGGCGCGAGCAGGGCGATGAGGAGGCCGCCGATGCCGACCGCGAAGCCGAGCTGGGAGCTGAGGTCGGAGAGCGCCCGATCGTAGGTCGCGTTCCCCTCACCGAGCGCGCGGATCCTGCCGGGCAGGAAAAGCTCGCTGGTGAGGTACACGGAGAAGACGAAGGTCGTGATGACCGAGTTGAAGGGCTGTGTCGCCCAGTCCCACAGCGCCCAGGACAGCACCTGCTTCCGGGGGATCCGGTGCCCCTCCTGCAGCTCGAGGCCGGTGGGTGCGGCGACCACGTCGTCCCGCTCAGTACTGGTCATGGGCTCACGGTATCGGCGCAGGGAAACGGGAGGGAGGCGCCTGACCGAAGTCCTGACCAAATCAAGGAGATCCGGGCCTGCACGGGGTTACGCATGCCGATCCGGATCCCCCGGCGGCCCGATCTCCTTGATTCGGTCAGACCTGCAGCGGATGGGGAACCGGCAGACCCCGGCCCGGTTGAGCCCGCTAGGCTCAACCTTGGCTGCCCCCGACTTGACACCCCGGAGCGCCCCAATAAACTTGAGTCGGCGGGGCTCAAGAACCCGCCGCAGGCTTCATCCCGGGGACCGGAGCGGTTCCCATCCGCAACGATCAGGAGAATCGACACATGGCACGCGCAGTAGGCATCGACCTCGGAACCACCAACTCGGTGGTCTCGGTCCTCGAGGGTGGCGAGCCGGTCGTCATCGCCAACGCCGAGGGCTTCCGCACCACTCCGTCCGTCGTCGCGTTCACGAAGGATGGCGACATCCTCGTGGGCGAGACGGCCAAGCGTCAGGCGGTCACGAACGTCGACCGCACCATCTCGTCCGTCAAGCGCCACATGGGCACCAACTGGACGACCTCCATCGACGGCAAGAAGTACACGCCGCAGGAGATCTCGGCGCGCATCCTCGCCAAGCTGAAGCGCGACGCCGAGCAGTACCTCGGCGACACCGTCACGGACGCCGTCATCACCGTTCCGGCCTACTTCAACGACGCCGAGCGCCAGGCCACCAAGGAGGCCGGTGAGATCGCGGGCCTCAACGTGCTCCGCATCATCAACGAGCCCACGGCGGCCGCGCTGGCCTACGGCCTCGACAAGGGCAAGGAGGACGAGCTCATCCTCGTCTTCGACCTCGGCGGCGGCACGTTCGACGTGTCCCTCCTCGAGGTGGGCAAGGACGACGACTTCTCGACCATCCAGGTCCGCGCGACCGCCGGCGACAACCGGCTCGGCGGCGACGACTGGGACCAGCGCGTCGTCGAGTGGCTGATCCAGCGCTTCAAGGAGTCGACGGGCGTCGACGTCTCGAAGGACAAGATCGCCCTGCAGCGCCTCAAGGAGGCCGCCGAGCAGGCGAAGAAGGAGCTGTCCAGCTCGACGACCACGAGCATCCAGCTGCCCTACCTCTCGCTGACGGAGAACGGCCCGGCGAACCTCGACGAGACGATCACGCGCGCCAAGTTCGAGGACCTCACCAAGGATCTGCTCGACCGCACGAAGAAGCCGTTCCAGGATGTCATCCGCGAGGCCGGCATCAAGGTGGCCGACATCGCCCACGTGGTCCTCGTCGGCGGCTCGACCCGCATGCCCGCCGTGAGCGACCTGGTCCGCCAGGAGACCGGCGGCAAGGAGCCCAACAAGGGCGTGAACCCGGACGAGGTGGTCGCCGTCGGCGCCGCGCTGCAGGCCGGTGTCCTGAAGGGCGAGCGCAAGGACGTCCTCCTCATCGACGTGACCCCGCTGTCCCTCGGCATCGAGACCAAGGGCGGCATCATGACGAAGCTGATCGACCGCAACACCGCGATCCCGACCAAGCGGAGCGAGACCTTCACGACGGCCGACGACAACCAGCCGTCCGTCGCGATCCAGGTGTTCCAGGGCGAGCGCGAGTTCACCCGGGACAACAAGCCGCTCGGCACCTTCGAGCTGACCGGGATCGCCCCGGCTCCCCGCGGCATCCCGCAGATCGAGGTCACCTTCGACATCGACGCCAACGGCATCGTGCACGTCTCGGCGCGCGACAAGGGCACCGGCAAGGAGCAGTCGATGACCATCACGGGCGGCTCGTCGCTGCCCAAGGAGGACATCGACCGCATGGTGCGCGAGGCCGAGGAGCACGCGGCGGAGGACAAGCGGCGCCGTGAGGCGGCCGAGGTCCGCAACAACGCCGAGCAGCTCGTCTACTCGATCGAGAAGCTGATCAAGGACAACGACGACAAGCTGCCCGAGGACGTGAAGACCGAGGTGCAGGGCGACGTCGACGCGCTGAAGACGGCGCTCGCGGGCGACGATGACGACGCGGTGAAGACCGCTCTCGACCGTCTCTCGGAGAGCCAGACCAAGCTCGGTCAGGCCATCTACTCGCAGTCCCAGGCGGACGGCCCGAGCGCGTCGACGGACGAGCAGGCACAGGGTGCCCAGGGCGGCGACGACGACATCGTCGACGCCGAGGTGGTCGACGAGGACGAGGACAGCAAGAGGTAGCTCATGGCCGACGATCCGAAGGACAACGACCAGCAGGGTGAGCCGGAGGGTCGCGCGGACATTCCGCGCGACCCCTCCGGGGACCCGGGATTCGTCTCGATGGAGGGACCCGACGTGGAGACGCCGACCGGCGGAGCCGAGGACGGGTTCTCCCCGGAGGACCTCTCGTTCCTCGACGATGTCTCCTCGGGAGCCGCGACCGCCGAGACGGCGCCCACCGAGCAGGTGGACGAGCATCTCGCGGACCTCAAGCGCGTGACCGCGGAGTACGCCAACTACCGGCGCCGCACCGAGGCCAACCGCCAGGTCGAGCGCGATCGGGCGGTCGGGGACGTGGTGAAGCAGCTGCTGCCCGTCCTCGACGACCTTGACCGCGCCGAGAAGCACGGCGACCTCGCCGAGGGCGGACCGCTCACCACGATCGCGTCGAAGCTGCGCACGAGCGTCGAGAAGATCGGGCTCGTCGGCTTCGGGGTGACGGGCGAGAGCTTCGATCCCTCGCAGCACGAGGCGATCTTCCAGAAGGCCAACCCGGCCGTCTCGGCGCCCACGGTGTCGGACGTGGTCGAGCGGGGGTACCGCATCGGCGACGTCACCCTCCGGGTGGCCAAGGTCGTCGTGGACACCCCCGGCGACTGACCGAGTAGAAAGCAGCTCGCACAATTGGCTAGCCAGGACTGGTTCGATAAGGACTTCTACAAGGTGCTCGGCGTCGGCAAGGACGTGGACGAGCAGGCCCTGAAGAAGGCCTACCGCAAGCTCGCCCGGCAGTTTCACCCGGATTCGAACCCCGGGAACACCGCCGCCGAGTCGAAGTTCAAGGAGATCAGCGAGGCGTACTCGGTGCTCTCGGACTCGCAGCAGCGGCGGGAGTACGACCAGATCCGTGCCATGGGGTCGGGCGCCCGCTTCGCGGCGCCCGGCTCCGGTGCCGGTGGCGGCTTCGAGGACGTGTTCGGCGGGATGTTCGGCGGTGGTGCCGGCGGGCGGCCCGGAGCGGGGTACGCGCAGGGCAACTTCGAGGACATCTTCGGTGGCATGTTCGGCGGCGGCCGGGGCGCCGGCTTCGGCCAGCCCTCCGGCGGCTTCCGCGGCTTCGGCGGCCCCACGCCGGGCCGGGACGTGACGGCGACGACCACGGTCGACTTCGTCACCGCGACGAAGGGCGACACCGTGCGCCTGCAGGGCGCGGACGGCCGGCCGATCAACGTCAAGATCCCGGCAGGCGTCAGCGACGGGCAGAAGATCAAGCTGCGCGGCAAGGGCGAGCCGAGCCTCGACGGCGGCGAGCCCGGCGACCTCGTGCTCACGGTCTCCGTTCGGAAGCATCCCGTCTTCGAGCGGGAGGGCCTCAACCTCAAGGTGACCGTGCCGGTGACCTTCGCCGAGGCGGCGCTCGGCGCGACGATCGAGGTGCCGACCCTCGGCGGCGAGCCGGTGCGGCTGAAGGTAGCTCCCGGCACGTCAAGCGGCAAGGTGCTGCGCGTGAAGGACCGTGGCGTGAGCACCTCGAAGGGCACCGGGGATCTCCTCGCCCGCATCGAGGTGGCGGTGCCCTCCACCCTCACCAAGGAGCAGCGGCAGGCGCTCGAGCAGTTCGTCGCCTCCGGCGCCGGTGAGAACCCCCGGGACGAGCTGCTGGAGCGGGCCCGGGGGTGTGACCCATGGACGAGGAGGCGATCTCGACCGCGCCGCTCTTCGCGATCGCGGTGGCTGCCGAGCTTGCGGGGATGCACCCGCAGACGCTGCGGCAGTACGACCGCATCGGGCTCGTCTCGCCGTCGCGCACGGCGGGGAAGTCCCGTCGCTACTCGATGCGGGACATCGCCCAGCTGCGTGAGGTCGCGCGACTCGGCTCCGAGGGCATCAGCCTCGAGGGCATCCGTCGCATCCTCGAGCTCGAGAACGAGGTGACGGCCCTGCGCGGCCGGGTTCGGGACCTCGAGGGAGCGCTCGCCGACGAGCTCCTGCGGAGGCCCGGGCGGCGCATCTTCGCCGCGGCGGAGGACGGCGGCGTGACCCCCTCCTCGCCGGCATGCGCGCGGCCCGCCGGACCGAGCTGGTGCTCTGGCGCCCCGGCGCTCTGGATGAGTGAGCCGATGCCCGACACGCTCGAGGAGCGCGCCACCAGCGAGGAGCTGCGGCTCGGATCGCCATGGGTGCTCATCGTGTGGGACGACCCGGTCAATCTGATGACCTATGTCACGTGGGTGTTCCGCACCTACTTCGGCTTCCCGCGGCCCGAGGCCGAGCGACTCATGCTCCTCGTGCACAACGAGGGCAAGGCTGTGGTGGCGACGGGTACGCGCGAGGAGATGGAGCGGCACGTGGAGGCCATGCACCGGTACGGCCTGCTCGCGACGCTCAGCCCGGCGGAGTCATGAGCGGCTTCGTCCGGTCCGGCGACGGCGTCGAGCGGACCTTCTCCGCCGAGGAGCGGGAGGTGCTGCAGACGCTCTGCCGGGAGTTCCTGGCCCTGCTCGCGGCCGGCGAGGATTCCGCCCTCGACCGGCTGCTTCCGGACGCCTATCCCGACGACCCGGATGCGTCCGCCGAGTACGCGGGCTACACGCGCATCCGCCTCGCCCGCGCCAAGACCGAGCCGGCGGAGTCGATCCTCGTCGACCTCGGCGGCGGGGCGGGGCCGACCCGGCTCGCGCCCGCTCGCATCGAGCTCTGGCTCCGTGGGCTCACCGACCTGCGGCTGGTGCTGCACGAGAGGCTGGAGGAGGCCGGCGGACGCGACCCGATGCTCGAGGAGCTGTCGGACTGGCTCGGCTGGCTGCTCTCCGACTTGCTCGAGACGATCGAGCCCTGAACGTTCGCCTCTGGCGAGCGGCCCACGCGCATCTGGCGCGGCGGGAACGATCCACCTAAACTTGAGCCAGCAAGACTCAACTCATAAGGAGTAGACGCGATGGCGAACTTCCAGGGCGCACGCCAGCAGGAGGAGCAGAAGACCGCCCTCCAGCAGTACGGCATCAACCTCACGGAGGTCGCTCGGAGCGGGAAGCTCGACCCGGTCATCGGCCGCGACGCGGAGATCCGCCGGGTCAGTCAGGTGCTCACCCGGCGCACGAAGAACAACCCGGTCCTGATCGGCGAGCCCGGCGTCGGCAAGACGGCCGTCGTGGAGGGGCTCGCCCAGCGCATCGTGGCCGGCGATGTCGCCGACTCCCTCAAGGGCAAGCAGCTCGTCTCGCTCGACCTGGCCGCCCTCGTGGCAGGGGCCAAGTACCGCGGCGAGTTCGAGGAGCGGCTCAAGGCCGTGCTCAAGGAGATCAACGACTCCGACGGCCAGATCATCACGTTCATCGACGAGCTGCACACGCTCATGGGCGCAGGCGGGGAGAGGGCTCGGTGGCGGCCGCCAACATGCTGAAGCCGATGCTGGCCCGCGGCGAGCTGCGCATGATCGGCGCGACGACGCTCAACGAGTACCGCGAATACATCGAGAAGGATGCCGCGCTCGAGCGGCGCTTCCAGCAGGTGTACGTCGGGGAGCCGAGCGTCGAGGACACCGTGGCCATCCTGCGCGGACTCAAGGAGCGCTACGAGGCGCACCACAAAGTCGCGATCGCCGACTCGGCGCTCGTGGCCGCCGCGTCGCTGTCCCACCGCTACATCACCGCTCGCCAGCTGCCGGACAAGGCGATCGACCTCATCGACGAGGCCGCCTCCCGGCTGCGCATGGAGATCGACTCGGCCCCCGTCGAGATCGACGAGCTCCGCCGGGCGGTGGACCGGCTCAAGCTGGAGGAGCTCGCGCTCAAGCGGGAGAAGGACGACGCCTCCAAGGCCCGCCTGGAGAAGCTCCGGACGGACCTCGCCGAGCGCCAGGAGGTCCTCGCGGGTCTCGAGACGCGCTGGGAGCGCGAGCGCGCCGACCTCAACCGGGTCGGAAACCTCAAGGAGAAGGTCGACAGCCTGCGGATCCGCGCCGAGCGGGCCCAGCGCGAGGGCAACCTGGAGGAGGCGTCGCGCCTGCTCTACGGGGAGATCCCCGTCATCGAGCGCGAGCTGCTCGAGGCCGAGAAGGCGGAGCAGAACGACGCGGAGCCGCGCATGGTCAACGACCAGGTGACCGACGAGGACATCGCGGCCGTCGTCGCCGCCTGGACGGGCATCCCGATGGGGCGGCTGCTGCAGGGCGAGACCGAGAAGCTGCTGCACCTCGAGACCGAGCTCGGCAAGCGCCTCATCGGGCAGAAGAAGGCCGTGCACTCCGTGGCGGACGCGGTGCGCCGCACGCGCGCCGGCATCTCCGATCCCGACCGGCCGACCGGATCCTTCCTGTTCCTCGGCCCCACCGGGGTGGGCAAGACCGAGCTCGCGCGGGCGCTCGCCGAGTTCCTCTTCGACGACGAGAAAGCCATGGTCCGCATCGACATGAGCGAGTACGGCGAGAAGTTCGCCGTGTCCCGCCTCGTCGGCGCCCCTCCCGGCTACGTCGGCTACGAGCAGGGCGGTCAGCTTACCGAGGCGGTGCGCCGCCGGCCCTACTCGGTGATCCTCTTCGACGAGGTCGAGAAGGCGCACCCCGAGGTCTTCGACATCCTGCTCCAGGTGCTCGACGACGGCCGGCTCACGGACGGCCAGGGCCGCACGGTCGACTTCCGCAACACGATCCTCATCCTCACCTCGAACCTCGGCAGCCAGTACCTGGTCGACCCGGAGTACACGCCGGAGCAGAAGGAGGAGACGGTGCAGGCCCTCGTCCGCCAGGCGTTCAAGCCCGAGTTCGTGAACCGTCTCGACGACATCGTGGTGTTCTCGACGCTGTCGAACGAGGACCTGGGCCAGATCGTGTCGCTCTACATCGACCGGCTCGAGCGCCGGCTCGGCGACCGCCGGCTGCAGCTCGCGGTCACGCCGAACGCCCGCTCCTGGCTGGCGGCGCGGGGCTACGACCCGATCTACGGGGCGCGGCCGCTGCGCCGGCTCATGCAGCAGGAGATCGACGACCGCCTCGCGCGGGCGCTCCTCGCAGGCGAGGTCCGGGACGGGGACACGGTGCGCGTCGACGTCGCGTCCGACGGCGACTCCCTCGACGTGTCGAGGTTCGAGTTCGCGCAGGTGTGACCAACCGCGGGTGATACCGCCTTTCCGCGGGTGTCGTTAGGCCCGCGGAAAGAGCGTTTCACCCGCGGTTGCGTCAGCCCTTCGCGCGCACGCGGTTGTTGCGCGGGTCGTGGGTGAGCTCGGCCAGGCCCAGCGCCTCGAGCAGCGGGGGCAGGTACATGCCGAAGCGGCCGCGGTAGCCCTTCCGGAGGCCGTACCAGCCGCCGACCGGATTCGTCTCGGAGCGGCCCCACGCCTCGACGGTCCCGTCCGCCGCCGGCTTCTGCTCGTCGGCGGCGCCGAGGGGCACCCAGTCGCCCTGCTCGCGCAGCCACGCGGCCAGGTCGTCGATCGCCCGCGCCTGGTAGGTCAGCTTCGTGGATCCCACCTGGCAGACCAGCTCGTCCCCCTCGCGGTACATCGTGTACGAGGAGGTGCCGGGCGGGGTGGTCAGCTGCCAGGGATCGGACTTCGTTCCCTCGGCCATGGTCGTCCTCCTGCGGATGCGGTCGACAAGCAGGGCCGACGGTAGTCCTGGCAGGAGGCGCAGGGAAGGGCATCGGGCCCGGCGTAGGGTCGAGGGATGCTTGCCACTCTCATCCACGGTGAACGCGACATCCGAGTCGAAGAGGTCCCCGATCCCCGCCTGTCGACCGGCGGAGACGCCATCGTCCGCGTGACCGCGAGCTGCGTCTGCGGCTCCGACCTCTGGCCCTACCGCGGCGTGACGCCGACCGACGAGCCGCACCGGATCGGGCACGAGTTCATCGGCGTGGTGGAGGCCATCGGCGCCGACGTGCGGAACGTCGCCGTCGGCGACTTCGTGATCGCGCCCTTCTACGACTGCGACATGACCTGCGCCAACTGCCGCAACGGCGTCAGCACCTCGTGTTTGAACGGCGGCTGGTGGGGTGCGGATGACCGGATGGGCGGCTTCGCGGACGGCGGCCAGGGCGAGCTCGTCCGCGTGCCGCACGCCGACGGCACTCTCGCGGTCGTGCCGGGCGGTCAGCCCGCCGCCGAGCTGATCCCCGACATCCTCACCCTGTCCGACGTGATGGGCACCGGGCACCATGCCGCCGTCAGCGCCGGCGTGCGCGAGGGGTCGACGGTCGTCGTCGTCGGTGACGGCGCCGTCGGGCTCTGCGCGGTCCTCGCGGCGAAGCGGCTGGGTGCCTCGCGCATCGTCGCCATGTCCCGCCACGTGTCGCGCCAGGCGGTCGCCCGCGAGTTCGGCGCGACAGACATCGTCGAGGAGCGCGGCAAGGAGGGCATCGCCCGCGTCAAGGAGCTGTTCGACGGCATCGGCCCGGACTGCGTCCTGGAGTGCGTCGGCACGAAGGAGTCGATGGAGCAGGCCCTGCGCTCGGCGCGGCCGGGCGGCATGGTCGGCTTCGTCGGTGTCCCGAACGGCGGGGCCGAGTTGCAGATCCGCACGATGTTCGGCACGAACGTGGGCGTCAACGGCGGCGTCGCGCCGGTCCGCAACTACGTCGAGGAGCTGCTGCCCGACGTCCTGAGCGGACGCATCCACCCGGGCCGGGTCTTCGACCTGGAGCTGCCGCTCTCCGAGGCGGCGGAGGCGTACGCCGCGATGGACGAGCGCCGCGCGATCAAGGTGCTGCTGCGTCCCTGACGACCTCGAGCTGCCGATCCCGTCCCCCTCGTCCGGAGCAGGGGCGGAGATCGGCATCTCGCGCGAAGGAGAGCGTCAGGTCACCAGGTGGGCGAACACCACGATGTTGGCCGCATAGTCGTGGGCGTCCGGGTCCCAGTCGCCTCCGCAGGTGATGAGGCGCAGCTCGGCATCCGGGGTGTTGCCGTACACCTCGAGGGTGGGGAAGGTCGCCTTGGGGAAGCTGTCGACGTGGTCGACCTGGAATGCGGCCACTGAGCCGTCCTCGCGCGTGACCGACACCGCGTCGCCGGGCCGGACATCGCCCAGCCGGTAGAACACGACGGGGCCCGCCTGGTAGGTGTCGACGTGGCCGAGGATCACCGCGGGTCCCAGCTCACCCGGCGTGGGGGAGCCGCGGTACCAGCCCGCCGGCGCGTCCTTGTCGAACGGCGGCACCTCGATCGTGCCGTCGCGGTTGAGACCGAGTTCCATGAGGGCGGAGTCGACCCCGATGCTCGGGATGCTCACCCGGGTCGGCAGCGAGCGGGCCAGCGTGACGGGAGCGGCCGAGGGGTGGGTTCCGGCTCCGGCGCCGGACTGATGCTGGGCGACGGGCTCGCGGTCGGAGCCGGCGCGGCCGCCGAGGCGGGCGGCCGGGGCGGCGGCTGGTTGCTCGTGACTCCGACAGCGATCGTGGTGCCGCCGGCGAGAAGCAGGAGTGCCGCCGCCCCGATCGCGAGGCGACCGGAGCGGCGGCGGGGGAGCGGGTTCACGCGATCAGCGCGATTCCGTCCGGGAGGCGACCACGCGACGGCGAGCGATAAGCACGCCGCCCGCCGCGAGGATCAGACCGCCACCGAGCGCGAGCATGCCCGCGTCAGGACCGGTCGAGGTGCTGCCGCCACCGGTGGCGGCGGAGCCGTTCGGCATGTTCATCTGCGACGCCTCAAGGGTTCCGCAGAGAGCCGGCGACGTCGCGGCGAGGGGCAGGGTGGGGTCGAGGTCGCTCTTCGCGTTCTGCGCGGCTGTGCTCAGCGTCGCCGGGTCGAGACCGTGCACGACGATCGAGGCGTTGCCCGCGTCGAGTCCGGCCGCGGTGTCCGCGTTCAGGGTGAATGTGCGGTCGTAGGTGAAGTTGCCACCCATGCCGGCCGGAACCGTCAGGTCGAGCGCCGTCGCCGGGCTGGTGTCGCCGCTCGTCGTGAGCGTCGACGCGATCATGCCGTAGGAGGGTGCCCCTCCGTGGTGCTGATAACGCCGTCGCCGTCCTTGTCGGCGTCGGGCGTCGGGCAGGTGCCCGCCTCACCGACGTGGATGTGCGCCACGTGCGGGTACGGGTTGCCGCTGAAGGTCTCGGCGAGACCGCTGACCTCCATGTGCACGGTGACCTGGTCGCCGGCGACCGTCACCATCGCCATGCCGCTCCCGCCGCTGCCGTTCAGCGCGCCGAGCTCGGTCTGGTAGGAGCCGTCGGTCGCCGCAATGGCGGGGGCTGCGGCGAAGGCGCTGAAGCCGAGTGCCAGCGCCGGCACCAGCAGAAGCGCAGATTTCTTCATCATGTCTTGTCCTCCTCAGAGTGCGCGCCGAACTCGGTCACGCAGGAGGCTCTCCGGAGCGGACCCCGGAATCGGCGGGTTGGCGCCGCTCGGCACCCGACATCACGAGGTCGCTGCCGCTCGGGTCTACCCGCCGGGGCGGAAGGATCCCCTGGTCGCGCGCCCGTTCTGGTGCTGGACCGGATTCCTGTGCACCAGCTGGCAGTTTCGGGGCGCCCCTCGGCGGGGGCGCGGAGAGCGCCACAACGCGGCTCCGCCGGGAGCGCGACAACGGGCCCCGCGGGTAGCGCGACAACAGGCCCCGCGGGAAGCGCGACAACGGGCGGTGCGCGCTAGCGGGCGAGCTCCTCCTTGATCGCGGCGACGAAGCCGTCGATGTCGTCCTCGGTGGTGTCGAAGGAGCACATCCAGCGCACCTGGCCGGCGGCGCGGTCCCAGTCGTAGAACCGGAAGCGCTCGCGGATGCGGTCCGTCACCGCGTTGTCGAGCACGGCGAAGACCCCGTTGGCATCCGTCGCCTGCGAGAACGACAGCCGCGGCGTGCCCTCGAGCGACGACCGGAGTCGCTGCGCCATCGCATTCGCGTGCGCTGCCGAACGCAGCCCCAGGTCGTCCTCGAACAGGGTGAGCAGCTGTGCGCTGATGAACCGGAGCTTGCTCGCGAGCTGCATGCTGAGCTTGCGCAGGTAGAGGATGCCGTCGGCGCGATCCGGGTCGAGCACGATGACCGCCTCGGCTCCCAGCAGCCCGTTCTTGGTGCCGCCGAAGCTGAGCACGTCGACGCCGGCGTCCGAGGTGAAGGCGCGGAGGGGCACGCCGAGGGAGGCTGCGGCGTTCCAGATGCGGGCGCCGTCCATGTGCAGCGCCATCCCGTGCCCGTGCGCGTAGTCGGCGATCGCCCGCACCTCCTCGACGGTGTACACGGTCCCGAGCTCGGTGGACTGGGTGATGCTGACCACGAGCGGCTGCGCGCGGTGCTCGTCGCCCCAGCCCCAGGCCTCGGTGGCGATGAGCTCGGGCGTCAGCTTGCCGTTCGGTGTCGCGATCGGCAGCAGCTTCAGGCCGCTGACCCGCTCGGGGGCACCCGCCTCGTCGGTGTGGATGTGCGCGGTGGCCGTGCTGATGACGGCGCCCCAGCGGGGCATCATCGCGGTGAGCCCCACCACGTTCGCGCCGGTGCCGTTGAACACCGGGAACGTCTCGCTGCGCTCGCCGAAGGTCTCCCGGACGACCTCGTTCAGCCGTGCGGTGTACGCGTCCTCGCCGTAGGAGATCTGGTGCCCGCCGTTGGCGTCGGCGAGGGCGAGCAGCACCTCGGGGTGCACGCCCGCGTAGTTGTCGCTGGCGAAGGTGCGGATGGCCGGATCATGCAGTCTCACCCCCGATTCTCCCGCCTCCGCGGCGGTGGTCCGGACCACGCCCCCTTCCCGCGCATGCCTTACGGTGAAGAGATGCGCAGGGTCGACAGCGAGCCGCGCGAGAACTGGCGGAGCCGCTGTGACGAGATCGGCTTCAGCTTCTACGACCTGCCGTCCGAGGGCGGTCGCCCCTACTGGAACGAGTCGGCGGCGTACGCCTTCACGCTCGGCGAGATCGAGATCCTCGAGTCCGCCACCAAGGCGCTCTTCGACCTCTGCATGGAGGCGGTCGAGCACGTCGTGCGCCGGCGCCGCTATGCCGAGTTCGGCATCCCGACTGCTCTGCACGAGCTGGTCCGGCAGTCGTGGGACGAGGACGACCCCACCGTCTACGGCCGCTTCGACCTCGCCTTCGACGGCGACCTGCAGGTGAAGCTGCTCGAGTTCAACGCCGACACGCCCACCTCCCTGGTGGAGAGCGCCGCGGCCCAGTGGCAGTGGCTGACCGAGGCGCACGGTCCGGACGCCGACCAGTTCAACAGCCTGCACGAGCAGCTCATCCAGCAGTGGACCCACGTGCGCACCGCCCGGTGGGGCGTCGCCCCGGGCAGCCGGCTGCACCTGGCCTCTCTGCACGACTCCGGCGACGGAGAGCTCATCGTGGAGGACGCGGACACCGTCGCCTACATGGCCGAGACCGCGGCGGCGGCCGGGTTCGATCCCAAGCTGATCTTTATGGAGGACGTGCAGTGGAGCGTCGAGCTCCGGCGATTCCTGGACGGCGACGGCGAGCGGATCGATCGCATCTTCAAGCTCTATCCGTGGGAATGGATGGCGCGCGAGCAGTTCGCGGCCTTCCTCCCGCTCAGCCGGGCCACGACCCAGTGGGTGGAGCCGGCCTGGAAGCTCCTGCTCAGCAACAAGCAGCTGCTCGTGGTCCTGTGGGAGCTCTTCCCACGGCACCGGAACCTCCTGCCCGCCTACGCGAGCCCGGACCCCCTCGCCGGCCGCGCGCACGTGCGGAAGCCGCGGCTCGGCCGCGAGGGCGCGAACGTCACGGTCTTCGATGAGCGCGGCCGCGTTGTCGTCTCCTCGGGCGGCGGGTACGGCGAGGAGGGCTTCGTCTTCCAGGAGCGCGCCGTCTTCGCCCCCATCCCGGGCAAGACGGCGGTGATCGGCAGCTGGATCGTGGGCGACTCGCCCGCGGGGATCGACATCCGCGAGACGAGCGGACCGGTGACGGGCGACCTCGCCGAGTTCGTGCCGCATTTCATCGAGGAGGGTCGCGCATGACCGCACGCCGGACGAGGGATCTCGCGCTGTCCGGGCTGGCCGCACGTCATCGGCGTGGCGCGGCCCGAACGTCGCTCACGGTGCTCTCCCTCGCGGGCGCGACGCTCGCCCTGTCTGGATGCACCGCGCCCGACGAGGGTGTCGTGCTCACCGGCGCCGACGGCGAGAAGTACGTCGTGCCGGACGGCGCGGAGCGCCCCGAGTACCGCAGCCGGGAGGACTGCATCGCCGACGTGACCGAGCAGATCCGCCAGCTGGAGGCGCAGGGCGAGGACATCGTCGACGAGCCCGAGGACCTGTGCGAGTCGACCGAGCGCTATCACGGCGCCTACGTGCACCCGTGGATCGGGCCGATCCTCTTCGCAGGCGCCCGCTGGAACTCGTCGCGCGTCGCCGGCTGGTCGCCCGTCGCGAACGGCGGCTTCGCCGCACCCGGCGGCTACGTGCAGAAGGACGTCGTCTCGCCCGCGCCCGCGGGGTCGAAGGTGGGGAGCGCGCCCCGCTCAAGGGCGGGTTCGGCTCGAGCGGCAAGAGCGGCTTCGGGGAGAGCGCGGGCGGCTGACGCCCAGGATGAGTACGTTCCGGCCCGAAGTGTGCGGCGCAACGTACACGTCCGGCCGGAACGTACCGGTCAGTCGCGGCCGGTGATGCCGGAGGTCGACGCGATCACGTCGCCGAGCTTCCTGCCGAGCGCCTCGTAGAACATCGAGAGCGGGAACTCGTCGTCGAGCACCGCGTCGGTCATCCCCTTGGGCGGTCCGGAGAGGATCTCGTCCGACAGTCCGCGGTGCCAGGCGGAGGCGGGGTGCGGTGCGAGCGTCGACGAGACCAGCTCATAGGCGGCGAGCCAGTGCGCCGTCTTCGGCCGGTCGATCGAGCGCCAGTAGAGGTCGTCGATGGCGTCGGACAGCGCCACCACCGCGTCCGGCACCTCCGTCCAGTCGAACGCCAGGCGCGTGTCGGTCCAGTGCAGGACGTGCCGCTGGTGCAGCCAGGCGAACAGGAGCTGGCCGCCGAGCCCGTCGTAGTTGCGCACTCGGCTGCCGGTGAGCGGGAAGCGGAACAGCCGGTCGAACAGGATCGCGTACTGCGCGAGCCGGGCGCGATCGCGCGTGAGGTCGTCGGTGTCCTCGGCGCGCACCAGCCGCACCGCCTCCCGGAACGCGGTGAGGTCGCAGCGCAGCTCCTCGAGCGAGTAGAGGAAGTACGGCATGCGCTGCTTGATCATGAACGGGTCGAACGGCAGGTCGCCCCGCATGTGGGTGCGGTCGTGGATGAGGTCCCAGAGCACGAAGGTCTCCTCCGCCACTCGCTGGTCGCCGAGCAGCCGCTGCGCGTCCTCCGGCAGCTCGAGCCGGGTGATCTCCGCGGCGCTCCGGACCACGCGGCGGAACCGGGCCGCCTCCCGGTCCGCGAAGATGGCGCCCCAGGTGAAGCGGGGAAGGGCTCCGCCGGTCCCGGTCGCCACCGTCTCGGGGAACAGCACCGCGGAGTTGGTGTCGTACCCGGCGGTGAAGTCGAGGAAGCGGATGGGCACGAACATCGGGTTGGAGTACGCGTCCGCCTCCTGGGCGGCGATGAACTCCGGCCACAGGACCTCGAGCAGGACCGCCTCGAAGAGCCGTTCGGCGCTCCCGTTCTGGGTGTACATGGGGAACACGACCAGGTGCCGGAGCCCATCCCGGCGCTGCAGCTCGGGCCCGAACTGCGCGAGGGAGTGCCTGAAGTCCGGCACGGGGAAGCCGGTGTCCCGCCAGGAGGCGAGGTCGGCGACGACCGCCGAGAGGTAGGCGTCGTCGTGGGCGAAGAGGGGCGCGAGCGCCTCCACGCCGTCGAGGACCTCCCCGACGAGCGCGCTCGCGTCGGACCGATCCGCATCCGCGCGAAGCGATCCGTCGCGGTCCTGCAGCTCGCGGAGTCGGCGGACGGCGTCCTTCAGGCGGAGCCAGCCGGCGGGGAGCGTCGCATCGGTGAGAGCCTCCGGCTCGAGTGTTGCGTCCATGGGCGTTCCTCTCGGGTCGTGACGATCCTTCGACACTACGGAGCGCGGGCGGGGCGACGAGTTGCGTTAGGGGGCGCTTCTCGTGCGGATCGCGCAGGTTTCTTGCTTGGCGAGGCGGATCTCGGGGGCGTGCGCCCGATATGCCTGGTGCGGCATGATGGCGACGTGCGGGGTGCGACGAAGCGGTGGACCGGGGGAGCCGTGCTGGCCCTGAGCGCAGTCCTGGCCCTCGCCGCCTGCTCGTCGCCGCCGCCGAAGGTGGTCGTGGTCACGGTGACCCCACCGCCCGCACCGGCGCCGAAGCCGACTGCGACACCGACCTCGACCCCCACGCCCCCGCCTGTCGTCGCGCCCGTGCCGACCCTGACCCCCAACGCTCCCGCGCAGCCGGCCGAGCCGCTGCCGCCCGGTCCGGCGAACGACCTCGGCGCGATCCCGGGTGCCCAGGGGACCCCGGTGGCCGACGCGGACGGGAACCTCCTGAGCTACACCGTGGTCTCCGGAGACTCGTTCTTCGACATCGCCCAGCGATTCGACGTCCCGGTGCAGCAGCTGCTGAGGATGAACCCGCAGATCGGGGATGTCGGGGAGGACATCTACATCGGCGACGTGATCAATCTGGACTGGACGAAGACGGGCTGAACGCGCTCCGGCCCGTGGCGTCAGAAGGTGGCGCCGGGAACCCCGCCGATCAGGAGGGCGATGCCGATCGCGAAGCCGGCGACCGCCAGCACCATGGTCACGAGCGGCACCCAGAAGGCGAGCCGCCGCAGGACGAGGAGGACGATGGTCGTCGCGATGCCCAGCACCGTGATCACGATCGGCGCGATGAAGGCGATGCCGAGGCCCACGCCCATCTGGTCGTAGTTGCACTCCACCGAGCTGCCGCAGGGGTCGCTCGCCATGACGGAGAAGGCCGAGAACAGCATCAGCAGCAGGGCCAGCGCGATGTCGAGGGCGAGCAGGACGATCGAGAGCACCAGGTCCCAGGTGCGGAGGGGGCGCTTGGCGCGCGATGGTCCCAGCGCGGGCAGGGCGCCGGAGGGGCTCGTCATGCGATGAGAGTAGCGGGGCGCCGAGCCGTGCGGCCCGGCGCCCCGCTGCCGATTCTCTAGACGAGCACCGGCAGGGCGGTCTCGGCGGGCGCTGCAACCGGCGCGGCAGCCGCGGCGCGGCTCGGCAGGAGAAGCGCGAGCCCCGCCGACACGAGGAGCACGACCGCACCGACCGTCACGGCAGGCACGGCCGCTCCCACGTAGCCGCCGGGAGTCAGCGTGCCGCCCGCTCCGGTGAAGACCGCCGTGAGGACCGCCACCCCGAGCGCGACGCCGATCTCCCGGATGGTCGAGTTCGCGCCGGATGCGGTGGCGTGGTCCTCCGGCCGGATCCGGGCGAGCACCGCCGTGGCGGACGGCGCGAACACCAGGCCCATGCCGATGCCGGCCAGGATGAACGGCGGCACGAGCGCCGCGTAGGGAACGTCCGCCGACATCACGGCGGCAAGCCAGAAGAGGAGACCGCCTCGGCGGTCAGCCCGGCCGTGATGAGCGTGCGGGAGCCGATCCGCGTGCCGAACAGCCCCGCGAGAGGCGCGATCACCATGGGGGCCAGGGTCCATGGCGTCGTCTGCAGCGCTGCCTGGAACGGTGACGCGCCCTGCACCACCTGCAGGAACTGGATCAGCAGGAAGATCGCTCCGAACATGCCGAAGCTGAATCCGAAGCCCACGACGTTGGCGATGGAGAAGCTCCGGTCGCGGAAGAGGCGCAGCGGCAGCAGCGGAGCCGCGACCCGCCGTTCCCAGGCGAGGAACGCGGCGAGCAGGACGGCGCCGCCGATCAGGGCGCCGAGGACCTGTGCGCTCGTCCAGCCGGCGTCGTTGCCGCGCACGATGCCGAACACCACCGCGAGCGTCCCGGCTCCGGCGAGCAGGGTGCCCAGGAGGTCGAGCCGGACGCGGCGCCGCACCGAGGGGGCCAGCACGAGGGCGGCGAGCACGACGGACACGACTCCGATCGGCACGTTGATCCAGAAGATGGACTGCCAGTTCCAGCCCTCCACGATGGCGCCGCCGACGAGCGGGCCGGTCGCCACGCCGAGCCCGGAGATGCCGCCCCAGATTCCGATCGCGAGAGGACGCTGTGCCGGGGGAACCTCCCCTGCGAGCAGCGCGAGGCTGAGGGGAGGATCGCGGCCCCGCCGAAGCCCTGGAGCGCGCGTGCGACGATCAGCTGACCGGGATCCGTGGACAGTGCGGCGAGAAGGAGCTCGCGCTGAACACGGCGATGCCGAGAAGGAAGACAGTGCGGCGGCCGAAGCGGTCGCCCAGGCCGACCGCGAGGAGGATCGTGGCAGCGAAGGCGAGCGTGTAGGCGTTGACGAACCACTGCAGCTGCTCGACGGTCGCACCCAGGCGCTCGTGCAGCACGGGCAGTGCATTGGTCATCACGAGGTTGTCGAGGGTGGCCATGAACATGGGCAGCGACGCCGCGACCAGGACGAGCCACAGCGGCCGTCGGCGTGTGGGAGGAAGAGCGGACACGAGTGACTCCAGCGGTTGTAATCGGATGATTACTCGGACTGTAGTAATCCGCTGATAACATGTCAACCATGACCTTGGAGGCGACGGCGCGCATGAGCTCTGCCGATCGGCGAGAGTCGATCCTGCAGGCGGCGACCGCGGTGTTCGGTGCCCGCTCCTACGTGGGCGCCACGACCGACGACGTCGCCCGCGCGGCCGGCGTGAGCCAGCCGTACGTTGTCCGGCTCTTCGGCACCAAGGAAAAGCTCTTCCTCGCCGTGCTGGACCGGGCCGTCCAGCTCCTGCTCGCCGCCTTCCGGAGTGCGGCCGAGGGTCCCGAGGAGGGGCGGCTCGCCCGCATGGGCGGCGCCTACGTCGGCCTGCTGTCCGAGCGCGGGCTACTGCAGACGCTGAGCACCGCCTTCCTGCTCGGCGGCGACCCCGCCATCGGCCCCGCCGCCCGCCGCTGCTTCAGCGAGGTGTGGGGCTACCTCCGGGACGAAGTGGGTGTCGACCTTGCGGAGGCCCAGAGCTTCCTCGCGAACGGGATGCTGATCAACACCATCGTGGGGCTGCGGCTCATCGACGACTACGACACCGATCCGCGGGTGACCGAGCTCTTCGATGAGCTGTGCATGCCGGAGAAGGCCGAGATCATCCAGCAGCTGGCACCGCGCGGAAGCGAGCCCTGGTGAGACGCCGCCGGTGAGCGGCGTCCTCATCGGCTTCGGGATCATCGGCGCGATCGTCGCCGCCGGCTATGCCGTCGGCCGGGCCGACCTCCTCGGCCCGGGCGCAGGACGCGTGCTCAGCCGACTGGCGTTCTTCGTCCTGTCGCCGTGCCTGCTGTTCACCGTGCTGGCCCGTGCCGACGTGCACGCGCTATTCTCGTCCCTCCTGCTGACCTCCGCCGTGGCGGCGTTCGTCACCGCGCTGCTCTTCGCGGGCGTGGCGCTCCTCGTGTGGCGGCGGTCCCTGCCCGAGGTCGTGGTGGGGTCGCTCGCCTCCGGCTACGTGAACGCCAACAACATCGGGCTGCCGGTCGCCGTCTACGTGCTGGGCGACCCGGCCTATTCGGCCCCTGTCATCCTGCTCCAGCTGGTGGTCCTCGCCCCCATCGCGCTGACTCTCCTCGACATATCCACGAGCGGGCATGTATCCCTCGGGCGCATCCTGCAGCAGCCCGTGCGCAACCCGCTCATCATCGGGTCGCTCCTCGGGCTGGTCGTGGCCGTCACCGGGATCCAGCTGCCGGACCCGGTGCTGCAGCCCTTCGAGCTCATCGGGGCGGCGGCCGTGCCCGTGGTCCTGCTCGGCTTCGGGATGTCACTGCATGGGCAGCGGCCCTTCCAGCCGGGCACGGGACGCCGGGACATCGCGCTCGCCACAGGCCTCAAGCTCGTCGTCATGCCAGCCGTCGCGGCGCTGGTCGGCGCTCTGCTCGGGCTCGAGGGCGCCCACCTCTACGCCGTCGTCGTCCTCGCCGCCCTGCCGAGTGCGCAGAACGTCTTCAACTACGCGCAGCGATACGACCGCGGCGTGGTGGTCGCCCGCGACACCGTGCTGCTCACCACGGTGGGGTCGATCCCCGTTCTGCTGCTGGTGTCCCTGCTGCTGCGGCGCTGACCCGCGCGTCAGAAGATCATGGGCCGGTCCTCGTCGAGCTCGCCGGGCGTGGCCAGATCGACGAGGACGGGGACGTGGTCGCTGGGCGCGGTGCCCTTGCGCTCATTGCGGTGGATCGATGCCCCGGTCACCAGCTCGGCGAACGCGGGCGAGCCGAGGATGAAGTCGATCCGCATGCCCTCGTTCCGCGGGAACCGCAGCTGCTTGTAGTCCCAGTAGGTGAAGCCCTCGGGCACTCGGTCCCGGACCACATCGCTCATGCCGATCCGCTCGAACTCCCGGAACGCGTCCCGCTCCGGCTCGGACACGTGGGTCGAGCCGGCGAAGAGGTGGATGTCCCAGACGTCGCGGTCGAACGGCGCGATGTTCCAGTCGCCCATCAGGGCGAGCGGCGTCTCCGGACGCTCCTTCAGCTCCCGCTGTGTCACCGCCGCGAGCTTCGCGAGCCAGTCGAGCTTGTAGTCGTAGTGCGGGTGGCCGAGCTCGCGCCCGTTGGGCACGTACAGGCTCCAGAGCCGCACCCCGTCCACGGTGACCGCCATCGCCCGTGCCTCGCTCGGCAGCGACCCGGCCTCGTCCGCGGCGACGCCGAACCCCGGCATGCCCTCGAAGCCGTTGGTGACGTCCTTCATCGGCAGCCGGCTCGCGAAGGCGACGCCGTTCCACTGGCTGAAGCCGTTGGACTCGATCTCGTAGCCGGCCTCGGAGAACGGCATCACCGGGAACTGGTCGGCCCGGCACTTGACCTCCTGCATCGCGAGGACGTCGATGTCCTCGCGCTTCAGCCAGTCCACGACGCGGTCGACGCGAGCCCGGATCGAGTTGACGTTCCACGTGGCGACCCGCATGGCACCACGATAGCGAGCACCGCTGACCCCTCCGGTCCGTGTGGGGGCGCCGGGTACGCTCGACCGGTGCTCCTCCAGGCTGCGCTCAACGGCTCCCGCTCGCGCGAGGAGCACCCCGCGGTGCCGCTCACCGCCGCGGAGCTTCGGGACGACGCCCGCGCGTGTGCCGCTGCCGGAGCCCGAATGTTTCACGTGCATCCACGGGACGCAGCCGGGCTCCAGACCCTCGAGCACGATGCGGTCCTCGCCGCCGTCGCCGCGGTGGTGCCGTTCGGCCCCGTCGGCGTCACGACCGCCTTCCGCATCCAGACGAGCGACCGGGACCGAATGCTCGAGCAATGGCGGGCCGCGGTACGGCAGACCTCGGTCAACCTGTCGGAGCCCGGCGCGCTCGACCTGACCGGATCCTTCGCCGACCGTGGCATCGCGGTCGAGGCCGGCCTGTCGAGCCCCGGTGACGCCGAGCTGCTGGCCGATGGCGGGTGGCGCGGCATCCTCCGGGTGCTCATCGAGCCCCTGGTGGACGAGCCCCCGGAGGCGCTGGATGCCGCGGCGGCGATCCATGCCGTCCTCGACGCCGCGTCGTGCCTGCGCCCGCGCCTACAGCACGGCGGGAACGAGGCCGCGTGGCCGCTGCTCGAGGATGCGGTGCGGCGGGGCGTGGATACGCGGATCGGCCTGGAGGACACCCTCCTCCTGCCCGACGGGAGGGTGGCGGCGGGGAACGCCGAGCTCGTGGCCGCGGCCCGGGAGCTCGGCGCGGGTTCGCCCTAGGCTGGTGACGTGACCGGGGCGCGCGACCAGCTGATCGAGTACATCAAGTCCGATGCGGTCTTCCATGGAGACTTCACGCTGACGAGCGGCAAGAAGGCGAGCTACTACGTCGATCTGCGGCGCGTGAGCCTCGACCATCGCGTAGCGCCCCTCATCGGACAGGTCATGCTCGAGCTGATCGCCGACATCCCGGACGTCGCCGCGGTCGGCGGCATGACCATGGGCGCCGACCCGATCGCGTCCGCGATCCTGCACCAGGGGGCGTCCCACGGTGCCGCGTACGACGCATTCGTCGTCCGGAAGCAGCCGAAGGACCATGGCCGCGGCCGTCAGGTGGAGGGCCCCGACCTCGCGGGCAAGAGAGTCGTGGTCGTCGAGGACACCTCGACGACGGGCGGGTCCCCGCTCGCCGCGATCGAGGCACTTCTCAAGGTGGGCGCAGAGATCGCCGCCGTCGCCGTGGTCGTCGACCGGGCGACGGGCGCCAAGGAGACGATCGAGGCCGCCGGCTATCCATACCGAGCCGCGATCGGCCTCGCGGACCTGGGGCTCGCCGAGCAGTGACCGACCCGGGGCCCGCCGACGACCGGCCCACGGAGGCCGTCCCGGTGGCGTCCGCCACGGCGGCGGAGGCTCCCGCGGACGGCGCCGAGTCCGCGGGCTCCCGCCGGACCCGGCTCATCCTGATCGCCTCGGTGACCGTGATCGCCGCCGCGGGCCTCCTGCTCGCGTTCTTCCTCGGCACCCGCCTGATGCCATCCCCGTCGCCGCTGCGGTCCGCGGTGCAGACCCCGAGCGCCAGCATCACCCCGACCCCTGCCGCGCCGCCCTCACCCACCCCGACCGCGGCCGCGGAGGCGCCTCCTATAGGGCCGGTCGCCCCGGGCGTGTACGACTGGGACCGCCTCGGCGGCGGTGAATGCCTCGAGCCGTATACGTCCCCGTGGGAGCGCCAGTTCACGGTCGTCGACTGCGCGGCACCGCACACCGCCCAGCTCGTGGCCCGCGGCACCTTCGACGGCGACGCCGCAGCGGCCTACCCGGGAGAGCAGGCGCTCACCGCGCAGCTGAACCTCCGCTGCACCGCTCCCGAGGTCCTCGACCTCGGCGCCGCGGGCGCCTATGCCGACGTGCAGTTCCAGGCGTCCTATCCGGCGGGGGAGGAGCAGTGGAGGTCGGGGGACCGCGCCTATTTCTGCTTCGTGTCCCGCAGCTCGGGTCAGCCTCTGACTGGGAGCATCGCGGCCGCGGGGTGAGCGCGGCTCAAAGCTCGGTCTCCACCGGCTCCCGGTTCAGGAGCTCCGCGACCGAGCCGATCACCTCGTCCGGGCGGAAGGGGTACCGGTTCACCTCGGCCACGTCGCTGATGCCGGACAGCACCAGGATCGTGTGCAGGCCCGCTTCGATGCCCGCGACGATGTCGGTGTCCATGCGGTCGCCGATCATCGCGGTGTTCTCCGAGTGGGCGCCGATGCGGTTCATGGCGGAGCGGAACATCATCGGGTTCGGCTTGCCGACGATGTACGGATCCCGGCCCGTGGCCTTGGTGATGAGGGCCGCGATCGCCCCGGTGGCCGGGAGCGGTCCCTCCGTGCTCGGGCCGGTCGCGTCCGGGTTCGTCACGATGAAGCGGGCTCCGTTGTTGATCAGCCGGATGGCCTTCGTGATCGCCTCGAACGAGTAGTTCCGCGTCTCGCCGACGACCACGTAGTCGGGAGCGGTCTCGGTCATGATGAAGCCCGCCTCGTGCAGGGCGGTCGTCATGCCGGCCTCACCGATGACGAACGCGCTCCCGCCCGGCATCTGAGACGCGCAGAAGTCGGCGGTGGCAAGCGCCGAGGTCCAGATCGACTCCTCCGGCACGACGAGCCCGGAGGCGCGGAGCCGCGCGCTGAGGTCGCGCGGGGTGAAGCTCGAGTTGTTGGTGAGCACGAGGAACGGCTTGCCCTGATCCGTCCACTGCTGGATCAGCTCGGCTGCGCCCGGGATCGCCTGGTTCTCGTGCACGAGCACGCCGTCCATGTCGGTGAGCCAGCAGTCGATCTCGTCGCGGCGGGTGGCCATGGCGTCCTTCCGGGTCGTGCCTCGACCCTAGCGAAGGTGGGCAAACGGCAGGTGGCGCGCGGACGCGGGTGCTGGGGACATCCGCACCGCCGCACGCGGTCGTGTCCTGTCCGCCGGACCCGCGTCAGACCTCGGCGAAGGTCGCCGAGTCGCCGAACCGGGCGCGCATGACGCCGATCGCCTGCTCGCTCCGGTCGACGAGCACGAAGCGGCGGCCGAGCTCCTGCGCCGCCGCCCCTGTGGTGCCGCTGCCCGCGAAGAAGTCGAGGACCCAGTCGCCCTGCTCGGACGAGGCGGAGACGATGCGGCGGAGGATTCCGAGCGGCTTCTGGGTCGCGTAGCCCGTCTTCTCGGCTCCCGTGGGCGAGACGATGGTGTGCCACCACACGTCCGTCGGCAGCTTGCCGAGCGCCGCCTTCTCGGGCGTCACCAGCCCGGGCGCCATGTACGGCTCGCGGTCGACGGCCGTGCTGTCGAAGTGATACCGGTCCGGGTCCTTCACGTAGACGAGGATCGTGTCGTGCTTCGCCGGCCAGCGGCGGGTGGCCCTGGCGCCGTAGTCGTAGGCCCAGACGATCTCGTTGAGGAAGCACTCCCGCCCGAACAGGCCGTCGAGCAGGACCTTGGCGTAGTGCACCTCGCGGTAGTCCAGGTGCAGGTAGAGGGTGCCGCGCGCATCGAGCAGTCGCCAGGCCTCCTCCAAGCGTGGGGCGAGGAACTCCCAGTAGTCGGCGAACCGGTCGTCGTAGGAGTACGCGAGACCCTTGAGCGTCTCGTAGGTGGCGCCCTTGAACCCGACGCGGTCGCCGGTGTCCGAGCGGACCGTGCGGAGCGTCGTGCGGGTCTGCAGCCGCCCCGTGTTGAAAGGCGGGTCCAGATAGACGAGGCGGAAGGCGCCGTCCGGAAGCCGGGACGTCACCTCGAGGTTGTCGCCGTGCACGACGAGGTCCGGCCCGGTCGGGCTCCACAGCGGGTCGGGCACGTCCCGACCCTAGACGCTCGCCGGGCAGAGATCCTGCTTCCGCCGTCTCGTGTAAACATCTGGTTTCCGCTCGTAACCATCGCGTGAAACGCGCCTCTTGCGCGGCAGGGCCCTCGTATCGTCTACTTGACCGGACAAGCGGTCATCCGAACGATGAGGATCTGTGACCTGATGCGAGTTGACCTCGACCACGAGCGCGGCGGCCAGCCGTTGTACGTGCAGCTCGCTCGCGCCATCGAGTCCTTCATCGCCCAGGAGAAGCTCAGACCGGGCGACGTCCTGCCCAGCGAGACGGTGCTCGCGAGCGAGAACCGTCTGAGCCGGGCGACGGTCATCAAGGCGTTCGACACGCTCGTCGATCGGGGAGTCGTCACACGACGGCAGGGGAAGGGCACCTTCGTCAACGCCCGGCCTATGGAGCGCCAGCTGCCGGAGCTCACGAGCTTCTCCGAGCACGTCCACGGTCTCGGCCTCACCCCGGGAAGCACGCTCCTCTCCTTCGAAGTCCTCGAGAGCCAGGATGCGGCCCGGCCCACATCCGCCTTCGACTCCGAGATCGGGTTCGACCGGCAGCCTCTTGTGCGGATCGAGCGGCTGAGGACCGTCGGCGACGACAAGGTGGGAATCCACCGCACGCTGATCCCCGAGGACATTGCGGACGCGATCGGTCTCACCGAGCCCGTCGCAGCGGATTCCGGGTACTCCCTCTACGAGTCGCTCCGCCGCGGGGGCGTCTACCTCACCTCGGGGAGGAATCCCTCCGGGCCATCAACGCGGACGAGCGGGACGCCGGCCTCCTGGGCATCGACGAGGGCACCGCTCTCATCGAGGTCGTCCGTGCATCGCGCGACGCAGCGGGACGCCTCATCGAGGTCGTCCGGGCCCGGTACCTCGGGACGCAGTACCTGTACCACATCACATTCGCACCCACATCACTCGGAGGAAACAATGAAGAGACACCACGCGCTGGTCTTCGTTCCGGCGGCGGCCTCGCTGCTGCTGCTGACCGCCTGCTCGGGAGGGACGCCTAGCGGCTCCGAGTCGAACGGCTCGAGCAGCGCAGGCACCCTGGGGAAGACGGCACTGGTCGTCGCTCAGGGCGGGCTGGGGGACGAGTCCTACAACGACCTCGCCTACTCCGGGTTCAAGAAGGGGCTGTCGGACAACGGCCTCGAGGGCACGCCCATCGAGTCGGACGACGTGGTCGGGCAGGGTGAGCAGATCCTGCGCCGGGCCGGTGACGAAGGTCTCGGCCTCGTTCTGGACCTCGAGTACTCGCACGCCGAGATCCTGCCGAAGGTCGCCGCGGACTACCCGGACACGGACTGGGTCCTCGTCAACGCGGAGGCGAAGGGCGACAACGTCGCCTCGGTGCTGTTCCAGGAGCAGGAGGGCTCCTATCTCGCGGGTGCCCTCGCCGCGATGCAGACGGTCAACACCAGCGATCCCAAGATCAATCCGGACAAGGTCATCGGGGTGATCGGCGGAGCCCAGAGCGCCGGCATCGACAAGTTCCTCGTGGGCTACATCCAGGGCGCCCGGGACGTCGACCCCGATGTGAAGGTGCTCTCGGCCTACTCGAACGATTTCGCGGATCCCACCAAGGGGCAGCAGCTCGCACAGTCCATGTTCGACCAGGGCGCGGACATCGTCTACGCCGTCGCGGGCGGAACCGGCGCCGGGGTCATCCAGGCCGCGAAGGACAGCAACCACTACGCGATCGGGGTGGACGCCGATCAGGATGACGTCGCGCCTGGCTTCGTCCTGACGACCATGCTGAAGAAGACGGACGTGGCGATGGAGACCCTCCTGAAGGACTACGCCGACGGCAAGTTCCCCGGTGGGACCACCCTCAACCTCGGGCTGAAGGAGGACGGCGTCGGCCTCTCCGACTTCAAGAACACCAAGGACGCGATCGGTGCCGAGACGATCGGCAAGGTCGACGACCTGAAGAAGAAGATCATCGACGGCGATGTGAAGGTCTGGAACGTCGTCACCCAGGGGTACCCCGACTTCTACTCCGGCAAGTAGTCCAGTCCCGCCTCTCCCAGGATCGAATCGCGACGCATGAGTACACCCAGCGCGGATCGCATCCCGTCCCCCGATCCGGCGCCCGTCGGCTGCCGGATCGGGGCCCGCGGGATCAGCCGCTCCTTCGGGCCGGTGCAGGCCAACGTCGACGTCACCCTGACGGTCCGAGCCGGCACGGTGCACGCGGTCGTCGGCGAGAACGGCGCCGGCAAGAGCACGCTCATGCGGATGCTCTACGGCCTCGACCAGCCGGACGCCGGCTCTGTCGTCGTCGACGACGAGCTGGTCGCCCTGGGCAGCCCGCGCGCTGCCATCGAGCGCCGGATAGGTCTGGTTCAGCAGGAGCTCGCGATCATCCCGGACCTCACCCTGCTCGAGAACCTCGTGCTGGGCCAGGAACCGGGCGTGCTCGGCCGGATCGACTGGAAGGCAGCGCTCGTCCGAGCGCGGGAACTGAGCGCATCGGTGGGCGTGGAGATCGAATGGACCGCCGATGCGGCTCGTGCCTCGATCGCCATCCAGCAGCAGGTCGAGATCCTTCGTCTCGTCTACCGGGGCGCGGATGTCCTCATCCTCGACGAACCGACCGCGGTCCTCGCTCCAGCCCAGGCTGACGAGCTCCTCCGGCTGCTGTCCTCCCTGCGAGATGCGGGGCGCACCATCATCTTCATCAGCCACAAGCTCGATGAGGTGCTCGGGGTCGCAGACCGGATCACGGTCCTCCGTGCCGGGCGAACCGTTGCGGAGATGGTCCGCGGCGAGACCGACCGCCGAGGACTGGCCGCACTCATCGTCGGCGACGACTCCGAACTGGTCGAGTCCACCACGGCGCGCGGGGTGCCGGGCGGAGTGGTGCTGACCGCGCGGGGACTCGGAGCGAAAGACGACCGCGGCATCGCCCGACTCGAGGACGTCGGCTTCGAAGCGCGATCGGGCGAGATCCTGGGCATCGCGGCCGTCGCGGGCAACGGACAGGAGGAGCTCGCGGAGGTGCTCATCGGCATCCGCGCCGTCTCGTCGGGCGACCTTGCGCTCGATGGCGTCTCGATCGCGCGGAAGGACGTGCGTGCCCGGCGCCGCGCGGGCCTCGGCTATGTGAGCGCTGACCGCAAGCAGGAGGGCCTTGCGCTACGGCTCTCCCTGGCGGACAACTCGATCGCGACGCCGGCCATGACGTCACTCGCGGGGGCGGGCTGGCTCCGGCCCCGGAAGGTCGCGGAGCACGTCAAGGCGGTGCTCGGGCGGGCTGCGGTGCGCTTCGGGTCCGCGTCCGACCCCGCATCGTCCCTCTCCGGTGGGAACCAGCAGCGGGTGGTGCTCGGCCGGGAGACGATCGGCGAGCCCCGTGTCCTCGTCGCCAGTCAGCCGACCCGCGGCGTCGATGTGCGAGGGATCGGGTACATCCACGAGCTCCTTCGACAGGCGCGGGACGCGGGCGCGGCCGTCGTGCTCTTCAGCGAGGAGCTGGACGAGTTGCGCGAGCTGTCCGACCGGATCCTCGTTCTGCACCGCGGCCGGGTGGCGGGCGTTCTCGGCCCGGACAGCAGCCGGTCCGAGATCGGCGCGCTCATGCTGGGCGATGAGGGGCAGGCGCACGCCGCATGACAAGCGCATCCACGACCCACGAGACGCCCGTAGCCCCGCCGCAGCCGGAGTCGGGCGCGTCGCCCGCACGCCGCACCGCGACGGCGGTGGCGCGCGCCGCCCGGCACGCCGGACTGCCGATCGTGATCGCCCTCGTCGTCGGGGCGATCGTTCTCCTGCTGACGGGAAACGATCCCCTCGAGGTCTACGGCCGTCTCGTCTCCGAGGCCTTCGGCACGCCGAGTCGCGTCAACGCGACCCTGGCCGCGACCACTCCCATCCTGTTCACCTCCATCGCGGCGGCGTTCGCGTATCGGGCCGGCGTCTTCACGGTGGGCGTCGAAGGAAGCTTCATCCTCGGCGGCCTCACCGCGTCCGTTCTCGGATCGCAGATGGGCGGCTTCCCCGGTCGTCGCGGTCCTTCTGCCGCTCCTCGGTGCGACCGTCGCCGGAGGCCTCGTCGCCCTGGTTCCAGCCATCCTTCGATCGCTCTGGTCCGTGGACGAAGTCGTGACGACGCTGATGTTCAACTTCATCATCGCCGGGCTCGCGGGGTGGAGCGTGCAGAGCTTCTTCCTGGCCTCGGGGCAGGCGAACTCGAGCACGGACTACGTGTCGGAGAACGCGGAGCTGCCTCCGCTCGCGCCGCCAGGGCAGACGGGGTGGGGCCTGATCCTCGCCCTCGTCCTCCTCGTGGGCTACGCGGTGTGGATGCGCTACTCAACACTCGGCTTCGAGTTCCGCGCCGTCGGCAGCGCGCCGCGCTTCGCCGCCGCTCAGGGCCTGCGGGTCCGCACGGTGCTCATGACCGCCCTGCTCGGAGCGGGTGTGATCGGCGGAATCGGCGGAGGCGCACACGCCCTCGGCCTGGTGCATCGCTACTCCGAGGGGTTCTCCGCGAACTTCGGCTTCACCGGCATCGCGATCGCACTGCTCGCGCGCTTCAATCCGATCGGCATCCTGGTCGGGTCGATCCTGTTCGGGGCGCTCAATGCCGCGGGCGCCACCGTGCAGCTTTTCATCAACCTGCCGGTCCAGATCATCGACGTCCTCCAGGGCACCGTGATGATCTTCGCGGTGGCTGTTTTCGCGCTTCCGCGGCTCCGGCGCAGGCGGGCAGCGGCCGAAGGAAGCGACCGTGATCGACCTCCTCCTCGCCTCGGCGATCACCCTCTCGGTCCCCCTGGTCCTCGCCGCCCTCGGTGGTGCAGTGCACCGCCGAGCGGGCGTCGTGAACATCGGTCTCGAGGCCCACATGATCCTCGGCGCGCTGATCGGGGCCGTGGTGAGCGGCCTCACCGCGAGCTGGGCGCTCGGGGCGCTCGGAGGGCTCGTCGCCGGAGCGATCTCCGGCGCCCTGATGAGCGTCATCATCACTCGACTCAAGGGCAACGAGATCATCGTCGGCCTCGGGTTCAACATCGTGATGTTCGGCGTCATCGGCTACGTGCTCCGGGCAGCATTCGGGGTCTCCGGCACGCTCCAGGTCCCAGGACTGCAGCGCATGCCGAAGCTGGTGATCCCCGGCATCGCGGACATCCCCGTCCTGGGCGCCCTTCTCTCGGGGAAGGATCCGCTGTTCTGGCTCTGCGTGGTGCTCGTCCCGCTTCTGGCGTGGCTGTTGAGATCGACTCGCTGGGGCGTGCGACTGCGCGCGACCGGCGCGTCGGAGCCCGCGAGCGCCTCACTCGGGCTGCGCACGCTCGCGATCCGGGACGGCGCCGGCGTGATCGCCGGCGCGCTGGCCGCCCTTGGCGGAGTGGCGCTCAGCCTCGGGACCGTCGGGCTCTTCAACGAGAACATGACGGCCGGGCGCGGGTACGTGGCGCTCGCGGCCTTCTACTTCGGCCGGTCCAAGCCCCTCCCCACGGCCCTCGCCTGCGTCCTGTTCGGATTCTTCGACGCGCTCCAGATCCGCCTGCAGACCGTCGGCGGCTTCTCTGCCGACATCATCTCGACCCTCCCCTACATCGCCGTCGTGGTGGTGCTGGCCCTCACGGGGATCCGCCAGCACTACCGCGGCGCCCGCACCGTGAGCTGAGCAATGGCCCCTGAAACCACAGACGAATCGACGCCGGATACGCCACCCACGACCGTCGGCGTGCCGACGGCCCTCGTGCTGGTCGACGTCATCGCCTCCTTCTTCGACGAGCGGGAGGCCAACTACTACCCGGCCGCGCTCGACGTCCTGGAGCCGATCCGCGAACTCCTCGAGCTGGCGCGCGTGCGCGGCACCCTTGTGATCCACGCCGTCGAGCGCCACTACCCCGGGCTGCAGGACTTCGAGTTCGGCAAGCTCCCGCGTCACCACGAGATCGGCGCCAGTGACGCCCAGTATGTGCCGGGCTTCGGCCCTATCCCGTCCGGGCGGGAGGTGGAGGTGCCCAAGCGGCGCTTCTCGGCGTTCTACGCCACCGACCTCGACCTTCTGCTTCGCGAACAGGGGATCCGGCGGGTCGTGCTCGTGGGCGTCAAGACGAATGTCTGTATCCGCGCGAGCGCCCAGGACGCCTTCGCGGGTGGTTTCGAAGTATGGGTGCCGCGGGAGACCACCAACTCCAATCGCCCGCATCTCGCGGAGGCGAGCCTGGAGGACATCGAGCGCTACATCGGCAGGGTGCCGACGTTCGAGGAAGCGAAGGCGACGCTGTGACCACGCAGTCCGGATCCCCACCGCGCCTTGCCGTCGTGGGCTACGCGAGCCTCGACTTCAGCACCTTGGTCACCGCGTTCCGCGGAGTCGACGCCACCAGCATTCTCGAACGACCGATTGTCTCGCCGGACCCGGGCATCGGAGGGATCGCCCACATCGTGGCAGCCGCGGCGGGGACAGGTGCGTCGGCGGAGGCCGTGAGCTGGGTGGGACCGGACCCGCAGGGGCGCCGATGGCGTGACGCGGTCGCGGCATCGGGAGGCGGGACACGCGGCGTCGCGGTCTCCGGCAGCCGGTCGCCGAGTGCGACCCTCATCGAGGTCGGCACGGGGGCACCATCTGCCTGTTCGATCCGGGGGACTGCCTGCCCTCCGCGCTCACCGCAGCGCAGCGGGAGGTCCTCGCGTCGAGCGACTGCGTCATCCTGACGGTCGCCCCGCGCGCCATGACCGTCGGCATCCTCGACGCGCTCCGCGCCGACGCCACCCTGATCTGGGCCGTCAAGCACGACGACGACGCCTACTCGCCCGCCTTGCTCCGCCGACTCCTCGAACGCTCCGATCTGGTGAGCTTCAGCGAAGGCGAACGCTCCTACGTCACTCTGGAAGGTGTCGCCCCGGAGCTCCTCGTCCGCACGGGCACCCTCGTCGTGGAGACGCACGGAGCCCGCGGCGTGACCTGGGCGTTCGGTTCCCCTGACGGACCGCACCGCTCCGGCGCGGTCGCCGCCCAGGCGGTCGAGACCTCCGACACCACCGGCGCGGGGGACACCTTCATCGGCACGCTCGCCGGCGAGGCCGCGCGCGCGGGCGGCATCTCCCGACTGGGTGATGAGCAGCTCGCGGCGCTCATGACCTTCGCCTCCAACGCCGCGGCGGAGCTTCTCCGCTCTCGATCCACCCCCGGCCAGCTGGTCGGCGCACCACCGAAGGAGACATCCTGATGTCGAGCAACAACGCCTGGTACCTCCGCTGCGGACCGGACGATGTGGGCGAATCGGCGGTGCTCGTCGGGGACAGGGGCCGGGTGCACCTCGCCGCGGGCCTCATGCAGGGCGCGGTGCTCCTGAACGAGGACCGCGGGCTGACGACCGCCACCGGCTACTACGCCGGCGAGCGGATCACGGTGAGCGCCTTCGGCATGGGTGCGCCCATCGCCGCCGTGGTTCTGCACGAGCTCGCCGGGTTGGGGGTACGCCGTTTCGTTCGGCTCGGCACGGTGATGACCCTCGGCGAGACTCGCCTCGGAGAATTCGTGGTGGCGCACGGGGCGATACGAGGAGAGGCCACCTCGGCCACCTATCTGCCGATCGAGTACCCGGCCGTGCCCGACTTCGCCCTCACTCGAAGCCTGGAGGAAGCGGTCCAGCAGGCCGGACTCGCCACCAGGTCCGGCATCTACGCCTCCTTCGACGGCTTCTATACCGAGATGTTCGAGACCGGGACCGGCTCGGAGCCCGTGGCCGAGCGGTACGGCCGGCTGTCGCGTGCGGGGGTCGTCGCGGCTGACATGGAGACGAGTGCCGTGTTCATCGCCGCGCGCGCCCTGGGTGTCGCGGCGGCGTCACTCTGCCTGGCCAGCGTCGCCGGAGACACCACCGAGAAGATGCCGCACGCCGACCGCGTCGCGGCCGAGACGCAGCTGCTCCACGCCGGGTTCGCGGCGCTCGCCGCATCCGTGCCGACCGCCGGCGTCTGAACCGAACGAGCAAGGGAGAGATCACCAGTGACCATCGCTCAGACCTACCTCGACGACGTGATCGCGAAGGTCGCCTGGGTGCGCGACACCCAGGCCGACAACATCGCCGCGGCCGCGCGCATCTGCGCCGACTCCATCGCGGGCGACGGCCTCGTATTCACCTTCGGCACCGGGCACGGCGGCTTCGCGGCACTCGAGAGCTTCCCGCGCACCGGCGGCGTCACCGGCTTCCGGCCCATCGTCGAGTCGTCCATCGCCCTGATGCACCACGTGCTCGGCGACCAGGGCACCGCCCAGTACCGCTTCCTGCACACGCAGGAGGGCTACGGCCATGCGATCCTGCGGTCGCATCAGCTGAAGGACGGCGACTCGATCATCCTGTTCAGCCACTCGGGCATCAACCCCGTGATCCTCGACATGGCGACGGAGTTCCAGGCCCGCGGGCTGAAGGTGATCGGAGTGACGAGCGTCCCTCACTCGTCCCAGGTGGCGAGCCGTCACTCCAGCGGTCAGCGCCTGTTCGAGATCGCCGACGTGACGATCGACACGGGCATCCCCCTCGAGGACGCGTCGCAGGTGATCGACGGGCTCGAGTACCCGGTGGGCCCGACCTCCACCTCGATCGCCGTCGCGGTGTCCCATGCCATCAATGCATCGACCGCAGCCGAGCTGGTCGCCCGCGGGGTCCAGCCCATGATCATGGTCAACACCAACTCGAACCGGACGAAGGAGGCGCATCAGCAGAACGACCGCAACTACGCGGAGCTGTGGCGTCGCCTCCGCAGCCGGGAGTTCTCCGCCCCGGTGGTGAAGTGATGGACCGCGGGCTGTATCTGGCCGGCTCCTGGGTCCCCTCGGAGAGCGGCGAGACCCTGGAGGTGCGGGATCCCGCCACCGGCGACCTCGTCGGGCGGACCGCTGTCGCCTCGCGGGCCGACGTGGACGCGGCCGTCGCGGCCGCGGTGCCCGCACAGCGTGCGTGGGCAGCGCGTGGGGCGACCGAGCGTGCCTCGGTCATGCATCGCGGAGCGGAACTCATCCGGAAGCGGATCGACGCGATCGCGGACACGCTGACCCGTGAGCAGGGGAAGCCCATTCCCGACAGCGTCAAGGAGATCGCGTTCGCGGCTGATGTGCTCGACTACTACGCCGAGGAGGGGCTGCGCGTCTCCGGCAGTCTCCGTCCCGCGCCACGCTCCGACATCCGCTCGCTGGTGGAGTGGCTGCCGATCGGAGTGATCGCGGCGGTGGTGCCCTGGAACTACCCGGTTGACCTGTACGCGTGGAAGATCGGACCTGCCCTCGCCGGCGGCAACGCCATCGTGGTGAAGCCGCCGCTCGAGTCGCCGCTCGCCGTGGCTCTCGTCGTCCAGTGCCTGCACGATGCAGGACTCCCGGCCGGGGTGCTGGCGGACCTTCCTGGCGGGATCGAGGCCGGCGAGGCACTGTCCGCGCATCCCGGCATCGGCATGATCACGGCCACGGCGTCGACCCGCACCGGTCAGGCGATCATGCGCTCGGCCGCGACCACGATGAAGCGGGTCTCGCTCGAGCTCGGCGGCCAGAGCCCGTTCGTCGTGCTCGACGACGCGGACGTCGCGGAAGCCGCGACGGCGGCCGCCCGGCGCTCATTCTCGAACGCGGGCCAGATCTGCATCGCCGTCAACCGCATCCTCGTCGCGGACTCCATCGCCGATCGATTCGTGGAGGCGGTGGCCGAGGAGGCCCGGGCGATCAGACTGGGCCACGGGGTCGACGCCGGGGTGACCGGCGGGCCGACCACGACCCGCGCCGTGATCGGGGTCGCAGAGGCGCACATCGCGGACGCCCTCGACCACGGCGCCGTGCTCGTCTCCGGTGGGCGCCGCCTCTCCGGGGACGGATACGACCGAGGATCCTTCTTCGAGCCCACCGTCCTCGACGAGGTGCCTCGGAACACGCGGGTGATGACCGAGGAGACGTTCGGCCCGGTGGTCGCCGTCCACCGGTACGACGCAGGGTCGGACGTGAACCAGATCGCCGGGATCGCGAACGACAGCACGGCCGGTCTCGCCGCGTACGTCTTCGGCGGGGACCTGGATCGGGCCTGGGCCGTCGCGGAGCGCATCGAGGCTGGCGGGGTCGGCGTCAACGTCAACGACATCACGGAGCTCCAGGCCCCCTTCGGCGGCTGGAAGATGTCCGGATTCGGGCGCGAGCTGGGTCCCGAGGGTCTGCAGGGCTTCATGCAGCAGCGGCACATCAGGATGAGGCGGAGGTTCTGATGGGGGTGGTGCTTCTCGAGCAGTACGTCGGCGGCGAATGGCGGCCGGGCGGGGGCGGCCAACTGGTGAGCCGGAACCCAGCCCGTCCGGATCAGGTCGTCGCTGAGGGCACTGCGGCCAGCGCGGGGGACGTCGACCTCGCCGTCCGCGCGGCTGCCCGGGCGAGAGACCACTGGTCGTCCCTTCCTGCTCACGGCCGCGCAGCCGTCCTGAAGCGGGCGGCCGCCGTCCTCAGCTCCAATGCCGCGGAGTGGGGGCGAGAACTCGCGCGCGAAGAAGGCAAGACCCTTCCGGAGGGGGTGGGCGAGGTGCGACGGGCGGCCCAGATCTTCGACTTCTACGGAGGCGACGCTGACCGTGAGGCCGGGAGCCTCTTCTCCTCGCCGCGCCCCGGGGAACGGATCCTCGTGACCCACCGACCATTGGGCACCGTGGGGATCATCACGCCCTTCAACTTCCCGATCGCCATTCCCGCGTGGAAGATCGCGCCGGCGCTCGCCTACGGGAATGCGATCGTCTGGAAGCCCGCCGGGACCGTCCCGCTCCTCGCCCTGCGCCTCACGCAGGCCCTCGAACAGGCGGGGCTGCCTAGCGGGGTGCTCAACCTGGTGTTCGGCGAGCGGGAGGTGGGATCGGCGCTCGTGGATCACCCCGGGATCGACGGTGTGAGCTTCACCGGGTCGACTCCCGTCGGGCGGGCCCTGGCGGCCGCGGGCGCTGCGCGGGGAATCCCCGTGCAGGCGGAGCTGGGCGGCAAGAACGCGGCCGTGGTGCTGTCCGATGCGGACCTCGACCTGGCGGCAGGGCAGGTGCTGGCCGGCGCCTTCAACTCCTCCGGCCAGAAGTGCACGGCGACGTCCCGGCTGATCGTTCAGAACGAGATCGCCGACGAGTTCGCGTCGCTGATCGCCGAGCGGGCTGACGCCCTCGTCGTGGGAGATCCCACCGAAGAAGGTGTGCAGCTCGGCCCCGTGATCACCGCCGGCGCCCGGGATGCGATCGACGCGGGCGTCGCACGCGCGGAGGGCGAGGGAGCCCGCAGGCTGACATCCCGCCCGCTCGAGCTCGAGGGAGACCTCGCTCGGGGCCATTTCGTCCGTCCCGTCGTCTTCGACAGCTCCGAGGCGTCCGACTTCCTCTGGAAGCAGGAGCTGTTCGGCCCCGTCCTCGCCGTCCGGCGGGCGGCATCCGTGGAGGAGGCCTTCGCGCTCGCGGACGCCAGCGAGTTCGGTCTCTCGGCCGCCGTGTTCACTCAGGACCTGGGCACTGCCCTGGACGCCATCGACCGCATCGACGTGGGGATCCTGCACGTCAACTCGGAGACTGCCGGCGCCGATCCCCACGTCCCCTTCGGCGGAGGCAAGGGCAGTGGGCTCGGCCCGAAGGAGCAGGGGCTCGCGGCACGCGAGTTCTACACCCGCACGACGACGGTCTACCTCCGAGGAGGGGCGTGACCGCGCTCGAGGGGCTGACGATCCTCGACTTCTCGCGGGTGCTCGCCGGGCCCTACGCGACGATGCTCCTCGCGGACTTCGGCGCGCGCGTGGTCAAGGTCGAGCGCCCAGGAGCCGGCGACGAGACCAGGGCGTGGGCGCCTCCCGTCGACTCCACCGGGACGTCGACCTACTTCGCCTCCGTGAACCGCAACAAGGAGGGGATCACGGCGGATCTCGGCGATCCCCGAGATCGCGAGCGGCTTCTCGAACTGCTGCGCGACGCAGATGTCGTGGTGGAGAACTTCCGGACGGGGACCATGGAGCGCCTGGGCCTCGGCTACGAGGAGCTGCGAGCGGAGAACCCGCGCCTCATCTACTGCTCGATCACCGGCTTCGGCCCGGCGGGCGGTGCCGCTCTCCCCGGCTTCGACCTGCTGGTGCAGGCCGTCGGCGGACTCATGAGCATCACGGGTCAGCGGGCCGACGAGCCGACGAAAGCCGGCGTCGCGGTCGTCGACGTGATCACCGGCTTGCATGCCGTAGCCGGAATACTGACGGCCGTGATCGCGCGCGGTCAGACCGGGGAGGGGCAGCGGGTGGAGGTGAACCTGCTGTCCAGCCTGTTGTCCGGCCTCGTCAATCAGGCCGGTGCCTACGTGGGAGCAGGAGTGGTCCCCGGAATCCTCGGCAACGCCCATCCGAGCATCGCACCGTACGAGGTGTTCGAGACGGCGGACCGGCCGATCGCCATCGCTGTCGGAACGGATGGCCAGTTCCGAGCGCTCGCCGCCGCGCTCGGCCTCCCGGGCCTGGCGGATGACGAGCGGTTCACCACCAACACCTCCCGGGTCGCGCACCGAGGCGCGCTCGGGGCGCTCATCACGGAACGACTCCGTCAGGGGTCCGCGGACGCCTGGTTCGAGGGGCTCACGAAGTCCGGCGTGCCGGCAGGACCCATCAACACGATCGCGGAGGCGTTCAGCCTGGCCGAGCGCCTCGGACTCCACCCCGTCGTCGAGGTCGATGGCTCCCCGCAGGTCGCGAACCCGATAGCTCTCAGTCGGACGCCCGCCCGATATCGCCTGCCCCCGCCTCCACTCGGCGCCTCACGCGTGGACCCCCACGCCTGACGGCGCTGCAGCTCTGCCTAGCCCCACCCACAGAAAGAGTCCGGACCATGCCCTCCCTCGCTTCCTCCGTCGCCGCCGAAGCTGCGCTCGCGGCCGTCTTCGATCTCGACGAGCTCCTCCAGCCCACCGAGCGCGAATGGCAGCAGCGCGCCCGCCGGGTGGCGCGGGAGCGGATTGCGCCGACCATCGAGGAGGACTTCGAGAACGGCCACTTCCGCGCTGAGCTGGTGCCCGAGCTGGCTGAGGCGGGACTGCTGGGGATGCACATCTCCGGCTACGGGTGCGCGGGGGCGAGCGCGACGAGCTACGGCGCAGTCTGTCTGGAGTTGGAAGCAGCCGACAGCGGCTGGCGCACCTTCGTCTCGGTGCAGGGCTCGCTGGCCATGAGCGCCATCGCCAAGTTCGGCTCGGAGGAGCAGAAGAACGAGTGGTTGCCGCGCATGGCTGCCGGTGAGGTGATCGGCTGCTTCGCCCTCACCGAGCCGGAGGGCGGCAGCGATCCTGCGGCGATGAGGACCCGGGCTGTCCGCGACGGCGGTGACTGGATCCTGACGGGAGCCAAGCGGTGGATCGGCCTCGCGAGCATCGCGGGGGTCGCCGTCGTCTGGGCTCAGACCGACGAGGGCGTGCGGGGCTTCCTCGTCCCGACGCAGACGACCGGATTCACGGCGACTCCCATCGCCGGCAAGCTCGCGATGCGCGCCTCCATTCAGTGCGACATCTCCCTCGACAGCGTCCGGGTGCCCGAGTCCGCGCGGCTTCCTGACGCCGCGGGCCTGAGCGCCCCGTTCTCCTGCCTCAACGAGGCGCGCTTCGGCATCGTCTGGGGGGTCATGGGCGCGGCCCGCACGTGTCTCGAGGCGGCTCTCAGCCGTGCGACGTCCCGCGACGTCTTCGGTGGCCCGATCGGCCGCTTCCAGCTCACGCAGGACAAGCTCGCCAACATGCTGCTCGAGTACGAGAAGGGCGTGCTCCTCGCCCTGCACATTGCGAGGAGCAAGGACGCCGGGACCTTGGGGCCTGCTCAGATCAGCGTCGGCAAGCTGAACAACGTGCGAGAGGCGATCAGGATCGCCGGGACCGCTCGATCGATTCTCGGTGGCGACGGCGTGACGTCGGAGTTCCCTGTCATGCGTCACATGGCGAATCTTGAAGCAGTCCGCACCTACGAGGGCACGGACGAGGTCCACACCCTGGTGCTGGGCCGAGCGCTGACGGGGATCGCCGCGTTCAAGTAGACGCACTACGGCAGCAGCAGGACCTTCCCGGTCGTGCGCCGCGCCTGCAGATCCTCGTGAGCCTGCGCGGCCTCCGCCAGCGGGTAGGTCCGGCCGATCCGCACGGACAGCCGGCCCGCCTGGACGGCGTCGAACAGCTCGCCCGCCCGCCACTGCCGTTCCCGTGCGTCGCGCAGGTAGGAGTTCAGGGTGGGGCGGGTGAGGAAGACGGACCCCGCCGCAGCGAGCCGCTGGGGATCGACGGGCGGCACGGGACCGGATGCGGCGCCGAAGAGCACGAGCATGCCGCGGACCGCGAGCGAGCCGAGGGAGTCGTCGAAGGTGTCCTTGCCCACCCCGTCGAACACGACGTTCACGCCGTGCTGACCCGTGAGCTCGCGCACGTGGTCCGCGAAGCCGTCGTAGTGCAGCACCTCGTCCGCACCGGCCGCCCGCGAGAGCGCGACCTTCTCGTCGCTGCCCGCCGTCGTGATCACGCGGGCGCCCCGCGCCTTGAGCAGCTGGGTGAGCAGCAGGCCGACTCCGCCTGCGCCCGCGTGCAGCAGCACCGTGTGCTCGGGACCGACCGGGAAGGTCGAGGTGCAGAGGTAGTGGGCCGTGAAGCCCTGCAGCAGGAGGGCGGCCGCCGTGCGGTCGTCGACGCCGTCGGGGACCGCGACCGCCTTCTCGGCCGGCAGGATGGCGTACTCGGCGTAGGTCTTCTTCGCCTCGCCGCTCGCGACCCGGTCGCCTTCCCGGAACTGCACGCCGGGGCCGGCTGCGACGACGGTGCCGGCTGCCTCGGAGCCGGGAGTGAAGGGGAACCGCGTGGGGTACCGCGCCTCCCGGTGGTACACGTCGACGAAGTTGACGCCCGCCGCGGCGATCCGGATGAGCACCTCCCCGGGCCCGGGCCGGGGCTGGTCCACCTCGCGCACCTGCAGGACCTCGGGTCCTCCGCTGTGCTCCGCCACGATCGCTCTGGGCATCGGTGCCTCCTCGTCCTGCTGAGGCCAGCCTAGGCACCGCCGTAGCCTGATCCCATGGTGGATCCGGAGCCGGGCACGCGACCGTCCGAGGACGGCGCGCCGCCGGCGTCCGTCGATGCGGCGGAGGCCGGAGCGAGCGTCGAGCTGACCACGCGGGGAGTGGGGCCGTGGCCGGGCGACTGGCCGGCCGGGGAGCACTGGGATCCGGAGCTGCTCGAGCGCGGCGACTCCCGCAACGTCGTCGATCGCTATCGCTACTGGCGCATGGAGGCCATCGTCGCCGATCTCGACCGGCGGCGGCATCCGTTCTCCGTGGCGATCGAGAACTGGCAGCACGACCTCAACATCGGCTCGATCGTCCGCACCGCCAACGCGTTCCTCGCGAGCACCGTGCACATCGTGGGCCGGCGGCGCTGGAACCGCCGCGGGGCGATGGTCACCGACCGATACCAGCACGTCCTGCACCATGCGACCATCGACGACCTGCTCGCCTGGGCGGAGGCGGAGGACCTGCCGATCGTCGCCGTCGACAACGTCCCCGGCTCCGTTCCCGTCGAGTCGGTGCGCCTGCCCGAGCGGTGCATCCTCCTCTTCGGCCAGGAGGGACCGGGTCTCACGGCCGAGGCGATCGCGGCGGCGACCGTGGTCGTCGACATCCCGCAGTTCGGCTCGACCCGCTCCCTCAACGCCTCCGCTGCGGCCGCGATCGTGATGCACGAGTGGATCCGGACTCACGTCCTCGACGCCGACGAGAGCGGAGGGGTCAGCCGATGAGGGAGGGGCGCAGGTCGCGCAGCGTCCGGGCCCGGGTCATCCGTCCGGTCGTGAGCAGGGTTGCCGCGAGGGCCACGAGAAGCCAGCCGAGCAGCACCGCCGCGTCTCCAAGCGCCGTCGCTCCGCTGCCGCCGTACATCAGCTGGCGGAGGCCGTCGACGCCGTAGCTCATTGGCAGGACGTGGTGCAGGGCGGCGAGCGGCCCGGGCAGGGTCTGCCAGGGGAAGGTGCCCGCCGCCGTGACGAGCTGCACGACCATGAGCACGAGGCCGAGGAACTGTCCCACCGATCCCAGCAGGGCGTTGAGCGCGAGCAGGATGGCCGCGAAGGTCAGCGAGGTGAGCGCCATGAACGCCAGCATCGGCGCGGGCGACGCGACGCCGAATCCGAGGACGGTCGTGGTGAGCACGAAGAGCGTCGCCGCCTGGACGACACCGAGGAGGCCCGGCGTGAGCCAGCCCGCGAGCGTCACCTTCCACGGCGAGGCGAGCGCCGTGATCGCCCGGCGCGACAGCGGCTTCACGATGAGGAAGAGCGCGTAGATGCCGATCCACGCCGCGAGGGTGAGGAAGAACGGCGCGAGGCCGGCGCCGTAATCGGTGGCCTTGGTGACCGCCTGCGTCTCGACGGCCACCGGATCCGCCACCGCCGATGCCTGGACCGAGCGCTGGGAGTCGGTCGTCGCCGGGATGTCGCCCGCGCCCTTCTGCAGGGAGTCCCGCAGCTGCGCGACGCCCGCTGCCACCTGGTCGGTGCCGGCGGACAGCGACGACGCGCCGTCCGCCGCCTGCTGAGCGCCGGTCGTGAGGGACGCGGCGCCCGCGTCCGCGGAGGCGATGCCGTCGGCCAGCCCGGGCGCGGCGTCCGCGAGCTGCTGGGCCCCGTCCGCGACCTGTGCCGAGCCATCCGCGAGAGCGGGCGCCTGCGCCGCGAGGGACTGCACTCCCTCATTCAGCGCGCTCACCGATGCGCCGTACTGGTCGAGCCCCGCGAGCAGGGCGTCGACCTGGGCCTGCGGCGTCCCGGCGGCGAGGAGCTGCTGTTCGAGCGCGCCTCGGGCCTGGCTGTAGCCGCCCGTCACGGCGGCCGAGGAGGCGGCGAGCCGGCTGGCGCCGACCGAGAGCGCCGCGGCACCGTCGGAGGTGGACCGTGCGCCGGCGGCCAGCGTGACGGTGCTGCCCGGAAGGGCGGCGGCACCCGCCGACAGCTGGTCGAGCCCGTCCTGCAGCGAGGAGGCACCGGTGGCGACCGAGGCGGTGCCGTCCCGGAGTGCGGCGGCACCGTCGGCGGCGTCGGCCGCGCCCGAGGCAAGGGAGCCTGCTCCGGCTGCGGCATCCGTGAGGCTGCTTCGGATGTCACTGAAGCCGAGGAGGAAGCGGTCCGCCGCCTCCTCGCCGACCTGTCGGGCGATCTGTGCCCGGATCTTCTCCGCTGCCTGCCCGGCGATGGTGGTCGCGAGGTAGCTGTTGGTGTCGTTCGTGCGCAGCACGACGAGGCCCTGATCCGGGGAGTCGGTGGCCGCGGAGGCGAGGTTCGCCGAGAAGTCCACGGGCAGGGTGATGCTGAAGTCGTAGGTGCCGTTCTGCACGCCCCGAGCCGCGGCGCTCGCCGAGACGGTGCTCCAGTCGAAGGTCGCGTCCTTCTCGATCGACGTCGCGATGTCGGCGCCGTAGGTGACCTGCCTGCCGTCGACGGTCGTGCCCTCGTCCTGGACGACGAGCGCGGCGGGGACGCGGTCGAGCGCCGCGTAGGGGTCGCGGTTGGCCCAGAGGTAGAGACCGCCGTAGAGGAGCGGCACGAGCATCAGCGCCACGAAGGCGAGCCGCGCGAGGGGGTCGCGAGGAGGCGGCGGAGCTCGGTGCGAACGAGGGTGAGGACGGTCATGACCGGTCGGCTTTCAGGAGGAGTTCGCGGGTGGCGGGGGTGGTGACGGTGAGCACGGCGAATCCGCGCGCGGCGAGGCCGGCGATGGTGGCCGCGAGGTCGTCGGGGGAGCCGCCGTGCCGCTCAGGGGAGGTCAGGACGAGGGCGCGCACGCCGGGCCGCGCGGCCGCGGTCTCCGCGAGGAGGCGCGTGCGGAGGGCCCCGGGCAGAAGCCGGATCGGTGCCTTCGCGTAGTCGCGGGCATCCAGGGCCTCGAGCAGCTCCCTCGCGTCGCGTGCGGGGTGCCGCGCGAAGGCCAGCTCCTCGCGGATCACGACACCGAGGGGAAGGTCGGCGGCCGGCTCGGCGACGATCGGGGTGTCCACGAGAGCGACGGCGGTGCGGAGAGTGGCGGCGTCGGCGCGCCCGTCGAGGAGCACGGATCCCGCGGTCGGCGTCATTCGACCCGAGACGACGAGGGAGAGCACCGTCGGCCGGCGGTCGGTGTCGAGCGCGAGCACGGCGGGGGACTCGGGCGAGAACTCGACCGAGACGGGCGGCAGCTCGGCAGCAGCGCCGGTGCCGACAGCGACCTCGGAGGCGGTGATCCTCATCGCGCCGTGCCCCCGTTCAGCTCGGACGTCGAGGCCACGAGCTCCTGCGTCTCGCGCCAGGACAGGCCGGCGATCCCGAGGGTGGCGGCCACGACGAGGGCGCGGCCGCGGGCGTCGCTGACATCTGAGCGGGTGGCCTCGTCGAGAACGGCGAGCGCAGCGCCCTCGATGAGCCGCGCGAGCGTGGCCGCCTCGATGTCCGTGCGCAGCTGGCCGGAGGCGATGCCGCGCCGCACGGTCGCCGCGAGGGTCGCCCGCAGGGGCGCCAGCGACTCGGCGACCACCGATTGCAGCGGGCCCCGGACGGCGGCCTGGGCGAGCACGCGGACGTCCTCCACCTGCTCCCAGAGTCCCGTGCCGATCAGCGCGATCTCGACCCGGGCGTCCTCGTGCCGGATGTCGCGGACGGCCGCCGCAACCCGCTCCGCGCCCCGGCGGGTCAGCTCGGCCCGCATCTCGTCGCGGGAGGCGAAGTGTCCGTAGAAGGCGCGGCGGCTGAGCCCGGCTTCGGCGACGATCTCCTCGAGGGGGCTTCGGGGTCGCGGGAGAGCACGCGGCGGGCGGCGTCGAGGAGAGCGGCGCGATTCTCTGCGGCGTCGCGGCGGGGTGCGCGCTCGGTGGTCATTCCCTCACCGTACTAAGTTGCACACTGTTGTGCAAGTTAGTACCCGGATGGCGGCCCTCGGCGGATGTTCCTGACCAAATCAAGGAGATTCTGCGGCGGAAGGCTCTGAGGGCGCAGATCCAGGCTCCCGGTGCCGAGGATCTCCTTGATTCGGTCAGGAGGGTGCATTTCCTGCCCGGCGGGCGCCCTCGGCCGGGGGCGGCAACCCGCGCCCACTAGACTCGGATGGGTCATTTCGGCAGACGTGAGGGGATGACATGCCCGCGGTCGTACTGATCGGCGCACAGTGGGGCGACGAGGGCAAGGGCAAGGCGACCGACCTCCTCGGCAGCCGCGTCGACTACGTGGTGAAGTTCAACGGGGGCAACAACGCCGGGCACACCGTGGTGGTCGGCGACGAGAAGTACGCCCTGCACCTGCTGCCGTCGGGCATCCTCTCCGACGGCGTGACGCCCGTCATCGCGAACGGCGTCGTGATCGACATCGAGGTGCTGTTCAACGAGCTCGACGCCCTCAGCGCCCGGGGCGTGGACGTGTCTCGCCTGCTCGTCAGTGCCAACGCGCACGTCATCACGCACTACCACCGCACCATCGACAAGGTCACCGAGCGGTTCCTGGGCAAGCGCCAGATCGGCACCACCGGCCGCGGCATCGGCCCGACCTATGCCGACAAGATCAACCGCGTCGGCATCCGCGTGCAGGACCTGTTCGACGAGGGCATCCTGCGGCAGAAGGTCGAGGGCGCGCTCGACCAGAAGAACCACCTCCTCGTGAAGGTGTACAACCGCCGCGCGATCAGCGCCGACGAGATCGTCGACGACCTCCTCGGCTACACGGACCGGCTCCGCCCGCTCGTCGCCGACACCTCGCTGGTACTCAACCGCGCGCTCGATGACGGCCGCACCGTGCTCTTCGAGGGTGGCCAGGCCACCATGCTGGACGTCGACCACGGCACCTATCCGTTCGTGACGTCCTCCAACGCCACGAGTGGCGGTGCCGCCACGGGTTCCGGCGTCGCCCCCAACCGGTTCGACCGCGTGCTCGGCGTGGTGAAGGCCTACACGACCCGCGTCGGCGCCGGTCCGTTCCCGACGGAGCTGCACGACGAGTCGGGCGAGTGGTTGCGCGCTCGCGGCTTCGAGTTCGGCACCACGACCGGCCGGCCGCGCCGGACCGGCTGGTACGACGCTCCCATCGCCCGGTACAGCGCGCGCATCAACGGGATCACCGACTTCGTCCTCACGAAGCTCGACGTCCTCACCGGCCTCGAGACCATCCCGGTCGCGGTCGCCTACGACGTCGATGGCACGCGCGTGGACGAGGTGCCGGTCTCGCAGTCCGACTTCCACCATGCCAAGCCCATCTACGAGGAGCTGCCCGGCTGGAGCGAGGACCTCGGCGGGGCGCGCGAGTTCGGCGACCTCCCGAAGGCGGCCCAGGACTACGTGCTCGCGCTCGAGGAGATGAGCGGTTCGCGCATCTCGGCGATCGGCGTGGGTCCGGATCGCGACGCGATCGTCGTCCGCCACGACCTCCTCGACTGACGTGACCGCACAGCCCCTCTCCCGCGAGCCGCTCGTGGGGCGCTTCGTGCGCCTGGCGCCGATGCAGCGCGCCGACCTTCCGGAGCTGTTCGCCGCCATCGGGCGCCCCGAGGTGTTCGCCGGCGGCTACGGCGGTGGGCCGGCCGGCTACCGGGACACCGCGGACGGCTTCGCCGCGTTCGCCGAGCGGTACTACCTCTGGGACAACGCAGGCATCAGCTACGTGGTCCGCCGGATCGAGGACGGCGCCGTCGTCGGCACGTCGACCCTGGGCGACGTGGACCTCGCCAACGAGGCGATCCACCTCGGCTGGACCGCCTATGCGCCCGAGGTCTGGGGCACCGTCGTCAACCCGGAGACCAAGCTCCTGATGCTCGGGCACGCGTTCGCGTCCGGGTTCGGCCGGGTGAAGCTGCAGGCCGATGTGCTGAACGAGCGCTCGCGGGCCGCCATCCTCAAGCTGGGGGCGACGTTCGAGGGCATCTCTCGCCGCGACAAGCGCCGGGCCGACGGCAGCTGGCGGGATTCCGCCGTCCACTCGATCCTGGTGGACGAGTGGCCCGAGGTGCGGGAGCGCCTCGAGCGCCGCGTGGCCTCGTTCGCGCCGGCCGCCTCCCGGCTCAGCGACGAGCGATCCGACGAGGGCCGGGGCTAGGGCCGGAGGCCTCGGGGCCGTTCGGCGGCAGAGGCCGGGGATAGGGTCGGTTCCATGACCCTCTCCGACCGGCCGCTGGAGCCGGAGGAGCAGCAGGCGCTCGCCGATCTGCTCTCCCTCCGGCAGAGCATCGATAACATCGATGCTGCTCTCACCCACCTCCTCGCTGAGCGGTTCAAGTTCACCCAGCGCGTGGGCGAGCTCAAGGCGGCGCAGGGTCTGCCTGCGGCCGATCCGGATCGCGAGCGGCAGCAGGTGCAGCGGCTCCGGTCGCTGGCCGAGGAGGCGCACCTCGACCCCGCCTTCGCGGAGAAGTGGTTCTCCTTCGTCGTCGCCGAGGTCATCCACCACCATGAGCGGATCGCGTCGGAGCGTCCCGCCGAATAGCGCCTGTTGGCGCCGGCTTCGGTGCGGTATATTCCAGGTGGAATAATTCACATGGAAGAATCGTCGCGCGCCCTCAGTCCCCTCGCCGTGGCAGCCCTGGCGCTGCTCGTCGAGGGCCCGATGCATCCCTACGAGATGTATCAGGAGATGCTGAAGCGCAAGGACGACCGGCTCGTGAAGGTCCGCCCGGGGTCGCTGTACCACACCATCGATCGCCTGGCCCGCCACGGTATGGCCGAGGTGGCCGGCACCGACCGGGGCGGCAACCGGCCCGAGCGCACCACCTACCGGGTGACCGACGAGGGGCGCTCGGCGCTGCAGAGGCGGCTCACCGCCATGCTGCGCGAGAGGGCCGAGGAGTACCCGGAGTTCCCGCTCGCCCTCAGCCAGGCGCACAACCTGCCCGCCGAGGAGGCCGTCCGCCTGCTCGAGACGCGCATCGCCGCGATGCGGGAGAGCCTCGACGCCCTCGGCCTCAGCGCTCAGCATGTCGAGGCGAGGGACATCCCGGAGAAGTACTGGATCGAAGTGGGCTATCAGCGCGCCGTGCTGCGCGCCGAACTGGACTGGCTCGAGCACCTGCTCGAGCGCATCACGACCGGTCGTCTCGACTGGTGACGCACGACAGACAAGGAAGCGGAATGGAAACCGTCGCACGCCCGTGGGCCGCACTGTGGTCCCTCATCATCGGGTTCTTCATGATCCTGATCGACACGACCATCGTCTCGGTGGCGAACCCGGCGATCCTCGCCGGACTGCACACCGACATCAACTCCGTGATCTGGGTGACGAGCGCCTACCTGCTCGCCTACGCGGTGCCGCTGCTGATCACCGGACGCCTCGGCGACCGCTTCGGGCCGAAGAACCTCTACCTCGCCGGGCTCACCATCTTCACGCTGGCCTCCCTCTGGTGCGGCCTGTCGGGGAGCATCGAGATGCTCATCACGGCGCGCGTCGTGCAGGGACTCGGCGCCGCGCTCATGACGCCGCAGACCATGGCCGTCATCACGCGCATCTTCCCGCCGGACCGGCGGGGTGCGGCGAACGGCGTCTGGGGTGCGACCGCAGGACTGGCGACGCTGGTCGGCCCCATCCTCGGCGGCGTGCTCGTCGACGCCTTCGGCTGGGAGTGGATCTTCTTCATCAACCTGCCGATCGGGGTGGTCGCGTTCGTCATGGTCCTGCGGAACGTGCCTCAGCTCGAGACGCACGGCCACCGCTTCGACATCCTCGGCGTCGTGCTCAGCGCGGTGGGCATGTTCCTGCTCGTCTTCGGACTGCAGGAGGGCGAGACCTACGACTGGGGCACGATCACCGGCCCCATCTCGGTGTGGTCGCTCATCATCGCGGGCGTCGTCGTCCTGGCCCTGTTCGTGGTGTGGCAGCGCGTGCAGCGCGGAGAGCCGCTGCTGCCGCTGAGCCTCTTCCGGGACCGCAACTTCTCGCTCGGCAACGCCGGGATCACCGCGGTCGGTTTCGCCGTCACGAGCATGTCCCTGCCGCTGGTGTTCTACTTCCAGACGGTGAAGGGCCTCACGCCGACCCAGTCGGCGCTCATGCTCGTGCCGATGGCCGTGCTCTCCGGCGTGCTGGCCCCGCCCGCCGGGAAGCTCATCGACCGTGTGAACCCGCGGAACCTCGCGGTAGCCGGGATGCTGCTCCTCGCGCTCTCGCTCGTCCTCTACTGGCTGATGCTCGCGCCGGACACGTCCATCTGGCTGCTGCTGGTGCCGAGCGCCGTGCTCGGTGTCGCGAACGCGGGCATCTGGGGGCCGATCTCCAACTCGACGATTCGCAACCTCCCGCCCCGATCGGCGGGGGCCGGCTCCGGCGTGTTCAACACCACGCGGCAGATCGGCGCCGTGCTCGGCAGCGCCTCGATCGCGGTGCTGATGGAGTCGCGTCTCGCGGCGGAGCTGCCTTCGGGCGGAGCGGGCGGCGGGGCGTCGGAGTTCGGCGGCGGTCAGCTGCCGGAGTTCCTGCGCGACGGCTTCGCGGCGGCGATGGGCCAGTCGCTTCTGCTGCCCGCTGCCGCGGCGGTCGTCGGCGCGATCGTGGTCGCGTTCTTCGCGAAGCCTCAGGCCACCACTGGCTGGTCCAGCCCCGCCGCGACTGAAGCGCGGCCCGCGGCAGCGGAGGCCCCGACCGCCTGACCTCACCTAGTACGTTCCGGCCCGGATAGTGCGGCGTAGCGCACCACCCGGGCCGGAACGTACTCGACGTGGGAGGACGGGCCGATTCGGGCATTACGGGCCTCCGCTTTGGCCCGGATCCGCCGAAACGGCCCGCGTCGCCCCGACCGGGTCAGGCGAAGTGGGCCGGGAGGGTCGCGTTCGACGCGGCGCGCAGCTCCTCGAGCGGGATGCGGAACACGTCCTGCACCTCGAGGGTCGAACCGGTCTCCGGGGTGCCGTCCGTCACGCCGATGCGGAGGACGGGGTAGCCGCGCCCCTCGCACAGGCCGCGGAAGCGCACATCCTCGTCGCGCGGGACCGAGACGAGGACACGTCCCGTCGACTCGCTGAACAGGGCCGTCGCCGCGTCGATGCCGTCCCGCTCGCACAGCTCGCCGAGCCAGACCCGAGCGCCGACGCCGAAGCGCAGGACGCCGTCGACGAGCGTCTGGGCGAGACCGCCGTCCGCCAGATCGTGGGCCGCGCTCACCAGAGACTCGGACGCCGCGGCTGCGAGCAGCCCCGCGAGGTCCTTCTCACGCTGCAGGTCGACCGCAGGCGGGCGCCCGCCGAGGTGGTCGTGAACGACGCCCGCCCAGGCGGAGCCGTCGAGCTCGAGCGCGGTGGTGCCGAGCAGGTAGAGGTTGTGCCCCTCGTCCTGCCAGCCGGACGGGATGCGTTTCGCGACGTCGTCGATGACGCCGAGCACCGCGACGACGGGGGTGGGGTGGATCGGCTGCGTCCCCGTCTGGTTGTAGAGCGACACGTTGCCGCCCGTCACAGGGATCTCGAGCGCGAGGCAGCCGTCCGCGAGGCCCTCGACGGCCTGGGAGAACTGCCACATGACCTCGGGGTTCTCGGGGCTGCCGAAGTTGAGGCAGTCCGACACGGCCGCGGGCGTCGCGCCGGTCGCGGCGACGTTCCGGTGGGCCTCGGCCAGTGCGAGCTGGGCCCCGTGGTACGGGTCGAGGTAGCAGTAGCGGCCGTTGGCGTCGGTCGCGACCGCGAAGCCGAGGCCCGACTCCTCATCGACGCGGACCATGCCGGCGTCGTCGGGGAAGCTGAGGGCGGTGTTGCCGAGCACGTATCGGTCGTACTGGTCGGTGATCCAGCCCTTGTCGGCGAGGTTGGGGCTCGCGGTCAGGCGCAGGAACTGCTCGCGCAGCTCGGCGCCCTCGCTCGGCCGCGGCAGGTCGGACGCGCTGTCGGCGTTGAGGGCGTCGATCCACGTCGGGTAGGCGATGGGGCGCTCGTACACCGGGCTGTCGACCGCCACCGTGCGCGGGTCGACGTCGACGATGAGCTGGTCGTGCCAGGTGATGCGGAGGCGGCCGGTGTCGGTGACCTCGCCGAGCACGCTCGTCTCGACGTCCCACTTCTCGGTGACCGCGAGGAACCCCTCGAGCTTGCCGGGCTCCACGATCGCCATCATGCGCTCCTGGCTCTCCGACATGAGGATCTCCTCCGCGGTGAGCGACGGATCGCGCAGCAGCACGGCATCCAGGTCGATCGCCATGCCGCCGTCGCCGTTGCTCGCGAGCTCGCTCGTGGCGCAGCTGATCCCGGCAGCGCCCAGGTCCTGGATGCCCTCCACGAGCCCGCCACGGAAGAGCTCGAGGCAGCACTCGATGAGGACCTTCTCGGCGAAGGGGTCGCCGACCTGCACCGCGGGGCGCTTGGTCGGGCCGCCCTCGCTGAAGGTGTCGGAGGCGAGGATGGATGCGCCGCCGATGCCGTCGCCGCCCGTGCGCGCGCCGAACAGCACGACCTTGTTGCCGACTCCGCGCGCGTTCGCGAGGTGCAGGTCCTCGTGGCGGAGGACTCCCACCGCAAGGGCGTTGACGAGCGGGTTCGCCTGGTACACCGGGTCGAACCAGGTCTCGCCGCCGATGTTCGGCAGGCCCAGGCAGTTGCCGTAGAAGCTGATGCCGCCGACGACGCCGTGGACGACGCGAGCGGTGTCGGGGGAGTCGATGGCGCCGAAGCGCAGGGCGTCCATCACTGCGACGGGGCGGGCGCCCATCGAGATGATGTCGCGCACGATGCCGCCGACGCCGGTGGCGGCGCCCTGGAAGGGCTCGATGTAGCTCGGGTGGTTGTGGCTCTCGATCTTGAAGGTGACCGCCCAGCCCTCGCCGACGTCGATCACGCCCGCGTTCTCACCCATGCCGACCATGAGGTTCTTCTTCATGGCGGGAGACACCTTCTGGCCGAACTGGCGCAGCCACACCTTCGAGCTCTTGTAGGAGCAGTGCTCGCTCCACATGACGGAGTACATGGCGAGCTCGCCGCTCGTGGGGCGCCTGCCCAGGATCTCGCGGATCTTCGCGTACTCGTCGTCCTTGAGTCCGAGCGCCGCATACGGCTGCTCGCGCTCCGGGGTCTCGGCGGCCCGGTCGACCGTGTCGACGACGGGGGTCTGCAGCGCGCTCTCGGGCACGGGGAACTCCTCAGCTCGCGGGAGGGACCGTCCGATTCTACGGGGCGGAGCGCACGCCTCTGCGGACACGGGCCTTGCGCTCCGATACATACCGATATATCGTTACTGTGTCGCTCGGGACTGGCCCGGCGGCACCAGACCTGAGAGGACACCATGTTCCCCCTATCCCTGATCGCGACCCGCGTGGTCGCATTCCCCGCCGCGGCCCCGACGGCTTCGGCCACCACGGGTTCTTCGGACCCGGCTTCCGCCCCGGCTTCGGCCCTGGCTTCGGTCCCGGCTTCCCCGGCGGCCCGCGCGGCCGTGGCCGCGCTCGCCGCGGCGACGTCCGGCTCGTGCTCCTGTCCCTGCTTTCGCAGGCGCCCTCCAACGGCTACGGCCTCATCCGCTCCATCTCGGAGCGCACGGAGGGCCGCTGGCGTCCCAGCCCGGGGTCGGTGTACCCGACCCTCCAGCAGCTGGCCGACGAGGGTCTCGTGACCGGCGGCGGCGACGCCCGCGGCAGCGAGTATGCGCTCACCGAACAGGGACGCGCCTACGTCGAGGAGCACCAGGACGAGCTCGATGCCGCCTGGGGTGGCCTGCCGGGCGGCGAGCCCGTCGAGGAGGACCCCTTCTGGACCAGCGTCATGAAGCTGGCGAAGGCGGTCCGGCAGTTCTCGTCCGACGCCACGCCCGAGCAGCGCGCCACGGCGGCCGACCAGATGGATGCTCTCCGCAAGACCCTCTACGGCATGCTCGCCGAGTAGCCGTGCGGGCATCCCCGAACGCCCCTGACATCCGAACGCGCCCCGTGCGACTCTTCCGGCGACACCGCCGGGGAGCCCGGGGCACGTTCGTCGTTCCAGCGGAGCCCGCGCGAGGGGTACGGTTCCTGCCGTGACCGGAAGCGGTGAGGAGATCGAGCTGTTCCTCGCCGGCCTGCCCGAGGCTCGGCAGGCCGAGGCGCGGGAGTTGCGGGCGGCGCTTGAAGCGGCGGCCGGGCAGCCGGCCCGGCTGTGGCGCGGAGGCATCCTCGGGGTCGGCGATCTGCACTATCGCTACGAGAGCGGGCGGGAGGGGGACACCTTCGTGGTGGGCTTCGCGCCGCGAACGGCGGCCCTCGTCTTCTACGGGCTCTTCCCCGCGCATCGGCCGGAGGAGGAGCCTCTCCTCGAGCGGCTAGGACCCCACCGCCTGGGCAAGGGCTGCCTCTACGTGACGCGCCTCGACCGAGTGGACCGCGCCGTCCTCACTCAGCTGATCGAGAAAGCCGCACGCGCGGCCGCGTGAGCGGTCCGCGAGGGTCTCAGGCGAGCACGGACTCCAGCACGGAGCGGAAGATCCGCAGCCCGTCGACTCCGGAGCGCATCGCGGCGGAGGTGTCGGGGCCGAAGCCCGGCTCCACGGCGTGCTCGGGATGCGGCATGAGCCCGACGACGTTGCCGCGCTCGTTGGCCACTCCGGCGATGTCGTTCATCGAGCCGTTCGGGTTGTAGCCGAGGTACCGGAAGACGACCCGGCCCTCCTCCTCGAGGCGCTGGATGGTGTCCCGATCGGCGATGTAGCCGCCCTCCCCGTTCTTCAGGGGGATGACGATCTCCTCGCCGGCTTCGAAGGCGCTCGTCCACTGCGTCTCGACGCTCTGCACTCGGAGGCGCTGGTCGCGGCAGACGAAGCTGCCCTTCTCGTTGCGGATCAGGCCGCCGGGCAGCAGGTGCGCCTCGGTGAGCATCTGGAAGCCGTTGCAGATCCCGAGCACCGGCATTCCGCTGTTCGCGGCGGCGATGACCTCGGTCATGATCGGGGAGTGCGCCGCGATGGCGCCGCAGCGCAGGTAGTCCCCGTAGCTGAAGCCGCCGGGCAGCACGAGGGCGTCGACGCCCTGCAGGTCGTGGTCGCCGTGCCAGAGGGCGACGGGCTCCGCTCCGGCGATGCGGATGCCGCGTGCGGCGTCCCGGTCGTCGAGCGAGCCGGGGAAGGTGACGACGCCGATCCTCATTCCGCGTCCTCCGTCCGGATGGCCACGACGTCCTCGATGACGCCGTTGGAGAGCAGCGTCTGGGCGATGTCCCGCACGTCCGCGAGCACGCTGTCGTCGACGGGGCCGTCGACGGTGAGCTCGAACCGCTTGCCGATCCGCACGGAGGTGAACTCGCTCTTGCCGAGTCGCTGCAGGGCGCCGGCCACGGCCTTGCCCTGAGGATCGAGGAGCTCCGCCTTCGGCATGACTTCGACGACGATGGTCGGCACGGCCCACCCTTCCGATCGGGACCCATCAAGTGTACCGGGCGGCCTCCGCCTCCTCGGAGGGAGGCGACTTGCCACAAAGTCCCGCTATCAACGCCGCTTAGCGCGACTTTTCGGCAAGTCGGTCAGGCGCCCACGGTCACGCGGACGGTGTTGGCCCACGGGTCCTCGAACGTGACGGCGTCCCCGGTGTCGCGCTGCCCGATGCGCCGGGCCGTCAGCCGCTCGCGGAGCGCGCCGAGGTCGTCGGCGGCCGGCACCGTGACGGACACCTGCCCGAGGCCCAGCGCCGGGGTGCGCGTGCCCGCGCCCGCGCTGTGCCACGTGTTCATGCCGAGGTGGTGGTGGTATCCGCCCGCGGAGACGAACAGCGCGGAGTCGCCGAATGCCGCCGTGACCTCGAACCCGAGCGTGTCGACGTAGAACGCCTTCGCGGTCGCGATGTCGCCCACCTTGAGGTGCACGTGGCCGACTCCCGCGTCGCCCGACGGCCCGGCCTCTGCGCCGGTGTCGGTGAGGTTCTCGGCGAGGAAGCGGTTGGGATCGAGGAAGACGGTGCCCATCTCCACGCTGCCGCCGCGCCAGCGCCACTCGTCGCGCGGCCGGTCCCAGTACAGCTCGACGCCGTTCCCCTCCGGATCGTCGAAGTAGAGCGCCTTGCTGACGAGGTGGTCGGAGCTGCCGGTGAAGGAGCCGCCGTAGCGCGTGGCGACCGAGTAGACGGATGCCGCGAGGTCGGCCTGATCGGCGAACAGGAAGGCCGTGTGGTACAGCCCCGCCTGCGAGGGCGATGCGTGACGGAGCTCGGCCCGCTGCTCGAGCACGAGCGCCGTCCTCCCGTTGCGACCCAGAGACGCCCGGCCGCCCTCCTCGGCGAGGAGGTCGAGCCCGACTCCGCCTCGGTAGTAGGCGACCATCGTGTCGAGGTCGGCCACGGCGAGCGTCACGGCGCCCATGGTCGTGGCGGGGGCGAGCACATCCCGGGCGTCGGTCATGCTGAGGAAACGTTGCAAAGGGCCGCGGCATTCCGGCGGCGTGGGCCCGCTCGCTTCCGCACGCGCGTGGTCCGTACGCCTCCGCGGGCGAAACCGTCATCCCGCGGGTGCAGCTAGACCCGGGGAACGGCGGGTTCACCCGCGCTTTCGTGCCCCGGAACCGCTAGCCGCGGATCGCGTCCCCGAGCTTCACGCGACCGCCCATCCGCAGCAGCGAGTTCTCGTAGATCCGCGCACCGAGCAGGACGGCGCCCGCGGTGGTGGCCACGACGATCGCGAGCGACAGCAGCGGCTCCCACCACTGCGCGGTGCCCAGGAAGATCCGCATCGGCATCCCCACCGGCGCCGAGAAGGGCACGTAGGACATGATCCCCAGGACGAGCTCGTTGTCGTTGAAGAAGACGATGAGGAAGTACGGGATCATCACGAGCATCGTGACCGGAGAGGTCACCGATCCGACGTCCTCCTGCCGGGAGACGAGGGCGGCGCTCGCTGCGAAGATCGCCGCGAGCAGCACGAAGCCGACCGCGAAGAACGCGATGAACCACAGCACGGACGGGCCGAGCGAGGTCAGCAGGTTCTGCTGCCCGGTGAGGGCGAGGGCGGCGGTCGCGACGATGGCGATCACGACGATCTGGGCGAGCGCGAGCACGCTGTTGCCGATCACCTTGCCGGCCAGGAGCGCCCGAGCCGGGATCGCGGAGATGAGCAGCTCGACCACACGCGTCTGCTTCTCCTCCACGACGCTCTGGGCGATCGTCGCTCCGAAGGTGATCGCGGAGACGAAGAAGATGAGCCCGAAGCCGAGGGCGACCAGATAGACGAGCAGCTCGTTGGTGGGCGCCGGCTCGAGCAGGTCCACCGCGGGGCGCACGCTCAGCAGCGACACGAGGGTGTCCGGCGTCGAGTCGAGCGCGATGACGCGGTAGCCGAGCTGGCCGCTGTCCGGAACGAGGGCGGCGTCCACCTTCTTGTCGCGCACGAGCTGCTCCGCCTCGCCGGTCGAGCCGACCGTGGTGGCATCCACGCCGTCCACGCCGCCGAGCACGTCCGGGGTGCCCTGCACGACCGCGACCGGGATGTCCGAGGTGTTCTGCGACGCGATGCTCCCGATGACGATGGAGGCCAGCACGCCGAGGACGAGGATGAGGGCGGAGATCACGAAGGCCTTGCTGCGCAGCTTCGCCCGGATCTCGCGGTCGGCGACCAGCCCGACGCTGCTCCAGAAGGAGAGGGGCGACGTGCTCACTTGACGACCTCCGTGAAGATCTGGGCCAGGCTCGGCCGGGAACGGGTGAAGGAGACGACGGATCCGCGGCCGACAGCCGAGCGGAGAATGCGCTGGGCCGTGGCCTCATCGGCCTCGAAGAGCGCCCAGCCTGCGCCGAACTCGCGCACGAGCACGCCCGGTTCGGCCCGCAGCCAGCCCGAGTCCTCGCCCGTCAGGAGCTCCCACGCGGGGGTCGAGTTGTCGGTGCGGAGTCGCTCGGCGGCGCCGGCCGCGCGGATGGTGCCCGCCGAGATGATCACCAGGTCGTCGCACAGCCGCTCGACCAGCTCGAGCTGGTGACTGGAGAAGAGCACGGGCACGCCCCGCGCCGCGCGCTCCTGCAGCACGCCGACGACGGCGTCCACGGCCAGTGGGTCGAGGCCCGAGAACGGCTCGTCCAGGATCAGCACCTCGGGGTCGTGCACGAGGGCCGCCGCGATCTGCGCGCGCTGCTGGTTGCCGAGCGACAGGCTCTCGACCGTGTCGTTCGCTCGCGCGTCGAGCTCCAGGCGGGCGAGCAGCTCCGCCGTGGCACCGGCCGCCGCGACCTTGGTGAGCCCGCGGAGCCGGCCGAGGTACTCGATCTGCTCGGCGACCTTCATCTTCGGGTACAGCCCGCGCTCCTCCGGCATGTAGCCGAACCGCCGGCGGTCTCCCGGCGTGACCGCCCGGCCGTCCAGCGTCACTCCGCCGGAATCGGGGCGGAGGAGGCCCAGGATCACGCGCATGGTCGTCGTCTTGCCGGCGCCGTTGGCGCCGACGAAGCCGGTCAGCCGGCCGCCGCCGATCTCGAAGGTCACCTCGTCGAGGGCGAGGCGCTCGCCGAAGCGCTTGGTGACGTGGTCGATGGCGATCATCACAACTCCTTTCCTTCTCGCCAACGCTAAGGAGAGGGATGCGGGGGGACATCCGCCGTGCGGCTCGAATCCGGCTCCCCCGAGCGGCGGAGGTGACCGTCCTGCTCAGCGGCCGGCGAGGCCGTTCTCGTGGGCGAAGACCGCGGCATGCACGCGATCGCGGAGGTTGAGCTTCAGCAGCACCTTCGAGACGTGCGTCTTCACGGTCGCTTCGCCGAGGAACAGGCGGCCGGCGATCTCCGCGTTGGACATCCCGCGGCCGAGCAGGGCCAGCACCTCCGCCTCGCGCTCCGTGAGCTCGGCGAGGGCCGGGTTCGGCGCCGAGACGGAGCCGCTCGCGAAGCGCTCGATCACCCGCTTGGTGACATCCGGGGCCAGCAGCGCGTTCCCTGCCGCCACGACCTGGACCGCCTCGATGAGCTTCTCGGGCGACGTGGTCTTCAGCAGGAAGCCGCTCGCGCCGGAGCGCAGCGCCTCGAACAGGTAGTCGTCGCGGTCGAACGTCGTGAGGACGAGCACTGCCGTGGGCCCGCCGAGCCGTGCGATGCGGCGGGCCGCCTCGAGTCCGTCCGTGCCCGGCATCTGCACGTCGAGGCAGACGACGTCCGGGCGGAGCCGCTCGACCTCGGTCACGGCCTCGTCGCCGTTGCGGGCCTCACCGACGACCTCGATGCCGGGCTCCGACTCGAGGATCATCCGGAACCCGCGACGCACCAGGTCCTGATCATCCGCGAGAACGACGCGGATTCCGGCGCCGGCGCCGCGGTCCGAGGCGCTCATGCCGCCGCCGGAATACGGGCGCGGACGAGGTAGCCGCCTCGGGATCGCGGGCCCGCCTCGAGCGTCCCGCCCACGGCGTCCACGCGCTCGCGCATCCCCAGCTGGCCGAGGCCCGCCCCGGCGGCGCGCGTGACCGGCCGCCCGCCGGTGTCGCTGATCTCGATCTCGACGGCGTCGTCGAGGTAGCGCAGCCGCACGTCGATCTCGGCGGAGGGTCCTGCGTGCTTGAGCGAGTTCGTGAGCGCCTCCTGAGCAACCCGGTAGAGCGTGTTGCCCACGGTGCCGTCCACCGGCCGGGGAGTGCCGACCGTCGCGAATCGGGCCGCCCGACCGGCACCGGTCACCTCGGACACGAGCGACTCAAGCTGGTCCACCCCGAGCGTGCTGGGCGCAGGCGTGTCCTCCGGCTCGTCGCTCCGGAGGGTGCCGAGGAGGTTCTGCAGGTCCTCCACCGCCCGCCGCGCGCTCTGCTCGATGGCGGTGAGCGCCTCCTCCGCCTGAGCGGGATCGCGGTCGAGCACGCGCCGGGCGGCCCCCGCCTGGATGCCCATGACGGACACGTGGTGAGCGACGACGTCGTGCAGCTCACGCGCGATCCGGACCCGCTCGAGCACGACCGCCTGGGCGGCGCTGTGCTCCCGCTCGGCCGCGAGCTCCCGCGTGCGCTGCTCGAGCGCGGCGCGGGCGCGGGCCGACGCCCAGGCGCGGTCGCCGATGACATACGCGGCGCCGAAGAACAGCAGGTTGAGGAGGATGCTGAGCAGCGCGATGGCGACAGCGGCCTCGGGCGACGCACCGTCCGTGAATTCGGCGAGCGCCTCGGGATTCGAGAACTGGAACCCGATCGTGAGGAACAGCCAGAGGAACATGCCGATGATGATGAGGATGCGCACCAGCCGGCTGGCGGCACGGCTGCGTCCCCACGCCCCGAGGGAGTAGATGGCGAGGTACAGGGACACGTTGCCGAACAGCAGCTCGGGCACTCGGAAGCCCTGGCCGAGGCCGTAGGCGATCGAGACGACGACCGCGACCACGCCGGGGCCGTGCGGCGCAGGGCGAGCGGCAGCGCGGTGAACGCGACGTAGAGGACGCTCGCCCACCACGGCGCCGGATGGTCGTACACGCCGCCGACCGAGTAGAGGACGACGCTGAGCCCCGTTCCTGCGGCGAGAGCCAGGGCCACGAGCGCATCGGCCCGCAGGGCGCGGCGGTCCGGCTCCGGGCGCACCCAGTCGTCGCTCAGCGGGTCCACCGTTCCACGCTAGTGCGCCCTCCGGGGCCCGGGATCAGCCGTCCGGAGGAGGTCGCCGTCCGCCGCGCGGGGAGGGTCCGCGGGCGCAGCGTCAGCCGGCGAAGCGCTCGAGGAGCTCCCGATAGCGCGCCGCGGTCCGCTCGACGATCTCGGCGGGCAGGACGGGCGGAGTGCCCGTCTTGTCCCAGTTCGCCGCCAGCCAGTCGCGCACGATCTGCTTGTCGAAGCTGCGCCCCCGGATGCCGTCGTGCCACTCGGCCGCGTCCCAGTACCGGCTGGAGTCGCTCGTCAGAACCTCGTCGGCCAACAGGGTCGACCCGGTCGCCGGGTCGGCGCCGAACTCGAACTTGGTGTCGGCGAGGATCACGCCGTGCGACTCGGCGATCTCCGATGCGGCCGCGAACACCTCGAGTGACAGGCGGCGCAACTCCTCCGCCCGCTCCTGTCCCACGAGCTCCACGGTGCGCTCGAACGGGATGTTCTCGTCGTGCTCGCCCTGCGGGGCCTTGTAGGCAGGGGTGTAGATCGGCGCGGGCAGCCGGTCCCCGTCGGTGAGGCCCGCCGGCAGGGGGACGCCGCACACACTCTGCGTCTCGCGGTACTCCGCCCAGCCGCTGCCGGTCAGGTAGCCCCGGACCACGCACTCGATCGGGTACATGTCTAGCGCCCGCACGAGCATCGCGCGGCCGTCCACCTCCGCGGGAACCTCCTGCGGGGCGACCAGGTGGTTGGGGACCGCCAGCCGGTCGAACCACCACCGGCTCAGCCTGGTGAGGAGCTCGCCCTTGCCGGGAATGCCCGGCTCGAGGACGTGGTCGAAGGCGCTCACCCGATCGGTGGCGACCACGAGCATCCGGTCGCCGGCGCCGCCCGCCGGGCGGTACAGCTCGCGGACCTTGCCCGAGTAGACGTGCTCCCAGCCGTCGAGTTGGAGAACCCCGCCGGCGGCGCCGTCGGCCGAGGTGCTCACCGGGCCACCCGATCGGCGATGTCGGTGCGGTACTGGCCGCCCTCGAGATCCAGGGCGTCGACGGCGGCGTAGACGCGCGAGCGCGCCTCCCGGAAGTCGTCCGCCAGAGCGACGACCGTGACCACCCGGCCTCCGGAGGCGAGCATCGTCCCGTCCTCGCGGGTGCGCGTCGCGGCGTGGTCGATGCGGACTTCCGGAACGGTCTGCGCGTCCCCGAAGCCGTAGATCGGGCGGCCCGGGACAGGTGCGTCCGGGTAGCCCTCGCTTGCCAGGACCACGCCGACGGCGGCTCGATCGGCGAACGCGGGCCACTCGCGGCCGCCCAGCTCGCCGCTCGCCGCCGCGAACAGCAGCCCGGGCAGCGGAGTCACGAGCCGAGGCAGGACCACCTGCGTCTCCGGGTCGCCGAACCGCGCATTGAACTCGATCACCCGGATGCGGTCGCCGTCCACGATGAGGCCGCAGTACAGGAGGCCGAGGAAGGGAGTGTCCTCGTGCTCCAGCTGGCGGACCACCGGCTCCGCGATCGTCTCCAGGACGCTCTGCACGAACGCCCGCTCGCTGCCGAAGGCCTCCGCGAGCCAGGGAAGGGGCGAGTAGGCGCCCATGCCGCCGGTGTTGGGGCCCTCGTCGCCGTCGAGGAGCCGCTTGTAGTCCTGCGCGGGGGAGAGGGGAGCACGGTGTGGCCGTCGGAGAGGAAGAAGAGCGACACCTCATCGCCGGTCAGGTGCTCCTCGACCAGCACGGCGCCCTGCTCGATGTAGCGGGTCGCGTGCGCGAGAGCGGCGGCGCGGTCCTCGGTGACGAGCACGCCCTTCCCGGCCGCCAGACCGTCGGCCTTCACGACGTAGGGCGCGCCGAGCTCGTCGAGCGCGGCCTCCGCCTCGGCCAGGGTCCCGGCGCGGATCGCGCGCCCGGTCGGGACGCCCGCCTCCGCCATGATCCGCTTCGCGAACGCCTTGCTGCCCTCGAGCTGTGCGGCCGCGCGGCCGGGCCCGAACACCGGGATCCCGCGCTCGCGGAGGGCGTCGGCGACGCCGGCGATGAGCGGCGCCTCGGGCCCGATGACGACCAGATCGACCGGATTCGCCTGCACCCACTCGGCGACCGCTTCCGGATCGGCGATGTCGCCGACTGCCACGAGGGGCGCGCTCTCCGCGATGCCGGCGTTCCCGGGGGCCACGAGCACATCCGGGCGGTCGGGGGCGGCGAGGAGGGCATCGACGATGGCGTGCTCGCGCGCGCCGGAACCGAGGACGAGGATCCGCACCCGCCCAGGCTATCGGCGGCGCAGGTGCGCGAGCGCGTCGCATCCGTGCGGACGCGTCGCAGCGGTGCGCGGTTGCGATCCGTCAGGAGCGTTGCGACACGCGGGGTACCGTGGAGGGGTGGCACGGGCACGGATCGGCGCGGAGGTGGGCGAGCCCGCCGTCGTCACCGCGCTGCGCGGAGGCGCACCGCGCACCGCGGTCGCGACCGCCGTCCGGTACAGCCTCCAGCTGCTGGCCGAGCGGGCCGAGGGGAACACCGTCGAGGTGCGCGTTCCGCCGTTCGGGGCCGTGCAGTGCATCCCCGGGCCACGGCACACCCGCGGAACCCCGCCCAACGTGATCGAGACCGACGCCGACACCTGGCTGGCGCTCGCCTCCGGCAGCGTCACGTGGACCGAGGCGCTCGCCGCCCACCGCGTGCAGGCGTCCGGCCAGCGCGCCGACCTCACCGGGCATGTGCCCCTCCCGCCCATCGCCCTGCTGCGGGGACGCGCGTGAGCGTGCCGAGCGGAGCACCCGAGCCGCTGCCCGAGACGCCGGCCGAGGTGCGCGTGCGGCGCTCGCCGAAGATCCTCCGCTTCCTGCTCACGGGCGCGCTCGTCGGGGCCGTCGCGGCGCTGATCCTCACGTTCGCCTTCCCGCCGAACACCCAGTACCCCGCATCGCAGGTGTTCGGCTTCCTCCTCCTGATCGGGGTCGCCATCGGGGCGGCGGTCGGCGGACTCATCGCGGTCTTCATCGACCGCGCGCTGCAGCGCCGGGCGCGCGTGGTCCCGGCGGTCGTCGAGGTCACCCCGCCGGCGCCTGCCGAACCCGACGCGGATCCCGAGGAGCAGGGTCCCGGGGGCTCCGCCACCCCTGCTGACCCGGTCGACCCCTCGGGATCACCGCGCCCCTGACCAAATCAAGGACACTCGCGGCAGAACGGGCTCGATTCCGCAGAGATCGGCCCCGAAACGGTCGTGTGTCCTTGATTTGGTCAGCTCCCGCGCCGGCCGCCCGGCGCCGCTAGCGTGTCCGCATGAGAAGCGGACGCGTCGAGGCCTTCAGCGACGGGGTCATCGCCATCCTGATCACCGTCATGGTGCTGGAGCTGCCCAAGCCGGAGGGCGTCACCTGGGAGGCGCTGCGCGAGGTGCTGCCGGTGCTCCTCGCCTACCTCCTGAGCTTCGTCTACCTCGGCATCTACTGGAACAACCACCACCACATGTTCCAGGCCATCTCGCGGGTCAGCGGCTCGGTGCTGTGGGCCAACCTGCACCTGCTGTTCTGGCTCTCCCTCGTCCCGTTCGCGACCGCCTGGATGAGCGAGAACGGCTTCGCGATGATCCCGACCGCGGTCTACGGCATCGTGCTGCTGGCCAACGGCATCGCCTACTTCCTCCTGCAGCGCCGGCTGCTGCGCGTGCAGGGCCCGAACTCGCGGCTGGCCGTCGCCATCGGCCGGGACCTGAAGGGGTGGAGCTCGCCGGGGCTCTACATCCTCGGAATCGCGCTGTCGTTCGTGAGCCCCTGGCTCGGACTCGCGGTGTACGTCTTCGTGGCGCTGATGTGGCTCGTCCCCGACCGACGGGTCGAGCGGCTGATCGAGCACGAGGCCGCGGAGAAGGCCGAGCGGAAGAGCCACGAGGGCGCCGCGTCGGCCTGACCCGTCCGCTCAGCTGAGCTGAGTGGCCTCGACCCAGCGGAGGTACTCCTCGGTGACCGTCCCGGTGACGTAGCGGCCGTCGAAGCAGCTCTTCTCGAGGTCCGTCACCCTCGAGCCCTGGACGATGGCGGACTGCATGTCGGCCACCTCCTGGTAGATGAGGTAGTCGGCGCCGATCTCCGTCGCGATCTCGGGGATCTTCTTCCCGTACGCGACCAGCTCCCGGCGCGAAGGCATGTTGATGCCGTACACGTGCGGGAAGCGGACGGGCGGAGCGGCGGAGGAGAAGGTCACCTTGTTCGCGCCGGCCGCGCGCGCCATGTCGACGATCTCCCGGGACGTCGTGCCGCGGACGATGGAGTCGTCCACGATGAGGATGTTCTTGCCGCGGAACTCGGAGCCCATCGCGTTGAGCTTTTGCCGCACCGACTTCTTGCGCTCGGCTTGGCCCGGCATGATGAACGTTCGCCCGACGTACCGGTTCTTGTAGAAGCCCTCGCGGTACTCGATTCCGAGCTTCTGCGCGACCTGCATGGCGGCGGGCCTGGACGAGTCGGGGATGGGCATGACCACGTCGATGTCGCCCATGGGCGTGTAGGCGGCGACCGTGTCGGCGAGCCGGTCGCCGAGCCGCAGCCGGGCCTCGTACACCGAGATGCCGTTCATGATCGAGTCGGGTCGGGCCAGGTACACGTACTCGAACGCGCACGGCACGAGCCGCGGGTTCGCGGCGCACTGGCGGGAGTGCATCTCGCCGCTGCGAGTGATGAACACCGCCTCACCGGGCTCGATGTCGCGGACAACCTCGTAGCCCTGGCTCTCGAGCGCGACCGTCTCCGACGCGACGATCCATTCGAAGCCGACGAAGCCGAGCGGCCGGCGGCCGAGCACCAGCGGGCGGATGCCGTACGGGTCGCGGAAGGCGAGGAGTCCGTGCCCGGCGATGAGCGCGATGCAGGCGTAGGACCCCTCCACCCGCTCGTGCACGCGGGAGACGCTCGTGAAGACCTGGTCCAGGTCGAGGTCGGTGCCGGAGATCTGCGCCTGCAGCTCGTTCGCGAGGATGTTGATGAGCAGCTCGGTGTCGCTCGTCGTGTTGAGGTGCCGGCGATCCACCCGGTACAGCTCGTCGGTGAGCTCACGCGTGTTGGTGAGGTTGCCGTTGTGCACGAGCACGATGCCGTACGGCGCGTTCACGTAGAACGGCTGCGTCTCCTCCTCGTTCCGCGCCGACCCCTTCGTGGCGTAGCGGACGTGCCCGAGACCCATGGTGCCCGGCAGGGCCCGCATGTCCCGCGTGCGGTACGCCTCGCGGACCTGGCCCGCCGCCTTCCGCATGTGCAGCGTGTTGCCGTCCGTCGTCGCGATGCCCGTCGAATCCTGCCCGCGGTGCTGCAGGAGGAGGAGGCTGTCGTAGACGAGCTGGTTGACGGGTTCGGAAGAGACGATGCCGACGATGCCGCACATAGGGGCATGGGCTCCAGACCGTAGAGTGGGGGCTTACCGGAGAAGTCTGCCATGCCTCGAACGGATGACCGAATGAGCACCAGCTACGCCGCTGCCGGAGTCGACACCGCGGCCGGCGACCGTGCGGTGGAGCTGATGCGGGCAGCGGTCGGCCGCACGCACGGACCCGAGGTCCTCGGCGGAGTCGGCGGCTTCGCCGGGCTCTTCGACGCGTCCGCGCTCCGCGACTACCGGCGACCCCTCCTCGCGACCGGCACGGACGGCGTGGGCACGAAGGTCGCGATCGCCCAGGCGATCGACAAGCACGACACGATCGGCCAGGACCTCGTCGGCATGATCGTCGACGACATCGTCGTCGTGGGCGCGAAGCCGCTGTTCCTCACCGACTACATTGCCTGCGGGCGGCTCGTCCCCGAGCGCATCGCCGAGATCGTGCGCGGCGTCGCGGTCGCCTGCGAGGCGACCGGCACGGCGCTGGTCGGCGGCGAGACCGCCGAGCACCCCGGTCTGATGGGACCCGACGACTACGACCTCGCGGGTGCCGCGGTGGGCGTCGTCGAGGCGGACGCGCTGCTCGGTCCCGACCGGGTGCGGGACGGCGACGCGATCCTCGCCCTCGCCTCCTCGGGTCTGCACAGCAACGGCTTCTCCTTGGTCCGGAAGATCCTCGCCGACAGGGGCCTCGGCTACGCGGACCGGCTGGACGAGCTGGACGGGCCGATCGGCCTCGCGCTGCTCGAGCCGACCCGGCTCTACGCCTCCGCGCTTCTCGCCCTCCTCGCCGACCCCATCGCGGGCGATTCCGTGCACGCCTTCAGCCACGTGACGGGCGGGGGCATCGCGGCGAACCTCGCCCGGGTCCTTCCTCGGGGCTCCTGGGCGGAGGTGGAGCGCGCCTCCTGGTCGCCGGACCCCGTGTTCCGCGTGCTCACGGAGCTCAGCGGCACCCGCCTCGAGGACCACGAAGGCACGTGGAACCTCGGGATCGGCATGTTCGCCGTGGTGGACGCCGACTCGGCGGGCACCGTCGCCGCCACCCTGGCCGCGCACGGGATCGAGGCGTGGCAGGCGGGAACCGTGTCGACCGCGTCGCGCCCGCTCGACGGATTCGAGCAGGGCGCCAAGGGCGTCGACGGCGGCGCCGTGCGCCTGACCGGCGCCTATTCCGCCTGAGCCTCCGTTCACGGAGTCCCCTCCCAAAGCCGTGCCTACCCGAGCAGGGGGAGCGCGACTGTGTAGCCGAGAGGAAGAGATCGGCGGAATCGCCTCTCCGCCGAACCGCCACGACACTGACTGCACCGGTCACCGGCTGCTTTTCAAACTGCAAAAACAGGTCGGCGCGCTCACGCAGGCGCAGCTAGCGCAGGGCAGGCACAGGACACGGGCCTTCATCCGATGAGGCTGAAGCGGGCTTCCGCGCCGAGACGGCTGACGTGTGGCCGGACCGGAGACCCTTCACCCGTTGACCGCTACCTCAGCCGTCGGTCAGCGGGACGGCGCAAACCCCGCCGTCGCGGAGCTCTTTAAAGCAGCTGCCCTTTCCCCGAAATGCAGTCCGCCATCTCGATGCCGACCTCGCGAACGACGGTGATTGGCCCGTCAGGCCGTCAACCGCACCTTCACAGCAGGGCGTTAGGACGAGGCTCGCTTGCGCGAGCCCAGCGCAAGCGACACCCCGCTTCCACCGCTCCAGCCCACCCTGCACACCGCCACGCAAAACGCGATCGACGACGCCACGCCCGAGTGCCTACGTGCATCTTCTCAAGTCTGTAAGTGCGGGCTCGTGCACGACGACGACTTGCGGGCTACATCGAGGGAGGCGCTACACCTGCATGAGGACGCCCGTCAACGAGCTCGAGAGCCGCTCGACAGCACCCGATCGCGTCGCCAGCGCCTTCATGTTGCGCCACAGTTCTGCGCGCGCTCCTGCCGCGTCGGTGCCCCAGAGGGTAGCAAGCCGGTCCTCGAGAGCTGCGGTGGCGCCCGGCACCCGCGCTCGGACCGATTTCGCGGGGAAGTCAGTCTCGGGCAGGACGCGGTCACGTGGCATCTGCGAGATTGCCTCGTCCGACATTGCGGTGTTCACAGAGAAGTACGCGCCAAGTGCAGCCGCGTGAGCGACCTCCTCAGCGGACGCCAAAAACCAGTGCAAGATGAAACCGGGATGCGGGTAAGTGGCCATGACGTCGAGCACCTCGCGCACACGCCCTGTCGAGTGCAGCGAAAGGAGCACTGGCTGGTCCGCGCATGCGGCAAGCACATCAGAAAGAATTTCGTGCTGCCGTGTGCGGGAACCACGTCTGTCTAGACCAATTTCGCCGACGAGCGCGAACCGCGGGAGCAGATACCTGAACTCGCGAGGGTCGTACTGTGATTGAGCCTCCGAGGACCCCGGGTGCACCCCCAGCCCCCACGTAAGTTTCGAATCTCTCCGCCTTGCGACCCTCGCGGCTTCCTTGAGCGTTCTCGTGACGGCAAGGACGTGGACTTCGCCGAGCGATTCGAGTTGTTTGGACGTGACGTCCGGGGCAACGTGGGCGTGGCAGTCGAGCGACGTCGCAGGTGTCATCACGGCCGTCATGGGAGGTCGAGCAGAGCGAGTTCGTTGAGGCCCCGTTTCACGAGATCCTCGACCCGATCAAGATCGATGTCGGCGGGCCAGGTCCCGGAATCAATCCCGTTGATATCCACCCCGATCTGAATGGCATATTTCACCGCCTCTATGTCGCCCCGCCTAGCATCGACGAGCCTGTCTAGATTGCTTCCTGTGAGCGATTGGAAAAGGTACTCACTGTGATCGACCGTTTCGGCCCTGACGAAAGTCGCGCGGCGAACCATGCACGGTACGCAGAGGCCGCAGTTCAAGTTGGGGGAACCTGTGAACCAATTGCCGCCGAGCTTGGAGCAGGAGATTGTCAGTCCGGCTGCCGCCTCCCACCCTGCTGGCGGCAATAGAGCGCGTACATGCAACATTGCTTCGCCCTTGGTCAGCCATTCGAAAGGGTTCGTGATGGCCACGTCGATCCCGAGCTCTCGGAGGATCTCCCCGAAGCGTCGGAAGGTGTCGGGGTGCGTCGATCGCGTCGAGAGGGCTCCACCCCTGTTCGGCCTCAGCGGGAGGTTGATGCTCGTGAAGCCGTTTTCAGGCACGACCAACTGGTTGGATCCGGTGCTCGCCGCTAGCGCAACCCCAAGGCTCATGAACATGAAGGCGCGGCTCCGACTGCTCGCCTCAAGGCGTCTTCCCGCCTGTGCTAGCTCAATTCGCTTGTATGACGGTGCAGGCGCGAACGCCTTACTCAGCCAGTCCCACACCGCACCCTGAGCCGCTCGAATGGACGTGGCCGAATCCTTGTGACCTAAGAAGCGGGGTGTGCCTCGTTCGCTCCCCAGGACGATGGCGCCTAGGAAGGAATCCAATCCGCCACTTAGCAGGCTCACCGGGCTGTGATCCGCTACGTCCAAGGGAGCTTCCCGAGGCGTGTCGGCACTGGCTATCGTCCGCAATGTCCAGACGTCGCCTGTTAGCCAGGCGAGGAGTTGTGCCACGGCGTAGACCACGTCTTCGGTCCATGAATCGGGTGCCAACACAGCGACAGTCAGCGTCATGTCTCTGCTGAATCGGGCACCCCGCGGCGTCAGGCGGTCAGCCATGTACGCCGCTCCTGCAAGGTGAACCAGATCGGCGACCTCAGCCGACACCCCGGACAACGGGCGCATGTCCCAGCCCAAGTCGGAGACAACGGAACCAGTGTGTCCGGGGTGAGAAGGCCACGACAGACGCGTCACGCCTACCTCTTCAGGAGCACCCGTCCCCTCCACCTGCACGCTGAAGTTTCCGGCAGCGCTCGTCATTGAGTCCCCCTCAACAGCCGCAGCACATCAGCGCTCATTTGGCGCGCTACCTGATGGAAGTCGCGGGTCGAAACTCTGCCGTACTGACCGAGATCGATCCCCTGGACCTTCGCGCTCACCCACTGCCGTAGGCCAGTCTCGCGTTGCTGCGCCTGCTTCGGCGAGACTGTCTTAGCGAGCACTTGGTCCCGGAGTTCTATGAGTCCAATCCGTACGGTCAATTCACTAATGAAATCCCTCAGGGCCTCCATGCCTGTCGGCCGAGCGCCATCGGTTCCGGCGGAGAGTAGCGCTTTGATCTGCTCGAGAGATGCTTGACGCATCGCCTGCTCGTCTGGGTGCCCCGCTTGCCCGATAGCCACGTCGAGGATCCGTGCGAAGCGCATCCGCGGTGAAAGGGCATCGAGTTCGTCCAGCGATAGACCGAAGTCAGCAAGACCCGCCACATCGCGATTGCGGTAGGCGACGGCGGCGCCAATTGCGTTACCTCCACGAGCCGCTTGCCCGGTGATCCGCCGACCAGCGCTGGCACGGCCGCTGCCACCACTGGCAGAGCCGCCGCCGCCTGAGGACCCGCCGCTTTGGCGACCTCTCCTCGGCGATGGCATCGTCTGTGCCCTCGGCACTGTTGGCACGTTGCGACGACGAGCATCGGGGTCCTCACCAATCAGGGCGTCAGCGATGGCGGAGATCAGCGAATCGTAGGCGGAGGGAGATTCGGCTGCAGCAGGGACGTCGGGGACAGCCGATGGGGGTGGCGCCTCTGTCGAGGCAGCACCGTCCCCGCCGGCGGATCCCATCGCTTCCCAGGCGGACCGCACCTTGTCCCAAGCGGCTGCGCCACTACCACCGAAAGCTCCGCTCGTACCCATTAGGCGGATCCCAGCTCCATCCGCACGGCCTCTCGAACCATCGGATCAATTCCCTCGGCGGTGGTCAGGCGCTCTAGTAGTGGGCGATAGCGATCACGATGTGCCGAAGCGTTCATGTGCACGACGGCGCCCGTGGTTATCCGACGGGTCGAGTCGGACGCGGCCCGCAAGACGACGTCAATAAGCGCAGGAGTTTGGTCGGCCCACTGAATGAGCGCCTGGAATAGAACGTCCAGATCGTCGAGCTGTCTCTCCTGTCGGACAGCGAGTTCCATCGCTGCCCGCTGTTCCGGCTCCGGCAGAACTAGAAGTTCCACCAGGGCCGCCTCCCGGGCCGGCCCACTCTTTCCAAGGAGCGCATCGATGAGCCGGATCACCGCATCGCTGCTCTCCTCGCCAGCGCGTACGTTCAGTAGCGACGCCGCAAGATTGAGATACAGAGCTAGATCGATGTCAGCTAGCGAGGGTCGGCTGGCCGCCCAGTGGCGCGTATCGTCCGAAACCTCCTCGGGGCGCGCCGCACCCTCGTCACCCCTGCCCCAAGCTTCCCACTCCTGCATCAGGGTGGCGCGCCTCGCCCGTGCCGCGCCCGCTAGTGCTTCGAAGGAATTGCGGTGGAGATCCTCGAGAAGGAGCATCTTCATAAGTACCGATGGTGCGATCTCCACCCCACGAGAATGGGAGACAATCGATCGTACGCCGAACGCATTCAGAAAGCGCTTGATCTGGCGCGGGTTCGCGAGGCGGTCGGCAGAGAGCCCCTGTGCGAGCTGGGCTGACAGGTCAAGGGTGTCCTGCGACGGCTTGCCACTGAGCGTTCCCAGGTCGGCAAGGAGTGGGACCGCACCGGCGCGTCGACGGGCCGCAACGTGCTCTGCTAGCCCCGCGAGCTGCGATGGGCCTGTCGCGTCGCCGCTCGCGAGGAGCAAACCGATGTAGGCCTCGGCGTCAGCCCCGGCCAGCCTCGGGAGCGTGACCGGAAGTTGGATGATCTTCTCGAGGTATCTAGTCGCAAAGGCACTGCTGCGGTTGGTGTCTCCCAACGTAGCGGCTATCGAATCCCGGACCATCTCCTGATCTGCTGCGATGACAAAAACCATCTTGGGCACGGCAAGGAACAATTTGATCGCCTCAAGAGTCGCCATGACTGCGGGGGCAGGCATCGATCGAGATCGTCCACGAGGACGACGACCCGTTCCACCCCCGGGAGTTCCTTCACCAGCGCACCAAAAGCATCCTTAAAGCCCGCCATTGACCGGTCATCTGATCGACCCCGAGGCTTGAAAGCAGCGAGCAACTCCTCGGCGTCCCAACTCATACTCAAGGCCCCTTTGCCCAGCGCTAGTCCGACGCGAGTCCAGCTGATCCGCTTGATGAGGTCAGCAACGCGCGCTGTGGCGGTGGCGTCAGCCGAAAAAGTCTCGCCTAGCTGATCAAGCACTTCGGCGACGAGTGCCCCTCTCACGTCGTCTTGGTTGTCGTACTGCCATGGGTCTGTGCGCACAACTATGTAACGCCCGTCAGTCCGCAAGCTCGATTCGAGGAGGTTCAGGACCGTTGACTTCCCCCGCCCCACGGACTGTGTATTCCAACCGCGAGAGGGTCCACCCGGGGCGTCCCGATGGCCTGGATCACTGGAGCCACCACAGCGTCAAAGCCAAGCAGATCGACGAGGCTCGGGTTGTCGTCCCAGAGTTGGAGGGAGGATCGGCTGTTCATGGCGTTCCCATCGTGTCGAGCTCGCGTTTCAGGCGGCGGCCCACTTGCCCTCAAGAAGCGCGTCGTGTGGCGCGGAGGCGTACCTGCCCAACGTCTGACCAGTTGCCGACGATAGCGCGTGCGAACACGGCGACAGAGAGACCATCGCGCTCTGCGTCAAACAGACTCGTCGTCGCGGCCTCATCCGTGCGGGGACCGGCCCGAAAGTGCACTCAACCCTGCGCTCTCGCCCTTGGAGCGAGGCGTCGGCGCTCGCCTGTTGGAAGCGGTTCGCGACGGGCCAGAGCGACAATGTCGAGCGACGTCGCTTAAGGAGCCGAGACAGCATGGAGCGGCCGCCCGTTGCTCTGGTGTGACTGGCGGCGCTGTAAGGCGAGCGGCGCGACCACCGCGATGGCGGAGACCATTCTCGCATCGGAAAGCGTGGGTTCGCCGCCGCGCCGACGGACGCGAGGTCCTACGCGCTCGCAGGAGGGCGAAGGTACCGATTCGCGGCGTACCCACAGGGTCTCCTGAGCCGGCGGCCGGCGCGTCGTCCCGGAGATGGATGTGGATCATCCGCAAGCACGACGCCGCCGGATCGGGCGCTTGCCACAGAGACGAGGAGGCGGCGCCCACCTCGCCGGTGAGCGCCGCCTCCTCAGGTTCGTCAGGCGGTCTGCGAGCGCTCGCCGCCGGCGTCGCCGTCGTCGCCGAACTCCGCCGCCCACTTGTCGTACTCGCTGCTCTCGCCGTGCGGCGAGTGCGCAGTGAGCTCGCGCTCGAGTGCGTCGTAGTTGGTCGCAGGGCTGAAGTACTTCAGCTCACGCGCCACCTTGGTGTGCTTTGCTTTCTGACGGCCGCGCCCCATATGCGTGACCCCCTCACCATTCTTCGGCCGGCGGGTCAGAGGCGCACGGCGGTACTCAACAGGGTTTGAAAACTGGGCGCTACTTTAGCACGCGGCCCATGAGGCACGATGGGCTCAGGTGTGGGAGGGTGAGAAGGCCGGAGGAGGGGATGTGCTGAACGAGTCCACTTCTGTCGTGATCGTCGGCGCCGGGCAGGCCGGACTCTCGGTCGCCTACTACCTGCAGCGGCTCGGCATGCGGCCGGGCACCGACTATCTGGTCCTGGACGGCGGGCCTCTGGCGGGCGGCGCCTGGCAGCACCGTTGGGAGTCGCTCCGGCTCGGCTCCGCGCATCGGGTCCATGACCTTCCCGGCATGAAAGCGGTCGGACTCAGCTTCGACACGGCCGACCGGACGCGTCCCGCGCGTGACGTCGTGGTCGAGTACTACGCGCAGTACGAGGCGTTCTACGACCTCCAGGTGCGCCGACCCGTGCAGGTGAGCGCGGTGTTCAACCGCGGCGCCGACCTCGTGGTGCGATCGGACCTCGGCGACATCACGACGCACGCCGTCGTCAACGCGACCGGCACCTGGGGCGCCCCGTTCGTCCCGTACTACCCCGGCGCCCAGCGCTTCCGCGGCCGCCAGGTGCACACGTCCACCTACCGCTCCGCCGAGGAGTTCCGCGGCCAGCACGTGCTCGTCGTGGGTGGCGGGACGTCCGCCATCGGCTTCCTGCTCGAGCTGGAGGGCGTCGCGGCATCGACCACCTGGGTCACCCGTCGTCCCGTCGACTTCCTGGACCACGGCACACTCGACCTCGAGGACGCCGTCACCGCGGTCGCCGCACAGGATGAGGCGGCGCGCACCGGCCGGGCGCTCCCGAGCATCGTCAGCGGCACGGGCGTGCCCAAGACCCGGCGCATCGCCGCCGGCATCGAGCGCGGCGTCCTGCGTGCCCTGCCCATGTTCGCGCGCATGGAGCAGCACGCGGCCGTCTGGCCGGACGGCACCCGCGAGCCGGTCGACGCGATCCTCTGGGCGACCGGGTTCCGCCCCGACGTGCGCCACCTGAGCCCGCTGCGCCTGCACGAGAAGGAAGGCGGCATCGTCGTCTCCACCGGCGCGGCCGAGCGCGATCCGCGCATATTCTTCGCCGGCTATGGACCGACCGCGAGCACCATCGGTGCCAACCGGTCGGGCCGGATCGTCGCGCGACAGGTGTTCTCCGCGGTGGGCGACCGCGTTCCCCGGCGCCGGCCGAGCCGCCGACCCAGACGGCTCCCGTGCCGCAGTCGCGCCGCTCGACCGACGCGGCGGCTGCCCCCGCCCCCAGCCGGGTCCGCCCACGGCTCCCATGCCGACGCGAGCGCGCGGCAGCTACCGTCCGCCGACAGGGGAGGTGCCCGTCATCTTCAAGGAGGACGACAAGGATGCGGTGTCGATCCTCGCGAGGTTCTTCGCCGACGAGTGACCCGCGGGGCTGACCCGCTCAGCGAGGCGCGCGCGGCCCTTCAGTGCATGGCCGTGATGGCCGCGTGCCCCTCCGTGCCCGTCGTGACGAGGAACGCCCGGCCGCCGAGCCGGAGTCCCTCGACCGAGATCCCCGAGACGGTCGCCGCCGGGAGGGGCCGCGTGCGCAGAGTGCCCGCGTCTCTGTCGGGCTCCACGCCGAGCAGGGCGGACAGCACCGCGACGGACGCCGTGGCGGACCAGGCCTGCGGTCGGCATGCCGCCGGGTAGGGGACGGGCCGAGCCGTGGTCGCCGCGGCATCGCCTGAGTGCAGCTCGGGCATGCGGTAGCCGAAGCCCTCCGCGGCCGCGAGCAGGCCCTCGGCGAGACCGGCGGCCTCCTCGCCGAATCCGTCGCGGGCGAGTCCGGTGATCGCGATTGCGGTGTCGTGCGCCCACACCGAGCCGCCGTGGTAGCTGAGCGGCCAGTAGCCGGCGGCCTCGGTCGACATCGTGCGCAGGCCGTACCCCGAGTTGAGCTCCGGGGAGACGAGGCGCTCGGCGACGAGGCGCGCCTCCTCCGGCTCCAGCAGACCCGTGCCCAGGAGGTGCCCGATGTTGCTGGTCAGCGAGTCGACGGGCCGCTTCTCGGCGTCCAGGGCGATGGCCGGGTAGCGGCCGCGCTCGTCCTCGACCCAGAAGGCCTCGGCGAAGCGCTCCTTGAGCCGCGCCGCCCAGGCCCGCCACTCCGCGCCGCCGGGACGCCCGAAGGTGTCGAGGAGATCGGCGCCTGAGCGGGCGGCCTCGTAGGCGTAGGCCTGCACCTCGCAGAGTGCGATGGGCCCCTCGGCGAGCCGGCCGTCGTTCCACTGCACGGAGTCGCCGGAGTCCTTCCAGCCCTGGTTCGCCAGTCCCCGGCCCGACTCGTCCACGTACTCGAGGAAGCCGTCCCCGTCGCTGTCGCCGTAGTCGCGCAGCCACGCCAGCGCGGCTTCCATGGCGGGGAGCAGCGGCTCCACGTCGGCGTCGGGCAGGCCCCAGCGCCAGGCGTCGGCGAGCAGGCACACCCAGAGGGCGGTGGCATCGACGGTGCCGTAGTAGAGCGGCGGGAGTTCGATCCCCTCGCCCGGGATCTCGAGAGTCGCGGAGCGCAGCTCGTGCATGATCTTGCCCGGCTGCTCCGCCGTGTCCGGGTCGGACTTCGTGCCCTGGAAGTCGGCGAGGACGCGCAGGGTGTCGCGGGCGGTGTCGGTGCCGAAGGGCAGCAGCATGCGCGCCGCCCAGATCGAGTCGCGGCCGAAGAGTGTGAAGAACCACGGGGCACCGGCGGCGAGGAACGCCGCGTCCGGCCGGGCGCGCGTGCTCATCCGCAGCGCCGCGAGGTCGCCCAGGGCGCCCTGCACCCAGCGCGTGAGCCGGATGTCGCCGGCGGCCAGCCGCGCCCCTGACCATTCCGCGGGTGCGGCGGGCGCCGTGACGACCGCGTCGCCGGTCTCCGCCTGCACGGTCAGCTCGAGGGTCACGGCGCCCTTCGCCGGCACGGTCACGTCCCACGTCAGCTCAGCGGCTCCGGTCGCAGCCTCGGCGACGGAAGCGCCCGGGGCGATCAGCTCGATCCTGACGTCCTGTGCGGTCCAGGCGAGGGTGCCGGGGCCAGCCGTCGCAGCGATCGCGGCCGCCGGCTCCCGAACGCCGGCTTTGACAGTGTGCATGGTGGCGAGGTCGGTGGACACCCGGACGACGACCCGCGAGGTCACCTCGTGCGCGAGCGTCGACTCGAGCACGAGGCGCTCGATCAGCCGGCCCGGAGCCACGGTTCTCCGGCGGATGAGCCGGATGCGGGGGTCCGCCGACCGGTCGTCCACGCCGCGGAGCAGCCCGACGAACTCTGCGGTGCCCGCGTCGGGCGTCGAGAAGGAGATCGGCTCGGGCGCGGCCCCACCCACGCGCACGACCAGCTCGGAGAGGATGCGGCGGTCGCCGTCGTAGAAGCCCTGGACGCCGCCGGCGATGTCGCCGCTCGACGCGCCCCACGCCTGGGATGGTGCGGCGAGCACGACGACAGCGTCGTGCAGCAGTGGCTGGAGTCCCTCGGTCCCGGACATCCGCTCCTCCTCGAATCGGCGCTGGCAAACGGCACGGTGCAATTGACACGTTGCCATGCCCGCGTAACATGACAAGCGTCATTTGAACGATCAAAGTCAATCACGGATCGATGGGTCGAGGTCGACGGCGAGGAAGCCGGAGCAGGGCGCGAGCCCCGCTTCACTCCCCGCCGCTCCAGCTCCGCCGGCCGTGCGGCGATCGGACGAAGGCCCTGCCGGGCAGCACCGGCCTATGCACAAGAAGGGACATGCAATGAAGCACGAATCTCGACGCGCACTCCGCGTCGGCGCCGTGGTGCTCGCCTCCGGGCTGGCCGTGGCACTCGCCGGATGCTCGGGCGGCTCCGGCGGCAGCGGAGGCGGCGGAGGCGGGTCCTCCGACAAGCTGACCATGCTCATCGGCTCGAGCGGCGACGCGGAGACGAAGGCCGTCCAGTCGGCGGCCGACGCATGGGCGAAGGACAACGACACCAAGGTCGAGGTGGTCGCAGCCAGCGACCTCAACCAGCAGCTGAGCCAGGGCTTCGCCGGCGACGACGCACCCGACCTCTTCTACATGGGCTGGGACCAGTTCTCCACCTACGCCAAGAACGGCTACCTCCAGCCGTACGCCGAGAACCTGTCCAACGCGGACGCGTTCTACCCGACGCTCAAGGACGCCTTCACCTACGACGGCACGTTCACGTGCGCGCCGAAGGACTTCTCGACCCTCGGACTCATCGTCAACACCGACAAGTGGGCGGCGGCCGGCCTGACCGACGCCGACGTCCCGACCGACTGGGCGAGCCTCGAGGCCGTGGCCCAGAAGCTCACAACCGGTGACACCGTCGGCCTGTCCTTCGGCGCCGAGTACGCGCGCATGGGCACCTTTATGAACCAGGCCGGCGGCACCATGGTGTCGAAGGACGGCAAGAAGGCCACGGCGGATTCCGCCGAGAACCTCGCCGGTCTCGAGTACGTGAAGAAGCTGCACGACGAGGGCGCGCTCAAGTTCCCGACCGAGATCGACGCCGGCTGGTCCGGCGAGGCGCTTGGCGCGGGCAAGGCCGCGATGGTCATCGAGGGTCCGTGGATCAAGGGCATCAAGACCGACTACCCGGACACCAAGTACCAGGCCTTCGAGCTCCCCGCGGGCCCGTCCGGCAAGTCGACCTTCACGTTCACGAACTGCTGGGGCATCCCGGCGAACTCGGACACGGCCGACCAGGCGCAGAAGCTCGTCGAGTTCCTGACCAGCGATGAGCAGGAGATGGCGTTCGCCGACGCGTTCGGTGTCATCCCCTCGACCCAGTCCGCCGCCAAGACCTACGCGGAGAAGTACCCGGAGAACGCCTCGTTCGTCGCGAGCAACGACTACGCGGTGAGCCCGATCAACTTCGCGGGCGCCGCTGCGGTCATCACGGACTTCAACTCGCAGCTCGAGACCCTCGCCACCGGCGGGGACCCGAAGGCGATGCTGTCCTCGCTGCAGACCGAGCTCCAGGCGGCTCTGGACGAAGCGAACGGCTGATCCGATCGGGAAGGGCGGGGTCGCGAGACCCCGCCCTCTCCCGGCAGGCTGACGACGGAAGGACTCGAAGATGAGCAGAAGCATCCGCGGCCGCGAAGGCGTGTACGGCTGGGCGTTCGTGGCGCCCGCCATCGTCATCATCGGGGTCTTCCTCGTGCTGCCCATCCTGCTGGCGCTCTACACGAGCTTCTCCAACTGGAACGGGCTGGGGTCGCCGCTCGGCAACTCCGCCCTCGTCGGCACCAAGAACTACGAGAAGGTGCTGGTCGACGCGGGCCTCGCCCGGTCGGACTTCGGCACAGCGCTGCGCAACAACCTCTACTACGTCCTGTTCGTGGTGCCCCTGCAGACGGCGCTCGCGCTGCTGCTCGCGGTGCAGGTGAACCGCCGCGTCCTCGCGGCGCGCGGGTTCTTCCGCACCGCCTTCTACTTCCCGTCGGTCACGAGCTCTATCGCGATCACGACGATCTTCCTGTTCCTCTTCACCTCGTCCGGCGCCGTCAACGCGGTGATCGGTTGGCTGGGCGTCAACGGTCCCAACTGGTTCGCCGACCCGACGGGCGTGCTGCACCAGTTCCTCGGGCTGTTCGGCGTCGGCGGCAAGGAGCGCTCGCGACCGCCGGCCCCCTCGGGCTGTCGTGGTGGGACTGGCTGAGCGGCCCGTCCGTCGCCATGTGCGTGCTGATCATCCTGGCCATCTTCACGACCTCCGGCACGTTCATGCTCCTGTTCCTCGCCGCCCTGCAGAACATCGGCGAGGAGATCGAGGAGGCGGCGATGGTCGACGGCGCGAGCTCGTTCCGGCGGTTCTTCTCGGTGACGCTGCCGATGCTCCGGCCCACCCTCTTCACGGTCCTCACGCTCGGTCTCATCGGGACCTGGCAGGTGTTCGACCAGATCTACCTGACGGGCGGCGGAAAGCCCGGCAAGACCACCCTGACGCCCGCGTTCCTCGCCTACTCCACGTCCTTCAAGGACCTGCACTGGGGCCAGGGCGCGGCCATCTCGTTCATCCTCTTCGCGATCATCGTGGCCTTCACGCTGCTGCAGCGCTGGGTGCTGCGGGACCGGGATCTCGGCCGATCGGGGAGCGGCGGGCACGGCGAGCGGGCGAGCGACTGAAGCGCCAGGCGGCGCGAGCGGAGGCGGCACGATGAGCACGATCGGACCGGGCAGCGCTGCCTCCGCCCTCGAGGTGCCGGTGGCGGCCGCTGCCGCCCAGGGCACCGCGGTCGACCGGCCGCGCCGGCGCCGCACAGTGCCGGGGCGCGTGCGGACCGGCCTGATCCTCAGCTACCTGGTGCTGGTGGCGCTCGCCGTCATCTACATCTATCCGTTCCTCATCTCCATCGCGGGCAGCTTCAAGACCGACAACGAGGCGACGGCGAACCCCCTGTCGCTGCTGCCGCAGGTGTGGAGCTTCGCCGCGTACGAGCGACTGTTCACCGACGTGCCGCTGCTGCGCTGGGCGGGCAACTCGGCGCTGATCACGATCATCGTCACGCTCGGCCGGGTGTTCTTCGACTCCCTCGCCGGCTACGCGCTGTCGCGGCTGCGCTTCCCGGGGCGGAGCGCCGTCTTCGCGGCGTTCATCGCGATCCTCGCCGTGCCCAACGTGGTGCTGCTGATCCCGCGGTTCCTCGTGCTCAAGGAGCTCGGCCTCTACAACACCTACGCCGGCATGATCATCCCGCTCATCATCGACGCGGGCGGCATCTTCATCATGAAGCAGTTCTTCGAGTCGATCCCGGTGAGCGTGGAGGAGGCGGCCCGCATCGACGGGGCCGGCATCTTCCGCACTTTCTGGTCGATCGTGCTGCCCATGGCCCGGCCGGCGCTCATCACCCTGTTCATCCTGAGCTTCCAGGGCTCCTGGAACGAGTTCGCCCACTTCGTGATCTCGAGGCAGGATCCCGCGCTCAACACGCTGACGACGGGGGTCGCGTCGCTCGTGTCGGGGCAGCTGGGCACGGGAAACCAGTACCCGCTGCGGCTTGCCTCGGCGGTCCTCATGTCGATCCCGGTCGCGGTGCTCTTCTTCGTCTTCCAGCGCCGCATCATGAACACGACGGGCGGCGCCGAGAAGGGCTGACCCGCGGAATTGACACCGACGCCCGACCATTGGGAGAGTTCCGCGAGGAAGGAGGTCGCGCATGCCGGCTCTGCCGACGGTGCTCGACGTCGCCCGCGTGGCGGGTGTCTCCCGCCAGACGGTCTCCAACGTGCTCAACGCCCCCGGCCTCGTGAAGGCCGAGACGCAGGAGCGCGTCCGCTCGGCGATCCTGGCCCTCGGCTACCAGCCGCACGCCTCGGCGCGGCGCCTGCGGACGCGGCGCGCATCCACCCTGGGCGTCCGGCTGGATGAGACGCGGGACGGCATCTCGGGCGCCCTGCTCGACCGCTTCCTGCACTCCTTCACCAAGGAGGCCGACGCGCGGGGCCTGCGCGTGCTGCTCTACGTCTCGACGGATCCCGAGGACGAGATCGCGCACATCCGCCGCCTCAACGACGGCGCCGACGCCGACGCGTTCGTGCTCACCTCGACCGAGCACGGCGACGCGCGTGTCGCCTGGATGACCGAGAACCGGGTGCCGTTCGTGACGTTCGGCCGCCCCTGGGGCGCCGAGGACCTGCACACCCACCCGTGGGTGGACGTCGACGGCCGTGCGGGCACCGCGGCGGCCACGCAGCACTTCCTCGACCGGGGCATCCGGCGCATCGGCTTCCTCGGCTGGCCGTCCCCGTCCGGCACCGGCGACGACCGCCGCGGCGGGTGGGAGGATGCGCTTCGCGGCGCGGCGCTGGACCCGCAGCCGGGTCTGGTGACCGTGGCTCCCGATGACGTGGGTGCCGCGGAGTCCGCCGTCGCCGCCTGGCGGGAGCGGGGAGCGGAGTTCGACGCCCTCGTGTGCGCCAGCGACTCCCTGGCGCTCGGTGCTGCGCTCGCCCTGAGCCGGGACCGGAGCGGTCCGAGCATCCCGATCGTCGGCTTCGACAACACGCCGGTCAGCCGGGCGCTCGGCTTCTCGAGCGTGGAGCAGCGCACGGATCTGGTGGCCGAGGCGGTGCTCGAGCTCCTCGACGGCCGCCGGGCTGCCGAGGACGGCGCGCCGCCGCCGCATCGCCTCATCGTGCCGGAGCTCGTGCTGCGCGGCGACGTCTAGCCCCACGCACTCGAACGAGTACGTTCCGGCCCGAAAGGTACGGTGCAGCGCACCACCTGGGCCGGAACGTACCAGGGAGGTCAGGGGAGGTCGGCGGACCAGGGGTCTCGGGGAGGCCCGCGACGCCCGGCTCGAAGGCGTAGGTACCGCCCGAGCCGGGGTACTCGGCGAGCTGCTCGTCCGTCAGGCCCTTCCGAGCCGTCGTCACGAAGAGGGTCCGGAGGCCGGGTCCGCCGAAGGTGACGCTCGACACGTGAAGGGCCGGCACGGCGTACTCCGCCAGCTGGGTGCCGTCCGGGGCAAAGCGCGCGACGCGGCCGCCGCCCCAGAACGCCGCCCAGAGTGCGCCCTCCGCGTCGACCGTGCAGCCGTCCGGGGATTCCCCGTCGAACGTCGCGAAGACGGCGGAGTCGCCCAGCCGGCCGTCCTCCCCGAGCGGATAGGAGAGGATGCGCTCGCCGTCCGAGTCGTCGAAGTAGAGGGTCCGCCCGTCGGGGCTCGCGGACGGGCCATTGCTGACGGCGAATCCCGAGTCCACCTCGTGCACCGAGATGCGGCCGTCCTCGACGCTCACGCGGTAGAGCGAGCCGATCGGCTCGCTCTCGTCGTCGTCGGCGGTGCCGAGCCAGAGCCGCCCCGTCCGGTCGGTCTTGCCGTCGTTGACGTGCACGCCGGGCGTCTCCGCGAACGGGTCGCCCAGGCGGCGGGTCGCGCCCGTTGCGAGGTCGACGGCGTGCAGGCCGGTGACGTCGGTGGTCACCGCGACGCCCGGGTCGCGAGTGGGCACGAGGGGCCCGAGGGGTCCCTGGAGCTCGAGCGGGACCGACGCCTCGCCCCGGTCCTCGGTCCAGGAGTGGAGCGTGGGCCGGCGGAGGTCGAGCCAGTAGAGCGTCTGCCGGTCCTCCGACCACAGCGGCGATTCGCCGAGCAGGGCGCGAGACTCGCCGAGTGACCGCATGGCCGTCCTTCCCGCGCCCGCCCGGACGCGCTCCGGGTTCATTATCCCGAGAGCCCGGGCGCGGGCTTCAGAGCTTGCGCTCGGACCTCGGGACGCGCTTGTTGCGCGGGAGGGGGCGAATGGTCTCGATGTCCGGGTCCTTCGGCCGCACGGCGTTGGCCTTCGCCGTCGCGGAGCGCGTGGCCTCGACGCTCGCGGGCTTCAGCGGGGATCGCGGGATCGGGCGGACCGGCTCGCCGCGGCGCTCCTGACCCGGGATCGGGCGGGAGCGCCGGCCGTAGATGAGATCGGACGAGTCGAGCAGCCACGGCACGAGCGCGACCGAGACGCCGTGCTGGAGCATCAGCTTCTGACGGATGCGCCGCGCCTTGTGGTTGTGCAGCAGCGACTCCCACCAGTGCCCGACGACGAAGAGCGGCAGGTACACGGTGACGACCTCGCCGCCGTTCGCCTCCTGGTGCTTGCGGATGTACTTGACGAGCGGCCAGCCGATGTCGCGGTACGGCGACCGGAGCACGCACAGCGGCACCTTGATGTTCTGCTCGCGCCACTCGCGCTCGAGGCGGTCGGTGGCCTCGTCGTCGATCGACACGTGCACCGCCTCAAGGCTCTCGTGACGCGCGGCGATCGCGTAGTCGAGGGCCTTCAGCACCGGCTTCTGCATGCGGCCTACGAGCACGATCGCGTGATCGCCCTGCGAGCCGAAGGTCGTGACCGCGTCGACCTCGACCTCCTTCTCGACGTCCCGGTAGTACCGGTTGACGCCGAGCATCAGCACGAACAGCACGGGCATGATGAGGAACACCAGGTAGGCGCCGTGGGTGAACTTCGTGATGGTGACCACGACGAGGACGCTGAAGGTCAGGACGGCGCCGAATGCGTTGATGGGCAGGGAGCGCCAGATGGATGCCCGGTTCACGCCGGGGCGGCGCAGCTCGCGCAGCCAGTGCCGGACCATTCCGGTCTGCCCGAGCGTGAACGACACGAACACGCCGATGATGTACAGCTGGATCAGCTGAGTCACGTTGGCGCGGTAGACGAGCAGGATCAGGACCGCAGCGAGGGCGAGGATCAGCACGCCGTTGGAGAAGATCAGCCGGTCGCCGCGGGTGTTGAGCGCCTTGGGCGCGTAGCCGTCCTTCGCGAGGACGGCGCCGAGCAGCGGGAAGCCGTTGAACGCCGTGTTGGCGGCGAGCAGCAGGACCGCCGCCGTTGCCGCCTGGATGATGTAAAAGGGCAGCGAGAAGTTGCCGAAAACGCTCGAGGCGATCTGCGCGATGAGGCTCCGCTGAGGCACCTGCGTGCAGTTCTCGAACCCGATCAGATGGCAGGCATCCTCGGCGTAGTGCACCTGGGCGATCAGCGCGAGGGCGGTCAGTCCGGCGAACAGGACGATCGCGATGCCGCCCATGAGGACGAGCGTCGTCTGCGCGTTCCGGATCTTCGGCCGACGGAAGGCCTGCACACCGTTGGAGATCGCCTCGACCCCGGTCAGGGCCGAGCAGCCGCTCGAGAAGGCCCGCAGGAGCAGCAGGATGAAGCCGATCTGAGTGGTCTGCTCGAACTTGACCGAGAACTCGGCCGACTCGGCGACGGGCACGTCACCGAGGGCGGTGCGGACGATTCCGACGACGATCATGACGAGGACGCTGCCCGCGAAGATGTAGGTCGGCAGCGCGAACGCCTTGCTGGACTCCCGGACTCCGCGGAGGTTCACTGCGGCGAGGAGCACGGCCGCGAGCACGGCGAGCTCGATGCGCGCACCCGCAAGCTGCGGGATCGCGGAGATGATGTTGTCCACGCCGCTCGCGACCGAGACGGCAACGGTCATCACGTAGTCGACGAGCAGCGCCGACGCGACGACGAGGCCGGCCTTCTCGCCCAGGTTCTTGCTCGCGACCTCGTAGTCGCCGCCGCCCGACGGGTACGCCTTGATGAGCTGGCGGTAGGACAGCACGACGACGGCGAGCAGCACGACGACGGCGGCCGCCACCCAGGGCGCGAAGCTGAGGAACGCGAGCCCGCCGAGGAGCAGGATCATCAGCAGCTCCTGCGGGGCGTACGCCACAGAGGAGAGCGCGTCGCTCGCGAAGATGGGGAGCGCCAGGTGCTTCGGAAGCAGCTGGCCTTCGAGCTTGTCGCTCGGAAGCTTCTCGCCGATGAGCCAGCGCTTGACGGGGCTGCCTGAGTCCGCCTCCTCCACAGGGGGTGGCTGAGTCACGGGGGACGATCGTACACTCGGCAACCCCGCTGTCAAGCGACCCCGACGGGGGCTATGCGTGGGGGCGCGCGTGTGCTCGTGGCCTGCGGTCGCGCGGCGCCGGTCAGGGGAGGTGCCGCAGGATCTCCTGCCGGACCTCCCGCAGCCGCTGCTCGAGCAGGGCGACGACCTCGGGCGGCACACCGCCTCGCGCGCCCGCCGCCCGCAGGTCCCCGCGCATCCGGACGCGGAAGTCGAGGAGGATCGCCTCGGCGTCCCGAGCGCCGCGCAAGCCGTCTCGCCCACCGGACGGGGTGGTCGTGGTGGCCTCGCTGCGCGCCGTCTGGGCCGCAGCCGCGAGATCGGCTCGGAGGCTCTTCATCGCCTGGTCGACGCCGGAGCGGACCTCGTCCGCAATCCGTCGGACGGAGTCGGTGAGGTCGTCCTCGATGCCGGCCAGCTCGCCCCGGCGCGCTTCGAGCTCCTGCGCTCCGGACGGGGTGATGGCGTACACGGTGCGCCGGCCGTCCGAGTCGCGGCGGACGAGGCCGTCCTCCTCGAGCTTGGCCAGCCGGGGATAGATGGTGCCGGCGCTGGGGGAGTAGGTGCCGCCCGAGCGCTCCTCGAGCGCCTGGATCAGCTCGTACCCGTGGCGGGGGCGCTCGTCCAGCAGGGACAGCAGGTAGAGGCGCAGCCGCCCGTGCCCGAACACGCTCGTCACGCCGCGGGCTCCGTCGCGGGGGCCCGGACGACCACGATGTCGCCTGACACGGAGTTGCAGCGCACCTCGGTCCAGGTGCCGTCGAGGCCCCCGAGGTGAAGTTCTCGCTGCGCCCGAGGATGCCCTTGAAGACCCGGTCGTCGAGCTGCGCGGTTCCGCTCACCGTGTTGACGCTGTAGCGGGCGCCCACGCCGACCGGCAGGCGGAGGGTGGTCGACCCGCTCACCGTGTTGGTGTCGATCGAGTCGGGCACCCCCATGGCATCGACGAAGAGATCGCCGCTCACGCCCTCGCAGGAGAACGACGTCAGGGCGCCGGTGGCCGACACATCGCCCGACACGGTGCGGGCCCGGACGGCGCCGCGGTGGTCCCGGACGGACAGCGAGCCGCTGACCGCGTTGAGCTCCACGTCCCCCTCGCTCGAGTCGAGCATGATGCTGCCGGACACGGTGTTGAGCCGCGCGCCGGTGCGCATCCCGCTGACCAGGGCGTCGGCGCTCACCACGCCGAGCCGCAGGGATGCCTCCCGCGGGAGGAGCAGGCTGACCGTCGCGCTGGCCTTGCCCGTGAACGACCGGAACACGTCGACGAAGTTGTCCCAGCGCAACTGCGGGTGGTCGATCTCGAGGTGGCCGCCGTCGATGCGGACCAGCAGGTCGCGGCCGGTCACGTCGGAGACCTCGACGCGCGCGGTCGGCTCGTCGGTGCCGAGGACGTCGATGCGCCCGCCCAGCAGGCTGATCTTGACCGACCGCACCGCCGGGAGGTCGATCACCTTCGGCCCGGTGACGAGCCACTTCTCCTGGGTCACGAGGCCCTCTCCTTCTCGCGATATATCGCGTTCGATGCGGACACGATATATCGCGTCTTCCTGTGCGCGCAAGACATCTGCCTCCGCCATAATCCACAGGTGCATCTCCTGGCCGTCGCGAGCCTCAAGAACCGGGCCCTGATCGCCCTCGTCACGATCGTCGCGGCGGTGTTCGGCGGCATCGCCCTGACCTCGCTCAAGCAGGAGCTGATCCCGTCCATCCAGTTCCCGCAGCTCGCCGTCGTCACGACCTACGAGGGCGCGTCGCCCGAGGTCGTCAACCAGAGCGTCAGCATCCCCATCGAGCAGGCGATCCAGGGCGTCGCGGGGCTCGAGTCGACATCGGCGACGTCGAGCTCCGGGCGGTCGGTCGTGACCGCGTCCTTCACGTACGGCGTCGACCTGCCCTCGACCGAGAACAAGATCGCGCAGGCCGTGAACCGGATCCGGTCCGCACTGCCCTCGGGGCTCGACCCGCAAGTGCTGAGCGGCAGCATCGACGACTTCCCGGTGATCCAGATCGCGGTGACGAAGGGCGACGCGGATGATGTGCGCCGCGTGGTGCTGCCCGAGCTCGAGGACCTCGAGGGCGTCCGAGCCGCGAGTCTCACCGGCGCACCCGGCCAGCGCGTCACCATCACGCCGGACCCCGTCGCCCTGGCCTCCCGGGGGCTCGCCGGCGACGCGATCCGCACCGCCGTGCAGTCGAGCGGCGTCCTGGTCCCCGCCGGAACGCTGACCGAGGACGGGCGCACGCTGTCGGTGCAGGCGGGCGCGCCACTCGGGTCCGTGGCGGACGTCGCCTCGCTTCCCCTCGTCGGCGCGCGCCAGGCCTCCACCATCGGCGACGTCGCGACGGTCGCGCTCGCCGACGACCCCGTCACGACGCTGTCCCGCGTCAACGGGGAGCCCGCGCTCACCATCGCGGTGACCAAGCTGCCCGCCGCGAACACGGTCGAGGTGTCGCACGCCGTCCGCAACGCGCTGCCCGACCTCGAGGACGCGCTCCCGGGCGCCGACTACACCGTCGTCTTCGACCAGGCGCCCTACATCGAGCGCTCGATCGAGTCCCTCTCGACCGAAGGCCTCCTCGGCCTCGGCTTCGCGGTGCTCGTGATCCTCGTCTTCCTGCTGTCCGTGCGGGCCACGATCGTGACCGCTATCTCGATCCCGACCTCGGTGCTCATTACCTTCGTCGGGCTGCAGTTCGCTGACTACTCCCTCAACCTGCTCACGCTCGGCGGCCTCACGATCGCGATCGGCCGCATCGTCGACGACTCCATCGTCGTCATCGAGAACATCAAGCGGCACCTCACCGGCATCGCGCCGACCGGTGCTGAGCGCGTGCGCTCCATCGCCGGCGCGGTCCGCGAGGTGGCAGGGGCGGTGACCGCCTCCACGCTCACGACCGTGACCGTCTTCCTGCCGCTCGCGTTCGTCGAGGGCTCGACCGGCGAGCTGTTCCGGCCCTTCGCCCTCACTGTGACGATCGCGCTGGTCGCCTCGCTCGTGGTCTCGCTCACGATCGTCCCGGTGCTCGCCCACTGGTTCCTCCGGTCGCGCCCCGTGCACCGCCACGACCGCGGGCACGTCGTCGACGCACCCACGCGGCTGCAGCGCGGCTACCTCCCGATCCTCCGGGGCACGCTCGCGCACCCGTTCATCACGGTCCTCGTCGCCCTGCTCGTGCTGGGAGGCACGGGGGCGCTGTCGCTCCTCCTCAAGACGAACTTCCTCGGCTCCAGCGGGCAGAACACCCTGACCGTCACGGAGGCGTTCGAGCTCGCCACGAGCCTCGACGTGCAGGATGCGGCGGCGCAGCGCGTCGAGGGCGAGCTGGAGTCGATCGACGGCATCCGGACCGTGCAGGCGTCCATCGGGACGAGCGGCAACGCGCTGCGCGACGCCTTCCTCGGCGGTGGCGGGACGCAGGTCACCTACTCGATCACGACCGACGCGGACGCGGACCAGGACGCTCTGCAGACCACGGTGCGCTCCCGCCTGGAGCGTCTCGAGGACGCCGGACGGTTCTCCGTCCAGGCCTCGAGCGGCTTCGGCGGCTCGGGCAACATCGAGATCGACGTCACCGCGGGAACCCAGGCGGACCTGCAGACGGCCGGGACCGCCATCCTCGAGGCGGTGCAGGGGCTGCCCGAGGTCGCCGAGGCGGGCAGCAACCTCGAAGCCGGGCGGCCCTATGTCCAGGTGACGGTCGACCGAACCGCCGCCGCGGCCGCCGGGTACAGCGAGGTCGCGCTCGCCGGCTACGTGTCGGCGGCGACGCTGCCCTCGACGATCGGCCGGATCACGATCGACGACCGCCTCCTCTCGATCTACGTCTCGCCGCAGGATGCGCCCAGCACCCGCGACGGCCTCGCAGCACTGACCGTGCCCACGCCGGCCGGTCCGGTGCGCCTCGACTCCCTGGCCACCGTCGAGTCGGTCGAGGGTCCCTCGACGGTCACGACCGTCGACAACCGGCGCAGCGCCACCGTGTCGGTCACGCCGAAGGGCGACAACCTCGCGACCGCCAACGCCGCGATCCAGGCCGCGCTCGACGACGCGAAGCTGCCCGCCGGGGCGAGCGCCGAGCTCGGCGGCGTCACCGCGGACCAGCGGGACGCCTTCTCGCAGCTCGGCATCGCGGTGCTCGTGGCCATCCTCATCGTCTACATCGTGATGGTCGCGACGTTCCGCAGCCTCGTGCAGCCCGTGCTCCTGCTCGTCTCGATCCCGTTCGCCGCGACCGGCGCCCTGCTGCTCCAGGTGCTGACCGGCATCCCGCTCGGCGTGGCGTCGTTCGTCGGGCTCCTCATGCTCGTCGGCATCGTGGTGACGAACGCCATCGTGCTCATCGACCTGGTGAATCAGTACCGGGATCGGGGCGAGTCCGTCCACGACGCGCTGATCGCAGGAGCGTCGCGGAGGCTGCGGCCCATCCTCATGACGGCGCTCGCGACGGTCTTCGCGCTGCTGCCGATGGCGATCGGGCTGACCGGGGGCGGCGGCTTCATCTCGCAGCCGCTCGCGCTCGTCGTCGTCGGCGGGCTCACCTCCTCGACCGTGCTCACGCTCATCGTGCTGCCGGTGCTCTACTCCCTGCTGTACCGGTTCCAGGACTGGGCGGGTCCGCTGCTGCGGCGCTTCTCCGCGGGGGTCGGGCGGGGGATGCGGCGTCTGCTGCCGAAGCCCAAGCCGCGTGCCCGAGGCGTGCGGGCGGCGAAGGAGCCCACGGCCTGACCCGTGCGGTTGCGGGCTTTCTCGGGTAACGTGGGTCGGTCGGCTCGTGACGAGAGCTCCGGTGCGTCCGGGGGAAACTTGTGTGTCACTCGTGGCCGGTCCACCAGCGGATCGCTGGAATCTCTCGATCGGCCCGGCCAGTGACTGCCCGGGATCCTTCTGCCGCCCACTGAGGCGCATCTCCCGGAAAGCACATCTGTCATGCCCAAGAACCCATCCCGCTCCACGCCCTCCGGCCGCCCCGCTCGAGGAGGCAGCAAGGCCGGCAGCATCAGCCCGAAGCATCGCGGCCACCGTCCCGACGAAGCGCCCGGCAAGAACCGCTGGAGCACCGCTCGTCGCGACGACGCGCGCGGTGCCCGCACGGGCGACGCCGCATCGGACCGCTCGGACCGCCGCCCCGACTGGACGCCGCCGGAGCACCGCCCTACGCGTGCCCGCGTCGCCGGCCAGCCCAAGTTCGGCGCCCGTGCCCCCGAGCGCGGCCGCGGCGGACAGCGCGACGACCGCGCCCCTCAGCGCAACGACCGCTACGGCTCCGACAGCGGCGACCGCTACGGGTCCGACCACGGCGACCGCTCATCCGGCGCTGACCGCGGCGACCGCTCATCCGGCGCTGACCGCGGGAACCGCTCCTATGGCGGCGACCGCTCCTATGGCGGCGACCGGCGTTCCGAGGGCCAGCGCCCGGAGCGCCGCTACGAGGAGCGTCCTGCCCGGGGCGACGCGGGCGACCGGCGTTCCGAGGACCGGCGCCCGGAGCGCCGTGGCGACGAGCGTCCCGCCCGCCGCTACGAGGAGCGCCCTGCCCAGGACTTCAACCGCGGCTTCGCGGGTCAGCGCGCGGAGCGCCGTGCGGCGGAGCGTCCCGAGCGCCGCTTCGAGGAGCGTCCCGGCCGCAGCTTCGACCGCGACGCGCGACCCGAGCGCCGGGCGGACGACCGCCCGTCCCGGCGCTACGAGAGCAGCGACCGCCCCGCCCGCCGCGAGGAGGGCGAGCGCCCGGCCCGCCGGTTCGAGGAGCGTCCCGAGCGCCGCACGTCGGCCCCCCGCGAGAGCTTCCGCGCGTCCCGCGAGGCGCCCTCCGGTGAGCGGGAGCGCCGCTTCCACGACTTCCAGGAGCGCAGCCGCGCTCCGCGGCACGATGACTTCCGCGACTCCCGCCGCTCGTCCGACGGCCGTCCCGACCGCCGGATGAGCGACATCGACGACGTGGTGCTCGAGCGCCTCGAGGCCGTCGCGACGACCGCCGACGAGGTGGAGGGCGTCACGTTCGCCGACCTCGGTCTCGGCAGCAACATCGTGCGGGCGCTCGCCGAGCTCGGGGCGGAGACCCCGTTCCCGATCCAGGCCGCCACCATCCCCGACGTGCTCGCCGGCCGGGACGTGCTCGGCCGCGGCCGCACCGGCTCCGGCAAGACGATCGCGTTCGGTGCTCCGCTGGTCGAGCGGATCCTCAAGGCCCAGGCGGGCACCAAGCGCGCCATGGGCCGGGCGCCGCGCGCGCTGATCCTAGCGCCTACGCGGGAGCTCGCCCTGCAGATCGACGACACCGTGCAGCCGATCGCCCGCAGCGTGGGCCTCTTCACCACGCAGGTCTACGGCGGCGTGCCCCAGGCGCGCCAGGTCGGCGCCCTGCGCCGCGGCGTCGACATCGTGATCGGCACCCCCGGCCGCATCGAGGACCTCGTGAACCAGGGCGCGCTCGACCTGTCCGACGTGCAGATCGTCGTGCTCGACGAGGCCGACCACATGACCGACCTCGGCTTCCTGGAGCCGGTGCAGCGCATCCTCCGCCAGACGGAGCGGGGCGGCCAGCGGCTCCTCTTCTCCGCGACGCTCGACACGGCCGTCGCGGCGCTCGTCGACGAGTTCCTCCGCGACCCCGCCGTGCACGAGGTGGCCGGCGAGGACCAGAAGTCGTCGACCATCGACCACCGGGTGCTGCTCATCGACCAGAAGGACAAGATCCGGCTCGTCACCGAGCTGGTCGACGGCCCGGGCAAATCCTCGTGTTCGCCCGGACCCGGGCGTTCGCCGAGCAGCTCGCCGAGGAGCTCAGCGACGCCGGCATCCCGGCGACGAGCCTGCACGGCGACCTCAACCAGGCCAAGCGCACACGCAACCTGGAGCGGCTGACGAGCGGCCGGGTGAACGTGCTGGTCGCCACCGACGTCGCGGCACGCGGCATCCACGTCGACGACATCGAGCTCGTCCTGCAGGCCGACGCTCCCGAGGAGTACAAGACGTACCTGCACCGCTCCGGGCGCACCGGTCGCGCCGGGAAGCAGGGCACCGTCGTGACGCTCATCGCGAAGTCCCGCCGGCGCCGTCTCGAGGAGCTGCTCGACCGCGCCGAGATCACCGCCGACTTCCTCACCATCCCCGCGGGCGGCGACGCCCCGCGGAGCTCGTCACCTCCTAGAGTCCCCTCCGGGTGAGCGGCGCCGGTCGATCGGCGCCGCTCAGTCGACGGCGAGCAGAGCGGCGGCCACGAAGGCGAGCACCAGCCCGAACGCCTGCAGCTTCGTGATCCGCTCGCGCAGGACCAGCGCGGCGAGCACGATCGTGCCCGCTGGATAGAGGGCGGTGAGCACGGACACGACCGTCAGGTCGCCGGTGCGGACCCCGGCGAGGAGCAGGGCGTTCGCGGTCCCGTCCAGCGCGCCGCACAGGAGGGCGAGCCGGAGCCCCCGACCTGCCGCGTCGCGGGTCCGCGGTGCTCCGCGCAAGGCGAGGATGCCGACGGCCGCGAACATCAGGGCCGCGTTGACCGTCCGGTTGGCGAGCAGCGGCAAGAGGCCGGAGTCGTCCGGCGCCGCGTCGATCAGCACGAGGAACACCCCGATGAGCGTGCCTGCGCCGACCGCCATGAGGATGCCCCGGGGCGACGCGCGCACGGCCGTCCGCTCCGGAACGAAGGCGACCAGCACGACCGCCGCGAGAGCGAGGACGAGCCCGATCGACCCCAGCGGTCCGAGGCGCTCGCCGAGGACCAGCCCCCAGGTCATCGGGACCACGGCCGACACGAGCGCGGTGATGGGTGAGAGCACGCTCATCGGGCCGAGCGCGAGACACGCGTAGAGGAGGAGAGCGCGCCCGCTCCGGCCACTCCGGACAGGATGCCGAAGAAGAGCGCGTCAGCGGAGTAGCGGCCGCCGACGAGCGGGAACGCGACCAGCAGCACCGCCAGGCCCGAGAGGGCCGCGATCCCGGCCGCCCGGAGCGCGCCGACGCGTCGCGACGCGATGCCGCCGAAGAAGTCGGCCGCCCCGTAGACGATTGCGCCGGACACTCCGAACAGCGCGGCGAAGAGAGCCGACATCCTCCCCATCCTCGCCTACGGCAGGCAGGATCCGACTCTCCGCGCGACTCGGGGAGGTGTCGGATGGCCGGGCTAGCATGGCCCGCATGCCCGACGCCGTCCTCGCCCGCGAGCCGCTCGAGATCCTCCGCTCGGTCTTCGGGTACGACCAGTTCCGCGGCGATCAGGCAGCCATCATCGAGCACGTCACGGCGGGCGGGGACGCGGTCGTCCTCATGCCGACGGGCGGCGGCAAGTCGCTCTGCTACCAGGTGCCCGCCCTCGCGCGACGCGGCACCGGGGTGGTCGTCTCGCCCCTCATCGCCCTCATGCAGGACCAGGTCGATGCGCTCCGCGCGGTCGGCGCCCGTGCCGAGTTCCTCAACTCCACCCAGGACTCGGGGAGCGCTCGCGCGTCGAGTCGGCTCTGCTCGAGGGTGCGGTGGACGTGCTCTACGTGGCGCCGGAGCGCCTTGCGCTCGAGTCCACCCGGCGCCTGCTCGACAACGTGGAGGCGCGCGGCGGCCTGTCCGTGCTGGCCATCGACGAGGCCCACTGCGTCGCCCAGTGGGGGCACGACTTCCGTCCCGACTACCTGACGCTCGGCGACCTGGGGGAGCGGTGGCCTCAGGTGCCCCGCCTGGCCCTCACGGCCACCGCCACCCAGGCGACCCACCGCGAGCTCATCTCGCGGCTGCGGCTCGAGGACGCGCAGTCGTACGTGTCGAGCTTCGACCGCCCGAACATCCAGTACCGGATCGTCCCGAAGGCCGAGCCGCGCAAGCAGCTGCTCGACTTCCTCCGCACCGAGCACCCCGGTGACGCCGGCATCGTCTACGCGCTGTCGCGCGCGAGCGTCGACCAGACGGCGGAGTTCCTCGCCGCGTCCGGAATCACGGCGCTTCCCTACCACGCGGGCCTCGACGCCCGGGTGCGCGCCGCCAACCAGCAGCGGTTCCTCCGCGAGGATGGAATCGTGATGGTCGCCACCATCGCGTTCGGCATGGGCATCGACAAGCCCGACGTGCGGTTCGTCGCGCACATCGACCTGCCGAAGTCGGTCGAGGGGTACTACCAGGAGACCGGGCGTGCCGGCCGCGACGGCCTGCCGGCCACCGCCTGGCTCGCCTACGGACTGCAGGACGTCGTGCAGCAGCGGCGGATGATCGACACGTCCGAGGGGACGCGGCGCACCGCCGGCGCCTCGCCGCGAACCTGGACGCCATGCTCGCCCTCTGCGAGACCGTCGACTGCCGCCGCTCGCGCCTGCTCGCCTACTTCGGCCAGGAGGGCGCGGAGGCCTGCGGCAACTGCGACACGTGCCTCGTGAAGCCCGAGACGTGGGACGGCACCATCGCCGCGCAGAAGCTGCTGTCCACCGTGGTCCGCCTTCAGCGGGAGCGCAGCCAGCGCTTCGGCGGCGGCCAGATCATCGACATCCTGCGCGGCAAGGAGACCCCGCGCACCAAGCAGCACAGCCACGAGAACCTGGCGACCTGGGGCATCGGCGCCGACCTGGCCGAGCAGCAGTGGCGCGGCGTGCTCCGCCAGATGCTGGCGCAGAACCTCATCGGGGTGACCGAGGACGGCTACGGCACCCTCGTCCTGACGCCCGGCAGCGCGAGCGTGCTCTCGGGCGAGCGGCAGGTGCGGCTCCGCAAGGATCCCGAGCGGGCGGAGCGATCCCGCAGCGCGGGCAAGCGCGCCGTCGCCGACCTGCCTGCCGACGCGATGCCGCTGTTCGAGCGCCTCCGCGAGTGGCGGGCCGGCGCCGCCCGCGAGCAGGCCGTGCCCGCCTACGTCGTCTTCAACGATGCGACGCTGCGCGAGCTTGCCACGCGGAAGCCGTCGTCGCTGTCCGAGCTCGCCACGGTCACGGGCGTCGGTCAGGCAAAGCTCGACCGCTACGGCGAAGCGCTCCTCGAGGTGCTCGCCGCAGCCTGACCGCGGTGGCCGGCGGGTGCGCGGAGTGCCCCGAGCGTCGACGGGCCGATTCGGGCATCCCGGGCCGCCGCTTCGGCCCGCAATGCCCGATCCGACCCCTCCAGTTGTCCACCCGCGGGTCCGGTCGTCGCACGGGGACCGTCGCCCACCCTCCTGGAACTCGAGCAGGACACCGTCTCTTGAGCAGGACCGGAGTCGGCGCGGGATCCTGCTCAGCGCACGGAGTCCTGCTGAAGACACCCCTCTGACGAGAACCGGGCGGAGCGAGGGCAGACTCGACGAATGCGCACCAACCGGCTCCTGCTCCGCCAGTGGCGGGACGACGACCTGCCGCTCTTCGCCGCGCTGAACGCCGACCCCGAGGTGATGCGGCACTTCCCCGCGCCGTTGGGCCGGGAGGCGAGTGATGCACTCGCCGATCGCGCCCGGCAGCACCTGACGGAGAACGGGTGGGGCCTGTGGGCCGTCGAGGTCGTCGACGGCCCACATCCGGGCTTCGTGGGGTTCACCGGTCTGGCACGACCGGCCTTCTCCGCGCATTTCACTCCGGCGGTCGAGGTGGGCTGGCGGCTCGACCGCCGCGCGTGGGGCTTCGGCTACGCAACGGAGGCGGCGAGGGCCGCCCTCCGGTACGGCTTCGAGGACCTCGGTCTGGACCAGATCGTCTCCTTCACCGCCGAGGGCAACGAGCGCTCGCGGGCGGTGATGCGCCGCCTCGCGATGACCCACGATGCCGCCGACGACTTCGACCACCCCTCGCTCCAGGAGGGGCATCCGCTCCGGCGCCACGTTCTCTACCGGCTCTCCCGGACACCCGCCTGGATGGCTTAGCCCCCTCCCTCAGCAGGCAGAATCCGTCCCGGGCAGGCCGGATTCGGGGTTTCCGGCCTGCTGATGCCGGAAAGTGCCTGCTGAGGGAGAGATCCGACCGTGCGCCGTGAGGGCCCGCGACGGTGACCGTGATCGTACGGGTGACGGTGGGGCCGGGCAGGATGGGCACATGAAGCTCGCCGACGTCGCCGCGACCTCGACCTCGCTCGCCGCCACGAGCTCGCGGATCGCGAAGCGGCGCCTGCTCGCGGCCCTCCTGCTGCGCACCGCGCCCGAGGAGGTGCCGGTCGTCGCCCGGTACCTGGCGGGCGAGCTCCGTCAGCGGCGGACCGGCCTGGGCTGGCGGTCGCTCTCAGGCATGCCGTCTCCGGCGGCCGAGGCGTCGCTCGAGGTGCTCGCCGTGGATGCCGCCTTCGAGCGCATGGCGGGCCTCGCGGGTCCCGGGTCCGCGGGAGCCAGAACGGCCATCGCCGCCGAGCTCTTCGCCGCAGCGACCGCAGAGGAGCAGAACCTGCTGCGCGGTCTCGTCGCAGGCGAGCTGCGCCAGGGCGCGCTGGACTCGCTGCTGCTGGACGCGGTCGCGGAGGCGGCGGGGATCCCGGCGGCCGCGGTGCGCCGCGCCGCCATGCTGGCGGGCGCCACCGAGCCGGTGGCGGAGGCGGCGCTGCTGGCCGGATCGCCCGAGGCGGCGCTGGCGGCGCTGGAGGGGTTCGGCCTCGCCGTCGGTCGCCCCGTCCGTCCCATGCTCGCCGCCTCCGCCCCCGATGTCGCCGCCGCGCTCGCCGGCTTCGAGGGCCGCGAGGTGGCCGTGGACGCCAAGCTCGACGGCATCCGCATCCAGGTCCACCGCTCGGGGGACGACGTCCGCGTGTACACCCGCAGCCTCGACGACATCACCGACCGCGTCCCCGACCTGGTGGAGGTCGTTCGGCGGATGCCCGTGCAGGCGGCCGTGCTCGACGGCGAGGCCATCGCCCTGGACGCCTCGGGCCGTCCGCGGCCGTTCCAGGAGACCGCCGCGCGCAGCGCCACCAGCGACGCCGAGGTGGCCGCGGCCGTCGGCCTGACTCCCTTCTTCTTCGATGTGCTGCACGTCGACGGAACCGACCTCCTCGACGCGCCGCTGACCGAGCGCCTCGCCGTGCTCGATCGGATCGCGCCCGGCTCCGTCGTCGAACGCGTGGTCACCGCAGACGTGGCCGTCGCCGAGGCGGCCTTCGCGGGGTGGGTCGCCGCCGGCCAGGAGGGGGTCGTCGTCAAGGACACGGCCGCCGGCTACGAGGCGGGGCGTCGCGGATCCGCGTGGGTCAAGGTCAAGCCGCGGCACACGCTCGATCTCGTCGTCCTGGCTGTCGAGCGCGGGTCCGGGCGTCGGCGCGGCCTCCTCTCCAACATCCACCTGGGCGCACGGGACCCCGACGGGGGATTCGTGATGCTCGGCAAGACCTTCAAAGGCATGACCGACGAGATGCTGGCCTGGCAGACCGCGAGGTTCGGTGAGCTGGCGGTCGAGGACGACGGGTGGACGGTGCGGCTGCGGCCCGAGCAGGTGGTCGAGATCGCGTTCGACGGACTGCAGCGCTCGAGCCGGTACCCCGGCGGCCTCGCCCTGCGGTTCGCCCGCGTGCTGCGCTACCGCGAGGACAAGACCGCGGCGGAGGCGGACACGATCGACACCGTCCGCGCCCTCGCCGCCCCGGCCGGGGACTGACCCGGGCCTCGTGCGCCACTGAGTCGGGCCTCCTCGCCGGACGCCGATCCGAGGATCCGTCAACCCCTCGCTCTCGGTTCGGGAGCCGCCGCTACGGTCGAGGCATGACGTTCAACGACAACGCGCGCCTCGACCCCAACAAGGTGAAGCGCAGCCGGGGGAGGACCGCGGCGGGCATCGGCGTGGGCGGCGGCGTGGGGGCGATCGCCATCTTCCTCATCTCGCAGCTCCTGGGCGTCGATCTCAGCGGGATCGCGGGCGGCGGAGGCGGCACCGGGCCTGCTCCCTCAGAGGACCAGTCGCTCGAGCAGTGCGACACCGGACAGGATGCGAACGCCTCCATCGACTGCCGCATGGTCGGCGCGGCCACGGCGCTCGACGACTACTGGGCCGCGGAGGCCCCGTCCCTCGGCATCGACAACTACTTCACTCCGGACTTCATCCTGTTCACCGGGCAGCAGGACACCGGATGCGGCGCGGCCACGTCCGCCGTCGGACCCTTCTACTGCCCTCCGGACACGACCGTGTACCTCGACACCGGCTTCTACGACGACCTCACGAACAAGTACGGGGCGAGCGGTGGACCGCTGGCGCAGCTCTACGTCGTCGCGCACGAGTGGGGTCACCACATCCAGAACCTCACCGGGGCACTTCAGGCGTCGCAGAGCGGCGAGACCGGGCCGTCGTCGGGCAGCGTCCGCGTGGAGCTGCAGGCGGACTGCTACGCGGGCGCCTGGGCGGCGGCCGCCTCCCGGACCGAGGATGCCTCGGGCACCCCGTTCCTCGAGCCCATCACCGATGCGCAGATCGCTGACGCGCTGAGCGCCGCATCGGCCGTGGGCGACGACCGGATCCAGGGGACGGACGCGCACTCCGAGACCTGGACGCATGGCTCCAGCGAGAAGCGGCAGCAGTGGTTCCTCAGCGGATACCAGAACGGTCCCGAGGGCTGCGACACGTTCTCGCCCGCGACCCCGTGACGCGTCCGCCACAATGAACTCATGAGTGCCTCCGGAGGAACCCGCGCCATCATCGCCGCGCTTGCCGCGAACCTCGGCATCGCCGCGACCAAGTTCATCGCCGCCTTCTTCTCGGGGTCCGCGTCGATGCTCGCTGAGGGCGTGCACTCGCTGGCCGACTCGGCCAACCAGCTGCTCCTGCTGCTCGGCGGGCGCCGCTCGCGCCGGGCCCCCACCGCGGAACACCCGTTCGGCTACGGACGCAGCAGGTACGTCTACGCGTTCGTCGTCGCGATCATCCTGTTCTCGGTCGGCGGCATCTTCTCCTCTACGAGGGCGTCGAGAAGCTGAGCCACCCGGAGCCGCTCGAGATCCCCTGGCTGCCTGTCCTGGTACTCGTCGTCGCCATCGGCCTCGAGTCGTTCTCCTCCGCACCGCCGTGAAGGAGTCGAACCACTCGCGGGGCGACCAGTCCTGGGTCCAGTTCATCCGGCGTGCGAAGGCGCCGGAGCTTCCCGTCGTGCTGCTCGAGGACGTCGCGGCGCTCGTCGGCCTCGTGCTCGCCCTCCTCGGCGTCGGCTTGACCTGGATCACCGGCGACGCCCTCTGGGACGGGCTCGGCACCATCGCCATCGGCCTGCTCCTCATCGCGGTTGCGGTCGTGCTCGGCATGGAGACCAGCAGCCTGCTGGTGGGCGAGGGGGCGACCTCCGCCGACGTCGCGAAGATCACGGCGGCGATCACCGACGGCCCCGAGGTCGACCGCATCATCCACGCGAAGACGCTCTACCTCGGTCCCGACGAGCTGCTCGTCGCCGCGAAGGTGTCGATGGCCCCCGAGGTGCCGCTGGCCGACATCTCGGAGCGGATCGACGCCGTGGAGGCGCGCGTGCGCGCCGCGGTGCCGGTCGCCCGCGTCATCTACCTGGAGCCCGCGGTCTACCAGCCGGCCGACGCCTCGGTGTCCTGAGGTGCGCACGCTCTACCCGCCCGTCGAGCCGTACGACAGCGGCTGGCTCGACGTGGGGGATGGCCAGCAGGTCTACTGGGAGGCGGTCGGCAACCCGGACGGCAAGCCCGCCGTGTTCCTGCACGGCGGACCGGGTGGGGATCCTCGCCCGACCACCGTCGGCTCTTCGACCCGGCGCGCTACCGCGTGATCCTCATCGATCAGCGCGGCTGCGGCCGGAGCCGCCCGCATGCGAGCGAGTCGGGCGACCTCTCCGCCAACACCACCTGGCACCTGGTCGCGGACATCGAGCGCGTCCGGGAGGCCCTGGGGATCGAGCGCTGGCTCGTGCTCGGCGGCTCCTGGGGCAGCTCGCTCGCGCTGGCGTATGCGGAGACGCATCCCGACCGGGTGACGGAGCTCGTGCTGCGCGGGATCTTCACGCTGCGCGCGTCGGAGCTGGACTGGTTCTACGAAGGCGGGGCGGCTGCCCTGTTCCCCGACCTCTGGGAGGGCTTCCTGGCTCCGGTGCCGGAGGCCGAGCGCGGCAACCTCATCGCTGCGTACTCGCGCCTGCTCAGCGATCCCGACCCGCTCGTGCACGGACCCGCGGCGGTCGCCTGGTCGACGTGGGAGGCGTCCACCATCACCCTGCTTCCGCGGCCCGAGGTCGTCGCCGCCTTCGCCGAGCCGCGGTACGCCCTGGCCTTCGCCCGCATCGAGAACCACTACTTCGTGCACGGCGGCTGGTTCGAGGAGGAGCAGCTCGTCCGCGATGCCGGTCTCCTCCGCGACATCCCGGGAGTCATCGTGCAGGGCAGGTACGACATCTGCACGCCGCCGACGACCGCGTGGGACCTGCACCGCGCGTGGCCGGAGGCGGAGCTGCGGATGATCCCGGACGCCGGCCACGCGTACGACGAGCCGGGCATCCTGGACGCACTGATCGAGGCGACCGACCGCTTCGCGAGCAGCTGACCGGCACCAACGCGGCAGGGTGGCCGCCATCGCAACCCCGGGACGCGAGTCGGCGGGCGCCCGGTGGTCCTGCCACACTGGGAGCGCGCATCGCCGCAGGAAGAAGGTCACCATGACCAGCACCCCCACCTCCTCGAGTCCCGTCGGCACGCTGGCGTGGATGGCCAGGATCCACCGCGGTCAGATCGTCGCCGTCGCGGTGGTGGGTCTCCTGCTCGGCGTCATCGGTCTGCTCTTCCCCGGCGCGACCCTGTACACGGTCGCCGTCCTCTTCGGCAGCTTCCTCGTCGCGACCGGCATCTTCCGCATCATGTCCGCCGTCATCGCGGCCGAGCTCACCGTTCCGCTGCGCTGGCTCAACGCGGTGCTCGGCGCACTCGTCGTCATCGCCGGCATCCTGTGCCTGTCGAACCCGTTCCGCTCACTCGTCGTGCTCGCCATCGTGATCGGCCTCGGCTGGATCGCGGACGGGCTGGTCGACCTGCTCGCCGGCGTGCGGGGCGCCATCCACCCCCGCTGGTTCGGCTTCGTGAGCGGCATCGTCTCGATCGCGGCCGGCGTCGCGATGTTCGTGCTCCCCGCGGCGGGCCTCGCCGCACTCGTCAGCATCGGAGCGGTCCTGCTCATCATCGTGAGCCTCACGACCCTCCTGATGATCCCCCGCAGAGCCAAGACGGCCTGAAAGGAACTCCATGACCCGCATCCTGTCCTCCATCACCGAGGCCTTCGGCAAGACCCCGCTCGTGCGCCTCAACCGCGTGACCGACGGCGCGGAGGCGACCGTGGTCGCGAAGCTCGAGTTCTACAACCCGTCGGCGAGCGTCAAGGACCGCATCGGCGTCGCCATCGTCGAGGCCGCCGCGGCCTCCGGTGAGCTGAAGCCCGGCGGCACCATCGTCGAGGCCACGAGCGGCAACACCGGTATCGCCCTCGCCATGGTGGGTGCGGCGCGGGGCTACAAGGTCATCCTCACCATGCCGGAGACCATGAGCATCGAGCGGCGCATGCTTCTCCGTGCATATGGTGCGGAGCTGGTGCTCACGCCCGGGTCCGAGGGCATGCGCGGCGCGGTGAACAAGGTCGAGGAGATCATCGCAAGCACGCCGGGCGCCATCCGTGCGCGCCAGTTCGAGAACGAGGCGAACCCTGCCGTGCACCGCGCCACGACGGGCCCCGAGGTGTGGGAGGACACGGAAGGCGCCGTGGACATCTTCGTCGCCGGCATCGGCACGGGCGGCACGATCACCGGCGCGGGCGGCTTCCTCAAGGAGCAGAAGCCCGGGCTGCAGGTCGTCGCCGTCGAGCCGAAGGAGTCGCCGATCCTCAACGGCGGCCAGCCCGGCCCGCACAAGATCCAGGGGATCGGCGCGAACTTCGTTCCCGAGATTCTCGACCGCACCGTCTACGACGAGGTGATCGACGTGGACATCACGGAGTCCGTCGCGATGGCACGCCGCCTCGCCGCCGAGGAGGGCATCCTCGCGGGCATCTCCTCGGGCGCCACCGTGCACGCCGCTGTCCAGCTCGCCAAGCGCCCCGAGAACGCGGGGAAGACCATCGTGGTCGTCGTGGCGAGCTACGGCGAGCGGTACCTCTCGACGGTGCTCTACGCGGACCTCGCCGACTGAGTTGGGCGTCCGCGAAGACATCTCAAGCGCGATGGCGCGCGACCCGGCGGCCCGCAGCCGGGCCGAGGTCGGCCTGCTCTACCCCGGCCTGCACGCCCTCTGGGCGCACCGGGTCAGCTCGCGGCTCTGGCGCCTGGGGCTCCGCCTGCCGGCGCGGATGCTGTCCCAGTTCGCCCGCTTCCTCACCGGGATCGAGATCCACCCCGGCGCCCGCATCGGCCGCCGGCTGTTCATCGACCACGGCATGGGCGTCGTCATCGGCGAGACCGCGGAGGTCGGCGACGACGTGCTGATGTACCACGGGGTCACCCTGGGCGGCACGAGCCTCCGCCACGAGAAGCGCCATCCGACAGTCGGCGACCGGGTGGTGATCGGCGCGGGAGCCACGCTCCTCGGGCCGGTCGTCATCGGCTCGGACACCCTCATCGGCGCGGGCGCGGTGGTCCTGCACGACGCCCCGCCGCACTCCCTCCTCGTCGGAGTGCCCGCAGTCGTGCGTCCCCGCCGCGCCGACGCGGACATCGCCCGGGGCTGACCTCTGCGGCACCCGACCGGATCCCGCGCCTCCTGACCGAATTCCCGGCCCCCTGACCAAATCAAGGAGAACCGGCCCCCGAGGCGCCCAGAAGCGCATCCGCCGGCCGCCGAAGGCCCGCTTCTCCTTGACTCGGTCAGCGCCTGCAGGACGGGACGCTCAGCCCTTCGACGTGCGGCCCCGGATGGCCGCGAACGCGAGCGCCGCGGCGCCGACGACCCCGGCGACGCCGGCCGCCTTCCGGCGGTTCGTGCGCTTGCCGCCCTCCCAGCCGCCGCCGACCTCCGGATCGGACGCGTCCTCAAACGGCTCGTAGATCGCCGCGGTCGTGTCCTCGGCCGGCGTGTGCCGGGAGAGGTGGGTCTTCTCCACCTGCACCGCCATCTGCGCCTCGACGGTGCCGGGCGAGACCCGGTGCTGCTTGACCATCGCTTTGCCGACGCCGCCCACCACGACCTCGTCCTTGGGGGCGTCCGCGAGAGCGACGATGGCCCGGGCGACCTTGTCGGCGGGGTACACGGGCGGCATCGCCACCACCTGACGGCCGGTGTAGTTGGCGGAGTGCCGGAAGAAGGGGTGTCGATCGTCGCGGGCAGCACCGTGCACACCTTGATCCGCTTGCGGCCCTGCAGCCACATCTCGGAGCGGAGGCTGATGCTCAGCGCGCGGACGGCCGCCTTCGACATGCCATAGGGCGCGGTGTAGGGCTGCGGTACCTCCCCGACGATCGAGGCGACGTTGAGGAGGGTGCCGCGTCCCTGCTCCGTCATGACCTCGAGAGCTGCGCGGGCGCCGTAGACGTAGCCGAGGATGTTGACATCGAGCACCCGCCGGAAGTCGTCGAGCGGCATCTCGAGGAAGGGGCGAAGACCGAGACCGCCGCGTTGTTGACCCACACGTCGATGCGGCCATAGGCGGCGACGGCGGCATCGGCGAGGGCCTGGACCTCGGCATGCACCGTGACGTCGGTCGGGACCGCGGTCGCGCGGCCGCCCCTCGCGGTGCACTCCTCCGCCAGCTCGGTGAGCGCGGGACCCCGGCGGCTCGCGAGCACGACCGACCAGCCCGCGTCGGCGAATCGCAGCGCGGTGGCGCGACCGATTCCGCTCGATGCGCCGGTGATGACGGCCACCCGCTGGCTGCGCGACATCGCTCCTCCTGATCCCGGCCTCGGAGAGGCCTCGGACTCAGGCTCGCCCGACCCCGCGCGGACGGGTAGGGGCTTGCGCTACTCGGCGGCGTCGGTGAGGGAGGCCAGCTCCTCGTCGAGGGTCGGTCCGCGGCGCAGTCGGGGCGTCACGATCCACTCCTCACGTTCCGAGCTCCAGACGAACTCGACCCATACGGCGTACGACCCCGCGGTGAGGTCGACCTGCCCGCAGTACACGGGCTGGGCCGGCAGAACGGTGGTGCGTGCCGGGGGACGGTGGGCTCGTTGCTCAAGGTGGTTCCTCTCGGAGGGCCTGGACGATTGAGAGGAGGCTGGGCCCTCGCAACCCGATCTCGGCGTTGCGACACGCCCACGAAGCATGCCTGTTACACCGGGAGAACCAGCCGAGCCGGCCTGACGCGCGGCGATCCGGCCGACTCCGAGCCCGATTTCCGGTTCGGTCCCTCCCTCTTGCGCGGATCAGGAGATTTCACGCGGATCAGGACCCTCGGCCGGTTTCACACGCCGCTCAGGAGCTTCGGCGGCGTGTCGGGGCCGATTTCCTGATCCGCGCAACGGCGTTACCGCCGCACTGGGGTGCGGTCAGGCGGTGCCGAGCAGGACGGGCCGCACCGCCCGGCGCGGCTCGGCGAGGGCGAGGGCGAGGCGCACCATCTGGTCGTAGTCGAGCTCGCCGCCCTGCCGGTACGCCTCGTCCCACTCGGCCGGCGTGAGGCCTCGCGCGACGAGGTCTCGCCGCCGCTGACCCTCCGCGCCCTCGACCCGCATGAGGTCGAACCCGTAGGGACGTGCGTGCCGGTCGATCGCCCCGTAGAGGATGGCGCCCTCCCGATGGCGCTCCAGCAGGGCGGATGCCGCGGCCAGCACGTAGAGGTGCAGCAGCGGCGAGGTGACCGAGTTGACCCGGCCGGGCAGCGTCAGCTCCAGGCCGGCCCGGGCCGCTCTCGCGGCCTCCGCTCCCCTGCGCATGTCGAGGAGCGTCTTGGACGAGAAGTAGATGGCCGTGACCTCGGCCCAGTTGTGCCCGATCTCGGCGGCGGCGTGCCGTGCCTCGTCGAGTCGGGCGAGCGCGTCGGTGTGCCGGCCGAGTGCGGTGAGCACCGCACCGCGCAGGAGGAGGACGTCCGCGCGCACCCACGGCTCGATGCCAGGGTCGAGCGGCGGTGGGTCGGCGACGGCGGCGAGCGAGGAGACGTCGCCGAACAGGCTCACCCAGTAGTGGTCGTACGCCTCGAACAGCGCGATCCAGCTCGGATCGCCCGAGGCGGCGGCCGCCTCCTGCCCGTGCCGTAGGTGGCGGAGGCTCCCCTCCCGATCGCCCAGCCCGTAGCCGATGTAGGCGACGCCGGCGCAGGCCCTGGCCAGCTCGATCGGGGGGACAGGGCCCGGCAGCTCGAGGGCCGACTCCACGTACCGGCGGCCGTCCAGCAGCAGGCCGCGGCGGGCGAGGTGCCAGGCGATGCCGCCCGTGAGCTGCACCGCCGCCCGCGCGTCGCGACGCGCCAGGATGCGGTCGAGGACGGCGAGGATGTCCGCGCGGCTGGCGGAGAGCCGCGCGTGACCCCCGGGTGCGTCATGCGATCGCAGCAGGGGCCACGTGCGCTCCACGAGGTCGATGTGCCAGGCCTCGTGTCGCGCCTCCCAGGCCTCGCGGTCCGCAGGGGAGAGCTCGGCGGCGGCGAAGCGCCGGACGGATTCGAGCAGACGGTAACGCCGGGTGCCGTCCGCGCTCGCCGCGACCGCGACCAGCGATTTCCTGGCCAGCTCCTCGGTGAGCCGGCGGACGTCGGACCCGACGCAGATCCCCTCCACGGCGTCCAGGGGAAACGGGCCGGCGAACCCGCTCAGCTGTGCCAGCAGGCGCTGCTCCTCCGCGTCGAGGAGGCGGAAGCTCCAGTCGAGGACCGAGGTGAGACTCGCATGCCGCGCGGGTGCTACGCGCGGTGCCGTCAGGTCCTGGTGGGAGTCGATGGCCTCGAGGAGCTCCGGGAGGTCGTAGACGTCGGCCATCGCCGCGATGAGCTCGATCCCGAGCGGCAGCCCGTCCACGCGCTCGCACAGGCGCCGGGCGACCTCCCGGGTCTCGGCGGTCCACGGCCGCGCGGGATCGACGTCGCGCACGCGGTCGATGAGCAGCTCCACAGCGGAGTCGAGCGCCCCGTCGGCCCACGGCGCGATGCGCACGACACGCTCACCCGGAACGCCGAGCGGCTCGCGGCTGGTGGCGAGGATCGCGATGCCCGGGCTCTCCCCGAGCAGCGCGATCGCCAGCTCTCGCACCTCCTCGAGGACGTGCTCGGCGTTGTCGAGGAGGAGCAGCGCGGGGCGGTCGCCGAGGCGGCGCGCAATGCCGGCGGGCGTCGCGGTGGGGGAGCCCAACACGGCTGCGACGGTCTCGAGGACGGTTCCCGGCCGCACGTCGGCCAGCGCGAACATCCATTGCACGCTCTGCGGCGCAGTGCCGGAGTTGCGAGCGGTCTCGACGGCGAGGCGGCTCTTGCCGACGCCGCCCGGCCCGGTCAGGGTGACCAGTCGCGATGCACTCCGGGCCTGTGCGATCGCGACGAGCTCCTCCGTCCGGCCGACCAGCCGCGTGAGCGGGACGGGGACGCCGTGCCGCTCGACCTCGGTGCCTCCGCTCTCCGGCAGGGCCGCCCTCCGCACGATGGAGGTGCGGACCTCCCGGACAGCGGCGGACACGTCGATCCCCGGGCCGCTCTGCAGGGCGGACTCCAGCGCGTCCAACGCGGCGAGCGCGTCGGCCTGACGGCCGAGCTCGTGCAGTGCTCGGGCGAGCGCGACAGCGAGCCCCTCGCGCAGCGGATGCTGGCGGACGAGTGCCTCGAGCCCGCCGACCGCCGCAGCGGGATCTCCCGCCCGCGTCCGAAGGACCGCCAGGCGCTCGGCTCCCGCGACGATCCGCTCGGTCAGCTCCCGGCGGGCGGGCGCCACGAATGCGAAGTCGTCGAGCTCCGGCAGTGCGGGCGCCCCCAGAGCTGCTCGGCCTCCTCGAGGCGCTCCCGGTCCTCCTCGTCGCTGCTTCCCGGGACGCTGAGCAGCGTGCGAAGGCGGACGAGGTCGACGTCGGCCGGGTCGACGGTCAGTCGGTACCCGCCCGCTCCGCGTGCAGGACGGTCCGGAGGGGTCCGGCGCGAAGCACCGAGACCCGGGAGCGCAGCGTGTTCACGGCGGCCGGGGTCGGCTCGCTCCACAGTTCGCGGATTAGAGCCTCGGTGCGCACCAGCTCGCCCGGGGAAAGCGCGAGCCGCGCGAGGAGCGCCGTGGTCACCCCGCCGGGCAGGGGAGCCGGTCGCCGTGCAGGAAGACGGCCACCTCGCCGAGCAGGCGGATCCGGCAGTCCATGCCTCCCGCGGAATCCACGACCGGCACACTATCGACGGGGGTGCGGGACTGTCGAGGGACCTCGGCCACCCTGCGCACGACGACGCGGGGGCATACTGCTCCCGTCGGCGCACGAGGAGGACGGCCATGAAGATGCAGAAGTTCGGACGCCGGGCACGCCGGTCGACGGTGGCCAGCGCGGTCGTCCTGCTCGTCGGGACCCTGGTGGCGCGCAGCCTCGGCTACTCGGTCGGTGGCAGGACGGTGGTCCGGTGTCGCTCGGGCCACCTCTTCACGACCTGGTGGATTCCCGGCATCTCGGTGAAGTCGATCCGCCTCGGCTGGTGGCGACTGCAGCGCTGCCCGGTCGGTCAGCATTGGACTCTCGTGTCGCCCGTGCGCGCGGCCGACCTCTCCGGGCGCGAGCGGCGGAGCGCAGCGCGCCTGGACACTCCCCTTCCCTGACGATGACGGCCGGAATCGTCGGCGTCGGCTACCAGGGCGCGACAGCCGCAGGGCTCGCGGGCTGGCTCGCCGACTCCGGGGTCGGCACACTCGTCGACGTGCGGCTGACCCCGCTGTCCCGGAAGCCCGGGTTCAGCAAGCGAGCGTGGGCCGACATCCTGCGCGAGCACGGGATCGGCTACCTCCATCTGCCCGCGCTCGGCAACCCGAAGGACAACCGGGCCGGCTTCGCCGACGCCCCTGAGACTCCTGCAGGGAGGGAGGCACGGGACCGCTACCGCGCCCTCCTGCGAACGGAGCCGGCGTCAGCGGCCCTCGGCGAGATCGCCGCGCTCGCCGCCGAGCAGCGGGTCGCGCTGCTGTGCTTCGAGCAGAGCGAGGACCACTGCCACCGCGCCGAGGTGCTGCGGGCGGTGCGTGCCCGCCTCGAGGGACCGACGGGCGCCGCCACCTAGCTTGGGGTCGGTGTCGGTGTCGGGCCGCGCCGATACCATCGAACCTGCAGGTGGCCGGACCTGCTCCTGACCCACGAGGGAGCAGCATCGCATGTCCGGCCGTCGTCCCACCTCCAGCTCGCTCCTGCTCAGCTCGAAGGTGCGAGCGCCGGACGACCCCGGCTGCTCGATCCGGGATTGTGCCCGCCCGGTCGCTCCGGACGCACCGCTCGAGCTCTGCGAGCTCCACCTCTCCGTCGCCGGCGACTGGGCTCTGCGGTCCGAGGGAGTCGCGGACCTGCTGCCGACCCCGTGCCGCGCCTGCGGAAGCCGGGTCGGCGTCCGGTATCCGTCGGGCTGGCTCTGCGGGATCTGCGAATGGCGGCTGGGGGAGGTGCTCGACCACGAGCTCCCGCGGCCGCGCGTCGACGTGGTCTACTACCTGCGGTACGCCGACCGCGTGAAGATCGGGACCACCGGGAACCCGCGCCAGCGCTTCGGGCGCATCTGGCACGACGAGCTGCTGGCGTTCGAGCGCGGGGGCCGCGCGCTCGAGCAGCGCCGCCACGGCGAGTTCGCCGCCGACCGCGTGGGCGGCGAGTGGTTCCGGCTGTCGCCCGAAGTGGTGCGGCACGTCGACCTGGTGGCGGCCGGCGTGCACGATCCGTGGGAGCTCTATGCCCGCTGGGTCAGCGAGGCGACGGCGCTCCAGCAGTAGCCCGTGGCGCGCTCAGCGCAGGTAGGCGTCCACGAAGAGGGGGCCGCGGATCTCGCGGAACTCGTCCACGATCGCCGCATACGCGCGCGGATTGAGCGCGCCCAGCTGGAGGTCGTGCGGTCCGAGCTTCTCCAGCTTGCCCGTCCGGATCCGGACGACCTCCCAGCCCGCGGCTCTCGCCGCACGGTCCTTGCGCCGGTCGGCCTCTTCGCGCCGCCCGACGTGCTCGAGCCCGTGCCGCCCGGTGCTGTCGTACTCGACGGCGATCCGCAGCTCCGGGAACAGGATGTCGGGCCAGACCTCGAGGTGGTCGAAGAAGGGGCGCCGCACCCGCACGGCGTTGAAGCCCTCCGTAGAGAGGAGGAGTGCAGTGAGCTCGGCGCGCAACTCCGCCTCCACGGCCGAGGCCGGCTTGGGGGCACAGGTGCTGACGAACGGCTCGCCCACGGGAACGTCCGGCGTCTTGGCGCACAGGTCGACGACGGGGCGCGTGCGCTCCTTCTGGCGGGGAAGCGGGACACCGGCGGCGGCCCATGCACCGACGGGCAGGATGGGCTTCGGCCGGGCGGCGTCGAGGCAATCCGGGCACCAGGAGGAGCGCCGACGCTCGCGCCCGGGCCGGCTGCGCTGCTCCTCGGGCGTCGCCACGAAGATGTGGCCGGAGTCGCACTGCCACTGGAGCAGGACCTCGGCCGCCGGCGGGATCTGGGTCAGCGTGATCCCCGCGTTGAACTCCGGGTGGTACTGCTGGATGAGGACCGGGAACGGGGCCCAGGCCTCCCGGTAGGTGCCGATCGGGTACGGGACGTCCACGCCGCGCGAGAACTGGCGGCGCGCCCACCAGTCCCGGATCGGCTCGGCCACACCGGCACGGTACGCCCCACCCCTGACAGTGGCGGATGAGGCGGACATCGCGCGACCCGGGTGCGGGGTGCGGCTGTCCGGACGACCCGCGGCGGTTCTACGATCGCGCCATGGCTGTCCGTCGCATCGACCATCTCGGGATCACCGTCGCCGACCTCGAGGCCGCCGTCGCCTTCTTCGTCGCTCTGGGGCTGCGGGCCGACTCCCCGATGACCGTCGCCGGCGACTGGGTGGGCCGGGTCAACGGCGTTCCCGGGTCCAGCGTGGAGATGGTGCCCATCCGCATGCCGGGCGGCGACACCTGGCTCGAGGTGTCGCGCTTCCTGAAGCCCGCAGGCGGCGAGCAGGCGGGCGCCGCGGCCATCACCCGCCCCGGCCTCCGCCACTTCGCCCTGGTGGTGGACGACGTGCGCGCCGCCGTGGAGGCGGTGAGGGAGCTGGGGTACGACCTCGTGCGCGAGATCGTCGACTACGAGGGCGTGTACCTCGTCTGCTACGTCCGCGGGCCCGAGGGGATCCTCGTCGAGCTCGCGCAGGAGCTCGACGGCTCCCGGAGCTGAACGGTCGCCGCCGAGGGGCCGTCCAGGACCTTCGCCGGACCATCTGGCACGATCGGGGTGGCGATCGATTCGACGGAGGTTCTGCCATGGTGAAGATCGAAGTGGACCGGACGCAGTGCCAGAACTTCGGAGAGTGCGTTCTCGCGGCTCCGAACGTCTTCTCTCTGAACGCCAAGGACGAGATGGAGTACGTCCCCGTGGCCGACGACTCGGAGCTCGACAATGTCGAGGCGGCGGTCGACGTGTGCCCCATGCAGGCCATCGCGCTGAGGTAGGCGGCCGCGTGAGCGATCCGGTCGTCATCGTCGGGGCGTCCCTCGGAGGGCTGCGCACCGCCGAGGCCCTCCGCCGGTCCGGGTACGCCGGCCCCGTCACGGTCTTCGGCGACGAGCCGCACGCTCCCTACAATCGGCCGCCTCTGTCGAAGGACGTCCTCGCGGGCGGCGAGGTCACTCACGCGGCGGTCGCCTTCCCGCAGCGTGCCGCGACCGCAGATGTCCTCTGGCGGCTCGGAACGCGGATCGGATCGGCGGACCTCGAACGCCGCCGGGTCCGCACCGCGGACGGCGAGGAGGTCGGCTATCGGGCCCTGGTCGTGGCGACGGGGCTCCGTCCCAAGCGGCTCTTCCCGCGCACGGCGGCGCTGGCCGGTGCGTTCGCGCTGCGCACCCTCGACGATGCCGGCGAGCTCAGCGCGGCCCTGACGCCGGGCACGCGGGTGGTGATCGCCGGCTCGGGTTTTGTCGGCTGCGAAGTGGCCGCGACGGCGCGCCAGCTCGGGTGCGAGGTGACCGTGGTGGGCTCCTCGGGGCTTCCGATGCTGGGGCCGCTCGGGGAAGCGCTGGCGGAGGACCTGATGGAGCGGCACGAGCAGCGAGGTGTCTCCTTCCACATGGGGACGCACGTCGCCGAGGTCATCGGCCGAGACCTCGTCGAGGGCGTCCGGCTGGCGGACGGGTCGGAGCTCGCCTGCCAGGTCCTCGTCGAGGCGATCGGCTCGGTGCACAACACCGAGTGGCTGAGCGGGAACGACGTGGACGCCGACCTGGGACTGCGCACCGACTCGGCGATGCGCGTGCTCAGGGTCGATGGCAGTCCCTGGCCAGATGTGTTCGCCGTCGGGGATGTCGCCCGGTTCCCGAACGCCATCTACGGGGACACTCCCGCGTCGATCGAGCACTGGAACATCCCCACCGAGACGGCCAAGCGCGCGGGCCGGGTGCTCGCGCTGCAGCTGGCCGGCGATCCGGGCCTGGCGGATGCGGTCGCCGAGCGGTTCGCCCCGATCCCCTCCTTCTGGAGCGACCAGTACGACATCCGCCTCCTGGCCTACGGCCTGCCGGCGCTGGCCGACCGGGTGGAGCTGCTGGCGGGACGCCGAGGGGAGGACTGCGTGTACGGCTACTTCGTCGGAGCCGAGCTGGTCGGGGTCTGCGGCATCGGCATGCGGTCCGAGGTGATGAGGCACCGCGACGAGGTGTCCCGCTACGGGCAGCTCCCCATCGGCGAGACGGACTGAGCCCGTCGGCGGCCGACCCAGAGTCCTCCCTGCGCAGGTGCACGGCGCGCTAACTTGGGCGCAACTCGAGTCGGAGGAGCGCCCATGGGCACCGTCGTTCTGTATGCATCCGTGTCGGTTGACGGCTTCATCGCCGACGAGAACGACGATCCCGGACCTCTGTTCGACTGGCTGACGGGCGGCGACGTTCCGCTGGACGACAGCGGCGTGCTGAAGGTGTCGCAGGCGTCCCACGACTACGTCCGGGCCTACTGGGATCGGATCGGCGTGACAGTCGCCGGCCGGCACGTCTTCGACATGACGGACGGCTGGGACGGGATCCCGCCGAGCGGAGTCGACCACGTGGTCGTCGTGACGCATCGCCCGGCGCCCGACGGGTGGAACCCGGAGGCGCCGTTCTCCTTCGTCGACGGAATCGAGGCGGCCGTTGCGGAGGCTCAGGAGCTCGCGGGCGACCGCATCGTCGAGGTCGCGGCCGGCGAGGTCGGCGGCCAGGCGCTCGCCGCGGGCCTGATCGACGAGGTGCGGATGGATGTCGTCCCTGTGGTGCTGGGGTCCGGCAAGCGCTACTTCGGGTCCCTCGACGCCCAGCACCTGCTCGAAGACGCGGAGATCGTCCAGGGCGACCGGGTTCTGCACCTGCGCTACCGGGTGCGCCGTCCGAGCTGACCGGGCACGTGCCGACCTGGCTGCGCCTTCACCCGGAGCCCGATCATACCCGGGAACGACGAAAGCCCCGGCGAACCGGGGCTTCGAGAGTGGCTCCGACGGGCGTCGATCCCGTGACCTCACGATTTTCAGTCGTGCGCTCTACCAACTGAGCTACAGAGCCGAAGGGCCGGACTGAACCGGCCCCTTCGAGGCGGCTTCCGCCGCTTCCGCGACCCTGACGGGACTTGAACCCGCGACCTCCGCCGTGACAGGGCGGCACGCTAACCAGCTGCGCTACAGGGCCTTGCTTGTGTGAGTCCCAGTCTAGAGGAACGTGACCCCAACGGGATTCGAACCCGTGTTATCGCCGTGAAAGGGCGACGTCCTAGGCCGCTAAACGATGGGGCCGAGATCTCTATGAGGAACTCAACGACGGTCAAGCATAGGGCACGGGGAAGGGGGAGCCAACTCGACGACGGCACGCCGGGCGTCCCGGCGATTGGGGGTTGCGCGGCGAGGCGGGCGGGGACCCCCACGAACGGGGAGTTACGGTCAACTCGCACTTGAGGGTTTACTGACACCTGGGGGTGATCGGCGTGCGCGTGCGTGCTCATGTGCGTCGACTGGGGGCAGTGGCTCTCGTCGTCGCTGCGGTTCTGGTCGGGACGACCTCCCCTGCGTGGGCCGTCGACTATCCCAGCTGGGACGACGTCCAGAACGCCAAGAACAACGAGACGGCCAAGCAGGCCGAGATCGTGCGCATCGAAGGCCTCATCGCTGAGCAGCAGAAGCAGGTCGAGGCTGCGCAGGCGGTCGCGGACCAGCGCGGCGCCGAGTACCAGGTTGCCCAGGACGCGTTCGACGCGGCCGACTTCAAGGCGACGTCGCTGCAGCAGCAGGCCGACGCGAGCCAGGCGAGCGCGGACCACGCGAACGCCCGCGCCGGCCTTCTCGCCGCGCAGCTCTACCGCTCCGGCGGAGGCGCCGAGCTCAGCGCCAACCTGTTCCTCGAGAACAGCGGCGGGGCGGACCAGCTCCTCGCCCGCCTCGGCCAGGCCAGCAAGCTCACCCAGATCAACGAGGGCGTCTACGCGGCCGCGCTCGCGGCGAAGAACACCGCGCAGTCCCTCACCGACCAGGCCGCCGTCGCCCGGGATGAGCGGGAGAAGCTCCGCGTCGAGGCCGAGAAGAAGATGCAGGAGGCGATCGCCGCCTCCGACGCCGCCCAGCAGGTCCTCGCCGACCAGCAGGCCACGAACATCATGCTCGAGCAGCAGCTCGAGGCACTCAAGGACGTCACCGCGAAGACGACGGCGGAGTACCAGGCGGGCGTCGAGGCCAAGCGCAAGGCGGCCGAGGCCGCTGCCGCCGCAGCCGCCGCCGGCTCGGGAAGCTCGGGCGACTGGGGACAGCTGAGCGACCAGGGCTGGGCGGTGCCCGCCTACGGACGCATCACCGACACCTACGGGTATCGGCCCGGCCAGCCGGCAGGGGCGAACGCCTTCCACCGCGGCACCGACATCGGGGCCAGCTGCTCGTCGGACATCTATGCGGCGACTGGGGGCACGGTCACCTACGCCGGCCCCAACGGCACGTACGGCAACTTCGTCCTCATCGACCACGGCAGCGGCGTGAGCACGGGCTACGCGCACATCCGCAGCGGCGGCATCTTCGTCGGCGTCGGCGACTGGGTGGACGCGGGCCAGAACATCGCCTCCGTCGGCTCCACCGGCGCCTCCACCGGCTGCCACCTGCACTTCGAGGTGCGCATCAACGGCAGCGCGATCGATGCGGAGCCTTTCATGCGGGATCGCGGAGCCGAGCTTGGCTGAGCGGCGCCGCCGCCTCGGCCGCAAGTATCGGCCCGAGATGGCCTTATCGGCCGTCGCCATCGGCGCCGTCACGGCGTCCGTCGGCGTCAATGCGGCCACGGCGAGCCCGGACTACCCGACCTGGGACGAGGTGCAGGACGCTCAGCGCAGCCAGGCCTCCGCCCAGGCGGAGATCGACGCCCTCAACGGGCTGCTCACCGGGCTCGAGAACGCCGCCGCGGAAGCCGGCAAGCAGCAGCAGATCGCGGCCGAGAAGTACCACGTCCTGCAGGATGCCGTGGACGCTGCGACGGCTCGCGAGGCTGAGCTGGCCAAGAGCGCGGCTGCGGCGAAGGAGCGCGCCAAGGTCTCCAAGATGCGTGCCGGACTGCTCGCGGCCCACCTCGCGCGGGCGGCGGGCGGCGACGTGAATCTCAGCCTCGCGCTCGGCGGCGACACCAGCGGACTCCTCGACCAGCTGAGCGCCATGGGCAAGCTCACCGAGCAGTCCCAGGGCATCTACTCCGCTGCGATGGCGGACAGCAACCTCGCGGAGTCGCTCAAGGGGCAGGCGGAGTCGGCGAAGACCGAGCGGCAGAAGCTCGCCGGGGACGCACAGAAGGCTCTCGCCACCGCGAACGAGGCCGCCGGCCAGGCGCAGTCCGCCCTCGCGGACCAGCAGACCCGCCAGGCGCAGCTCTTCGCCCAGCTCGCCACGCTCAAGAACACCACAGCCGAGGCCGAGGCGGCGTACCGCCGGGAGCAGACCGCTGCGGCGACGCAGACCAGGTCCACCGGCGGCTCCGCCTCCGGTGCGTCGTCCGGCGGCTCGGCACCCTCGGGAGGCACGGCACCGGCCGCCCCCGCGGCTCCTGCGACGCCGGCACCGGCGGCACCCGCGGCTCCGGCCGCTCCGGCCGCGCCGTCCGGCGGCACGCCCGACCCCTCGCCCAACGCGGTCAGCACGGCGCTCGCCTTCGCCCGCGCCCAGCTCGGCGACATGTACGTGCTCAACGGCTACGGTCCCGACCAGTGGGACTGCTCCGGCCTCACGAAGGCCTCATATGCTGCCGCCGGCATCTACATCGGCACCCACTCCGCGACGAACCAGTACAACTACGCGGCGAACAACGGCCGGCTCGTTCCGTGGTCCGAGCGCCAGGCCGGTGACCTCATCTTCTTCACCGACGGGGGTGGCGACATGTACCACGTCGCCATCTACTCGGGCGGCGGCATGATGGTCGAGGCGCCCCGGGAGGGCGTCCCGGTCCGCGAGACCCCGGTGCGCAACACCGACCGCGTCGACTACGTGGCCCGCCCCAGCGCCTGAGCCCCAGCTCCGCTCCGCTGCTTGCGCGGATCAGGAGATTGCACGCGGATCAGGACGACCGGCGCATTTCGCACGCGGATCAGGATCTTCGGCGGAGTGTCGCGGCGGTTTTCCTGATCCGCGCGAATTCCGCCTTAGGGACAGGCCCCTAGGAGGCGTGCTCCCCGGAGTCCTCGAGCCGGGCGATTGCCTCGACGACGAGCTGCTCGGCGACCTCGCGGCCGTCCCAGCCCTCGACCTTGACCCACTTGCCGGGCTCCAGGTCCTTGTAGTGGGCGAAGAAGTGCTCGAGCTCGTTGCGGATCTGCTGCGGCACGTCGTCCAGGTCCTGGATGTGCGACCAGCGCGGGTCCTTGTAGGGGACGGCGAGGATCTTCTCGTCCATGCCGGCCTCGTCGCTCATCTTGAGCACGGCGACGGGGCGCACCTTCACGCCGACGCCCGGGAACAGCGGGTACTCGAGCAGCACGAGCGCGTCCAGCGGGTCGCCGTCGCCGCCGAGGGTGTTCTCGAAGAAGCCGTAGTCGACGGGGTACACGAAGTTCGTGAACAGCACGCGGTCGAGGTAGACCCGACCGGTCTCGTGGTCGACCTCGTACTTGTTCCGGCTCCCCTTGGGGATCTCGATGACGACGTCGTAGTCGGCCATGTGCGTCGGCTCTCCTCGTGCTGGATGACGGCGGGCGGGGCCCCGCGGGACGCAATAACGTTAGTGGATGCCCTCCCGGCCCCGCCTGACGCCGGCCGTCGCCGACACCCGCCGCGCAGTCCGCGCCGCCCTCGGACCGCTGGGGCCCGGCGAGGACCGGCTGCTGCTCGTCGCACTGAGCGGCGGAGCGGACTCTCTCGCCCTCGCCGCCGCGACCGCGTTCGAGGCGCCGCGCGCGGGCTTCCGGGCCGGCGCGGTCGTCGTCGACCACGGCCTTCAGGAGGGCTCGGCGCAGGTCGCCGCGGCCGCCGCCGAGGCCGCGCGGGCGCTCGGCCTGGACCCGGTGCAGGTCCGACCGGTGCGGGTGGACGGGGAGGCGGACCTGAGGCGGCCGCCCGTGCTGCGCGCCACGGGGCGCTTCAGGCCGCACTCGAGGAGACCGGCGCGGTCCGCGTCCTGCTGGCGCACACCCGCAGCGATCAGGCGGAGACCGTGCTGCTCGGGCTCGCCCGCGGCTCGGGCCCCGATTCCCTCGCCGGCATGCGCGCCGATGCGCCCCCGTACCTCCGGCCGCTGCTCGGCGTCCCGCGCGCGACGACCGAGGCGGCGTGCGCGGACCTGGGGCTCGAACCCTGGCATGACCCGCACAACACCGACGAGCGATATCTGCGCGTCCGCGTCCGCCGGACGATCCTGCCTCTGCTCGAGCGCGAACTGGGCCCGGGCGTCGCGGACGCCCTGGCGCGGACGGCCGATCAGCTGCGCGAGGACGCCGCCGCGCTCGACGCCCTGGCGGAGGAGTGGGTCGAGGAGATCGCCGAGCACTCGGAGGCGGGCATCGCCCTCCCGGTCGCCGCTCTCGAGTCGAACCCGCCGGCCCTCCGCCACCGCGTGATCCGCCTCGCGGTCGAGGGGGAGTTCGGCGTGACCCCGACCCGCGCGCAGACGGTGGCGGTCGCCCGGCTCGTCAGCGACTGGCACGGGCAGGGAGGCGTCGACCTGCCCGGCGTTACAGTGGAGCGCCGGGAGGGCCTGCTGCGCTTCTCGGCCGCACCGGGCGGGGGAACCGCCGCCGCGTCCGCGCTCGAAGCCGACTCCCCGCCCCACGACTCTGGAGGAACGCCGTCCGATGATCCCCGCTGACGTCGAGAACGACCTGGTCCGGCTCCTCCTCACCGAGGAGCAGATCCGGGGGCGGATCGCGGAGATGTGCCGCGAGATCGAGCGCGACTACGCGGGCGAGGATCTGCTGCTGGTCGGCGTCCTCCGCGGCGCCGTCATGGTCATGGCCGACCTCGCGCGCGAGCTGACCCTGCCGATCGAGATGGACTGGATGGCGGTGAGCTCCTACGGCTCCGGCACGAAGTCCTCCGGCGTCGTCCGCATCCTGAAGGACCTCGACAGCGACCTGCACGACCGGCACGTCCTCATCGTCGAGGACATCATCGACTCGGGGCTGACCCTCTCCTGGCTCCTCGACAACCTCCGCTCCCGGGGTCCGGCATCCGTCGAGGTCGCCGCGCTCCTGCGCAAGCCGGATGCCATGAAGATGCGCGTCGACCCCCGCTACATCGGCTTCGACATCCCCAACGAGTTCGTCGTCGGCTACGGCCTGGACTACGCCGAGAGGTACCGGAATCTCCGCGGCGTGGGCGTCCTCGCCCCTCACGTGTACTCCACCCCCTCCCAATAGGGGGCGCGTGCGGGCCCTTTCATGGTTCGCCTACGGCTGACAACCGGATAAGGCCCAGAATCGGGCCTGTACCCTTGCACCATCATGGACGTCAAGCGCATCTTCCGAGGCCCGATCCTCTACATCGTGATCGCGGTCATCGTGGTGTGGGTGGGCTCGAGCCTGCTCACCGGCTCGGGGTTCCGGCCGGTCACCACCCAGCAGGGTCTCGATCTGCTCAAGGGCGACAACGTCCAGTCCGTGAAGATCGTCGACGGCGAGAACCGCGTCGACATCACCCTGCAGCGCGCCGACCAGGAGCTCGGCAAGCAGGTGCAGTTCTACTACGTCACCCCGCGCGGTGCGGACATCGTCAAGGCGGTCGACGCGTCCACCCCGTCCGACGGCTACGACGACGAGGTCCCGCAGCCGAACTGGTTCCTCTCCGCGCTGAGCTTCCTGCTCCCCCTCATCCTCATCGGCGCCTTCTTCTGGCTGATGCTCTCCGGCATGCAGGGCGGCGGCAACCGCGTCATGCAGTTCGGCAAGTCCCGCGCCAAGCTGGTCTCGAAGGAGACCCCGAAGGTCACGTTCAAGGACGTCGCCGGAGCCGAGGAGGCCGTCGAGGAGCTCCAGGAGATCAAGGACTTCCTCAAGGAGCCCGCGAAGTTCCAGGCCGTTGGCGCGCGCATCCCCAAGGGCGTCCTGCTCTACGGCCCTCCCGGAACCGGCAAGACCCTGCTCGCCCGCGCGGTCGCGGGTGAGGCCGGCGTCCCCTTCTACTCGATCTCCGGATCCGACTTCGTCGAGATGTTCGTCGGCGTCGGCGCCAGCCGCGTCCGCGACCTGTTCGAGCAGGCCAAGAACAACGCGCCCGCGATCATCTTCGTCGACGAGATCGACGCGGTCGGCCGCCACCGCGGCGCCGGCCTCGGCGGTGGGCACGACGAGCGCGAGCAGACGCTCAACCAGCTGCTCGTCGAGATGGACGGCTTCGACGTCAAGACCAACGTCATCCTCATCGCCGCCACCAACCGCCCCGACATCCTCGACCCGGCCCTGCTCCGCCCCGGACGCTTCGACCGGCAGATCGGTGTGGACGCGCCCGACCTCAACGGCCGCCGCCGCATCCTCGAGGTGCACTCGAAGGGCAAGCCGATGGCCCAGGGCGTCGATCTCGAGGTCCTCGCGCGCAAGACGCCGGGCTTCACGGGCGCCGACCTCGCCAACGTGCTCAACGAGGCCGCGCTCCTCACCGCGCGCTCTAACGCGCAGCTGATCGACAACCGCGCGCTCGACGAGGCCGTCGACCGCGTCATCGCCGGCCCCCAGCGCCGCAGCCGCGTGATGAAGGACAAGGAGAAGCTCATCACCGCGTACCACGAGGGCGGGCACGCGCTCGTCGCGGCGGCGATGAACCACACCGACCCGGTCACCAAGGTGACGATCCTGTCCCGCGGTCGCGCCCTCGGCTACACGATGGTGCTGCCCCTCGAGGACCGGTACTCGGTCACGAGGAACGAGCTCCTCGACCAGCTCGCCTACGCCATGGGCGGTCGCGTCGCGGAGGAGATCGTGTTCCACGACCCCACCAGCGGCGCCTCGAACGACATCGAGAAGGCCACCGGCACCGCTCGCAAGATGGTCACCGACTTCGGCATGAGCTCGCTCATCGGCTCGGTCAAGCTCGGCGCCTCCTCCGGCGAGATGTTCCTGGGCCGCGACATGGGACACCAGCGCGACTACTCCGAGGAGCTCGCCCAGAAGGTCGACGAGGAGGTGCGCGCGCTCATCGAGGCGGCGCACGACGAGGCCTACCAGGTGCTCACCGCGAACCGCGCCACCCTGGACGCCCTCGCCGCCGAGCTGCTCGACAAGGAGACGCTCGACCAGAACCAGCTGGCCGACATCTTCAAGGACATCGTGCACCTGCCCGAGCGCCCGCAGTGGCTCTCCAGCGACAAGCGCCCCGTCTCCGACCTGCCCGCGGTCAGCATCCCCGTGAAGGCGCCCATCGACGGCGGCGCGGTCGACGGCGGAGTGGACTCCGAGCCCGGCGAGCCGAAGCGCGCACGCGCGCCGCGGATCAAGCCCCGACCCGCAACGGCCTAGTGTCCGGCGACGAGGTGCAGGGCGAGGCCGATCCGGCTTCGCCCCGCCCCGCCGACCCGGAGAACAGCGGCAGCCCGGTGGACCGCGCGCGCGTCCGAGCCGCGGTCGCCGAGCTCCTCACCGCCCTCGGTGAGGACCCCACCCGGCCCGAGCTGGCGGACACTCCCGCCCGCGTCGCCGACGCCTACTCCGAGCTATTCGCCGGCGTGGGCGTCGACGCGTCCGAGATCCTCGCCCAGGACGCGCTGCCGATCGGTGATGCCGCCACGGAGCTGATCGCCCTCCGCGGCATCCCGTTCCGCTCGATGTGCGAGCACCACCTGCTCCCGTTCAGCGGCGTCGCCTCGGTGGCCTACCTGCCGGCGGACCGGCTCGCCGGGCTCGGCCGCATCGCCCGCGCCGTCGACGTCGTCGCCTCCCGGCCGCAGATGCAGGAGCGGATGAGCGAGCAGCTCGCCTCCGCCGTGGAGGACGGTCTGGGCGCGCGCGGCGTGCTCGTCGTGCTGTCCGCGTCCCACGGCTGCCTCTGGGCGCGCGGCACCCGCACCGTGGGCGCCGACGCGGTGACCCTCGCCTCGCGAGGCGAGCTCGCCGACCCCGCACGCCGGGGGAGGCGCTCGCCCTGCTCGGAGCGGCCCCCGAGGTGCCCGAGTGAGCGATCGGCCCCTGGTCTTCGGCATCCTCAACGTGACGCCGGACTCGTTCAGTGACGGCGGACGCTTCGCCGGACCCTCGGACGCCGTGGCCGCGGCCCTGCGCCTCGTGGACGCGGGTGCCGACTACGTGGACGTCGGCGGCGAGTCGACCCGGCCGCACGCCGATCCGGTGCCCATCGCCGAGGAGCAGCGCCGGGTCGTCCCCGTCATCGAGGCGCTCGTCGACCGGGGAGTGCCGGTCAGCATCGACACCATGCACGCCGCCACCGCGCGTGCGGCGCTCGTGGCCGGCGCCGCGGTCGTCAACGACGTGTCCGGCGGACTCGGTGACCCCGAGATGGCCGTGGTGGTCGCCGAGGCGGGTGTCCCCTTCGTGGCGATGCACTGGCGGGGACCCGCGGGCACCCCGGCCTCCTACACCGACGTGGTGGCCGAGGTCCGGGACGAGCTCGCCCAGCGCGTCGAGGCGCTCACGGCAGCCGGGATCTCCCGTGACCGCATCCTGCTCGATCCCGGGCTGGGGTTCGCGAAGGACGCGGCCCACAACTGGCAGCTGCTCGGGGCGCTCCCCGTGCTCAACGCGCTCGGCCAGCCCCTGCTCATCGGGGCATCGCGCAAGCGCTTCCTCGGCGCCCTGCCGAGCCTCGCGGGCCGCGAGGACGCGACGGCGCGCGACCTCCCCACCGCCGTGCTCAGCGCGCTGCTCTCGCTCGAGGGGGTCGCCGCGCTCCGCGTGCACGACGTGGCCGCGACCGTGGCGGCGCTCGACGTGGCCGACGCCTGGCGGAAGGCGACAGCATGAGCGCGTCCGATCGCATCAGCCTGCGCGGGCTGCGGACCCGCGGCTACCACGGCGTCCTCCCCGAGGAGCGGATCGCCGGCCAGGACTTCGTGATCGACCTCGACCTCACGCTGGACCTCGCGCCCGCCGCGGCCTCGGACGACGTCCGCGACACCGTGCACTACGGCGAGCTCGCCCAGGAGGTGGCAGGCATCGTCGCCGGGGATCCCGTCGACCTCATCGAGACGCTCGCGGACCGCATCGCCTCCGCCGTCCTCCGCGCGGACCGAGTTCTCGCGGTCGCCGTCACGGTGCACAAGCCGCAGGCGCCCATCCCGGTAGCGTTCGACGATGTGAGCGTCTCCCTGACCCGGCAGCGGCGGAGCCCCGTGGTGATCGCGCTGGGCAGCAACCTCGGCGACCGGGCAGGCACCCTCGCCTCGGCGGTGGCCGCCCTGCGCGGCGAGGAGGGCCTCGAGATCACGGCGGAGTCGCCGGTGCTCGAGACGGTCGCTCTCACCCTCGCAGGGGAGGACCCGGACAAGCCGGCCTATCTCAACCAGGTCGTGCTCGGCACCTCCGACCTGACCCCGGAGCGCCTTCTCGGCGTGCTGCTGGACATCGAGCGCGCCCACGGGCGCGAGCGCAACGAGCGCTGGGGCGACCGGACGCTCGACCTCGACCTCATCGCCTACGGCACCGAGCGCATCGTGACCCCCTCGCTCGAGCTGCCCCACCCGCGCGCCGCCGAGCGCGACTTCGTGCTGCGCCCCTGGCTCGCCGCGGACCCCGACGCGGTGCTTCCCGGACACGGACGGGTGGACGAGCTCCTCGCCCGTCTCACCGCCGAGGATGCGCGGTGAGACGGACCGGCGTCGCCCTGCCCCTCGCGCTCGCCCTGGCCGGCGCCGTGCTGGGCTGGCTGCTCGAGGTGGGACTGGCCGCGGGGGACTCCCCGTGCTGGTGCCGCCCTACTCGCTTCCCGTCACCCTCGTCGGCATCGGCGCGATCGTCGTGGCGGTCGGCTGGCCCATCCGGCAGTCGGTGCACGGGTCGTCGACCCGCCGCGTCGACCCGTTCCGGGCGATGCGCATCCTGCTCCTGGCCAAGGCGTCCACCCTGGTGGGCGCCCTCCTGGGTGGCGCCGCGATCGGCGTCGGCGTCTACCTGCTGAGCCGGCCCGTGCTCCCTCCGGTCCCGTCGCTCGTGGCGACCGCGGTCTCGATCGCCGCGGCGATCATCCTCATCGTCTGCGGACTGCTCGTGGAGCACTGGTGCCGGATCCCGCCGGAGGACGACCCCGACAAGGCGACCCCGCCCCTCGGGCTCCAGGGAGAATGAGCGGCATGGCAGAGCGGCTGGAGCCCGTCGACGGCGAGTGGAAGCGCGTCTCGCCCAAGCAGGTCGGCGTGGAGCTCGCCGGCAGCGGGGTGACTGTGCTGCTCGCCGTGGTGCTCGCGGTCGTCACCTTCCTGCTCGGCGCCGGAGTGATGGCCGCGATCTTCACGGCCGCGGCCCTCGTCGCCCTCTTCGCCACGTCGCTCGTGCCTCGCCGGGTGCGGTCCTACGGCTATCAGCTGCGCGAGGACGACCTGCTCTTCCGGCGCGGGCTGCTCTTCCAGCGGTTCGTCGCCATCCCGTACGGCCGCATGCAGCTGATCGACATCAACCGCGGCCCGCTCTCGCGGGCTCTCGGGCTGTCCGAGCTGAAGTTCGTGACGGCGGCGGCCGCCACCAACGTCACCATCCCCGGGCTGCCTGAGGGCGAGGCGGAGGGGCTCCGCGACCGGCTGGTCGGCCTTGCCGAGACGCGACGGGTCGGCTTGTGAGCACCGACCCGATCCGGCCGCTCGGCGCCGAGGCGGGTCCGGTCGGGGACCCTGGCGGCCGGCCGGCCGGCACCGAGCCCGAGGCGATCCGGGCCGCGGAGGCGCCGAGGGCCGAGGCCGCTGCGCTCGCGGACGGGGAATGGCACCGCCTGCACCCCGCGACGCCGTTCCTCCGAGGCGGAGTCGCCTTCGTCGCGATCCTCGGCATCCTGGTCGCCAACTTCCGGGACCGCCTCATCGACCTCGCGGTCGGCTTCGAGGAGAAGGATCCGTTCGACCTCCTGATCGAGCGGGGCTGGCTGCTGCCGGTGCTCGGCGGCGCCATCGTGCTGGTCCTCCTCGGCGTTGTCGGCTTCTACCTCTCCTGGCGCTTCAACCAGTTCCGCGTCACCGACGAGGTGGTCGAGGTGCGCTCCGGCATCCTCTTCCGGACCCAGCGGCAGGCGAGGCTCGACCGTATTCAGGGGATCAATCTCGGCCGCCCCCTCCTCGCCCGGCTGTTCGGAGCCGCCCGCCTCGAGATCTCGGTCGCCGGACAGGACGCCAACGTCCGGCTCGCCTTCCTCGGGTCGGCCGCGGCCGACACCCTCCGCCGCGACGTGCTCGCGCTGGCCTCCGGCGCCAAGCGGGGCGGTGCTCCCGCGGTCGAGCGCGCGCGAACCGGACTCCTCGAGCAGCGCGTCGGCGAGCTCCTTGCCCCCGAGCTCGATCCCGGTGAGGCGCCGCCGGAATCCGTCGTCAAGATCCCGCCCGGCCGGCTCATCGGGTCCCTCCTCCTCACCGAGTCGACGCTGATCCTGGTGCTGGTCCTCGGGGTGGGCATCCCGTGGTCGCTCAGCGTCGGCAGCTGGTACGTGCTCCTCGGCGCCTTCCCGGCCCTGCTCGGGATGGGCAGCCTGATCGTGCAGCGCTTCACCCGCACCCTCCGGTACAGCATCGCCGGCACGCCCAACGGGGTCCGCGTGGGGTACGGGCTGCTGTCGACGAGCAACCAGACCATCCCGCCCGGCCGCGTGCACGCCATTGCGGTGCGCCAGCCGCTCCTGTGGCGCGCGGCAGGGTGGTGGCAGATCACCACGAACCTCGCGAGCTCCGGCTCCGGCTCGGGTCGTGGCGGCGCGACGCCCGCCACGACGCTGCTCCCGGTCGGCAGCCGCGCCGATGTGGCGCGCGTGCTGGCGCTCCTCCACCCCGCCCTCGGGGACGCCGACCCGAGCCTGCTCGAAACCGGGCTCGTCGGAAAGGGCGGCACGGACGGGTTCGTCAACGCACCGCGGCGCGCGCGCTGGCTGCGCCCCTTCTCCTGGCGGCGCACGGGCTTCACCCTGACGGGCTCTGCGCTCGTCCTCCGCCGTGGCGCCATCTGGCGCTCCCTGATCCTCGTTCCGCAGGCGCGGCTGCAGAGCGTCGCCCTCGTGCAGGGTCCCCTCCAGCGCCGTCTCCGGCTCGCCGGAGTGCACGCCCACACCGTGGCGGGTCCCGTGCTCCCGCGCCTCGAGGTCGTGGATGCCCGGACCGCCGTGAGCCTCTTCGACGACCTCCGGACCACGGCAGTCACCTCCGGGGAGGCCGACACCACCCACCGCTGGAACAGCCCGAGGACCGCATCGTGAGAGCCGCGCGCTCCGGCCGACTCGGTGTCGGCGTGATCGGGGCCGGCCGCGTGGGCCCCGTGCTCGGCGCGGCCCTCGCCGGAGCCGGGCACGCCCTCACCGGCATCTCCGCCATCTCCGAGCGCAGTCGGGAGCGCGCCGCGGCGCTGCTGCCCGCGGTCCCCGTGCTGACCGTGCCGCAGATCGTGGAGCGCAGCGAGCTGGTGCTCCTCGCCGTGCCGCCGGACCAGCTGCCGGGTCTCGTCGAGGGACTCGCCACAACCGGCGACTGGCAGGCGGGTCAGCTCGTCGTGCACACGGCCCCGGGCTACGGGACGGCGGTGCTCGCACCGGCGACCGCGGCCGGCGCGATCCCGCTCGCAATCCATCCGGCGATGTCGTTCACCGGCACGAGCCTCGACCTGGCCCGGCTCGCCGAGGCGTGGTTCGCCGTCACCGCGCCGACGCCCGTGCAGCCGATCGGCCAAGCCCTCGTCGTGGAGATGGGCGGCGAGCCTGTCCTCATCGCCGAGGCCGACCGGCCGGCCTACGCGGAGGCGATCACGACGGTGTCGACGTTCTCGACGTCGATCATCGAGCAGGCAACGCGCATCCTCGCCGGTCTCGGCGTCGAGTCCCCGGGCTCGGTGCTCGGCGCCCTCGCCCGCACGACGGTCGAGGACGCGTTGAGCCGTGCGCAGCCGGATAGCATCGATCCGGCCGATCTTCCCGCTGACGGCTTCGACGAGCTGCCGGAGGACGAGTGACCACCGTGCTTCCCGCCGTGCTCCCGACCGTGGAGGGCATCCGGAACGCGGTGCGCGCGGCGCGGGCGGACGCGGTCGCCGCCGGCGTCCCGGCACCGCGCGTCGCGCTCGTTCCCACCATGGGCGCGCTCCACGCGGGCCACCTCGCCCTGGTGCGGCACGCCGCCTCGGTCGCCGACATCGTCGTGGTGTCGATCTTCGTGAACCCGCTGCAGTTCGGCCAGTCCGAGGATCTCGCGCTCTACCCTCGCACCCTGGAGGCGGACGTGGCGGCGCTCGCCGCGGAGGGCGCGACGCTCGTCTTCGCACCGACCGAGCAGGTCATGTACCCGAACGGCCCGAGCGCGACGCGGGTCACAGGAGGGCCGGTGGCCGGCTTGCTAGAGGGACAGAGCCGCCGCGGTCACTTCGAGGGGTGCTCACGGTCGTCGCGAAGCTCCTCAACATCGTCGGCCCGAACACCGTCGTCTTCGGCCAGAAGGACGCCCAGCAGGTGTTCCTCGTGCAGCAGATGGTGCGCGATCTCGACTTCCCCGTCACGGTCGACGTGGTCGAGACCGTCCGGGACACCGACGGCCTGGCCCTCTCCAGCCGCAACGCCCGTCTCGATCCGCGCGCCCGCTCCGCCGCCCGCGCGCTGCACACCGCCCTCGAGGCCGCGGTGTCGGCCGCCGACCGCGGCGGCGTCGACTCCTGCGTGGCGGCCGCCCAGTCCGCGCTCATGGGCGAACCGCTCGTCAAGCTCGACTACCTCGCGGTCGTCGACCCCGCCACGTTCCGGCCGGTGGACGACGGCTTCCGCGGGCCCGTCCGGATCCTCATCGCCGCGACCGTGGACGGCACCCGCCTCATCGACAACGACGCCGCCTACCTCGGCTGACGCCGGTCCGCTCCCGCGGGGCGTGCGGACCTCCGCGGGCCGCCTGCGGGAGGGCGGGCGTCCGCACGAGCCGCGGTAGCGTTGACAGTCGCCCGCACATCCAGGAGAGAGAGCACGTGACCGACGAGCCCCTGCCCACCCAGCTCACCGAGGCCGAGGTCAGTGAGCAGATGGCCGTGCGCCTCGAGAAGCGCAACCGGGTCCTCGCCGACGGCGACGAGGTCTACCCGGTCGGCGTCGAGGTCTCCGACACCATCGGGGCGGTCCGCGCGCGCTTCGGCGACCTGCAGCCCGACGACAAGACCGGGGTCACGGTCAGCCTCGCGGGGCGGGTCGTCCACCAGCGCATCACCGGGAAGCTGGTGTTCGCCGCGCTGCAGTCGGGCGCGGGCGACCGCCTCCAGGTCATGCTGAGCCTCGCGGAGGTGGGGGAGGACGCCCTCACGCGCTGGAAGGAGCTCGTCGACCTCGGCGACCTCGTGCAGGTCTCCGGCGAGGTGATCTCCTCCCGCCGGGGCGAGCTGTCCGTCCTCGCGTCGTCGTGGACCATGGCGGCGAAGGCGCTGCGTCCGCTGCCGAACCTGCACGCCGAGCTGAGCGAGGAGACGCGCGTCCGCGCCCGCTACCTCGACCTCCTGGTCCGCGATCGCGCTCGTGAGACCGTGCGCTGGCGGGCCACGGCGGTCGCCTCCCTGCGGTCCACCTTCGCCGCGCACGACTTCCTGGAGCTCGAGACGCCGATGCTGCAGATCCAGCACGGCGGAGCGTCCGCGCGTCCCTTCGTCACCCACAGCAACGCGTTCGACACGGACCTCTACCTCCGCATCGCGCCTGAGCTGTACCTCAAGCGCGCCGTCGTGGGCGGGCTGGAGCGGATCTTCGAGATCAACCGCAACTTCCGCAACGAGGGCGCCGACTCGACGCACTCGCCCGAGTTCGCGATGCTCGAGGCGTACCAGGCGTACTCCGACTACAACGGGATCGCCGACCTCACCCAGGAGCTCGTGCAGAACGCGGCGCTCGCCGTGTCCGGCTCCACCGTCGTGACCTGGGCCGACGGCACCGAGTACGACCTCGGCGGCGAGTGGGCCCGGATCGGCATGTACGAGTCGCTGAGCGAGGCGGTGGGCGAGGAGATCACGCCGGAGACCCCGCTCAGCCGGCTGGAGCAGCTGGCCGCGGCCGTGGACATCGAGCTCGACCACCCGCTGCGCGGCAAGTGGGTCGAGGAGCTGTGGGAGCACCACGTGAAGCCGGGCCTCACCGCCCCGACCTTCGTGCGCGACTTCCCGGTCGACACGTCGCCGCTCGTCCGCGACCACCGCAGTCGCGTAGGCGTCGTCGAGAAGTGGGACCTCTACGTGCGCGGCTTCGAGCTCGCGACCGGCTACTCGGAGCTCGTGGACCCCGTCATCCAGCGGGAGCGCTTCGTGGAGCAGGCGCGCCTCGCGGCGGGCGGCGACCCGGAGGCCATGCGCGTGGACGAGGACTTCCTCCGCGCGCTCGAGCACGGCATGCCACCGAGCGGCGGCATGGGGATGGGCATCGACCGTCTCCTCATGGCGCTCACCGGCCTCGGCATCCGCGAGACCATCCTCTTCCCCCTGGTGAAGTGAGGCGCGAATGAGCTACCTGCCCGACGACGAGCTGCGCGACCCGAACAAGCCGAAGCCGCCCTCGATCAACCGGATCGCGATCTGGGTCATCGTGGGCGCCATCGGGCTCTACTTCCTCGTGAGCGGCATCATCGGCATCGTGTCCGGCGGCAGCGGCAGCTAGCTCCGCTTGCTCCGTTCCGCCGAGCGCCGTCCCTCCCGCCGCGCGCGGTGCGGGACGACGAGCGCGGGGCGTAGCCGGGGCGCGCTCGTCGGTACGGGGCGCGCTCGGCGCCGAAGCGCTACGCGCGCCCGGCGGCGGCGCGCGAGCGGCGGGACAGCGAGTCCACCGTGACGGCGAGCACCAGCACGGCGCCCGTCACGATGTAGCGGACCGAGGAGTCGAGCGAGAGCAGCGTCAGCCCCAGCGAGATCGAGGTGAGCACGAGCACCCCGAGGAGGGCGGAGAACGCCGAGCCGCGGCCGCCGAAGAGGCTGGTGCCGCCGATGACCGCGGCCGCGATGGCGTTCAAGAAGACGTCGCCGCCGCCGCTCGACTGGTTCGCGCCCGCGAGCCGTGCGGCCGCCAGGATCCCGCCGAGCGCCGCGAACGTGGAGCAGAGCACGAAAAGGGAGATCTGGATCCGCGCGACCCGGATGCCGGCGCGCCGCGCGCCCTCGACGCTGCCGCCCACCGCGTACACGGCGCGGCCGAAGCGGGTGCGGGTCAGCAGCAGGTGGGTGCCCGCGACCAGCGCGACGAACACGAGCACCATCGCCCCCACCCCGCGCGGCGCCCAGGTCGAGGTACCAGGTGCAGAAGAACAGGAGCACCGCGAGGGCGACGACGCGCAGCGCGATGCCGAGCGTGCTGCGCGCGGCCAGCCCCGCTTCCGCCCGCCGTCGGGCGGTCGCCAAGAGCCGCCAGGCGACCACGCCCACGACGACCGCGTCGATCGCATACATGACCGGCGCGGGAAGGAACAGCTGCTGCCCGAACTGCACGATCCACGAGTCGAACGGGATGGTGACCGATCCGGCCGTGCCGAGCACCCGCAGTTGCAGGCCCAGGGCGGCCAGCAGGCCTGCGAGGGTCAGCACGAAGCCCGGAACACCGAGGCGGGTGTACAGGAAGCCGTAGACGACGCCGATGATCGGGCCGCAGGCGAGGGCGGCGAGCAGGACGACCGGCAGCGGCAGGCCCAGCTGGGTAGCGCCGACCGCGAGGATCGCGCCCGCGAGGCCGCTCACCGACCCGACCGACAGGTCGATCTCCCCGATGAGCAGCAGCAGGACGATCCCGATCGCGATGACGCCGGTCGGCGCGGACTGCATCGTGAGGTTCACGAGGTTGGTCGGGCTGAGGAACACCGGGTTGAGGATCCCGAACACGAGCCAGATCAGCGCCAGTCCGATCAGCACGGGCGCGTTGGCGAGGTCACCGGTGCGGACGCGGTAGACGCCCGTGGCGACCAGGTCCTTCACGGGGCCGGCCGAGAGGTCCGGGTTCTCGGCGAGGCGGCGGGGTCCTTCCTCACTCGTCGTCGTCCCTCGGCCGCCGGGAGTGGTCGACCGCGCCGGTGATCGCGGCGATGAGGGCGTCGCTCGAGGTGTCGGAGGCGCGGAAGTCGCCGTTGTTGCGGCCGAGGCGCAGCACGACGACGCGGTCGGCCACGGCGAGCACGTCGGCGATGTTGTGGCTCACGAGGATGACCCCGAGCCCGCGGTCGCGGAGGCGCTCGATGAGGTTGAGCACCTCCGCCGTCTGCGACACCCCGAGTGCGGCGGTGGGCTCGTCGAGGACGACGACGTGCGGGTCGCCGATCAGCGAGCGGGCGATGGCCACCGTCTGCCGCTGGCCGCCGGAGAGGGAGGCGACCGGAACCCGGACGTCGGTGATGCGGGCGTGCAGCTCGCGGAGCAGGCCCCACGACCGCTTCTCCATCTCCACCTCGTCGAGGCTCCCCGCGCGGGTCAGCTCGCGGCCGAGCCAGAGGTTGGAGACGACGTCGAGGCTGTCGCAGAGCGCGAGGTCCTGGAAGACGGTCGCGATGCCGAGGTCGAGGGAGTCGGTCGGGGTGTCGATCGCGGCCGGCTGTCCGAAGAAGCGGATGCGGCCGCCGTCCGCCGGGTGCACACCGGCGAGGATCTTGACGAGGGTGGACTTCCCGGCGCCGTTGTCGCCGACGATCGCGACGACCTCGCCCACATGCACGTCCAGATCGACGCCGGCAAGCGCGCGCACCGCGCCGAACTTCTTCGCGATGCCCCGCAGCGAGAGGATCCGGTCCGGGTTCTCGTCCGTGTCGGCCACGGAGAGCACGCGCGAGGCCATGGCTCCATCCTGCCCTGCCCGGCTCACTCGATTCCCGCCCGCGCGCACGCGGCCGCGTAGTCGGGCGTGCAGATCTGGTCGATGGAGTACACGCCGTCGGCCACGACGGTGGAGAGGATGGTGTCCTTCGTGACGACCTCTGCCGGCAGGATCGTGGCCGGCGTCCCGTCCACCTCGGAGTCGGCGGACACCGGATCGCCGTTCACGAGGGCCACCGCCGCCTCGGCCGCGAGCTCCGCCTGCTTCCGCATCGCCTTGTAGATGGTGAGGTACTGGTCGCCGGCCACGATGTGCTGGATGCCCGCGAGCTCCGCATCCTGGCCGGAGACGACGGGCATGGGGGCTACGTTCGCCGCCTTGAGCGCCGCGATGGCCCCGCCGGCCGTGCCGTCGTTCGCGGCGTAGATGCCGACGATGCGCGGGCCGAACCGGGTGATCTGCGCGGCCACCCAGTTCTGCGCCTGGTCGGGACTCCAGTCGGGGGTGTCGAAGGAGGCGAGCACCGTCAGGCCGGCCTCGTCGATGCGCGACTCGGCGCCCTGCCGGAACTGGATGGCGTTGGGGTCGGTGGGGGAGCCGTTCACCATCAGGACCCCCGTGTCCCCGGGGGTCTCCTCGACGGCCTTCGCGAACGCCTCGCCCTGCAGCTCGCCGATCCGCTCGTTGTCGAAGGAGACGTAGTAGGCGAGCCGGCCGCCGGCCGGCAGGCGGTCGTAGGCGATGACGGGGACGCCCTGCGCGTTGGCCGCGGAGACGATGCTGACCGCGGCCTCCGCGTCGACGGGGTCGAGCACGAGCACCTCAACGCCGGAGGCGAGCGCCGCCTCCGCCTGTGCCTGCTGCTTGGCGGCGTCCTGGTCGGCGTTGGAGTAGAGCAGCCGGTAGGAGCCGAGCTCCTTGACGCGGTGCTCGAACACCGGCCGGTCGACAGCCTCGTAGCGGGTCGTCTTCGACTCGGGCAGCAGGAGCGCGATCGTCCCCTGGGCGGGCCCGAGCGGAGCGCACCCGGTCAGCGAGGCCAGGAGGGTCAGCGCGACGGCGAGCGCGAGCCGAGGGAGGCGGAAGGGCATCCCTACGCCCCGACCGACGTGACGGCGCTGTCGGCCACCACGCCGACGTTGTCGATCGCGAGGGCCAGGGCGCCGAGCAGCTCCGCGCGCTCCCCGAGCTCGCCCTGCACGATGCGGGCGCTCTCGCCGATCCCGGCGAGCACGCTCCGCTCGAGCGAGTGACGCAGCGGCGCGATGAGCGTCTCGCCCGCCCCCGCGAGCTGCCCGCCGACGACGATGAGGTCGGGGTCGAAGAGGTTGCAGAGGTTGGCCGCCGCGATGCCGATGTGCCGGCCGGCGTCCGCGATGACGCGGCGCGCGCTGGCGTCCCCGGTGTCCGCGCGGGCGAGGAGATCGCGCAGCCGCTGCATGCCCGGGTCGCCCCGGAACAGCTCGAGGAGGGCCGGACCGCCGGCGAGGGTCTCCAGGCAGCCCCGGGAGCCGCAGCGGCAGATGGGGCCGTTCTCGTCGATGGTCACGTGCCCGATCTGCCCGGCCTTGCCCGTGGTGCCGCGGAACGGCTCCCCGTCCACGAGCAGCGCGGCGCTGATGGTGTGGCCGACCCGCAGGTAGGCGAGCCCGCGGGAGCCGCTGCCCGCGCCGAAGCGGTACTCGGCGAGAGCGCCCGCCTCGGCGTCGCTCGAGACGAGGACGGGCCGCTGCAGCCGTGCCTCGAGCTGCTCGCCGACGCGCACGCCGTCCCAGCCGCGGAGGATGCCGGGTGCGGCGACCATGCCGGTCGTCTGGTCGACGGGAACGGGCAGCGCGAGGCCGATGGCCAGCAGGTCGGAGAGGTCCGCCTCGACGGACTCCATCATGTCGCCGAGCAGCAGGGCCGCCCGGTCCAGCTCACGGTCGTAGCGGTGCTCGAGCGCGACGGGCACGGAGTTCTCGGCGATGACGGTGTGCGCGACGTCGGCGACGGCGACCCGCAGATGCCGCGAGGAGAAGTGCAACCCGGCTACGAGACCCAGCTGCCGGGCCAGAGAGACCTCGACGGCGCGGCGCCCGCTGCGTGAGGACGCGGACGTGTGCAGGATGCCGTAGCCGGAGAGCTCCTTGACGATGTTCGACACCGTGGCGGGGGAGAGGCCGGTCACGCCGGCGAGCTCCACCTGCGTCAGCCGGCCGTGCACCTTCAGAGAATCGACGATGCGGGCGCGGTTCGCCTCGCGCAGTGACGACTGAGAACCCGGGGTCGGCCGTCGACTCGTCACGCGAGCAGAATACCGCGGCGCCCCGGCGGCGCCGCCCCTCCGGCGCGGGCCGAACGCCCCTGGTCGCGGGCGTGACCGGATCGTTATATTGCGTTGATTTGTTGACGCCAAAAGGGGGCGAGACAGGCGTATGTTCGCCTATCGGGCGTTCCTGGCTTCAAGACTTGAACGCGGGCTCGGGTTTCGCTAACGTCCACCCGGGCCGCGAGATACCGATGCGGCACCGCTCGACAAGGAGGTCACGATGGGGACGGATGCTCCTGCCATCCTCGAGATGCGCGGCATCACCAAGCGCTTTCCCGGCGTGGTGGCTCTCGACAACGTGAACCTCACCGTGCGGGCGGGCGAGATCCACGCCATCTGCGGCGAGAACGGCGCGGGCAAGTCCACGCTGATGAAGGTCCTCTCCGGCGTCTACGCCTACGGCAGCTACGAGGGCGACATCGTCTACAACGGCGAGACGGTGCAGTTCAGCGGCATCAAGCAGAGCGAAGCCGCGGGCATCGCGATCATCCACCAGGAGCTCGCGCTCATCCCCGAGCTGAGCATCACCGAGAACATCTTCCTCGGAAACGAGCCTCGCAAGCGCGGGGGACGGGGCTCCATCGACTGGCGTGCCGCCCACAGCCGCGCCGTCGAGCTCCTCGCCCGCGTCGGGCTGAGCGACGACCCCGGCACCAAGATCAAGAGCATCGGCGTGGGCAAGCAGCAGCTCGTCGAGATCGCCAAGGCGCTCAACAAGAACGTCAAGCTGCTCATCCTCGACGAGCCCACCGCTGCGCTCAACGAGAGCGACTCCCAGCACCTGCTCGACCTGCTGCGCGGCCTCAAGTCCCGCGGCATCACCTCGATCATGATCAGTCACAAGCTGAACGAGATCGAGGCGATCGCCGATGCGATCACCATCCTCCGCGACGGGCACACGATCGAGACCATCGACGTGTCCGAGGGCGGGGTCGACGAGGACCGCATCATCCGCGGCATGGTCGGGCGCGTCCTCGAGAACCGCTTCCCGGCCCACGACGGCTCGACCATCGGCGAGGTCTTCTTCGAGGTCCGCGACTGGACGGTGCGCCACCCGCTCGTCGCCGAGCGCCTCGTCGCCAAGCACTCGAGCTTCAACGTCCGCCGCGGCGAGGTGGTCGGCTTCGCCGGCCTCATGGGCGCGGGCCGCACCGAGCTCGCGATGAGCATCTTCGGCCAGTCCTACGGCACGAAGATCTCCGGCCAGGTGTTCCTCGACGGCCAGGAGATCCAGATCCGCAACGTCGAGGACGCGATCAAGCACGGCATCGCCTACGTGAGCGAGGACCGCAAGGCGCTCGGGCTCAACCTGCTCGACGACATCAAGACGAGCGTCGTCTCGGCGAAGCTGTCCAAGATCTCGAGCAAGCGGATCGGCAGCATCGACGCCTTCAAGGAGCACGCGGTCGCCGACGAGTACCGGAAGTCGCTGCGCGTCAAGACGCCGACGGTCGACGAGGGCGTGAGCAAGCTCTCCGGCGGCAACCAGCAGAAGGTCGTCCTCGCCAAGTGGATGTTCACCGATCCCCGGCTGCTCATCCTCGACGAGCCCACCCGCGGCATCGACGTCGGCGCCAAGACGGAGATCTACCAGATCATCCGGCGCCTGGCCGAGTCCGGCGCCGGCATCATCCTCATCTCCTCGGAGCTCCCGGAGCTGCTCGGCGTCGCCGACCGCATCTACACGATCTTCGAGGGCCGCATCACCGACGAGCTGCCGGTGGCGCAGGCCAACCCCGAAAGCCTCATGAGAAGCATGACCTCGATCCGGAAGAAGGACGTCGCCTGATGACCGACACCACAGCGCCCGTGAAGAAGTCGGGCGGAATCCGCGACCTGGGCCGGATGTTCGGCGGGGGCACCTCCGGGCTCCGCCAGTTCGGCATCCTCGGCGCCTTGGTCCTCATCATCGTGATCTTCCAGGTGCTGACCGGAGGCAAGACCCTCGACCCGGGCAACGTCATCAACATCGTCCGCGCGAACGCCTACGTCCTGATCCTCGCCATCGGCATGGTCATGGTGATCGTGGCGGGGCACATCGACCTGTCGGTCGGATCGGTCGCGGCGTTCTCGAACATCCTCACCGTGATCATCCTCAAGGGGATCGACTCGGCCTGGGTGGCGCCCGCAGACGGCGCCGGAGCGGTGTCCAAGGGCGTCGTCATGTCGCTCCTCGCCATGGGGATCGCGATCCTCATCGGCGTCGTCGTCGGGGCCTGGCAGGGGTTCTGGGTCGCCTACGTGGGCGTTCCGGCGTTCATCGTGACTCTCGCCGGCATGCTCATCTTCCGCGGCGCGAACCAGGCGGTCGGCCACTCCACGCCGCAGACGGTCCCGAGCTACCTCGGCTACATCGGCGGCGGGTACATCCCCGACTTCCCGCCCTACTTCCCCTTCAGCAACGGCACCGTCATCCTCGGCCTGCTCGCCGCCCTCGCCGTCATCTGGAACGAGGTGCGCCTGCGCCGCCGTCAGCGGGAGATGGGCGCCGTGATGGCCCCGCAGTGGGTGAGCATCGTCAAGGTCGTGCTCCTCGTCCTGGTGCTGGCCTTCGCGACCTACCTCTTCGCCACGGGCCGCCCGGGCACGAGCTTCCCGATCCCGGGCATCATCCTCGGCGTCCTCGTGCTGGTCTACTCGTTCGTCACCAACAACACGGTCACGGGCCGCCACATCTACGCGATCGGCGGCAACTGGCACGCGGCCGAGCTGTCTGGCGTCAACATCAAGCGCACGAACTTCTTCGTGATGATGAACATGTCGGTGCTCGCGGCGCTCGCCGGCGTGGTCTTCGTCTCGCGCTCGCTCGCCACCGGACCGGGCGACGGCACCGGCTGGGAGCTCGACGCGATCGCGGCCGTGTTCATCGGTGGCGCCGCGGTGTCGGGCGGCATCGGCACGGTGATCGGCTCGATCATCGGTGGTCTCGTCATCGCCGTCCTCAACAACGGACTCCAGCTGCTGAGCGTCTCGAGCGACCAGGTGCAGATCATCAAGGGCCTCGTGCTCCTCGTGGCCGTCGGCCTCGACGTCCTCAGCAAGCGGTCCGGTGGGCTCTCGCTCATCGCCCGCTTCCGCCGCCCGGGTGGCGACTTCGCCGCCCTCGATCGACCGGATGTCCCGCCGGCCGAGAACACCGCCGAGGCCTCGGCCCGGCCCAAGAGCACCGTGCCGAACCTCTGAGTTCGTCACGGAGACCGGGGCGCACGCCCCACCCCCACCAAGTGAAAGAGAAAGCAACGATGCGCAAAGTCCTCATCACAGCCGTGGCGGTCGCCTCGGCTGCCGTCTTCGCCCTCTCGGGCTGCTCGGGGTCGTCCAACGACCGCGGTGGCGACTCGGCGGGCGGCGACACGGCCGCCAGCGGCTTCAAGGCCGGATCGGTCATCGGCGTCGCCCTCCCCGACAAGACGAGTGAGAACTGGACCATCGCCGGCCAGATCTTCACCGACGACCTCGAGAAGGCCGGCTACAAGGCCAACGTCCAGTACGCGGGCTCGACCTCTCCGGTCCCGGACCAGCAGGCTCAGATCACGGCGATGATCCAGGCCGGCGCCAAGGTCATCGTCATCGGCGCCAACGACGCCAAGCAGCTCGGCGCGCAGGTCGCCGACGCCAAGGAGCAGGGCGTGTCGATCATCGCCTACGACCGCCTCATCTCGGACACGAAGGACGTCGACTACTACGTCGCGTTCAACAACTTCAAGGTGGGCCAGGACCAGGGCCAGGCGCTGCTCGACGGTCTCGCCAAGAAGTTCCCCGACCAGAAGACCTACAACATCGAGCTGATCGCGGGCGCCGCGACCGACCCGAACGCGACCGTCTTCTTCAACGGCGCCATGGACGTGCTCAAGCCGAAGATCGACGACGGCACGCTCAAGGTCGTCTCGGGCCAGGACACGTTCGAGAAGGTCCAGACGGACAAGTGGGACCCGGCCAACGCCCAGTCCCGCATGGACACCGTGCTGCAGGGCTTCTACCAGGGCGACACCAACATCAACGGCGTCCTCTCGCCGAACGACACGCTCGCGCGTGCCGCCCTCCAGTCGGTCTCCGACGCGAAGAAGGGCCCGATCGTCATCACCGGTCAGGACTCCGAGGCCGCGTCGATCCCGCTGATCATGTCCGGTGAGCAGTACATGACCATCTACAAGGACACGCGCAAGCTGGTCGCGCAGACGGTCGACATGATCAACTCGCTCGCGAAGGGCGACAAGGCCGACACGAACGCCGAAGAGGACAACGGCGCGACGAAGGTCCCGACCTACTACCTCGACCCAGTCGTCGTCACGGCCGACAACGCGGCCGAGGTCTACAAGGACAACGACAAGCTCGCGCCGCTGACCAAGCAGTAACAGCTCTCTCGCAAGGAACGAACGCCGCCGGGTTCGCCCGGCGGCGTTCGGTCGTTCCGGAAGCTGATGCGCGGGCGCTGCGGACAGCTCGCGACGGTGTGCGGGGTGGCGGATGTCCGCACGACCCGCGGAATGCCCGACCCGCCGCGACGCGCGTATCCTGAGAAAGCCATGGACTACTTCTGGAACGCCGTCTGGTCGGTCACCCCGACGATCCTCGTCGGCCTGGTGTTCTGGTTCATCCTCTGGTCGGTCATCCGCGCCGACCGGCACGAGCGCAAGGCCCAGGCCAAGATCGAGGCCGAGGAGCGCGCCCGCTTCGCGGCCGGCCGCCCCGCCGCCCAGTAGCCGGTCCCGGCGCTGCCCAGCGGTTCGGGCCCCTCCGCCCGGTGCGGCGGGCTCGCGCTTGTACGCCTGTCGCAGGCCCTCCGCCACGCGGTCATGCCGACAGCGAACAGCGGACGTTCCGGGCGTCCCCCGTCGTTACCCTTTCTGTAACGGCGCCGCCTCCCTGACCGGCGTCGAGGGAGAGTGAACATGTTCGAGAGATTCACCGATCGAGCCCGCCGTGTCGTCGTCCTGGCCCAAGAAGAGGCCAAGATGCTCAACCACAACTACATCGGCACCGAGCACATCCTGCTCGGCCTCATCCACGAGGGTGAGGGCGTCGCGGCGAAGGCTCTCGAGTCCCTGGGCATCTCGCTCGACGCAGTGCGCGAGCAGGTCCAGGACATCATCGGCCAGGGCCAGCAGCAGCCGACGGGACACATCCCGTTCACGCCGCGGGCCAAGAAGGTGCTGGAGCTGAGCCTGCGTGAGGCGCTCCAGCTGGGCCACAACTACATCGGGACCGAGCACATCCTGCTCGGCCTCATCCGCGAGGGCGAAGGCGTCGCCGCCCAGGTGCTCGTCAAGCTCGGCGCCGACCTCAACCGGGTACGCCAGCAGGTCATCCAGCTGCTGTCCGGTTACCAGGGCAAGGAGGCCATCGCGGTGGGCGGTGAGCAGCAGCAGGGGCAGCAGCAGGGATCCCAGGTGCTCGACCAGTTCGGTCGCAACCTGACCCAGGCCGCGCGAGACGGCAAGCTCGACCCGGTCATCGGGCGCGAGAAGGAGATCGAGCGCGTGATGCAGATCCTGTCGCGCCGCTCGAAGAACAACCCGGTGCTGATCGGTGAGCCCGGCGTCGGCAAGACCGCCGTCGTCGAGGGCCTCGCTCAGGCGATCGTCCGCGGCGACGTGCCGGAGACGCTGAAGGACAAGCAGCTCTACACGCTCGACCTCGGCTCGCTCATCGCCGGCAGCCGCTACCGCGGCGACTTCGAGGAGCGCCTCAAGAAGGTCACCAAGGAGATCCGCACGCGCGGCGACATCATCACCTTCATCGACGAGATCCACACGCTCGTCGGCGCGGGCGCTGCCGAGGGTGCGATCGACGCGGCCTCGATCCTCAAGCCGCTCCTCGCCCGCGGTGAGCTGCAGACGATCGGCGCCACGACCATCGACGAGTACCGCAAGCACTTCGAGAAGGATGCTGCGCTCGAGCGCCGCTTCCAGCCCATCCAGGTCGCCGAGCCGTCGCTGCCCCACGCGATCAACATCCTCAAGGGGCTGCGCGACCGCTACGAGGCGCACCACCGGGTGTCCATCACCGACGGTGCCATCGTCGCCGCGGCGAACCTCGCCGACCGCTACATCAGCGACCGGTTCCTGCCGGACAAGGCCATCGACCTGATCGACGAGGCCGGCGCCCGCCTGCGCCTGTCGATCCTGTCGGCGCCGCCGGAGCTGCGGGAGTTCGACGAGAAAATCGCCGTGGTCCGCGCCGCCAAGGAGACCGCGATCGAGGACCAGGACTTCGAGAAGGCCGCCGGCCTGCGCGACGAGGAGAAGCAGCTCCTCGCCGAGCGCCTGCGCCTCGAGAAGAAGTGGAAGTCGGGCGACGTCGCGACGACCGCCGAGGTGGATGAGGGACTCATCGCCGAGGTGCTCGCGCAGGCGACCGGCATCCCGGTGTTCAAGCTCACCGAGGAGGAGAGCTCGCGGCTCATCTTCATGGAGAAGGCGCTGCACGAGCGGGTCATCGGTCAGGAGGAGGCCATCTCGGTCCTCGCCAAGACCATCCGCCGCACGCGGGCCGGCCTGAAGGACCCGAAGCGTCCCTCCGGCTCGTTCATCTTCGCCGGCCCCACGGGCGTCGGAAAGACCGAGCTGGCCAAGGCGCTCGCCGAGTTCCTCTTCGACGACGAGAACGCGCTGATCTCCCTCGACATGAGCGAGTACGGCGAGAAGCACACCGTCTCGCGGCTGTTCGGTGCCCCTCCCGGGTTCGTCGGCTTCGAGGAGGGCGGCCAGCTCACCGAGAAGGTGCGCCGCAAGCCGTTCAGCGTGGTGCTCTTCGACGAGATCGAGAAGGCGCACCCGGACATCTTCAACTCCCTGCTCCAGATCCTGGAGGAGGGCCGGCTGACGGATGGTCAGGGCCGCGTGGTCGACTTCAAGAACACCGTGATCATCATGACCACCAACCTCGGCGCGCGGGACATCGCGGGCGGACCGGTCGGCTTCGTCATGGAGGGCGACTCCGCGAGCGGCTACGACCGCATGCGCGCCAAGGTCACGGAGGAGCTGAAGAAGCACTTCAAGCCCGAGTTCCTCAACCGCGTTGACGAGACCATCGTCTTCCCGCAGCTGAGCAAGCCCGAGCTCATGCAGATCGTCGACCTCTTCATCAAGCGGCTCGGCGTGCGGATGCTCGACCGCGACCTCACGGTGGAGCTCACCGAGGCGGCGAAGGGCCAGCTCATCAAGCTCGGCTTCGACCCGGCCCTCGGCGCCCGGCCCCTGCGCCGCGCGGTCCAGCACGAGATCGAGGACAAGCTGAGCGAGAAGATCCTGCACGGCGAGCTCAACGCGGGCGACCACGTGCACGTCGACTTCGCCGACGGCGAGTTCGTCTTCACGACGGGCAAGCGCGGCGAGATGGTCGGCGCCGGAGCCCAGGCCGCCATCGCGGCGGGCCCGGACATCGCCGCCGCCGGCTAGACACCAGCACGACCGCGAAGCGGATCGGCCTTCGGGCCGGTCCCGCTTTCGCGTTCCCGGGGCGGACGCTGACCAAATCAAGGAGAAGCGGGGCTCGCGCCGCCTGGTCAGGCGGATCCAGGCCCGAAGGGCGGCGAATCTCCTTGATTTGGTCAGGTGAGTGGATGTTGCACCGAGGTTCTGCGGTGGCTTGCCCTGCGCCCGGTTTGGCCGCAATAGAAGCACGCGGGGAGAATGGGCGGATGAGCACCGCGTACACCGTCCGTCCCGCCCGGACGAGCGACGTGCGCGGCATCCAGGCGCTGGTCGAGCCGCTCGTGCAGCAGCGCATCCTGCTCGGCAAGAACCTCGTCGCGTTCTACGAGTCGGTGCACGAGTTCGTAGTGGCGGTCGACGACGAGGGCACCCTTCTCGGGTGCGGCGCCCTGCACGTGATGTGGGAGGACCTCGGGGAGGTCCGCACGCTCGCCGTCGCGCCCGATCACCTGCGCTCCGGCGTGGGGCACGCGATCCTGGAGCGGCTGGAGGAGGAGGCCCGCGCGCTGGGGCTCACCCGCCTCTTCTGCCTGACGTTCGAGACGTCCTTCTTCTCCCGGCACGGGTTCGAGGCGATCAGCGAGAGCCTGGTCGACGCCGACGTGTACCTCGAGCTCGTGCGCTCGCCGGACGAGGGCGTCGCCGAGTTCCTCGACCTCGCGCGCGTGAAGCCGAACACCCTGGGCAACACGCGCATGGTGAAACACCTGTGAACTGAGGGAATCTCCGAGGCAATGCGGGGCCGGAAGGCCTGAGGTCCCTAACCTGACCGCATGTCGATCGGCAATCCGGGAGGGCCGCAGCCCAGCCGCGTCTACTGGCGCCGCCGGATCGTCGTGCTGCTCGGCCTCCTCGCGGTCATCGCCGTGGTCGTGCTCATCGTGGTGCGGCCGAGCGCCGAGGCGGTCCCCGCCGCGTCGGTGACCCCCTCGCCGACGGCCGTCGCGCCGGCTCCCGTGGAGACCGCCGCCCCGCCGGCCGCGGACGGGACGATCCCGCCTTGCGCGCCGGGGCAGGTCCAGGTCACGGCCCTGACCGACAAGGGCGAGTACGCGCCGGGTGAGCTGCCGCAGCTGTCCTGGACGATCAGCAACGTGGGCGCGGCTCCGTGCTCTCTCAACGCCGGCACGAGCCAGCAGGTGTTCACGATCACGAGCGGCAGCGACACGATCTGGACGTCGACCGACTGCCAGAGCAACGGCGCCGACGCCCCGTACACGCTTCCGCCCTCCTCGAGTGGCGTGGAGCCGGCCCAGTCGACGCCGCTTCCGTGGGATCGCGTCCGCTCCTCGCCGGACTCCTGCGACACGGAGGACCGGCCCGAGGCGGTCGGCGGTGGCGCCACCTATCACTTCGACGTGAGCGTGGGCGGCTTCCCGGCCTCGGACAGCGCGACCTTCGTCCTCAACTGAGCTAGGCCCCTCCGAGCGCGGTGCAACCGCAGGATGTGATCACCCGAAGGCGTGGGCGAGTGCCGCCTTCGCGGTCGACATCCGGTGGTCGAGGACCGTCGTGAAGCCCATGCGCTCCGCCTCGGCGCCGCGCTGAGACGCGAGTGACACCGGCCGGATCTCGCCGGCAAGGCTGATCTCGCCCACGGCGACGACGTCGTGCGCGACCGCCAGGTCCGCCGCCGCGGAAGCCACGGCGATGGCGATCGCGAGGTCCGCGGCCGGCTCCGTCAGCCGCACGCCGCCCACGGTCGACACGTACACATCGAACTGGCTGAGCCGGATGCCGGCCCGCCGCTCCAGCACGGCGAGGAGCATCGCGACCCGGCTCGAGTCCACGCCGTTCGTCACGCGACGGGGCTGCGGCGCCGAGGAGGCGACGACCAGCGCTTGGACCTCGACAGGCAGGGCGCGGCGGCCCTCCATGGCGACCGTGGTGCACGTGCCGCTCACCGCGGTCGGGTTGCGGCTGAGGAACAGACCGGACGGGTCGGGCACCTCGGCGAGGCCGACGCCGTTCATCTCGAAGCAGCCGACCTCGTCGGTCGGCCCGAAACGGTTCTTGAGCGCGCGGATGAAGCGCAGTGATGTCTGCCGATCGCCGTCGAACGTGCACACGACGTCGACGAGGTGCTCGAGGAGGCGCGGGCCGGCGATGCTGCCGTCCTTCGTCACGTGGCCCACCAGCAGGATCGGGATGTTCTTCTCCTTGGCCACGCGGATGAGCGTCTGCGCGACCTCCCGCACCTGGGACGGCCCTCCCGCGATGCCCTCCGCGTCGGCGCTGGCGACGGTCTGCACCGAGTCGACGATGACGAGCTGCGGCTCCACCGCCTCGATCTGCCCGAGCACCGACGCGAGGTCGTTCTCCGCCGCGAGATAGAGGCGCGGGCGCAGGGCGCCGGTGCGCTCGGCACGGACGCGCACCTGGCCGACCGACTCCTCCGCGGTGATGTAGAGGACGCTCGCGCCGGTCGACGCGGCCCGCGAGGCCACCTCGAGCAGCAGCGTCGACTTGCCGACACCGGGCTCACCGGACAGCAGGATCGCGGCCCCCGGCACGATGCCGCCGCCGAGCACCCGGTCGAACTCCGCGATGCCGCTCGACCAGTGCTGCGAGTCGTCGGACGTGATCTCCGCGATCGGCTTCGCCTTGCGGTCCTGGGACATGGTGACCGGCTGCAGGGTCCGGACGATGCCGACCTTCTCGGCCGTCTCGGCGACGGTTCCCCACTGCTGGCATTCGGCGCAGCGTCCGGCCCACTTGGTGGTCTTCCACCCGCACTCCGTGCAGCGGAAGGGCAGGGTCGACGACGCGGAGGCCTTGGGCATGCGCCCACCCTAGGCGCGGGCCCCGACACCGCCCGGGAGGGACGCCGACCCGTGGGAAACCCGCCGCTTGCGCCCGTTCGCGGAGGCCCGCCCCGCTCGCGTACACTCGACCCCGGTAGCGTGTCCGAGCGGCCTAAGGAGCATGTCTCGAAAACATGTGTGGGGGCGACTCCACCGTGGGTTCAAATCCCACCGCTACCGCCACTGTGAAGGCCCCTGGATCCGCACGACCATGTGGAGCAGGGGCCTTCGCTCTGTGCTGGCCAGCCTCCCCGTCGCCGGCTGGCCCGACGGTAGCGTGCCGACAGTGAACCCCTACAAGTCGGCCCTGGGCTGGATGACTGTCGCTGGACTGCTCCTCGGCCCGCTTGCGATCGCCGCTGGATTCGCTGCTGCGCAGAGCGTGGCGTTGCAGGAGTTGCCTCTGCTTCTGCTTCTCGTGCCGCTCGGCTACGTGCTGGCCGCGGTGGGCGGCACGAGCCTCTTCGCCTGGCTCATCGTCGGAGCCCTTCTCTACGCAGCCCCGAGCCGGAAGACGACGCACACGGGACAATTCGAGCGGGTCGGCTGAGGACCCCTGGCATTCCCGGGCACCGCGTCGGACCCGGGTCATCTGCCCGGCGACGCCGGGAACCCTGCCTGGAACGCGGTGACGATCGCCGCAGCCCGGTCGCGCGCGCCGAGCTTCGCGAGGATCGCCGAGACGTGGGACTTGACCGTGCGCTCGCCCATGCCGAGCGCCAGAGCGATCTCCGCATTGCTCGCGCCTTGGCACACCAGCCGGAGCACCTCCTGCTCGCGCGCGGTCAGCTCCTGCAGGAGCCGCTGCAGGGCGGGTTCGGGCGCCGGCTGCTCCCGGGCACGGGACAGCACCCGTGGCAGGACTCGGGGGTCGAGCCAGGCGCCTCCCGCCGCCACGGCGCGGATCGCGGCCACCAGCGACTCCGCCGGGCTGTCCTTCAGCACGAAGCCCGCAGCTCCCGCGGTGAGCACCGGCCACAGCACGTCGTCGTCGTCGAAGGTCGTCAGGGCCAGCACCGGCGGTCCGCTGGGCAGCGCCCGGATGCGCCGCGTCGCCTCGACCCCGTCCATGCCGGGCATCCGGATGTCGGTCAGGGCCACGTCGGGCTGCGCCTCGGTCACGTCGCGCACGAGCTGCCGGCCGTCCTCGCACTGGGCGACGACCTCGAACCCGGGCTCGGCCCGCAGGATCAGCACCAGTCCGGCGCGGACCATCGCCTGGTCATCGGCCAGGACGATGCGCACGGTGTCGGTCATCGGAGCGTCCGACTGGCACTCGGAAGCGAGCCGGTGGCCACCGGCAGCCGGCAGAGCACCGTCCAGTTCGCGCCGGCCGGACCGCTGGTCAGCTCTCCGCCGACGGCGGCGACCTGCTCGCGCAGCCCGATCAGCCCGAATCCTCCGGCACCGCGAGGAGATGGGGCGGTGCCGGACAGGACGTTCTCGATGCGGGCGGTGACTCCGGAGTCGGTGACCGCCACGTCGACGGTGACGGGGGAGCCGGGAGGAGCGTAGCGGGAGGCGTTCGCGAGCGCCTCCTGCACGACCCGGTGGAGCGTTCCCCGCGTGAGCAGCGGCAGCCCATCGGCGTCCCCGTGCAGGATCAGCTCCGCGGGCCGACCCGCGTCCCGGTACGTCGACACCAGGTCCGCGAGATCGACGGCGGGATCCGCTGCCTGCCCGTCGTCGCGGAGCAGTCCCACGACGCCGCGAATGCCGTCCAGGCTCTCCCGGCACACCCGCTCGGCATCGCCGAGCGCCGCCTCGGTGGTCGTGGGATCGGATCGCAGCAGCCGCCGGGCTCCGCCGATGTGCAGGACGACGACCGTGAGTGAGTGTGCGACGAGGTCGTGCACGTCGCGGGCCAGCCGGTGCCGCTCCTCGCGGGCGCTCGCCTCGAGCAGCCGGGCATCCGCGGCTCGCAGCCGACGGGTCAACTCGCTGGTCCGCCGCAGCAGCACCCCGACGAGGACCCCGAAGAGGTTCCCGAAGGCGAAGTAGAGGGATCCGAGCTGCGCCTCGTGGCCGGCCAGCGGCGGGAGGAACGGCAGCGCCACCGCGACGATGGTGACCGCCGCGACGAGCCAGAGGCCCTGCGCCCGGGCGGCGACCCGGCTGGCGGCGGCCGTGCCGACGAAGAGAGCGACGCCGATCCCCCAGATCAGCGTGACCGCGAGCACTGGCGCGAGGGCGAGAACGGCGAAGGCCGGAAGCGGCGGCTCGCGGCGCAGCACCACGAGCACCCACGGCACGAGGCCGACCAGCAGCCAGACGGCCACGACCGGCGAGAACTCCGACTCGAGAGCCGCGGCGCCCGCGGCGAGCGCGGCGACTCCGGCGTAGACGAGGTCGGCGATCCGGTCCTCGCGCGCGACGGCGGCGGGGGAGTCGACTGCCATGCTGGCCCCTTCCGTTCCGACGGCTCCTTCGCACCGTAGCGGCGCGGACGGGGAGCGCACCGGCCTCCCCGCTCCGGCACCTCCGTCCGCGGGACGAGGAGGAGGCGGCCGCGAGGACGATGTGGGATGCGGGCCGCCGCGGAACGCTTGCCGGCATGACCTCCATCGCAATCGCCACTGCCACGCCGCGTGCCGGGGCGCCCGTGCAGTCGCCGTCCCCGGCGCTCCGCATCCTCTCGCTGGCGACCATCGTCAGTGCGGTCGTCCTGGTGGGCGCCGTCACCGCTCTTCTGCTCGACCAGCGCCTGATCGACGGAGCGCCCGCCTGGCTCAAGCCGGTCAAGTTCGGCATCGCGATCACCGCCTACCTGGTGACGTTGCGCTGGATGCTCGGCTTCGTGACGGGCCACCGCCGGCTGCTCACGGTCCTCGCGATCGTGACCACCGCGGTATTCGCCTTCGAGACCGCGTGGATTGACACGCAGGTGCTGCGCGGGACGACGAGCCACTTCAACGAGGCGACGGCCGGCGACGCGGCCGCGTACTACGCCGCGGGCGGCGCGATCTCGCTCGTGTTCCTCGCCACCATGGTGGTGGGCGTGCTGCTCTGGCGGCAGCGCGGGCTCGACGCCGGCATCGCCGCGGGCATCCGTTGGGGGCTCGCCGTCTCCGTCCTCGGCATGGCGGAGGCGATCTCCATGACGGTGAACCGCACCGCCGGCGACTCCGGCGGGCACACCGTGGGCGCTCCGGACGGCGGACCCGGGATGCCGCTCACCGACTGGAGCCTGCTGCACGGCGACCTCCGCGTCGCGCACTTCGTCGGCCTGCACGCGCTGCAGGCGCTGCCGATCCTCGCCTGGCTGCTGGCCAGGACGACCCGTCTCGACGGCACGACCCGGGTCCGGCTCGTCCGGATCGCGGCGGCAGGCACCGCGGGACTCGTCGTGCTGCTCTGGTGGCAGGCGGAACGCGGGCAGGCGCTCCTCAGCCCGGATGCGCTGACCTTGACCGCCGGGGCGGCCCTGGCCGCGGCGGTCGGAACCGCAGCCGCGCTGGTGCTGATGCTCCGCCGGCGCGCTGCGGCCGAGTCATCCGCGTGATGCTGCCACGGGGCGGTGGTCCGCACTCTCGGGAAACCGAGGCGGTGGGACCGGACCATCGCCCGGCCGCCACTCGGCTGCGGCGGTGACGCCGGTCAGCCGAGCCAGCGCCGCCAGCGGGACTGCTCGGGATCCGGGCCGGGGCCCTCGCCCAGCGCCCGGGCCGCCTCCGCGAGGTCGGCGGCGGTGAGCGTCGTCACCTCGTTCCGATCGAGCTCGTCGAGGGCGAGGTCGTGTCCCGCGGAGAGCCGAAGCGCCTGCCGGTTGAGGGCCTGCTCGAACAGCGTGCGTGCGAAGCGGGCGTTCCCCGACTCCTCGCCGGCGCGGAGGCCGGACAGGATGCTCCGCAGCGTCTGCTCGGCCCCCGGTTCCAGCGTGTACTCGTGCTGCTGGGCGATGCTGCCGAAGATCGCGGCCAGCTCGTCGACGGAGTAGTCGGGGAAGGTGATCTCGCGCGCGAAGCGTGAGCGCAGTCCGGGGTTGGAGAGCAGGAACGCCTCCATGAGCCGCGGGTAGCCGGCGACGATCACGATGAGCCGGTGCCGATGATCCTCCATCCGCTTCAGCAGAACCTCGATGGCCTCGGGACCGAAGTCCATCCGGCCGTCCTCGGGGGCGAGCGCGTACGCCTCGTCGATGAAGAGGACGCCGTCGAGCGCGCGCCGGATGACGCGGTCGGTCTTGAGGGCCGTCGCGCCGACGTACTGCCCGACCAGGCCCGATCGGTCCACCTCGACCAGGTGGCCCTTCTGCAGCAGGCCGACCGCCCGGTACATCTCGGCGAGCAGCCGCGCCACGGTGGTCTTGCCCGTCCCGGGGTTGCCGAGGAAGACCAGGTGCTGGGACGTGGCCACCTCCGGCAGGCCGTGCGCCTTCCGGCGGGCCTGCACCTGGAGGAACGCGACGAGCGCCCGCACCTGCTCCTTCACGGTGTCGAGCCCGACGAGCGCATCCAGGTCGGCCTGCACCTCCGCGAGCGGGCGTGCGGGGCTCGGGCGGCTCCCGAAGAGGTCGCCGACGAGGTCGTCCACCCGCTCGAAGCCGGGCTTCTTGAGCAGGTCGCCCAGGTGGCCGATGTTCTCGCGCAGGTCGTCGAGTGGGTTGCGGCTGCCGGGCATGCCGGGGAGCCTAGTCCCGCCGGCTTCGGGGAAGCCGGGGTTGATCAGGACCGTGCCTGCGGGACCGTCACCTTCTGCAGCATCCGCAGGAGCGTCTCCCGCTCGGCCGGGAGGAGCGCCGCGAGCACCTCGGCCTCCGCCGATGCGGTCGCCTCGCGCGCAGCGGGCAGGACGGCGAACCCCTCGGGGGTGGCTCGGACCAGCTTCGAACGCCGGTCGCCGGGCGCCACCTCGCGCGTGACCAGTCCCGCGCGCTCGAGCTCGTCGACGAGGCTCACGACCTGGCTGGGGTCGAGGTCGAGGTACTCGGCGACCTCGCGCTGAGTGCGGCCGGTGTCCGTCGCGGAGAGGGCCAGCACCGAGTAGGAGCGCACGTGCAGGCCGAGGGGCTTGAGGCGTTCGCGAGCCAGCCGCATCGCGGTGGCGCCGGTGCGCACCGCGAGGAAGCCGATCTCGCCGAGCAGGGGCAGCTCGTCGGCGGGAAGGTCGTCCTGCATCGGAACCTCGAAACCGTTGGAAGGATCAACTATTGTTGCCGTAGTCTAATCCAGCGTCAGCGAAGGAGCTTCCATGGCCGTATCCCTCCAAGGCAAGACCGCCATCGTCACCGGCAGCGGTGCCGGCCTCGGCGCCGCCTACGCACTCGCGCTCGCCGAAGCGGGGGCCGCGGTCGTGGTCAACGACGTCTCCGCCGAAGCCGCGGAGTCGACCGTCTCCGCCATCGTCGGCGCCGGGGGACGCGCGGTCGCCGTCGTCGCGCCCGTCGGGACCTCGGAGGTCGCCCAGCAGCTCGTCGACACCGCCGTGAGCGAGTTCGGCGGGCTGGACATCCTCGTGACGAACGCCGGCATCCTCCGCGACAAGTCGCTGCTGAAGATGACCGACGACGACTTCGACCAGGTTGTCAACGTGCATCTGCGGGGCACCTTCACCTGCGTGCGTGCCGCCTTCGCCTCCTTCAAGGACCGGGGCATCGCCGGCCGCATCATCACGATCGGCTCGCCCACGGGCCAGCGCGGCAACTTCGGCCAGACCAACTACGCCGCGGCGAAGGCCGGCATCGTGGGCATGGTCCGCACCTGGGCCCTCGAGATGGCCCGCGCCGGCGTGCTCGTCAACGCCGTCGTCCCCGTTGCGGCCACCGCGATGACGCGCACCATCCCCTACTTCGCCGCGGCCATCGAGGCGGAGGACGCGGGGCGGCCGATGCCGGACTTCTTCCGCAAGGACCTCGGCTTCGGCACCGCGGAGGACGTCGCCGGGCTCGTGGTCTTCCTCGCCTCCGACGAGGCGGCGGGGATCAGCGGCCAGGTGATCGGCGCAGGAGGCGATCGCGTCCAGCTCTGGTCCCACCCGGAGCCCGTGTTCAGCGAGCTGCGCGACGGCGGCTGGACGGCCGATGCGCTCGCGGAGCAGGTCGCGCCGCGCATCCTGAGCGAGCTGCAGAGCGTCGGCGAGAAGTTCCCGCCGTTGCCCGACGAGCTCAACCGCCCCGCGAGCTGACCCGAGCCGTGTACACGCCCGCGATCGACGTCGACCGCATCGAAGCCTTCGACGTCCACGTCCATGTCGAGGTCGGATCGGACGGCCACTCGTCGCTGCCCCCGAGCTCGCCGAGGCCGCAGCCCGCTACTTCCGCACGGACGGGGTCACTCCCGACCTCGCCGGCATCGCGTCCTACTACCGGGAGCGCCGGATGGCGGCCGTGGTCTTCACGGTCGACGCGCGCACCCAGCTGGGCCACGAGCCGATCCCGAGCGCCGAGATCATCGACCAGGCGGCGGACCAGGCGGACGTCCTCCTGCCGTTCGCCTCGGTCGACCCGCGGCAGGGCGAGGCGGCCGTCGACCTCCTCCGCGAGCTCGTCGTCGACCACGGAGCTCGGGGCGTCAAGCTGCACCCGACCGTGCAGGGCTTCGCTCCGAGCGCGGACGAGTTCCGCCCCCTGTGGCAGGCCATCGCCGAGCTCGGCGTGCCGGCCATCGTGCACACCGGGCAGACCGGAATCGGCGCGGGAACCCCTGGCGGTGGGGGTTTCCGGCTCCGCTACTCGGATCCGATGCTCCTCGACGACGTCGCGGCCGACTTCCCCGACCTCCGGCTCATCCTCGCCCACCCGTCGGTGCCGTGGCAGGACGAAGCCATCTCGATCGCGACCCACAAGGGCAACGTCGCCATCGACCTGTCCGGCTGGAGCCCCAAGTACTTCCCTGCCCAACTCGTCCGGGCCGCGAACTCGTTCCTGCAGGACAAGGTCCTTTTCGGCTCCGACTTCCCGCTGCTCACCCCCGATCGCTGGCGCCGCGACTTCGACGCGCTGGAGCTCAAGGACGAGGTGCGGTCCAAGATCCTGCGCGACAACGCCATCCGCCTGCTCGGACTCACCAAGGAGAACAAATGACCGACAAGAAGATCGTGACCATCGACGAGCTGCCGGCCCTGGTCGGCACCGAGATCGGGCCCTCCGAGTGGCTCGAGATCACCCAGGAGCGGGTGAACACCTTCGCCGACGCGACCGATGACCACCAGTGGATCCACACCGACCCCGAGCGCGCGAAGGAGGGGCCCTTCGGCGGCGCTATCGCGCACGGCTTCCTGACCCTCTCGCTGCTGATCCCGCTCTGGTCGTCGATCTTCGACGTCGAGGGCGTCGGCACGAAGATCAACTACGGCCTCGACCGCGTGCGGTTCACGTCGCCCGTGAAGGTCGGCGCCCGGGTCCGCATGAAGGCGACCCTCACAAAGGTCGAGGAGGTCAAGGGCGGCGTTCAGCTCACGACCTCCGGCGTCATCGAGATCGAGGGGCAGGAGCGGCCGGCGGTCGTCGTCGACTTCCTCGCCCGCTTCCTGCGCTAGACGAAGGGAACCACGGTGACGGTTCTTCCCGAGGGCATCGGCGGCTGGCTCCGCCGTCGAGCGGTGTCGTCCGCCAGTGGCGTCGCGCTCGTGTTCCGCGACGCGGAGATCGGCTACGCCGAGCTCGCGGACCGGGTCGACCGGCTGGCCGCCGCCCTGCAGCAGCGCGGCATCCGGGCGGGGGACCGGGTCGCCTACCTCGGCAACAACCATCCGTCCTTCGTGGAGGCGCTGTTCGCCACCGCGCGCATCGGCGCCGTGTTCGTGCCGCTGAACACGCGCCTCTCCGTGGCCGAGCTCGGCTACATGCTGACCGACTCCGGTGCAGCCCTCCTGCTCAACTCGGTGTCGCTCGACCCGATCGCGGCCGGGGCGCTCAGGGAGGCCGGGCGTCCGGCCACCAGGATCGTGGTCGGGGAGGCCGACGCGGACGACCCGGTCGTGCCGGATGCGGACGCCGAGCGCTACGAGGACGTGCTGAGGAACGCGCCGGCCGAGCCTGTCGATCTGCCGGCGGTGACGCTCGAGGATCGGGCGCTCATCATCTACACCTCGGGCACGACGGGGCGGCCGAAGGGCGCCGTCCTCACGCACGGCAACCTGACGTGGAACGCGGTCAACGTGATCGCCGATTACGACCTGGCCGGGTCGGACCGCGCGCTCATGATCTCGCCGCTGTTCCACGTGGCCTCGCTGGGCATGGGCTGCCTCCCCGTCCTGCTCAAGGGAGGAACGGTCCTCCTCGAGGAGCGTTTCCTGCCCGGCGGCGCGCTGGCCGCCATCGAGCGCCTGCGCGCCACCGCCATCAGCGGCGTGCCCACGACCTACCAGCTGATGCTCGACGATCCCGCCTGGGCCGGCACCGACCTCTCGTCGCTGCGGATGCTGACCTGCGGCGGGTCTCCGGTTCCTGCGCGGGTCCGTGACGCCTACGAGGCGCGCGGCCTCGCGTTCTCCGGCGGCTACGGGCTCACCGAGACGGCGCCCGGCGTCACCATGCTGCCGGCGCGCTTCTCGGTGGAGCGAGCAGGGTCGGCGGGGCTCGCCCACTCCTTCACTCAGTTCCGGATCGCCGGCGCCGACGATCCCGGGGTGCTCGGTGAGATCGAGGTGCGCGGCCCCAACGTGTTCCTCGAGTACTGGGGCAACCCGGACGCGACGGCCGCCGCCTTCACCGAGGACGGCTGGTTCAAGACGGGCGACATCGGCTACACCGACGACCGTGGGTTCCTCTTCATCGCCGACCGGGTGAAGGACATGATCATCTCCGGCGGAGAGAACATCTACTCGGCCGAGGTGGAGATGGTCCTTCTCGCTCTCGAGGGGTGACGGGCGCCGCCGTCATCGGCGTGCCGCACGAGCGATGGGGGAGGTGCCGCATGCCGTGGTGACCCTCAAGCCGGGCACCACCCTCGACCCCGAGGACATGGTGGCGAGGCTGTCGACCCGCCTCGCGCGCTACAAGGTCCCGCGGACGCTCGAGGTCGTGGACGAGCTGCCGCGCACGGCGAGCGGCAAGGTGCAGAAGCACCTGCTGCGTCGCCGGTACGACGAGGAGACGCGGGACTAGCCCGAGCCGCGCGCCGAGCTTGCGCTCCGGCGCTGGTCACCAGCCGCTGCGGGTCGGCGTGTGTCCCTCCCGGGCGTCCTCCGGCATCGGCATCTCGGCGCGGAGTCCCAGGAGGCGGATGGCGCGGCCGGCCTCGAATCTCCCGGCCAGCGCCAGGACTTCCGCGAGCACCGTCTCCCGATCGAAGGTCGACGCGATCCGGTGCGCGAACGTCCTCGTCACGAAGGGCGCGTACCGGACCTTCAGCGTCAGCCCGATCACCGGTCGCCCCTCTGCTGCGACGTCCTCCAGAACCTGTGCGGTCAACTCGCGCAGGGCGTCCTCGACCTCGTCGGGCTCGCTGAGGTTCCGCTGGTAGGTCGTCTCCCGGCTGTGCCCTCGCGCGACCCATGGCGTGTCGTCGACCACTCGAGTTCCGTCACCGCGGCCGAGCTGGGCGTACCAAGGACCCATCCGGGGGCCGAACTCGGCCACGAGCGTCTGCGGATCCGTTGCGGCGAGCTGCGCGACCGTGGTGATCCCGCCCGCCGCGAGGCGCTTCGAGATCTTGGAGCCGACGCCCCAAAGGTCGGCGGTGGGGCGCGCGCCCATCACCTCGAGCCAGTTGTCGGCGGTCAGCCGGAAGACGCCGCGGGGCTTGCCGAAGCCGGTGGCCACCTTGGCGCGCACGAGGGTGTCGCCGATCCCCACGCTGCAGTGCAGCTGGGTTCGCTCGAGCACCGCCTGCTGGAGTCGCCGCGCGTAGCCTTCTGGATCCGCGGTGCGCACCCCGACGAAGGCCTCATCCCAGCCCAGCACCTGCACCGTGGCGCCCGGCTGCGCCCGCAGCGTCGTCATCACCTCGTCCGAGGCGGCCGTGTAGGCGTCGCGGTCGACCGGCAGGAGAACAGCATCGGGCACCTTGCGCGCCGCGATCCGCAGCGGCATGCCGGAGCCGACTCCGAAGGCGCGCGCCTCGTAGGACGCTGTGGAGACGACGGCGCGCTCGGTCGGGTCGCCGCGCCCGCCCACGATCACCGGCTTCCCGGCGAGCTCGGGGTTCCGCAGGATCTCCACCGCGGCGATGAACTGGTCCATGTCCACGTGGAGCACCCAGGGGACGGCCTCATCGCTCACGGGACCAGTGTGCCGGTCACGGGTCGGATGGCGAAGACGGAGTGAGTCGAGGGTGGCCGTTCTTCGACGGAAGACGGCAGTTCATCGACCTGTGTCGATGGATGCGAGGCGCCAGACTATCGACATCCATCGATGAAGGGGGCCCCGATGTTCGTGGCCGAGTTCTACTTCCCTCACCTGCGCGCGGCGGCGGAATCGCGCCTCCTCGAGGAGCTCGAGCGGCGCCGGATCGCGGAGGAGAGAGCTCCCGTCTCGGCAGCCTCCTGGCGACACCGGCTGGCGCAGCTCGTCGCCGGCTCCCGTCGCCAGGTCGAGGAGTGCTGTGCCGCGCTGCAGCCGGCAGCCGATGGTCCCGCCGACTGCTGCCCTGCGTGAGCGCCGGAAGGTAACGCCGAGGTTGCCGTCGGAGTGTCGCTCCCGCTCGTCGGGCCCGGGATCGCGACAATCGCGCATGGACGTCCTCGAATCCGCCGTGCAGCGCTACGACCGGCTCCTCCTCGACGGGATCCTCGTGTTGACCGAAAAGGGGATCGCGCAGTGGTGCTTCTCCTGCCGCACGCATCTGCTGCAGGAGGCGCCGTCGTCGATCACGCATGAGGCGATCGACCGGCTGGCGCGGCTCTACTCCCGGCACTCCGCGCGGTGCTTCCTGGAGCGGCACGGCCAGGAGCTCTGACTAGCTCTCCACGGGCACGCGCGTGAAGAACCGCTCGTAGATCGCCGCCGCTCCCACAGTCGCGTCGGTCAGGCAGGAAGCGGTGTCGCGCTCGACGCGGGACGCCTCCGCCTCGAGTCCCGATGCTCCGAAGTCCTCCTCGGTCCAGCCCGCCACGATGTCCGCGGTGACCTCGGGGTGGAACTGGAGCCCGAGGTGCGGGCCCACGCGAAACGCCTCCACGCAGGTGGCGCTGCGGGCGACGACCTCGGCGGAGGAAGCGGGCAGGATCTCGTCGCCGTGCCACGACAGCCAGCGGCCGCCGAGAGTCTCCTCCTCCGACCGGACGTCGGTCCAGCCACGGATCGTCGCGGCGGCGCGGCGCACCTCCCCGCCGGTGAGGACGGCCAGCAGCTGGGCGCCGAAGCACAGGCCGAGGACCGGCGTCCCCGAGTCCACGAGCGGCTGCAGGTATGCCTTCTCGGCACGCAGCCAGTCGAGGGTGTCGTCGTAGGCGGATGCCTCGCTGCCGAGCACGACGATCGCTCGCCAGGGTCTCTCCGGGTAGCGGGAAGCGCGGGCGTCGGCCAGCTGCCACGGGATGCGCTGCGCGTCGAGCCAGCCGGTCAGGTTGCCGGGGCCGACCGTGCTCTCGTGCTGCACGATGAGGACGGGGGCATCGGGAGCGGGATCCACTCCTCGACGCTACAAGAGGTCAGTGCGAAGGAGTGGTCGAGCCCCTGGTGACCACACGGGAGCGCAGACTCTCCACGCCGTGGCGCACATCGCCGTCCATCGCCTCGAAGAGCCGCTGAGCTGCCAGTCGCCCGAGCTCCTCGAGTCGCAGGTCGACGCTCGTCAACTGCGGGCGGGAGTTGGTGGCGAGGACGGCCCAGTTGTCGAAGCCGATCACCGCGATGTCCTCCGGGATGTCGACGCGGCGTTCGTGGAGGGCGTCCATGACGCCTCGCGCGATCTGGTCGCTTCCCGCGACGATGGCGTCGGTGTCGGGCGCGCGCTCGAGCAGCAGCCGCGTGGCGCCACGGCCCCAGCTCTCGCTCCACGAGCCGAACATCACTCGCTCGCCCGAAAGAGGCAGTCCCGCTTCGGTCAGTGCTGTGGTCACTCCCTCGGCCCGGTCGCGGGCCGCCGAGTAGGAGACATCCCCCGAGATGTGCGCGATGCGCCGGCGGCCGGTGGCGATGAGGTGGTCGACCGCCTGCCTGCCGGCGTCGACGTTGTCGGTGATGATCGACAGGTCCGCGGGATCCTCGGAGGGACCGTATACGTAGACCACTGGCACAGGCAGGTCGGAGCCGAGGGACGTCCGGGGGTTCGTGCTGGACCCGACCACGATGAGCCCGTCCACGCGGCGGGACAGCAGGGCCTGCACGTGGTGCTGCTCGCGGATGGCATCACCCCGGGCATCACAGAGGAAGACCGACATCTTGCCGGCGCCGAAGGCGTCCTCCGCCCCCATGAGGATCGGGATGGAGAACCGGCCCTCCAGGTCGGAGGTGAGGAGTCCAACCGTTCCCGTTCGACCTGCGAGCAGCCCTTTCGCGAGCGCGTTGGGGAAGAAGGAGAGTCGCTCCGCTGCCCGCAGGACGCGGTCACGCGTCTCCGCCTTCACCTGATCTCGGCCATTCAGAGCCTTGGATGCCGTGGCGATCGAGACTCCCGCAGCTCGAGCGACATCGCTGAGGGTCGCAGTGCGGGGCCGCGACGGGGCGTCTTCTGCGCTCATCCGTCCCCCGGGCTCTTCGCCAGCGCCCCAACTCGGTGTGCCGGATTGACCTCCGGCCAGGATCCACTCTATCTTGCTGAAAAGCCTTTCGGTAGTTTTCGCTGAGACCTGGCAAGGGAGCCCATTCGCATGACGATCTCCGTGGCGATGGCCCTAGACAGCGGCGAAGCGGTCGTGGCCGCGTCAGATCTCCCCGTTTCGGTCACTGTTTCGGCGCCTCGGCTCGTCCTGCTATCCGGCGAGGTGGGCGACTTCCGGCCACGAGGGAGCCGGCGGGTCGGCTCCCGCGTAACCACCGAATGGGGTCTCAGCCTCGGCGTCGTGACGGCCGCGATCCACGAGACCTGGGACGAGCAAGACGGAACTCTGGAACGGCGTGTCCGCCTCACCGCCTCTTCTCCCGGCGCCGGGGCGCGCCTCGAGTCGGCTTTGGACCTCCAGGCCGCGCCTGCGGGCCGATTCTTCGCCCCCGGCATGGTCTACTCGCCGGAGCAGTGGCAGGAAGGGGTGGAGCGGACGTTCGCGGACTCGCGTCTCGCCTACCCCGTCGTCGGGCGGTGGGCGGAGAGCACCGGGGTCGTCACGTGGCTGGCCCGCGTCGGCACCGCAACGGTGGACCGAGGCGCACAGCGAGCGAGGGGCCAGCACGACTTCCTCCACCAGACGGACCTGGGTGCCGTCGGCTTCGTGCCCGGTATCGACAGGCTGATCGCGACTCTGCCGTATCGCGAGGGTGCCAGGAGCGCCATGCTGGACGCCGCAGGATCTCCTGCACGGGCCTACCTGCCGGTTCCGGAGAACGGCCTGGAGTTCGTGGCGCGCTACCGCGTCGGCTTCGCGAAAGCCGAGCGCTACGTCGACGCCGTCACCGCCGCCTTCCAGGAGACGCTCGACCTTGCGGCGCCCGTGCCCACCGAAGCCCCGGTGTCGCTGGCAGAGTCGATCGATCTCCGGCTCGACTCAGCGTCACGCACCTGGGTCCGGGACCCGTCTGGGTTCGCAGCCTTCGTCCTCAACTTCGACCCGGAGCGGGGCTACCCCTCGACAGCCAAGGCGTTCGGCGCCTCGTTCGCGGACCACGCCATGGGAAATGCCCGCGACATCATCGAGTACGGCTTCACCGGGCGGCAGCTGAATCTGGCGGCCCTCCTGGCCGGCCGGGACTCCGAGTGGATGGACCGCTCGCGCGCAGTCGTCGACTCCTTCGTCGAGCGCATGGCGACGCCGTCGGGCTGGGTCCACACCCTGTGGAATGTTCGGGAGGGCCGCCCGGTGTTCGCGTGCGGGGATCCCAGCGGCCCCGTCATGCACTACCTGGGACGCTCGGACCTGCCGGGAACCTACACGAGGATGATGGCGGAGGCCGGCGGCGACCTGCTGCTCAACATCGCCCTGCATCGGGATCGCGGCGGGGACGTCGGCGCTTGGCGCGAGGCCGCTCTGCGGCTCGGCCGCTTCTTCGTCCGCGTCCAGGAGGGCGACGGTTCCTGGTACCGCGCCTACTCGCCCGAGGGGAGCCCCTCGTCGGCGGCGACTGGTTCGGCGAGCGCGATCACTCGGGCAAGAGCGCGACGGGCACCGTCGTCCCGTTCCTCGTGGCCCTCGCCGAGGAGGCGGGGGCCGAGGCGAGTGCCTTCGCCGCCGCCGCACGCGCAGGGGCTTCGTTCGTGCTCGAGAACCATGTGCGCCGGGCCGAGTACCGAGGCGGAACCCTCGACAATCCCAACCTCGTGGACAAAGAGGCCGCGTTCATCGCCATGCGGGCCCTCCTGGCGGCGGCGGAGGTGGACACGGACCCCGGAGACCTCGTCGACGGCGCCCGCGAGGCGGCGGAGGTCGCGATCACCTGGCACTCCCTGCAGAACGTGCCCAATGTGCCGGGGACCCCCTCGGCCGCGCCCGAGCCCGTTCGGTGGGCTGGGGCGGCATCAACAGCGTATGGGGCGTGGGCGTCACCGACATCTACTCGCTCTTCTACGTGGCCGACCTGCATCGGCTGGGCGTGCGTCTCGGCATCGACCGCTTCGTGCGAGTGGCCGAGCTCATCGCGGCATCGTCCCTCCAGATGCTCGCGACCCCCGGGCGAACCCACGGGTACGCCGATGTCGGCATGCAGCCCGAGGGGATCTCCTTCTGTCCGCAGGGCGTCGACGAGGGCCTGATCGGCAAGGGCGACACCTGGGGCGGCCTCGGCTGGCCCTACACCGCCGGCACCTATGGCCTCGGCGAGTACCTCGCGGCCGTCGACTCGACCTCCCTCACCAACAGCCACCTCTCCACCACATCACCCCAATGAAGGGAATCATGAAGAAGAACGCATTCGCCGTGCTCGGGATCACCGCCGCGGTCGCGCTCCTCGCCGGTTGCAACAGCGCAGTGCCGGCAGGCGGGTCCGGCTCCGGCTCGGGCTCCGGCACGGAGATCGAGATCCTCTCGAACTTCACCTCCGACGTCACCCGCGGAAAGGTGCTCGACGAGCTCATCAAGCAGTTCAACTCCGAGCACAAGGGCGACTACACGGTCGTCTCCAAGGCGCAGCCCGACTGGCCGACGCTGCAGCAGCAGATCCGCTCCTCCATCAGCGCAGGCAGCGCGCCCGACGTGTTCCTCTACAACTACAACCCGACCGACCTCTCGCGAGAGAAGTCGGGCGCCCTCATGGACTGGTCCAGCGCTCTGGAAGACGACGCCGACTGGAAGGCCCGCTTCAAGCAGGACAACCTCGACGCCCTGACCATCGACGGCCAGCTGATCGGGATTCCCGGCGACCAGGCGCCGACGCTCTTCTACTACAACAAGGACCTGTTCAAGAAGGCGGGCATCGACGCCTTCCCCGCCACGTGGGACGAGTACCTCGCCGACGCGCAGAAGCTGAAGGACTCCGGTGTCGGCGCGATCTCGCTCATGACCGCGGACGACTCGTGGCACACCATGAACGCGTTCAGCTACCTCGCCACTGCGGAAGGCGGCGCGGACGTCTACGCACCCGGCTCGGACCTCGACAACCCGGCCATCGTCAAGGCGGCCGACTACACCAAGCGTCTCCTCGCCCTCTCGACGCCGGACGCGGTGGGCGGCAACTACGCCGCCAGCTCGAGCAACTTCCTCAATGGCCAGTCCGCGTCCATCATTGACGGACCGTGGCTCATCAGCTCGATCCAGAGCACGGTGAAGGACGCCTGCAGCATCGGCGTCGCGGCGGCACCCACGTTCGACAACGGTGAGATCGACCCCGGCTACACCGTCACCGACTCGCTCAACGTGTGGGGTGCTGCGAAGCAGACGGACAAGAAGAAGGAGGCGGCGGTCGTCGCCTGGATGAAGTTCTTCACCTCCAACGACAGCGCCGTGAAGATGGCGGTCGAGGGCGAGTACCCCATGGCCGTGCAGACGGAGCTCTCGGACGCGGACAAGGAGAAGGCCTCCTGCCAGATGGCGGAGGTCCTCGACATCTCGAACGCCGCTCCGGCCGCGATCGTCCAGATGGCCCGCGGCATCACCACCGATGCCCAGGCCCAGCTGCCGAGCCTGCTCGAGTCGCTGGCGCTCGGTCAGACGACGCCCGAGCAGTTCGCGACCAAGCTCCAGGCCGCGAACGCCCAGTAGGGGATAGACCGGATGGCCGGGTCTCCTGTGCCCGGCCATCCTCCCTTCCTCTTCGGCCCCCACCGACCGACCACGCACCGAGGAGGTGCCATGACGACCACAAGTCCCGGCGTCGCCGCTCCGCCGGCCGCAGCGGTGACGAGCGCTGCGACGCTCCCACGACCCCGCACCGTCCGCAAGGGCGGGCACGGCTGGAGCGTGCTGCTCTACCTGCTCCCGGCCCTGGCCCTCGTCACCGTGTTCCTCGCCGTGCCGACGCTCGTGGTGATCGCTCTCAGCGGGACCCAGTGGTCCGGGGTCGGCGTGCCGGCCTGGATCGGGTTCGACAACTACGTGCGGCTGTTCAACGACCCGGCGTTCCTCAAGGCCATCGCGAACACGCTGCTGTGGGTGGCGGTGGGGGTGCTGATCCACACGCCCCTCTGCATCCTCGTCGCGCTCGTGGTGTCCCGGAAGCCGCGGGGATGGAAGGTGTTCCGCACCGTCCTGTTCCTCCCCAACATCATCTCCGCGACCTCCCTCGCCCTGCTGTGGTACTTCGTCTTCCACGTCAGCCTGGGACTCCTGAACTCGGGCCTGAAGCTCGTCGGGCTTTCGAACCTCACCCGGAACTGGCTGTTCGATCCGTCGACGGCGCTCGGAGTGACCATGACCCCGTGGGTGGTCTACATCGGCTTCGGCATGGTCCTGTTCCTCACCCAGATCTCGACCATCCCGCAGGAGTACTACGAGGCCGCTCAGCTCGACGGCGCCTCGTCGCTGCGACAGGACTGGTCGATCACCATCCCGCTCATCCGCCGCGCCATCGCGCTGCAGGTCCTCTTCGTCGTCGGGTACGCGCTGCGCAGCTTCGAGTACCCGTTCATCATGACGAGCGGCGGGCCGGCCGACTCGTCCATCACGCTGTCGCTCTACATCTATCGGCAGATGCTCACCGCGAACCAGTACGGGCTTGCCATGGCGGCGGGCGTCGTCACCCTCGTGCTGGGCATCGCCCTGACCGCGGCCACCTTCTGGGTGCTGAGGAGGACCGAGCGATGAGCATCATCGGCAAGAGCTTCCGGTGGGTGGTCCTCGGGGTCTTCACGCTCATCACCCTGCTCCCCCTGCTGTGGCTCGTAGCGTCGTCATTCAAGACGCAGGCGGACATCTTCGCGAACCCGTTCGGTCTCCCCAGCGAATGGCGCTTCGACAACTACGCGGCAGCGCTCGACGCGCACCCGCTCTACCTGTACCTGCGCAACAGCATCGGGGCGGCCGTGCTGGCCACCGTCGTGATCGTCCTCGCCTCCCTCATGGCGTCCTACGCGCTGCTGCACCGCTTCCGGCTCAGCCGGGCGACGTTCGGCTTCCTGCTGTTCGGGATCCTGCTGCCGGTCAACGCTCTGATGACCCCGATCTTCTTCCTGGTCAACATGATGGGCCTCTACAACTCGGTCCTCGGCCTGGGCCTCGTGTACGCGGGACTGTTCTTCCCGCTCGGCTTCCTCATCGTGAAGACCTACATGGACACGACTCCAGCGGAGATCTTCGAGGCGGCGCGGATCGACGGGGCCGGCTTCAATTCCGTGTTCGTGCGCATTGCGGCGCCCCTCGCCTCACCCGGCGCGATCACGGCCGCCATCTTCCTGATGATCACCGCGTTCAACGAGCTGCTGTTCGCCGCGATCCTCACGAAGGACACAGAAGCCCAGACCATCCAGGTGGGCGTCCGGTACTTCCTCACGACCTACTCGGCGAACTACCCGCTGGCGTTCGCCGCGACTGTGATCGGGATGGCGCCGACCGTAGTCATCTACATCATCCTCAGCGACCGCATCGTGGCGGCCATGACGGCGGGAAGCCTGAAGTGAGCCGAGTCGGACGCGCACAGCCACTGACCCAGAACGGACGGACGACCCCGTGACCCTGACCGACCATCAGCCTGCCGCCACCGTTCTGCCGAGCAGCGGCGCTCTTCTTCCCGTGAGCGCCGCGGACGTCACCATCACCGGCGGCTTCTGGGCCGACCGCCAGGAGGTCAACGGAACCGCCACGCTGCGGCACTGCCTGAAGTGGATGGAGCGCCTCGGCTGGATCGGGAACTTCGATCGCGCCGCTTCGGGCGTGGAAGCCCCGAGCGCCGGCCGCGAGTTCGCGGACTCGGAGATCTACAAGCTGCTCGAGGCTCTCGCTTGGGAGTCTGCGCGCAGCGGAGACGAGTGGGTCGAGCGCACCTTCCAGGACGTATCCGCCCGGGTGGTCGCTGCCCAGCAGCCCGACGGATATCTCAACACCCGCTTCGGCGGCCCCGGCCAGCAGCCCCGGTACTCGGACCTCGAGTGGGGGCACGAGCTGTACTGCGCCGGCCACCTGATCCAGGCCGCAGTCGCCCGCGCCCGCACGCACGGGGTCGACGCCTTCGTCGCCGCTGCGCTCCGCCTGGCGGACCACATCTGCGACACCTTCGGCCCCGGCGGCATCGAGCGTATCGACGGACACCCCGAGATCGAGCCGGCGCTCGCCGAGCTGTTCCGCGTCACGGGGAACCGTCGGTACTTGGACCAGGCGCGGCTCTTCGTGGAGCGCCGCGGCACCGGCACTCTGAACGCGGGAGAGACGGGTCCCGAGTACTTCCAAGATGACGTGCGGGTCCGCGAGGCGGACGTGCTCCGAGGCCACGCAGTGCGCGCGCTGTACCTGGCATCCGGCGCGGTGGACGTCGCGGTGGAGGACGGGGACCACGACCTGCTCTCCGCCGTCGAGACGCAGTGGCGCAACACCGTCGCCCATCGCACCTACCTCACGGGCGGCATGGGATCGCGGCACGAGGGGGAGTCCTTCGGGGACGACTTCGAACTCCCCTCCGACCGGGCCTACTCGGAGACGTGCGCGGGAGTGGCCTCCATCATGCTGAGCCACCGCCTCCTGCTCGCCGAGGGTGGGGCGCAGTACGCCGACCTCATCGAGCGCACCCTCTTCAACGTGGTGGCGACCAGTCCCGACGCATCCGGAACATCGTTCTTCTATGTGAACCCGCTCCAGCGCAACAGCCCCGGTATCGAGGCGATGGTGGACGAGCCGAGCCCGCGTGCAGCATCGAGCCAGCGGGCGCCGTGGTTCGACGTCTCCTGCTGCCCCACCAACGTGGCCCGTACCGTCGCGAGCCTGTCCGGCTACATCGCGACGAAGAGCACGGCCGGCGTCCAGCTCCAGCAGTACGCTGCCTGTGCTCTCGACACCGTCCTTCCGGACGGCGAGCGGGTGCGGCTCAGCGTGAACACCGACTACCCCTGGTCGGGAGACATCGCCGTGACGGTCGAGGCCGACGCGGGTCGGGAGTGGACGCTGTCCCTGCGCGTTCCCTCGTGGGCGCGAGGGCGCGCGACGCTCGACACCGGCATGGGCGACCAGCCCGTGCTCGGGGCTACTGCCGAGGTGAGCTCCCGGTTCCGCTCCGGGGACGTGGTGCGCCTGAGCCTGCCGATCGAACCGCGGATCACTCTCCCCGACCCGAGGATCGATGCCCTCCGGAACTCGGTCGCGGTCGAGGCCGGCCCCCTCGTGCTCTGTGCGGAGTCCGTCGACCTGGCGCCAGGGACGCATCTCCGCTCCCTCTCCATTCCGGCAGGGGCGAGCCCCTCCCGCGAGGAGGGGGCGTCCAGATGGCCGCCATGCAGGCCGAAGATCCGGACGAGGCATGGCCCTACGGTCCTCCCGCTGCCGTCGCACAGGTGACGCCCACCCGCCTGCGGATGATCCCGTACCACCGCTGGGCCGAGCGCGGGCCCTCCGAGATGCGGGTCTGGCTCCCGCTGCTCGACGAGCAGGACGGGCTCCGCTTCCCGGCCGACAATTCCTCCGACAGCTCTAGGAAGGGGGTAGGCGCCGAGTAGCCCGTCGCCGATCGAACCGCACGTCCCCAAGAATCGCAGCCCGGGCAAGGAGGCCCCCATGAACCGAATCAGCCGAACCAGCGGAGCTCTCGCCGCACTCACCGTCGTCGCCGCCGCACTCACCGGGTGCGGCTCGTCAGGAGGCCCCTCGTCAGGAGGTCAAGGAGCCGGCCAGATCACCATCGGCTACGCCGGCGGCGGTGCCGTCGACACCTATATGTCCACCATCATCAAGCACGTCGAGGACAAGCTGGACGTGAAGATCAAGACAGCGGTGTACCCGACCTATGACGACCAGCTGAACCAGCTGCCGACGCAGTTCGCAGCGAAGACCGCGCCCGACATCATCCTGTGGGACAACTCCGCGCCCATCGCGCAGTATGCGACCGAGGGGGCGATCCAGCCGATCGACGACCTGATCAAGGGAACCGACGTCGACCTCGGCCTCTACCCCAAGGCGCTGGTCGAGGGCTGGCGCATCGAGGACGGCCTGTACGCGGTGCCGTCGTATCTGCAGAACTCGGCCTATGCCTTCAACACCGATGTTCTCGGCGCTGCCGGCATCACGGACCTCCCGCAGACACTCGACGACCTTGCCGCCGACGCGCGGCAGGTGAAGAGCGCCACGGGCAAGCCGGGCATCGTGCTCCTCGATAACCTCTTCCACCTCACGCAGTACATGCTCGCGGCCGGCGGCGGCTACGACTTCGGCAAGACCATCGACTCGAAGGAGAACGAGGCCGGCCTCGACTTCCTGCTCGGCCTGTTCAAGGACGGCTCCGCCCAGACAGCACAGCAGCTGGGCGCGACCTGGGACGGTGAGGCGCTGGCCAATGGGCTCGCGGCGTCGTCCGACGGGGGCCCTTGGTACATCGGCTTCATGGGCACCACGGCGCCGGACGTCAAGTACGAACTCACGCCCATCCCGGGTGTCGATGCGGGCAGCCCCGTGGTCGCGACCTACGGCGGCGGGTTCAGCCTCTCTGCGGCGGCCAAGGATCCGGAGACGGCTGCCAAGGTCATCGCATTGCTCACGGACACGACCTCGCAGGAGGCCGTCCTCAGCACCAAACTCGGGTTCGTGCCGGCCATGACGAAGTACGCGGACCAGTACCGGGACGAGACGCCCCAGTACGCCGCCTTCACGGCGGACGTGCTCGCCGCCGGCGTATCGCTCGACTACCCGATCAAGACGACGGAGTTCGGCAACGACCTGGTGACGGGATTCCAGCAGCTCGTGGCGGACGGCTCAACGTCGTCGAAGGAGCTCCTCGCCGGTCTGCAGGACAAGTACGGGCAGTAGCCCCCGCCGAGTCGGGGAGGCGGCGGGCGAGTGCCGCCTCCCCTCGAGGAACGGAGAACAGCGTGACCGCACCCCCGGTTCCCGGTGCACTGATCACCCGTAGCACCTCGAGCGCCAGCGACCGAGGGGCGAGGAGGGACACCGGCGCCGCGTGGCTCATGCTCGCGCCCGCCGTAGTGCTGCTCGCCTGGTGGTTCGTGGCGCCGATCGTGCAGTCGGTGCTCCTCAGCTTCCAGCAGGTCAGCAAGTTCGACTTCGGGCGGCGATCAGTCGTGGGGCTGGACAACTACGCCCAGCTCTTCGGCGACCCTGCGTTCCTGCGCTCGCTCGGAATCACGGGCACGTTCGTGCTCGGCGTCGTGCCGGCTCAGACGCTGCTCGCCCTGCTGGTGGCCGCCGCGCTGCACGGCGTGCGTCGAGGAGGAGCGTCCTGCGCACCGCATACTTCGTCCCGTACATGACCTCGACCGTCGCCATCACGACGATCTTCATGCAGCTCTTCGTCAAAGGCGGACCGGCGGCGACGGGTCTGGCCGCCTTCGGCCTGCCGAACTCCACCTGGTATGCCGACCCGGGACTGGCCCTGGCCTTCCTTGTCATCGTCTACGTCTACATGTTCGTGGGGCTGTACATCGTGATCTTCGTGGGCGGGATCGAGACCATCCCCGACTTCCTCTACGAGGCGGCGAGCATGGACGGCGCCGGCGTGCTTCGGCGGTTCTGGCACGTGACGCTGCCGGGGATCCGGCCGTTCGCGGTCTTCGTCGTCGTGGCGGGAGTGATCCAGGCGGTGCAGATCTTCGACCAGGCCTATGTGATCTCCGGCGGCACGGTGCTCGGGAGCCCTGCGGGCGCGACGTCGACGATCGTCGTCTTCATCTACCAGCAGGCATTCCGGCTCAACGCCCTCGGCTACGCGAGCGCGGCCACGGTCGTTCTGCTCGTGCTCGTGCTGGTCGCCGGCATCGTCAGCAGACGTCTCGGCCCCAAGGAGGAGGACGTATGAGCGCGGTCGCGACCCGACAGGCGGCAGCAGCTTCGCCGCGGAGCGCGAGCGGCAGTCGCAGAGCGCTCTCCATGATCCGGTACGCGTTCCTCATCCTCTTCGCGCTCGTGATGGCCGCACCGCTGTTCTTCGTGCTGTACGCCTCGCTGCTGTCGCCCGCGGACTATCTGTCGCTGGTGCCGCCCACCCAGCTCACCCTCGACAACTACAGCTACGTGGTCACCCACGCCCCCATCGGGCAGTGGTACCTCAACACCGCCATCGTCACGGCAGGCGTGGTGCTCGGGGCCGTCATCGTCAACACGCTCGCGGGATGGGCACTTGCCCGCTTCCGATTCCGCGGCCGCCAGCTGGTGTTCCTGGCCATCGTCGCGGTGCTGATGGTGCCGCTGCAGGCCTACCTGATCCCGCTCTATCTGCAGATCGTCGACCTCGGCTGGCTGAACAGCTACCAGGCGCTCGTGATCCCTTTCCTCGTGAACCCGCTTCTGATCTTCCTCATGCGCCAGTCCTTCAGCACCCTGCCGAGAGAATTGGAGGAGGCCGCAGCGATCGACGGCGCGGGCCGGTTCCGCACCTTCCTGCAGATCGGAGTGCCGCTCAGCATCACCGGGATCGCAACCCAGGCCATCCTCGCGGGGACGTGGACCTGGAACGGCTTCCTCGTCCCCGTCACCATGACCTCGGACCCCGACCTGTTCGTTCTCACCGTCGGGCTCAACAGCCTGCAGGCGCAGAACTACACCCTGCCCACGGTGCAGATGGCTGGGGTGGTGCTGCTCACCATTCCGATCGTCGTCATGTTCCTGGTCTTTCAGCGCTTCATCGTGCCGAGCATCGCCTCGAGCGGGATCAAGGGATGAACGCGCCGACGGTCGCCGCGGTAGCCGCGGGCGATGCATGGGGAGTCGGTGTCGAACTCGAGGGCTGGTCCCTCGTCCAGCCACGCCCGGTTGAGGTCGAGCGTCCGGACGGCGGGATTTCGGTTCCCTACGACGGCGTCCACCCTGCCGATGCCGGATTCACCGGCACCGCCGTCGTCTCCCTCGCCCGAGGATGCCGACTGGAGGTCGAGGACCGATGGTCCGTGGCAGAGGACGCCGTGGTCCTGGCCCGCGAGGTGCGGGTGCGGGGAAGCGCGCCTCTGGCCTTCGGGACCTCCATCGCCCTCCCGACCGGGGTGCGCGAGTGGACCGAGGCTGAGGCGTTCGTTCCCGGTGTCGCCTACGGGGACGCCCCGCGAGTGGCGGAGCGTGCGCTCGCCGGAAGGCCATCTCGCCTCGCCCGGGTCCGGCACTGCCTGATCCGGGAGGACCGGATGGCCGCCCCTGTGTTCGCACTTCGCAAGCCGGGCGGCGCCTGGCTCGGAGTGCTTCATCTTGACCCCGACGGCACCACCATTGCGGAGGACGGGCGGACCGCGAATGGCGGCGAAACGCTGGTGGACCCCCGGTTCGCGTTCGCCTCGCTCGGAACCGTGCAGGAAGCGGACGGACTGACACTGGGCGTCCGCTTCCCGGGGTCCGAGGGGAGCTCACGTACAGCAGCGGCGGCCTCCCGCTGCTTCAACTGCCCGCCTGGCGCCGCAGGTACCATCCCACGACGGACGGTGTCACCCAGCGGTACGCCGTCGCCTTCCGTGCGGGGCATTCAGCGGGGCCGGTCGAGTGCTGGGGAAGCGTGTGGCGCTGGGCCTGGCAGGCTCTGAATCCCACGGTGGCGGAAGCGGATCTTCACGCAGTAGTCGAGGACTGCACGGCTGTGCTGGCCGAGCAGGTCATCACTGTGCGAGGTCGCACTGGAATCAGGCTGGAGTCGGATGCGGTGGCCCCCGAACGCACGGACGAGGATGACTCGGCGGTCATGGGCTTCGTGGGCGCCAACACGGACGCGGCATATGTGCTGCTGCGCGTCGCCGAGTCGACATCGGGAGTAGACGGAACCCGGTTCCGCGATCTGGGCGAGCGGGTCATCGACACGTTCACCGGCATCCTCTCGACCCGCCAAGCGCGGAGGGGTTCTCGGGGCGCTCAGGCGAGGCCACGACGTACCGGCGATATCGTGACGCGGACGCGGTGTATGCGCGCTCCGTGGCGGAAGGTTGCCTCGCGGTGCTCGATGCGTGGCGGTGGGAGCGAGAGCGGGGACGGGATCGCCCAGGCTGGCTGGCCTGGTGCTGCAAGGGCGGAGACTGGCTGGTGTCCCAGCAGAGCGCGGGGGATCGCTGCCGCGGGCTTGGGAGGCGGGGACCGGACGTCCCCTCGATGTCTCGGATTCGGCGGCGTACGTCGTCGTCCCGTTCCTCGCCGCCCTGGCGACGGCGACGGCTGAGCGCCGGTACCTCGACGGGGCGATAGCGGCGGCCGACTACGGGTGGAACGCCGGCGGAAGCTCCGGCTGGTACGCCGGAGCGACGCTCGACAACCCGGACGTCGTCGACAAAGAGGCGGCGATCCTCTCCGCCGAAGGATTCCTCGACCTGTGGGAGGCGACGGGGGACCGGCGTTGGCTCGATCGAGCGCTGTCCGCCGCGTCCGTCGCCGAGACCTGGATCTACATCTGGAATGTGCCGATGCCCGTCGATGCCGAGGCGGACATCCACTGGAAGCGGGGAGTGAGCACCATCGGGCATCAGCTCATAACGACCGGCTGTTCGATGACCGATGGCTTCCTCGCCGTGAACGCCTCAGCATTCGCGCGGCTCTACCGGGAGACAGAGGACGACCACTGGCTGGCCGTCGCCCGCTTGGTGACCCACGGTACGACAACCATGCTGGCCCGAGACGGACGGCTTTTCGACCTGCGCGGGCCGGGTTGGCAGCAGGAGCACTGGAGCTTCTCGCCTCGCCGCGGATACGGTCTCAACCGCCGCTGGCTGCCCTGGGTGCCCGTCGCCCATGTCCGGGGCATCCACCGTGTCGAGGACCTGGGCGAGAGGCTCGCAGACCGCGTCCTTACCGGTCGGGTCCGGTGAGGGGTCGGAGGCCGAACGCTTACAGGAAGAGGCTGGTGACGCCGAAGGACAGCAGGAGGCCGCCGACAGCGAGGCACCCGGTCGCCGCGCGCACGAGGAAGCGGTCGGCCGAGCGGGCGACGTAGGTCTGGCGGCGGCCGGCGCTGGACCGGCGCGTCGACGGGGCGCGACCGCCGATCAGCGGGACGACCGCGTCGGCGACGCGCTGAGTCATGGAGCCGGAGGGGAGAGGAGCTGCGCTGGTGACATCGAATGCAGTGGTCATGGCATCTGACCGCTTGTCTCGGGGCTCAGTTGACCCCGTCTTCGCCCGGGACGACTCGTGCTGCGGGGCATCGCTTCCTGCGATTCGTCCCCACCGACGAGCCGGGTAGTACGACCCGGTGACAGAAACGGTACGTGACGAGGTGCCGGTACTGCGGAGGGTGTCGCAGAGGCTCCGACTGTGCTAGCGCCGCACCCCCAGAAGGGGTGTCAGCGGATGAGCACGCCCGCGACGAGCGCCGTGGATGCCAGCATCAGCGAGCCGGTCGCGCTCCAGAGGAGGGCGACCTCTCCGCGGCGCCGCGGGCGGAACGAATCCCGACGCGAGGAGTGCGCGTGGTCGCGCGGCACGGCATACGTGTGCTGTGGCTCGGACTGCTCGCTGAGCATGCGGAGCATGGATCCGGAGCTGACGGGGAGGGCGACCTCGCCGGTCGTGGTGATGGGGGCAGGGGGCGGTGCTGTGGTCATCGCGTGACCGCTCGTCTCGGGGTGATTCGGCCCTGTCTTCAGCCGCGCGCTGCCTGGGGCCGGGCATCGGTAGCGCGTTTCGTGTCGTCCGCTTCGTGTGGGTGGCACGCGGCCGGTGGTCGAAGCGTATCGAGGCGCGCCGACATCGGTAGGGCCGTTACCAAATCGTTCATCTAGCGGCCATTCGGGGGACGCGTGACGACCGGGGCCGGCCGCGCTCGTGCGATCTCACATCGAGGTCACGACTGGCACTGCGGGCACCAATAGACCTGCCGGTCGGTGCTTCCGCGGCCCTCCACCACCGGGTCGCCGAGCCACTCCATCCGGATCGGGGTCCCGCAGCGCCGGCAGGGCTTTCCGGCCCGCCCGTAGACCCACGTGCCCTGGCCGCGACGGGTGTTGCCCGTGAAGATCCGCTCGACCCGGTCGCGGTTGGCGGTGATGACGCGCTTGCTGAGGTCGATCCAGGCGGGAAGGTCCGGGGTCTGATCCACGGGCCGGGTGGGAAGGACGCCCCGCAGGAAGCACACCTCGCTGCGGTAGACATTGCCGAGTCCTGCCATCACGCGCTGATCCAGGATCGCGATGCCGATCGGGCGCGCCCCCTCGGCGCGCAGCCGGCGCTCCGCCTCCGCCGCATCCCAGTCGGGGCCCAGCAGGTCGGGTCCGAGGTACCCGACGACGCCCTCCTCCTCGCTGGTGGGGAGGATCTCGAGGATGCCGAGCGCGAACCCGACGGCCTGCGACTCGGCGGTGTCGAGAACGATGCGCGCCTCGTGGGCGGGCCGGCGCCAGCGGCCGCCGGTGGGGTACACCTGCCAGACGCCCTCCATCTTGAGGTGCGAGTGGATGGTGCTGTCACCGACGCGCATGAGCAGATGCTTCCCGCGCGACACGACCTCGTGCACCACCTGGCCGGTGAGGTCCACGGTCGCGTACTTCGGCACTCGCACATCGCAGCCGGTGAGGACCCGTCCGCGGAGCGCCGCATCCAGCCGGCGGGCAGCCTGGTAGACGGTGTCGCCCTCAGGCACGGAGTCGCAGCCCGCGGGGGTCGCCGAGAAGCCGGCGGCCTCGAGCGCCCGGCCCACGTCGGTCCCGAGCACGAAGTCGCCGTTCACCTTCTCGATCGCCAGCTTGTCCACCGCCCCGCTGCGGACCAGGTCGGCGAGTGCCGCCGTGGCCTGGGTGAGCGCGCCGGCCTCGGAGATAAACGTCAGCATCGTCTTGCCGCCTCGCTCGAGGTAGAGCGCGAGGTCGCCGTCGAGCAGCACGACCAGGCCGCCCGCCTTGCGTCCCGGGCGGTGTCCCTCCAGCTGCGGCCAGGGCAGCGCGGCGCCGTAGGGGTTGGCCGGGTCGGTGGCGGCCAGGGCGATGCAGGACACCTCCCGCTGCTCGTCGCCGGGGTCGCGGCTGAAGGAGCGGAGCCGGTCCACCGCGCCCGACGTAGCGAACTGGGCGGCACCCAGCGAGGAGATGAAGTATCCGCGCCTCGCCTTGCCGCTGTCCTCGAACGCACTCAGCGTCTTGTAGACGAGTGCGAAGCCGCCCGGAACGCGCTCGCTCGCCACCGCTCCACGGGTGACGACGCCGTGCCGGTCGAGCAGGAGCTCGGCCGTCGCGGCGGCGCGGAGGGTGGGCTCGTCCTCGGCGAGGGGCACGATCGACCAGCGACCGCCCACGATGGGCGCACCCGATCGCGACGGCATGCTGGGGCGCGGGAGGCTCCGGCCCCGGAAGGAGCGGGTCCGCGAGGGCTTGCGCGGCTGGCGGTGCGCGGATCCGCCGGAGCCGACGAGGGCCCGGAGCGGCGCGAACGTGTCGTTGGTCACGAGGCCCGCCCAGACCAGGTTCCAGATCGCGGTCGTCATGAGCGCGTCGTCGAGGCTGCCCACGGAGTCGGACAGCTGGCGGAAGAAGAATGCGCCGCCGCTGCCGAGCGCGGCGAGGATCTCGCGCTCGAGGGGGCTGAGCTCGGGCTCCGGCTGGTCAGGGAGGGTGAGGGCGACCGTGTCCGCGAGATGGAGGCTCACCCAGCCGTCGTTGCCGGGCAGGGCGCCCGAGCCGGACCAGAGCACCTCGCCGGTCGCGGTCAGCTCGTCGAGCATCGCGGGGGAGTAGTCGCGGACGCGGCTCGGCAGCACGAGGCTCTCCCAGGCGGACGCGGGGATTGGCACGCCGCCGAGCTGGTCGAGCACCGCTGCGACACCGTCCACGCCGCGGAGCTTGCCGCCCACCTGCTGCCAGGACGGCAGGAAGCGGCCGTAGGCGGCGTGGTCGACCGGCTCGACCTCCTTGCGCAGGGCTGCGAGCGAGCGGCTGCGCAGCCGGCGGAGGACCTCGACGTCGCACCACTCGGTGCCCTGGCCGCCGGGCCGGAACTCGCCGTCCACCACGCGACGCTCGACGGCGAGCCGGCGGAGGGCGTCCGTCACCACGGCGACGCCGAGGCCCAGTCGCGAGGCGGCGGCGGCCGCGGTGAACGGACCGTGGGTGCGGGCGTACCGGCCGACCAGATCGCCGAGCGGATCGTCGACCGGCTCGACGAAGGCGGTCGGTGTGCCGATCGGCAGGGGGACGCCGAGCGCGTCGCGCAGGCGGCTCGCATCCTCGATCGCGGCCCACCAGTCGCCTCCAGCGAAGGAGACCTGGAGGGCGCGGCGCGAGGAGACAAGCTCGGCGAGCCAGCCGGCCGACTCGGCGGACGACTCGGGCTGGACACGAGCCGCGACCTCCTCGGTCGTCAGGGGGCCGAGCAGGCGCAGCAGGTCGGCGACGCCCTCGAGGTCGCGGACGCGGCGGTCCTCCGCGAGGCGCTGCAGCTCGCTCTCGGTGCGATCGATGACACCGGGGTCGAGGAGCTCGCGCAGCTCGGTCCGGCCGAGCAGCTCGGACAGCAGCGAGGCGTCCAGGGAGAGTGCGGCGGCCCGACGCTCGGCGAGGGGGCTGTCCCCCTCGTACATGAACGCGCCGACGTAGCCGAAGAGGATCGAGCTCGCGAAGGGCGACGCGACCTCGGTCGTCGTCTCCACCATCCGGATCCTCCGGGACGCGATCTCGCGGGTGATCGTGTCCAGGGCGGGCAGGTCGTAGACGTCCTGCAGCACCTCGCGGATGGTCTCGAGGATGATCGGGAAGGAGGGGAACTTCCGCGCGACGTCGAGCAGCTGGGAGGCGCGCTGGCGCTGCTGCCAGAGCGGGGATCGGCGAGCCGGGTTGTAGCGCGGAAGCAGCAGGGCCCGGGCGGCGCACTCCCGGAACCGCGACGCGAAGAGGGCGGAGCCCGCCACCTCGGCCGTGACGATGCTGTCCATCTCGTCGGGATCGAAGACGAAGAGGTCGGCGCCCGGAGGCTCGGCGTCCGTGTCCGGGATGCGCACGACGATGCCGTCGTCGCTCGCGATGGTGTTGCCGTCGATGCCGTAGCGCTCCTCGACCCGGGCCCCGACCGCCAGAGCCCAGGGGGCGTGCACCTGCATGCCGTACGGGGAATGCAGCACGACCCGCCAGTCGCCCAGCTCGTCGTGGAAGCGCTCGACCACGAGCGTGCGGTCGGTCGGCACGGTGCCGGTCGCGGCGCGCTGCTCGGCGACGTAGGCGAGGAGGTTCGAGGTCGCCCGCTCGTCGAGGCCGAGGCGCGCGACCCGCTCCGTCCCGGCGCCGGGCTCGAGGCCTCCCACATCCCGGATGAAGGCTCCGATGGCGCGGCCGAGCTCCGCCGGCCGCCCGATGCCGTCGCCCTTCCAGAACGGGACGCGGCCCGGCTGGCCGAACGCCGGGGTCACCAGGACCCGGTCGTGGGTGATCTCCTGGATCCGCCAGCTGGTCGCGCCGAGCGCGAAGACGTCGCCGACGCGCGACTCGTAGACCATCTCCTCGTCGAGCTCCCCGACGCGGGACGAGGTGCCGGGGTCGCCCACCATGAAGACGCCGAAGAGCCCTCGGTCCGGGATGGTGCCGCCGGACGTCACCGCGAGGCGCTGGGCGCCGGGCCGGCCGACGATCGTGTTGGCGTCGCGATCCCAGACGACGCGCGGTCGCAGCTCCGCGAACTCGTCGGAGGGGTAGCGCCCGGCGAGGAGGTCGAGGGTCGCCTCGTAGGCGGACCGGGGAAGGGAGCCGAAGGGCGCGCTGCGCCGGACCAGGTCGTACCACTCCTCGACGTCCAGGTCGTCCATGGCCGAGGCCGCGACCGTCTGCTGGGCGAGGATGTCGAGCGGGTTGGCGGGCACGGAGAGCGCCTCGATCTCGCCCGCGACCATGCGGCCCGCCACGACGGCGGAGGAGATGAGGTCGGCGCGGTGCGTGGGATACATGACGCCGCGGGAGACCTCGCCCACCTGGTGCCCGGCGCGCCCGAGGCGCTGCAGGCCGCTCGCGACGGACGGCGGCGAGCCGACCTGCACCACGAGGTCGACGGCGCCCATGTCGATGCCGAGCTCGAGGCTCGAGGTCGCCACCACCACGCGGAGCCGCCCACTCTTGAGGTCGTCCTCGATCGTGGCCCGCTGCTCCTTGCTCACCGAGCCGTGATGCGCGCGGGCGAGCAGGGTGTCGGCGCCGCGGGTCGAGCCGCTCTGCGCCGTCATCTGCGCGGCCGGAAGCCCGGCCGGGGCGAGCTCCAGCTCCTGCCGCTCGGCGTAGACCTCGTTCAGCCGCGCGGTGAGCCGTTCCGCGAGGCGCCGGGAGTTCGCGAACACGATGGTCGAGCGCTGCTGGGTGACGAGGTCGACGATCGCCTCCTCGACGTGCGGCCAGATCGAGCCGTTCGTCGGCGCGGCCGCGGAGCCATCCGGCGGGGGAGCGGCGGCCAGGTCGCTCATGTCGTCGACCGGGACGACCACGCGGAGGTCGAACCGCTTCGTCGAGGTCGGCGACACGATCGTGACCGGGGCGCGCCCGCCGAGGAACCGGGCGACCTCCTCGAGGGGCCGCACCGTCGCCGACAGCCCGATGCGCTGCGCGGGACGCTCGAGCAGGGCATCCAGCCGCTCGAGGGACAGCGCGAGATGCGAGCCGCGCTTCGTCGCCGCGACCGCATGCACCTCGTCGACGATGACCGTCTGCACGCCACGGAGGGTCTCCCGCGCGCTCGAGGTGAGCATCAGGAAGAGGGACTCGGGCGTCGTGATGAGGATGTCCGGCGGATCCTTGAGTAGGGCTCGGCGGTCGGAAGCCGGGGTGTCGCCCGAGCGCACGCCCACGCGCAGGTCGGGCGGCGTGCTGCCGAGGCGCTTCGCGGTCTGCGTGATGCCGACGAGCGGACTGCGCAGGTTGCGCTCCACGTCGACGCCGAGGGCCTTCAGGGGAGACAGATAGAGGATGCGCGTGCGGGGAGCGCCCGCCTCGACCGGACCCGCGGCGGTGAGCCGGTCGATGGACCAGAGGAACGCCGCGAGGGTCTTGCCTGACCCGGTCGGGGCGACGACGAGCGCGTTGGCGCCCTTCGAGATCGCGTCCCAGGCGCCCAGCTGGGCGTCCGTGGGCGCGGGAAAGGCCCCGGCGAACCATTCACGGGTCGCCGGGGAGAAGCGGTCGAGCGCGCCGCCGGTCATCCGTTCATTCTGCCTGGCACCTCCGACACCGCAGGTCCTGCTCGCTCAGCGCGCAACCGACGCGGTGGTGCGGAGCCCGCGACATCCGACCGACTTGCCACAAAATCCCGCTTTGGGGCCTTCAAAGCGGGACTTTCTGGCAAGTCGCCCTGTCGCCGGCCGCGCTGGCCGGGGTCGGCCGCGCGGGTCGGGGTCGGCCGGCGGCGGGCCTCAGCTCAGCTGGCGGGCCAGGAACCCGGCCACGTCCGCCAGCTCCTGCTGGGAGACGGCGTGCCCGAGGTTCTCGTAGATGCGCGCGTCGAGGGAGGAGTGCGCGGGGAGCCACTGGGCCGTGTACGCGACCGCGATGTGCGGGATGACCTCGTCGGCGGTGCCACGACCCCAGAAGACCGGCGGCGCCAGGCGCGCGAGCTCCCCGTCGCCCTCGACCTCGCCGGAGGTCACGTAGCCGGACAGCAGCACGCCGTAGGCGAAGCGGTCCGGCGCGTGGCGGAGCACCTGCATGGCGACGGCGCCGCCCTGCGAGAAGCCGAGCAGCCCGATCGACGGCGGCTGGACCGGGAGCTCCTCAAGCCAGCCGAGGACGGCCCGGGCGGCGGCGTCGACGCCCTCGCTGTTCGGGTCGCCGGGAGTCCCGAGGTCGTACCACGACCACCCCTGCCCGTAGCGGGTCGGCGCCCGGAGCGACGCGATGACGGGCGAGAGGGGCAGGCGCGGCGACATGGAGAAGAGGTCGCCCTCGTCCGCACCGACGCCGTGCAGGAGCACCAGAAGGGGCCGCTCGGCCAGCTCGGAGGTGCTCGACGACCAGAGCACGGCGGCCGGGTCGACGCGGGGATCGGGGAGCATGCTCACCGTCCGATCCTCCCACCGTCGACCTGCACGTTCCGGCTCGGATGGCGCGCTATGCCGTACCTTCTGGGCCGGAAGGTGCTTGCCCAGCGGGCAGGGGCGGCGGGGGAGCGGGTAAGAATAGGGGGCATGAGCTTCCTGCGGACGCCCGACCCGAACCCCGGCTGGCTGAGCGACGACGAGCTGGCGCAGATCCGGCAGCGCCTCCCGCTGCTCTACGTCGAGGCCGTGCCCGTCCGCGTCGACGGCCTGGGCCAGGTCACCGAGGTCGGCATCCTGCTCCGCGTGAGCCCGAGCGGCAGCATCAACCGCACCATCGTCTCCGGCCGCGTCATGTACGGCGAGACGCTCCGCGACGCGCTCTTCCGGCACCTGGAGAAGGACCTCGGGCCGATGGCGTTCCCGCAGCTGCCCGCCAGCCCCACGCCGTTCTCCGTCGCTGAGTACTTCCCGCCGCCGACCCTCGGCCAGTACAGCGACGAGCGGCAGCACGCCGTGTCCCTCGCCTACGTCGTGCCGGTGACGGGCACGTGCGACCCGCGCCAGGACGCCCTCGAGCTCACCTGGATGACGCCGGAGGAGGCCGCGAGCCACTCCGTCACCGCGGAGATGGAGGGCGGCCGCGGCGCGCTGCTCAAGGCCGCGCTCGCCTCGGTCGGCCGCCTCACGTAAGGGGAAGCGGCTGCCGCGCCCGCGGCGGTCAGCCTGCACTCGGCGGACACTCCCCGCACGGCTGGCATCTCCGCTGAGCAGGACAGGCGTCCCTGTACAGAACTTCGTGCAGTGGGCAGGACGAAATGGCGCCCCTGATCCTGCTTGCCGCACAGCGTCCTGCTGAGGCGCCCGGCACCCTCCCTCAGCAGGCAGGATCTGGGTCCGGCAGGCTGGATCGCCGGAATCGGGCCTGCCGGAGTGGGAAAGTGCCTGCTGAGCGAGAGGGGTGTGACTCCTAGCCGCGGCAAGGACCGCCGGCGGCCGTCCGAGCCACGCTTCAGGGCCGCCGCCCCGCCCGACCAGGCGGCAGGGGATGGCCCGCCGCCCGCCTCGAGACGCAGAACGCCCCGGCAGTCCGCGAAGGACCGCCGGGGCGTTCTCGTTGATCGGTGCGGGTCAGCGCCCGCCGCGCCCGCGGCGCTGACCGCCACCGCCGCTGCCGCGCACCACCATGCCGGTGGTCGGGCGGCCCGACTCGGTGCGTCCGGCCCGGGGCTGGCGCTCGCCGCCGCCCGAGGACGGGTGGGTCGCGGTGCCGCCGGTTCCGGAGCCCGAACGGCGGGCGCGCTTGCGCTCAGCGTTGGCGCCCGTGGAGCGGCCGGGGCCCTGCACCTGGACGGGGCGGACCGTGGGACGGACGTGCGGGGCGACGACGCCGACGAGGTCGGCGATCGTGTCGGTCGCGGCGCTGGCGGCGACGGGCTGCACGTCGATGGCGGCCTTGCGCAGCAGGTCGCGGACGTCGCGGCGCTGCTCGGGGAGCACCACCGTGACGACGCTGCCCGCCTTGCCGGCGCGCGCGGTCCGGCCGGAGCGGTGCAGGTACGCCTTGTGCTCGGTCGGCGGGTCGACGTGCACGACGAGATCGACGTCGTCGACGTGCACTCCGCGCGCCGCGACGTCGGTGGCGACCAGGACCCGGACCTCACCGCTGCCGAACTCGGCGAGGTTGCGGTCGCGGGCGGCCTGCGAGAGGTTGCCGTGCAGGTCGACGGCCGGGATGCCGGACTCGGTGAGCTGCTTCGCGAGCTTCTTCGCGGCGTGCTTGGTGCGGAGGAACAGGACCCGGCGCTCGGTGCCGGACGCGAGCATCCGGACCAGGTCGCGCTTGGCGTCCGCGCCGTCCACCTCGAGCACGTGGTGCGTCATCGCGGAGACAGGCGAGTTCGCCTCGTCGACCGAGTGCAGCACCTCGTTGTGGAGGAAGCGCCGGACGAGCTTGTCCACGCCGTTGTCGAGCGTCGCGGAGAAGAGCATCCGCTGGCCGTTCTCGGGGGTCGCCGCGAGGATGCGCGTGACGCCGGGCAGGAAGCCGAGGTCGGCCATGTGGTCGGCCTCGTCGATGACGGTGATCTCCACGGCGTCGAGGGTCAGGAAGCGCTGCTTCATGAGGTCCTCGAGGCGGCCGGGGCAGGCCACGACGATGTCGACGCCGGCCTTGAGGGCCGCGACCTGGCGGTTCTGGGAGACGCCGCCGAAGATCGTCGTGACCGTGAGGCCGTAGGGGGTCGCGAGAGGCTCGATGACCGCGGCGATCTGGGTGGCCAGCTCGCGGGTCGGGGCGAGGACGAGGCCGGTGGGGCGACCCGGGCGGCGCTTGCCGCCCGCGAGGTCGCCGGCGAGGCGTGCGACCAGCGGGATCGAGAAGGCGAGCGTCTTGCCGCTGCCCGTCTTGCCGCGGCCGAGCACGTCGCGGCCCGCGAGGGTGTCGCGCAGCGTGTCCGCCTGGATGGGGAACGCCTCGGTCAGCCCCTGGGCGCTGAGCGTGGAGACGATGCGGTCGGGCACGCCGAACGCAGAGAAATTGGAAGTCATGGTGCCTTTCGGGCAGAAACCGGCCGCTGGGGCCAGAAGGCGAGACGCGCCGGACGGCGCATTCCGTTCGCCGGCAGAAGGTGTCAATCGAAGGGGCCGCTTGCGGTCCCCGATGAGAGGGCGTTCTTTCGACGCAGGCGCACGCAGATGGGCGCCAGATAGGCCAACCGTATCAGTCGGCCCGCTATTCCGCGGTGCCGCGGCGTCCCCAGACCGGAGGCCAGGGCCGAGGAACCGGAGGCCTCGGCCCGAGAGGACGCGAAGGCGTCAGGCCTGCCCGGGCTCGCCCAGCCGGCTCGACCAGGTGGGAGCGAGCTGCTTCAGCCGAGCGGACCGCCACTGCCAGAGCGCCCAGAGCGCAGGCCACACCGCCGCCGTGAGCGGCCCGGCCGAGAAGCGGAGCTGCTCGCGGTACAGGGTCTTGCCCGGGTCCTTCGGATCCCGGGCGATGGCGATCCGGTGGTCCCACTCGGTGAAGACGCGGTTGAGTCCGGTCAGCCCGGCGCCGCGGTCGCGCATAATCTGGACGCCCTCGTGCCGGCGCTCGGGGAACTCGAGGGCGATGACCTGGTCGCCCATCGGCACGAGCCCCGCGGCGCGCATCCGGACCGGATGGGCGCCCTCCTCCCAGCGCGAGGGGAACCCCTTGGGCTCCAGGGACTCGACCGCGACGAGGGGCGAGTAGACCTCGCGGAGGACCGCTGGCGACTGGATGGCCCGCCAGGCGGCCTCCGGCTCGCAATCCAGGACGACCTTGAGGAGCACGCGCATGGCGGCAGTCTCGCACGCGTCCCCGGGAGCTCACCGGGGAAGGGAGGGAATGGCTCCGGCGCGCGATCGGTTGGCCCCGGTGAAGCTGTTCGATCGAAGGAGACGCCCGTGAAGGCTGTGCTGAACGACATCGTGATCGCCGAGGCTCCGCAGGAGGACCTCATCCGCATCGAGGGGAACTGGTACTTCCCGCCCGAGAGCGTGAACTCCGCCCACCTCGAGGAGAGCGCGACGCCGTACACCTGTCCGTGGAAGGGCGAGTGCCAGTACTTCAGCGTCAAGGACGAGGACGGGACCCTGCTGCAGGACCGCGCCTGGAGCTACCCGACGCCGTACCCGACGGCGTTCGACCGCGTCGGCAAGGACTTCTCGAACTACGTGGCCTTCTGGAAGGACGTCAAGGTCGTCGACTGACGCCGACCTTCCGTGGCCGGAGCCGGGTGCCCTCGCGAGGGCCCCGGCTTCGTCGTCCGGCCCGTCGTCTCCGCCCCGTCGCCTCCTGCGCTGCGGATGCGGCGGGCGTCAGTCGGCGGTCGCCCGGAGCGCCGCGCGCCGCTGAGCCGAGGTGACCTCGCGTCGGGACCACACGATGACCCGGCTCGGGTCGAAGCCGCGGCCGCACAGCCGGCAGGACAGCGGCGCGCTCGGGGCGCGGTAGCGGTAGTGCGGGTGGCCCTGCGGGCAGACGCCGACCCACGGCGCGAGCTCGTGCGCCGTCTCGCCGTCGTGGACTCGCGCGCCGGTGTAGCCGATGCGCCGCGCGACGCTGAGCCAGCGGGGGCCGTGGCCGGCCCGGTGCCCGGCGAGGGCGTGCGCCACCTCGTGGAGCAGCACCTGCTCGATGTCCTCGAGCTGCCACCGCGCCGCCAGGTAACGCGACACGGTGATGCGCCGGTCCGAGTAGTTGCACAGCCCGGCCCGCCGCTTCGCGGCGTCGAAGCCGAACGACCAGCTGGAGCCGAGATGGGCGCCGATCAGCGCATCGGCGCGGGCACGCACCAGAGCGAGTTCCGCCATGGTTCCTCCTTACCCGGCACGCGAGCGAGGCTAGCCGCTGCCGCCGACAGCGGGCCGAGGCGTGCCCGGCGTGCCGACTACGCGGGCGCGAGCGCGATCCGCACGAGGCGGTCGTCGCCCGGCCGGGGGAGCCGCGCCCGTCGGTGTTGTCGGTGAGGAACCAGAGGGTGCCGTCGGGGCCTGGCAGCACGTCGCGGATGCGGCCGTAGGAGTCCGGGAAGTACTCCGTGACCACCGGTTCGCCGCCCGTCGCGGCGCCCTGGATCATCCAGAGGCGCTCGCCGCCGAGGCCCGCGAGGAAGAGGGTGTCGCCGACGACCGTCAGGCCGCTCGGGCTCGCATCGTCCGTGGACCACTGGTACACCGGGTCGCGGAATCGGTCGTCCCCGGCCGCTCCTTCGACGACCGGCCAGCCGTAGTTCGCGCCCGGCTCGATCCGGTTCAGCTCGTCCCAGGTGTCCTGGCCGAACTCCGCGGCGAACATCGTGCCGTCGGCGGCCCAGGCGAGGCCCTGCGGGTTGCGGTGCCCGAGCGACCACACAAGGGAGTCGCCGAACGGGTTCCCGTTGGGAACGTCGCCCTCCGGCGTCATCCGGAGGATCTTGCCGTTGAGCGATCCCGGGTCCTGGGCGACGTCCCGGAGGGCTGCGTCACCGACAGTCGCGTAGAGCATGCCGTCGGGACCGAAGGCGAGGCGTCCGCCGTCGTGGTTGCCGGCCTTCGCGATCCCGTCGAGCAGCACCGTCTGCGCCCCGAGGCCGAAGCCGCCCGCTGCGCCCGTGAGTGGCATCCGCACGATCCGGTTGTCGTCCTGGGCGGTGTAGTAGGCGTACAGCCAGCGCTCGCCGCCGTCGTCGAGCAGGGCCAGGCCGAGCAGACCGCCTTCGCCGCCCGGGACGACGCCCTCGATGCGCCCGACCTCGCGCGTTCCGCCTCCCGCTGTCGCCTCCACGACGGTGGCGGTGTCGCGCAGGCTGATCAGGATCGACCCGTCGACGGGCAGGACGGACCAGGGCGACTCGAGTCCGGTGACGAGGTCGGACGGGTCGCCGGCCGGCTGCACGGGTCCCGTCGGTCCGGAGGGGGTGGGGCTGGGGGTGTCGGAAGCCGACGGGGCCGGCGTGGGAAGCGGCACGGGCGTCCCGACCGGCTTGCCGCCTCCGCCCGTGCAGCCGCTCAGCGCCGCGAGCAGGACGACCGCCGCGGCGCCTTCGAGAGCCTTCTTGAGCCTCATCCGGGAACCGTGTCACCGCTCCCGAACCAAATCAAGGAGATCCGGTTCCGAACGGGTCTCGATCCGCGCCATCCCTCTCCCTGAGCAGGCAGATTCCGACTCCGGCAGGCCCGATTCGCCGTTTTCTGCCTGCCCAACGCGGAAACCGCCTGCTGAGGGAGGGGAGGAGAGGGAGGGGAGGAGAGGGAGGCCGAGGCGGGGACGAGAAGGAGGAGCGGAGGTGGAGCTTGGAGGGAGGGGAGGCGCCGTCAGCGCTCGCCGTCGCGGTCGACGGCCAGGAACATGCGGGCGGGCGGAGGCGACGGCTTCGCCGACTCGTCGGTGACCACCGGCGCCCCGGCGACGAAATCCCGCAGCTCGCGCCCCGCGACTGCCTTCGAGGGATGCGGTCCTGCCGCCAGCAGCCGCGGCAGCCACTCGAGGGGGAGCGGGGCGTTCGAGCCGACGAGCACGATGTTGCCGAAGCGGCGGCCCTTGAGGATGGACGTCTCGGCGAGGGCGGCGACCTCGGTCACCGCGGCCCCGAGGGTCGCCGCCTGCCCCCGCGCGAAGGCGAGCCCCGGCCCGTCGGCGAGGTTCACCGCGATGACGCCCTCGGGCGCGAGCAGGGCGGCGACCTGACGGTAGAACTCGACCGTCGTGACGTGGGCGGGGATGCGCGAGCCGCTGAAGATGTCGACCACGACCAGGTCGACGGTGCCGGTCAGCGCGGCCGGAAGCTTGCCGAGCCCCTCCCGGGCGTCGCCGTAGCGGACCCGGATCCCGGAGTTCTGCGGCAGCGGGATGTGCTCGCGCACGAGCTCGACGAGTGCCGGCTCCAGCTCGAGCACCTGCTGCCGCGACCCGGGGCGGGTCTCCGTGACGTAGCGGGGGAGGGTCAGCGCGCCGGCTCCGAGGTGCACGGCGGTGATCGGTGCGCCGGGCTCGCCGAGGAGGTCGATGACGTGGCCGATCCGCTGCACGTACTCGAAGCCGAGCTCGCGCGGATCGTCGGGGTTCACCTGAGACTGCGGGGTCCCGTCGACCACGAGGTTGAGGAAGCCGGGCCGGTAGCGGTCCTCCTCGATGACGGCGCGCATGCCGCTCGGCAGGGTGATGCCCGCCCGTTCGCTCACTGTCCCGATCCTGTCACGCCGGCGAGGGCGGCCCGCCCTCGAGGTGGCAGCTCCTGCTCCTTCCCGCGCGAGGTGGCAGCAGGAAGTGCCACCTCGACCGGCCGAAACCCGCGAGGAACCGGGGGAGACCGGTGGGAATGGGCGCGGCGAGGGCGGGGTTATACCCGGTGATGCGGGGCGAGGTCAAGAATCGGCTTTACATGCCGGTCGGGCCGACATATAGTAGATCCTTGCGCTCCCCCTCTTCCTTCTTGGACGAACCACGCCTTCATATTGCGGTCGGCGGCCTGGCGCCCAGAACCCTCGACCCTCCTCCGGACAGTGGCTGCCTCGTGCAGAAGGCCCCGGCGTTTCGTCGAGCGATCTGGCCCCACTCTAGCGAGTGACACTCACGCGGGGCTTTCCCCATCGTTCCATCCCCATCTCGGCACACCGACAGTGACACGGCCCCGTCCCGGGGCCCCGGAGGTTATTTCCTTGGCTGCTGCGCACAACGCATCGTCCACCACTCCCAAGAACGGCCGCTCGGCAGGGCGGCTCTCGTTCGCGAAGATCACCGACACCCTCACCGTTCCCGACCTCCTCGCCCTGCAGACCGAGAGCTTCGACTGGCTCGTCGGCAGCGACGTCTGGAAGGAGCGGGTCGCCCAGGCGAAGGCTGAGGGCCGCACCGACCTCCCCGCGAACAGCGGACTCGAGGAGATCTTCGAGGAGATCTCGCCCATCGAGGACCTCGCGGAGACGATGCAGCTCTCCTTCACGAACCCGTTCCTGGAGGAGAAGAAGTACACGCTCGACGAGTGCAAGGAGCGCGGCAAGACCTACGCCGCTCCGCTGTACGTCGAAGCGGAGTTCATGAACCACCAGACCGGTGAGATCAAGACCCAGACGGTCTTCATGGGCGACTTCCCGCTCATGACCGACAAGGGCACCTTCATCATCAACGGCACCGAGCGCGTCGTCGTGTCGCAGCTCGTCCGTTCGCCCGGCGTCTACTTCGACAGCGCGCAGGAGAAGACCTCCGACAAGGACATCTTCTCGGCCCGCATCATCCCGAGCCGCGGCGCCTGGCTCGAGTTCGAGATCGACAAGCGCGACCAGGTCGGCGTCCGCATCGACCGCAAGCGCAAGCAGAGCGTGACCGTCTTCCTCAAGGCCCTCGGCCTCACGAGCGAGGAGATCCTCCAGGAGTTCACCGGCTACGCCTCGATCGAGGCGACCCTTGAGAAGGACAACATCCTCACCAAGGAGGAGGCCCTCAAGGACATCTACCGGAAGCTCCGCCCGGGCGAGCAGGTGGCCGCCGAGGCCGCGCGTGCGCTCCTCGACAACTTCTACTTCAACCCCAAGCGCTACGACCTCGCGAAGGTCGGCCGGTACAAGATCAACCGGAAGCTCGGGCTCGACAAGCCGCTGTCCGACTCGGTCCTGACGATCGACGACATCATCGCGACGATCAAGTACCTCGTCGCGCTGCACGACAACCGGACCACGCTGCCCGGTGTGCGCGACGGCGAGCCGGTGGAGCTGCGTCTCGACGTGGACGACATCGACCACTTCGGCAACCGCCGCATCCGCGCCGTCGGCGAGCTCATCCAGAACCAGGTCCGCACCGGCCTGTCCCGCATGGAGCGCGTCGTCCGCGAGCGCATGACCACGCAGGACATCGAGGCGATCACGCCGCAGACCCTGATCAACGTCCGCCCCGTCGTGGCCGCGATCAAGGAGTTCTTCGGGACGAGCCAGCTGTCGCAGTTCATGGACCAGAACAACCCGCTCGCGGGTCTGACCCACAAGCGCCGCCTGTCGGCGCTCGGCCCCGGCGGCCTCTCCCGTGAGCGCGCCGGCGTCGAGGTCCGTGACGTGCACCCGAGCCACTACGGCCGCATGTGCCCGATCGAGACCCCGGAAGGCCCGAACATCGGCCTCATCGGCTCGCTCGCGTCCTTCGCCCGGATCAACTCGTTCGGCTTCATCGAGACGCCGTACCGCAAGGTCGTCGACAAGCTGGTCACCGACCAGATCGACTACCTGACGGCCAGCGAGGAGGACGAGTACCTCGTCGCCCAGGCGAACGCCCCGCTCAACCCCGACTTCACCTTCGCGGAGGACCAGGTCCTGGTCCGTCCGAAGGGCGGAGAGGTCGAGCTGGTCGACGCGAGCCGCGTCGACTACATGGACGTCTCCCCGCGCCAGATGGTGTCGGTCGCGACCTCGCTCATCCCGTTCCTCGAGCACGACGACGCGAACCGCGCCCTGATGGGTGCGAACATGCAGCGTCAGGCCGTCCCGCTGCTCCGCTCGGAGTCGCCGGTCGTCGGCACGGGCATGGAGGGCTACGCGGCCATCGACGCCGGTGACGTGGTCACCGCCGAGAAGGCCGGTGTCGTCGCGGAGGTCTCCGCCGACGTCGTCACCATCCAGCTCGACGAGGGCGGCACGCAGAACTACTACCTGCGCAAGTTCGACCGCTCCAACCAGGGCACCTCGTACAACCACCGCGTGATCGTCGATGCCGGCGAGCGCGTGGAGGTCGGCCAGGTCCTGGCGGACGGTCCGGCGACGGAGAACGGCGAGCTCGCGCTCGGCAAGAACCTGCTCGTCGCGTTCATGCCGTGGGAGGGCCACAACTTCGAGGACGCGATCATCCTCAGCCAGAACCTGGTGAAGGACGACGTCCTCTCCTCGATCCACATCGAGGAGTACGAGGTCGACGCCCGCGACACCAAGCTCGGCAAGGAGGAGATCACGCGTGACCTCCCCAACGTGAGCCCGGAGCTGCTCGCCGACCTCGACGAGCGCGGCATCATCCGCATCGGCGCCGAGGTCCGTCCCGGCGACATCCTCGTCGGCAAGGTCACGCCGAAGGGCGAGACCGAGCTGAGTGCCGAGGAGCGCCTGCTGCGCGCCATCTTCAACGAGAAGAGCCGCGAGGTGCGCGACACCTCGCTCAAGGTTCCCCACGGTGAAGAGGGCACGATCATCGCCGTCAAGGAGTTCTCCGCGGAGAACGACGACGAGCTCGGCTCGGGCGTCAACCAGCGCGTCGTGGTCTACATCGCCCAGAAGCGCAAGATCACGGAGGGCGACAAGCTCGCGGGCCGTCACGGCAACAAGGGCGTCATCGCGAAGATCCTGCCGGTCGAGGACATGCCGTTCCTTGCCGACGGAACTCCGGTCGACATCATCCTCAACCCGATGGGCATCCCCGGTCGCATGAACTTCGGCCAGGTCCTGGAGACCCACCTCGGGTGGGCCGCCAAGCAGGGCTGGAACGTCGAGGGCTCCCCGGAGTGGGCGCGCAGCCTGCCGGCCGCCGCGCACTCGGCCGCTCCCGGCACGAAGGTCGCGACCCCGGTGTTCGACGGCGCCTTCGAGGAGGAGATCGCGGGTCTGCTCGACTCGACGACCCCCAACCGCGACGGTGAGCGCCTGATCGGCTCGTCCGGCAAGACGCGGCTGTTCGACGGCCGCTCGGGTGAGCCGTTCCCGGACCCGGTGAGTGTCGGCTACATGTACATCCTGAAGCTGCACCACCTGGTGGACGACAAGATCCACGCCCGCTCCACCGGCCCGTACTCGATGATCACCCAGCAGCCGCTCGGTGGTAAGGCGCAGTTCGGCGGCCAGCGGTTCGGCGAGATGGAGGTGTGGGCCCTCGAGGCGTACGGCGCCGCCTACGCCCTGCAGGAGCTCCTCACCATCAAGAGCGACGACATCCTCGGCCGCGTGAAGGTGTACGAGGCGATCGTCAAGGGCGAGAACATCCAGGAGCCCGGCATCCCCGAGAGCTTCAAGGTGCTCATCAAGGAGATGCAGTCGCTGTGCCTGAACGTCGAGGTCCTCTCGGCCGACGGCACCGCGGTGAGCCTTCGCGACACGGACGACGAGGTCTTCCGTGCCGCCGAGGAGCTCGGCATCAACATCTCCTCGCGCTTCGAGTCGTCGTCCATCGACGACATCTGATCCGCGCAGCTACTCCCTACGCATTTCGATACGTAACGCAGGAAAGAAGAGAAATTGCTCGACGTAACCACTTTTGACGAGCTGCGCATCGGCCTGGCCACGGCCGACGACATCCGCCGCTGGTCGCACGGTGAGGTCAAGAAGCCCGAGACGATCAACTACCGCACGCTGAAGCCCGAGAAGGATGGGCTGTTCGGCGAGCAGATCTTCGGTCCCAGCCGGGACTGGGAGTGTGCCTGCGGCAAGTACAAGCGGGTCCGCTTCAAGGGCATCGTCTGCGAGCGGTGCGGTGTCGAGGTCACGAAGTCGTCGGTGCGCCGTGAGCGCATGGGCCACATCGAGCTCGCCGCGCCCGTCACGCACATCTGGTACTTCAAGGGTGTGCCGAGCCGCCTCGGCTACCTCCTCGACATGGCGCCGAAGGACCTCGAGAAGGTCATCTACTTCGCCGCGTACATGATCATCGAGGTCGACGACGACGGCCGTCACGCCGACATGCCCGACCTCGAGAACGAGCTCCGCCTCGAGGTGAAGGCGCTCAGCGACCAGCGCGACTCCCGCATCAACGACCGCCTCAAGCGCCTCGAGGTCGACCTCGCCGCGCTCGAGGAGGAGGGCGCGAAGAGCGACCAGAAGCGCCGCACGAAGGACGGCGCCGAGAAGGAGATGGGCCAGATCCGGAAGTCGTTCGACGACCAGATCACCCACCTCGAGCGCGTGTGGGACGAGTTCAAGAGCCTGAAGGTCGGCGACCTCAAGCCCGAGGACAGCGTCTTCCACGAGCTCCAGGACCGCTTCGGCATCTACTTCGACGCCTACATGGGCGCCGAGGCGATCAAGAAGCGCCTCGAGGCCTTCGACCTGGCCAAGGAGTCCGAGGACCTGCGCCTGCAGATCTCCGAGGGCAAGGGCCAGAAGAAGATCCGCGCCATCAAGCGGCTGCGTGTCGTCAACTCGTTCCTGCAGACCGGCAACTCGCCGGCCGCCATGGTGCTCGACGTCGTCCCGGTGATCCCGCCGGAGCTGCGCCCGATGGTGCAGCTCGACGGTGGCCGCTTCGCGACCAGCGACCTGAACGACCTCTACCGCCGCGTGATCAACCGGAACAACCGCCTCCGTCGTCTCCTCGACCTCGGCGCCCCGGAGATCATCGTCAACAACGAGAAGCGGATGCTCCAGGAGGCCGTCGACGCACTGTTCGACAACGGCCGCCGCGGCCGCCCCGTCACGGGCACCGGCAACCGCGCCCTCAAGTCCCTCAGCGACATGCTGAAGGGCAAGCAGGGCCGGTTCCGCCAGAACCTGCTCGGCAAGCGCGTCGACTACTCCGGCCGTTCGGTCATCGTCGTCGGCCCGCAGCTGAAGCTGCACCAGTGCGGTCTGCCCAAGCAGATGGCGCTGGAGCTGTTCAAGCCGTTCGTGATCAAGCGCCTCATCGACCTCAGCCACGCGCAGAACATCAAGGCTGCCAAGCGCATGGTGGAGCGGAGCCGCCCGCAGGTCTGGGACGTGCTCGAGGAGATCATCCGCGAGCGCCCGGTTCTGCTGAACCGCGCGCCCACGCTGCACCGTCTCGGCATCCAGGCGTTCGAGCCTCAGCTCGTCGAGGGCAAGGCGATCCAGCTGCACCCGCTCGTCTGCGCCGCATTCAACGCGGACTTCGACGGCGACCAGATGGCCGTCCACCTGCCGCTGTCGGTCGAGGCGCAGGCCGAGGCCCGCATCCTCATGCTCGCGAGCAACAACATCCTGAAGCCGTCGGACGGCCGTCCGGTGACCCTGCCCAGCCAGGACATGATCATCGGCCTGCACCACCTGACCACGCTCAAGGAGGGTGTCGCCGGTGAGGGCCGCGCGTTCTCGTCCGTCGCCGAGGCGATCCTCGCGAAGGACCAGGGCTCGCTCGACCTCAACGCGAAGATCAAGATCCGCCTCGAGGGGCTGCACTTCGCCGAGGGCGAGGCGCCCGAGGGCTTCGAGCAGGGCAAGACGTTCCTGATCGAGACCACCCTCGGCCGCGCGCTCTTCAACGAGGCGCTCCCGGTGGACTACCCCTACGTGGAGGCCGTCGCCGACAAGGGACGCCTGTCCCAGCTGGTCAACGACCTCGCTGAGCGGTACCCGAAGGTGGAGGTCGCGGCGACGCTGGACCGCATCAAGGACGCCGGCTTCTACTGGGCCACCCGGTCCGGTGTGACCGTCGCCCTGTCCGACATCATCACGCCCCCGACCAAGGGCGCGATTGTGGAGGGCTACGAGAAGCAGGCGAAGAAGGTCCAGGGCCAGTACGACAAGGGCCTCACGACCGACGCCGAGCGTCGCCAGGAGCTCATCGAGATCTGGAACAAGGCGACCGCCGAGGTGGCCCAGGCCATGCAGGACAACTTCCCGGCCGACAACAACATCTTCCGGATGGTGTCGTCGGGTGCCCGCGGAAACTGGATGCAGGTCCGCCAGATCGCCGGTATGCGCGGTCTCGTGTCGAACCCGAAGGGCGACATCATCCCGCGTCCGATCGTGCACTCGTACCGCGAGGGCCTGACGGTGGCCGAGTACTTCATCTCCACCCACGGTGCCCGCAAGGGTCTCGCCGACACGGCTCTCCGTACGGCGGACTCCGGCTACCTGACCCGTCGTCTCGTGGACGTGTCGCAGGACGTCATCATCCGTGAGGACGACTGCGGGACGAACAAGGGCCTCGATCTGCCGATCGCGGCGAACGGCATCCTCGACCCCAACGTCGAGAACTCCGTCTACGCCCGCACCCTCGCCACCCCCGTGGTGAACGAGGCCGGCGAGGTGCTCGCGGACGCCGGTGACGACGTCGGCGACGTGCTCATCGAGAAGCTGTTCGAGGCGGGTGTCGAGCACATCAAGGTGCGCTCGGTCCTGACCTGCGAGTCGGCTGTCGGCGTCTGCGCGGCCTGCTACGGCCGGTCGCTCGCCACCGGCAACCTGGTCGACATCGGTGAGGCGGTCGGCATCATCGCCGCCCAGTCCATCGGTGAGCCCGGCACCCAGCTGACGATGCGCACCTTCCACACCGGTGGTGTGGCGTCGGCCGACGACATCACGCAGGGTCTTCCCCGCGTGCAGGAGCTCTTCGAGGCTCGCACCCCGAAGAGCGCGTCGCCGATCGCGGAGGCCGCCGGCCGCATCACGATCGAGGACACGGACCGGCAGCGCCGGATCATCCTCACGCCGGACAACGGCGACGAGGCGCACGTGTACCCGGTCCTGAAGCGCGCGACGCTCCTCGTCGAGGACGGTCAGCACGTCGAGCTGGGCACGCAGTTGCACGTCGGGTCGGTCGACCCGAAGGAGGTGCTGCGCGTCAAGGGCGTGCGCGCCGTGCAGCAGCACCTGGTCGACGGCGTGCAGGGCGTCTACCGCTCGCAGGGTGTGCCGATCCACGACAAGCACATCGAGGTCATCGTGCGGCAGATGCTGCGCAAGGTGACCGTCGTGGAGCACGGTGACACCGACCTGCTCCCCGGTGAGCTCGTCGACCGGTCGCGCTACCAGGACGTCAACCGCACCGCGGTGGGCGAGGGTCGCCGTCCCGCGTCGGCTCGCCAGGAGGTCATGGGCATCACCAAGGCGTCGCTCGCGACCGAGTCGTGGCTGTCGGCCGCGTCCTTCCAGGAGACGACCCGGGTCCTGACCCAGGCCGCCATGGAGGGCAAGTCCGACCCGCTGATGGGCCTCAAGGAGAACGTCATCATCGGAAAGCTCATCCCCGCGGGGACCGGTCTCGCGAAGTACCGCGAGGTCCGGGTCGAGCCGACCGAGGAGGCGAAGGCCGAGCGCTACCCGAACCGGATCTTCGGAGACGAGTCGGTGTTCTCGGAGAGCGACCTGTCGTTCGTCGACTTCGACAGCTTCAGCAGCGACGACTTCACCCCCGGCACCTACAACTGATCTGATCAGACACCGCGAAAGCCCCCGCTCGGTGAGCGGGGGCTTTCGCCGTTAACCGGTTTCCCCGTCCTCCCGATGATTGAGGAGCGGCCGCAGGTCGCGTCGCGAAATCAGGCCGCATTTCAGCGGGCTCAACCTCGAGGCATGGTGTGATTTCTAAACGCTCGCTTGCGCGAGCTCCTCAATCAGCGGTTGGGGGCGAAATCGCAGCCGACCCCCATTAGACCCGCGGAACAGCGGGGGTCAACCGGGTGGGCTACCCCCGTTCGAGGCCTGGTGAGGAGCCTGTTCCGGGCGATAGCGTGACACTTGCCCGAACACCCGAACGGGCACGCTGCTTTCGACCCCAATCGCGGCGCCCCTGCACACACCCGGACATATCGTGACCACATACCCGAACGTGGTCGGCCGCTCCTTTACCCGAGGCGCGCTCTCGACTTCTCCCGCCCGTCCCTCCCGCGCACGGATGGGGGCCTAGCCATGCTGCGTCCCTACCGCTTCGAACGGGAGCTCGACCGCTCCATCGCCCAGTGGCTCGCCTGGCTGCCGCGCTGGGAGCCCGGCACCCTGCGCCGGCGCAGCGACGTCTGCACGATCTGCCCGCGCTACGCCGATGAGCTCGGTCTCGACGACCTGCCCCACGGCCCCCTGCACGCGCTCGTGACGAGCGTCGAGTCGCTGCTCATCGAGCACTTCCTTCGCAACTCCGCGGCCAAGTTCCCCGAGCTCGAGCGGGACGGCGAGTGGAAGGTGTGGCTCGACCGCGGCATCGTCCGGATTACCGCGAGCGACGGCCGTGAGGTCGACGAGCTGCTCGACGACGACGAGCCGGCGACGCCCCTGGACGCCCTGCTGCACGGCGGCGTGACGCCCGTGCAGGCCGCGGAGGCCCGCGTCGAGCTCGTCCGCCTGTACTACGGGCTCTTCCACGCGGCCGTGAACCGGCTCGGCAACCAGCGCACCGTGGTGCTGCGGGCCGTCGACGCCTACATCGAGCCCAAGATCCAGCGCATGGCCGAGGAGCTCGTCAGCGAGGTCTGCGGGGCGTAGCCCTTCACCTCCTGCCGAGCGCGCCCTGTACCGCCGAACGCGCCCCTTCTCCAGGGCGCGTTCGGCGTCTCGCACCGCGCTCGGCGGAAGGACCCCGCCGTGTCCTCATAAGTGCCGACACCCGGAAAAGGGATTCCGCGGCGTAAGACTGACCCGTACCTTCAATACCAGGGGGAATCACCCCGGGCTGCGTTCGGGGGAGCGTCGCCCGGGGACCACCCCGCCTATTTGCCCGCCGCTCCTCGCGCGGCGTGCGTCGGGGGCAGCCCGGCCGGCCCGGGGCGGCGGCCCGGCCTTCCGTACCAGCAGAGAGTTGCGTCCTCGCGGAACCGGTACTGCGTGGGGCAGTTCGGGCGCGTGACCCCCGTTTGTGGACTCGTGAGGGCGTTCGCCCGGTCCTAGCCTCGGATCACGCCCGATACCCGATCGGTCGTCCGGCCGCGACCACCCATCGCCCCCGGCACTGCTACCCGAACCAGAGCCGTGACCACGAACCCGAAAATCGGGGTCCGCAGCGCTGTACCCACCAGCGTTCCGTCGACCCTCAGCACCCCGTCCCGCGCAAGCCGGCGCCTCGCCGACCCCGCTTCGCCTCTTCTCGAGGCCGTCCGTCGCGTTCGCGCGCTCGGCGGCTCCGACCTGCACCTCGCAGCGGGCTCCGTGCCCCGGGCACGCGTGGACGGAACCCTCGTCCCGCTCGAGGACACCGCCGCGTGGCCCGCCGGTCTGCTCGAGGCCGAGCTCTCCACCGTGATGAGCCCCGAGCAGCAGGCCCGGTTCGACCAGGAGCTCGAGCTCGACTTCGCGTGGGAGACCGAGGACGGCATCCGCGTCCGCGCCAACGCCTACCGCTCCCGCGGCATGGTGGGCGCCGCCCTCCGCCTGGTCCCCGCCGGCGTGAAGTCGGTCCGCCAGCTCGGCCTGCCGGACGCCATCGCCGAGCTGGCCGACCTTCCGCGGGGCCTCGTCCTCGTCACGGGGCCGACCGGCTCCGGCAAGTCCGCGACGCTGGCGGCGATCCTCGACCGGATCAACTCCACGCGGTCGTGCCACATCCTCACGATCGAGGACCCGATCGAGGTGGTGCACGAGGGCAAGAAGGCCGTCGTGAACCAGCGCGAGATCGACCGCGACACCCGCGACTACGCGTCCGCGCTCCGCCAGGCGCTCCGCCAGGACCCCGACGTGATCCTGCTCGGCGAGCTCCGCGACCCCGAGACCATCTCGGTCGCGCTCAGCGCCGCGGAGACCGGCCACCTCGTCCTCGCGACCCTGCACACGCCCGACGCCGCTCAGACCATCGACCGCATCGTCGACGTCTTCCCGGCCGGCGCACAGGAGCAGGTGCGGTCGCAGCTGGCCCAGACGCTCAAGGCCGTGGTCGCCCAGACCCTCCTGCCCCGCGCCACGGGCAGCGGCCGCGTGGCCGCCGCCGAGGTGCTGCTCATGACCCCGGCGATCGCGAACCTGGTCCGGTCCGGCCGGACGCACCAGATCCCGTCGGCCCTCGCGATGGGCGCCGCCCACGGCATGCAGACCATGGATCAGCGCCTCGCGGAGCTCGTGCTCGAGGGCACGGTGTCCTCATCCGCCGCCCTGCAGGTCGCGCACGACAAGGAGATCCTCTCCCGTCTCCTGCGCGGCTCGCTCGCCGACTGGGCCGCGAACGCCGGCCTCGAGCGGAGCGCCTGATGCTTCCCTTCACCCCCGACATCGACGCCGAGGTCGACGCCATCGTCGCGGCCTGGACCACCGGCCTCAGCATCTGGCAGCTCGAGAGCGCCGAGGGCGGCTCCGGCATCTGCCGCGTCTGCCTCCGCTACGCCGCCGAGCTGCAGCTGGACGAGGTCCCGCACGACCTCCTGCACCTGCTCGCCGCCCCGCTCGAGTCGCTCATCACCACGCGCGCCGACACCGGAGACGATTCGCCCCTCGGCGACCTCGCCGTGGCCGAGGTGCTGCGCCGCCGCGCGATCGGCCGCATCCTGCCCCGCCACTCCGTCATCACCTGGGCGGTGGAGGCGTACGTCGAACCGCAGGTCCGCCGGCTCGTCGCCCGGCTCATGGAGGAGACCTGTGGCAGGTAGGAGTCGAGGATCCGGCGGCGACACCGGCGCCGGATCAGGCGATTCGAGGTCCGACCCTCTTACGGGCGCCCCACCTAAGGGGGCTCGTTGGCTGGGGGACATGGCCAATACCTTGGGGGACACCCAGGGGGACTCCCCTGCCTATGGCCGCCGATTCGAAGAGGGGCTCGTGACTTCACTCACCGAAGTGCTCGTCGTGCGTGGCCACCTGCCCGTCGACGCCATCGACCGGATCGGCGAGGGATCCGACGACGAGGCTCGCGTTCGCGAGTACCTCGCCTCGGGTGCCGTCACCGCCGCCCAGGTCGCCGCCGCCCGGGCATCGCAGCTCGGCTTCGCCTTCGTCGAGCTCGCCGAGCGCCAGCCGGACGCGTCCGCCGTCGCCCTCGTGCCCTCCACCCTGTGCCGCCGGCACGCCGTGCTGCCCCTCGGGGTCGAGCAGGGCCGCCTGGTTCTCGCGATGAGCGACCCGAACGACGTGCTCGCCCTCGACGATGTCCGCGCCGCCGCTGCCATGCCCATCCGCCCGGCCGTGGCCGAGCACGCGGATCTGATGGCGGCCATCGACCGCTTCTACCGCAACGACATCGAGCTCAACGACCTCACCACCTCCTTCGAGCGCGAGAGCTCAGCGACCGTCGTCGACGCGCAGATCGAGACGGACGACGACGACGCGCCCATCGTGCGCTTCGTGAACCTGCTCGTGAGCCAGGCGATCAAGGACAACGCCTCCGACATCCACATCGAGCCGGGTGAGGAGGAGCTGCGCGTCCGCTACCGCATCGACGGAGTCCTCCACGAGGTGCAGCGCGCTCCCCGCAACATCCAGGCCGGCGTCATCTCCCGCCTCAAGATCATGAGCGAGATCAACATCGCCGAGCGCCGCCGTCCCCAGGACGGGCGCATGTCCGTGTCGCACGGCGGCCGGCAGATCGATCTCCGCGTCGCGACCCTTCCCACGGTGTGGGGCGAGAAGGTCGTCATGCGCATCCTCGACAACTCGAACACCAAGCGCAACATGAGCGAGCTCGCCATGCTCGAGCGCAACTTCGAGACCTACCAGCGCTCCTACACCAAGCCCTACGGCATGATCCTCGTCACCGGCCCCACGGGGTCGGGCAAGTCGACGACCCTCTACACCACGCTGCACGCGGTGGCCCGGCCGGAGATCAACGTGATCACCGTCGAGGACCCGGTGGAGTACCGGATGGAGGGCATCAACCAGGTGCAGGTGAACCCCAAGGCGGGTCTCACCTTCGCGAGCGCCCTCCGCTCCATCCTCCGCAGCGACCCGGATGTGGTGCTGCTCGGTGAGATCCGCGACAAGGAGACGGCCCAGATCGCCATCGAGGCGTCGCTGACCGGCCACCTCGTGCTCTCGACGCTGCACACCAACGACGCCCCGAGCGCCGTCACCCGTCTCATCGAGATGGACATCGAGCCCTTCCTCGTCGGCAGCGCCCTCGACTGCGTCGTCGCTCAGCGCCTCGCGCGGCGGCTGTGCGAGAAGTGCAAGGAGCCGCACGAGATCAGCGCCACGGAACTGCTCGCGCTGGGCTTCCCTGACCGCGTGCTCGACGCCAAGCTGCCGTTCTTCCGCGCCGCGGGCTGCGCCGCCTGCTCCGGCACCGGGTACCGCGGACGGCTCGCGCTGCACGAGGTCATGGCCGTCTCGGAGCAGATCGAGCGGCTCGCCGTCGCCCGCGCCTCGAGCGCGGAGATCGCCCGCACGGCCGAGGCGGAGGGCATGATCACGCTCCGTCAGGACGGGTGGGCCAAGGTCCGTGCCGGCTTGACGTCATTGGACGAGGTGCTCCGCGTCGTCGCCTGACGAGCGGAAGCTACGTGAACTGGGGGGACAGTCACATGAGCGAGAACAATCTTCCGGGGGACCGCCCGCGGTCGCACACGGTCTGGGACATCGGCGTCGACGAGACGCCGCGCGGCGGCGACTTCGTGCCGATGCCGCTCGGGGAGACCCGGCCCCGCGGCCGGCGTGCCGCCGTCGTGGACGACGAGACGATCGCGGCCGCCGCGGCAGCCGCCGCGCGCATGCCCGTCCTCGAGGACACCGGCGAGGTGCCCGTGCTGCTGGAGGAGCCCCTCGAGCAGCCCGCCGCGCCGGTCGACCTGGGCGTGCCGTTCGCGGCGCCCGCCGCGGTCGTGCCTCCGGTCGTCGCTCCCGCCGCCCCGTCGGCGCCGTTCGCGGTCGGCCGGGACCCGGAGGCCGCCCTGCGCGCCGCCCTCCAGGCCGTCGTGGACCGCGGCGCCTCCGACCTGCACCTCGGTGCCGGCGCGCCGCCCAAGGTGCGCGTCGACGGCTCCCTCGCCTCCATCCCCGACGCCCCCATCTGGTCCGGCGCCGAGGTCGGCGCGATCCTCCGTGCCGTCATGAGCGAGACGCAGCGCCTCCGCTTCGCGCAGGAGCTCGAGCTCGACTTCGCCTACTCGCTCTCCGACGAGTACCGCTTCCGCGTCAACGTGTACCAGCAGCGCGAGTCGATGGGCGCGGCGTTCCGGCTCATCCCGACCAACATCAAGTCGCTCGAGGAGCTCGGCATCCCCGACTCCGTCGCGCGCTTCGCCCAGCTCCCGCGCGGCCTCGTCCTCGTCACCGGGCCCACCGGCTCGGGCAAGTCGACGACCCTCGCGGCGCTCATCGACCTCGCCAACCGGACCCGCAGCGACCACATCATGACGGTCGAGGACCCGATCGAGTTCCTGCACAGCAACAAGCGGTCCCTCGTCAACCAGCGCGAGGTGGGTGCCGACACGCACAGCTTCGCGGCGGCCCTGAAGCACGTGCTGCGGCAGGACCCCGACATCATCCTCATCGGCGAGCTGCGCGACCTCGAGACGATCAGCGTCGCGCTGACCGCGGCCGAGACCGGCCACCTCGTCTTCGCGACCCTGCACACGCAGGATGCCGCACAGACGGTCGACCGCATCATCGACGTCTTCGCGCCCGCCCAGCAGGGCCAGGTCCGCGCACAGCTGGCCGGCACGCTGCAGGGCGTCGTGAGCCAGACGCTCGTGCGCAAGGCGAGCGGCTCCGGCCGCGCCGTGGCCACCGAGGTGCTCGTCACGACGCCCGCCGTTGCGAACCTGATCCGCGAGGGCAAGACCTTCCAGATCTCCTCCGCCATGCAGGCCGGGCGCGACCTCGGCATGCACACGATGGACCAGCACCTCGCCGACCTCGTCGCGCAGGGCACGATCACCCGGCAGGCCGCCGCCGAGAAGGCGCACGACCTCGAGGGCCTCGGCCGCCTGCTCGGCCGCGCCGGCGCCGGCATGGGCGACCTCGATCTCGCCTACGCCGAGGCCGCGACCGCCGGGCAGGGAGTCCTGTCGTGAGCATCGCCGTCAAGACCTACACCCACCGCAGCCGCAACTCGGCGGGGAAGCTCGTCAAGGGCAGGCTCGACGCCGCGAGCGAGGCGGCCGCGCTCGGCAAGCTCCGCGGCATGGGGCTCGCGCCCGTCGCCATCGACGAGTTCGTGCCGGGCACGGGCCTGCAGCGCGAGATCGAGATCCCGGGCCTCAGCAAGGGCGTCGGCCTGAAGGACCTCGCGGTCGTCAGCCGCCAGCTCGCCACCATGCTCTCGGCCGGCCTCTCGCTGCTGCGGACGCTGAGCATCCTCAGCGAGCAGAGCCAGAACAAGAAGCTCGCCGAGGTCCTGGGGCAGGTCACGCAGGACGTCGAGACCGGCATCGCCTTCTCGACGGCCCTCGCCAAGCACCCGAAGATCTTCCCGCCGCTCATGATCAACATGGTCCGGGCGGGGGAGACGGGCGGGTTCCTCGACGGCGCCCTCGCCTCCATCGCGACGAACTTCGAGAAGGAGGCGAAGCTGCGGGCCACCATCAAGTCGGCCATGACCTATCCGGTCATGGTGCTGCTGATGTCGCTCGTAGCCGTCATCGCCATGCTCGTGTTCATCGTCCCGGTGTTCCAGCACATGTTCGAGGGGCTGGGGGACAGCTGCCGCTGCCCACCCAGATGCTCGTGACCATCTCGCAGAACATGGTCTGGCTGCTGCCGCTGCTCGCGGTCGCCGCGATCGCCGGCTCCGTCTGGTGGCGCGGGAACAAGGACAAGGACAGCGTGCGCAAGGTCGTGGACACCGCGAAGCTCAAGCTTCCCGTCTTCGGCCCGCTCATGGGCAAGATCGCGATCGCGCGCTTCACCCGCAACTTCGCCGACATGATCGCCGCCGGTGTGCCGATCCTCACCGCTCTGGCGGTCGTCGGGTCGACGTCCGGCAACTGGGTCCTCGAGAACGCCGCCACCAAGATCGGCGAGTCCGTGCGGCAGGGCCGGCCGATCGCCGAGCAGCTCTCCAAGGAGACCGTCTTCCCGCCCATGGTGGCCCAGATGATCTCCGTCGGGGAGGACTCGGGCGCGCTCGAGACGATGCTCGTCAAGGTGAGCGAGTTCTACGACTCCGAGATCGAGGCCACCACGGCGGCGCTCACCTCGCTCATCGAGCCCCTCCTCATCGCCTTCCTCGGCGTAGTGGTCGGCGGCATGATCGTCGCCCTCTACATGCCGATCTTCAACATCGCGACGCTCGTCCACTGAGCCTCGCCGGCGGCGTCCACTGAGCGTCGACGGCGGCGTCCTCGAGGGCGCCGACGGCAGCTTTCCCCGTGGGTCGAGCATGCCTCCGCACGACCCTCGCCATCGCCGTCCGAGGCCCGATGTACCCCGGTCGAGGGGCGCCATGTCCCTCCTATTGGGCGCGTGATCAGGGCATAAACCCCCCATTCGTGGACTGGGGGACCCCCGGGGTCCCCCTACCGTTGAGACGTCGGAGATCACACCACCGGATGCTCGGGGAGCTTCCGGCTCCGACAGTCCAACTTCACGAAATGGGGAATCCAATGATTCGCATCGCAGACGCGCTCGCGCGTTCTCGCGACCGCCTGAAGAAGAGCGACGAGGGCTTCACCCTCATCGAGCTCCTCGTGGTCGTCATCATCATCGGCATCCTGGCCGCCATCGCCATCCCGGTGTACATCGGCGTCCAGAACAACGCGAAGGACAGCGCCGCCAAGTCGGACCTGACCAACGCGAAGACCGCCGTCGTCGCCTACTACACCGACAAGGGCAGCTCGGCCGCGGCGCCGGCGCTCTCCGCCCTCGGCACCTACGGCTACACCAAGAGCACCACCGCGACCCTCGACATCAGCGGCATCGTCAGCTCGACGAGCTTCTGCCTCGACCTCGTCAGCGACTCGGGCTCGACCAACTCGTTCAAGATCACCGAGTCGGCCGGCGTCGTCAGCGGCGCCTGCTCGTAACCAGCACCTCTGCACCACCCTGTGGGGCGTCGCTGACGCGGCGCCCCACAGGCACATCTGAACACCTCTGCTGTACCCGACCGCACGCCTTGGGGAGGTGAACCGTGGTCGACACCAACGAACTCCGCCGGACGAACGACGACGGCTTCACGATCATCGAGGTCGTGGTCGCCATGATGGTCTTCGCGATCATCGCCCTCGGCGTCAGCTTCTCCACGATCACCACCATCCGGATGACCGGCGACGCGCGCTCGCGCGAGGTCGCCGCGAACCTCGCCGCAAGCGAGATCGACGCCGTGCGCGCAGCACCGGATCCCTTCACCGTCCTCGACGCCACGCGCACCGTGACGATCGACGGCACCCGCTACACCGTCGCGCGCTCGGCCGGGTGGGTCTCCACGACCGGCACCTCGAGCGGCTGCGGCACCGGCACCGGCAACCTGCAGTACAAGCGGGTCAACGTCGCCGTCTCCTGGTCGGGGCAGCTCAACAGCAACTCCGCTGCGCGCGCCGACACGATCCTCGCGCCCAGCTCCCGCCTCAACGACCCCCGCTACGGCTCCGTGCTCGTCTCGGTGCTCGACGCCAACGGCGCAGGCGCCTCCGGCGTCACCGTGAGCCTCTCGTCGACCGCGGGCGGAGCGACGGTGACGAGCTCCATCCCGAGCACGGACGCCGACGGCTGCAGCTACGCGTTCAAGGTCAGCGAGGGCACCTACGAGGTCCGGGTCTCCCGCAGCGCCTCGCTCGACCCCGCTCAGCAGAGCACGCCCGTCAAGACCATCGTCGTCAAGAAGGGGAGACCATCGCGAGCTCGTTCCTCTACGACTACGCCGCCTCTCTCCTGCCCCGCTACGGCGCCGGCTCCAACCCCACGCCCCTCCTGCCCACCTCCGGTCTCGACGTCAGCTACTTCGGCGCGACCGGGGTGAGCGTGGTGCACGGCACCCCTCAGCTCGTTCCGCTCTTCCCCTCCGGGTCCGGCTACGCCGCTGTCGCGGGCAAGGCCGTCAACTCGGCCGGGGTTCCGGCCTGCGCCTCCATCGATCCCGGTTCGTGGACCGCCGGAACCGTCGCCGGCAAGGCGCTCGCGGCCGGAACGCGCAGCCCCGCCGCTGCCGCCACCGCGCGCGGCACCGCGGGCGTCGACGTGCGGACCGCGCAGGTCGGGGTCGCGCTCGCCGGTCCGACGTCCGTCCGCGTGGTCTCCGCTCCCGCCGCCGCGGGAACCGGGGATCCCGGCTGCTCCGTCCCGATGACCTACACCTGGGATGCCCTTCCCGCTTCCGGGGCGGTCACGCTCGGGGTGCCCTTCGGCTCCTGGACCGTGCAGGAGAAGGCGCCGGACGGCACCTGGGTCGCGATCCCGCCCGCCCGGCTCACCGCGCCGACCAACGCGGCCGGCCCAGCCGTCTCGACGCCGGTCGTCACCCTCGACCCGAGGCCGCTGGCATGAACGCCCTCCGTCGTCGCCTCCGCACCCAGGAATCGGGGATCGGCATGGTCGAGCTCCTCGTCTCCATGATGCTGAGCGCTGTCCTGCTCGCCATGGTCGGCACCATGTTCGTCAACATCGCGCGGGCGACCACCTCCGCGAACCAGTCCCGCGAGGGCTCGAGCACCGCCGGCACGCTCGCGAACGAGCTCAGCCGGGTCATCCGCTCGGCGACCCCGAATGCGGTCGCCGGTCAGCCGACCCTTGACGCGGCCATCGTCGCCGGCACGGCTCAGTCCGTCACCCTCTACTCCCTGACGGGAGCGAGCGCCTCGGCGCCCGCTCCCGTGAAGGTGCGCTTCACAGTGGTGGGCGGGCAGCTGGTCGAGGAGCGCTGGCGTGCAGTCGCCTCGGGCGGCTACTGGACGTTCGGCACGGGGGCTGCGGAGCTCACCCGCACGCTCGGCGGCGTGGTCGTGGCACCCACCGGGACCGACGATCCGCTGTTCGTCTATCTCAACGGCGCCGGCGCGGCCGTTCCTCCCGGCAGCACGGGGCTGACCCCCGACCAGCGCGCCTCCGTGGCGTCCGTCAAGGTCACGGTCCGCGTCCGCGGTGCCTCGTCAGCGTCCGCTCCCGTGATCGTCCTGCAGAACACCGTCGGCATGCCGAACCTCGCCTACACCGGGGGAGCCGCTGATGTTCACCAAGCTATTCCGCCGGATCCGCCGCGACGACGACGGCTATGCGCTGCTCGCAGTGATGGGCATCGGCATCGTGCTGCTCCTCATGGTCGCGGGGTCTCTGGGGGTCGCGACGGGCGGCTTCACGAAGGCGCGCACCGACGACGACTGGAACGCCGCCCTCAGCGCCGCCTACGGCGGGCTTGCCGAGTACCAGAGCCGGCTCGGCAACGACAGCACCTATTCGCAGTACGGCAACCCGTCGGCGCCGTTCAGCGCGGTCAGCAGCAGCACCGTCACGCTGCCTTCCGGAGCGACCGCGAACCCGGCCTTCGGGATCGGCGCCTCGGGACCCTGGGCCACCATCCCGGGCGGCACCGCCGCGTACCGGTACGAGGTGGACAACACCGACTACGCCTCCGCGGGCATCATCCACCTCCGCGTGACCGGTCGCGCGGGCGACCAGACGCGCTCCATCGTCGCCGATCTGCGGCAGACGGGCTTCCTCGACTTCCTCTACTTCACCGACAAGGAGGTGCAGGACCCGACACTGCGCGGCCGGCCTGTGTCGGACTGCGACACCTACGCCTGGGCCACACCCGCCCGCAACGTCGCGACCTGCCCGATCATCCAGTTCGCCGCCGCCGACACCATCAACGGGCCCCTGCACAGCAACGACGAGCTCCAGATCTGCGGCGCCCGGTTCAACGGTCCGGTGACGACCGCGAGCAAGCTCAGCGAGCCGCGCTACTACTCGATCCCGTCCGGCTGCAGCACAACGACCCCCACGTTCGCCGTGGGGACCGGACCCGCGCTCAAGGGGATGCTCGGCATGCCGGCGACCAACCTCGCGCTCAAGGAGGAGACGCGGGTCGACCTCGACACCGCCCGGCCCGGGTGCATGTACACCGGGCCCACGCAGATCACCTTCAACGGCGATGGCACCATGACCGTGAAGTCGCCGTGGACCCTCGTCACCCAGCCCTCCCTCACGCAGGGGATCCCCAGCAAGAGCCCGGCCGCGCTGTGCGGCAAGACGGGCACCAACGGCAACGCGCTCGGCAGCGCCAACGGAGCGACGATCCCGGTGGTTCCGAGCAACCTCGTCTACGTCCAGAACGTGCCGGCGGGGACGAGCGATCCCAATGCCTGGAGCGCCGGCACCTATCCGAACAACTTCACCTGCTTCGGAACCAGTGACTTCCCGGGCTGGACCTTCGGCGGGGCGTCCTATCCGACCGCCAACGAGGCTCAGCCCATCGGCACCAGCGCGACCAACCCCGCCTACGGATGCCGCAACGGCGACGCCTTCGTGCGAGGAGGCGTCGCGGGGGCCATCACCGTCGCCGCGGAGAACTACATCTACATCACCGGCAACCTCACCTACGTGAATTCCCAGCGCGACATCCTCGGCCTGATCGGCAACAACGCCGTCCAGGTGTGGAACCCCCGGGCGAACGGGGGCGGGCTCGTCGACCCGTCGGCGAACCGCACCGTGCAGGCGGCCATCATGTCCACGGCCCACACCTTCACCGTGCAGAACTACACGGTGGCTCCCGCGCGCGGCACGCTCACCGTGCTCGGTGCGATCGTCCAGTACTTCCGCGGCCCGGTGGCGCAGTCCTCCGGCGGCGGGATCGGATCCGGGTTCGCGAAGAACTACAACTACGACACCCGCCTCCGCTCCGCTGCGCCGCCCAAGTTCCTCCAGCCCACCTCGACCACCTACGCCGTGACGCAGGTCGCCGACGTGCCCTCCGCCTTCACCGCGAAGGGGTGGCCCAGTGATCGCCGATACCGCCGCGGTGCTGCGCTTCGCGCCCGCCCTGGTCGCCGTCTTCGGGCTGGCGATCGGCTCCTTCCTCAACGTCGTGGTGCACCGCGTGCCCCGCCGGCTGTCCGTCGTCGCGCCCGCCTCGGCGTGCCCCGGCTGCGGCAGCGCCATCGCCGCACGGGACAACGTCCCGGTGCTGTCCTGGCTGCTGCTCGGCGGACGATGCCGCAGTTGCCGGATGGCCATCCCCGCCCGCTACCCGGCCGTCGAGGCGCTCACCGCCGGCGCGTTCGTGGTCGTCGCCGTCCGCTTCCTGCCGATCGACGTCACCGACGGGGCAGCGCTCGCCGCGGGCCTTCTGACCCTCGTCGCGTTCCTCTACCTCGCCGCGATCTCCGTGGCGCTCACCGCGATCGACCTCGAGCTGCACCGGCTGCCGAACCGCATCGTGCTGCCCGCCTACCTCGTGGCCGCCGTGCTGCTCGGCACGGCCGGTGCGCTCACCGGCGACCTCGTCGCGCTCGCCACGGCGGGCGTCGGCGCCGTCGCGTCCTTCGGGCTGCACCTCGGGCTCGCCATCGCCCGTCCGGGCGGCATGGGCATGGGTGACGTGAAGCTCGCCGGCGTGCTCGGCCTCTTCCTCGGCTTCCTGGGTCCCGCACCCCTCCTGGTCGGCATCTTCGCCGCCTTCCTCCTCGGCGGAATCGCCGGGATCGTCGTGCTCGTCGCCCGCCGCGGCACACGGCGCACCGCTCTCCCGTTCGGCCCGTGGATGCTCGCGGGCGCCTGGATCGGGATCCTCGCCGGCGAGCCCTCGCCGCCGCCTACCTCTCGCTTGCCGGATTGAACTGAGGAGCACCACATGACGAAGACCAGCGTCGTCGGGATCGACTTCGGGAAGGGGTGCTCCGCGCCGTCGAGGTGGGGGAGCCCACCGGACCGCGTCCCGTGATCCTGCGCCACCACGAGATCCCGCTCCCGCCCGGCTCCGTGCTCGGCGGGGAGGTCCGCAACATCGAGCAGGTGTCGGATGCGCTCCGCCTGCTCTGGAGCGAGGCCGGCTTCAAGACCAAGAAGGTCGTCCTCGGCATGGGCAACCAGCGCGTGCTGGTCCGGGAGCTCGCGATGCCGAAGATGCCGCTCGAGCGGATCCGCGAGGCGCTGCCGTTCCAGGTGCAGGAGCTCCTGCCCGTGCCGGTCGCCGACGCGCTCCTCGACTTCTATCCGATCGCCGAGGGCGAGTCGGACGGGTCCGAGGTCATCAACGGGCTCCTCGTGGCCGCCGTGCGAGGTGCGGTGGAGGCGAACGTGGACGCGGTCGTCAAGGCGGGCCTCGACCCCGTCGCGGTCGACCTCATCCCCTTCGCGCTCACCCGCGTGCTCCTGCCCGTCGGCGACGACAGCCACACGGCGCTCGTCCACATCGGCGCCACCACGACATGCGTCGTGTTCGTCGCGAACGGCATCCCGCAGTTCGTGCGCATCATCCCCGCAGGCGGCGATGACGTCACCCGGGCGCTCGTCACCCGCTTCGACGTCGACGCGCTGACCGCGGACGAGATGAAGCGCAACCTCGGACTCGAGGGCCGCGTGAAGCAGAAGGACAAGGGCGCCGTCGAGGCGATGTTCGAGGTCACGGGCGAGCTGCTCACGAGCCTCCGGAACACCTTCGCGTTCTACCTCAACACGCGCAGCGTGGACGCGCTCGACCGCGTCGTCCTCAGCGGCGGCGGAGCACGGCTCGACGGGCTCGCGAAGGCGCTCGGCGAGGTCTCCCGGCTCCGGATCGACGTCATCGACCCGGCCTCCACCTTCACCCTCGCGGACACCGTCGATGCGGCGGCGTTCAGCGACTCGCGCGGCGACTACGCCGTCGCACTCGGCCTCACCCTGGGGAGCGCAGCATGACCACCACCCTCGAGCCCCCGTCGGGGCGATCGCACCCGTCGCGCCGGAACCGGTCCGGCGCCGCTCCGGCATCGGCGGATCGCCGCGCGTCGACCTGCTGCCGCAGGCGCTTCGCGTCCGTCAGCAGCAGAAGCGCCGCCGGCGCCTCCTCCGCGTCGCGTTCGCGGTGGTCTTCGCCCTCGTCGTGCTCGCGACCGGTGGCGCCTTCGCCCTCAACTCCGCGGCGCAGAGCTCGCTGACCGCCGCCCAGGACGAGACGCTCACGCTGCTGACGCAGCAGGGGCAGTACGCCGACCTCAAGCAGGTGCAGGAGCGCATCGCGCTCACCGAGGCCGCACAGGCCGTCGGGGCGTCCCCCGAGGTCGACTGGAGCTCTTACCTGTCGACCCTGCGCGGCACCCTGCCGGGCGGCGTCACCCTCACCTCGGTGAGCGTCGACTCGGCCACGGCAACGGAGGGGTACGAGCAGCCGACCGTGCCGCTCGAGGGCCCGCGCATCGCGACGCTCAACTTCACCGCCATGAGCCCCACCCTCCCCGACGTTCCCACCTGGATCGACGCGCTCGCGACGCTCCCGGCGTTCGTGGATGCGGTGCCCAACTCGGTGACGCTCGACGAGAGCGGCGCCTACGTCGTGGACATGACCCTGCATGTCGGCCCGGACGCCTACTCCGGCCGGTTCACCCCCGCGGAAGGCGGCGCCAAGTGACTCTCGCACTCGACCACCGCACCAAGGTGCTCATCGCCGTGGTGCTCATGCTCGCCCTCGCGGTGGGCGGCTGGCTCATCGGGGTGCAGCCGGCGCTCGGCTCGGCACTCGCCGCAGCCGCACAGGAGGCCGACGTCTGCGTCCAGAACGACGCGGCGCGCGCGCAGCTCGCGCAGCTCGAGGAGGCGAACAAGAACCTCCCCGCGCTGAAGGAGCAGCTCACTGCACTCCAGCAGTCGGTCCCGTCGACGCCCAGCACGGCGGCCCTCCTGGCCGATCTGAACGGGCTCGCCGCATCCTCCGGCGTCGCCATCGACCGGTTCACCGTCGACGCCTCCGCGCCCTACACGGCGCCCGGGACCGACGCCACCGGCGCCGCTCCGGCCGATGCCGCGGCCGCGCCCGCGGTCGACCCGAAGCTCGTGCCCCTCACTGATCCGCGCATCACGGAGACGAACCTCGTCGTGGTGCCGGTCTCGGTGGACGTCTCGGGCGGCTTCGACAGCGTCCTCGGCTTTCTGTCCGGGATCCAGACCAGCCACCGCCTGTTCCTGGTCACGCGCATCTCGAGCGTGAGCGACGCCGACCAGGGCGGCGACGCGGGCACGGTCAAGGCGACCGTGGCCGGGTTCGTCTACGTGCTGCTCGACCCGGAGGCGGCCCCCGCGGGCGACGCGAGCTGAGCCTCCCTCGCCCCCGGAAGGCCCGGTCATAGACTTGGGCCGTTCCGGGGGCGCGCCCTCCGCCGACGCGAAGAGGCAGCATGACCGACGACACGTCCCCCCGCCGCACCCCGAGACGCGCTTCGAGCCCCGCCGGTCCGGGCGCCGGTCGTTCCGAGGAGCCCGCTCCCAGCGCGGACGCCGCGGCCGTCGGAGAGCCCACGATCGTCGAGTCCCACGAGGTGCCGGCCGAGACCGCCGTGCTGCACAACCCGGCCGAAGTCGCCGCCGCCGAGAACGGTCCCGCGCACCGTGCGGACGGTCCGGTCGACGGCATCGAGGACGACTCGCCCGCCGACGTGCCGGAGCCGGCTCGGTCCGCACGTGGGGTCGCGGCCGTCCCTGTGTCCTCGTCGCGTGAGGCATCCGCGCTCCGCGACGGAGGCGAGCCCGCCGCCGCCCCCGAAGCGGCGGAGCGCGAGCCGGTCGCCCCATTAGACCCCCGCGACGCGCCTGTCGCCGAGCCCGCCGCCGCTGCCGTGCCGGTGCCCGAGCGGCGTTCGGAGGCCCAGGAGGCCTCGGTCCGCGAGCCCGACCGTTCGCCGGAGCTCGAGCGCGAGCCCGAGCGTGTGGCCGCGGTCCCCGTGGAGCCCGCTGCCGCGTCCGAGACCACCCGTATCGAGCCCGAGCCCGTCCGTGAGCCCGAGCCTTTGCGGGAGGCCGAGCCCGTGCGCGAGGCGGAGCCGGTGCGTGGGCCCGAGCCGGTGGGTGAGCCGGAGCGCATGACGATCCACGAGCCTCGCCCGGAGGAGCGGGATCAACCGACCTTCGCGGCGCCTGCGACCACCCCGGTCCCGCCGCCCGTCCCCGCGCCGATGGCTCCGGTCGTCGAGACCGGCACCGGGCCGGTCGCCGCGCCGCCCGCACCTCGCACGGTGTACGTCGAGTCGCCTCTTCCGCCCAAGAAGAAGGGCAACCGCGGCTTCGGCGTCCTCATGGCGATCCTCGCGACCATCGTCTACGCACTCGTGTGGGCGGGCGCCGCTGCGCTCATCATCGCGATCGGCACGAGCTCCGACCGGTTCGTGGAGTCGTTCGGCAACTTCGTGGTCAGCCCGGCCTACTGGGGGCCCGTGCTCGTCTTCGCGATCGCGACGATCGTCCTCGCCCTCATCGTCAACAAGGGCGGGTGGGGCTGGTGGATCATCGGCGGCTTCATCGTGGCGGTGGTCGTCTACTTCGGCTACCTCGGCAGTGCCCTGTTGACGGTGGCGAACCAGATCACCCCTCCGACGTCGGCGCGTTCGTCAGTCGCGTCGCGCTCTCGGCTCCCGCCATCGCGGCGGCAGTGGTGGCCCGCGAGGTGCCGATCTGGTTCGGCGCCGCGGCTGCAGCCCGAGGCCGCAAGGTCAAGGCGAAGAACGCCGAGACGCGCGCGGCCTTCGACCGCGAGCAGGCGGAGCGGAAGGCCGAGGCCGAGCGCGCACGTGCAGGCTACGCGGCGGCCGACAGCTGACGCACCCCTGCTGAAACGCCCGCCGGTGCACTCCGCCGGCGGGCGTTCCCGTTGGTGGGGGAGTGGCCCTGCCCGCATCACTTCGGACAAACCGCAACCGGAGACCGATGCGGATAGTCCGCAGTGATGCGGTTGAGGTGGCCATGGGTGCGTGGCCTGGTGGAGGAGGACGGGTCCGGGTCGGTGCACCATCCCTCGAGCACGGTGGGCGCCCGAGCGAGAAGGAGGATCCGCTTCGGAGCGTGCGGAGGATCGGGGCGTGAAGTCGGCTTAAGACAGGAAGAGTGGTCGGCCCGGGCGCGGATGTCGCGTCCCACAGGTTGGCGCTTCCGTTCCCCTCGCTTGTCGCGCATGTGTCGAGCGCCGGCGAGGAGGGGCCGGCGGCTTCTCTCTTCCACCGAGCGCGGTGCGAGGCGTCGCTCGGCGCGTCCTCCTCCACCCAGCGCGGTGCGTGACGACGAGCGCGGCCCGTCTACGCACCGCGTTCGTCGCTACGGCCCGCGCTCGGCGAACGCGGGGCGAGGCGCCAGCGACGCCCTCTCCCCACCGAGCGCGGGGGAGGAGCGAGGGGCGCCTTCTCTTCCACCGAGCGCGGTGCGAGGCGCCACTCGGCGCGTCCTCCTCCACCGAGCGCGGTGCGTGACGACGAGCGCGCCCCGTCTACGCACCGCGTTCGTCGGTACGGCCCGCGCTCAGCGAACGCGGTGTGGGTACACCCCGCGCTCGGTGCTTTGCGGCCGCAGCCGGCGAGGACCAGCGCTCCGTGTTGCCCCGCGCAGTCGGGCTGGATCCCGCGTGCACGAGGAGGTGTCGCGAGCGTGAGGCCGTGATTCCCGCTGTCTTAAGCCTCGACATCAGGCCGATTCACATCGCGGATCGGTCACCGGTCCGCGTCCCGCGGGAGGGGTGCCGCCACCTCACCGCATCACTTCGGACAAACCGCAACTGGAGACCGATGCGGATAGTCCGCAGTGATGCGGAAAACGCCCAGCGCGGCCGTCCCGGCGCCGGCGCGACCCTTCACCGAGCGCGGTGCGTGGCGACGAACGCGCCCCGTCTACGGACCGCGTTCGTCGCTACGGGGCGCGCTCGGCGAACGCGGTGTGGGCGCGCACCGCGCTCGGCGCGCATGGGGCACCCCACCGCATCGCTTCGGACTAACCGCAACCGGAGACCGATGCGGTTAGTCCGAAGTGATGCGGGCAGGTCAGGCGGCGGTCGGCGCGATCAGCTGGCGCGCAGCGGCCAGCGGGTGTCGTCGAGGATGACCTGGGCCGCCGCGTTCGTCGACGGGTTCACCAGGATCGGGGCCATGAGGTTCACGACCGGGCCCTCCTCGGCCATGGTCGCGACCACGAAGGCCTCGAGCGTGGCGGGGGAGTCCGCACCGAGGGGCGCGAGCTGGTCGTCGGTGAACTCCGGGTCGTAGCCGGGCACGAAGACGGCCGGGTCGACGAGGAAGAGGCGCAGGTCGGCGCCGTCGCGGTCCTTCAGCGTGAAGAGGCCGATGGCGCCCTCCACCGAGGAGAGCTCGAAGTCGACCACGGGCGAGAACCCGGGCGGCGGCGCCGTGAACGTGACGTTCAGGGTGGCGGGACGAAGAGGTGTCATGACGCTCATTGCAGGTAGGAGAGGAGAGTGGGCTGCAGGGCCCGCGCGGTCACGCCGAGGGCGGTCTGGTACGTGACCTCCTGCGACTTCAGGTCGATGATCGCCTTCGCCGGGTCGACATCCTCGAGCCCCGCCCGCTGCGCCTCCAGGGCCGTGGACTGGGTCAGGTTGCTCTGCGCGGCCTGCTGCAGCCGACTGTACCTCGTGCCCACCACGCCATGCTGGGTGGTGAGGGCGCTGACATGGGTGTCGAGCTGACCGATGCGAGCGGAGAGGTCGGTCCCCGCCGTGAGGTCGGTCACGATGTTGTCGATGAGGGCGAAGACGGAACCGGTGCCGGTGCCGAACGCGGCGGCGCCGTCCACGTCGACGCGCACGGTCTCGGAGTCGTTGATGCGGCGCTGCACGGTGGCTCCCGCCGCTCCTGTGAACGTGTACGGCGCAGGCGTCGCCGCGAAGGCGGTGCCGGCCGAGGAGCTGCCCGCGAAGACGGTGCGCCCCAGGTAGGTCGTGTTCGCCTTCTCGAGGAGGTCGCTCTTGAGCCCCTCGAGCTCGCCCGCGATGGCGGAGCGCGTGGCAGGGGTCATCGTTCCCTCGTTCGCCCCGCGGAGCGTGAGGTCGCGCACCTTGCGCAGGATGTCCTCCGACGAGGAGAGGGCGTCGTCGACGGTGGCGAGCCAGGCGGTGCCATCGCTGATGTTGGTGCCGTACTGCTCGGTCGCCCGCTGCTGCGCGTGCACGCGCATGATGGAGGCGGTCGCGCTCGGGTCGTCCGAGGGCTTCGTCACGGCGCGGCCGGTGGCGGCCTGCTCCTGCAGCTGCGACAGCAGCGCGCGCGACGTCTGCACGTTGCGCTGCGCCGAGACGAGCTGCTGCTGATTGGTGATGCGTCCGATCATCGGGCGCTACCTCCCCACGAGTCCGGTGCGATTGATCAGGGTGTCGAGCATCTCGTCGACCGTCGTCAGCATGCGCGCAGCGCTCTGATAGGCGTGCTGGTACATGAGCAGGTTCGTCGTCTCCTCGTCGATGTCCACCGCGGACTGTGAGGTCTGCGCCGTGGTGGCGACCGTGGTCGCCTGCGTGCTGAGGACCGCCTGCTGGGTCGCGGCGCGCGAGAGCACCCCGACCTGGATGACGTAGGTCGACCAGACCGCGTCGGGACCGGTCGGGCTGGTGCCCAGCCGGCTGATGGCGTCGGCGATGGTGCCGTCGCTGCCGCCCTTGCCGGGCGCAGCGGCGGCGATGCCGCTGACGCCCGTGGGGACCACCGAGAGGCCCAGGGCGGCCGGAAGTGCGCCGGCGAGAGCGAAGAAGGCGCCGCCCGGTGCGCCGGACGGCGTCACGCCGGTCGAGTGCACCCCGTTGACGGTCGCCGCCAGCGAGGTGGCGAGGCGGTTGTAGAGCGCCGCGGACTCGGCCCAGGGGCCGCCGTTTCCGCCGGGCTGTGCGCCCGCGAGCGTCGCCAGGCGGCCGGCCAGCTCTCCGCCTTCGACGTCGACCGCGACCGAGCTGCCGGCCCACTCGACGTGCACGGGGGTCGCCGCCGCGTCCTCGACGCGCGCGGCTCCGACCAGGGCGAGCTTGCGGGCGCTCGTGCCGGAGACCAGGGAGTTGCCGCCCAGCACGAGATCGATGGTGGAGTCGCCGTTGTCGCGGACGGTGGCTCCGGTCAGCCCGGCGAGGCCCGTGACGAGCACGGACCGCTGGTCGAGGAGCTCGTTCGCGTTGCCGTCGCTCGCGACCGTCCGCCGGATCTGGTCGTTCAGCTGCGCGACCTGTGCGGCGGCGTCGTTGATGGTGTCGACCGTGGTCTGCGCGGCCGTGCGCGCATCCGCCCAGCCGGCCGAGGCCTGCGTGTAGCCGGTCGCGATGGCGGAGACCGTCTGCCCCGCCTGCGCGAGCAGCGTCGACGCCTGGCCGGGGACGCCGGGGTTGTTGGCGACGTTCTGCCAGGCATCCCAGAACTTCGACATGGTCACCGACAGGCCGTTGGTGCCGGGCTCGTTGAGGAGGTCTCGATCGTCGACATCGCCGACGAGGCGACCTTCCAGTACCCCATGGTGGAGGAGGCCGCTCGCACCCGGTTGTCGAGGATGGAGTCCCCGAGCCGCTCGATGCCGGTCACCTGGACGCCCTGGCCGATGTTGATGCCCGTGCGGAAGATGCTGGCAGCGGTCGAGGACCCGATCGCCGACTGGCTGACGCGCTGACGCGTGTAGCCCTCGGTCGTCGCGTTGGCGATGTTCTGGCCGGTGACGTCCATGCCGGCGCGCGCCGCCTGGAGTCCCGTGTAGGAAGCCTGCAGGGAGCCGAATGTGCTCACTCAGAACCGCCGATCGAAGAGGTGGGCGCCACTCGACGCCATGGCGGGAGCGCCGCGGTCGTCGTAGACGCCCGCGGTCGTGGTCAGGTTCGCGAGGGTCTCCTGCGTGGCCCGCGAGGCGGCGCGCAGGTAGCTGAGGTTCACGTCGCGCACCTCGGCGATCTGGGCGGTGAGGCTCGTGAGGGCGGCGAGGTGGGAGGAGAAGATGTCGCGCCAGGCGTCGCTCGGCGCGTGCTGCACGAGGTCGCGGAGGGTGGCGTCGTCGGGGAGGCCCCAGTCGGCGGCGAGGACGGCGGACTCGACGGTGCGCTCCATCCCGGCGGAGCGGAGGCGCACGAGCACCTGCTCGACCTCCTTGGTGGCGAAGGGGAGCCACTTGGACTTCCCGGTCGTGAGCAGGAGCTGCTCCTCCTCGAGCTTGAACATCAGCAGCTCGAGCAGCTCGCGCTCTCGCCACAGCAGGGTCGACAGCTCATTGGCGCTCATCGCTTCCCCTCCTCGCATGTCGTCCGGCGTGTTCGGGAAAAAACTTCCCGGATCTCCTTTCACAGTCGGCACCTCTGGCCGATAGGTAAGCCTGACGGCACATCTGCTCCCCCGCAGCGGCCCGGATGATAACCGCTCCCTCTCGTGCGACACGGGAGGTCGACGCGACCACTACTGGGGACTCGCTGCCCCCTTCTGCCCCCCGCAGACTGAGCAGACGGGGCGGATCGCCCGGCGTAGGGGTATGCCGGGAATCGCTTCGAGGGGGATGGCTCGCTTCGGGCGTTCCCCGCTGGGGGAAGATCCACGGGGGAGCATTGGCTACTGCACGTTCCGAGCGCAATCGGCTCGTCGTAGAGAATCTGGCGATCGTCGGATATCTGGTGAACGACGTCTGCTCACGCGCATCGCATCTGTCCCGCGACGACCTGGCGTCGGCCGGCGCCGTCGGCCTGATCCTCGCGGCCGAGTCCTTCGACTCCTCACTGGGAGTGCCGTTCGGAGCCTTCGCACGCCGCCGCATCCTCGGGGCGATCGCCGACGAGATGCGGGCATCCGACTGGGCGACCCGCACCGCGCGCAAGCGCATCAAGGAGTCGCTCGCGGTGAAGGAGTCCCTCACCGCCGCTCTGGGGCGCACGCCCACGGTCGACGAGATCGCGTCCTCCCTCGGAGTGGACAAGGCGACCGCCACCGAGGCCCTCGTGGATGCGGACCGCAGCGTCTCGACCCTCGACACCACGGTGGCCGACTACCTGGCCACCGACATCGCGAGTCCCGAGGACACCCTCATGGACACCGAGCGCACTCGCTACATCCGCGCGGCCGTCACGGCGCTGCCGGAGAAGATGCGCTACATCGTGGAGCAGATCTACTTCGAGGACCGCTCGGTGAAGGATCTCGCCGAGGAGCTGGGCGCGACGCACTCCGCCATCTCGCAGCAGCGAGCGGAGGCCGTGCGCCTCATGCGGGACGGTCTCACCACGCACTACGCCGACGAGCCGGCCGCCGAGGCGGAGACCCACTCCCGGGTGGCTCCCGCGCGGCGCAGCGCCTACCTCGCCCGCCTCGCTGAGAATGCGGGAGCGGCGATGAGCCGCCAGATGGCGCCCGGGCTCCCTGCCCGGTCAGCCGCATCTTGACCCCCGTTAGCGGGTATCAGCTAACAAGTCGGCCGGGGGCGCCGATAGGGAAACCTGTCGGACCACGGAAGGGCCGGCGCTAACAACGAACTCATGGAGGAACTGCAATGGGTATGCAGATCAACACCAACATCGCGGCACTGAACACGTACCGCAACCTCACGTCGAACCAGAACAGCCTGAACTCGTCTCTCGAGAAGCTCTCGAGCGGTCTGCGCATCAACCGCGCTGCCGACGACGCGGCCGGGCTGGTCATCTCGGAGGGTCTGAAGTCGCAGATCGGTGGCCTCACGGTCGCCGCTCGCAACGCTCAGGACGGCGTCTCGGTCGTGCAGACCGCGGAAGGCGCCCTGGGTCAGGCGCAGTCCATCCTGCAGCGCCTCCGCGACCTCGCCGTCCAGGCGGGCAACGACGCGAACAGCACCGACGCCCGGACGGCCCTGTCGTCCGAGGCTTCGAGCCTCACGTCGGAGCTCACGCGTATCGCGAACTCGACCAACTTCAACGGCAAGAACCTCATCGACGGCACCGCCGGCACGATGAAGTTCCAGGTCGGTGCGGACGGCAACGCGAACAGCCAGATCAGCGTGACGATGACGAACCTGGCCACGGTCGCCACCAACCTCGGCTCGGCGGGCGCGAACTTCGCGGTCGTCACCCCGACGGCGGTCACCGGCAACTTCACCGTCAACAACGGCACCGCTCAGGTGACCGTCGCGATGGGCGCCGTCAACACCTACACCACGGTGCAGGGCGTCGCGGACAAGCTGAACTCGGACACCAACTTCCAGGCCAACTTCTCCGCTTCGATCGACGGCAGCAACAAGCTGGTCGTGACGAGCAAGACCGGCGGCACCGTCCTCGGTGGCGTCATCGGCACCCCGGCCGCCATCGGTACCGGTGGTTCCACCGCGACCGCTGTCGCGGGTGGCATGGACTTCTCGACGGCTGCCGGCGCGCAGGCTGCGATCACCTCGATCGACGCCCAGCTCGACACCGTGTCCACGCAGCGCTCGGCCCTGGGTGCCGTGCAGAACCGGTTCGACCGCGCCATCGCGAACATCAACGTGGCGATCGAGAACCTGTCCGCGTCGAAGAGCCGCATCACCGACGTCGACATGGCGTCCGAGATGGTCAACTTCACGCGGGCTCAGATCCTGAGCCAGGCCGGTACCGCCATGCTGTCGCAGGCGAACCAGGCGCCGCAGCTGGCGCTCAAGCTCCTGGGCTAGGAACACCGCAGCCGGCGGCGCAGGCACTCGTGCCCGCGCCGCCGGCTCACCCGTTCACCTGAACGGAGGAGGAGGACGACCATGGCAGGCCTCGGCATCGACGGACTGGCCAGCGGGCTCGACACCACGTCGATCATCAACCAGCTGATGACGCTGGAAGCGCGCCCCCAGGTCACACTCAAGAGCACCCTCAGCGCAACCACGGCCTTCGCGACCGACCTGCGCTCCCTGAACACCGCAGTGGCGGCCGTCGCCGCGTCCGCCAAGACGGCGTCGACCGCGACGTCGCTCGCCGTCTACAAGACGACCAGCAGCGCGGCCAGCGTGACTGCCACCGCGCGCAACACGGCGGCCCCGGGCAGCCTGACCTTCGCCGTGGATCAGACCGCGCAGCGGCAGATCACCGTCACCGCAGCGATGAGCACGTGGGCCTCGACCCCGCCGACGCTGACGATCAAGAACGCGGACGGCACCGCCACCTCGGTGACCGCCGCCACGAACTCTCTCGCCGACGTCGCGTCGGCGATCAACGGCGCGGGCAAGGGCGTCTCCGCCACCGTCGTCTCCGCCGGAACCGACACGGGCGGCACGAAGCTCTACCGGCTCCAGCTGACCGCGACCGCATCGGGCGCGTCGGGAGGCTTCACTGTCTACCGCGGCTCGGCCGCCGACGTGACCGCCGGCACCGCCGTCGACCTCTCGACCGAGACGGGCGCGGCGACGGTGACCGCAGCTCGCGACGCGTCGGTCACGCTCTGGGGCGGCACCGCCGCCGCCCAGACGATCACGTCCTCCAGCAACACCTTCACCGACCTGCTCCCCGGGCTCGACGTCACGGTGACGTCGGCCGAGGCGACCCCGGTGACCCTCACGACCGCGCAGGACACCGGAGCCGCGGCCGGTGTCGCGGCCGGCCTCTTCAACAGCCTCATCGCGATCTTCAGCGGAATCGACAAGAACACCGCGGTCACCACCTCCGTCACGGCAGGCACCACGTCAGGGACCACCGTCAAGGCCGGCAGCTTCACCGGCGACTCCGCCATCCGGCAGCTGAAGGACGCGCTCCTCTCGGCGGCGACCTCGCCGGTCGACAGCACCTCGCTCAACGACATCGGCATCAAGATCACGCGCGACGGGACCGTCCAGTTCGACTCCGCCGCGTTCTCCGCCGCACTGCAGAAGGACCCCACCGGCACGGCCGCGAAGTTCCAGACCGTCGCGGGCCGCATCGCGACCGCGGCGACCGCCGCCTCGGACAGCACCAAGGGCTACATCACCTCGAAGATCGCCGGCCAGGACAAGCAGGTGGCCTCGCTGAACGATCAGATCTCCGACTGGGACCTCCGCCTCGCCGCCCGCAAGGACATCCTGCAGAAGCAGTACAACGCCCTGGAGACCGCGCTCTCCTCCATGAAATCGCAGTCCGATTGGCTGTCGTCGCAGTTGGGAAACCTGATGACCTCGTCCTCCTCCTCGAGCTCCAAGTGAACGACATCGCCGCCGCCCGGGCGCTCTACAACCGGGACGCCGTGCTGTCCGCCTCGCCGGCGCGCCTGCTCACGATGCTCTACGACCGCCTGCTGCTCGACCTGCAGCGTGCCGAGACCGCCCAGGTCGCCGAGGCGTGGGACACGGCAGCGCAGCACCTGCTGCACGCGCAGGAGATCGTCGTCAGCCTCACCGACTCGCTCAAGCCCGAGCTCTGGGAGGGTGGCCCCGGCCTCCTCGCCCTTTACCACTTCGTGACCAAGGCGCTCATCGGCGCGAACGTCTACAAGGACGTGACGCGCACCCGCGAGTGCATCACCCTCCTCGAGCCGCTGCGCAAGGCGTGGCATGAAGCGGCCGCGACGGTGAGCAGCACGAGCACGCCGGCCTTCGGCCTGCAGGGCCAGGCGCTTGCCTGACCCGTGGGTCGCCCAGCTCGACGAGCTGGAGCTCCGCGTGATCGCGCTCCTCGAGGGGCGTCTCGGCGACATCGCTCCCTGGGCACCGCCCACCGGGCTGCCTCCGCTGCCCGCTGACCTCGCACCGCGCGCCTCGGCGCTCCTGGACGCCCAGCGGGAAGCCCTCGGCCACCTCGAGTCCGAGCGCATCCGCGTGCTCGCCGAGATGTCATCCGCGCGCCGGCACACCGCCGGTGTCCGGGAGGAGCGCGCCGTCTACTTCGACGCCACGGCGTAACGATCGGCGGGGGTTCTCGGCCCCCGACGCCCCCTTAACCCCTAGGTCGGGGGTGCGGCGCAACTAACCACCGCGCTTCCTTCAACCGAGAGTTGACCCTAAGAGCACGGACCGCTCGTTCCCCGGCCACGGATCGGCCGCACCTACCGCACCCCACGGAACAGGACGACGTGTTCGAATCGGTCACGACTACGGCGCTGACGACTGCCCTCAACGGGCTCGCCGAGCGCCAGCGCGCCATCGCGAACAACATCGCGAACGTGAACACCCCCGACTACCACGCGCGGAGGGTGTCCTTCGAGGACTCGCTCGCGAAGAGCGTGCGCCAGGGCAGCGGAACGGCAGCGATCAGCACCTCCTCGTCCCTCGAGCCGACGCGCCTCGACGGCAACAACGTGAACCTCGACACCGAGACGCTCTCGAACATCGACACCGTCCTGCGGTTCCAGTTCGCGTCGCGCGCTGTGGACGCGGAGTTCTCGGCAGCACGCACGGCGATGAGGACCAACTGATGACCTTCGACGCGATCGGCATCGCCGGCTCCGCCCTCACCGTCCACCGGAAGTGGCTGGACGCGATCTCCGACAACATCGCCAACGTCAACACGGCGTCGCGCACGAGTGACACGGCCTTCCAGGCGCGGTTCATCGAGGCGACGGCCGGGGCCGGCAACACCGGCGTGTACGTGGCGGGCACGCAGCTCGGCAGCGCCGAGGGACAGCTCGTCTACAACCCGGAAAACCCGCTCGCGGACGAGAACGGGCTGGTCCGGATGCCGGACATCGACCTCTCGGCGCAGATGAGCAGCCTCATCATGGCCCAGCGCGGCTACGAGGCGAACGCGGCGGTCGTCGACCGCGCGAAGACCACTTACGAGGCTGCACTGCAGATCGGCAGGTCCTGATGACCATCCCCGCGATCGGCGCCCTCTCGGGCCTCTCCGGCGTCTCCGGCCTCTCGGCCGTCCGTGCCCCCGCTGCCCCCTCGGGCGGCGGCTTCGAAGGCGCCCTCACCTCCGCCGTCGACAACCTCCAGGCGACGCAGAGCACCTCCGACACCCTCGCGGTCAAGGCGGTCACCGGTGACCTCAGCGACATCCACCAGGCCACCATCGCCGCCACGCGCGCCCAGGTGACCATGGAGCTCGTCGCCGCCGTCCGCAACAAGGGCGTCGAGGCGTTCAACGACATCATGCGGATGCAGGCCTGATGCCCGCCCAGATGTCCGGCGCGCTCCGCCGCCTCCTCGGGGCCATCCGCGAGTTCACGATCGCTCAGCGCACGCTCGCGATCCTCGCCGTCGCCGTGCTCGTCCTCGGCGGCATCGCGCTGAGCGCGTGGCTGACGCGTCCCACCTACTCGCCCCTCTTCTCCGGCCTGTCCGGCGAGGATGCGAGCGCGATCGTCGACCAGCTCGGCAAGGACGGCGTCCAGTACGAGCTCGCCGACGGCGGATCCACGATCATGGTCCCCGCCGACAAGGTGGACAAGGAGCGGCTCACCGCGGCGGCAGCCGGTCTCCCGAGTGCCGGGACCACGGGCTACGCGCTCCTCGACTCCATGGGCGTCACCGCCTCGGAGTTCCAGCAGGACGTCACCTACAAGCGCGCGATCGAGGGCGAGCTCGCCAAGACGATCGAGGCCATGAGCGGCGTCAAGACCGCGTCGGTGCAGCTCGCGATCCCGAAGGAGTCGGTGTTCGTCTCGCAGAAGGCCGACCCCACCGCATCGGTGTTCCTCGAGACCACGGGCGGCACCCTGTCGGCCGACCAGGTCCAGGCGATCGTGCACCTCACCTCGGCCGCCGTCGACGGGCTCAAGGCCGAGAACGTCTCCGTCGTCGACTCCAAGGGCAACCTCCTGTCGTCGGTCGGCACCGGCGCGGCCGGCAGCGCGGGACAGCAGGCCAGCGACTACGAGTCCCGGGTGCGCCAGACCGTTCAGGCGATGCTCGACCAGGTCGTCGGCCCCGGCAACTCGACCGTCGTGGTCTCGGCCGACGTCAGCAACGAGTCGGCGCAGCGCGTCGAGGAGAGCTACGACGTCCCGGACAACGCCCCCGTCCTCAGCGAGTCCTCCTCCAGCGAGACCTACACGGGTGACGGCAGCGGCACCAAGGCCGGCGTCCTGGGGCCGGACAACATCGCGGTGCCCGCGACGGGCGGCGCCGCCGCCACGGGGACCGACGGCTCCTACGTCAACGAGTCGGCGGTCAAGAACAACGCGATCGACAAGGTGACCGAGACCCGCAGCATCCCGGCCGGCGCGATCAGCCGGCAGACCATCTCGGTGGCCGTCAACGCCGACAAGGTGACGGGCATCGACAAGACCACGATCAGCAACCTGGTCGCCTCCGCCGCGGGCATCAACACCAACCGGGGCGACAAGGTCACCGTCGAGACGGCCTCGTTCTCCACGGCGGCGGCCGATGCCGCGGCCGAGGCGCTCAAGGCGGCGAAGGACGCCGAGTCGCAGGAGAACCTGACCCACCTCATCACCACCGGCGCCATCGCGCTGGTCGCGATCGGCGGCCTCGTCGTCCTCCTGATGATCCTGCGCAAGCTGTTCCGCCGCGACCCGAAGTCCGGTCCGCTGGACCTCGGCGACCTCCCGGTCGCGACCGCACCCGTCGCAGGCGGCGCCGGCCTGCCGCTCGACCCCGGCGGCCAGGCCTGGCCGCTCGAGGCTCCCGCCACCATCCCCTACACGCCGCGCGGACTGACCGCAGAGCCGAACGAGTTCGAGCAGTTGCAGGCGGAGATCAACGCCCTCGCCGCCGCCGATCCCGAGAAGACCGCCGACTACCTGCGGGCCCTCATGGATGAACGGGAGCTCACATGAGCGCCCCCGCGAAGCTGAGCGGAACGCAGAAGGCCGCCCTCGTCCTGATGAACCTCACCACGGAGCGCGCCGCCGTGGTGATGCGCCAGTTCAGCGAGCAGGAGGCGGAGGAGATCACCGCCGAGATCGTGCGGCTCCGGAACGTGGACTCCAAGGTCGCCGAGGGCGCCATCCGCGACTTCGCCGAGCGGACGGTCACCGGTGGGCGCAACTCCCGAGGCGGCCGCGACTTCGCGGCCGGCCTCCTCGAGGCGACCTTCGGCGCCGAGAAGGCTGCGGGCCTGCTCGACCGCGTCGACTCTGGCACCTCCTTCGAGTTCCTCGACGACGCCGACGCCATGCAGGTGTCCTCGCTGCTCGACGGCGAGCTGCCGGAGACGACCGCGTTCGTGCTCACCCGGGTGCGGCCCGACCTCGCGTCGTCGGTGCTCGCGCGCCTCCCCCGAGCGTCCGCGTCGACGTCGCGCAGTGCATCGCGACGATGGGCACCGCGACGCCGGAGGCCGTGAGCGTGCTGACCACCGTGCTCAAGCAGCGCGCGCGGTCCATCGTCATGCCGAAGGAGAAGGTCCAGGCCGTCGGGGAGTGCAGCCGCTCGTCGACATCATCAAGCGGGCCGACGCCACGATCGAGCGCGACCTGCTCTCGGCGCTGGAGGAGCGGGACCAGGAGCTCGCGGAGCAGGTCAAGTCCCGCATGCTGGGCTTCGACGACATCGTCACGCTCGAGGAGCGCGACGTGCAGCAGGTTCTCCGCAGCCTCGACCCGGCGATGCTCGCGATCGCGATGAAGGGCGCCAGCCCCGCCGTCGCGGAGACGATCCGCAGCAACATGTCCGAGCGCAACCGGACTCTGCTCGAGGAGGAGACGTCGCTCCTCGGCCGGGTGCTCAAGGGGCAGGTCGACGAGGCCCGCAGCCAGGTGGTCCGCGCCATCCGCGACCTCGAGGCCTCGGGCGCGATCACCGTGCACCGCGCCGTGGAGGAGGAGGTCGAGTATGTCGACTGACTTCGCCCTCTACACCTACCCGGTCCTCCAGGACGAGCAGCTCAGCGCCGTCGCCGAGCGGGCCCGCGTCGCCGGGCACGCCTCCGGCTTCGCGGCCGGCCGCCGGGAGGCCGCAGAGATTCTCGCGCGCGAGCTCGCCGGCCAGCGCGCCGAGCACGAGCGCATGCTCGAGCGCGAGCGCTCCGCCCTCCGTGCCGCCACCGCGGCGCTGAGCTCCGCCGCCGCGCGGCTCGAGGCAGCCACCGCGCCGGTCCTCGCGTCCGCCGACCAGTCCCTGCTTGCGGGCGCCGTCGAGCTCGCCGAGGCTCTGCTCGGCTGCGAGCTCCGCGACGAGCCGGCGTCGGCGCTCGCCCGCGTGCGCGCGACTCTCGCCGTGGCTGGGGAGCCGGGATCGATCCGCGGCATCCGCGTCCACCCGCGGGACGCCGCCCTGCTCGAGCAGGAGGACCTGCCCGTGCCGGTCCTCGCCGACGCGGCGCTGCTGCCGGGCGACGTGGTGGTGCTGCTCCAGCACGGCATCCTCGACGCCCGCATCGCCGGCGCCGTCCAGCGCGCCCGCCAGGCCCTCGAGGACGCCTCGTGACCGCCGCCGTGCTGCGGCGCCCGGCCAGCCTCGACGCCCTGATCGACGCCGTCCGCCCCGAGCGCGAGGGGTCCGTCGCGTCCGTCGCCGGCCTCGGCATCGCCATCCGGGGCGTCGAAGCCGGCATCGGCGACCTCCTGCTGGTCGGGCCGGCGCGGTCCCGCGTCGAGGTCGTCGCGGTCGACGGGCCCACCCTCACCGCGATGCCGCTCGACGCTATCGAGGGGATGGCCTCCGGCATGCCCGTCCGCTCCACCGGGGCCCGCATGCGGATCCCCACGGGGCCCGCCCTGCTCGGTCGCGTGCTCGACGGATCCGGGACCCCCATCGACGGACGCGGCCCCCTGCTCGACCCCCGCACGGTCCCGGTGGACGGACCGACGCCCTCGCCGATGGACCGCGCCCGCATCACCCAGCCGCTGCCGCTCGGCGTGCGCGTGCTGGACACGCTCGCGACGATGGGCCGCGGCCAGCGGATCGGGCTCTTCGCCGGCTCCGGCGTCGGCAAGTCGTCCCTGCTGTCCATGGTCGCGCGCGGCACCGAGGCGGAGGTCTCGGTCATCGCCCTCATCGGGGAGCGTGGCCGCGAGGTGCGCGAGTTCCTCGAGGACGACCTCGGCCCTGAGGGCCTCGCGCGCTCCGTGGTCATCGTCTCGACGGCCGAGCAGCCGGCCCTCGTGCGCGTGCGGGCCGCCTTCACGGCCACCCGGATCGCCGAGGAGTTCCGCGCAGCGGGCTCGCACGTGGTGCTCATGATGGACTCCCTCACGCGCGTCGCGATGGCGCAGCGCGAGGTGGGGCTGTCCGTGGGCGAGCCGCCCGCGACGCGCGGCTATCCGCCGTCGGTCTTCGGCCTCCTCGCCCGGCTGCTCGAGCGGGCCGGCACGGGCGTCGAGGGGTCGATCAGCGGCATCTACACCGTGCTCGTGGACGGCGACGACCACAACGAGCCGATCGCCGACACGGTCCGGTCGATCCTCGACGGCCACGTCGTGCTCGACCGCCGCCTCGCGACCGCCGGGCACTTCCCGAGCATCGACGTCCTCGGGTCCGTCTCCCGCGTCGCCTCCAAGGTGACGACTCCCCAGCAGCGCGCGGATGCCGCCGCCCTCCGGCGCGTGCTCGCCGCTCGCCGGGACGTGCAGGACCTCATCGACGTCGGCGCCTACCAGCGCGGCGCCAACCCCTCGTCGACGCAGCGCTCGCGACCGCGGACGAGATCGCGGCCTTCCTGCAGCAGGGGATGGGCGAGCCCGCCCCCTACTACGACGCCTGGGCGCACCTTGGCGCCCTCCTCGACCGGATGGGAGTGCCCCGTGCCGCGTGACTTCTCACTCGCCGGACTGCTCCGGCTCCGCCGCCTCCAGGAGGACGAGTCCGCAGGGCGGCTGCTCCGTGCGCGCTCGCGAGCCTCGGAGCTCGCCGCTCAGCGCACGCACGTCCGCGACTCGCTCGTCGACGACGAGGCCGTGTCGGTGGAGAGCATGCACGCCATCTCGGCCGCGCGCGCATCCACGTCCAGCATGCTTGCCGACCTCAAGAACCTCGAGCTCGAGCAGGACGCCGAGGTCGCTCGCGCCGCCGCGGAGCACGCCGCCGCGCGGGCGCAGACGCTCGCCCTCGAGAAGCTCGAGGAGCGGCACGCGGAGGAGCAGGCGGCCGAGGAGCTCCGCGCGGAGCAGACCGTCCTCGACGAGCTCGCCGGGCGCGCGTCCCGCCCTCGGCCCTCGATCGAGGAGGAGCGATGAGCGTCAGCGATGCGATCGCCTCCATGCAGGCGATCCAGACCCGGATCCTCCAGCTCACCGGCCAGACGGCCGCGGCGCCGAAGGCCGCCTCGGCCGCATCGGCCTCGGCTTTCGCCGACGCCCTCTCCTCCGCCACCGGAACCTCGTCGACCCTGCTCGGCGATGGCACGGTGACCGGGGACGACGTCGCGGCCGCGGCCCAGAAGTACGTGGGAGTGCCGTACGTGCTCGGCGGGACGACGTCGAGCGGCATCGACTGCTCGGGACTCGTCCAGCGCACCTTCGCGGACCTCGGCATCGACGTCCCCCGCCTCGTGCACGAGCAGCAGACCATCGGCACCGAGGTGCCCTCGCTCGCGCAGGCCCAGCCGGGCGACCTCATCGTGCTCGACGGCGGCGACCACATCGCCATCTACCTCGGCAACAACACGGTCATCCACGCGCCCTACGAGGGCCGGAACGTGTCCGTGCAGAAGCTGTGGGTGGGCGACGAGGGGATCGACACCATCCGCCGAGTCGTGCCGACCGCCGCCGAGGCCGGTGCGGCTCAGACCTCCGCCCAGAGCCTCACCTCGCTGCTCGGCGCCGGGTCCGCCTCGAGCGACTCGCTGAGCTCCATGCTGTCGCTGCTCGGCTCGGGCGGGACGACGACGAGCTCGTCCACCCTGCAGCAGCTCGTCGCGGCCCGCTCCGCTCTCGTCTCCGGAGGAGTCTCATGATCGCCCCATCCGCCGTTCCCGCCGCGCCCATCGCGGCGGCCCGTGCCGCCTCCGGCTCCGCCGCGTCCACGGGAACGGCAGGCGCCGACCGGTTCGACCAGGAGCTCGGCAAGGCGCAGCAGGGTCGCACCCAGCACGACCGAGGCGCTCACGAGGGCGTCCGTCGTGGCCTGCACCGTGGCACCACCGCCCCCGACCCCGCAGCGCAGGGGTCCGCGGCCGACGGAGCGGCGGACGCGGCTGACGCCGCTGGCCTCGCCGAGGACGATGCGCCCGCCGCCGTCGCGCCTGCCACGGCCACCGCCTCCGCGCCCGCGCCGATCCTTCCTCCGTTCGCGAGCTCCGTCGCGCCGGTGCCCGCCATCCCGGCCCCGGCGGCGCCCACCGCCTCGGCTCCCGCCGAGCCCGCTGCTGCTCCGGTCGCTGCTCCCGCCGGAACCGCGCCGGGTGTCACCGCTCCGGCGCCCGCGCCTGCTGCGCCCGCTGCGACCCCGACGCTTCCGGCCCCGGCGCTTCCGGCTGTCACCTCGTCCACCCAGGCGGCCACCCCCTCGGCGCCTGCCGGCGCACCCGCGCTCCCGACGGTGCCCGGAGCGCCCCTCCCGCCCCCGGTCGGAACGCCCCGCGTCGCGAACCCGGCGGACCCGACGACGGCCACCCCTGCCGCTACCGACCAGACGGCTGCGGCTGCGGGCAGCCCCGCCCTGCCCGGCCTCCCCGTCGCACCGGCGGTTCCCGTTCCGCCGGCCGCAGCTCCTGTCGCGCCCGCGGCCGGCCCCGCGGCTGCGCCTGCCGTGAGCCTGTCCGGACCGGCGCCGATCGTGGCGACGGCACCCGCCGACCGCGCGCCCGAAGGCCCCCGTGCCGAGGCCGCCGCGGGAACCACGCCGTCGACCTTCGCGCCGGCGCCCGCTCCCGCCGCCACCCCGGCTCCCGCGTCCGCCACGCCGGTCGCCGCCTCCGCGCCGCCGGCGCCGCCCGCACCCGCGCTCACCGAGCAGGTCGGCCGGCCGATCCTCGCCCTGGCCTCCGCCCCGCACGGCGAGCACGTCGTCACGGTCCGCGTCACTCCCGAGAACCTCGGCCCCGTCACGGTCCGCGCCCACGTGTCCGGCGACGGCGTGCGCATCGAGCTGTTCGCCCCCACGGACCAGGCTCGCGACGCTCTACGCGCGATCCTGCCGGACCTGCGCCGCGACCTCGCCGCGTCCGGTCCGAGCGCGACCCTGGGCGTGGCGAACGGCGATGCCGGCTCCGCGTCCGACCCGGGAGCCCGCCGGGGTGACGGACGGGGCGAGGCGCCGGCCCGGCCATTCCCGCTCCCTGCGGAGGTCCGCGCCGCGGCGCCGCTCCCTCGCACCCCACTGCCGCTCGCCGATCGGCAGTCCCGACTCGACGTCCTCGCCTGATCGGAAGAAGACCATGACCATCGACTCCGTCGCCGCCACCCGAGGGACCTCCGTCTACACGACTCCCGCGTCGCGCGCGCCCAAGCAGAAGTTCGACAGCGACATGTTCATGACGCTGCTCGTCACCCAGCTGCGCTCGCAGGACCCCAGCTCGCCGCTCGACACCAACGAGATGATCGGCCAGACCACTCAGCTCGCCTCGATGGAGCAGCTCACGCAGCTGACCACCACCAACCAGGCGAGCTATGCGCTGCAGCAGCAGATCGCCGCGGCATCCGTCATCGGCCGCGAGGTGACCTATCCGGACGCCGACGGCATCCTGCACACCGGCACGGCGACCGCCGTCGCCTTCGACGGCGACGCCCCCACGGTCACCGTGGGGGCCACCACCATCCCCTCTCGGCGATCAGCAAGATCGCCCAGCCCTCGACCGACTGACCCCGGCCACCCAACAGAAAGGCATCCGCCATGCTCCGCTCGCTGTACTCCGGGATCTCCGGCCTCCGCTCCCACCAGACGATGCTCGACGTGACCGGCAACAACATCGCCAACGTCAACACCACGGCGTTCAAGTCGTCCGCGGTCCAGTTCCAGGACACGCTCTCCCAGCTCACCTCGGGCGCGCGCTTCGCGCAGGCGAACTCGGGTGGCACGAACCCCGCCCAGGTCGGCCTCGGTGTGCAGGTCGCCGGCATCGCGACCAACCTCACGCAGGGCTCGACCCAGTCGACCGGCAAGAACACCGACATGCTGATCACGGGCGACGGCTACTTCGTCACCAAGCAGGGCAACGAGACCACCTACACGCGCGCAGGCTCGTTCGGCTGGGACTCGATGGGCCGCCTCACGACGGCCGACGGCTCGCTCGTGCAGGGCTGGACGGCGGTGAACGGTGTCGTCTCCACGGGCGGCACGGTCGGCGCCATCCAGGTTCCCCGTGACGTCGTCGCTCCCGCCAAGGCCACGACGGGCGCCGCCGTGACCGGCAACCTGCCCGCCGACGCCGCGGTCGGCGACACCGTCGTGCGCGACATCCAGGTCTACAACGGCGTCGGCGCCGCCCGCTCCCTCACCCTGACCTTCGCGAAGACCGCGGCGGGCTGGAACGTGTCGGGCACCGACGGCACCACGACTGCGACCGGGGCGATGACCTTCACCAACGGCACCGTCGCCACCGGCGGAAGCCTGACCGTGGGAGGCGTCACCGTCGACCTCAGCAAGGCGACCGGCTACGCGGGCCTCAAGACCGCGACCATCTCGTCGCAGAACGGCAGCCAGGTCGGCGCTCTGCAGAGCTTCAGCCTCTCCGGCGACGGCACGCTCGTCGGCTCGTTCAGCAACGGCGCCACGGTTCCGATCGCCCAGCTCGCGCTCGCGTCCTTCGTCAATCCGGGCGGCCTCGAGAAGGCGGGGGAGTCGTCCTACCGGGCGTCGGTCAACTCCGGCGACGCGGTGCTCGGCACGCCGGGCACCTCAGGCCTCGGCAGCGTCGTCGCCGGCGCCCTCGAGATGAGCAACGTCGACCTGTCCCAGGAGTTCACGAACCTGATCGTCGCGCAGCGCGGCTTCCAGGCGAACGCGCGCATCATCACGACCTCCGACGAGGTCCTGCAGGAGCTCACCAACCTGAAGCGCTGACGCTGCGCTGACGCTGCGCTGAGAGCCGGTCGGGGTACGCATTCCGCCCCGGCCGGCCGGTTGTCCGGCGTGTCGAGCCGAAAAGTGCCGCGAAGAGGGGTATCAGCTCGGCTTTTTCGGCCTTACGCGCCCTTCTCCGGTGCCGATTGTTCTCCCTGTCACCGCCTTTTGCGGTCCCATGGATGGGACCCGGCGGTGCCCATGGATGGGGGAATCCCGATGATCGTGCTGACGAGGCTCAATGAGAGCACGTTCGCCGTCAACCCGGACTTGATCGAGCGCGTGCAGTCCAGCCCGGACACGTCGATCGTGCTCGTCGACGGCACACAGTTCATCGTGCGCGAGTCGCTCGAGGAGGTCATCGACCTCATCGCCGGCTACCGCGCCCGCGTCCTCGCCCTCGCCCAGTCGATGAGCGTCGAGCGCGAGCCGCGTCGCACCGCCCGCCTGGGCGTCGTCGACGGTGAGAAGCCGCGCACCCGGAAGGAAGCGCGCTGATGGATCCCGCCACCCTCGTCGGAGTCGTCCTCGCCTTCGGCGCCCTTCTCACGATGATCGTCGTCGAAGGCGCCAGCCCGATGTCGATCCTGCTTCCCGGGCCGATGGTCCTCGTCTTCGGCGCCACGCTCGCCGTGGGCATCGCGAGCACCACGCTCCCCGATGCGATCCACGGCTTTCGCTCGCTGCCGAAGGCGTTCCTCGGCAAGGTCATGCCGCCGCGCCAGGTGATCGACCAGGTCGTCGGCCTCGCCGAGGTGGCCCGCCGCAACGGCCTGCTCGCGCTCGACCAGGAGTCGGAGAAGGTCGACGACCCGTTCCTCAAGCGGGCTCTGCAGAACATCGCCGACGGTGTCGACGCCGACGAGCTGCGCATCATGCTCGAGGACGAGGCCGCCACCCGCGAGCGGAGCGGCAAGGCCGCCTCCAAGTTCTTCAACTCGCTCGGCGGCTACTCGCCCACCATCGGCATCATCGGAACGGTCGTCTCGCTGACCCACGTCCTCGAGCAGCTCTCCGACCCGGACACCCTGGGCCACGCCATCGCCGCGGCCTTCGTCGCGACCCTCTGGGGTGTGCTGTCCGCCAACTTCCTGTGGCTGCCGATCGGCGGCCGGCTCGGCAAGCTCACCGACCTGGAGTCGGAGCGCATGACCCTCCTCATCGAGGGCGTCGTCGCCCTGCAGGCCGGAAGCCAGCCGCGGCTGCTCGGTGAGCGCCTCCTTGCGCTCGTCCCCGAGCACCAGCACGGCAAGTCCGGCAAGGCGGACAAGGCCGACAAGGCCGACGCCGAGAAGGCTGCGTGACCCGGTGAGCGGCCATAGACGACGCCGTGGCGGAGGTCACGGGGGCGAGTTCCACGTCGACGAGCGCTGGATGGCGTCCTACATGGACATGGTCACCGTGCTCATGTGCCTCTTCATCGTGCTCTACGCGATGTCCTCGGTGGACCAGACGAAGTTCGAGAAGCTCGCGAACTCGCTGGCGACGGGCTTCGGCGCGACGCCGAGCGTGACCGTCGACACCGCGGAAGGGGTCGTCGTCCCGAAGGACATGGTGGACGACGAGGGGGAGGGCTTCACGCCCGCCCAGCTCGCCATGCAGCAGATCGACGCGCTGAAGACGGTCGAGGGGCAGATCAGCGCTTCGCTGTCGAGCGCCGGGGTCGCCGCGGACGCCGAGTTCGCGATCAACTCCGACGGCCTGACGATCGGCCTCGTCGGCACCGACACGTTCTTCGACGGCAACAGCGCCACCCTGCGGGGAGAGGCGGAGGGCGTGCTCCGCGCGCTCGGCCCGGTGCTCGCACCGCTGCCCAACGAGGTCACCGTGGAGGGCCACGCCGATCCGCACGGATCGCCCGCGCCCTTCGCGTCCGACTGGGATCTCGCCGCAGCGCGCTCCACCGCGGTGCTGCGCTTCCTCGTGGAGAGCGCAGGCGTCGCGGGCGGCAACATCTCCTCCGTGTCCTACGGCTCCACCCGTCCGGTCGGCGACGACGCCGGACAGGAGAACCGCCGCGTCGACATCGTGGTCCACACCACCTCGTCCGACGAGGTCAACGCGCTCATCCCGGGCCTCGTGTCCGGAGCGGTCTCGAGCGGCTCGGCCACCTCGGCGGCCGCCGCGGCGCCGGCCTCCGCGGAGACGGCGACCGCCACGACGGAGAAGGCGTCAGCCGAGAAGGCCTCCGCCTCGAAGACCACGACCAAGGCGACTGCCACGACCGAGAAGAAGTCGGCGACCGCCGGACACTGACCGCGCAGCCGATCGCGTGGACGCTTGCGCACCCCCTGAAGTGGGCACACGCCGCGGGGGTGCGTCGGCGGCAACACACGTCCGCCCTGCCGGGCGGGCGGAAAACGCCGACATATAGTCCGAAGGTGACGGTACGGGAGCGGCGGAGCGCCGGAGGGCGAGAGACCGCGGCATCCGCCGTGGAGCTCTACGACTTCCTCCGCCCGGTCACCCTGGGGCGCGACCAGTCGCGGCTGCTCGAGCTCGTCTACGAGACGTTCGCGCGGCAGTGGGGGACGCAGCTGACCGCCAAGGTCCGCACCGTCTCGCGCGTCACCTACCTCTCCTCGGGCCTGCCCAGCTACGACGAGTACATCGCGACCCTCCCCGAGACGAGCGCCATGGTGCTCATCGGCATGGAGGGCATCGACGCCCGCGCCATCCTGCAGTTCCCCACCAATGCCGCTCTGCGCTGGATCGGCCGCATGCTCGGCGGCAGCGGGCGCATCGAGCCCCGCCAGCGGAGCTTCACACAGATCGAGCAGGCGCTCGTCCGGCGCCTGGCCGAGGACGCGCTGGAGGATCTGCGCTACTCCATGGGCAACCTGCTGCCGATGGCCATGACGGTGGAGGCCTTCCACTACAACCCGCAGTTCGCGCAGGCGGCGGCCACCACCGACCTCATGGTCGTCGGATCGTTCGACATCGAGGTCGGCGAGCACACCACGCCGGCGACGCTCGCGCTGCCGGCCGAGGCCGTGCTGCCTCAGCTCGGCATCGTCGAGACCGCGCAGTCCGCCGCCGACGCCCGGGACCGGCTCGGCGCCCACGTCGTCGCGGCCCCCTCGAGCTGTCGCTCCGCTTCGATCCCACGCCCGTCAGCCCGTCCGTCGTCCTCGGCCTCGCCGAAGGCGACGTCATCCCCTCGTCCACCCGCAGCACCGGCCGCTGCAGCTCACCGTCGACGGTGAGACGGTCGCCCGGGCCGCTGTCGGTTCCAACGGGAACCGCCTTGCCTGCGTCGTCCTCGATCCCCAGGAGGCCTCGTGAACTTCCCCACCACCGTCAACGACATCGCACCCGCCGCGCCGCTGGTCGACGCCCTCGTCCGCGCCCTCCCGGGCCCGGCGCTCATGGGCACCCGGCACGCGGGTGCGCCGCTCACGCCCGCCCAGGTCGCCTCCGCGGTCACCGCCACCTTCGTCGGCAGCCGCTCGGCGGAGCTGTCGCTCGTCCTGATCGACCAGGAGGGGCTCGCCGAGGCCGCCGGGGTCAGCGCCGGCATGGTGCGGCCGGGGGATGTCCTCCGTCCGGCCCTCGAGGAGGCCGCGGCCGTCCTCGGCGAGGGCATGCTCGGCGCCATCCGGGAGGGGGACGCCTCCGCGCTCTTCTCCGCTCCGGACACCGTCGTCTTCGACCTCGTCGGAGAGGCGGGGGTCGCCGGCTGGTTCGCCGTCGGCATCCGCAGCGCCGCGCCGCGTCCTGCCGCGGACCCGCACCTCAGCTCCAAGCTCGGGCGCATCAACAACGTCGAGATGACCCTCGCGGTGGAGATCGGCCGCACCCGGATGTCGGTGCGGGAGCTGCTCGCGATCGAGCCCGGTGCCGTCGTCGAGCTCGACCGCGCAGTGGGCACGCCCGCCGACGTGCTGCTCAACGGCCGGCTCATCGCGCACGGCGAGATCGTGGTCGTCGACCAGGAGTTCGCGGTCCGCATCACCCGGATCCTCGACACCGTCGAAGCCGACTGAGCCCCGGGTGGACACCGTCTTCCTCGCCCTCCGGGTGCTCGTCTCGCTCGGTGCGGTCCTCGGCGTCATCTGGTTCGCCACCCGGTGGATTCTGAACGGCAAGCGCAGCCCGCTGGGCCGCACGGTGAAGGCCAAGCAGCTCACCGTGGTGGCCAAGCAGGGGCTCGGCGCGAAGGCGTCGATCGCCATCGTCGAGGCCGGCGGCCGCCGCTTCCTCCTCGGCGTCACGGAGCACGCGGTCACCGTGCTCGACCAGCTCGAGGTCCCCGCGGAGCCGGCGCTCCCGACGACCCCCATCCGGCTCCCGTCCTTCGAACGCGCGCTCGAGGACGCTCAACTCACCCAGGGCCAGGGCGCGCCCGTCGTGGTGCGCGACCCGATCCCCCTGATGCCGGCCACCCGGCGCGCGGCTCGGGAGGCGGAGGCAACGCGCCCCGCCCCCTCCCGCGTCTCCGGCTCCCTCCTCTCGGCGGACACCTGGCGCCAGACAGCCATGGCGTTGCGGCGGGCTCGGTGAGGGCCGCCCCCGGCGCCAGGATGGCGCCAGGTACGGGGGCAGGAAGCCAACAGGATTACAGCCGGCCGCGTGGCGGTCGGAGCGGGCGCGGCGGTTCTCGTCGGCGTCGTGCTGGCCGTCGTCGTGCCCGAGCTCGCGATGGCCGCGCCGGTCGCGCCCGTCGCTCCGGTCGTGCCGACGCCGACGCCCGGGGATCTCTCGATCCAGATCAACGGCCCGGACGGCGCACCGTCGACGTCGATCGTCGTGCTGCTCGGCATCACGCTGCTCTCGGTCGCCCCGGCTCTGCTGCTGATGATGTCGTCGTTCACCAAGATCTTCGTGGTGCTCGCCATGACGCGGAACGCGATCGGGCTGAACAGCATCCCGCCCAACCAGGTGATCGCGGGCCTCGCGCTGTTCCTGTCGCTGTTCATCATGTGGCCGGTGCTGGGCGACGTGAACGTGCACGCGGTGCAGCCCTACCTCAACGGCACCATGGACTTCGGCGGGGCGCTGCACGCGGCGGCCGGACCGCTCAAGGGCTTCATGCTCGCGCACGTCCGCGAGGAGGACATCGCGCTCATGACGCGCGCGGCCGGTCAGGCGAACCCGGCGTCCCCTCAGGCGGTGCCGATGGTCACCCTGATTCCGGCGTTCATGATCTCGGAGCTGCGGGCGGCCTTCATCATCGGCCTCGTCATCTTCGTGCCGTTCCTCGTGATCGACCTCGTCGTCTCCTCGGGCCTCATGGCCATGGGCATGATGATGCTCCCGCCGGTCATGATCGCTCTGCCGTTCAAGATCCTCCTGTTCATCCTGGTCGACGGGTGGGGCCTCATCATCACGTCGCTCGTGCAGAGCTATCGGACGTAGGCGATGGATCAGAACGCAGTCCTCGACATCGCCATGCAGGCCCTCATGCTTGCGGCGAAGCTCAGTGCGCCCATGCTCGTGACCTCTCTCGTGGTCGGCTTCGCGATCTCGGTGTTCCAGTCGATCACCCAGATCCAGGAGGTCACGCTCTCCTTCGTGCCCAAGGCGGTCGCGGTCGCCGTTGCGCTCCTCGTCTGCGGCCACTGGATGATCAGCGAGTCGGTCGACTTCACCAACAGCATGTTCCGCCTGCTGCCGCACCTCCTGGCAGGTGGCTGATGCAGTTCGCGCTCAACATGTCCTGGCTCGAGGCGACCATGCTCGCCGGGGTCCGCATGGTCGCGTTCCTCGTCATCGCGCCGCCGTTCTCGCACAACGCGTTCCCGCTGCGGATCAAGGGGATGCTCGCGGTGGCCCTCGCGATCGTCGTGGCGCCGCGCGCCACCGTCGGGTACACATCGCTCGGCACCGGACCGTTCCTCCTCGCGCTCGTCGCCCAGCTGATCGCCGGTGCGCTGCTCGGGTTCTTCGTGTTCCTCGTCTTCTCGGCCATCCAGTCGGCCGGCAACCTCATCGACCTCTTCGCGGGCTTCCAGATGGCGCAGGCGTTCGACCCGCAGTCGCTCGTCAATGGCGCCCAGTTCACCCGTCTCATGCACATGATCGCGATCGCCCTGCTCTTCGCGAGCGGCGGCTACGAGCTGATCCTCGGCGGCCTCGTCCGCACCTTCGATGCCCTCCCGGTGACCGGGATGCTCGACATGAGCGAGCCCGGCGCCCAGCTCATCGGCGGCGTCACCCAGATGTTCCTCGCCGCGGTGCAGATCGCCGGGCCGATCATGCTGGTCCTGTTCCTCGCCGACGTCGGCCTCGCGCTCCTCACCCGCGTCGCGCCGCAGATGAACGCCTTCTCGATGGGCTACCCGCTCAAGATCCTCATCACGCTGCTGGTCGCCGGCGTCGTCTTCCTCGCGCTGCCGCGCGTGGTCGGCGCGCTGGTCGAGGACGGCCTCTCCCTCATGGGGGTGGTGACCTGATGAGCGATACGTCAGAGCGCACCGAGAAGGCCACCGACAAGCGGATGCGGGAGGCCCGGCAGAAGGGCAAGATCGCCTCCTCCCACGACCTCACCGGGTGGGTCGGGCTCGCCGGGGCGGCCCTCGCGATCCCCGCCGTGCTCAGCGGCGCCACCGACGCGACCACCGCCATGGTGGCGGGCTTCCGCACCCTCACCCGCTCGCCCGACCCGCTCGTCGCGCTCGATGTGTTCGGCAACGCGCTCACCCAGGTCGTGCCGATCATGGCGCCCATGTTCCTCGCTGCGGTCGTCGGCGCCTTCGTCGGGCACGTCGTGCAGGGCGGGCTCCGGTTCAAGCAGCTGAGCTTCCGCGTCGAGCACTTCGACCTGGTGAAGGGGCTCGGCCGGCTCTTCGGCCCGCGCGGCCTGTGGGAGGGCGGCAAGGCGATCCTCAAGTCGAGCGTCGTCGCGCTCGCGCTCGTCGTCGTCATCCAGGGCCTGGTGCCGCTGCTCTCGAACGCTGGCAGCCTGCCGGTGGCGGCGCTGCTGTCGACGGCCGGGGAGCGGCCGGCTCGCTCCTGCAGTCCGCGGTGATCGCCGGCATCGGGCTGGCGCTCGTCGACGTCTTCGTCGTCATGCGGCGCAACCGCAAGCAGACGCGGATGACAAAGCGCGAGGTGCGTGACGAGAACAAGAGCTCCGAGGGCGACCCGCTGGTGCGCTCGCAGCGGCGGTCGAAGCAGCTCGCGATGTCGCGCAACCGCATGATCGCCGCGGTCGGCTCGGCCGACGTCGTGCTCCTCAACCCGACCCACGTCGCGGTCGCCCTCAAGTACGAGAAGGGCAAGTCGGCTCCCCGCGTCGTCGCGAAGGGCGCAGGCGAGGTCGCGGCGAAGATCCGCGAGCGGGCCGCCTCGACCAACACCCCCATGGTCCACGACATCCCGCTCGCGCGCGCGCTCTACGGCGCGTGCGACGTCGGCGACGAGATCCCGGTCGAGCTCTACGGAGCGGTCGCCCGCGTGCTCGCGTTCGTGCTGTCCCTCAAGTCGCGCGGTGCCGCCCTCGGCGTGCACCGCCTCGTCCCGGCCCCGGCCTGAGAGGAAGGTCCGCCGTGAAGAAGACGCTGACCGCCATCGCCATCCCCGTCGGGGTGGTGTCGATCATCATGCTGCTCGTCGTGCCCGTCCCGGCCTGGCTGCTCGACCTGCTGATCACGGTGAACATCCTGTTCGGCCTCGTGATCCTGCTCACGACGATGTTCGTGAAGAAGCCGCTCGACTTCTCGATCTTCCCGTCGCTGCTGCTCGTGGCGACCCTGTTCCGGCTTGGCCTCAACGTGGCCTCGACCCGGCTCGTGCTGGGCGACGGCTTCGCGGGGCAGGTCATCGCGGCGTTCGGCCACGTCGCCGTGGGCGGATCGCTCATCATCGGCGCCGTGATCTTCCTGATCCTCGTCGTCATCCAGTTCGTCGTGGTCACCAAGGGCGCGGAGCGCGTCGCCGAGGTCGGCGCACGCTTCACCCTCGACGCCATGCCCGGCAAGCAGATGGCCATCGACGCCGACCTCAACGCGGGGCTCATCACCGAGGACGAGGCCCGCCGCCGTCGCGCGGAGGTCTCCGCCGAGGCCGACTTCTACGGCGCGATGGACGGTGCCAGCAAGTTCGTCAAGGGCGACGCGATCGCCGGCATCGTCATCATCATCATCAACCTGGTCGGCGGCATCGCGATCGGCATGCTCACCCACGGGCAGTCGATCGAGGACGCGGTCAGCACCTACAGCCTCCTGACCATCGGCGACGGCCTGGTGACCCAGGTGCCCGCGCTGCTCATGGCCGTCTCGACGGGCATGATCGTGACCCGCTCGGGCGCCGAGAGCGACATGGGGTCGACCGCGTCGGGTCAGCTCGCCCAGTCGCGCCTCGCCCTGCTCATCGCGGGGGCGCGGCGATCGCGATGGCGTTCATCCCGGGCATGCCGTTCGTGCCGTTCCTGCTGGTCGGCATCACGCTGATCGTGATCGGCCAGCGGGTGAAGGCCGCGGAGAAGGCGAAGGCGGCGGCGGCGGTGCTCGCCGAGCAGGCGGAGCAGGCGGCCCCGAGCGAGACGACCGAGGACCTCGTCGAACAGATGCGCGTGCACGCGCTCGAGATCCAGCTCGCCGCAGACCTCGTCGACCTCGTCTCCGGCGTGAGCGACGACCTGCTCGCCCGGGTCCGGGCGTTGCGCCGGCGCATCGCGATGGAGCTCGGCGTCGTCGTGCCGCCGGTCCGCACCCGCGACAGCATCGATCTGCCGCCGTCCACCTACGTCATCCGTGTCGCGGGGGTCGAGGTCGGGCGCGGCATCGCCCCCGCCGGACGCGTGCTCGCCCTGGGCGACGCGCTCGACGGACTCCCGGGGACGCCGACCATCGAGCCGGTGTTCGGCCTCGCCGGGAAGTGGATCCCGGCCGAGATGCGGCACAGCGCCGAGCTCACCGGCGCCACCGTCATCGACCGCGGCTCGGTCGTCATCACGCACCTGTCGTCGCTCATCACCGACAACGCGGCCCGACTGCTCAGCCGCGAGGACGTCCGCGTGCTGACCGAGAGCGTCAAGCAGATCAGCCCGGCCGTCGTGGACGAGCTGATCCCCAACCTGCTCACGCTCGCGGAGGTGCACCGCGTCCTGCAGGGGCTCCTGCAGGAGCGGCTCCCGATCAACGACCTCGCCCGCATCTACGAGGCGCTCACGCTCCGCGCGCGCGTGTCCACGGATCCCGAGGGGCTCGTCGAGGCCGCGCGGTACGCGCTCGGTCCCGTCGTCGTCGCGCCCCACCTCGACGAGCGCACGCTGCGGGTCATCATGCTCGACCCGCCGCTCGAGCAGGCGATGCTCGAGTCGCTCCGGCCCTCGGAGCTCGGTACCCAGGTGCTCTTCGACGCGGCCCGGCTCGAGGCGGTGGTCGGCTCGCTCCGGAACGCGGTGCAGACGGCCGAGAGCCGCGGGTGGGCGCCCGTCCTCGTGTGCGCCCCGGCGCTGCGTCCCGCCGTACGCCGGCTGGTCGCGCCGCAGACCGGCGGGCTGTCCGTGCTCTCCTATTCGGAGGTGACGACGGCGGACGTCGCCATCGAGACGGTGGGGGTGGTGCGTGCCCTCGATCCGATTTCGGCTTGAGCAGCCGACGCTCCGCGGCCTCGCGGAGCGCGTGCGCGCGGAGTACGGTCCGGGAGCCCGGGTCGTCTCCACGGAGGAGTCCCTTCTCGGCGGGATCGGGGGCTTCTTCGCCAAGCGCGTGATCGATGTGACCGTGGACGTGCCCGACCCGGGCGCGGCGCCTGAGGCACACGCGTTCGACACCTCGGCCCGCGTCGGACTCGCCCGCCTCCTGGAGGACGCCGAGCAGGCCGAGGCCGGGGCCCCGCAGGCCGAGCCGCCGGTCTCGACCGAGAGCATCGACTTCGCCCGCGTCCTCGACACGCTGCGCGCCGACGTCGCCGCTCCCCGTCCTCCAGCCCCGCGCCCGGCGCCGGCCGCGCGTCCGGCGTGGGACGCGTGGGACGCGCCCGCGATCCCGCTGCCCGCCGCGCCGCGCACGGGTCCCGTCGGCGGCGTGCTGCCGGTTCCGCCGCGCACCGGGCCCATCGACGCCGGCGCCGTGCTGCCGGGCGCGGTGCCCGCGGGCCGCGTCCCGCCTCCGCTGCCGACCCAGGCGGGAGACCTCGTCCTCGTCGCCGGGCTGGGGGAGGACTCGCTCGAGGTGGCCACCGCGCTCGCCCGGCGCCTCGGCCGCGCGAACGTCTGCGACGGCGGCTCGGTGGTCGGTCACACCCGCCGGAGGGTCGAGGACCGGCGAGGCGCGCTCGCCGCGCGGGCCTACGGCGTGCAGAGCGGCCAGACCGTCGTCGTGGCGTACGGGCTGGGCAACGGCAACCCGTCGGATCCCCGGGTCGCCGCACTGCAGGGCATCGGCGCCGACCAGGTGTGGGTCGCCGTCGACGTGTCCCGCAAGACCGTCGACACCGCGCGGTGGGTCAACGCGGTCCGCGCGGTCGCCGATGTCGCCGCGATGGCGACGCTCGCCGGCCGGTTCACCTCGGACCGCGACTCGATCGCGGAGCTCGGCCTGCCCGAGGGCTGGTCGGACCGCTTGGGATAGGCTGACGGGATGCTGGTCCTGACGCGCAAGAAGGGCGAGCGCGTGATGATCGGGGACGACATCGTCATCACCGTCATCGACATCCGGGGCGATGGCATCCGCATCGGCTTCGACGCCCCGCGCGGTGTGCCGATCCAGCGCGCGGAGGTGATCGCCGCGGTCTCCGCCGCCAACACCGAGGCCGCGAGCGTCGGGGCCACGGACGGGGAGCGGCTCGTCGACCTCCTCTCCAAGCCGCCCGCGGAGCCGACGGACGGCTAGGACGCCGGGATGAGCGCGGGCCAGCGCCGCCCGAGACCGCGACTGCTCCTGCTGGCGGCCCTCACCGCGGTCGCGTGGGTCGCCGTGGTCATCGCCGTCTGGGGCATCCTCAGCCTCCTGCTCGACCTCGACGTCATCCCGCAGGGCGACGCAGGCCCTCTCCTCGGCCCCGTGATGGTGGGGCTCGCCGCGATCGCGCTGCTGCTCCTCGTGCTGCGCATCGTGCGGACAGGGAGCGGCCCGGCATCGCCTTCTTCGGCACCGCCGCGGCCGTGTACCTGGTGCTGCTCCTCATCGGCGGGATCGGCTACGCCCTGATCCGCGGCCAGCTCTTCTGGCTCGTCGGCTATCCCCTCGGGGCGGGATCGAGTCCCTTCATCGTCGCTGCGGCCTTCCTCGCCGGCATCGCGGCTCTGCTGGCCGGCGCGATCGGCCGAGCGGAGATCGGCGGCGCTCCCCGACCTCGGTGGCCATGGGAGGACCCGTCCGACGAATGAGGCGGTTTCTGGCGTTCCGCTGGCAGTTCCCCTTGTCTACGGTGTCCACATGACCAGCTTCGCCACCTCGGCCGACGGAACCCGCATCGCCTACGACATCGAGGGCGAGGGCCCGGCCGTGATCCTGGTGGCGGGTGCGTTCCAGTTCCGCGCGTTCGACCCTGAGACCCGCGAGCTGGCCTCGCTGCTTGCAGCACGGGGGTTCACGGTGCTCAACTACGACCGGCGGGGCCGCGGAGAGAGCGGCGGCTCGGCGCCGTTCACCCTCGCCCAGACCCTGGAGGACCTGGCTGCCCTGATCGAGGCGGCGGGCGGGTCCGCCGCGCTGTTCGGCAGCTCGTCCGGCGGATCCATCTCCCTGGCGGCCGCCGCAGCGGGGTTGCCCGTGACCGCCCTCGCCCTCTGGGAGGTCCCGCTCGGACCGCAGCCGGACGGGGGCGAACGCGAGGCGTTCCTGGCCGAGCTCCGGAAGCTCATCCGGGACGGCGAGACCGACGCAGTCGTGGAGCACTTCATGAAGGACATGCCGCCGGAGTGGCTCGAGGGTTCGAAGGCGAGCCCCGCGTGGCCGACCATGGTGCAGGTCGGGCCGTCGCTCGAGCCCGACACCGAATCGCTCGCCGTCGCCCAGTCTGCGCCGCGCAGGGAGCTGTGGGGCGGGATCTCGGTCCCCGTCGCGGCGCTCGTCGGGGCCGAGACCCTCGCGTTCTTCGGACCCGCCGCCGACTCCATCGTCGAGGCCATCCCCGGGGCCCGCCGCATCGAGGTTCCGGGCGCCGATCACCGGTGGGATCGCGACGCGCTGCTCGACATCCTCTCCGGGTTCCTGAGCGGCCGCGACGCCCACAGCGGCGTGCGGTAAACTGCTTCGCGGTCCCGGTCCGAACGGCTCGCCGACCAGTCCCGGTCAGGTTGACCGCCCGAAGCGCGGCGGCTAACATTTCCGGGGTGTGTGCCCGAGGCACACTCTCCGATCTCCGGCGACGCTGGGCGAAACACATCCGATCTCAGGTCGGATGCCGCCCCCACCGCCACACCACCAGCGATATGAGTTCGATCCCGTATTGCCGGTTGTCCAGGAGCCCGTTCGCATCGTGCCGATGCGTGGGCAGCCGAGCAGTATGAAACCAAGGAGCAGTTAGTGCCAACCATCCAGCAGTTGGTCCGCAAGGGCCGCGCGCCCAAGGTCACGAAGACCAAGGCGCCGGCGCTGAACGCGAACCCGCAGCAGCGCGGCGTGTGCACCCGCGTGTACACCACCACCCCGAAGAAGCCGAACTCCGCCCTGCGCAAGGTCGCACGCGTGAAGCTCAGCAACGGGGTCGAGGTCACCGCGTACATCCCCGGTGAGGGCCACAACCTCCAGGAGCACTCGATGGTGCTCGTCCGCGGCGGCCGTGTGAAGGACCTCCCCGGCGTCCGCTACAAGATCGTCCGCGGCGCGCTCGACACGCAGGCCGTGAAGAACCGCAAGCAGGCTCGCAGCCGGTACGGCGCGAAGATGGAGAAGAAGTAATGCCCCGCAAGGGTCCCGCCCCGAAGCGTCCCGTCGTCGCCGACCCGGTGTACGGCGCCCCCGTCGTCAGCCAGCTGGTCAACAAGATCCTGCTCGACGGCAAGAAGGGCCTCTCCGAGCGCATCGTCTACGGCGCCCTCGAGGGTGTCTCGGCGAAGAACGGCCAGGACGCCGTCGCCACGCTGAAGAAGGCGCTCGACAACGTGCGCCCCTCGATCGAGGTCAAGTCCCGCCGCGTCGGCGGCTCGACCTACCAGGTCCCGGTCGACGTCAAGCCGCACCGCGCCAACACCCTCGCCCTCCGCTGGCTGACCGGCTACGCGAAGCAGCGCCGCGAGAAGACGATGACCGAGCGCCTCACCAACGAGATCCTCGACGCGTCGAACGGTCTCGGCGCCGCCGTCAAGCGCCGCGAGGACACGCACAAGATGGCCGAGTCGAACAAGGCCTTCGCGCACTACCGCTGGTAGGCAAGAACCGCTGATCGAGGCCCCGCACGCGGGCGCCGAGGAATCAGCCGACAGCGAAGCGGTCGGACCGAGGGAAGCATTTCTCTCGGTCCGCCGTTGCGTATAGCAACCCCACCAAAACTTCCCCGGAGGACTCCGTGGCACAAGACGTGCTCACCGACCTGAACAAGGTCCGCAACTTCGGCATCATGGCGCACATCGATGCCGGCAAGACCACCACGACCGAGCGCATCCTGTACTACACGGGCATCACCCACAAGATCGGCGAGGTGCACGACGGCGCCGCCACGATGGACTGGATGGCGCAGGAGCAGGAGCGCGGCATCACCATCACGTCCGCTGCGACGACGTGCTTCTGGAACGGCATCCAGCTCAACATCATCGACACCCCCGGGCACGTGGACTTCACCGTCGAGGTGGAGCGCAACCTCCGCGTCCTCGACGGCGCGGTCGCCGTGTTCGACGGCAAGGAGGGGTGGAGCCCCAGTCCGAGACGGTGTGGCGCCAGGCGGACAAGTACGACGTCCCGCGCATCTGCTTCGTCAACAAGATGGACAAGCTCGGCGCCGACTTCTACTACACGGTCGACACCATCATCAAGCGCCTCGGCGCTGAGCCCTCGTCATGCAGATCCCGATCGGCTCCGAGAGCGAGTTCGTCGGTGTCGTCGACCTCGTCGAGATGAAGGCGCTCGTGTGGCCCGGCGACGCGAAGGGTGACGTCACCCTGGGCGCCTCCTACGAGACCCAGGAGATCCCGGAGAACCTGCGCGAGCGGGCCGAGGAGTACCGCGCGAAGCTCGTCGAGCGCGTCGCGGAGACCGACGACGCGCTGCTCGAGAAGTTCTTCGGCGGCGAGGAGCTCACGGTCGAGGAGATCAAGGGCGCCGTGCGCAAGCTCACCATCGCGAGCGCGCTGTACCCCGTGTTCTGCGGGTCCGCCTTCAAGAACCGCGGCGTGCAGCCGATGCTGGACGCCGTGGTCGACTACCTGCCGTCGCCGCTCGACGTGCCGGCCGTCGAGGGCCACGACGTCCGCGACGAGGAGAAGGTCATCGAGCGTCACGCCGACGCCGACGAGCCGTTCTCCGCGCTCGCGTTCAAGATCATGACGCACCCGTTCTTCGGCCGTCTCACCTACATCCGCGTCTACTCGGGTCGACTCGACTCTGGCGCGCAGGTGGTCAACTCGACCAAGGGCAAGAAGGAGCGCATCGGGAAGATCTTCCAGATGCACTCCAACAAGGAGAACCCGGTCGACTCGGTCACCGCCGGCCATATCTACGCGGTCATCGGCCTGAAGGACACCACCACCGGTGACACCCTCTCCGACGCGAACAACCAGGTCGTGCTCGAGAGCATGACCTTCCCAGAGCCGGTCATCGAGGTCGCCATCGAGCCGAAGACCAAGGCCGACCAGGAGAAGCTCGGCATGGCGATCCAGAAGCTCGCCGAAGAGGACCCCACGTTCCGCACCGAGCAGAACCAGGAGACCGGCCAGACCATCATCAAGGGCATGGGCGAGCTCCACCTCGACATCCTGGTCGACCGCATGAAGCGGGAGTTCCGGGTCGAGGCGAACGTCGGCAAGCCGCAGGTGGCCTACCGCGAGACGCTACGCAAGAAGATCGAGAAGTACGACTACACGCACAAGAAGCAGACGGGTGGCTCCGGCCAGTTCGCGAAGGTGCAGATCTCCCTCGAGCCGATGGAGGTCACGGCGGAGACGTCGTACGAGTTCAAGAACTCGGTCAGCGGTGGCCGCGTGCCCCGGGAGTACATCCCGTCGGTCGACGCGGGCATCCAGGACGCGATGCAGGTCGGTGTCCTCGCGGGCTACCCGACCGTCGGCGTCCGGGCGATCCTCCTCGACGGTGCGGCGCACGACGTCGACTCGTCGGAGATGGCGTTCAAGATCGCCGGCTCGATGGCGTACAAGGAGGCCGCTCGGCGTGCCGACCCGGCGCTGCTCGAGCCGATCATGAGCGTCGAGGTCCGCACGCCCGAGGAGTACATGGGCGACGTCATCGGCGACATCAACTCCCGGCGCGGGCAGATCCTCGCCATGGAGGACGCCACCGGCGTCAAGGTGATCCGGGCCACCGTCCCGCTCTCCGAGATGTTCGGCTACGTGGGCGACCTGCGCAGCCGCACCTCCGGACGCGCCGTCTACTCGATGACCTTCTCGAGCTACGCCGAGGTCCCCCGGGCCGTGGCCGACGAGATCATCCAGAAGAACAAGGGCGACTGACCACCCTCGGTCAGCCGTTCACGACCCAAGTAACATAACTACCGATTCCCCTGTAGTCTCTTCCGGTTTGCAGCCTGCGATCCGGGGGACTGCACGAGACGTCCTTAAGGAGGACACCAGTGGCCAAGGCCAAGTTCGAGCGGACCAAGCCGCACGTCAACATCGGAACGATCGGTCACGTCGACCACGGCAAGACCACGCTCACCGCGGCGATCTCGAAGGTGCTGGCGGACAAGTACCCGTCCGCGACCAACAAGCAGCGTGACTTCGCGTCGATCGACTCCGCTCCCGAGGAGCGCCAGCGCGGCATCACGATCAACATCTCGCACGTCGAGTACGAGACGCCCAAGCGTCACTACGCTCACGTCGACGCCCCCGGTCACGCCGACTACATCAAGAACATGATCACCGGCGCGGCGCAGATGGACGGCGCGATCCTCGTGGTCGCCGCCACCGACGGCCCGATGGCCCAGACGCGTGAGCATGTGCTGCTCGCCAAGCAGGTCGGCGTCCCGTACCTCCTCGTCGCGCTCAACAAGGCCGACATGGTTGACGACGAGGAGATCCTGGAGCTCGTCGAGCTCGAGGTCCGCGAGCTGCTCGCCAGCCAGGGCTTCGACGGCGACAACGCCCCGGTGGTCCGCGTGTCCGGCCTGCAGGCGCTCGAGGGCGACCCCAAGTGGACCGAGTCGATCGTCGAGCTCATGAACGCGGTGGACGAGTCGATCCCGGACCCGGTGCGCGACAAGGACAAGCCGTTCCTCATGCCGATCGAGGACGTGTTCACGATCACCGGTCGTGGCACCGTCGTGACGGGCCGCGCCGAGCGCGGCACGCTCAAGATCAACTCCGAGGTCGAGATCGTCGGCATCCGCCCGACGCAGAAGACCACGGTCACGGGCATCGAGATGTTCCACAAGCAGCTCGACGAGGCCTGGGCCGGCGAGAACTGTGGTCTGCTCCTCCGCGGCACCAAGCGCGAAGAGGTCGAGCGCGGCCAGGTCGTCGTCAAGCCGGGTTCGGTCACGCCGCACACCGACTTCGAGGGCACCGCGTACATCCTGTCCAAGGATGAGGGTGGGCGTCACAACCCGTTCTACGCGAACTACCGTCCGCAGTTCTACTTCCGCACCACCGACGTCACCGGCGTCATCACGCTGCCCGAGGGCACCGAGATGGTCATGCCCGGCGACACCACCGACATGACGGTTCAGCTGATCCAGCCGATCGCCATGGAGGAGGGCCTGAGCTTCGCGATCCGTGAGGGTGGCCGCACCGTCGGCGCCGGCACGGTGACGAAGATCATCAAGTAGTCCTTCCGGAACACTCGACAAGGGGTCTGGCCGTCCGGCCAGGCCCCTTCGTCGTTCCCGGACGCGGCCGGTCCCGGGCCGCCGACCCCGCTCCTGCCCCGCGACGGCGCAGGAGTCAAGCCCGGGGCAGCGATTCGGCCCCCGAGGTCCCCGACATAGCGTGGGCGGGTGACGGCCACCCCCTCCTGCAGCGCACCGCCGTGCGCCCGGAGATCCAGGCCCTCCGGGCCGTCGCGATCCTCGCGGTCATGACGAACCACATCGTCCCCCGACTCGCGCCGGCCGGGTACATCGGGGTCGACGTCTTCTTCGTCGTCTCGGGCTACCTCATCACCGGCCTGCTGCTGCGCGAGCATGCGCGGACCGGCCGCATCGACCTCCGCGCCTTCTACCTGCGGCGCATCCGGCGCCTCCTGCCCGCGGCGCTCGTCGCGCTCACGGCGTGCACCGTCCTCACCGTGGCGTTCGTGCCGCGGAGGAGCTGGCCGGAGTTCCTGGGCGAGATCGCCGCGAGCCTCCTCTACGTGCAGAACTGGTTCATGGCGCTCGCCACCATCGACCCGGTCCGGTCGCAGCTCGATTCGACGCCCGTCGTGCACTTCTGGTCGCTCGCGCTGGAGGAGCAGTTCTACCTCGTGTGGCCGTGCATCCTCCTGCTCGCGCTGATCCTGGCGCGCGTCCTGGGTCGCGCGGGGCTGCGGACCGTGCCGATCCTCGCGGCGGTGCTGCTCCTTGTCACCGTCCCGTCCTTCGTCTACTGCGGCCTCAAGACGGACGCCGCCGCGGACTGGGCGTACTACTCCACCTTCAGTCGCGCGTGGGAGTTCGGGGCAGGCGGCCTCATGGCCCTGCTGCCCCTCGCCCCCGCTTCTTCACGCCGCGGCAGCGCGCGGTGGTGTCCTGGCTCGGCTTCGCGGTGATCGCCGGCGTCGCCCTCTTCTGGAACCACCCGGCCGCCTTCCCCGGCTGGATCGCCGTCGTCCCGGTGCTCGGCACCATGGCCGTCCTCGTCGCGGGCGCTCCCGAGGTGCCCTGGGGGTCGGTCCGGCTCGCCCGCCTCCGGCCGGTGCAGTGGATCGGTGACGCCTCCTACTCCCTCTACCTGTGGCACCTGCCGATCGTCGGGTTCACGCCGTACGTCACCGGCCAGGCGAGTCCCTGGTACGTGGTGGTGGGCCTCGTGGCGCTCACCTTCGTCGTCGCAGCGCTCAGCCTCCGCTATATCGAGAACCCCATCCGCTTCCGCGCCGCCGAGTACCGCAGGAGGAAGCCGGTCGTCCTCGGCTCCCTCGCGTCCCTCGCGACCCTCACGCTCCTCCTGTCCTTCTGGGGGATCCATGCGGTCTCCGCTGCTCCGGCCTGACCGCCGGCGCCGTCCCGAACGGGGGCGGCGATCCGGGGGCGCGGTCGGTCCTAGACTCGCGTCATGTCTGGCAGGACGCTCGCCGAACCCCTCGCCGCGGCGGGGATCACCCTGGTGCTGCTGTTCCTCGGCGCAGGACTGCTCGCGCTCGGGACGGCGGAGTCCGCGCTCGACGCCTTCTTCCGCTCCGGGCCCGCGTCGGTGGTCGGGATCCTCGGCGTCGCCGTGCTGCTGTGGATCGTCCTCCTGCTCGTGGCCGCCGCCGTCAACCGCAGCCGGAGCCCGGTGGTGCGCCTCGTGACCGACACGCTTCTCACGCTGCTCGTCGGTGGGGCCGCTCTCGCGTTCTGGGCGGCGTTCGCCGCGGCCGTCGGCGGGTTCGGCGATCTCGTCGTCGGGATCGCGGTCGTCGACGTCGCCCTCTTCTGCGGCGCCGCGCTGATCGCCCTCGTCCTGACCCACCTCGTCCTCTTCCGGCGGACCCCGCCCGCACCCGCGGCGGTGGCCTGATGGTCCGGCTGCGCCGCTCCAACGTCGGATACCGCGGGTACACGCGCGTGCGCCGCGGGAAGGGCTTCTCCTACCACGACATCAAGACGGGGGAGGCGGTCACGGATCCGGAGCTGCGCGAGCGCTTCGACGCCCTCGTGATCCCGCCCGCCTGGACGCACGTGTGGATCGCGCCCTACGACAACGGCCACATCCAGGCCGTCGGCTACGACACCCAGGGCCGCAAGCAGTACATGTACCACCCGTACTGGCGCGAGAAGAAGGACCGGGTCAAGTACGACCGTGCCCTCAAGCTCGCCGAGTCGCTGCCGGCCGCGCGCCGGCAGGTGACTCTGCACCTGCGCTCGGAGGGGCCGAGCAGGGAGCGGGCTCTCGCGGCCGCCTTCCGGATGCTCGACACCGGCTCCCTGCGGGTCGGCTCCGAGCGCTACGCGACCGCCAACGGCAGCCACGGGCTCTCGACCCTCCTGTGCGCGCACGCCACCGTCCGCGGCGACGTCGTGTCCCTGCGCTTCCCGGCGAAGAGCGGCCAGACGTGGGAGTCCGACATCAAGGACGCCGACCTCGCCCGGGTGGTGCGCGCGCTCAAGCGCCGCGGGCCGAACGCGCGCCTGCTGGCCTTCAAGGACGGCCGCGGGTGGCATCCCGTCTCCGCCGCGGACATCAACGACTACGTGCGCGAGCGCACCGGCGGGGAGTTCACGGCGAAGGACTTCCGCACCCTGCACGGCACCCTGGCCGCGGCGAAGAGCCTCGCGGAGCACGGCCCGGAGACCACGAAGACGAAGCGGCAGAAGGCGATAGTCCAGGCCATGAAGGACGCGTCCGAGGTGCTGGGCAACACGCCGTCGATCGCGCGGGCCAGCTACGTGGACCCCCGGGTCGTCGATCACTACAACAGCGGAGAGACCATCGACCCCGCTCGCCCGGAGAGCGAGCTGCGGGCCATGCTGTATCCGGGATGATTCGGCGCCCTCGGCGCTGAGGAAGGAGAGGCGATGGCCGTCTCGACGACCGCCTGGATCTGCCGCACGTGCGGCAACCGCTACCCGCCCGCGGCGGTCCCTCCGTCCGCATGCGTGATCTGCGCGGAGGAGCGGCAGTACGTGCCGGCCACGGGCCAGGAGTGGACGAATCTCGCAGCGCTCGCCGCGGAGGGCCACACCGCGACGTGGACGGAGCTCGAGCCCGGCCTCTCCGAGCTCGCGGTGCGCCCCTCGCTCGGCATCGGTCACCGCGGCCTCCTGGTGACCACGCCGCGGGGCGGCATCCTCTGGGACCCGCCCGGCTACCTCGACGACGAGAGCGTCGAGTACGTCCGGGAGCGCGGCGGGCTGCTCGGCATCGCGCGCAGCCACCCGCACCTCTGCGGCGTGCAGGACGAGTGGAGCGCCCGCTTCCCCGGCCCGACGGACGCGGGGCGACCGTGTGGGTGCCGCGTCGGGACGCCCGCTGGCTGCTCGGCCCCGACGATGCCGTCACCTGGTGGGACGACCGCCTGGAGCTCGCGCCCGGTGTCACCCTGGTGCGGACGGGCGGCCACTTCGCCGGCAGCGCCGTGCTGCACCTGGCCGACGCGGCGGAGGGGCGCGGCGCCCTCCTGGTCGGTGACACGATGATGGTGCTCCGCGACGGCCGCCGCGTCTCGTTCATGCGCAGCTACCCGATGTTCCTGCCGCTTCCCGAGCGCTACCTGGACCGCCTCCTCGCGGCGCTCGACGGCCTGGCCTACGACCGCCTCTACGGCCTCTTCACCGGCCTCACGGTCCTGGAAGGCGCCCAGCGGGCGGTCGCGGAGGGCGCCGAGCTCTACCGCTCCTGGCTCACGGGCACGGCGACGGACCCCGACCAGGACTGAGCCGAGCGCGCCCGGTACCGCCGAGCGCGCCCGTGCCGCCGAGCGCGCCCCGTAGCGCCGAGCGCGCCCCGTTCCGCCGAGCGCGCCCCGTACCGCCGAGGGCACCCCGTACCGCCGAGCGCACCCCGTGCCGCCGAGCGCGCCCCGTAGACGCACCGCGCTCGTCGTCACGCCCCGCGCTCGGCGTCCCTGCACAGGGGTGGGTGCGCAGGGTTGTTCCACGGAGCGCGCCTCACCGGTGATGAGGGAGGCACGCCGGGAGAAGGATCCGGTCATGGAACCCGAGGCGTCCCTCTTCACATCCCGCGAGCTCCGGCGGGCGGGGGAGGAGCACCCCGAACGACGGCTCGGGGCGTCTGGCGATCTCGAGCGTCTCCGCCGCGGGGTCTACGCCGATGCCGGCACCTGGCGGACCGCCAGCTTCGATGCGCAATACCGGATGCGGATCCGCGCTGCCGCGGCGAGGCTGCAGGGCACGGTCGTGTTCTCCCACGAATCGGCGCTCCGCCTCCTCGACCTTCCTCCCTCCGGCCGTGGCCGGCCGTCGTGCATGTGATCGGGGATCGCCGCACCGGCGGTCGCAGTGCCCTGGACGTCGTTCGCCACTGCCTCGGCCTGGACGCCGTCGACGTGGTGCCGGTCGGCGAGCTCCGCTGCACCTCTCCGGCCCGCACCGCCCTCGACCTGGCACTGAGCCGGTCATTCGCTGAGGCGGTCGTCGTGGCCGACGCCGTCTTCGCCCGCTACCCCGGCGCACGAGATGACTTCGGCGAGCTGCTGCGGATGCTCGGGCCCGGCACCCGCGGCATTCGCAGGGCGGCCCGGGTGCTGGACTTCGCCGATCCGCGGTCGGAGTCGGTGGGGGAGTCGTGGTCCCGCGTGCTGATCCACGAGCTCGGATTCCAGGCGCCGGAGCTACAGTCCACCGTCTACCTGGGAAGCCGGCGCGTGGGGGTCGTCGACTTCGAGTGGGTCGAGCAGAGGATCGTCGGCGAGTTCGACGGCGAGGTCAAGTACCGGCGGCGCGAATACCGCCAGGGTCGCACTCCCGAACAGGTCGTCATCGACGAGAAGAACCGCGAGAACGACCTCCGCCGGGCGGCCCGGAGTGTCGCCCGGTGGACGTGGGACGACCTCCGCGACCGCCGTCGCCTCGAGGACCTTCTGACCGAGGCGGGTGTTCCGCGCACCCACCCCCGCGCCCACCGCTAGCGTTCGGTGCATCGAGCGTCTCCGGGTCGCGAACCGCGCGCCGAGCGCGGTCCGTATTGCCGATCGTGCACCGAGCGCGGCCCGTAGCGACGAGCGCGCCTCGTCTACGCACTGCGTTCGTCGTTACGCACCGCGTTCGGCGGGGAGGGGCGCGCTGGGCGCGCGCCGGCGGGCCACAGGGATGCAGCAGTGCCGGGCAAGGCCGCAGCACCTGGGCTCGCCGAGCGCGGCCTGTGTCGCCGAGCGCGCACCGAGCGCGGGCCGTAACGACGAGCGCGCCCCGTCTACGCACCGCGCTCGTCGTTACGCACTGCGTTCGGTGGGAAGCGCCGCGCTCGACGGCGGCAGGCGGCCGCGTCCGGGATCCGGCGGCCGCTGGCATATCCGCTTGCTGTCACGGCATCTCGACCCGCCGAGCGGGGCCCGTGTCGCCGAGCGCGCACCGAGCGCGGGCCGTGACGACGAGCGCGCCCCGTCTACGCACCGCGCTCGTCGTTACGCACCGCGTTCGGTGGGAGGGGCCGCGCTCGGCGGCGGCAGGCGGCGGTATGCGGGCTACGCGGCCGCTGGCATCACCGCTTGCTGTCACGGCATCTCGGCCGCCGAGCGCGGCCCGTGTCGCCGAGCGCGGGCCGTGACGACGAGCGCGGCCCGTCTACGCACCGCGTTCGGCGGTACGCACCGCGCTCGGCCGGGGGCACCGCGCTCTGCGGTACGCACCGCGTTCGGCGGTACGCACCGCGCTCGGCGGTACGCACCGCGCTCGGCGGTACGCACCGCGTTCGGCGGGACGCACCGCGCTCGGCGGGATGCACCGCGTTCGGGTTACGCGCCGCGTTCAGCGGAGGGGGTGAGGCGGGGATCGCGCCTGCGGGCCCACCACAGGATCAGGAGGAGCGCCGGAAGGAAGCCGCCCAGAGCGCCGACCGCGATGGCCACACGAGGACCCGCCGCGTTCGCCACCCATCCGATCAGCGGCGCCCCGAAGACCGCGCTGCCTCTGATCAGCGCCATGTAGACCGCCATCACCCGGCCGCGGATCTCGACCGGCGAGTTCATCTGGATGTACGCGTTCGAGCCGTTGAGGATGGTGAGGGAGGTCACGCCGAGGGCGACGAGAAGGACGGCGAACACCGTCACGTTGGGAGCGAGTGCCAGGATCGCCGTCGACAGCCCGAAGGCGAGCGCGCCGAGGCCCACGACGCGGACGCTCGGCTGCTCGCGCCGAGCGCTCAGCAGGGCGCCGGTCACCGACCCGATCGCCACGATCGAGGTCAGGATGCCGAAGCCGTCCGCGCCCACCCGGAACTCGACGACCGCCATCGTCGAGATGAAGATCGGGAAGTTCATCCCGAGCGCGGTGAACAGGAAGGCGCTCGTCAGCACGAGCACGAGGTCCTCGCGCTGCGTGACGACCTTCAGTGCGCTCACCATAGTTGGCCGGGGACCACCGGAGCGCGGCTCGGTGTGGAGGTCGTCGCGGCGCATCAGGATCAGCGCGAAGATCGTCGCGGTGAAGGTGAAGAAGTTGATCACGAACACCCAGCCGGCGCTCGCCACGGCGATGAGCAGTCCCGCGATCGCCGGCCCGAAGAAGCGCGCGAGGGTGAAGGAGGTCCCGTTGAGGCCGATCGCGTTCGGGATGTAGCTGCGAGGGACGAGCTCCGAGACGAAGGACTGCCGCGCGGGGCCGTCGAACGCCGCCGTCGCCCCGAGCAGACCCGCGAAGACGAAGACCATCCAGAGCTCGAGGATGCCCGCGAGCGTGAGGACGCCCAGGGCGAGGCTCAGGACGCCCTGGACGATCTGGGTGACGAGGAGGATCCGGCGGCGGTCCACGGCATCGGCGACCAGACCGCTCAGCGGGGTCAGCACGAAGACCGGTCCGAACTGCAGGGCGAGCGCGACCCCGACCGCGGCCGCGTCGTGATCGGTCAGCTCGGTGAAGACGATCCAGTCCTGCGCCGTTCCCTGCATCCAGGTGCCGACGTTGGACACGGTCGCCCCCGCGAACCAGAGGCGGTAGTTGTGCACCGCGAGGGAGCGGAACGTGCCGCTCATGGGATGCGGGTCACGGACGCCCAGCCGAGCCCCAGTCGGCCGGCTCACCCGAGATCGGGTCGAGCACGACCCGCACGACGGCGCTCACGCCGTCTCGGGCTGCCGCGAGGGCGCCGCGCAGGGCCGCATCGAGCTCCTCCCACTCGGTGACGGTGCAGGCGTACGCGGCGCCCGCCGCTGCCGCGACGCCTGCCAGGTCGGCGGACTGCCCGAGGCTCACCCAGTAGCGGTCGGTCTCCGCCGCCGTCCCGCCGGCGTGCTGCCGGAGCACGTTCTGCTTCGTGGCGTTCCAGCCCCCGTTGTCGAGGACGACCGTGACGAAAGGCGTGCCGTACCGGGCCGCCATCCAGTAGGTGGAGGCCGGCTCGCTGAGGTGGTACGAGCCGTCGCCGACGATCGCGACGACCTCCGCCTCCGGCCGAGCCAGCTTGATGCCCACCGCCGCGCCGCCGTACCAGCCGAGGGACGAGCCCCCGCTCGAGAAGAGCGTGCCGGGCCGGGTGCGCGGAAAGTGCCGGAACACCGTGGCGGCGTTGCTGATGGCCTCGTTGAGGAGGATCGTGTCGTCGTCGACGAGGTCCGCGAGGGCCGCGGCGACCGTGGAGGGCGTCAGGCGGTCGGCATCCCGCTCGGCGGCCCAGGCCGATCGCTGCTCGTCGTGCACCGCGGCGATCGCGGCCCGCCGCCCGTCGACGTCGCCGCGGTCCGGCCGCGCCTGAGCGGCCTCGAGCAGCTGCCGCACCGCGTGCCCCGAGTCGGCGCGAAGGAACCGTCGCGCCTCGAGATACCAGAGGGGCATGCCCTCCTTCAGGGGATCGGTGTCGAGGACGTAGACCGCCGCCTCCCCCGCGGCCGGGCGAGCGCGGGCATCCACGGCGCATCGCAGTCGACGACGAGGATCAGGTCCGCCCGGGCGAGCAGGGGGTCGGCGGCGTAGCCGAGGTGCAGCTCGTGGTCGGCGGGGAACGACATGGCGGCGGCGATCGGCTGGGCCACACCCAGGCCGAGGAGGTCTGCGAGCTCGACCAGGTCGGGGACGCCGGCCGGATCCCGTCCGAAGCCGGAGGTGACGAGGACGGGGAACCGGGCGCCGGCGATCGCGTCGAGGATCTCGTCCACGGCGTCGCCCGGCAGAGGCACCGGATCGATCGGATGCCACAAGTCCGGGTCGACGCTGCGCCCCTGGGTGCGCCCGGCGAGCACCTCTCGGGCGGCCGTCAGGTAGACGGGCCCTTTGGGGGCGCTGCCGGCGAGCTGGAGCCCGCGCAGCACGACCTGCCGGGCGTTGGACCCGGTGCGGAGGTCGTAGCTCCATTTCGTGTACGGGCGCACGATCGCGTGCTGGTCCCGGACGTCCTGGAGATGGTTCGGATAGCTGTTGCGGGTGCCGGCCAGCTCGCCCTCGAGGGTGAACGGTGTCAGCCCCGCGAAGATCAGGACCGGCACCTGCGACCGGGCCGCGTTGTGCACGGCCCCGCCGAGGTTGGCCGTGCCCACGTCGACATGGACGAAGACGGCCTGGGGCCGTCCCGTCGCGAGTGCGTAGCCGTGCGCGGCGGCCAGCGCGCTCGCCTCGTGCGGAGCGAGCACGACCGACGGCGTGGCCACTCCGGCCGCGCGGTCCCGGGCCAGGGACTCGATGATCGCAGGATGGTCGCTGCCCAGATTCGCGAACACCACGTCGACCCCGGCGTCTCGCAGCCCGGCGAGCAGCGCGTCCGCGCCCGTCTCCTCGGTGCTCATGCGCACCTCCCTTCGGTCACGTCCTGCGCGGCCCTGAGCGTCAGGCGCTGATCGCCGCGATCGCCTCGATCTCGACCAGCTGGTCGTCGGACATGAGCTGGGCGACGACCATCGTGGATGCGGGCAGCGGCTCCGTTGCGAAATGCCGTCGCCGTGCCCTTCCCACGTCCGGCGCGTGCTTCCGGTCCTGCAGGAAGACGGTGAGCTTGATGACGTCGTCGATGCTGCCGCCGGCGGCGCCGAGGATCTCCCCGATCACCGTGAGGATGTGGTCGGCCTGAGCCTCGGCGTCGCCTTCTCCGACGGTGCGCCCGTCGGAGTCCTTCGCGGTGAGGCCGCTGAGGAACACGAGCCGGGTGCCGGGCGGCACCGCGAACGCGTGCGTGAGCGGCGCGGGCATCTTGAGCGTGTCCACGTCGATGGCGACGGCACCGGTCGCCCGCCCGGTGGTCATCCCTCGTAGGCCTTGGGGGAGCGGGGCAGGGAGCCTTCGCGGGTGACGATCGAGTTGGTCATGGTGGCGAAGTCCGAGAGCAGGAACATCGCGGGTCCGACCACGTCCGAGGGCTTGTCCATCTTGCCGAAGTCCGCGTTGGGGTTGGACCCGCGGAACTGAGGGGTGTCGATGATGCCGGGACGCAGCATGTTGACCCGCACGCCATAGGGCTGGACCTCCTTGGCGAACGTGTGCGCGAATCCGGCGACCGCGCCCTTGGAGGCGGTGTAGGGCGACGAGTTCGGCTTGCCGAGGTCTGCCGTGCCGGACACGAAGACGATGATCGATCCGCTGTTCTGCCGCATCATCGTCGGCGCGACCGCCTTGCAGGCCCAGAAGACGCCCTCGACGTTGATCGCCAGGACCTTCTTCAGCTGCTGCGGCGTCATCTCCAGGACGGGGATGAGCGGCTGGACGATCGCGCAGCACACGAGCCCGTCGATGCGGCCCTCCGCGGAGGCGATGCCGCCCACCACCTCGAGCACGGCGTCGTGGTCCGACACGTCGACTCTGTGGAAAGAGATGTTCTCGTGCTCGGCGGCGATCTCCGCCCCGAGCTCGTCGTTCACGTCGAGCACCGCGACCCGGGCGCCCGCCTCCGCGGCTGCCCGCGCGGTCGCACCGCCGATGCCGCTCGCGCCGCCCGTGATGAGGATCACCTTGCCGGTGAAGTCGAAGGAGCTCGTCATGCCCGATACCTCTCTGTGTCGGCCGAGGGGCCACGGCCGGTTCGCATCCGGCAACTATTAGGGACCCGTTTGATTAGGGAACCTAATGGCTGGAGCCCGAGGCGCGCAAGAGACGCGAGGACGAGGCTGCGAACACGGGAGCGCTTGCTTGACACGGCAATCACTTCGGAGTACTTACTTTATGGGTCACAGATACTTAGGTTCCCTGAACAGCAGAGTCGTTGGCCCTGGGAACCGCCGCCCGCGCGCGGCTGGCTGCAAGCGCGCACGGATCGCCGCATCGTCGCGACGGTCCGTCTTCCTCACCGAGATTGGACCGACATGCACAAGAGAAGAAGCATCACGGCGGCGGCGGGGTTCGCCGCTGCCGCGCTCGTCCTGGCCGGCTGCGCGGGCGGGGGCGGTTCGGAAGCCGCGCCGAGCCCGGCCGCGACGACGGCCGCCGCGGGCTCGTCCGACACCGGCTGCCCGATGCCCAGCTCGATGACCACCGCGACGGTGGCGACCAACCCCGGCGCTCAGGACCTCGTGATCAAGCACGTGAAGGACGGCGGCTTCGACACGAAGTACAACCTCGACCTGCAGGTCCAGGCGTTCCAGAACCCGCCGGCCACGGCCCAGGCCATCGTCCAGAAGGCCGTGAACCTCGGCTTCGGCGGCCTCACCACCATGGTGCAGGCGCGCTCGACCGGCGCCGACGTCATCATGATCGGAGCTCTGTCCACGCCGGGCAACGGCATGTTCGTCAAGAAGGACTCGCCGATCAAGGACATCGGCGACCTCAAAGGCAAGAACGTCGGATCGTTCACCGCGCTGAACGGGGCGATCACGTCCATCATGCAGGCCTATGCGCAGAGCGCGTACGACTTCAACATGCTGAAGGACGTCAACGGCGAGGTGCACGTCGCGCCGGACGCCGCTCTGCTCGGGCTGCTCGATCAGGGCTCGCTCGACGCCGTCATCCTCGGCGTCGACGCGACCGCCGTGCAGAAGTACGAGGGCAAGTACCGGCAGATCGTCGACCTGGCCACCGACTTCCCGGACGAGTTCGGGTTCCAGGCGCTGTACCTCGGGCCGGTGACGACGGAGTCCTACGCCACTGAGCACTGCGGCGAGGTGCGCGCGTATGCGAGCGCGATCCGCGACGCCGTCCTCGACATCGAGAAGGACCCGAAGATCTGGGAGACCTACGCCGAGGCGGTGGGTCAGCCTGAGGCGGCGGCCAAGTCCTTCCAGGACCTCTACGGCGACTCGTTCGTCACCGACTGGGGCAAGGAGCAGGTCGATGGCATGAAGAAGCTCGTGTCGACCCTCACCCCCTACCTCGACCCGGCGTTCCCCAAGGAGGTCGACCCGAAGCTCTTCTCGCTCGACTATCCCGCGTTCGAGGACTGAGGCGCACGCCCGTGGTGCGCTCCGCGCTCGACCAGCAGCGGAGCGCACCGCGGCAGCCCTTGTGTAGTTAGGGTCCCTTACCTATAGTACTTAGGTGCCCTTACTTACTCGGGGCCGTACCGCAGGAAACAAGGGGACGAGGATCACATGAGCACTGACACGGCGGCGGCGGACAAGGTCGACACCGACATCCTCGAGCTCCTGCTCGCGGTGCCGGCCCGGCTCAGCCGGCTCCACAATGCGATCCTCGGATCGCTGGATCCCCGCCTGACCTTCCGGCAGTACCGCACCCTCTCGAGGATCGCGGAGGGGTTCACCTCGCTCAGCCAGCTCGCGGCGCGCGGCAACCTCACACTGCCCACCGTGTCGGAGAACGTGGACGGGCTCGTCCGCCGGGGACTGATGACCACGACACCGAGCCCGCAGGATCGCCGCGCGGTGGTCCTCGGCATCACGGATGCCGGTCGAGCGGCCGTGGCGTCGGCGGATGCCGCTCTGCAGGACTTCCTCGGCTACCTCATCGAGGAGTGCCGTCGGCCGATCGAGCGGTGACGGCGGCCACTCTGGCGCAGGTCTACGAGCGGGCGACCATCTACTTCAGCCAGCACATCGACAGCGACGCCTGAGCCCAGCCGGCCCAGAGCTCACCCCCGCGCCAACGGTGGCACGGGAATTCAAAGACGAAAGGTGGAGCGCGTGAGTACTGCAGCATTGGAAAGCGAGGTGGTGTTCGACACCGCTTCGATAGCGAGGAGCATCGCGCCCGGGTCTTCCGCGGGGTGTGGCGCCGCACGCTCTCCGTGCTCGCCCTGCTGGTGCTCTGGCAGATCGTCTCGCTCTTCATGAAGCCGACGATCCTGCCGAGCCCCATCGCGGTCTTCGCGCAGCTGGGCCAGAACCTCACGCAGCCGGAAACGTACTCCCAGCTCGGCGTGACCATGTTCCGCGTGGTCGTCGGGATGATCGCCGGCGTCGCGGTCGGCATGATCATCGGCCTGACCATGGGCCTCACCAAGATCGGCGAAGACCTGCTCGACACGTGGGTGCTCGTGCTCTTCACGATCCCCGCCCTCGTCTACGGGATCCTCTGCATCCTCTGGTTCGGCCTCAACGACACGGCCGCCATCGTCGCCATCGCGGTGGGCTCGGCGCCGCCGATCGCCATCAACATCTGGCAGGGAACGAAGGCGATCGACCGGGACCTGATCCACATGGGCAAGGCGTTCCGCTTCGGCAAGGCCACCGTCCTGCTGAAGATCGTGGTCCCGCAGCTCATCCCGTACATCCTGGCCGCGCTCCGCTACGGCCTCGGCATCGCCTGGAAGATCGTGACGATCGTGGAGCTGATCGGGCTCTCGAGCGGCGTCGGCTACATGCTCAGCTACTGGTTCGGCAACTTCAGCATGATCCAGGTGCTCGCCTGGACGCTGCTGTTCACCATCACCCTCCTCATCATCGAGTTCGCCATCCTCAAGCCGCTGGAGAACCGCCTCACCCGCTGGCGCCCGGCAGCCCAGATCCAGAGAGGGGCTGCGTGATCATGACCGAGTCCTACCTGTCCATCGATCACCTCCACAAGGAGTTCCCGAGGCGCGGCGACCGTCCGCTCAACGTTCTCGGCGACCTCGACGTGCACGTCGAGGAGGGGGCCCTGCTCTCGATCCTCGGTCCCTCCGGCTGCGGCAAGTCGACGCTGCTCAACATCATCAACGGGCTGGACGACGCGACGACCGGGGAGGTGCGGCTCGCCGGCAGGAAGGTGAGCACGAGAACACGCTCCGACGTGAAGATCGGCGTCGTCTTCCAGCAGCCCCGCCTTCTCGCGTGGCGGACCGTTCGCAACAACGTGGCCCTGCCGCTGCAGGAGATGGGTCTGCCCAAGGACGAGATCGACGATCGGGTCCGCCGGTACCTCGCCCTCGTGGGCCTCGCCGAGTTCGCCGACTACTACCCGCTCCAGCTGTCCGGCGGCATGCAGCAGCGCGTCTCCCTCGCCCGGGGCCTCGCGATCGAACCGGATCTGCTGCTCGCCGACGAGCCGTTCTCGGCGCTCGACGAGTTCTCCGCTCGCCGTCTGCGGCAGGAGTTCGTGCGGATCTGGGCCGAGACGGGGAAGACGATCCTCTTCGTCACGCACAACATCCGCGAAGCGGTGTTCCTGTCCTCACGGCTGCTCGTGATCACGGACCGCCCGGCGCGCACCTACCTTGATCTGCCCGTCACCGTTCCGCATCCGCGCAAGCCCGAGGACGATCTGCTCTTCGAGCTGGAGAAGTCGGTCACCGAGGACTTCATGCGCATGGAGGAGCAGGTCCGGCTCGAGAAGGAGATGACCAGGTGACCCTCATCGACATCGTCCGTGCGGCGGCGGGCCCCACGGCCGCCGACGACGCGGAGGAGCTCGGACTCCGGCACACGAAGCTGCGCGCCGCCATGGCGGAGAGCGGGCTGGACGCCCTGATCGCCTACGCCCCGGCCTGGCGCCGGGAGAACGTCCGCTACCTCACCGACACCTCGGTGGGCGGCGCCGGCGCGTTCGTGCTCCTGCCGCTCGACGGCGAGGCGGTCGCGTTCACCACGCGTCTCGCCGACCTCGTGCCCCTGCGGCGCCGGGGGTGGGTCCGCGGAGCCGAGCTCGTCTCGGTGGCGGACCTCCGCCCCCTGGTCGACGAGGTCCGCGCGCTGGGCGCCCAGCGGATCGGGGTCGGTCACCTCGAGCTGCTCCCCACCGTATTCGACGGCGCCCTGCGAGAGGGGCTCCCCGGAGTCGAGCTCGTGTCGGCGAGCAAGCTCTTCGATGCGGCTCGGATGGTCAAGAGCGAGTGGGAGCTGAACCGGATGCGCCAGGCCGCGAAGGTCTCGGACGCCGCGTGGCGCACCTTCGTGGAGGTCCTCGAGCCCGGCATCACCGAGTACGACATCGTCGCGGAGGTCGAGAGCGAGATCAAGCGGCTCGGGGCCGAGGACAACTTCATGCTCATCGCCTCCGGCAGGGACGAGGTGCTCGGCATGACGCCGCCCAGCCGCCGGCTCCTCCAGGAGGGCGACCTCGTCCGCACCGAGCTCACTCCGCAGACCGGGGGTACTGGCTGCAGATCTGTCGCTCCGCCGTTGTGGGCGAGCCTTCCCCGGAGCAGCGTCGATCGGCCGAGCTCTTCCTCGAGGCGGCCGAGGCGGGAGTGGCCGTCGTGAAGCCCGGAGTCACCGCCCACGAGATCGCGGTCGCCGAGAACGACGTGTTCCGCAAGTACGGGCTGGGGGAGTACTGCTCGGATCAGTGGACGCGCGTGCGCGGCCACGGCGTCGGGCTGCACCTCGACGAGGTCCCCATCATCGAGGGGAACCACACGGTCTTCCCCGAGGGCGCGACCTTCATCATCCACCCCAACACCTACACGCCGATCGCGGGCTACCACGTGTTCGGCGACCAGGTCGTGGTCACCGCGACGGGGAGCGAGCGGCTCGTCTCCACCGAGCGCCGGCTGTTCTCCTCCGACGAAGGGAGCCGCTCGTGAAGCGCGGTCTGGTGGTGCTCGACCCGGCGGAGATCGCCGAGTCGGAATGGGCGGACAGGATCGCGACGGTCCAGCAGCGGCTGAAGGCCGAGGGCGTGGACGTCGGCATCGTCTACAACGACGTGTCGCGGGGAGACGACATCGGCTACCTCACGAACCTCGTCATCTACTGGAACGAGGGCGTGCTCGCGATCCCCGCCGAGGGCGAGGCGACCCTGCTCACCAAGCTGTCGAAGCGGGTCTTCTCCTGGATGCAGCGCACGTCGATGCTCGAGGATCTCCGCAGCGGCCCGTCGTTCGGCAAGCTCGTCGCGTCCTACGTCGCGGGCCGGCCTGCCGGCACGATCGGCGTCATCGATGCGGCACTCTGGCCGGCTGCGGTCGTCGCCGAGATCGAGGCCGCCGTTCCCGACTGGACGGTCAAGCCGCTCGGCTCCCTCGTGCGCGACGTCCGCGCTCAGCCTTCGGAGGCCGAGGTCGCGCTGCTCCGCGCCGGCGTCGCCGCCCTCCGCGCGGCGCTCGCCGATGCCACGGTGGCGGGACTCAGCATGCGCGAACGCCTTGCCGCGGTCGACCGGGTCACCCGGCACGCGGGCTTCGCCGACGCACTCGTCCGGGGAGCCGAGGACGGCGGCCACGTCACGATGGAGGTGGCCGGCGAGTACCGGCACGGCTGGCTGCTCGCCGGCCGGACGTTCGGCGACGAGCCGTGGCTGCCTCTGCTCGCGGACGCTCAGCGCGCCGCCTTCGTGGAGGTCCGGGCCGGCGCCGCGTTCTCCGCGGCCGAGGCGGCGGCGACCATCGCCCTGCAAGCACTGCCCGAGGGGTCCGTCACCTCGATCCGCTGGATCAACCAGGCCGACTTCGCCACGGGCGGCGAGCTGCAGCCGGTGGCCGACGCTCCCGCGGCGGGCGAAGTGGGTGCGGTCGTGATCGAGGTCATCGATGTCGCCGGGGTCCGCAGCGTCCTCACCGACACGGTCCTCGTCACGGCAGAGGGTGCAGATCCGCTGACCGCCGCCCGATCCACCGACTCAAGCGACCAGGAGAACAACGGAATATGAGAGTCCTCTCGAATGCGGACGTCGAGCAGCTGCTGAGCGCCCAGGACGTCATCGACGTGCTGGAGGTCGCGTATCGCGAGCTGGCCGAGAACCGCGGGCACAACCGCCCGCGCAACCACACCTACTTCCCGGTGGAGGACGAGCGGTACCCGGGCTTCCGGTTCCGCTTCAAGTCCCAGGAGGGCGGCAACATCTCGAGCGGCGTCTGGGGCACCCGGATCACGTCCGACATGGTCGGGGTCGAGACTCTGCCGACAGGGGAGAAGCGCCGTCGCCTGCTGCCCGTGGCGCCGGGCGGCCGGTACGTCGGCCTCGTCACCCTGTTCAGCCTCACCGAGCTCGCGCCGCTTGCGATCATCCACGACTCGGTGATCCAGAAGTACCGCGTGGGCGCGACGACGGCTCTCGGCATCCGCGAGATGAGCAACCCGGACGTCACGGTGGCCGGGATGTTCGGCGCCGGCTGGCAGGCGGCCGCGCACCTCGAGACGCTGCTCCTGGTCCGCCCGGGGATCGAGGAGATCCGGGTGTTCAGCCCCACCAAGGAGCGCCGGGAGGCGTTCGCCGCGGAGTGGAGCGACAGGACGGGCAAGCGCGTTCTCGCGGTCGACCACCCGAAGGACGCGGTGGAAGGCTGCCGCATCATCACGGCGGCGACGGCGGCGATGGATCCCGTCTTCGAGGGCGAGTGGATCGAACCGGGCACGCACGTCAGCTGCATCACGAGCCCGGACGGCACCGCCACGCGGCGCGAGCTCGACGACACGACGTTCGATCGTGCGGATCGGATCGTCGTCTTCTCGCGGGAGCAGGTCCACCACGACAGCCAGTTCGACATCCTCGGTCCCGTGGAGCGCGGGCTCAAGCAGTGGGACGACATCCAGGAGCTGGGGCAGATCCTGGTCGACCCCGCTCCGGCACGCAAGAACCGCGACGACATCACGATCTTCGCCAACAACACGGGAATGGGCATCCAGTTCGCAGCCGTCGGAGCTCGGATCCTCGAGCTCGCCGAGGAGCGCGACCTCGGGCACGTCATCCCCACGGACTGGTTCACGGAGGACACCACACCATGAGCACCACACTCAACGAGAGGCTCGGCGGCCGGAGCATCGTCTTCGGCGACGACGTCAACACCGACGTCATCATCCCGGGCCGGTACCTGATCAGCATCGATCCTGTCGAGCTCGGCTCGCACGCCTTCGAGCCGCTGGGCCCGGACGTGCAGGCCAAGCTGGCCCAGAGCCCGGTCGTCGTGGGCGGCCGCAACTTCGGGTGCGGCAGCGCGCGCGAGCAGGCGGCCACCTGCCTCATCGGGGTCGGGGTGAAGGCCGTCGTCGCACGCTCCTACTCCAGGGTGTTCTTCCGCAACGCCATCAACACCGGCCTGGTCGCCGTCGAGTGCCCCGCGGCGGTCGACGCGATCCAGGAGGGCGACGACGTCTGGGTCGACTACGCGGCGGGACTCGTGACCGTCGGCGACCAGTCGTACCCCTTCGCGCCCTTCCCGCCGGTGCTCCAGGAGATCCTCGAGGCCGGCGGACTGATCGAGCACCTCATGAAGAAGTTCGCTAAGGAGAAGAACTGATGGGCAAGACTTTCGCCGTCAAGGCGCTGGAGCGCGCATCGGGCGTGACCGGCCTGGTTCCGGGGCAGATCGTGGACGCCTATCCGGCGCTCTACATGAGCCACACGGCGACCTGGCGCTGCATCAAGACGTGGGAGCGCATGGGAGAGCCCGAGCTCTTCGACAAGGACCGGATCGCCATGGTCATGGACCACATCTCGCCGGCGCAGACCTCGAAGATCGCGGGCGATCACCGCCTCTCGCGGGAGTTCCGGGACAAGATGGGCATCAAGCACTTCTTCGACGTCAACGCCGGCATCGCCCACGTCGTGCTCATGGAGCACGGGCTGGTCAAGCCGGGCGACCTCATCATCGGCACCGACTCGCACTCGACCATCTACGGCGCCCTCGGCGCCCTCGGCACCGGGGTCGGCTTCAGCGAGATCACCGCGGCCTGGGTCACCGGGAAGCTCTGGATGAAGGTTCCCCAGTCGATGAAGGTCATCGTGCAGGGGCCGCTGCCGGAAGGTGTCTACCCCAAGGACGTCATGCTCAAGCTCATCGGCGACCTCACCGCCGACGGAGCGACCTACTACTCGGTCGAGTTCCACGGATCCTGGGTGGAGTCGCTCTCCACGTCGGAGCGGATGACGCTCTGCAACCTCGCGATGGAGGCCGGGGCGAAGAACGCCTTCGTTCCGCCGGACGCCGAGACCATGCGCTACCTGGCCGAGCACGGCGTCGACCTCGACACCGTGGAGCCGCTGGTCTCCGACCCTGACGCGGTCTTCGACCGGGTGATCGAGCTCGACGGCACCGCCCTCGAGCCGCAGATCGCGGTTCCGCACAACGTCGACAACGTCGTCCCGATCAGCCAGGTCGTGGGCACCAAGGTCGACCAGGTGTTCATCGGATCGTGCGCCAATGCGAAGTACGACGACCTCGCGATCGCGGCCCGCTACCTCAAGGGCAACCGGATCGCGGACGGCGTCCGTCTCGTCGTCACGCCGGCCTCGGCGGACATCATGGCGAAGGCCGCCGCGGACGGGATCGTCACGACGCTCATCCAGGCCGGCGCGCTGATCACGAACCCCGGGTGCGGTGCGTGCGCGGGCAGCGGCGGCGCGATGGCCGACGGAGAGGTCACGCTCTCGACGGCCAACCGGAACTTCCGCGGGCGGATGGGCAGCTACGAGTCGAGCATCTACCTGTCGAGTCCTGCGGTCGCGGCGGCCTCCGCCATCACGGGAGTCATCACCGATCCGAGCCGCGTGCTCGCGCCGGTCTGAGGGGCGGCCGGAATTGAATCTCGTCGAGAAGATCCTGGCGCGCGCGAGCGGCCAGGAGTCGGTGAAGGCCGGTGACGTCGTGGTCGCGAACGTCGACCGCCTCGTCATGCACGATCTGAGCGCGTACCTCACCGGCAAGGTGTACGACGAGCGGATCGGCAAGGACCTGCCATACCCCGACCGGGTGGTGACCGTCTTCGACCACCACTTCTCGCCACCGACGGAGCAGCAGGCCGACGTCCTCAACCGGAACCGCGCCTGGACGAAGAAGCGGGGAACCCAGCTGTTCGACTGCGGCAGCGGCAACATCCACAACGTGCTCATGCAGAACGGGCTCGCGCTGCCCGGGCAAATCGTCGTCGGCTCGGACAGCCACACCCCCGTGCACGGCGCGGTCGGCGCCTTCGCCGTCGCACTGGGGAACGACTCGCACGCCGGCACGGTCATGCCGTTCGGCAAGGCGTGGTTCCGCGTCCCGGAGCTCATCCAGATCGAGCTCACGGGGGAGCTGCAGCCCGGCACCACGCCCCGCGATGTCGCGCTCTGGCTGGTCGGCCAGCTCGGCGAGGGGTCGGTCATCTACAAGGCGCTCGAGTTCACGGGTCCCTTCATCACCTCGCTGGGGATCTGGGACCGCTGGCTCTTCCCGGTGCTCTGCGTCGACCTCGGCGCGAAGTGCGGCTACGTGGAGCCGGACGACGTGACGCGCGAGTTCATCGAGGCGCTGCCGGGCGGAAGGCTCGACCTCCTGCTCAACGGCGACGGTGACCCCGTCGAGGACGTGCGGCGCTTCGACGTCGGCGTGGTGCCGCCCACGGTCGCCGCGCCGCCCACCGTCGGGAATGTGCATCCCGTCGACGAGCTGGTCGGCACCCCGCTCCAGTGGGCGGAGCTCGGCGGCCACGGCGGCGGGCGGCTCGAGGACTTCCTGCTCGCGGCCCGGGTGCTCCGCGGACGCAGGATCCACCCCGACGTGAAGCTCAATCTCGTGCCCGGCAGCCGCGAGGTGTTCCGCCAGGCCCTGGAGCTCGGGCTCGTCGCGGACCTGCACGAGGCCGGCGGCACCTGGTTCCCGCCGAGCACCGGCTCCAATCAGACGGCGAACATGGGCGCCATGTCGGAGGGGAGGCGATGATCTCGACCCACTCGCGCAACTTCCCCGGCCGGAACGGCAGCACGAAGGCATCCATGTACCTCGCCTCCGCGCTGACCGTCGCCGCCTCCGCTCTCGAGGGCGCGATCGCCGATCCCCGCCCCTACGCCGACAAGGAGGCCTGAGATGGGCGAGCTGGTTCCCCGCTACGAGGGGCGCTGTTGGAAGTTCCCTGCCAACATCCCCACCGACGCCCTCGTCAAATCGCGCTACGTGTTCGATCCGATGGACGAGATCGTCAAGCACGTGCTCGAGGACTACAACCCGCGCTTCCCGCTGGAGGTGCAGCCCGGGGACATCGTCGTGGCCGGGCACCACTTCGGGCAGTCGTCGGGGCGGGCGATCGCGGCGAAGGCCCTCAAGGCGACCGGCATCGGCTGCGTCGTCTCGAACGCCTTCTCGCGCACCTTCTTCCGCAACTGCTTCGAGATCGGCCTGCCGTCGCTGGAGATCCCCGACGCCACGGACATCGTCGAGGACGGCGACCACCTGGTGGTCGACATCGCGCAGGGCTTCTTCCGCAACGAGACGTCCGGAGTGGAGCGCCACGTGGCGCCGGCGTCGCCGTTCCTCCTCCGGATGCTCGCGGCCGGCGGCCTGATCAACCTGACGCAGAGCGACCCCGACTGGGCGTCGACCGCGAACACCTGATCCGCTTCGGCAACGCGGCGAGAACGCACGACTCGAGAAGGAGTTTGCATGAGTGAGCAGCCGGAGCGGCCTGCGCGCGCGGAGGCCGACGCTCCCGAGCAGTCGGCGCCGTCCGACCCGATCGGGCGCACGCGGAAGCATCTGGAGACGGTCGAGGTCGACACCATCGACGGGCAGTTCTTCATGCCGGGGGAGGTCGCGGACGAGGCCCACGCCGAGCGGCACGTCCTCATCCTCGACACGACGGGCGCCCCTGTGGCGCAGTCCCCGTCGCCCGAGGACACCGGCGATTCGGTGGGACTCGAGCCGGTCGTGGTGGACACCATCGACGGGCAGTTCGTGGTCCCCGCTCAGGCCGAGGAGGGATTCAGCGACCACCCGCACGTGGACTACCTGGACAGCACGGGAGCTCCTGTGGCCGACGAGGACGACGCGGAGCGCAACGGCTTCCCCCACGCCTGACGGCGCCGCCTGCCTGTCGCCCGCCGAGCGCGCCCCGTGCCGACGAGCGCGCCCCGTACACGGCCCGCGCTCGTCGTTGCGGCCCGCGCTCGGCGGAGAGGCCGGAGCCGCGCCCCCGCGCGACACGCCCGGGTTGCAGGGTGTGGAGGGGTATGGCAAACTCTTCTAGTTCCACATTCCAGGCCGCTGTGCGAGGCGCGCGGCCCGGATCACTGCCAGGCAGTGCATAGCTTCCCTCAGGGATCAGGGCTAGGCCGCGGGCAGGAGAACAGCACTCCCGCCGCCGTGTGCGGCCCCGGATGTGCAAGCCACCACCACCTGAAACTGCCGTGCGCGTCCGCGTGCGCGCGGAACCGGGTGCGAACGGCTCATTGACAGAAGAACAGTGCTGCGAGTCCTCCTGTGTGCCGCGAGAGCGGAGCGCAGGGCCCATCGGATCGGAAGATCCGGACGAGCGGCGTCGTGACCCAGGTCATGAACGAGCGACAGCGCGGACCAGCAGGTTTCGCGAAGCAACGAAAGAGAGCGAGTGACAGATGGCCGGACAGAAGATCCGCATCCGACTCAAGTCGTATGACCACGAGGTCATCGACACCTCGGCGCGCAAGATCGTCGACACCGTGACCCGTGCGGGCGCCAGCGTCGTCGGACCGGTCCCGCTGCCCACGGAGAAGAACGTGGTCGTCGTGATCCGCTCGCCGCACAAGTACAAGGACAGCCGCGAGCACTTCGAGATGCGCACCCACAAGCGTCTCATCGACATCATCGACCCGACGCCGAAGGCGGTCGACTCGCTCATGCGCCTCGACCTCCCCGCCGACGTCAACATCGAGATCAAGCTCTGACCAAGAGCGAAGCACTGAGGAATCGCATGACTACCGCCACCAGGACTTTCAAGGGTCTGCTCGGCACGAAGCTCGGGATGACCCAGGTCTGGAACGACCAGGGCAAGCTCGTGCCCGTCACCGTGATCCAGATCACCCCGAACGTCGTGACCCAGATCCGCACGCCCGACGTCGACGGCTACGCCGCCGTCCAGATCGCGTACGGCCAGATCGACCCCCGCAAGGCGAACAAGCCGGCTTCCGGCCACTTCGACAAGGCGGGCGTCACGCCCCGCCGCCACCTCACCGAGGTCCGCACCGCTGACGCCGCCGAGTACACGCTCGGCCAGGAGATCGCGGTCGACGTGTTCGAGGCCGGCGCGAAGGTCGACGTCGTCGGCACCAGCAAGGGCAAGGGCTTCGCGGGCGTCATGAAGCGGCACAACTTCAAGGGCGTCTCGGCGTCCCACGGTTCGCACCGCAACCACCGCAAGCCGGGCTCCATCGGCGCCTCCTCCACCCCCAGCCGCGTCTTCAAGGGGATGCGCATGGCGGGCCGGATGGGCGGCGACCGCACCACCGTGCTGAACCTCCAGGTCCAGGCCGTCGACGCCGAGAAGGGTCTGCTGCTCGTCAAGGGCGCCGTCCCCGGTGCGCGCGGCCGCCTCGTCTTCGTCCGCAACGCTGTGAAGGGAGCCTGAGCATCATGGCTTCGCTCGACATCCAGACCGCCGGCGGCACCACGGCCGGCACGGTCGACCTGCCCGCCGAGATCTTCGACGTGCAGACCAACGTGCCGCTGCTTCACCAGGTGGTCGTCGCCCAGCTCGCCGCCGCCCGTCAGGGCACGCACAAGGCGAAGAACCGCGGCGAGGTCTCCGGCTCCGGCGTCAAGCCCTTCAAGCAGAAGGGCACCGGCCGCGCCCGTCAGGGCTCCGTCCGCATGCCGCAGCACCGCGGCGGTGGCGTCGTCCACGGTCCCGTGCCCCGCGACTACTCGCAGCGCACCCCAAGAAGATGATCGCCGCGGCGCTCCTCGGCGCCCTGTCGGACCGCGCCCGCGGTGGCCGGCTCCAGGTCGTCGACGCCCTCGCCGCCGGTGAGAGCCCCTCGACGAAGGCCGCGGCCGAGCTGCTCGCCCGCGTCGCCCCCGGCAAGAACGTCCTCGTGGTCCTCGACCGCGCGGACGAGACCGCCTGGAAGAGCGTGCGCAACCTCAAGTCGCTGCACGTCCTCACCTGGGACCAGTTGAACGCGTACGACGTGCTCGTCTCCGACGACATCGTCTTCACGCAGTCCGCCTTCGAGGCCTTCGTGGCCGCGAAGACCAAGAACACCGCGGAGGTGACCGCGTGAGCGGCTACAACAAGGACCCGCGCGACGTCATCATCGCGCCCGTCGTCTCCGAGAAGAGCTACGGCCTGATCGATGAGGGCAAGTACACCTTCATCGTCGACCCCCGCTCGAACAAGACCGAGATCAAGCTCGCCATCGAGAAGATCTTCCGCGTCGAGGTCGCCTCGGTGAACACGCTCAACCGTTCGGGCAAGACCCGCCGGACCAAGTTCGGCATCGGCAAGCGCAAGGACATCAAGCGCGCCATCGTCACGCTCAAGTCGGGCACCATCGACATCTTCACGGCTGTCGGCTAGGCCCGGGAGGAACTCAGAATGGCTATTCGCAAGTACAAGCCGACCACGCCGGGTCGCCGCGGCTCGTCCGTCGCCGACTTCGTCGAGATCACCCGCACCACGCCTGAGAAGTCGCTGCTCCGCCCGATCTCGAAGACCGGCGGCCGCAACAACCAGGGACGCATCACCACGCGTCACATCGGTGGCGGCCACAAGCGCCAGTACCGCGTCATCGACTTCCGTCGCAACGACAAGGACGGCGTCAACGCCAAGGTCGCGGAGATCGAGTACGACCCGAACCGCACCGCGCGCATCGCGCTGCTGCACTTCGTGGACGGCACGAAGCGCTACATCATCGCGCCGGACAAGCTCAAGCAGGGCGACATCGTCGAGTCGGGGCCGTCCGCGGACATCAAGCCCGGCAACAACCTGCCGCTGCGCAACATCCCGGTCGGCACCGTAATCCACGCGATCGAGCTCCGCCCGGGCGGCGGCGCCAAGATGGCCCGCTCCGCCGGCGCCAGCGTCCGCCTCGTGGCGAAGGACGGGCCGTACGCCCAGCTCCGCCTCCCGAGCGGCGAGATCCGCAACGTGGACGCCCGCTGCCGCGCCACCATCGGCGAGGTCGGCAACGCCGAGCAGTCGAACATCAACTGGGGCAAGGCCGGCCGCATGCGCTGGAAGGGCGTCCGCCCGACCGTCCGCGGTGTCGCGATGAACCCGATCGACCACCCGCACGGTGGTGGTGAGGGCAAGACCTCCGGTGGTCGCCACCCGGTCAGCCCGTGGGGTCAGGCCGAGGGTCGCACCCGGCACCCGAACAAGGAGAGCGACAAGCTCATCGTTCGTCGTCGCAACGTCGGCAAGAAGCGCTAGTAGGAGAAGGACATGCCTCGCAGTCTCAAGAAGGGCCCCTTCGTCGACGACCACCTGCTCCGCAAGGTCCAGGTCGCGAACGAAGGCGGCAGCAAGAACGTGATCAAGACCTGGTCGCGCCGCTCGATGATCATCCCGGCCATGCTCGGCCACACGATCGCCGTGCACGACGGCCGCAAGCACATCCCCGTCTTCGTGACGGAGACCATGGTCGGGCACAAGCTCGGCGAGTTCGCCCCCACCCGCACCTTCCGTGGACACGAGAAGGACGACAAGAAGGGGCGTCGCCGCTAGTCGCGGCGGCGAAGGAGGAGAAGAAATGGTGGAGTCGATCGCCCGCGTGCGACACATCCGCGTCACCCCCAGAAGGCTCGTCGTGTCGTCGACCTCGTCCGGGGCAAGAAGGCCACTGAGGCCCTCGCGATCCTGAAGTTCGCGCCGCAGAGCGCCAGCGAGCCCGTGTACAAGCTGGTCGCCTCCGCGATCGCGAACGCACGGGTCAAGGCCGACGCCGAGAACACCTACCTCGACGAGCAGGACCTCGTGATCTCGAAGGCGTTCGTCGACGAGGGCACGACGCTCAAGCGCATGCAGCCGCGAGCACAGGGCCGCGCGTTCCAGATCCTGAAGCGCACCAGCCACATCACCGTGGTGCTGGCCACTCCGGACGTCGCGCAGACGACCCGCGGCAGCGCGTCCAAGAACACCGCGAAGGCGAGCAAGTAATGGGACAGAAAGTCAATCCGTACGGTTTCCGTCTCGGGATCACCACCGACCACGTGTCGCGCTGGTTCTCGGACAGCACCAAGCGCGGCCAGCAGTACAGCGACTACGTCGCCGAGGACATCAAGATCCGGTCGATGCTGAAGACGTCGCTGGACCGTGCCGGCGTCGCCCGCATCGAGATCGAGCGCACCCGTGACCGCGTCCGCGTGGACATCCACACGGCGCGCCCCGGCATCGTCATCGGCCGCCGCGGCGCCGAGGCCGAGCGCATCCGCGCCGACCTCGAGAAGCTGACCGGCAAGCAGATCCAGCTGAACATCCTCGAGGTCAAGAACCCCGAGGCCGAGGCCCAGCTCGTCGCGCAGGGCATCGCCGAGCAGCTCTCCGCACGTGTGGCGTTCCGCCGCGCGATGCGCAAGGGCCTGCAGGGCGCTCAGCGCGCCGGCGCCAAGGGCGTCCGCGTGCAGGTCTCCGGCCGCCTCGGCGGTGCGGAGATGAGCCGCAGCGAGTTCTACCGCGAGGGTCGCGTCCCGCTGCACACGCTCCGCGCCAACATCGACTACGGCTTCTACGAGGCCAAGACGACGTTCGGCCGCATCGGCGTGAAGGTGTGGATCTACAAGGGCGACATCACCAACAAGGAGCTGGCGCGCGAGCAGGCGAGCCAGCGGTCGCAGCGTCCGGACCGCCGGGACGACCGCCGTGACGGCGGACCCCGCGGTGGCCGCGGACCCAGGAGCGACGCCGGTGCGCCGGCCGCAGAAGGAGCGAGCGCGTAATCATGCTGATTCCCCGCAAGGTCAAGTTCCGCAAGCAGCACCACCCGGGTCGCAGTGGCCAGGCCACCGGCGGCACGAAGGTCAGCTTCGGCGAGTTCGGCATCCAGGCCCTCACCCCCGCGTACGTGACCAACCGTCAGATCGAGTCCGCTCGTATCGCCATGACGCGTCACATCAAGCGCGGCGGCAAGGTGTGGATCAACGTCTACCCCGACCGTCCGCTCACGAAGAAGCCCGCCGAGACCCGCATGGGTTCCGGAAAGGGCTCGCCGGAGTGGTGGGTCGCGAACATCAAGCCCGGCCGCGTCCTCTTCGAGGTCGCCGGCGTCAACGAGGAACTCGCTCGTGAGGCGCTGACCCGGGCCATCCACAAGCTGCCCCTCAAGGCACGCATCATCAAGCGCGAGGAGGGCGACGCGTAATGGCGATCGGTACCAAGGAGCTCGCCCCCACCGAGCTCGACACCTTCGAGAACGAGCGTCTCGTCGAGGAGCTCAAGAAGGCCAAGGAGGAGCTGTTCAACCTGCGCTTCCAGTCGGCGACGGGGCAGCTCGAGAGCCATGGCCGCATCCGTGCGGTCAAGCGGGACATCTCCCGCATCTACACCGTGATCCGCGAGCGTGAGCTCGGCATCCGCGCCACCCCGGCGCCTGTCGAGGTCGCGGCCAAGCCGGAGAAGAAGACCCGCAGCCGCAAGGCGGACGCGGCCGAGGCTCCCGCCGAGGCCGAGGCGCCTGCCGCGGTGAGCACTGAGGAGACGAAGTAATGGCGAAAGTCGAGACCCAGGCCACTGGCCACGAGTCCGCAGCCAATGACGCGAAGGTCCTGGGCGACCGCGGTGACCGCAAGGTCCGCCGCGGCTACGTGGTGAGCGACAAGATGGAGAAGACCATCGTCGTCGAGGTCGAGGACCGCGTGAAGCACCCGCTGTACGGCAAGGTCATCCGCCGCACCTCGAAGGTGAAGGCGCACGACGAGCAGGGCACCGCCGGCGTCGGCGACCTCGTCGTCATCAGCGAGACCCGTCCGCTGTCCGCCACGAAGCGCTGGCGCCTCGTCGAGATCCTGGAGAAGGCCAAGTGATTCAGCAGGAATCGCGGCTCAAGGTCGCCGACAACACGGGCGCCAAGGAGCTGCTGACCATCCGCGTGCTGGGCGGCTCCGGCCGCCGGTACGCCGGTCTCGGCGATGTCATCGTCGCGACCGTCAAGGACGCCATCCCCGGCGGCAACGTCAAGAAGGGTGATGTCGTCAAGGCCGTCATCGTGCGCACCGTCAAGGAGACGCGGCGCCAGGACGGCTCGTACATCAAGTTCGACGAGAACGCCGCCGTCATCCTCAAGAACGACGGCGACCCCCGCGGCACCCGCATCTTCGGCCCGGTGGGCCGTGAGCTTCGCGACAAGAAGTTCATGAAGATCGTGTCGCTCGCACCGGAGGTGATCTGAGAAATGGCCAAGATCAAGAAGGGCGATCTCGTCCAGGTGATCACCGGCGCCGCGCAGGCGCGCGGCGGCGACCGCGGCAAGCAGGGCCGCGTGATCGAGGTCCTCGTCGAGCAGAACCGCGTGGTCGTCGAGGGCATCAACTTCGTGACCAAGCACGTGCGCGTCGGCCAGACGCAGCGCGGCAGCAAGACGGGCGGCATCGAGACTCACGAGGCCCCCATCCACATCTCCAATGTGGCGCTCGTCGACCCCGAGACCAAGAAGCCGACCCGCGTCGGCCACCGGGTCGATCAGGTGACGAAGGACGGCGTGACCAAGTCCGTCCGCGTGCGCTACGCCAAGAAGTCAGGCAAGGACCTCTGATCATGACCGATACCGCTACTGCCGCGACGGCTGTCAAGGTGCAGCCTCGCCTCAAGCAGAAGTACCGCAGCGAGATCATCCCGCAGCTCACGGAGCAGTTCGGCTTCACGAACGTGCACCAGGTGCCGGGCCTCGTGAAGGTGGTCGTCAACACGGGCGTCGGCGACGCCGCCCGCGACGGCAAGATCATCGACGGTGCGGTCGCCGACCTCACCAAGATCACCGGCCAGAAGCCGCAGGTCACCAAGGCCCGGAAGTCCATCGCCCAGTTCAAGCTGCGCGAGGGTCAGCCGATCGGCGCCCACGTGACGCTGCGCGGCGACCGGGCCTGGGAGTTCCTGGACCGCCTGATCAACCTGGCGCTGCCCCGCATCCGCGACTTCCGCGGCCTGTCGGACACGCAGTTCGACGGCAACGGCAACTACACCTTCGGTCTCACGGAGCAGAGCGTGTTCCACGAGATCGACCAGGACCGCATCGACCGGGTCCGCGGCTTCGACATCACCGTCGTGACCACCGCCAAGACGGACGACGAGGGCCGGGCTCTGCTCCGCTCCCTCGGCTTCCCGTTCCGCACGGCCGAGAGTGCCTGATCCCAGCATCCGGCTGACTCGGAAGCAGTACCCGCACCACCCGCTCAACTGAACAAAGATCTGTGATCCGGGAATGCCGGGGCCGCGAACCGGCTTCGGCTACTGGGATCACAACCACCACAGGTCGTCCACCGTGCAGTGCAACAGCCACGACGGTGTCCGAAACCTGGTGAACAAAGGAAACGCATCACATGACCATGACCGATCCGGTCGCCGACCTCCTCACGAGGCTGCGCAACGCGAACTCGGCATTCCACGAGACGGTGACCCTGCCGCATTCGAAGCTCAAGGGCCACATCGCCGACATCCTGAAGGCGGAGGGCTACATCGCCGACTGGCGCGTCGAGGACGCCCGCGTCGGCCAGACCCTCGTGCTCGACCTCAAGTACGGCCCCAACCGCGAGCGGAGCATCGCCGGCATCAAGCGCGTCTCGAAGCCCGGCCTCCGCGTCTACGCCAAGTCGAACGAGATCCCCAAGGTCCTCGGCGGCCTCGGCGTCGCGATCCTGTCCACCTCGTCGGGCCTCCTCACGGACCGCCAGGCGCACAAGAAGGGCGTGGGTGGGGAAGTCCTCGCCTACGTGTGGTGACCCCAGATGTCGCGAATCGGAAGACTTCCCATCGAGATCCCTTCGGGGGTCGACGTCACGGTCGACGGCAGCGCCGTCACCGTCAAGGGGCCGAAGGGTGAGCTGAACCTCACCGTCGCCCGCCCGATCGAGGTTGCCGTCCAGGACGGCCAGGTGCTCGTCACCCGGCCCGACGACGAGCGCGAGTCGCGCTCGCTGCACGGACTCACGCGCACCCTCCTCGCCAACAACATCCAGGGCGTCACCCAGGGCTACACCAAGAGCCTCGAGGTCGTCGGCACCGGCTACCGAGTGACCGCTCGGGGCAGCGACATCGAGTTCGCGCTCGGCTTCAGCCACCCCGTCCTCGTGTCGCCCCCGCCGGCATCAGCTTCCAGGTCGAGGGCAACAACCGCCTCACGGTGTCCGGCATCGACAAGCAGGCCGTCGGTGAGGTCGCCGCGAACATCCGCAAGATCCGCAAGCCGGAGCCCTACAAGGGCAAGGGTGTCCGCTACGCGGGCGAGGCCGTTCGCCGCAAGACCGGAAAGTCAGGTAGGTAATCATGGCCACCGTCATTCGTGGCAAGAGCAAGTCGGCTGCGCGCATCCGTCGCCACAGCCGCCTGCGCAAGAAGATCGAGGGCACGGCTGTCCGGCCGCGCCTCGTCGTGACCCGCTCCGCGCGGCACGTCTTCGTCCAGGTCGTCGACGACGCCAAGGGTCACACCCTCGCGTCGGCGTCCACCATGGAGACCGACCTCCGCGGGTTCGAGGGCGACAAGACCGCCAAGGCACGCAAGGTCGGCGAGCTCGTCGCCGAGCGCGCCAAGCAGGCGGGCATTGACGCGGTCGTCTTCGACCGCGGAGGAAACAAGTACGCGGGCCGCATCGCGGCCATCGCGGATGGAGCTCGGGAAGGCGGGCTGAGCCTGTGAGCGATGTGACCAGCACCACGACGACTACGCCGGAGACGACCAGCGAGGCGCTGGTGGAGACCTCTGCAGGCTCCGCCCCTCGACGGACACCCGCAACGAGCCGCGCGAGCAGCGCAGGGGCAGCCGTGAGCGCAGCCCCCGCAACGACCGCGGCGGACGCGACGGCGGCCGGGACAGCCAGTTCCTCGAGCGCGTCGTCACCATCAACCGCGTCTCCAAGGTCGTGAAGGGCGGTCGTCGCTTCAGCTTCACCGCTCTCGTGATCGTGGGCGACGGCAACGGCCTGGTGGGCGTCGGCTACGGCAAGGCCCGCGAGGTCCCGACCGCCATCAGCAAGGGTGTCGAGGAGGCGAAGAAGAACTTCTTCCGCGTCCCCCGCATCGCGAGCACCATCCCGCACCCCGTGCAGGGTGAGGCCGCTGCCGGCGTCGTCCTCCTCCGCCCCGCTGCCGCCGGTACCGGCGTCATCGCGGGCGGCCCGGTCCGCGCCGTCCTCGAGTGCGCCGGCATCCACGACGTCCTCTCGAAGTCGCTCGGGTCGAGCAACACGATCAACATCGTGCACGCGACCGTCGAGGCCCTGAAGAGCCTCGAGGAGCCGGCCGCCGTCGCGGCCCGCCGTGGCCTCGAGATCGACCAGGTCGTCCCCACCCGCATGCAGCGCGCCGACGCCGAGGCTGTCGCGCACGCCGCCGAGGCGAAGGCAGGTGCCTGATGGCCACGCTGAAGGTGACCCAGATCAAGTCCAAGGTGAGTGAGAAGCAGAACCAGCGCGACACGCTGCGTTCGCTCGGCCTCAAGCGGATCGGCGACAGCGTCGAGCGCGAGGACACCGAGCAGAACCGCGGCTACGTCCGCGCGGTCGCTCACCTCGTGAAGGTTGAGGAGATCGACTGATGGCCGACGAAGCCAAGAACGAGACGGTGGCGGCCGAGGCCGCCCCAAGAAGACGCGTGCCGCGAAGCCGGCCGCCGAGGCAGCGACGACCGCCGCGGCTCCTGCTCGCACCACCTCGTCCCGCACGACCAAGGCCGCAGGCGCCGACAAGGCCACCGCCGAGGCGGCCCCGGCCGCCACGCGCGACCGCGTCCTGAAGGTGCACCACCTCCGTCCCGCGGAGGGCAGCCGCAAGGACCGCACCCGCGTCGGACGCGGTGAGGGCTCGAAGGGCAAGACGGCCGGCCGCGGCACCAAGGGCTCCAAGGCCCGGTACCAGGTCAAGGCCGGCTTCGAGGGCGGCCAGATGCCGCTGCACATGCGCACCCCGAAGCTGCGCGGGTTCAAGAACCCGTTCCGCGTCGAGTACCAGGTCGTGAATCTGGACAAGCTGGCCGAGCTCTACCCCCAGGGCGGCGATGTGACCATCGCCGATCTGGTGGCCAAGGGCGCCGTTCGCAAGAACGAGAAGGTCAAGGTGCTGGGTACCGGTGACATTGCGGTTAAGCTGAGCGTTGCTGTCGACAAGGTCTCCGGCTCTGCCGAGCAGAAGATCGTCGCCGCCGGCGGTTCCGTACAGTAGCCCGCGCGGAGCTGCAGCTCCTGAAGCACTAGGCGTCGACGTGGCCGGGGAACACCCCCGGCCACGTCCTGTATCCCCCAACGAAAGCAGGCAAGTCAGCGTGTTCCGAGCAATAGGGCGGATCTTCCGCACGCCCGACCTGCGCCGAAAGCTTCTCTTCACGCTCGGCATCGTGGCCCTCTTCCGGCTGGGGTCGTTCATCCCCGCGCCGTTCGTGGACTTCGCGAACGTGCAGCAGTGTCTCGCGCAGAACCAGAACACCTCGGGCCTCTACGAGCTCGTCAACCTGTTCAGCGGCGGCGCGCTGCTGCAGCTGTCGATCTTCGCGCTCGGGATCATGCCGTACATCACGGCGTCGATCATCACGCAGCTGCTGCGCGTGGTCATCCCGCACTTCGAAGCCCTCTACAAGGAGGGCCAGGCCGGCCAGGCCAAGCTGACGCAGTACACGCGCTACCTCACCATCGCGCTCGGCGTCCTGCAGTCCACGACGCTGATCACCGTCGCCCGGAGCGGCGCGCTGTTCCCGCAGAACAGCGACCCCGCCTGCACGCAGCTGATCACGAACGACGCCTGGTACGCGATCCTGCTCATGGTCATCACCATGACCGCAGGCACGGGCCTCATCATGTGGCTCGGTGAGCTCATCACCGAGCGCGGCATCGGCAACGGCATGTCCCTGCTGATCTTCACGTCCATCGCGGCGCGCTTCCCCGACTCCTCGGCGCGATCGCGCAGTCGCAGGGCATCGAGGTGCTGCTGCTCGTCATCGCGATCGGCCTCGTCATCGTGGGCCTCGTCGTCTTCGTCGAGCAGAGCCAGCGTCGGATCCCGGTCCAGTACGCGAAGCGCATGGTCGGCCGGCGCACCTACGGCGGCAACAACACGTACATCCCGATCAAGGTGAACATGGCGGGCGTCGTGCCGGTCATCTTCGCGTCGTCGCTGCTGTACCTGCCCGCCCTCGTCGCCCAGTTCAACCAGCCGGCCGCGGGCCAGACGCCGCAGCCGTGGGTCGTCTGGATCCAGAACTACCTGACCAAGGGCGACCACCCGCTCTACATGCTCCTGTACTTCCTGCTCATCGTCGGGTTCACCTACTTCTACGTGGCGATCACCTTCAACCCGGAGGAGGTCGCGGACAACATGAAGAAGTACGGCGGCTTCATCCCGGGCATCCGCGCGGGCCGCCCGACGGCCGAGTACCTCGACTACGTCCTCACCCGGGTGACGCTGCCGGGCTCGATCTACCTCGGTCTGATCGCGCTCGTGCCGCTGATCGCGTTCGTGCTGGTCGGAGCGAACACGAACTTCCCGTTCGGTGGCGCCTCGATCCTCATCATCGTCGGCGTGGGGCTCGAGACGGTGAAGCAGATCGACTCGCAGCTCCAGCAGCGGCACTACGAAGGACTGCTTCGGTGACGCGTCTGCTGCTCATCGGTCCGCCGGGCGCAGGCAAGGGGACCCAGGCGGCACGGCTGTCCGAGCGGCTGGCGATCCCGGCCGTCTCGACGGGGGACATCTTCCGCGACAACGTCCGCGGCGGCACCGAGCTCGGCGTCCTCGCCAAGTCCTTCATGGACCGCGGCGAGTACGTGCCCGACTCGGTCACCAACGACCTGGTGATGGACCGCCTGGAGGCTGCCGACGCGGACTCCGGATTCCTCCTCGACGGCTACCCGCGCACGACCGACCAGGTCCGGGAGCTCGACGAGTTCCTCGCCCAGCGCGGCGAGAGCCTCGACGCCGTGGTCCAGCTCACCGCCGACACGGACGAGACGGTGTCCCGTCTCCTCCGCAGGGCGAAGGACCAGGGGCGCAGCGACGACACCGAAGAGGTCATCCGTCACCGGCTCGACGTGTACGCCGCCCAGACTGCGCCGCTCATCGACGTCTACGCGGACCGCGGCCTCGTGATCCGCGTCGACGGTCTCGGCTCGATGGACGAGGTCACCGACCGCATCGTCGACGCCCTCGAGCGTCGCGGCATCGGCGCCGCCGCCCTCTGAGCCGATCCTCCGCTGATTGAGGAGCCTGCGAAGCGGGCGTCTCGAAATCCGGCGACGAACCCCCAGAGCCCGGCCGGGCGTGGCTGAGTCCTGAGACATGGTCACCGGATTTCGAGACGCTCCCTTCGGTCGCTCCTCAATCAGTGAGATTCAACTGTCGATGAGCAGCGCGAGCTGCTCGAGGAACGACGGGAAGTCGGTCGAGTCGCGCAGGAGCCGCTGCACGTCCGAGCGCTCCGCGAACACCTCGACGAACTGCTCGAACACGGTCTGGAATGCGGCGCGTCCCTCGGCGCTGAACGCGACCAGCGCCACGACGTTGACCCGGCCGTCGCCCCACTCCAGAGGGGAGTCGAAGACCGCGAGCCCGATGGCGGTGCGCGCGGCGCTCATCGCCATCGAGTGCGGCACGGCGAGGCTCTCGGTGAACGCGGTCGACGACAGCCGCTCCCGCTCGAGCACCCCCTCGAGGTAGCGCTCGTCGAGGATGCCCAGCCCGATCATCCGCTCGCCCAGCAGGCGGATGACGGCGTCCGCGTCGGCCGCGTCCGGATTGCGCAGGTAGAGCCGCTCGTCGAGATAGAGGCGCAGCTCGTTCCGGATGCGCGCGCGACGGCGGTGCCGTCGGACCCGCGAGACGGCGGCCCGGATCGCCTCGCCGTCCGCGGCGCTGGGGAACGGGCTCACGACGACCACGTTCTCCGGGCGGGGAACCACCGGCAGCGTCGTGATGACGAGATCCGTGCCGTGGCCCTCGAGCGGCGCGTCGGTGCGCCCGACCACGTCGACCACGCGCAGATCCGGTCCCGCGGCCGCCTCCACCCGGTCGCGGAGCACCGCGCCCATGTCGTGGTAGCCGGGCAGCACGAGCGTCGCCGTCACGTCGTCAGCCGGACGCGCATGGCGCTCGAGGTGCGAGCCCACGTGCAGAGCGATGAACGCGATCTCGTCGTCGTTGACGGTGATGCGGAACTCGCGCTGGATCTCGCTCGCGAGATACACCGCCAGCTCGTAGGTGAGGGGGTAGGACGTCTTGATGGAGCGGGCGAGCGGATTGCGGGTCAGGGACCCGGCCCGCGAGCGGGCGACCAGGTTCCGCACGTGCAGGGCGAGCCGCAGCAGGAAGTCCTCGTCGTCGAGGTCGATGAGGTACTCCCGCTCGGCTCCCTCGATCAGTCGGCGGAGGACGGCGACGTCGTCGGCGACCTCCGCGGAGGCCAGCACCTCCTCCTCCGGCCGTCGGGTGCCGACCCGTGTGGTCAGCAGGAGGGCGAGGGAAGCGAGCTCGCCGGGTGGCAGGGAGGTGGCGAAGTGCCGCTCCACGATCGTGGCCAGCGCCGTCTCGAGGTCGCCGTCCACCACGCCCTCGCCCGCGGGCGGCATCCGGCGGCGGGAGCGCTCGACGGCGATGGCCGTGTGCACGAGGACCCCGTCGAGCCCGAGCTCGTTGACGGTGTAGCCGGCGGCGCTCAGCAGCTCGATCACGTCGGTCTTGAAGGCGCTGAGGTCGCCGACCGCGAACGCCTCCTGCACCTGGCCGAGGTCGAACATCCCGCGGGCCGTCTCCTCCCGGAAGATGCGGCTGATGAGCCGGCGCAGGCCCTCGTCGCGGCCCTCGAGGCGGAGGGTGTCACCGGAGCGGACCAGCTCGACGCCGCTGTCCCGCGCGAGCGTGCGCACCCGCCGGAGATCGGACTCGAGGGTCGTCTCCGACACGAAGAGCGCGGAGGCGAGCTCCGAGGCGCTGAGCCCCTCCGGCGCCTGCGCCAGGCGCGCGCCGAGGAAGGCCACGCGCTCCCGGGGTGTGCCGGGAGTGCCGGCCGCCCGCGGGGACCCGGCCGCATACTTCGCATACGCCTCGCGGTTGAGGCGGTAGCCGCTCGTCGACGAGGTGATGACGTCGAGCGGACCGGCCGCCGCCTTGATCGCGGTCACGTAGCTGCGCACCGTGCGCGTGCTCACTCCGAGGCGCTCGGCGAGCTCACTGGCCGCGACCCACCCCTCTGCGCGAGCGAGGTGCTCGAGCAGCTGAGGCGTCTTGTCCGGCATCCCTTCACTCAACCACGGATCAGTGCTCGTCTTCCGGGGGTGCGGAAGAAGATCCGCTGGTGAGCCCCGCCCGCCCCGCGGCACACTGACCACAGGAGTTCGTTCGGACGCGAGGAGGCGACCGTGGCACGAGTGCTGATCGTCTGCGTCGCCGGCGTCTCCGGAACCTTCCTCGCCCGCCGCATCCGGGCCCTCGACGCGGAACTGCAGCCGGTGGTCGTTCCGCTCGACTCCGTCCCCGAGGAGGCCGCGCACTGCGACGCCGTGCTCGTGGCGCCCCAGCTCGCCGAGCGACTCGACTCGGTCCGCATCCTGGTCGGGGAGGCGCCGGTCGGCCTGCTGCCGCCCACCGCCTTCGGCGCGGACGGTGCTTCAGCAGCCGTCGCGCAAGCCCGCGAGTTGCTGGCCGCGGCGTCCTACCGTGGAACCCCCATCCCCGAAACCAAGGAGTAGCTGTGCCTGAACGCACCGTCGTCGTCGCTTCCGCCCATGGCCTGCACGCCCGCCCCGCGGCCCTCTTCACCCAGGCCGCTGCGAAGGCCGGAGTGCCCGTCCAGCTGACCAAGAACGGGCGGTCCGTCAACGCGGCGAGCATCCTCGGCGTCATCTCGCTCGGCATCGACCACGGCGACGAGGTCCTGCTCGCGGTGGACGGCGAAGGCGCCGAGGACGTGCTCGACGAGCTCTCCGGGCTCCTCACCACGGACCACGACGCATGACGAGCCTCACCGGCGTCGGCATCGGCCGCAGCCTGGTCGTCGGACCGGTCCTCCGGATGCCCGATCGTCTGCCCGAGCCGGCGACCCTGCCCAGCACCATCGGGCCCGACGGAGAGCGCGAGCGGGTCACGACCGCGCTCGCCGCCACGGCGGAGGACATCCGCAGCCGCGGAGAGAAAGCAGGCGGCAAGGCGCAGGAGGTCCTCGAGGCGCAGGCGCTGATGGCCGAGGATCCGACCCTCCGCAGCGACATCGACGTGCGCGTGGACAACGGCGCCACCGCGGATCGTGCCGTGTTCGAGGCCTTCGCGGGCTTCCGCGACATGCTGCTCGGCATCGGCGGGTACATGGCCGAGCGCGCCACCGACCTCGACGACGTCTCGCAGCGCGTCGTCGCGCGCCTGTCCGGCGTCGCGGCGCCCGGGGTGCCGGAGAGCGACACCCCCTTCGTGCTCGTCGCGCGCGACCTCGCACCGGCGGACACGGCGCTGCTGGACCTGCAGAAGGTCCTCGCCGTGCTCACGAGCGAGGGCGGGCCCACCTCGCACACCGCGATCCTCGCCCGCGAGAAGTCCATCCCGGCGATCGTCGGCATTTCCGGCATCCTCGACATGGCCGACGGCACCGTGGTCATCGCCGACGCCTCGACCGGCGCGGTCACCGTCGACCCCTCGGAGGAGGAGCTGCGCCGTGCCGCCGGGGAGACGGCCGCGCGCGCCCAGCGATCCGCGGTGCCGGTCGGACCGGGCGCGCTCGCCGACGGCACCCCGATCCCGCTCCTCGCCAACCTCGGATCCGCCGAGGGCGTCGAGGGCGCGGTCGCCGCCGGGGCGGAGGGCGTCGGCCTCTTCCGAACCGAGTTCCTCTTCCTCGACGCCAAGACGGCGCCGTCGGTGGCGCAGCAGTACGGCCACTACGCCAAGCTGCTGCGCGGCTTCCCGGGCCGCAAGGTCGTGGTCCGCGTCCTCGACGCCGGCGCGGACAAGCCGCTCAGCTTCCTCAACGACGCTCCGGAGGAGAACCCGGCGCTCGGCCTCCGCGGCCTGCGGGCGCTGCGGGCGACCGAGCAGATCCTCCGCGACCAGCTCACGGCGCTGGCGCGAGCGGCCGGCGAGACGGACGCGGACCTCTGGGTCATGGCGCCGATGGTCTCGACGGTCGAGGAGACCCGCTACTTCGTCGCCCTCGCGCGCGAGCTCGGCCTGAAGACCGCCGGGGTGATGGTGGAGGTGCCCTCTGCGGCGCTCCTCGCCGACCGCGTGCTCGCCGAGGCCGACTTCGCGAGCATCGGGACGAACGACCTCACCCAGTACACGCTCGCCGCGGACCGGCTCCTCGGCTCGGTCGCCTCCTTCCAGGACCCCTGGCACCCCGCGGTGCTGCGGCTCGTCCGCGAGGTGGGACGCGCCGGAGCCGCACTCGGCAAGCCCGTCGGCATCTGCGGCGAGGCGGCCGCCGATCCGCTGCTCGCCGTCGTCCTCGTCGGCCTCGGCGCCACCACCCTGTCGATGTCGCCGTCGGCGCTCGGGGATGTGCGCGCCGAACTCCTGCAGCACACCCGCGAGCAGGCGGTGGCCTTCGCCGACGCCGCGCTCACCGCCGAGGACGGGGCGACTGCCCGCGCCGCCGTCCGCGCCCTCCTTCCCCAGCACGTCTGACCCCAGCACCACCCTCACCAGCACACACAGAAACAGGAGAACATCAATGACAGCGACGTCAGTCGAACGGAAGCGGGGAGGAGTCCGCGTCGGCGTTCAGCGATTCGGCACCTTCCTCTCCGGGATGGTCCTGCCCAACATCGCGGCGTTCATCGCGTGGGGCCTCATCACCGCGTTCTTCATCCCCACCGGATGGACGCCCAACGAGACCCTCGGCGGGCTGGTCGGCCCGATGATCACATACCTGCTGCCCCTGCTCATCGCGAACCAGGGCGGCCGGATGATCTACGACACCCGCGGTGGCGTCGTGGCGACGATCGCGACGATGGGTGTCATCGTCGGCAGCACGATCCCGCAGTTCATGGGCGCCATGATCGTCGGCCCGCTCGCGGCTTACATCATGAAGCAGGTCGACCGGATCTGGGACGGCAAGATCCGGCCCGGGTTCGAGATGCTGGTCAACAACTTCTCAGCCGGCATCCTGGGCATGATCCTCGCGATCGGCGCCTTCTTCGGGATCGCGCCGCTGGTCACCGCGCTGAGCGGGCTCATCGAGGGTGCCGTCGACTGGCTGGTCAGCCTCAACCTGCTGCCGCTCGTGAGCATCTTCATCGAGCCCGGCAAGGTGCTGTTCCTCAACAACGCGATCAACCAGGGCGTGCTGACCCCGCTGGGCGTCCAGCAGTCGACCGCCGACGGCAAGAGCATCCTGTTCCTGCTCGAGGCGAACCCCGGCCCGGGCCTCGGTCTCCTGCTCGCGTTCTCCGTGTTCGGCATCGGCATGTTCAAGGCGAGCGCGCCGGGCGCCATCATCATCCAGTTCCTCGGCGGCATCCACGAGATCTACTTCCCGTACGTGCTGTCGAAGCCGATCCTCATCCTCGCTACCATCGCGGGCGGCGCGACCGGCGTCCTCACCAACGTCATCTTCGGCTCCGGACTGCGGGCACCCGCCTCACCGGGCAGCATCTTCGCGATCATCCTGCAGACCGCGAGCGACAGCTACGTCGGCGTCATCCTGTCGGTGGTCTTCTCCGCGCTGGTGTCGTTCCTCGTGGCGTCCGTGATCCTCCGGGCGAGCCGCAAGCGCGACCTCGAGCGCGAGGGCGCGGGTGACATGTCGGCCGCGATCGCGGCGACGCAGTCGAACAAGGGCAAGGAGAGCTCGGTCCTGTCGAACCTCGGCACGGGCACCTCCACCGCGACCGGCAGCGCGCAGAACATCGGCGCCGGCGTCGTCTCCGGCTCCGAGGCCGCTGCTGAGGCCGCCGAGTCGGGTGCCGTCGCGGGCGTCGCGACGGACGGGGCGATCATCCGCAACATCGTGTTCGCGTGCGACGCGGGCATGGGGTCGAGTGCGATGGGCGCCTCGGTGCTGCGCAACAAGATCAAGAAGGCGGGCATCGAAGGGGTCACGGTGGTCAACAAGGCCATCTCGAACCTCGACGACAACGCCGACCTGGTCATCACGCAGCGCGAGCTCACGCAGCGCGCCGAGCAGAAGGCCCCGCACGCCCAGCACGTGTCGGTGGACAACTTCATGAACAGCCCGCGCTACGACGAGGTCGTGCAGCGGGTGGCGGCGCAGAACAAGTAGGCCCGGAACAGGAAACAAGTGACAGGGTGGGTGCGGGGGAGCAGATCCCCCGCACCCGCTCTTCTCGGTGGAAGGAAACCATGAACGTCCTCGAGCTCGACCGCATCACGCTGCACGGCACGGCCACCACCCGGGACGACGCCATCCGCGAGGTCGGCGCCATGCTCGTCGCGGCCGGTGCCGTCGAGCCCGCGTACGTCGACGCGATGTTCGATCGCGAGAACACCGTCTCCACCTACATGGGCAACTACCTCGCGATCCCGCACGGCACCAACGACGCGAAGGACACGATCCTGCGCTCGGCGCTCGCCATCGTGCGCTACGACGCCCCGATCGACTGGGACGGCAACGAGGTCCGGTTCGCGATCGGCATCGCCGGACAGAACAACGAGCACCTCGGCATCCTGTCCAAGATCGCGATCGTCTTCAGCGACGAGGACGAGGTCGAGAAGCTCCTCGCCGCGCGCACCCCCGAGGAGCTGTTCGCGCTCCTCGGCGACGTCAACTCGGACGACGAATGAAGGCCGTCCACTTCGGCGCAGGCAACATCGGCCGCGGCTTCGTCGGCCTGATCCTGCACAACGCCGGCTACGAGGTCGTCTTCGCCGACGTCAACGCCGACCTGATCGACGCGCTCGCCACGACCCCCAGCTACACCGTTCACGAAGTGGGCCCGGACGCCCGCGACTGGACGGTCGACAACTACCGCGCGCTCAATTCGCGGACCGCGGAGGTCGAGGTCGCGCGGGAGATCGCGACCGCCGACATCGTCACGACCGCCGTCGGACCCAGCATCCTCAAGTTCATCGCGCCGGTGATCGCCGAGGGCCTGCGGGCGCGGCCGTCGAACGGTGCGCCGGTCAGCGTCATGGCGTGCGAGAACGCGATCGGTGCGACCGACCTGCTCCGGGCCGAGATCGAGATGCTCCTCGCGGACGACGAAGCCGTGCTGCGCCGGGCGATCTTCGCCAACACCGCGGTGGACCGCATCGTGCCCGGCCAGGATCCCGCGGCGGGGCTCGACGTGACCGTCGAGGACTTCTTCGAATGGGTCGTCGAGCGAGGCCCATTCGGCAACGCCGTGCCGGACATCGCCGAGGCGACCTTCGTCGACGATCTCGCGCCCTACATCGAGCGCAAGCTCTTCACCGTCAACACCGGCCACGCGACGATCGCCTACCACGGGTTCGCGCGCGGCGCCTCGACGCTTGTCGAGGCGCTCGACCTCCCGGAGGTCGCAGCCGAGGTGCGTGCAGTGCTGGGGGAGACGAAGGACCTGCTCGTCACCAAGCACGACTTCGACCCGGAGGAGCAGGAGAAGTACCTGCAGAAGAACCTCCTGCGGTTCGCGAACCCGGCCCTCTCCGACACCGTCGACCGGGTGGGCCGCGCGCCGCTGCGCAAGCTGAGCCGCAACGAGCGCTTCGTCGGGCCGGCGGCCGCCCTCGTCGAGCTCGGGCGCAGCCCCGACGCCCTCGTGCGCGCGATCGGCGCGGCCCTCCGCTTCGACGTTCCCGAGGACCCGGAGAGCGTGCGGCTGCAGGAGCTGCTGCGCAGCGATCGGAGTTCGGCCGACCTGGCGGAGGAGATCACGGGCATCGACAGCGCGTCGCCCCTGCTTCCGCGCATCGCCCAGGAGATCGACGCCGCACGCGGGAGCGGCCGGGAATAGGCCCGCGCCGCCGCAGGTTGTCGTAGAGGACGAGTCGCGCGAGTCGGCTGGCGTACCTGCCGGATTTCGCATACGATAGCTCGTTGGTGCCCGGGCCGGTCGGTCCATTCCCCTCTTCGTGAACGAGTCCGTCTCGTCCTGCGTGGGGTCGCATCGCAATCATCCCGCAAGACCAGCAGATATCTGCGTGCAGCGAAGTGAGTGTATGGCCAAGAAGGACGGCGTAATCGAGATCGAGGGATCGGTGCTCGAAGCTCTGCCCAACGCGATGTTCCGCGTTGAGCTCAGCAACGGACACAAGGTACTCGCTCACATCTCCGGCAAGATGCGACAGCACTACATCCGAATCCTCCCCGAGGACCGGGTGATCGTCGAGTTGAGCCCCTACGACCTGACCCGCGGCCGGATCGTCTACCGCTACAAGTAGAGCCTGCTGGAAAGGAACGGCCCGCATGCCGGGCACGACGCCAGCGAAGGAAAAGAACAATGAAGGTCAACCCCAGCGTCAAGCGCATCTGTGACAAGTGCAAGGTGATCCGTCGCCACGGCAATGTCATGGTCATCTGCGACAACCCTCGTCACAAGCAGCGACAGGGCTGACGCCCCGTCGCTGCTTGTGACGAAAGAGGCTGTGTTTATCGGCTTCATCGCGCAAGCGCGATGAAGCGAAGCAGCGCCAAGGCCCCCTCAGCGGGGTAGCAGTAACTGAGTAGAAAACAGGCGGTTCCAGAGCCCACGGAAGTGGGGACACCCCGGGTCGGAGGCCCGGGCACCGGATCCGCTCCACACCTCCGACATCTCTCCAAGGAGCAGCCAGCTATGGCACGTCTCGCCGGCGTCGACATCCCGCGCGATAAGCGCGTGGAGGTCGCCCTCACGTACATCTACGGCATCGGCCGCACCCGAGCCCTGCAGACGCTCAGCGTCACGGGGATCAGCGTTGACATCCGGGTCAAGGACCTCACCGACGACCAGCTCGTCGCACTCCGCGACCACATCGAAGGCACCTTCAAGGTGGAGGGTGACCTCCGTCGCGAGGTCGCCGCCGACATCCGCCGCAAGGTCGAGATCGGCAGCTACGAGGGCATCCGCCACCGCCGCGGCCTGCCCGTGCGCGGTCAGCGCACCAAGACCAACGCGCGCACCCGCAAGGGCCCGAAGCGCACCGTCGCCGGCAAGAAGAAGGCCGGCCGCAAGTAGTCGCCGGGCGGCACCGCCGCCTGCGCCCTTTCGGTTCAGATCAACTCAGGAGAAGTACGCCAGATGGCAGCACCTAAGGCGAGCGCCGCCCGCAAGCCGCGCCGCAAGGAGAAGAAGAACATCGCCGTGGGCCAGGCCCACATCAAGTCGACGTTCAACAACACGATCGTCTCGATCACCGACACCACCGGTGCCGTGATCAGCTGGGCCTCCTCCGGAGGCGTCGGCTTCAAGGGCAGCCGCAAGTCGACGCCGTTCGCGGCGCAGCTCGCCGCCGAGTCCGCCGCGCGTCAGGCGCAGGAGCACGGCATGAAGAAGGTCGACGTCTTCGTCAAGGGCCCGGGCTCCGGTCGCGAGACGGCGATCCGCTCGCTCCAGGCCGCGGGCCTCGAGGTCGGCTCGATCAACGATGTGACGCCGCAGGCGCACAACGGCTGCCGCCCTCCAAAGCGTCGTCGCGTCTAGCACGGCTGGGGCTTCGCCCCGGTCCTCCGGTCGCCGCGCAGCGCGACCGCCCCGCTGATTGAGGAGCGCTCCGCAGGAGCGCATCTCGAAATCCGGTGAGGGACGCTGGGTGCCCGCCACGAGTGGCGTGCGCCCGCCTACCTCGTGACCACAACTCAATAGACCGCGCCGGCCACTCCCCGGCGCCGCAGAAGAAGTGTCATATAGCGGACACTCTTTCGGAAGGAAAACACAGTGCTCATTGCACAACGCCCGACGCTCGTCGAAGAGAACATCTCGGAGTTCCGCTCGCGGTTCCTCATCGAGCCGCTCGAGCCCGGCTTCGGCTACACCCTCGGCAACTCCCTCCGCCGGACGCTGCTCTCCTCCATCCCGGGTGCCGCCGTCACGAGCATCCGCATCGAGGGCGTCCAGCACGAGTTCACGACCATCCCCGGCGTGAAGGAGGACGTGACCGAGATCATCCTGAACGTGAAGGGCCTCGTCGTCTCGAGCGAGCACGACGAGCCGATCACCGCGTACCTGCGCAAGCAGAGCGCCGGCCAGGTCACCGCGGCGGACATCTCCGCCCCCGCGGGTGTCGAGATCCACAACCCCGAGCTGGTCATCGCGACCCTCAACGACAAGGCGAAGTTCGACCTGGAGCTGACCATCGAGCGTGGCCGCGGCTACGTGTCGGCGGCGCAGAACCGCAGCGAGTTCTCCGAGGCCGGTCAGATCCCGATCGACTCCATCTACTCGCCGGTCCTCAAGGTCACCTACCGCGTGGAGGCCACGCGTGCCGGTGAGCGCACCGACTTCGACCGCCTGGTCGTCGATGTCGAGACGAAGCCGGCGATCAGCCCGCGCGACGCCATCGCATCCGCCGGTCGCACGCTCACCGAGCTCTTCGGCCTCGCCCGCGAGCTGAACAGCGCCGCCGAGGGCATCGAGATCGGCCCCGCGCCGGTCGACGCCGTCCTCAGCTCCGAGCTCTCGATGCCGATCGAGGACCTGGACCTGTCGGTCCGGTCCTACAACTGCCTCAAGCGCGAGGGCATCAACACGGTCAGCGAGCTCGTCGCCCTGTCGGAGACGCAGCTGATGAACATCCGCAACTTCGGCCAGAAGTCGGTCGACGAGGTGAAGGACAAGCTCGTCGAGCTCGGCCTCTCCCTCAAGGACGCGGTGCCCGGGTTCGATGGAGCCCACTACTTCAGCGGCTACGACGACGAAGAGAACTGACGTTCGCGTCCTGAGACACGAGGAATAGACAATGCCCAGACCAGCTAAGGGTCCCCGTCTCGGCGGCGGACCGGCGCACGAGCGCATCCTGCTCGCGAATCTCGCGACGGCCCTGTTCACGCACAAGGCGATCACGACCACGGAGACGAAGGCCAAGCGCCTGCAGCCCCTGGCCGACCGCCTCGTCACGTTCGCCAAGCGCGGCGACCTGCACGCCCGTCGCCGGGTGCTGACGGTCGTGCGCGACAAGACGGCCGTGCACGAGCTCTTCACCGAGATCGCGCCGCTCGTCGCGGACCGCCCGGGTGGCTACACGCGCATCACCAAGACCGGCTTCCGCAAGGGCGACAACGCTCCGATGGCCGTGATCGAGCTCGTCCTCGAGCCCCTCACGCCGAAGGCCAGCGCGACGACCACGCGCCGCCCGGCCCGCTCCGCGGCTCCGGCTGCCGCCGTGCCCGCCACGGAGGCTCCGGCCACCGAGGCGCCCGCGGACGCCGCTGCGGCCAACGATGTCGTGACCGACCAGGAGGCCAGCGTGGACGAGGCGGTCGGTGGAGCCGACGAGGCACCCGTCGAGGCGACGGAGACGGTCGAGGAGTCCGAGCCGACGCCCGCCGAGGACGTCACCCCGGCCGCCGCCGAGGTCGAGGCCGACGCGGCTGAGGTCGCGGACGACACCAAGAAGTAGCCCTTCTCGCCGAACTGCCCAGTTCTGCTGCATCTCACCACCGAGTTGCCGCAGAACTGGGCAGTTCGCGGTTAACCGGGCTGGATAGGGTGGGGCCATGGCGAGTGAGGCGACGACGCTGACCGTTCCCGGCCCCGACGGGCCCCGCGAGATGCGCGTGTCGAGCCCGTCGCGCGTGATCTGGCCGCAGGCCGGGGTCACGAAGCTGGAGCTGGCCGAGTACGTCGTCGCCGTGGGGGAGCCGTTCGTGCGCGCGATCGGCGACCGCCCCGTCGCGCTGCAGCGCTACGGCGACGGCGTCGACGGCGACATGTTCTTCTCGAAGAACCCGCCGAAGGGGAAGCCCGAGTTCATCCGCGAGGTGCCGGTGGTCTTCCCGAGCGCCCGCTCGCACCCCATGCTCGTCATCGACGAGCCGGCCGCCCTGGTCTGGATGGTGCAGATGAACACGGTCGTGTTCCACCCTGGCCGAGCCGCGCCCGGGACATCGACCACCCGGACCAGCTGCGCATCGACCTCGATCCCCAACCGGGCCGAGGGTTCGACGACGCGGTCCCGGCCGCGCACGAGCTGCGCGACGTGCTTCGCGAGGCCGGGCTCGAGGCGTTCCCGAAGACCTCCGGCAACCGGGGCATCCACGTCTTCGCGCCGATCCTTCCCCAGCACGACTACATCGAGGTCCGTCACGCGGTCATCTCGGCCGCCCGGGAGCTGGAGAGGCGCATGCCCGACCGGGTGACGACGGCGTGGTGGAAGGAGGAGCGCGGCGAGAAGGTGTTCGTCGACTTCAACCAGGCGGCGCGCGACCGCACCATCGCGGGCGCGTACAGCCCCCGCGCGACGGCGGGCGCGACGGTGTCGATGCCTCTCCGCTGGGAGGAGCTCGACGACGCGCAGCCCGCGGACTTCACGGTGCGCACGGTGCCCGGGATCGTCGCCGAGCGCGGTGACGCGTGGGCCTCCCTCGGCGAGAAGGCCGGCGATCTGCGCGTGCTCCTCGAGTGGTGGGAGCGGGATGTCGCGAACGGCCAGGGCGAGATGCCCTACCCCCCGACTACCCCAAGATGCCGGGGGAGCCGCCACGCGTGCAGCCCTCCCGCATCAACCCGAAGAACTGGGCTCCCGCGACCGCGCCGACCGAGGCCGACTAGCCCGAGATCGACTCGAAGGCGCGCAGCGCCTCGGCGCGGGTGACCTTGAGGTCGACCATCTGCTCCGGGTACCCGGGCACGCCCTGCGGCTCGTGGATCGCCTTGTCATCCAGGTCGCGCAGCTCGGGGAGCCAGCGACGCAGGTAGGTGCCGTCCGGATCGAACTTCCGGCTCTGCAGCACCGGGTTGAACACGCGGAAGAACGGGGCGGCGTCGACTCCTGAGCCGGCGACCCACTGCCAGTTGGCGGCGTTGTTCGCCGGATCGGCGTCGACCAGCGTGTCCCAGAACCAGCGCTCGCCCTCGCGCCAGTCGAGGAGCAGGTTCTTGATGAGGAACGAAGCCGTCACCATCCGGACGCGATTGTGCATCCAGCCGGTCTGCCACAGCTGGCGCATGCCGGCGTCGACCAGGGGAAGCCGGTCCTGCCCTGCTGCCAGCGCTGCAGGACCTCCTCGGTTGCGCGGTTCCACGGGAAGCGGTCGAACGCCGGCCGGAGGTTCTCGTCCGCCAGGTTGGGCTGAGCGAACAGCAGGCTGTAGTTGAACTCCCGCCACAGCAGCTCACTCAGGTACTTGCCCGCCGCCCGGCCGGACGGGTCCGCCTGCCGCACCCGATGCCAGACCTGGTGCGGGCTCAGCTCGCCCGTGCGGAGCGAGGGGGAGAGCCGGGAGGTGACATCGGCGCCCGGCGCATCCCGCCCCGTCGGATACTCCTCGATCCGGGCGGCGAACTCCTCGAGCCGCTCGTGCGCACCGCGCTCTCCCGGCGTCCAGGTCTCGCGGAAGCCCCCGGCCCAGTCCGGCGCGCTCGGCAGCAGGGACCAGTCGTCGAGCCCAGCGCCTGCTAGGGGCGGCGGGGCCGGCAGTGCGGCGGGCACGGCGAGCGGCTGGCGCGGAGCGGGCAGCTTCTGCGCCGCCCGCGCATACGCGGAGTACACCGAGTAGGGCTCGCCGTCCTCGCGGCGGACCTCCCACGGCTCGTGCAGCAGGGAGCCGGGAAAGCTCCGCACCTCGAGACCGGCGGCCCGCAGCCCCGTCTTCAGCGCCGCGTCCTGCTCCCGCTCGCCCAGGCCGTAGCGCCGGTTCCAGAAGACGGCCGCCGCCTGCGACTCGGTGACGACCGCGGGCACGACCTCCGCAGCGCTCCCGCGGCGCAGGAGGAGTCGCGACCCGAGGGCGCGGAGCTCCGCATCGAGCGCCGCCAGGGCACCGTGCAGCCACCACCGGCTCGCGCCGCCGAGCGGCCGTGCGACCTGCGGGTCCTCGTCGAGGACGTAGAGGGCGACGACGGGTCCGCCGCGCTCCGCGGCTGCGGTGAGTGCCGGGTTGTCGGCGACGCGGAGGTCGTCGCGGAACCACACGACGGAGGGCGTCATGACGCCGCCAGAGGAGCGACGGCTCCGGTGGGGACGGGCGGAGCCGATGCCGCTCGGCGGTGGACCAGCCGCCAGAGAACGGCGGCGACCACGGCCAGGGCGAGCGCGGCGACGAGGCCGACCGGGCCGGAGACGAGCAGCTCGGCATGCAGCGTCAGGAGGATCAGCACCGACGCGATGGCGTTGAACATGCCGTGCGCCGCGGCGACCGGGATCACGCTGCCGGTCAGCTCGCGGATCGCCGTGAGCACGAAGGACATCGGAATCGCGAGCACGACCATCGCACCCACCCCCAGCAGCGGCTGGTCGCCGTAGTTGTAGCCCTGCAGGATCAGCGGGGCGTGCCAGAGGCCCCACACAGCGCCCAGCAGGAGGTTCGCCCGGAACGCCCCCAGGCCCCTCAGGTGCTCCCACAGCAGTCCCCGCCACCCGTACTCCTCGCCCATCGCGAAGAGCCCGTTGATGGTCCAGCCGGCGACGATCGAGCCCACCAGTCCCGCCAGCCCGAGCACGATGGGCGGTGGAGGGGCGCTCGCCGTGGCGAGAGCCTCGGGGCCCACGAGCGCCGCGAGGGTCTCCTCGAGGTCCTGCGGCGTCGTGGCGAGGGCACCGAAGCCGGGCAGGTGCAGCAGGCCGCCTCCCAGCCCGATGAGCGCGAGGTGCAGAACGGCGAAGCTGAGGATGGCGACCACCGGCAGGGTGAAGAACCGGATCCGGCTGCGGCCTCGCGGGATCGCGAAGCGGGAGCGGCGAAGGCCCCGCTCGGCGATCAGCGCGGCGACCAAGGGGGTCGGCATGTAGAGCAGCGCGAGGACCGGCACCGCGAGGGGGAGCTGAGCGGGACGTGCAGCAGGAAGAGCGCGAGCCCGACGAGCCAGGTCCACCCGAACGCGATCGCGAGGAAGACGACGACGACGCGTCGGCCATCGCGGGGCGGAGACGCGTCCGTCATCCGATGACCCGGTCCAGGTCGTAGGAGATGGGACGCTCGAGCTGAGCGAAGGTGCACGACCGCGGATCCCGGTCCGGGCGCCAGCGCAGGAACTGTGCCGTGTGCCGGAACCGCGCGCCCTCCATCTGGTCGTAGCGCACCTCGACCACGAGCTCCGGCCGGAGCTTCACGAAGGACGTGTCCTTGTTGGACGAGAACCGGTTCCGCTCGCCCTCGCCGGTGACCGCGTTGCCGTCCGCGTCGCGCTGGACGAGGGGCTCGAGCTGGTCGATGAGCTCGAGTCGGCGCGCGTCGGAGAACGCGGCGACTCCGCCCACTCCCCGCAGCTCGCCGGAGTCGTCGTAGAGCCCGAGGAGGAGGGACCCGACGCCCGCGCCGCTCTTGTGCACCCGGTAGGCGAGGACCACCGTGTCCGCGGTGCGCTCGTGCTTGATCTTGAGCATGGTGCGCTTGCCCGGCTGGTACGTGTCCGCGAGCCCCTTCGCCACGACGCCGTCGAGCCCGGCGCCCTCGAACTCCGTCAGCCAGGTCCGCGCGACGGCGGCGTCCCGCGTCGTCTGGGTCAGGTGCAGCGGGGCCGCCACGTCGGCGAGCAGGATCTCGAGCTCGCGGCGGCGCGTCTCGAACGGCTCATCCAGCAGGGACCGATCGCGCACCGCGAGCAGGTCGAAGGCGACGAAGGCCGCGGGGGTCTCCTCGGCCAGCTTCCGGATGCGGCTCTCGGCGGGGTGGATGCGCTGCGACAGCGACTCCCAGTCGAGGTGCTCGGCGCCCCGAGCGCCGGTCCTCACGATGATCTCGCCGTCGAGGACGCAGGGCCGGGGCAACTGCGCGCGCAGCGTCTCGACGAGCTCGGGGAAGTAGCGGGTGAGGGTCTTGGAGCCGCGGCTGCCGATCTCGACGTCGGTGCCGTCGAAGTAGGCGATGCCGCGGAACCCGTCCCACTTGGGCTCGTAGCTGAGGGCGCCGCCCTTCGGACCGGTCTCCGGGATGTCGGGAATCGCTTTGGCCAGCATCGGCTCGAGCGGCAGGGCGACGGGCAGGTCCATGCGCTCATCCTGCCGGACGCCGCCGACCTCCCGCCTAGACTTCCCGGGTGACCGGAACGGAGGCGCCCGCCGCGAGCGATGGCGGCCTCCTCGCTCCGGCGTCGGAGGACGGTCTGAGCTCTCCCGGAGGCGCGGGTGGCGGCACCGTCCGCTTCCGGCTGGGGGTGGCCTACGACGGCACCGGCTTCCGCGGCTGGACCCGGCAGCCGGGGCTCCGCACCGTGCAGGGCGTTCTCGAGGACGCCCTCCTGACGCTCCTGCGCCGGCACCCGCCTGCGCCGTCCCTCGTCGTCGCCGGTCGCACCGACGCGGGCGTGCATGCGGTCGGGCAGGCGTGCCATGTCGATCTCACGGTCGAGCAGCTCGCCGCCCTGGGCAGGGAGCGCCGGCGGAGAGCGGCCGAGTCGTCGGCCGAGCTCCTCCGCGCGCGTCTGAACGGGATCCTGGGGCTGTCGTCCGACGTGGTCGTCACGTCGGCGGTGGAGGCCCCGGCCGGGTTCGACGCCCGCTTCGGTGCTGTCTGGCGTCGGTACGAGTACCGGATCGCCGATGCGGAGGCCCTGCACGACCCGCTGCAGCGGCACCGGACCGTCGCCCACGCGGGCCGGCTCGACGTCGACCTCATGAACTCGGCGGCGCGGGGCATGCTCGGCCTGCACGACTTCGCCGCCTACTGCAAGCCGCGGGCGGAGGCGACCACCATCCGTACCCTGCAGGACTACACATGGGAGCGTGACGCCGACGGGGTGCTCGTCGCGCGCGTGCGGGCGGACGCGTTCTGCCACTCCATGGTCCGATCCCTGGTGGGGGCCGCCGTGGCGGTGGGGGAGGGGAAGCTCCCTCCAGAGCGGCCTGGGGAGCTCCTCGGCGCGGGCGCTCGCAGCACCGAGTTCGTGGTCCTGCCCGCCAAGGGCCTCACGCTCATGGAGGTCGGCTACCCGCGCGACTCGGAGCTGGCGGCCCGCTCGGAGCAGACGCGCGCCCGGCGCCAGGCCGGCGAGGGCGGAACCGCCGCGGTTGTCGGGGGCTCCGGCGTCCGGTAAGCTTTCCCGTTGGCGTTCGCCAGAGCGGCGCCGTCAAGTTGAGCCCTCCACCGCGGCAGTTCCCCTCGGGAACTCCCATCCCTTCGCCCAAGCATGGCCGAAGGGGCCCAGGAGCGGGATCCACGAACACCTCGACAAGAAAGCTATTACCGTGACGCGCACATACACGCCCCGGGAGAGCGAGATCCAGCACGACTGGCTCGTGATCGACGCGACGGACATCGTCCTCGGTCGCCTCGCCAGCCACGCCGCTGCTCTCCTCCGCGGGAAGCACAAGCCCACCTTCGCCCCGCACATGGACATGGGCGACTTCGTCATCATCGTCAACGCGGAGAAGGTCGCCCTCACCGGCTCGAAGCTCGAGCAGAAGAAGGCGTACCGCCACTCCGGCTACCCGGGCGGCCTCACCGCCACGAGCTACGCCCAGATGCTCGAGAAGCACCCCACGCGCGCGGTCGAGAAGGCCATCCGCGGCATGCTCCCCAAGAACTCCCTCGGTGCCGCCCAGCTGAAGAAGCTCAAGGTCTACGCCGGCCCCGAGCACCCTCACGCTGCCCAGCAGCCCACGCCGTACACCCTCAACCAGGTCGCCCAGTAGCGCCGGCCACCAAGGACCACTGACATGGCGAGAATCGCAGACTCCATCGACAACGCTCCTTCGAGCTTCTCCACCGAGACCCCGGCCGCGGCCGCGCCGGCCACGCCGCGCGCCGTCCTCAACGTGCCCGGTGCGGCGGTCGGCCGCCGCAAGCAGGCCATCGCCCGCGCGCGTCTCGTGCCGGGTGGCGGCACCATCACGGTCAACGGCCGTGAGTTCGCGAACTACTTCCCGAACAAGCTGCACCAGCAGCTGATCACCGACCCGTTCAAGGTGCTCGACCTCCTCGGCAGCTACGACGTCGTCGCGAAGATCACCGGCGGCGGCCCCTCGGGCCAGGCCGGTGCGCTCCGCCTCGCGATCGCGCGTGCGCTCAACGAGATCGACCAGGAGAACAACCGCCCGACGCTCAAGAAGGCGGGCTTCCTCAGCCGCGACGCGCGCGTCACCGAGCGCAAGAAGGCCGGTCTCAAGAAGGCCCGCAAGGCGCCTCAGTTCTCGAAGCGCTGATCTCCGGCGCTTCCGGACATGCCACGACTCTTCGGTACTGACGGGGTCCGCGGCCTCGCCAACGGCGACGTGTCGGTGGAGCTCGCGCTGTCCCTCGCCCAGGCCTCGGCGGTCGTCCTCGGAAGAGGGCGCAGCGCCGAGGCCCGCCGGCTGCAGCGGCGCCGCCCGACCGCGGTCGTGGCGCGCGATCCGCGCGTGTCGGGGGAGTTCCTCTCGGCGGCCGTCGCCGCGGGGCTGGCCAGCTCCGGTGTGGACGTGCTGGACGCCGGGGTCATCCCGACCCCGGCGGCCGCGTTCCTCATCGCGGACATCCACGCCGACTTCGGCGTCATGATCTCCGCCTCGCACAACCCGGCGCCCGACAACGGCATCAAAATCTTCGCCCGCGGCGGCACCAAGCTCCCGGACGAGGTCGAGGATCGCATCGAGGCGGCGCTCGGGGAGCCGAAGCTGGCCCCGACCGGCGAGGGCGTCGGCAGGATCCGGCGCTTCGCGGACGCCGAGGACCGCTACGTCCTGCACCTGCTGTCGACCCTCCCCGCCCGGCTCACGGGGCTGCACGTCGTGATCGACTGCGCCAACGGCGCCGCGGCGGGCGTGTCCCCCGAGGTGTTCGCCGATGCCGGCGCCAAGGTCACCGTCATCGGCAACGAGCCCAACGGCATCAACATCAACGACGGCGTCGGCTCGACCCACCTCGAACCCCTCGCCGCCGCGGTCATCGCCTACGGCGCGGACCTCGGCATCGCGCACGACGGCGACGCGGACCGCTGCCTCGCGATCGACGCCGATGGCACCGTCGTGGGCGGCGACGAGATCATGGCGATCCTCGCGCTCGGCATGAAGGAGCGCGGCGTCCTGCGCCAGCAGACGCTCGTGACGACGGTCATGAGCAACATCGGCCTCCGGCTGGCGATGCGCGAACACGGCATCGACATCGTGCAGACCCGGGTGGGCGACCGCTACGTGCTGGAGGAGCTCGGCGCGCGCAACCTCTCGCTCGGCGGCGAGCAGTCCGGGCACGTCATCATGACGGACCACGCGACGACCGGCGATGGGCTGCTCACCGGACTGCACCTCGCAGCGGAGGTCGCCCGCACGGGCAAGACGCTCGCCGAGCTCGCCTCGATCGTGACGATGTACCCGCAGGTCCTCGTCAACGTGAAGGGCGTCGATCGCGACCGCCTGGACGGCGACGACGTCATCGCGGAGGCCGTCACCGGCGCTGAGGAGCGTCTCGGCGACACCGGCCGCGTCCTCCTGCGCCCTTCCGGCACGGAGCCGATGGTGCGCGTGATGGTGGAGGCGGCGGATCAGCACACGGCCGAGAACGTCGCGAACGAACTCGCCGACATCGTCCGCGTGCGCCTCGCCGTCGCCTGACCCCGGTCCCCCGACCGAATCGAGGAAGATCGGCCGTGGCCGCCGCCGGCGATGCCGAACCCGGCCCGAACCACGGCGGATCTCCTCGACGTGGTGTCCTGTGCCCGCTGTGCCGGACTAGAGCTTCCGGAGCAGGACCGAGCGGACGCTGTGGTCGGCCGACTTCCGCAGCACGAGCGACGCCCGCGAGCGGGTCGGCAGGATGTTCTGCAGCAGATTCGGCTCGTTGATCTCGGTCCAGATCGAGCGGGCCTTCGCGCGCGCCTCGGTCTCGGTCAGGTCGGCGTAGCGATGGAAGTACGACTTCGGGTCGGCGAACGCGCCCTGCTGCAGCCGGAGGAAGCGCTCCTCGTACCAGGCGGCGATGTGCGACGTGCGCGCGTCGACGTAGATCCCGAAGTCGAACAGGTCGCTGACCGCGAGCCGGCCGCCCACGGTCGGCGGCTGCAGGACGTTGAGCCCCTCGACGAGGAGCACGTCCGGCTGGCGCACCACGATCTCGCCGGTCGGCACGATGTCGTAGCTGAGGTGCGAGTAGAAGGGCGCACGCACCTCCTCGACGCCGCTCTTCACCCGGCTGAGGAAGCGCAGCAGGGATCGGCGGTCGTAGGACTCGGGGAAGCCCTTCCGATCCATCAGGCCCCGGCGCTGCAGCTCCGCGTTCGGCAGGAGGAAGCCGTCGGTGGTGACGAGCTCGACGCGCGGCGTGCTCTCCCAGCGAGACAGCAGCTCCCGGAGCAGGCGGGCGACGGTCGACTTGCCGACCGCGACCGAGCCCGCGATGCCGATCACGAACGGCACCTTCGACTCCCGCTCCCCGAGGAAGGCGCTGGTCTCCTGCTGCAGCGACCGCGTCGCCGTCGCGTACAGGTTGAGCAGGCGGCTCAGCGGAACGTAGACGTCGGCGACCTCGCGCGCGTCGAGCGGCTCGCCCAGCCCGCGGAGGCGCACCAGGTCGGCCTCGCTCACGGGAAGCCCGGCGGAGGGGGCGAGCTCCGCCCAGCGCGCCCGGTCGATCTCGAGGAAGGGGTGGCGCTGGGGGACGTCGAGCCGTTCTCGGACATTCGCTCCAGCGTAGTGTCGCGAGACGATCGCGCCGTTCCGGGCCGCCGCCGCGTCCCGCGCCCCGGCGGCCCCTCGCGGGGCGGCCTCCCGGGGTACAGAGCGAGGACTACCTAGAATTGCCCGCATGTGTGGAATCGTCGGATACGTCGGCACTCGCCCCAGCCTCGGGGTCCTCATCGGGGGCCTCCGCCGCCTCGAGTACCGCGGGTACGACTCCGCCGGGGTCGCGGTGATCGACGGCGATGGTCACCTCTCGACCCACAAGAAGGCCGGCAAGCTCGCCATGCTCACCGACGACCTGGCCGCGTCGCCGATCGCCGACGGCGTGACCGGCATCGGGCACACCCGCTGGGCGACGCACGGTGGCCCGACCGATCGCAACGCGCACCCGCACCTCGGCGACGACGGCAAGCTCGCGCTCATCCACAACGGCATCATCGAGAACTTCTCCGCGCTGAAGGACGAGCTGCTCGCCGAGGGGTACACCTTCACGAGCGAGACCGACACCGAGGTCGCGGCCGTCCTGCTCGGTCACGAGTATCGGGCGACCGGGGACCTCACGCTCGCCTTCCGCAACATCGTGGACCGGCTGCACGGCGCCTTCACCCTGCTGGCGCTGCACCAGGACCAGCCCGGCGTCGTCGTAGGCGCTCGGCGCAACTCCCCGCTCGTGATCGGCCTGGGCGACGGCGAGAACTTCCTGGGCTCGGACGTCGCCGCGTTCGTCGAGCACACGCGACGGGCCGTGGCGATCGGGCAGGACCAGATCGTCACGATCCGCCCCGACTCGATCGAGGTGATCGACTTCGCCGGCAACCCCGTCGAGACCGAGCCCTTCGAGGTGTCGTGGGACGCTGCCGCCGCCGAGAAGGGCGGCTGGTCGAGCTTCATGGCGAAGGAGATCAGCGAGGAGCCCGAGGCGATCGCCAACACCCTGCGCGGCCGCATCGTCGACGGTGCCATCGAGCTGGCGGAGCTCGAGCCGCTGACCGAGGCCCTGGCGGGCGTCGACCGCGTGCTGCTGCTCGCCTGCGGCACGGCCTCCTACGCCGGCATGCTCGGCAAGTACGCGATCGAGAAGTGGGCGGGCATCCCCGCCGACGTCGAGCTGTCGCACGAGTTCCGCTATCGGGACCCGGTGATCGGCAAGAACACGCTCGTCATCTCGATCAGCCAGTCGGGCGAGACCATGGACACCCTCATGGCGGTCAAGTACGCGCAGGAGCGGGGTGCGCGCACCCTCTCCATCTGCAACACGCAGGGCGCCACCATCGCGCGCGAGTCCGACGCCGCGCTCTACACGCACGCGGGACCTGAGGTCGCCGTCGCGAGCACGAAGGCCTTCGTCGCGCAGGTCGCCGCGCTCTACCTCCTCGCCCTGCACCTCGGCACGCTGCGGGGCCACCTTTCCCGGGGGAGCTCGCGACCCACCTGGCCGAGCTGCAGGCGGTGCCGGACAAGCTCGCCACCGTGCTGCGCTCCGGGCGCGAGATCGAGGAGCTCGCCCGCGGCATGTCCGACACGCGCTCCGTCCTGTTCCTCGGCCGCCACGTCGGCTACCCGGTCGCCCTCGAGGGCGCCCTCAAGCTCAAGGAGCTGGCCTACATCCACGCTGAGGGCTTCGCCGCCGGTGAGCTCAAGCACGGGCCCATCGCGCTCATCGAGCCCGGGCAGCGCGTCTTCGTCGTCGTGCCCAGCCCGCGCGAGGGCGGCGTGCTGCACCCGAAGGTCGTCTCCAACATCCAGGAGATCCGCGCCCGCGGGGCCCACGTGATCGCCATCGCCGAGAAGGGCGACGTCGCGGTGCTGCCGTTCGCGGACGACGTGCTGCGCATCCCGCTCGCCGGCCCCCTCTTCGAGCCGCTCCTCGCGGTCGTGCCGCTGCAGATCTTCGCGATGGAGCTGGCCGCCGCCAAGGGCCTCGATGTGGACCAGCCGCGGAACCTCGCCAAGTCGGTCACGGTCGAGTGAGCCCCAGCGGCTCGCGGGGGATCCGGGGAACCGGCACCGATGATCCTCGGCATCGGCGTCGACATCGTGGACATCGCGCGCTTCGAGCGCGCTGTGGGCCGCACGCCGGCTCTCGTCGAGCGGCTGTTCGCCCCCGGCGAACGCGGGCGCCCGGTGCCGTCCCTCGCGGCGCGGTTCGCGGCCAAGGAGGCGCTCATCAAGGCGGTGGGCGACTCCACCGGCTTCCGCTGGCACGACATGGTGGTCGGCTCCGACGAGCACGGGAACCCGTCGATCACCGCCACGGGGGAGTGGCCGAGGTCCTCGCGGCACGCGGGATCACGGAGGTGCACCTCTCCCTGTCGCACGACGGCGGGCTCGCCTGCGCCTTCGTCGTCGCCGAGGGCGGCGCATGAGCGGGCCGCTGCGCGAGGCCGCGGTCGACCTGGGCGCCGTAAGCCGCAACGTCGCCCGCCTGCGCGAGCTCGCCGGAACGCCGCACGCGATGGCGGTCGTGAAGGCGGACGGGTACGGCCACGGGGCCGCCGCGGCCGCACGGGCGGCGCTCGAGGGCGGCGCCGACTGGGTCGGCGTCGCGGACCTCGCCGAGGCGCTCGCCCTCCGCGCGGACGGCATCGACGCGCCGATCCTCGCCTGGCTGCACGACCCCGGCGCCGATTTCGCGCCCGCGATCGCGGCCGGCGTCGATATCGGAGTGTCCACGCTCGACCAGCTGGAGGCCGTCGCCGCCGCTGGAGGATCCACCGTCCCCGTCCTTCAGCTCAAGGTGGAGACGGGACTCAGCCGGAACGGCCTCGCGCCCGAGGACTGGGAGGCCGCCTTCGAGCGCGCAGCGGGCCTCGAGCGGGCCGGCCGCGTGCGGGTCCGCGGGGTGATGTCCCACCTCTCCAATGCGTCTCCGGACGACGATCGGGACGCCGGGGCGGCGTTCGACCGCGCCCTCGCGCTCGCCGAGTCGGCCGGCCTGCGCCCTGAGCTGCGACACCTGGCGAGCACGGCGGCGGCCGTCCGCAGGCCCGAGGCGCGCTACGACCTCGTGCGCCTCGGGATCGGGATGTACGGGCTGTCGCCCTTCGACGACGCGACGAGTGCCGCGCTCGGGCTCACCCCTGCGATGACCCTGCGGACGCGGATCGCGGCCGTCCGGGCGGTGGCCGCCGGAGCGGGCGTGTCCTACGACTACGCGTGGCGGGCGCCAGCAGCGACCCGGCTCGCGCTGGTGCCGGTCGGCTACGCGGACGGCGTGCCCCGGGCGGCCTCCAACCGGGCCGAGGTGTGGATCGGCGGAGAGCGCTTCCCGGTCCGCGGCCGCATCGCCATGGACCAGCTCGTGGTCGAGGTCGGGGACGCCCCCGTGCAGGTGGGCGACCAGGCGGTCCTGTTCGGCGATCCGGCCATCGGCTTTCCGTCCGCGGACGAGTGGGCCGGGTGGGCCGGCACCATCAACTACGAGATCGTCACCCGGATCGGCCCGCGGGTGCAGCGGACGTACGCGTGACGCGCCTCGAGGTGCCGACCGCCGAGGACATGCACCAGCTCGGCCGGCGACTCGGGGAGCAGCTGCGAGCCGGCGACGTCGTCGTGCTCGACGGGCCGCTCGGCGCCGGGAAGACGACGCTCACCCGGGGGCTGGGGGAGGGGCTCGGCGTGCGAGGACCGGTGACCAGCCCCACCTTCGTGCTGGCGCGCACGCACCCGTCGGTCGTCGACGGCCCGCCGCTCGTGCACGTGGACGCCTACCGGCTGGGGTCGCCGGTCGAGCTGGACGACCTCGACATCGACTTCCCGCATGCCGTCGTGGTCGTGGAGTGGGGAGCGGGCATGGTCGAGAGTCTCGCCGAGTCCCGCCTGGAGCTGCTCATCGAGCGCCCGGCGAGCGGGAGCGACGAGGAGGACGAGCCCCGGATCGTGACGGCGACGGGCGTCGGCCCGCGCTGGGCGGACGGCCTCCCGCTCTGACGCCGGGGCGGGCGGCGGCTCGTAGGCTGGAGGGATGCTCCTCGCGATCGACAGCTCGGCCGGCACCAGTGTCGCCGTGGTCGACCGCGCCTACGGGGTGCTCGCGGAGGCGTCCGTCGACGACAACATGCGGCATGCCGAGGTGGTCGGCGAGCTGATCGAGGCCGTCCTGCGGGAGTCCGGCGCGGTGGTTTCCGCGCTCGCCGCGGTCGCGGTCGGCGTCGGACCCGGGCCGTTCACCGGTCTGCGGGTCGGGATGGCCGCGGCACGGACCTTCGCTCTCGCGGCAGGCATCCCGCTCCTCGGCGTCGTGAGCCACGACGCGATCGCGCTCGGGGCGTACGGAGGCGAGGGCTGGGGCGAGCTGCTCGTCACCACGGATGCACGCCGCCGCGAGCTGTACTGGTCCCGCTACGAGGGCCTCGACTCTCTGGGCCTGCCGCGGCGGGCAGCCGGGCCCGCGCTCGCCCGGCCGGACGAGATCCCTTCGGCGCCTCGCCGCATCGACGCCACGGCCGTGTCCGCGGCCTCCCTCGGACTGCTCGCGGAGCGCGTCCGCGCTTCCGGCCGGGCCGCCGAGCCGATCGAGCCGCTCTACCTGCGGTCGCCCGACGTGACCCTGGCCGTGCCGAAGCGGGTGACCTCGTGACCTGGCGCCTCCGGCGAGCGGGGATTGCGGACCTCGAGGGGATCATGGACATCGAGCGCGCGACCTTCCCCGCCGACGCGTGGTCGGCGCAGACCATGGCGCACGAGCTCGCCGACCCCAACGGCTTCTACATCGTGGCCGAGTCCGCGGACGGCGAGCTGGACGGCTACGCCGGGCTCCTGGCGCCGGCCGGGGCGGAGGACGCGGACGTCCAGACCGTCGCCGTCGTCGAGCGCGCTCGCCGCCGGGGGATCGGGCGGATGCTCGTCACCGCGCTCCTCGCGGAGGCCGACGACCGGGGCGCGTTGCGGGTCTTCCTCGAGGTGCGCGCCGACAACCCGAGCGCGCAGCAGCTCTACCGCACGCTCGGCTTCGCCGAGGTCGGCGTGCGCCGGGGGTACTACCAGCCGGAGGGCGTCGATGCCATCGTGATGCGCAGGAGCGCTTCGCGGGGAGAGCCTGCGGAGGATCCCGCATGAGCGCGCCCCTGGTCCTCGGCATCGAGACCTCCTGCGACGAGACGGGTGTCGGGATCGTGCGCGGACGCGAGCTCCTCGCCAACGTCATCTCCTCCTCCATGGAGGAGCACGCCCGGTACGGCGGCGTCGTGCCCGAGGTGGCGGCCCGCGCGCACCTCGAGGCCATCGAGCCGGCCCTGCGCCAGGCGCTCGAGACCGCGGGGATCGGCTTCGGCGACCTCGACGCGCTCGCGGTCACCGCGGGGCCGGGGCTCGCGGGCGCGCTCATGGTGGGGGTGGGCGCCGCCAAGGGACTCGCGACGGCGACCGGGCTGCCGCTCTACGGTGTCAACCACCTCGTCGGCCACGTCGGCGCCGACCTGCTGAGGCCGCCAGGGGAGGAGCCGTCGCCGCCGCTCGACGAGCCCACCATCGCGCTGCTGGTGTCCGGCGGCCACACCTCGCTCCTGCTCGTGCGCGACCTCGTCACCGACGTCGAGCTGCTCGGCGAGACCATCGACGACGCCGCGGGGGAGGCGTTCGACAAGGTCGCGCGGATCCTCGGACTGCCCTACCCGGGCGGTCCGGAGATCGACCGTGCGGCCGTCGGCGGCGACCCTGCGGCGATCCGCTTCCCGCGCGGACTCACGCAGCAGAAGGACCTCGACCGGCATCGCTACGACTTCTCCTTCTCGGGACTCAAGACGGCCGTGGCCCGCTGGGTCGAGCGGGCGCGCGACGAAGGGCGCCCCGTCCCGGTCGCCGACGTGGCGGCTGGCTTCCGCGAGGCGGTCGCCGAGGTGCTCCTCACCAAGGCCGTCGCGGCCTGCGTCGACTCGGGCGTCCCCCGGCTGCTCCTCGGGGGCGGTGTCGTCGCCAATGCACGCGTGCGTGCGCTCGCCGAGGAGCGCTGCGCCGCTGCGGGCATCGCGCTCCGGGTTCCTCCGCTGTCGCTCTGCACGGACAACGGCGCCATGATCGCCGCCGTCGGCGCAGGACTGGTGACCGCGGGGCGGCCGCCGTCGGGCCTCTCCTTCGGTGCGGACTCCACCCTGCCGGTCACGGACGTCGCTGTTCGGTGACCGCGAGCGCCCCCGAACGGGTGACCTCGACACGGCGCGGCGCTGATTGACACCTCATACACCGACTGGGACGATGGCAACGCCCGCCGGACCTTCGGTGTTGCTGTGAATCCAGGAGCCTGTTCCCATGTCCCAGTCCATCCAGCCGGCTCCCTCGTACGGGCAGGCACCGGGCCCGGAGCAGCCGTTCAACATCCTCAGCATCGTGGCCTTCGTGCTGTCGGTCGTCGGGATCTCGGTCGTCGCGATCATCCTGGGCCACATCGGTCTCGGCCAGACGAAGACCCGTGGCGAACGGGGCCGCGGATTCGCGATCGCGGCCCTGATCATCGGCTACGTCACGCTCGTGCTCGAGATCCTCGCCGTGATCGCGGTCATCCTGATCGCCGCCGGCGTCTACGCGACGTCCGGCGTGAGCTACGCCCCCTGACCTCCCTGAAAGGAATGCAGTCATGACCGACCAGACCCCTCCCCCGTCCCGCCGCAGGAGCCGTCCTACGCGGCCCAGCCCGCGCAGAGCCCGTACGCCGCGGCGCCGCAGTCGCCGTACACGGGTGGCGCGCCCGCCCAGAAGTCGCCGATCCTCAGCATCCTGTCGCTCGTCGCCGGAATCATCGGCGTCGTCGGCTTCTTCGTCGTCTTCTTCCCGATCGTCGGGTCGATCCTGCAGCTCTTCATCCCGGCCGCCGCGATCGTGCTCGGCTTCCTCGGGAAGAAGCGCGAGCCGTGGGCCTCCAAGGGCCTCTGGATGACGGGCATCATCCTCGGCTTCGTCGGTCTGGCGATCGCGATCATCTCGCTCATCGGCTGGATCGTCCTCTTCGCCAACTACGGCACGGTTCAGACCTACTGAGCACCCTCGCAGAACCGGCCGGCGCCCGCGTGGTGCCGGCCGGTTCTCGCTGTCCTGACAAGGAGAACGCGTGACCGACCTTCCGCAGCTGTACGCGCCCGCGCCGAGTGCGCAGCCGGTGGCCGCCACGCCGCTCAGCCTCGCCGCCCTGCTCACCGGGATCGGCGGGATCGTCTTCGGCTGGGCCTTCCTGGGCCTTCCGTCGATCGCCGCCGTCGTGCTCGGGCACCTCGCGCTCCGCCGGGAAGCGGACGGGCGGCGGCTTGCGCTGCCCGGGCTGATCCTCGGCTACGTCGGCATCGCGGGAGCAGTGCTGCTCGTCGTCCTGATCGTTGCGTCCCTCACCCTGCCCTTCCTCTTCCTCGGCCTCTACCCCCGCTACACCGGCCTGTGAGCGAGACCCCGGCCGAACCGGTCCTCACGGAGGAGGTGGGGCTCGACCACGTCGCCGGCGATGACTCGACGCGCCGGCCGCGACGCGCTCCCCGGCCGCCCGCCGACGGGCGCGCGGTCGCCGCACTCGTGCTGTCGCTCGTCGGGCTGCACGTCCTGGGCGTGATCCTCGGCCACGTCGCCCTCGCTCGCATCCGCCGGACGGGGGCCGGAGGCCGCGGAATGGCGATCGCCGGACTGGTGCTCGGCTACACCGGGCTCGTGCTCGCCCTGGTCTGGTGGACGGTCTACTTCTCGGTGATCGCGCCGCTCGTGACGCTGCCCGGCTGACGCACTCGCCGGGCGAGGATCGCCGTCCGGCGCCCTGCGACGGGCGCCAGCAGCAGGGTCGCCTCCGCATCGCCCCGCAGGCCCAGCCGCTTGCGGAACACGGCGGGGTCGACGTCGACCCCGCGCTTCTTGATCTCGAGGCGGCCGATGCCGCGGTCCCGGAGCTCCCGCGCGATGCGCCGCTCGTCGAGCGGGAGGACCTCCTCGACCTCGAAGCTCGCGAGGAACGGGGAGTCGGGCGCGGTGTCGCCGGTCAGATAGGCGATCCCGGGGCTCAGCATCCCGGCGCCCACGGCGCGGGCGAGGTCGCCGATCAGTCGCGCGCGGATGACGGCGCCGGCCGGCTCGTGCACGAAGCGGCCGAGCGGCACCACGGGCTCGTCGGCGCTGTCCGCGCCGCCCGTCAGCTCTGCGCTCCCGCCGTCGCCGAGCACCACCGCGCTCCGGAGGACGCCCGGCCGGGCCAGAGCGCCGGACCAGAGGGTGAGCTCGACCGTCTCGCCGCCCGCCGTCACCCACTGCGCCTCCAGGTCGGCGGGGATCCGCGAGCGGTCGAACGCCGGCGCCAGCTTCATTCCGGTGGGGCGGGAGGCCGCCAGCTGGAAGCAGAAGTCCAGCGAGGGGGACCACTCGTCCGCGCCGACCCGGCGCCCGCCGGACGCCGCAGTCCGGCGCGCGGGGTCGAGGAAGACCGCGGTGTCGGGCGCGAGCTCCACCTGCTCGGCGTCGGCGACGTCGACGGCGACCGAGGGGAAGGGGGCGAGGTTGTAGGCCGCGACGGCCGCGGTGACCGGATCCCGATCGACCGCGAGCACCTCGAGGTCGAGCGCGCCCATCGCCAGAGCGTCCCCGCCGATGCCGCACCCCAGATCCGTCACCCGTGCCACGCCCGCTCGGGCGAAGCGGCCCGCGTGGAGGGCGGCGACCGGAAGCCGGGTGGCCTGCTCCAGCCCCGTCTCGGTGAAGAGCATGCGCGAGGCGAACTCGCCGAACTTCGCTGCGGCGCGCTGCCGCAGCCGAGCCTGAGTCAGGACGCTGGCGACCAGCGCAGGGGAGTGCCCGGCGCGGCGGAGGTCCGCGGACAGGCGCAGAACGTCGTTCCCTGATCCGTACGGCGGGATGCTGTCGAGCAGGCGCAGCCCCTCGGCCGACAGCAGCTCCAGCACTTCCTCGTCGCGCATCGCACCACGCTAGCCGCCCGCGGCGGACGCTGGCACTCGCATTGCAGGAGTGCCAACAGAGCCCCTAGACTCGGGTTTAGCACTCCGATGGGTCGTGTGCTAACCACGTCGAAGGTCAAGAAAGAAGAGGTCAACCGTGCCGGTTACCATCAAGCCGCTCGAGGATCGAATCGTCATCCAGCAGGTGGAGGCGGAGCAGACCACTGCCTCCGGCCTCGTGATCCCCGACACCGCGAAGGAGAAGCCCCAGGAGGGCGAGGTCGTCGCGGTCGGTCCGGGCCGGATCGACGACAACGGCAACCGCGTTCCGCTCGACGTCGCCGTGGGCGACCGGGTGCTCTACTCCAAGTACGGCGGCACCGAGGTCAAGTTCGGGGGCGACGAGTTCCTCGTCCTGTCCGCTCGTGACGTGCTGGCCGTCGTGGTCCGCTGAGACGCAGCTCCTCTCGAAGGGCCCGGCCGACTACGGCCGGGCCCTTCGTGCGTCTTCCGGGCCCGGGCGGAGGAATGTGACGGCCGGGCCCTTCGTGCACTCCGCCCCACCGGTCGCCCTCCGTGTACTGATCCTCGGCAGCCGCGCCTAGAGTGGAGGGAATGACCGCCGATCGCCCGCTCACCGGCCGGGACGCGTCGCGCACCGGCTTCCTCGCGGCGATCAGCGCCCATCTGCTCTGGGGCTTCCTGCCGCTCTACTTCCTCGTCCTCGCGCCGGCGGGCCCCTTCGAGATCGTCGCCTGGCGGGTCGTGTTCTCGCTCGTCCTGTGCATCGTCCTCGCCACCGTGCTGCGGGGCTGGGGGCGCATCCTGACGGTGCTCCGCACGCCGCGCCTGCTGTGGACGCTCGGCCTCGCCGCCGTCTTCATCTTCATCAACTGGCAGGTCTACGTGATCGCCGCGGTGAGCGGGCAGGTGGTCGAGGCGGCCCTCGGCTACTTCATCAACCCGATCGTCACGGTCCTGCTCGGCGTCTTCGTCTTCCGGGAGCGCCTGCGGCCGCTGCAGTGGTGCGCCATCGGGATCAGCGGCGTCGCGGTGATCGTGCTCGTCGTCGCCCATGGCGCCTTCCCGGTCATCGCGCTCGCCCTCGCGTTCTCCTTCGGCCTCTACGGCCTCACCAAGAAGCGCCTCGGCCCGGACGTGGACGCCCTCACCGGCTTCGCGGTCGAGACCGCCTGGCTGTTCGTGCCGTCAGTGGGCATCCTGATCGCCGTCGCCTCCTCGGGCCTGCTGGCGTTCGGCTCGGCCGGGCCCGGCAACGCGCTCCTGCTCATGGCGGCCGGCCCGATGACCGCGATCCCGCTCCTCCTCTTCGCGACCGCGGCGCGCCGCCTCCCGCTGAGCGCGCTCGGCTTCATCCAGTACTCGACGCCGATCCTGCAGTTCGTGCTGGGCGTGGTCGTCCTGCACGAGGACATGCCGCCCGAGCGATGGGCGGGCTTCGCGCTCGTCTGGCTGGCCCTCGTCGTGCTCAGCGTCGACCTCGTGCGCGTCGCGAGGCGCCCCCGTCTCGTCCCGGTGTCGCCCGGAATCTGACCGCCTCCGTCCGCTCTCCCGCCCGCCCGGATGCCGCGGTACGGCAACCCTAGACGAGCAATTCTCAGCGTCCTCCCTGCGTGGTGTTACACGTCCGTAACGTGTCAGTAGCACGCAGTGCCCCGATAACACGTACGGTGGCCGCACGGCATTGCATCGCCGTGCCCTTTCACATCCACAGCAAGGAGCTTTATGAGCGCCCTCTCGAAGGCCTCGGCCTCCCGCTCGCGCATGCTCAAGTCAACTCTCGGCGGCTTCGCCGTGCTCGGTGTCAGCGCCCTCGTGCTGTCCGCCTGCGCGACGTCCGGCTCGGGCGGCGGCGGCGGCAACGACAGCAACGGCGGCGGGTCCGCTGAAGACCTCACCCTCAACCTCGGCACGATCCTGCCGCAGACCGGCACGCTGGCCGTCCTCGGCCCGCCGGAGTTCGCGGGAGTCGACCTGGCCGTCCAGGACATCAACGACGCCAAGGCCGGCATCACCGTCAAGGTGAACCACAAGGACTCGGGTGACACCACCACGGACCTCGCCACGCAGTCGGTCACCGCGCTGCTGTCGTCCGGCGTCAGCGCCATCGTCGGCGCCGCGTCGTCCGGTGTCTCGCTGAGCGTCATCGACCAGGTCACGGGAGCCGGTGTCGTGCAGCTCTCGCCGGCGAACACCTCGCCCGCGTTCAGCTCCTACGACGACGACGGCTACTACTGGCGCACCGCCCCCTCGGACGTGCTCCAGGGCCAGGTCGTCGGCCAGAAGATCGCCTCCGACGGTGCCACCACCGTCTCGATCCTCTACGGCAACAACGACTACGGCATCGGGCTGAACGACAACGTCAAGAAGACGCTGGAGGCCCAGGGCGTCCAGGTCGTCGCCGACGTCACCTTCGACGAGGCGGCCACCGACTTCGCCGGTGCGGTCACCGACGTGCTCGCGCCGAACCCCGACGCGGTGCTCATGATCTCCTACGACGAGATCAAGAGCGCCTCGGAGCAGTTCGCGAGCCGCGGCTTCGACTTCTCCAAGCTCTACGGCGTCGACGGCAACTACGGCGTCATCACCGAGAAGGACACCAACGTCGACATCGCGGGGGCGCAGTTCACGAACCCAGGCGTGCAGGCGAGCGAGGACTTCCAGGGTCGTCTGCAGGACCTCGTGAAGAGCCAGGGCAACGCCCCGCTCACGGTGTTCAGCTATGGCCCCGAGTCCTACGACGGCACCACCCTGATCGCGCTCGCCGCGCTCCAGGGCGGCGCGACCGACGGTGCGACCATCCGCGACAACCTGCAGGCGGTGTCGGAGAAGGGCACGAAGTGCGACAACTTCGCCGACTGCGCCAAGCTGATCGCTGACGGCGAGGACATCGACTACGAGGGTCAGTCCGGCCCGGTCACGTTCGACGAGAACGGCGACCCGAGCCAGGCCTACGTGTCGATCTACAAGTACGAGGCCGGCAACAAGACCGCGTACGAGGATTCCGTCTTCGGCGACCTCACCAAGTAGCACCCGCACGACAGGAACGGGGTCCGGCTTCGGCCGGGCCCCGTTCTGCGTTCCGGCGCAGGTGACCTGCTCACATACGCGCCGGGCCGATGCCGCGCTCAGCCGCCGAAGCCGCAGGTCGCGGCGACGTACTGCAGCAGCCGGTCCTTGATGCCGTCCGCGAGCTCCAGCGGGAAGTGCCGCTCGATCCCCTCGGCGTCGATCGCCACGATGGGAAGGCGCGTGCCCACCTTGTCCTCGGCCACGGCGTGCGGATCGCAGCGGTTGGGGACGATGGCGAGGTCGAAGCTCGTCGAGGCGTCCGTGCCTGCGATTCGGAGGCCGAGCGGCCAAGCGCCGCCCGCCGCGGACTCGAGGAGCACCGTGGAATCGACGCGGACGAGCTCGACGGCGGTCTGCGCCCCGCTGGGGCTCGAAACGACGGTCAGGTGGGCCACGGAGTCGGCGCCGGACCCTTCGACGCTCAGAGCGGCCCCCTGGAGCGCCGTGACGCCGCTCACCGCCTGGCCTGCGCAGTCCTCCGCGGCGATCCTCGCGAGGCTGCCGATCGGATCACCCGCCGGAACCTCCGCCGTGCCGCTCCGACCGTCGGGGAGCGCGAACTGCAGGGTCACGACGGGACCCGCGCCGGTGGCGCCGCAATCGGAGTCCGGCAGGATCACGCGGAGGTCGCGCGTGACACCCGCTGGAATCGTGGAGGAGCGCTTCTGCCAGACCGCGGGGGCGACGAAGGAGGGTGAGGCGAACGCGGCGCCCGTCACGGTCAGGCGCTGGTCGCTGCCGTTGACGATGCGGATCGCGAGCGCGTGCGCCGAGCGGTCCGAGCGGTACTGCTCGACGTCGACGCGGACGCCATCCGGCAGCGCCGCGCTTGTCGAGGCCGGCGCAGGCGGCGAGGCCGTGCAGCCCGCGAGGGCACCGGCCGCGACCAGGCCGGCCAGGGCGAGGGTGCCGGCGCTGCGGCGGCGGGCGGCCCCGCTCAGGCCTTCTTCGCCGCTTCCTGGTCGGCGGCCAGCGTGCCGAGGTAGAGCTCGATGACCTTGGGATCGTTCATCAGTTCGCGGCCCTTGCCCGTGTAGGCGTCACGCCCTTGATCGAGCACATAGCCGCGGTCGCAGATCTGCAGGCATCGCCGTGCGTTCTGCTCGACGATGAGCACCGAGACGCCGGCACGGTTGATCTCAGACACGTTGATGAACGTCTCGTCCTGCCGCACGGGGAGAGGCCGGCGCTCGGCTCGTCGAGGAGCAGCACCGACGGGTCCATCATGAGCGCCCGGGACATGGCGACCATCTGGCGCTCGCCTCCGGACAGCGAGCCCGCGCGCGCCTTCAGGCGCTTGGAGAGCTCGGGGAAAAGGCCGGCGACGAACTGCAGCCGCTCGTTGTAGATCTTCGGCTTCTGGTACAGCCCCATCTGGAGGTTCTCCTCGATGGTGAGGCTGGGGAAGACGTTGTTCGTCTGCGGCACGAAGCCGACGCCCTTGCCGACCAGCTTGTCGGCGCCGAGGCCCGTGATGTCCTCGCCGCCGAGCGTCACCGACCCCTCGCGGATGCCGACGAGCCCGAAGACGGCCTTCAGCAGCGTCGACTTCCCGGCGCCGTTCGGGCCGATGATGCCGACGAGCTCTCCGCGTCCCACGTACATGTTGCAGCCGTTGAGGATGTTGACGCCGGGGATGTACCCCGCGACCAGGTCGCGGGTCTCCAGGATGATGTCATCGGCCATGCTCTGCCGCCTCCTCTTCGAGGTCACGGCGGACCATGTCCGACTCCATGTCCTTCGCGATCTCCAGCTGGCCGCTCAGCGTGCCCAGGTCGGTGTCGTGGTGGGCACCCAGGTAGGCGTCGATGACGGCCGGGTCGCTCATCACCGTGGCGGGCGGCCCCTCGGCCACCACGCGGCCCTCCGCCATGACGATGACCCAGTCCGCGATCTCCTGCACCACGTGCATGTCGTGCTCGACGAAGAGCACGGTCATCCCCTGCTCCTTGAGGTCGAGGATGTGTCCGAGCAGCGACTGGGTGAGCGCCGGGTTCACGCCCGCCATCGGCTCGTCGAGCATCACGAGGACCGGATCGCTCATGAGCGCTCGCGCCATCTCGAGCAGCTTGCGCTGGCCGCCGGAGAGACTCGCGGCGTAGTCGTCGCGCTTGGTGTCGAGCTTGAAGCGCTCGAGCAGCGACATCGCCTTCTCGGTGATCGCCTCCTCGCGCTTCGCCCACCCGCCGCGGAAGAGAGCGCGGAACATGTTCTCGCCCGGCTGGTGCGTGGCGCCGAGGAGCATGTTGTCCATGACCGTCATGAGGCTCAGTGCCTTGGTCAGCTGGAAGGTGCGGACCATTCCGCGCCGGGACACCCGGTAGGCGGGGATGCGGGCGAGGTCCTGGCCCTGGAACGTCCACGTGCCCGTGTTGGGCTGGTCGAACCCGGTCAGCAGGTTGAAGAAGGTCGTCTTGCCCGCACCGTTCGGCCCGATCAGTGCGGTGATGGCGTTCGCCGGGATCTCGACATGGGCGACGTCGACGGCGGTGAGCCCGCCGAAGCGGCGGCTGACCTGATCGGCGACGATGATCGGGTTCTTCTTCGGCACTCCGGCTGCGACCGGGCCGGCCACGAGGTCGGCGACAGGGGTCTTAGGCACTGAAGAACACCTCCTTCTTGTTGCCCAGGAGCCCCTGTGGCCGGAAGACCACGAGGAGCGCGAGGGCGACGCCCACGATGATGAAGCGGATCGGACCCTGCTGCGTGCTGGTCAGCGGCAGCCAGTGGTTCGAGATGGCGAGCGACAGGATGCCGTCCGACAGGGAGAGCACCACCCAGAACAGCATCGCACCGATGATCGGCCCGAAGACCGTGGTCGCGCCCCCGAGCAGCATGATCGTGTAGAGGAAGAACGTCAGCTGTGTGCCGTAGTTGTCGGGCTGCAGGCTGCGGGGAGGATGAACAGCGCGCCCGCGATGCCGCCCAGGATGCCGCCGAAGATGAGCGCCTGCATCTTGTAGGAGAAGACGTTCTTGCCGAGGCTGCGCACGGCGTCCTCGTCCTCGCGGATGCCGCGGATGACGCGGCCCCACGGGCTGCGGATCAGCAGGTACACGAGAAGGCACGCGATCAGCACGAGGGCCCAGCCGACGACGCGGACCCACAGCTGGTCTGCCGTGTAGGTCAGCACGCCGAAGCCGTAGCGGCCCTCGGGGATCGGGTTGAGGTCGTTGAACGCCCGGCTGGCGCCGTTCAGGCCCGTGGCTCCGCCGGTGACATCCGTCAGCTCCGCGGTCTTCACCGAGAGCCGGATGATCTCCGCCGCCGCGATGGTGACGATGCTCAGGTAGTCGGCGCGCAGCCGCAGGGTCGGGATGCCGAGGATGAGCGCGAACACCGTCGCCGCCACGATCGTGGCGAGGAACGCGAACGGCACCGGCCAGCCGAGCTTGAGCGACGTGATCGCGAAGGCATAGCCGCCGACGGCCATGAAGCCGGCCTGGCCGAAGTTGAGCAGTCCGGTGAAGCCGAAGTGCACGACGAGGCCGATGGTGGCGAGCGCGTAGGCGGCGGTGGTGGGGGAGACGGCCTCGCCGAGGGCGAGCCAGATGAAGTTCAGATCCATGGTCCGGTTCCTCCCGTCAGCCGACCCGTTCCCGGCGGCCCAGGATTCCCTGGGGCCGGAACAGCAGGATCAGGATCAGCACGACGAGTGCTGCTGCATACTTCAGGTTCTCGGGCAGCACCAGCGTCGACAGGTTCATGAAGATGCTGAGCACGAGCGAGCCGACGAGCGCGCCGAACGCCGAGCCCAGGCCTCCCAGCGTGACCGCCGCGAAGATGAGCAGCAGAATCGCGCTTCCCGTGTCCCAGCGCAGCGCCTGGTAGTACGCGATGAGCACGCCCGCCAGCGCCGCGAGGGCCGCGGCGCCGATCCACACGAAGCGGATCACGCGGTTCACGTTGATGCCGGACGCGGACGCGAGCGCCGAGTTGTCGGAGACCGCGCGGGCGGCCTTCCCGAGCTTCGTCCGCAGCATCACGTAGGCCACGACGAGCAGCACCACGATGCTGAGGACCGCGCCCATCACGTCGGTGAAGCGCAGGCTCACGGGTCCGAGCACGAGGAACGGCTTCGGGTTGTTCGGCAGCGTCAGGCGGTCCGCGCCGTAGAAGAGCACGAACACGTAGCGGGTCGCGAGGGCGAGGCCGATGCTCACGATCATCAGCGGGATCAGGGCCACTCGGCGCCGGCGCAGCGGGTTCCAGATCGCGAAGTCCTGCACGAAGCCGAAGAGCCCGCCGAGGACGACGGCTCCGAGGATCGCGAGCCAGCCGGGCGCGCCGAGCTGCGTCAGAGTGAACGCCATCAGGCCGCCGAAGGTCACCAGCTCGCCGTGCGCGAAGTTGTTCAGGCCGGTGGTGCCGTAGATGAGCGAGGCGCCGATCGACGCGAGGGCGAGGAGGAGGCCGAAGATCAGGCCCGTCACGAGCTTCGTGAGGACGACGCCCCAGAACCCCGTGCCGCCGGTGTTGGCCGACGGGGGCACCGTTCCGGTCGCCTCGTCCGTCGCGCCGGGCGACGGGGTGGCGCCCGAGCTCGGGGTGGTCGAGCCGCCACCGGTTGCGGTCGTCGAGGCGAGGAAGTTCGCGGGGACGTTCTTGTTCGTCTGCGCGACCTTCACCTCCCGCGGGTTGGAGCCCTCGGGGAGGGTGCCGGAGGCCTCGGGGATCGTGCTCGGGTCGACCTCGACCTGGTACGTGCCCGGGCCCGGGAGGCCGACGTAGACGCGGCCGTCCTGGTCGGTCGTGAAGGCGCCGTCGAAGTCGTCGCCGGTCACCGTCACCGCGACGCCGGGGATGCCGGCCTTGTCGCTGGTCTGCCGGATCCAGACGGCGATCGTCTCCTCCGCCGTGTTCGGGTCGATCACGTCGGTCCCCGCCCGCACCGCGGGGGCGGCGCTCGCAGGCGCCGCAACGGCGGCGAACGCCGCGAGGAAGCCGACCATGAGCCCGAGCAGGGTGGCGAGAAGTCGCCGGGTCCGGTGTCCGTACGCAGTCACACAGCCTCCAGTGTTGCCTGCAGGTCGCCGGCTCTGACGTTCAATTGTCGGGAGACGACACTACGTCGTCATTGTTGCCTGCATGTTTCCGCATGACCGGTGGCAAGTCCAGGATGTCGGGAAGGAATGGACGCGCGCGCGGTTAACATGTATCACCGGTTCGGCAGCGTCGCTTCCCGGAAGCAGCTTTTCCTGGTCCGTCTGCGGGCGGCGACGAAAGGGGATCCATGGAGGGTCACGACCCGTTCGGCTTCATCGGCCTGACCTACGACGACGTCATGCTGCTCCCCGGGCACACCGACGTCATCCCGAGCGAGGCGGACACGTCCTCCCGCCTGACGCGGCGCATCCGGGTCTCCGCCCCGCTGCTGTCCTCCGCGATGGACACCGTCACCGAGTCGCGCATGGCGATCGCCATGGCGCGCCAGGGCGGCATCGGCGTGCTGCACCGCAACCTCTCCATCCAGGACCAGGCCGCCCAGGTCGATCAGGTGAAGCGGTCCGAGTCCGGCATGATCACGAACCCGGTCACCACGACCCCGGATGCGACCGTCGCCGAGGTGGACCAGCTCTGCGGCCGGTTCCGCATCTCCGGCCTGCCGGTCGTCGAGGGCGACGGCAAGCTCGTCGGCATCATCACCAACCGCGACATGCGCTTCGTGTCGCCCTTCGAGAAGTCCACGACGCTCGTCCGGGACGTGATGACGAGCGAGGGGCTCATCACCGCTCCCGTCGGCATCGACCCCGACTCGGCCGTCGCGATCTTCGCGCAGCACAAGATCGAGAAGCTGCCGCTCGTCGACGCCGAGGGCGTCTGCGCGGGCTCATCACGGTGAAGGACTTCGACAAGAGCGAGAAGTACCCGAACGCGACGAAGGATGCCGAGGGCCGGCTGCGCGTCGGCGCGGCGATCGGCTTCTTCGGCGACGCGTGGGATCGCGCCGGCGCGCTGCGGGATGCAGGCGTCGACATCCTCGTGGTCGACACCGCCAACGGCGACTCCGCCGGGGTGCTCGACATCATCCGCCGCCTGAAGGCGGACCCGTCGTTCGCCGCCATCGACATCATCGGCGGCAACGTGGCGACCCGGTCGGGCGCGCAGGCGCTCGTCGACGCGGGCGTGGACGCCGTCAAGGTGGGCGTCGGTCCCGGCTCGATCTGCACCACGCGCGTCGTCGCGGGCGTCGGCGTTCCCCAGGTCACCGCCGTGTACGAGGCGTCGCTCGCCGCAGGGCCCGCCGGCGTCCCCGTGATCGCGGACGGCGGCCTCCAGTACTCGGGCGACATCGCCAAGGCGCTGGTCGCGGGTGCGGACACCGTCATGCTCGGCTCGCTGCTCGCCGGCACCGACGAGAGCCCGGGCGACCTCGTCTTCGTGAACGGCAAGCAGTTCAAGGCGTACCGCGGCATGGGCTCCCTGGGTGCCCTGCAGACCCGGGGCAAGAAGACGTCCTACTCGCGCGACCGCTACTTCCAGGCGGACGTGCCGAGCGACGAGCAGCTGATCGCCGAGGGCATCGAGGGCCAGGTGCCCTACCGCGGCCCGGTCTCGAGCGTCGTGTACCAGCTGACGGGCGGCCTCCGCCAGTCGATGTTCTACGTGGGCGCCCGCAGCATCGAGGAGCTGAAGGAGCGTGGCCGCTTCGTCCGGATCACGGCGGCGGGCCTCAAGGAGTCCCACCCCCACGACGTCCAGATGGTGGTCGAGGCCCCCAACTACCGCCGCTGACCCTTCCGCGGGTGTAACCGCCATACCGCGGGTGTTACTAGGCCCGCAGGTTGGCGGTTTCACCCGCGCTCTCCACCGCGGCGGTGGCTCCTCCCCAGGAGCGAGGGCGCCCCGGATCCCCACGTCTCCAGGCCGTGCCGGCGGCCGGCGCACTCCACGCGCGACGGTTGCCGGATGCTTCCGGAATTCGCTGCTTCAGGGCTCCTGCTCAGCTCCGACCTCCAGCGCATCGGCGCCTCGGAGCGGACCCTTCAGCGGGCGCTCGAGCGCCAGGCGCTGGTTCGTGTGCGACGCGGCGCCTACGTGGACGCCGTTCATTGGAGCGGACTCGACGGGCGGGGCCGGCTCCTGCTCCGAATGCGGGCGGTCGCAGAAGCCGCCAGCCGGGATGTGATCTTCTGCGGCTTCTCGGCAGCGGCTGCCTGGAACCTGCCCTTCCTCGGGGACTGGCCGGATCGCGTGGAGGTGCTGTGTGAGCCGGCGCAGGGCGGACGCTCGGAGTGGGACGTGATCCGACGTCCGCGAGAGCTGAGAGGCCTCCGGGTCAACGAAGTCCAGGGACTGTTGGTGACAGGAGCTGCGGTCACCGTGGTGGACCTGTCCCGGCGGCTCGCCTTCGCTCCCGCCGTCGGAGTTGTGGACGCGGCGATGGCCGGTCGCGCCGGCCAGGCGGTCACCAGGACGGACCTCTTGGCGGAGCTGGAAAGGGAACCGAGTCGGCGAGGAAGGTCGGCGGCTCGATCGGCGATCGAATTCGGCGTGGGAGTCTCCGACTCGTTCGGTGAATCGTTCGCGCGCGCTCGGCTGCATGAGCTCGGCTATGCACCTCCGGAGCTTCAGGTGCCCATCGCGGATGGGCGCGGCCTCGTCGGTGTAGTGGACTTCTTCTGGCCGGGACTGGGCATCGTCGGCGAGTTCGACGGTGCCGTGAAGTATCTGCGCGAGGAGTTTCGCGGTGGCAGGACGGCAGCCGAAGTGGTCTGGCGCGAGAAGCAGCGCGAGGATCGGCTGCGGAGGCGGACCACCGGCCTGTTCCGCCTCGTCTGGGCGGACCTCATGGATCCGCCGCGCATGGACGGAATCGTCCGCTCCAGCGGTCTCCGCCCGGTTGCGCGGGTGTAACCGCCACACTGCGGGCCTAGTTACGCCCGCGCAATGGCGGTTACACCCGCGGTTCCTTGGGAACCAACGCGTTGAGGGGGAGGTGGGGGAGCGCCCAGGCAGGGGAAGCGGGGGCGCCGGTAGGCTGGGAGGGTGAGCATGGACTTCGAGATCGGGCGCGCCAAGCGCGCTCGGCGGGCCTACGCGTTCGACGACATCGCGGTCGTGCCCTCGCGTCGCACCCGGGATCCCGAGGACGTGTCCACCACGTGGACCATCGACGCGTTCCAGTTCGCGATCCCCGTGCTCAGCGCACCCATGGACTCGGTCGCGTCGCCGGACACCGCCATCGCCATCGGGCGCCTCGGCGGGCTCGGCGTGCTCAACCTCGAGGGGCTCTGGACCCGGTACGAGGATGCGGCGGACAAGCTCGCCGGCCTGCGTGAGCTCGGGCCGGCGGAGGCGACCGCCGCCATGCGCCGCCTCTACGACGCCCCGATCCAGCCGGAGCTCATCCAGAGCCGCCTCGCCGAGATCCGCGCCGCCGGCGTGCCCGTCGCGGGCGCGCTCAGCCCGCAGCGGACGCAGGAGCACTACCAGACGGTCGTCGAGGCCGGCGTCGACCTCTTCGTCATCCGCGGCACCACCGTGTCCGCGGAGCACGTCTCGAAGACGCGCACGCCGCTGAACCTCAAGGAGTTCATCTACGAGCTCGACGTCCCCGTCATCGTCGGTGGCGCGTCCACCTACATGGCGGCCCTGCACCTCATGCGCACCGGGGCGGCGGGCGTGCTGGTCGGCTTCGGCGGGGGTGCGGCGTCCACCACCCGCACCGCCCTCGGCATCCATGCACCCATGGCGACCGCCATCGCGGATGCGGCAGGCGCTCGCCGCGACTACCTGGACGAGTCCGGGGGCCGGTACGTGCACGTCATCGCGGACGGCGGACTCGGCACCGCGGGCGACATGGTCAAGGCCATCGCGGTCGGCGCGGACGCGGTCATGCTCGGCACCGCTCTCGCCCGCGCCACGGATGCGCCCGGCGGCGGCTGGCACTGGGGACCCGAGTCGCACCACCTCGAGCTGCCCCGCGGCAACCGGGTCGAGGTCGGCCAGGTGGCCCCGCTCGAGCAGATCCTCTTCGGCCCCACTCCGGTGGCCGATGGAACAGCCAACCTCATCGGAGCGTTGAAGAGGTCGATGGCCACGACGGGCTACTCCGACCTGAAGGAGTTCCAGCGGGTGGAGGTCGTCGTCGCACCGTACCGGGTGTAGCAACTCGCCCACCGGCGCGGTGCAGCCGGCGGACACGGAGGAATCATGGCGCAGGGGAATTCGGTCTCACTCTCGTCGAAGCTCGGTCCCGAGGAGCGAGCTGCGGCGATCCGCGCGCTCAAGGATCGCGAGCTCGACATCCTCGTGGTGGGCGGCGGCATCGTCGGCACGGGCAGCGCTCTGGATGCGGTCACCCGCGGCCTGAGCGTCGGACTCCTGGAGGCCCGCGACTGGGCCTCCGGCACGTCCAGCCGGTCGTCGAAGCTCGTGCACGGCGGCATCCGGTATCTGGAGCAGCTGGACTTCCGGCTCGTCCGCGAGGCCCTCATCGAGCGCGGCCTGCTGCTGCAGCGCCTCGCGCCGCACCTCGTGAAGCCGGTGCGCTTCCTCTACCCGCTGACCCACAAGTACTGGGAGCGCTTCTACATAGGAGCCGGAATGCTGCTGTACGACGTCTTCAGCTGGTCGGGCGGGCGTCCTCCCGGTGTCCCGCACCACCGCCACCTGCTCAAGGGGCAGATGCTGCGCGCGATCCCGAGCCTCCGCAACGGGGCCTTCACCGGTGGACTCACCTACTACGACGCCCAAGTCGACGACGCCCGCTACGTGGCGACGCTCGCCCGCACCGCGTCGTTCTACGGCGCGCACGTGGCCAGCAGGGTCCGCGTGGAGGGCTTCCTCAAGGTGGGCGAGCGCGTGGTCGGCGTCCGCGCCCACGACCTGGAGACGGGCGAGAAGTTCGACGTCCGCGCCAAGCAGGTCGTCAACGCGACCGGCGTCTGGACGGACGACACCCAGGCGATGGTGGGGGAGCGCGGCCAGTTCAAGGTGCGCGCCTCGAAGGGCATCCACCTGGTCGTGCCGCGCGACCGCTTCCAGTCGAAGATGGGCATCATCCTCCGCACGGAGAAGAGCGTCCTGTTCGTGATCCCCTGGGGCCGGCACTGGATCATCGGCACCACGGACACCGACTGGCACCTCGACAAGGCGCATCCCGCCGCGACCGCCGCGGACATCGACTACGTCCTCGAGCACGTCAACCAGATCCTCGCGGTGCCGCTGACCCGTGAGGACGTGGAGGGCGTCTACGCCGGCCTCCGCCCGCTGCTCGCGGGGGAGTCGGAGCAGACCTCGAAGCTGTCGCGCGAGCACCTCGTGACCCACTCGGTGCCCGGCCTCGTCGTGGTCGCGGGCGGCAAGTGGACCACGTACCGCGTCATGGCGAAGGATGCGATCGACGCGGCGGTCTCCGCGCTGGACGGGCGGATCCCGGAGTCGACGACCGAGAACATCGCGCTGCTCGGGGCCGAGGGGTACCAGGCAGCGTGGAACAAGCGCGGCAAGATCGCGCGCGCCTTCAAGGTCCACACCGTGCGGATCGAGCATCTGCTGAACCGCTACGGCGTCCTGACCGACGAGATCCTCGACATGATCAAGGCCCGGCCCGAGCTCGCCGAGCCGCTCCCCGGCGCCGACGACTACATCGAGGCCGAGGTCGTGTACGCGGCGAGCCACGAGGGCGCCCTGCACCTCGAGGACGTCCTGGCCCGCCGCACGCGCATCTCGATCGAGGCCTGGGATCGGGGCGTCTCAGCCGCCCCGGTCGCGGCCCGCCTGATGGCCGAGGTGCTCGGCTGGGACGAGGCGCGGGTCGACAAGGAGGTCCAGACGTACCTCCGGCGCGTGCAGGCCGAGCGCGAGAGCCAGCTGCAGCCGGACGACGAGTCCGCCGACCGCGTGCGGCTGGAGGCGCCGGACATCGTCCAGACCGCATGACAGAAACCTCTCCTACGCCTCTGACGGCGAGCGGCCACCCGCTGCTCGCCGTCATGCTGCGGCCCCGCTCGATCGCGCTGCTGCTGCTCTGCGTCGCGATCGCCGTCGTGTTCGCGCTGTTCGGGCAGTGGCAGCTGGGCCGCGCCGTGACGAACGGCGGCTTCGTCGAGCGGCCGACCGAGACCGTGCTGCCGATCGAGCGGGTCGCCCAGCCGCAGACCACGACCAAGTCGGCAGCCGTGGGCCAGCTGGTCACGGTCTCCGGGACCTGGGTGGCGGGCGACTTCGCGGTCCTCCGCGACCGGATCGACGAGGGACGCACCGGGTACTGGACGATCGGCCACCTCCGCACGGCCGACGGGGCCTCCCTCGCGGTGGGCCTCGGCTGGACCGACGAGCTCGCCGCGGCCACCGCCGCCGCCGAGGCGTGGAACGGCGACCCGGCCGAGCTGCCGACCGACCTGACCGGCCGGTACCAGCAGGGCGAGGCGCCGACGGAGCCGGAGGACGGGGCCGCCCTCGCAGCCGACATGGCGACGGCAGCCTTCGTCAACGAATGGCAGGATCCCGGTCCGACCCACGCGGGCTACATCACGCTCCGCGCGGCGCCGGCCGAGCTGCAGACGATCGCCTCCCCGCCGCCCGAGGTGGAGGTCCAGCTCAACTTCCTCAACCTGTTCTATGCGGTCGAGTGGGTCCTCTTCGCGCTCGCGGCCCTCTACATCTGGTATCGGCTGATGCGCGACGTCTACGAGAAGGAGCTGGACGAGGCGGCCGCTCCCGCCGAGGAGGCGGCGCAGAGCCCCTCCAGGCCGCGCCCGTAGACTGGGGACCATGCCGAGCGAGCCCCGGATCACCGACTTCCCGAGGATCCGCACGACCCTCGCCATCTACCGGATCCTCGCCTACGCGACCGGCGTGATGCTCCTGATCCTCTGCGTCGAGATCGTCCTCAAGTACGTCTTCGGGCTCGAGGCGGACCTCGGCGGCACCGGCGGCTTCCTCGTCCCCGCCGGCATGCACACCGGGTTCAACCTGAGTCTCGCCGCCCAGATCGCGCACGGGTACTTCTACCTCGCCTATCTCATCGTCGACTTCATCCTCGTCACGTTCCTGCGGTGGCCGATCACGCGCTTCCTGCTCATCGCGGCCGGCGGCGTCGTGCCCCTGCTCTCCTTCTTCACTGAGCGGCGGATCACCCGCGAGGTCAGCGCCTACCTCGCGGCCCGCGAGTCCGCCGCAGCGTCCACCCCCTCGGAGGTCCGCCATTAGCGACAGCATCCCCGTCAGCGACGAGACGCCCCAGCCTGCGACGGGAACTGAGGCGCGGCCCGTCCTCGTCGTCGACTTCGGCGCCCAGTACGCGCAGCTCATCGCCCGCCGCGTGCGTGAGGCCAACGTCTACTCCGAGATCGTCCCGCACACCGTGACGGCCGAGCAGATCGCGGCCCGGAACCCGGTGGGGATCGTGCTCTCCGGCGGCCCCTCGAGCGTCTACGAGGAGGGCGCGCCGGCGCTCAACCCGGGGATCCTCGACCTCGGCGTGCCCGTGCTCGGCATCTGCTACGGCTTCCAGGCGATGGCGCAGCAGCTCGGCGGCGAGGTCGCCCACACCGGGCGGCGTGAGTACGGCTCGACCGCAGTCACGGTCACGTCGGGCGGCTCGCTGCTCGACGGCATCCCCGCCGACCAGACCGCCTGGATGAGCCACGGCGACTCCGTGGCACGCGCCCCCGAAGGCTTCGAGGTGCTGGCCAGCAGCGACGCCACACCGGTCGCCGCCTTCGCGAGCGACGAGCGCAAGCTGTACGGCGTCCAGTGGCACCCCGAGGTGAAGCACTCCCCGTACGGGCAACGGGTCATCGAGAACTTCCTGCACCGCGCCGCCGGGATCCCCGGCGACTGGAACAGCGGCAGCGTCATCGCCGAGCAGGTGGAGCGGATCCGCGCGCAGATCGGCGACGCCCGGGTCATCTGCGGGCTCTCCGGAGGCGTCGACTCCGCCGTCGCCGCGGCCCTCGTCCAGCGCGCCGTCGGCGATCAGCTCACCTGCGTCTTCGTCGACCACGGTCTCCTCCGCAAGGACGAGGCCCGGCAGGTGCAGGAGGACTACGTCGCCGCCACAGGCGTCCGCCTCGTCACCGTCGACGCCGCCGACCGCTTCCTGGACGCCCTCGCCGGCGTCAGCGACCCCGAGCAGAAGCGCAAGATCATCGGCCGCGAGTTCATCCGCACCTTCGAGGACGCCGCCGAGGCGCTCGTCCTCGAGGCCAAGGCCGAAGGCGACAGCATCCGCTTCCTCGTCCAGGGCACGCTCTACCCGGACGTCGTCGAATCCGGCGGCGGCACCGGCACGGCCAACATCAAGTCGCACCACAATGTCGGCGGGCTTCCCGAAGACCTCAAGTTCGAGCTCGTCGAGCCCCTTCGCACGCTGTTCAAGGACGAGGTGCGGGCCATCGGACGCGAGCTCGGACTCCCCGAGGTCATCGTCGCCCGCCAGCCCTTCCCCGGACCCGGGCTCGGGATCCGGATCGTCGGCGAAGTCACCCGGGAACGGCTCGATCTGCTGCGCGACGCCGATGCGATCGTGCGGGCCGAGCTGACCGCGGCCGGGCTGGATGCCGAGATCTGGCAGTGCCCGGTGGTGCTGCTCGCCGATGTTCGCTCTGTGGGCGTGCAGGGGGATGGGCGGACGTACGGTCACCCCATCGTCCTGCGGCCTGTGTCCTCTGAAGATGCGATGACTGCTGACTGGACTCGGGTGCCGTATGAGGTGCTCGCTCGGGTCTCTAATCGGATCACCAATGAGGTGGCTGGGGTGAATCGGGTTGTGCTCGATGTCACTTCGAAGCCGCCGGGGACGATTGAGTGGGAGTAGACGGCTCCTAGCGCTCGGCTCCGCCATCGCTGGTTGGGTGGTCTGCTAGGGGCCGCGGGGGCCGGGTGGCCCATTCTCAGCTCAGACATTGGCGCGCAAGCATGCGCGCCAAAACTCGCAAGAGAATGGGCCACCCGGCCCCCGCTCTGCAGGAATGTCGCGTTCGTGAGGCGGATATGGGGACGTTCCAGTGAGCCCCTTGCAGGGGCGTCCCTGGAACGTCCTTGCCCAGCTGGGACGCGACGCGAGCGCGCGTAGGGGCATTTCGGTGGTTGCTCGTCTTAAGCGAAAAGAGGACGGCCCCCGAGGGGACCGTCCTCTCTCGGGTGAGCTCGCACCTGGTCGGTGCTGCTCGTGAGGGGTGTTAGTTGCGGGCGATGGCGAAGAGGCGGAGGAACTCCACGTAGAGCCAGACGACCGTCACCATGATGCCGAAGCCGGCCTGCCAGCCGAACTTGCGGGGAGGCCGCTCTTCACACCGCGCTGGATGTAGTCGAAGTCGAGCACCAGCGAGTACGAGGCGAGCAGCACCGCGAGGGCGCCGATCACGATGCCGAGCGGGAGGCCGAAGATCTCGACACTCGAGTTCAGGCCGAACGCACCGCCGGCGACCGGGGCGTTGAACAGCATCAGCGCCACGTTGACCAGCGAGAACACCAGGTAGGCGACCATCGCGACGAGGAAGATCTTCGTCGCACGAGCCGAGGCGCGGATCTTGCCGCTCGCGAACAGCGCGAGCACGACACCCACGGTGACGAGCGTGGCAAGGACCGCCTGCACGACCACACCGGGCCAGGCCATCTCGAAGAAGGCGGAGATCCCGCCGACGAAGAGGCCCTCGAACGCCGCGTAGCCGACGATCAGGCCAACGGACGGCTGCCGCTTGAAGGTGTTGACGAGGCCGAGGACGAGGCCGCCGATCATGCCCACGATGGCGAGAGCCGGGATGAACCAGCCGATCGCTGCGCCGACGAGCAGGACGGCGAAGAGGCCGACCGTCTTGACGATCGTGTCCTCGTACGTCATCCGGCCGGTGTCATCCGCGGTGGCTGCCGGACGCGCGTAGAGCGCGTCAAGCTCCTCCGCCGAAGGCGCGTTGACGCGAGCGGCGACATCGCCCCTGCCGTTGAAGGCGGGGCTGTTGTTGAATGCGGGATTGCTGGACAGTGCCATGGCTCCTCAGATCCCTCTGGCCGGGACCATCCCGGGCAGGGAAGTGATAATGACTCCGATTTTAGCGGCCGGAAGGTTCGTTTTCCCTGGTAGAAGGCGCAGGTTCTCTGATGGAGAAACGCGAGGCGACCCATGCGGCGCCCACGGCGACCGCCGCGGTCGCCGCGAGCACCGGGATGCGTGCGCCGTACGGCCCCGTGACCTGGGTGAGGAGCAGCCCGGCCACCGCCGGGGCGAGGGTGAGGGGATAGGCCTTCGCGGGCCGGCGGCGGACCAGGAACCAGAGGGCGAGCGGCACTGCCATGAGCGCCGCGAGCTGGGGCCCCAGCAGCATCAGGTAGAGGGACAGCAGGCAGGCCAGGGCGGCGAGCACCCGGCGTCCGCCACGCGCGGGCAGGATCAGCCATCCTGCGGCGTGCACCGCAGACCCGACGAGTCCGAGCTCGGCGGTGGCAGCGGTCATCGGCAGCACCATCGCCGCCCCGCACACGAGAAGGATGAGCCCGAGCGGCTGGCGCACCGGGTAGGTGGACCAGCGGAGGGGAGCCCGGCGTTCGGCTCCGGACTCGCCGGCCGTCGCGAACTCACCCGGGAAGGGTACCCGGTCGCGACCGAGCGGCTTCTCCGCGCGGCGGCCGCAGCGCTCGTCCGCGAGTCTGCGACGTGCGGTTCGTTCGGCCCGCTGTCGGGGGCCTCGCTTAGACTCGATGGCCTCATGAGCACTATCGCGCCGACGTCATCACCGCTGCTCGAGGGGCTCAATCCGCAGCAGCGCGAGGCCGTGCTCTACCGCGGTCCCGCGCTCCTCATCGTGGCGGGGGCCGGCTCGGGCAAGACCCGCGTCCTCACCCACCGCATCGCCGGCCTGCTCGAGTCGCGGGAGGCGTGGCCCAGCCAGATCCTCGCCATCACCTTCACGAACAAGGCCGCGGGGGAGATGCGCGAGCGGGTCCGGCACCTCGTCGGCACCGCCGCCGAAGGCATGTGGATCTCCACCTTCCACTCCGCCTGCGTGCGGATCCTTCGCCGGGAGGCCGAGCAGTTCGGCTACAGCCGCAACTTCACGATCTACGACTCGGGCGACTCCCGCGCGCTGATCAAGCGGATCATCAAGGACCTCGAGGCCGACGTCCTCGGCTTCACGGTCGCTTCGACGGCGGCCCGCATCTCCAAGCTCAAGAACGAGCTCGCGGATGTCGAGAGCTACGCGCGGCAGGCGAACTTCAACGACCCCAACGAGGTCATGTTCGTCGAGATCTTCCGCCAGTACTCGCGGGCCCTCTCGAGCGCCAATGCGTTCGACTTCGACGACCTCATCAGCCAGACGGTGTACCTCTTCCGGGCGTTCCCGCACGTCGCTGCCGCGTACCAGAAGCGGTTCCGGCACATCCTCGTCGACGAGTACCAGGACACCAACCACGCTCAGTACTCGCTCATCCGCGAGCTCACGAAGTCCCCGGCCGAGCTGGAGCCGGGCCTGCTGGCCGCCACCGAGCCGGCCTCGCTCACCGTGGTCGGCGACTCTGACCAGTCGATCTACGCGTTCCGCGGGGCCGACATCCGCAACATCGTGGAATTCGAGCGCGACTTCCCGGGTGCGAAGGTGATCCTGCTCGAGCAGAACTACCGCTCGACCCAGAACATCCTGAGCGCGGCGAACTCGGTCATCTCGAACAACTTCGACCGCAAGGACAAGAAGCTGTGGACGGCCGACGGCGACGGCGAGAAGATCGTCGGCTACACGGGCTATTCCGGGCACGACGAGGCGCAGTTCGTCGCGGACGAGATCCAGGCGCTCAGGGACAAGGGCGTCGCGTATCACGACATGGCGGTCTTCTACCGGACCAATTCGCAGACCCGTGCGCTCGAGGAGATCTTCATCCGCTCGGCCGTCCCCTATCGGATCATCGGGGGCACCAAGTTCTACGAGCGCGCGGAGATCAAGGACGCGATGGCGTACCTGATCGCCGTCGCGAATCCGGCCGACACCCTCGCGGTGCGGCGGATCCTCAACACCCCCAAGCGGGGCATCGGACCGGCCACCGAGACCCAGCTCGCGACATTCGCCGAGAAGAACGAGATCACCTTCCGCGACTCGCTGCGGCACGCGAAGGAGCTCGGCCTCGGGCCCAAGGTGACGGGTGCGATCACCGCGCTGTCCGACCTCCTCGACGAGGCGGCAGCGCTCACCGAGCGGCCGCCGACCGCTCCGGGTGACGGCGTGCCCGAGGTGCTGTCCCTGCTCATCTCCAAAGGCGGGCTGCTCGATGCGCTCCGCGCATCCCGGGATCCGCAGGACGAGGCGCGCGCCGAGAACGTCGAGGAGCTCGTGGCGGTGACCAAGGAGTTCCAGCGCAACAACCCCGAGGGCACGCTTCTCGACTTCCTCACCGAGGTGTCCCTGGTCGCCGCCGCCGACGATCTCGACGACCAGACCGGCTCGGTGTCGCTGATGACGCTGCACACCGCGAAGGGCCTCGAGTTCGAGGCGGTGTTCCTGACCGGTGTGGAGGAGGACCTGCTCCCGCACCGCATGTCGGCGGGCGAGCCGGGGGCCCCGCGGAGGAGCGCAGGCTGTTCTACGTGGGCATCACCCGCGCGCGCAAGCGACTCTTCCTCTCCCTGGCGATGACGCGGGCGCAGTTCGGCGAGGTCTCGGTCGCGATGCCGAGCCGCTATCTGCAGGAGATCCCGGCCGAGCTCATCGACTGGCGCCAGTCGCCCGGCATGGCGACGAGCCGCGGCGGCACACAGCCGCGCGCGCTCAACGCGCGGCGGGACGGCTACGGCGGCGCCTACAGCACGCCCAGCGGCCCGCCTCCCGCAGCGAAGCCGAAGACGGAGTGGGCGAACCGCATCACGGGGCAGGTGCGCGACAACGGCGACCTGGTGCTCGCTGCCGGCGACCGGATCCGGCACACGGACTTCGGGGACGGGCGGGTGATGGCGGTCACCGGCGAGGGCGCGAAGCGCATCGCCGAGGTCCAGTTCGAGGTCGCCGGCCGCAAGCGCCTCCTCATCAAGGTCGCGCCGATCGAGAAGCTCGCGTAGGTGCGGGTCCGGCCGTTCCGGCAGGGCGACACCGAGCCGGTCGTCGCCCTCTGGGAGGCCTGCGGCCTCACGAGGCCCTGGAACGACCCGCGGAAGGACATCGCGCGCAAGCTCGCGGTGCAGCCGGAGCTGTTCCTGGTGGGCGAGGAGGACGGCCGACTGGTCGCCTCCGCGATGGCCGGATATGACGGGCATCGCGGATGGGTCTACTACGTCGCCGTCGCGCCCGATCGGCAGGGAGCAGGTCTCGGCCGGCGGCTCATGGGCGAGGTCGAGCGGCGGCTCACCGAGCTCGGGTGCCCCAAGGTGAATATCCAGATCCGCGCGGGCAACTCCTCCGCCGGCTCGTTCTGGTCCGGACTCGGCTATGCCGACGATGCGGCCTCCGGCATGGGGAAGCGCCTCATTCCGGATTCCTGACGGGAATTCCCAGGATTCGCGGTGAAATCCCGCCTCCCCCGTTCTCGGGCTTTCCGGGATATACACCACTGCGTAGGCTCGGAACGCCCCCGTGCTGATCCCGGCACAATCCACCCGACCAGGGAGCGCCACGTGGAACTCCGCGACTATGTCCGCATCATCCGCAAAGGATGGATCCTGATCACGGCGATCACCCTCGCCGGGATCGCCGCCGCGGCCGCCTACTCCTTCGTCGCGACGCCCGAATACTCGGCGGCGGCGAAGGTATTCGTGTCGGTCCAGAGCAACGACACGGTGAGCGACCTGGTGCAGGGGAACACCTTCACCCAGAACCGGGTGAAGTCCTACGCCGAGCTCGTGACCACGCCCAAGGTGCTGAATCCCGTGATCGAGCAGCTGGACCTCGACGAGTCTGCGGCGGAGCTGGGACTGCGCATCACCGCGACGGCTCCGCTCGACACCAGCCTCATCCAGATCGACGCGACGTCCACCGATCCCGCGGAGGCTGCCGACCTCGCGAATGCGGCGTCGCAGAGCCTTGCCCGCGTCGTCGAGGAGCTCGAGGCCCCCAGGCGGACACCGGCGTATCGCCCGTGCGCATCACCCAGGTGACGGACGCCGTCCAGCCGGCCGCGCCCGAGAGCCCCAACGTTCCGCTCAATCTCGCGCTCGGCACGCTCATCGGCCTCGCGCTCGGCCTCGCCGCCGCAGTGCTGCGGGAGACCCTCGACACCCATGTCCGCGGCGAGCACGACGTCCGCGGCCTCTCCCCGGCGCCGATCATCGGCGGCATCGCGTTCGACGCTCGCGCTCCGGAGCGGCCGCTCATCGTCCAGGACGATCCGCGCAGCATCCGAGCGGAGTCCTTCCGGACGCTGCGCACCAACTTCCAGTTCCTCGGCGGAACGGATCAGCGGCACAGCTTCGTCGTCACCTCCTCCGTGCAGGGGGAGGGCAAGACCACGACGGTCGCGAACCTCGCCATCGCGCTCGCGGACGCGGGTCGCCGGGTGATCGTCATCGACGCGGACCTGCGCCGGCCCCGCCTCGCGGACATGCTGGGGCTCGAGGGCGCCGTCGGCCTCTCCGACCTGCTCATCGGCCGGGCCGACTTCGACGATCTCGTCCAGCCGTGGGGGAGCGGAAGCCTCGACGTCCTGCCCGCCGGGCGCATCCCGCCGAACCCGAGCGAGCTGCTCGGCTCGAGCGCGATGGTGCAGCTCATCGCCCGTCTCGAGCAGAGCTATGAGTACGTGCTCTTCGACGCGGCCCCGCTTCTGCCGGTGACCGACGCCGCAGTGCTCTCGACCTATGTGTCGGGCGTGCTGGTCGTCGTCGCCTCCGGCCGCACCCGGAAGGCGCAGCTGCGCCAGACCTTCGCCGCTCTGCGGAACGTGGAGGTCACGCCGGCCGGGGTCGTGCTGACGATGCTGCCCGCGAAGGGACCCGACGCCTACGGCTACGGCTACAGCTACGGGTATCTGGCCGACCCTGCCGACGTCGCCGACTGGGTGCCGGCCTCGGAGACGGGAACGCCGCGTCCGGCTGAGCCGCTTCCCACGGAGCCTCCGGCCGTGGGCCCCTCGGCAGCCGAGTACCCCTCCGTGCTGCGCCTGCCCGCCATGCCCGCTGTGCAGCTGCCCGCTGCTGTCGAGCCGCCGGCCGAGGCGCCGGCCGAGCCGGTTCCGGCTGACCGCAGGTCCTCCATCTCGCGCGGTGCGCGGCCGGCCAAGGTTCGGCCGCAGCGCCCCGCACGACGGAGGGGACGCCGGAACGCGGTCCGGCTCCGCTCGGCGGTCCCGGACTCCGGCGAGGAGCAGGAGACGACGCTCGAGGAAGCCGCATTCCTCGAATCGGAGAGTGCCGCCCGGAGCGGCACCCTGTGAGCGCCGGCGTCCTCACGGGCGCGGCTCACGGGCGGTGAGCGGCGTGGCCTTCCCGGTCCTTCTCGTGTGCTCCGGCAACATCTGCCGGTCTCCCATCGCCGAGCAGCTGCTCCGCGCCCGCGTAGAGGCGCCGGTGGAGTTCGGCAGCGCCGGAACGCTCGCTCGTCCGGGCATGCCGATGACCGACGAAGCGGCGCTGATGTCCCGCCAGCACGGCGGGGAGCCCGACGGGCACCTCGCGCGGCGCGTCACGCGGGAGCTCGTGCAGAGCTCGGGGCTGATCCTGACCGCGGCGCGGGAGCACCGGGCGCGCGTCGTGGAGCTGTTTCCCCGGGCGTCCGCCTACACCTTCACGCTTCGCCAGTTCGCGCGTCTGGCAGCCATGGCCGAGGTGCCGGAAGGCGACGGGCGGTCGGTGGTCGCCGCCGTGGCTGCGCGGCGCGGCTTCGCCGCGCCTGTGGCGCCGGACCAGGATGACGTGCCGGACCCCTACCGCCGGCCCCTGGCCGAGTACGAGGTGGCCGCCGCCCTCATCGACGACGCGGTGCGATCCGTCGCGCCCGCCCTCGCGCGGGTGCGCTGAGAGCAGACGCGACGGGCCGCCACGAGCTCGACGAGCTCAGTGAGCCTGTTCGAACGCGTCCTGGATCTGCTTCGAGATGCGGCCGCGGTCGGAGACCTGGTGGCCGTTGGCGCGGGCCCACTCCCGCACCTCCTGCAGGCGGTTGCCGCTGCCGCCGCTGTTGCGGGACTGGGACGGCGCCTCGGCGACGCGGCGGCGCTGGCCGGTCGGCCGCGCCTTGGAGATGTAGGGCTCGAGAGCGGACGCGAGCTTCTCACGGTTGTCGGAGGAAAGGTCGATCTCGTAGGACTTCCCCTGGTAGGAGAATGCGACGGTTCCGCCGGAGCCGTCGGTGATAACACTGCCGTCCAGGTCGTCGACGGTCTCGACAATGACTTTCTGTGCCACGGTTTCTTCTCAGCAATCGCTTTGAGGGACTATGCCCGGAATTCGCGGCGGAAATAGCCGCGCGGATTAGTGTACGGATAAAGGCGACACTTCCGCGAGTCGGCCCGGAATTGGTTGATAATCGCGAAATACCCCGCGCCGATAGCCGCGGTATTCCGCGGCCGGGGGCCGCCGCGCGCGCGAGCGGCCCTCCACGGGAAGGGTAGAGTTCAGCTGTCCCTCCTCGGCCTCGGCCGAGCCCGAAGCACAAGGACCGAGAAGACACGCGTGGATCTATACGAGTACCAGGCCCGTGACCTGTTCGAGAGCTACGGGGTCCCCGTGCTCCCCGGCATCGTCGCCGACACCCCCGAAGAGGTCCGCGCAGCGGCCGAGAAGCTGGGCGGCACTGTCGTCGTCAAGGCGCAGGTCAAGACCGGAGGCCGCGGCAAGGCCGGCGGCGTGAAGGTCGCACACAGCCCCGCCGAGGCTGAGGCCGCAGCGCAGGCGATCCTCGGACTCGACATCAAGGGCCACATCGTGCGGCGCGTGATGGTGGCCGCGGGTGCCCGCATCGCCCAGGAGTTCTACTTCTCGGTGCTGCTCGACCGCGGCAACCGCTCCTACCTCTCGCTCTCGAGCGTCGAGGGCGGCATGGAGATCGAGCAGCTCGCGGTGGAGAAGCCGGAAGCGCTCGCGCGCATCGAGGTCGACCCGCTGACCGGCATCGACGCGGACAAGGCGAACGAGATCGCCCGGGCCGCAGGATTCCCCGAGGACCTGCTCGACCGCATCGTCCCGGTCATCGAGCGGCTCTGGTGGGTGTACCGCGATGAGGACGCCACGCTGGTCGAGGTGAACCCGCTGGTGCTCACCGAGTCGGGGAGGTCATCGCCCTCGACGGCAAGATCACCCTCGACGAGAACGCCGAGTTCCGGCACGAGAGCCACGCCGCGCTCGCCGAGGCCGGCGACGTCGACCCGCTCGAGGCGAAGGCCAAGGCGGCGAACCTCAACTACGTGAAGCTCGACGGCGAGGTCGGCATCATCGGCAACGGCGCCGGACTCGTGATGTCGACGCTCGACGTCGTCTCCTACGCCGGCGAGGCGCACGGCGGCGTGAAGCCCGCGAACTTCCTCGACATCGGCGGCGGCGCTTCCGCCGAGGTGATGGCGGCCGGCCTCGACGTGATCCTGGGCGACCCGCAGGTGAAGAGCGTGTTCGTCAACGTCTTCGGCGGCATCACCGCCTGCGACGCGGTCGCGAACGGCATCGTCGGCGCGCTGGAGAAGCTCGGCGACACCGCGACGAAGCCCTCGTGGTCCGCCTGGACGGCAACAACGTGGAGGAGGGGCGGCGCATCCTGGCCGACGCCGCGCACCCTCTGGTGACCGTCGTGGACACGATGGACGACGCCGCCGACAAGGCCGCCGAGCTGGCGAACGCCTGAGCAGGAAGAGAACCAACGAACATGTCGATCCTTCTCGACGAGAACTCGAAGATCATCGTCCAGGGCCTGACCGGGTCCGAGGGCACTAAGCACGCCGGCCGGATGCTGAAGTCCGGCTCGCAGATCGTCGGCGGCGTCAACCCGCGCAAGGCGGGCACCGAGGTCGAAATCGAGGGGCGCACGCTGCCGATCTTCGGCACGGTGGCTGAGGCCATGGCGGCCACCGGCGCGAACGTGTCGGTCATCTTCGTGCCGCCGGCCTTCGCGAAGGCCGCCGTGCTGGAGGCCGTCGACGCCGAGATCCCCCTGGCGGTCGTGATCACCGAGGGCATCCCGGTCAAGGACTCCGCTGAGTTCTGGGCGCAGGCGAAGGCCAAGGGCGGCACCACGCGCATCATCGGGCCAAACTGCCCCGGCGTGATCAGCCCCGGCAAGTCGAACGCCGGGATCATCCCCGCGACCATCACGGACGCCGGCCCCATCGGCCTCGTGTCCAAGTCGGGCACGCTGACGTACCAGATGATGTTCGAGCTGCGCGACATCGGCATCTCGACCGCCGTCGGCATCGGCGGCGACCCCATCATCGGCACCACGCACATCGACGCGCTGGCCGCGTTCGAGGCGGACCCGGAGACCAAGGCCATCGTGATGATCGGTGAGATCGGCGGCGACGCCGAGGAGCGCGCGGCTGACTTCATCAAGGCCAACGTCACCAAGCCCGTCGTCGCCTACGTCGCAGGCTTCACCGCGCCGGAGGGCAAGACGATGGGTCACGCGGGTGCGATCGTCTCCGGCTCGTCGGGCACCGCCCAGGCGAAGAAGGAGGCCCTCGAGGCCGCAGGCGTGCGGGTCGGCAAGACGCCGAGCGAGACCGCCGCGCTCATGCGCGAGGTGTTCGCGACCGTCTGACGGGGTTTCACCCGGGCGCCGGGCATCTCCGGGGTTAGGCTCCGGAACGCATGAACCGCCCAGTCACCGCCCTTCTCGCCGCCCTCGAGTCCCTGCTCACGGCTGGGATCGGACTGGGCGCGCTGCTCGTGCCTCTGACCGCCCTCTGGGCGTTCCAGTACGAGCTCGGCGTCGACTGGGCCGTCTTCTACCGAGCTGCCGCGGACACGTGGCTGCTCGGCCACGGGGTGGACGTGCGCTTCGTGCTCGATCCCGCCCTCGCGACCCGGCTGGCCCTGGCAGGCGCCGGGAACCCGTTCGTCGTGACCGTGGGGGCCCTCGGGCTCGGGCTCACCACCGCGGTGCTGGCTGCGCGGACCGGCGCGCGGCTTCGTGCGTCCGAGCATCCCCGGCTCGGCGCGCTCGTCGCGATGGCCACCTTCGCCGCTGTGTCGGCGCTCGTCGTGCTCACGGCGGGGGCGGAGTCCGCCCAGCCCTCCCGGTGGCAGGGCGTGCTGCTCCCGACCGCCGTCTTCACCGTGGGCCTCGCCGGCGGCTGGCTTCTCCGCCGGAACCGGCACGGCGAAGAGGCGTTCCTGCTCCGCGTCGGGCTGCCTGTGGACTGGGCGGTCCTCCTCCGCGAAGGAGCGAGGGCCGGGCTCGCGTCCCTGGCCGTCCTCCTCGCGGTCTCCGCGGTCGCCGTCGCCGCGCTGCTCGTCCTCGGCTACTCCACGGTCATCTCGCTGTACGAGGCGCTGCAGGGGGACGTGCTCGGCGGGGCGGCGCTGACGCTCGGGCAGCTCGCGGTCCTTCCCGACCTCGTGATCTGGGCGGCCGCCTGGCTGCTCGGTCCCGGCTTCGCTCTCGGCGCTGGGTCCTCGGTGTCGCCGCTGGGCACGGCGGTGGGCCCCCTGCCCGGCCTCCCGGTCCTCGGCGCACTGCCCGCCGGCGACTTCGGCTGGGGCTTCCTCGGCCTGCTCCTCCCGGTCGTCGGCGCGTTCCTCGTGGGCGCTCTGCTGCGGCCCAGGATCGACCGGGCTCTCCTGCTCCCCGCCGCGGCGGGGGAGCTGCTGGTGGCCGCCGGGATCGCGGCGCTGACCGGCGGGCTCGCCATGGGGCTGCTCGCGTCCGCCGCCTCCGGTGCTGCCGGGCCGGGACGGCTCGCCTCCGTGGGCCCCGATCCGCTCCTCGTCGGGCTGCTCGCCGGCGTGGAGTTCGGCATCGGCGCGGCGCTCGGACTCCTCAGCGGCCGCAGGCGCGGAGGTGGCGAGCAGTCGGAGCGCGCATACCGGGCGGAAGAGGCGCGCCGGTAGGCTTTCGGAGTGCTGTCCCTCGTCGTCCTGATCTCGGGCGGCGGCTCGAACCTCCGGGCGCTCCTCGCCGAGGCGGAGCATGCCGACTTCCCCGCGCGCGTGCTCGCCGTCGGGTCGGACCGCGACGCCGACGGGCTGGTCCATGCCGAGGAGTTCCGCATCCCGTCCTTCACGGTGCCCCTGTCCTCGTTCCCGACGCGCGAGGACTGGGGAAAGGAGCTGCTGAGCCAGATCCAGCAATGGCGACCGGACGTGGTGGTCCTCAGCGGCTTCATGCGACTCCTCCCCGGCGAGGTGGTCCGCGCCCTGTCTCCCGGCCTGCTCAACACGCATCCCGCGCTCCTCCCCGAGTTCCCCGGCGCGCACGCCGTGGCGGACGCGATCGCCGCGGGAGTGAGCGAGACGGGGGCGAGCGTGATCCTGGTCGACGAGGGCGTCGACACCGGACCCGTGATCGCGCAGGAGCGGGTCCCCGTCCTGCCCGGTGATTCCGAGGAGACGCTGCACGACCGCGTGAAGACGGTCGAGCGGCGGCTGCTCTCCGACGTGATCCGCGGCATCGCCGCAGGACGCATCCGACTGGAGGAGTACCCCACATGAGCGGCCCCCGCATCGACCCGGCCCTGTACCGGGAGCGCGACGTCGTCCCGGTCCGCCGGGCGATCCTGTCCGTGAGCGACAAGAGCGGCCTGGTCGAGCTCGGCCGCGCGCTCGCCGCGGCCGGAGTGGAGATCGTGTCCACCGGGTCCACGGCAGGCACCCTCACCGCGGCCGGCGTGCCCGTCACCGAGGTGTCGCAGACCACCGGCTTCCCCGAGTCGCTGGACGGCCGGGTGAAGACGCTGCACCCGGCGATCCACGGCGGCCTGCTCGCCGATCTGCGCCTCGAGGATCACGAGCGCCAGCTCACCGAGCTCGGCATCGAGCCCTTCCAGCTCGCCGTCGTCAACCTGTACCCGTTCGCGCAGACCGTGGCGGCCGGTGCTCCGGCGGGCGAGGTGATCGAGCAGATCGACATCGGCGGCCCGGCGATGGTGCGGGCGGCGGCCAAGAACCACGCCAACCTCGCGGTCGTGGTCTCTCCCGAGGGCTACCCCGAGATCCTGGCGGCGCTGGCCGCCGGCGGCACGACTCTGGAGCAGCGGCGCCGGCTGGCGGCCGCCGCCTTCGCGCACACCGCGGCCTACGACCGCCAGGTGGCTGATTGGATGGCCGCCGAGACCGGCGACGCGGACAGGGTCCTCCGCGTGGAGGCGACCCTCGCGACGCCGCTCCGCTACGGCGAGAACTCGCATCAGCGCGCGTCGCTGTACACGTTCCCGTCGGGCCGCGGCATCGCGCAGGCGGAGCAGCTCGGCGGCAAGGAGATGAGCTACAACAACTACGTGGACGCGGACGCGGCCGTGCGCGCCGCCTACGACTTCACGGGCCCCGCGGTCGCGATCATCAAGCATGCGAACCCGTGCGGCATCGCCGTCGCCTCGCCCAAGGCGGCGGACCCGATCGCGTCCGCCCACATCCGCGCGCACGAGTGCGACCCGGTCTCCGCGTTCGGCGGGGTGATCGCCGCGAACGGAACGGTCACTCTCCGCATGGCGGAGCAGGTCGCGGACATCTTCACCGAGGTGCTCGTCGCGCCCGACTTCGAGCCGGACGCGCTCACGGTGCTCGGCAAGAAGAAGAACCTCCGCATCCTGAAGCTGCCCGGCGACTACCGGCGGGAGCCGCGCGAGTTCCGCCAGATCAGCGGCGGCGTGCTCGTGCAGACGGTCGACAGCTTCGACCAGGGCGTCAACTCGGCGCAGTCCGACACCTCGACCTGGCGGCTCGTCTCCGGCGACGCGGTCGATGCGGCGACGCTCGCGGACCTCGAGTTCGCCTGGCGGGCGTGCCGGGCGGTCAAGTCGAACGCGATCCTGCTCGCCAACTCGGGAGCGTCCGTCGGAGTCGGCATGGGCCAGGTCAACCGGGTCGACTCGTGCCACCTGGCGGTGTCCCGGGCGGGGGAGCGTGCGCGCGGCTCCGTCGCCGCCTCGGATGCGTTCTTCCCCTTCGCCGACGGCCTCGAGGTCCTGCTGCAGGCGGGTGTGCGGGCGGTCGTGCAGCCCGGCGGCTCGGTCCGGGACGACGAGGTCATCGAGGCGGCCAAGCGCGCGGGCGTGCCGATGTACTTCACCGGGGAGCGCCACTTCTACCACTGAGGCGGTCCGGCCTGGGGCTCGACGGGCCGCGGCTAGGGTTGACGGGTGCTTCAGCCCCCTCCCGGCCGGCGACTGCTCGCGGCTCTCCTGAGCGCCGCGGCCGCCGCGCTCGCCGCCCACGCTGCCACCGTCTTCCTGTTCTTCGTCGGCAACGGGTTCAACCCCGAGGTGCTTCCGGTGGCCAACGGGTTCTTCGGCTTCGCGATGCTCGTGTCCTTCGTCGTGCTCGCGATCGGTGCGCGCCTCGGCGCCTTCCGGAGGATCGGGTGGACCCTGCTGACGGGGGTGGTCGCGGGACTCGTCGCCGCGCTGATCGGCACCACCCTGGGTGCGCTGCTCTCGGGCAATCCGTTCTCCGGGAACCTCGTCGGGGTGGTGGCCGGAACCCTCGTCGGCGTCAACCTCGCCTTCCTGATCATCACCGTGATCGCCGCGCTGACGGTCGGCCGCCCGCTGCATCGCGCGATCCTGGAGAGCTCGCCCGCCGTCCTCCGCTCGGGGCGCGCGGCCCTCGTCCGTCTTCCGTCGCCGCGCCTCGCCGAGGGCGCCGTCACCTTCCAGGACCGCGTCCCGGTCGACTCGGCTCTGGCCGACGAGCAGTGGGCGGCCTACGTCGACGCCTTCCGCTCGGAGGGCTGGGACGTGCTCGAGGTGCCCGCCTCAGAGGGGCCGGATTCCGTCTTCGTCGAGGACACCGTGGTCGTGGCGGGAGGAGTCGCCGTCCTGACCCGCCCGGGTGCCGAGCAGCGCCGGGACGAGGTCGACGCCGTGGAGGAGACCCTCCGCTCGCTGCGCCTGCCGATCGAGCGCATAGAGGAGCCGGGCACCCTCGACGGCGGCGACGTGCTCATCATCGGCCGCACGGTCTACGTCGGCCAGGGCGGCCGCACCAATGGCGAGGGCATCCGGCAGCTCCGGGCGATCCTGAGGATGCGCGGCCTCACAGTGGTCGGGGTGCCGGTGACGAAGGTCCTCCACCTCAAGTCCGCCGTGACCGCGCTGCCCGACGGCACGGTGCTCGGCCACCCGGATACTGTCGACGACCCGAGGATCTTCCCGCGCTACCTCGAGGTGCCGGAGCCGGAAGGCGTCCACGTCGTGGTGCTCGGCCCGGACGCCGTGCTGCTCTCCGCCAGCGCGCCGCGCACCGCCGAGCTGCTGACCTCGCTGGGCTACCGCGTGGTGTCGGTGCCGCTGAGCGAGTTCGAGAAGCTCGAGGGCTGCGTCACGTGCCTCTCGGTGCGGATCCGGCCCTTGCAGGACTCCCGCGCCCGCGGCTAGCCTAGGAGGCTCGCCCGCCGCCACGGCCGGGCATCGGAGCGAATCGGAGGACGACATGGACACTTCCCTGCGCGCATCCACGGGCTCCGTCCGGCGTCTCGTCCCGCCGTACGCGGGCGCCTGACCGCCCCGCGAGCCTTCCCGCCGCCTCCGCACGACCTTCGCCGGCTCGACCGGCGCTCCTTCCTCCCTGTTCGACCTCCTCGGCCCGCTCGGGCCTCTAGGGATCCGCATGTCCGTCGACGCTGATCGACTGTCCACCGTCCGTGCCCTGCTCCGCCTCGGCCCCTTCGTCCGCCCCGCGCTGCCGCGCCTCATCGCCGGCATGGTCGCCGGGCTGGTGGCCGCGCTCGTCGCGCTCGCCATCCCGCAGGTCCTCCAGGTCCTCGTCGACTCCGCCCTCCAGGACGGGGATGCGGCCGCGGTGCTTCCGTCGACGCTCCTCATCGTGGGTCTGGGGATCCTCGAAGCGCTCGCCATCCTCGTGCGGCGCTGGCTCGTGCTGACGCCGAACACGCACGTCGAGGCGGACATGCGGAACGCGCTCTACGCCCACCTGCAGGCGCTTCCCGTCGCGTTCCACGACCGGTGGCCCAGCGGCCAGCTGCTGTCGCGCGCCGTGCACGACCTCAACCTGATCCGCCGCTGGCTCGCGTTCGGCCTGGTCCTTCTGGTCGTCAACTCGGTGACGGTCGTCGTCGGCGCCGTGCTGCTCTTCGGCATCGACCCGCTGCTCGGCGCGGTCTTCCTGCTGAGCGCGATCCCGATCTGGCTCGTGGCCATCCGCTTCGAGCGCCGCTACAGCACGGCCGCGCGGCGCAGCCAGGACCAGGCCGGCGACCTCGCCACTGCGGTCGAGGAGTCGGTGCACGGCATCCGCGTGCTCAAGGCGTTCGGCCGCGGGTCGCACGCGCTGCGCAAGTTCGAGGCCCAGGCGGAGGAGCTGCGCGGCACCGAGATGGAGAAGGCCCGCGCGGTCGCGTTCATCTGGCGCTGGCTGACCCTCATCCCGGATGGCACGCTCGCCCTGTGCTTGACCGTCGGCGTGATCCTGGCCGCCCAGGGGCAGCTCACGGCGGGTGCGCTCGTCGCCTTCTTCGCCACCGCGACGGTGCTGCGGTTCCCGCTCGAGTCGATCGGCTTCCTGCTCTCCTTCACGCTCGACGCCCGCAACGCGACCGACCGCTTCTTCGAGGTCATAGACGAGCCGGTGCTGATCCGCGACCCCGAGCGGCCTGCGACCCTCGAGCGGCCGCAGGGCCGGCTCGAGTTCCGGGACGTCCACTTCCGCTATCCGGATGCGCCCGAGCAGCTGCCCGACCTCCTCGACGGGATCGACCTCGTGATCGAGCCGGGCGAGACCATGGCACTCGTCGGCCTCACCGGGTCGGGGAAGTCGACTCTGACGGCCCTGCCCACGCGCCTCTACGAGGTGACCGGGGAGCGGTGCTGCTCGACGGCGTGGACGTGCGTGAGCTGCGCCTCGCGGAGGTGCGGCGCCACATCGCGATGGCATTCGAGGACGCGACCCTCTTCTCCGACACGGTGCGCGAGAACGTGCTGCTCGGCAGCCCGGATCGCAGCGAGGAGTCGATGCGGGAGGCGCTCGCGATCGCCCAGGCCGGGTTCGTCGACGACCTCCCCCAGGGCGTCGACACGGTCATCGGCGAGGAGGGCCTCAGCCTCTCCGGCGGTCAGCGGCAGCGCCTCGCGCTCGCCCGCGCAGTGGCCGCGAAGCCGGCCGTGCTCGTGCTCGACGACCCGCTGTCGGCGCTCGACGTGGAGACGGAGGAGCTCGTCGAGGCGGCGCTGCGCCACGTGCTGTCCTCGACCACCGCGCTCGTCGTCGCCCACCGTCCGTCCACCGTCCAGCTCGCGGATCGTGTCGCCGTGCTCGAGCAGGGCCGCATCACCGCGGTCGGACGGCACTCCGACCTGCTCGCGACCAACGAGCACTACCGCTTCGTGATCTCGAGCCTCGACGACGACCGGGCGGACGACGATCCCGCCGACGACGACCCCGTCGGCGAGCGAGCGGAGGTGAACGCATGAGCACGGCAGTCGCGGGCGTCTCGGGCGAGGAGCGCGACGACCTCTCGCGCGCTGAGAGCCGCACCGTCCGCAAGCGCTCCCAGCGCCTCCTGCTCGAGCTGCTGCGTCCCCGCCGACGGCAGATCGCCCTGACGCTCGTCGTGGTCATCATCGCGACCGGCCTGCAGGTGGCGGGCCCTGCCCTGATCGCGCTCGGCGTCGACCGGGGCGTGCCCGCGCTCGCCGACGGCGACTGGCTGCCCCTCGCCCTGGCCGGAGCGGGCTTCCTGCTCACGAGCCTGGCGGGAGCGGCCCTCATCGGCTGGTTCCGGGTGCTCCAGGCCCGCATCGCTCAGGCCGTGCTCTTCGACCTGCGCCAGCGCGTGTTCTCGCAGACCCAGCGGCTGAGCATGGACTTCCACGAGAGCTACACCTCGGGGCGGATCATCGCCCGCCAGACCAGCGACCTCGACTCGATCCGCGAGCTGCTCGACGAGGGCATCGGCAACCTCGTGTCCGGCGCGTTCTACACGCTGTTCACGGCGATCGCGCTGATCCTGGTGGACGCCCCGAGCGGGCTCGTCCTCGCGTGCGCGCTGATCCCGCTCTGGTTCCTGGTCCGCTGGTTCCAGACGCGCTCGCAGCGCCTGTTCCGCCAGACGCGGGTCGCCTCCGCCCGGCTCATCGTGCAGTTCGTCGAGACGATGACGGGCATCCGCGCGGTGAAGGCGTTCCGGAAGGAGGACCGCAACCGGGAGAAGTTCGGCGGCCTCGTCGAGGACTACCGCGGGGCCAACGCGAAGGTGTTCCGGCTGTTCGGGACCTTCGATCCGGGCCTGGTCCTCATCGGCAACCTCACCGTCGCAGGCGCCCTGCTCGTCGGGGGCCTGCGGGTCGCGGCCGGCCAGCTCGCGATCGGCGCGCTGCTCGCGGTGCTCCTCTACATCCGGCGCTTCTTCGACCCGCTCGAAGAGCTCGCGATGTTCTACAACGGCTACCAGTCGGCGTCCGCGGCGCTCGAGAAGATCTCGGGTGTGCTCGAGGAGCGGCCGACGGTCGCCGATCCGGCACGGCCGGTGGACCTTCGGAGGGCCCGCGGCGCCGTGCGCTTCGAGGGCGTCGAGTTCGGCTACCGGAGCGGCGGCGTCATCCTGCCCCGGTTCGACCTCGAGCTGCCGGCAGGGCAGACGGTCGCGCTCGTGGGCTCGACCGGGGCCGGCAAGTCGACGCTCGCGAAGCTGCTGTCGCGGTTCTACGACCCGACGGCCGGTGCGGTGCGCCTCGACGGCATCGACCTGCGGGAGCTGCACCCGAAGGACCTGCGCCGCGCGATCGTCATGGTCACCCAGGAGGCCTACCTGTTCTCCGGCACCGTGGCGGACAACATCGCGCTCGGCCGGCCCGACGCCACGCGCGAGGACATCGTGCGCGCGGCCAAGGCGGTGGGGGCACACGCCTTCATCGAGGACCTGCCGCACGGCTACGACACGGACGTCAACAAGCGCGGCGGCCGCGTGTCCGCGGGGCAGCGCCAGCTGCTCTCCTTCGCGCGCGCGTTCCTCGCCGATCCGACGGTGCTGATCCTGGACGAGGCGACCGCGTCGCTCGACATCCCGAGCGAGCGCGCGGTGCAGGAGGCCCTGCAGACGCTGCTCGCCGACCGGACCGCGGTCATCATCGCGCACCGGCTGTCGACGGTCGCGATCGCGGACCGGGTGCTCGTGATGGACAAGGGCCGGATCGTCGAGGACGGCACTCCGGAGGAGCTCATCGGCGGCACGGGACGCTTCGCCTCCCTGCACCAGGCCTGGCGGGACTCTCTCGTCTGACGCCGGCGCGGGCGGTGCGGACAGCCGCACCCCCGCCGCCGGTCGTGAGTTGTCCGCGCGACCCGCGTCAGCTGTCGGGTGTCCAGCGCGCGGCCGCGAGGTCGACGCGGTAGCCGGCCTCGGTCGAGGCCGGGAGCAGGGGAGTGCCCTCCTCCTCGTAGTGCTCGCGCGCACGCGCCTCGTGGCCGGTCGGCGGGTGACCGCCGGAGCGGAGGACGCGCCACCAGGGCACGGACGAACCGTGGTACCGCATCACCATCCCGACCGCGCGGGCACCCGGGCGACCGAACGTCCACGCGACGTCGCCGTAGGTCATGACGCGTCCCGACGGGATCTGGGCCACCAGATCGAGCACCTGCTCGGTGTAGTCGCCGGGCCGGTCGAAGACCGCAGCCATCAGAGGTCGAGCGCGCCGATGACCTCGCCGTACCGGGTCTCGCCGATCGGGCGGAAGCCCACGTGCAGGAAGAACTCCTCGGGACCCAGCTCGCCGGGCTCCCAGATCACGGTGAGCCGGTTGAATCCGCGGGAGCGCGCCTCGTCGGCGAGGGCCTGGACCGCGAACGTGCCGACGCCGTGGCCCTGCGCGCCCGCCTTCACGTTGATCCGCCAGATGCAGCTGCGGAACTCCTCGTGATCGGACGCGGGATCGAAGTTGCCCATGATGAAGCCGACGACCTTGCCGTCCTCCAAAACCACGCGCGGCCAGGCCGTCGTGGGGTTCACATACGGCTCGCCGATGGCGTACGACGCGGGGGCGGCGAACTGCTCCTGCCCCGGCTTCAGGGTCAGCGAATTCGCCGCGACGATGTTGCCGGCGTTCAGCTCCTCGAGGACCAGCGTGCCCATGCGCACAGGGTAGCGGGCCGGACGGGGCGCCGCACCGCGGCGGAACTTGTCTCGACGTCGAGACATCTCGAGCGGTTGGTAGGCTGGCACACGGCCCCGGGCCGGGGCCCGTACAACGAGCCGAGGAGCGAGCGCAGTGGCAGCAGCCGAGAAGATCAAGGTCGAGGGCACTGTCGTCGAACTCGACGGCGACGAGATGACCCGGATCATCTGGCAGAAGATCAAGGACAGCCTGATCCACCCGTACCTCGACGTGAACCTCGAGTACTACGACCTCGGCATCGAGAGCCGCGACGCGAGCGACGACCAGATCACCATCGACGCAGCGAAGGCCATCCAGAAGCACGGCGTCGGCGTGAAGTGCGCGACGATCACGCCCGACGAGGCCCGCGTCACCGAGTTCGGCCTTAAGAAGATGTGGCGCAGCCCGAACGGGACCATCCGCAACATCCTGGGCGGCGTCATCTTCCGCGAGCCGATCATCATCTCCAACATCCCGCGTCTGGTGCCGGGCTGGAACAAGCCGATCATCGTCGGCCGCCACGCGTTCGGCGACCAGTACCGCGCCACCGACTTCCGCTTCGACGGCCAGGGCACGCTGACGATCAGCTTCCAGCCGAAGGACGGCGGAGAGGCCCAGTCGTTCGAGGTCTTCCAGTCGCCCGGCAGCGGCGTCGCGATGGCGATGTACAACCTCGACGACTCGATCCGAGACTTCGCGCGGGCAAGCCTCAACTACGGCCTCGCCCGCAACTACCCGGTGTACCTCTCGACCAAGAACACGATCCTCAAGGCCTACGACGGCCGGTTCAAGGACATCTTCGAGGAGGTGTTCCAGACCGAGTTCAAGGACAAGTTCGCCGAGGCCGGCCTCACCTACGAGCACCGCCTCATCGACGACATGGTCGCCGCCTCGCTCAAGTGGGAGGGCGGCTACGTCTGGGCCTGCAAGAACTACGACGGCGACGTCCAGAGCGACACGGTCGCGCAGGGCTTCGGCTCCCTCGGCCTGATGACGAGCGTGCTCACGACGCCCGACGGCAAGATCGTCGAGGCGGAGGCCGCGCACGGCACGGTGACCCGCCACTACCGCCAGTACCAGCAGGGCAAGCCCACGTCGACGAACCCGATCGCCTCGATCTACGCCTGGACGCGCGGCCTCGCGCACCGCGGCAAGCTCGACGGCAACCAGCAGCTCATCGACTTCGCCAACACGCTCGAGGACGTCGTCATCACGACGGTCGAGTCCGGCGCCATGACGAAGGACCTCGCCCTCCTCGTCGGCCCCGACCAGCCCTACCTGAGCACGGACGAGTTCCTCGACACCCTCGACGAGAACCTCCAGGCCCGCATCAACGGCTAGGTCCTGGCCGCTCACGACGAAGCGCCCGCCCCTCGGGGACGGGCGCTTCGTCGTTGCGGGTCAGGACTCGATGCTGCCCTGCGAGCCGGTGCTCGACTGGGTGCTGCCGACCGTCACGGTGTTGGAGCTGGCCGAGGTGCCGACCTCGATCTTGCGAGGCTTGGCGCGCTCGCTCACCGGAATCGTCACGCTGAGCACGCCGTTCTCGTAGCTCGCCGCGATCCGCTCGGTGTCGATGCCCTGGCCGAGGTTGAGCTGGCGCAGGAACGAGCCGCTCTGCCGCTCCCTGGCGAGCCACTTCACGCCCTGGCCGCTCGTCAGCGTGCGCTCGGCGCGGATCGTGAGGAGCTGGCCGTCCACGTCGATGTCGACCGAGCCCGGGTCGATGCCGGGAAGGTCGGCGCTCAGCACGTAGTGGTCGCCGTCGCGGTACAGGTCCATCGGCATCAGCCGCGGACCGCGCGTCTCGAGCACCTGGCCGGCGAGCCGGTCGAGCTCACGGAACGGGTCGAAGTTCATGGCCATGGTTGTTCCTTTCCGTCGGGCCGCACTGTGGCGGGTGTCTGAAGTTGAGCCCTATCGGCTCAAGTAGCAGCAGATTAGCACTCTGCGCGGGAGAGTGCCAAGAGGATTTCGGGTGCTCTCGGGGGTCGATTTCGAGAGGTTCAAGGGAGGTCGCGGCTCGTGTCCGGAGGGTGATGGAGGCACCCGTGGGGAGGCCGCGCGGGGGCGAGGTTGAGGCTTAAGACGGAGGATCGGATGGCCGGTTTCCGCTTCCGGCGCGCCTTTTGCTGCGTCCGGACGCCTTTTGCTCGCTGTCCCTGCCGAGCGCGGCTCGAGACGCCGAGCGCGCGCCGAGCGCGGGTTGTAGCGACGAGCGCGCCCCGTCTACGCACCGCGCTCGTCGTCACGCGCCGCGCTCGTCGGGGGAGGGCGCGCTCGGGAGGCGGCCGGCTTCCGTCGGTTGATAGCGGGAGCTGCGCTGTGCGCTCCAGGTAGCGCGGACGAAGGACGCACCGTCGGACGCCGTGGTGCTCGGTGTTGGCTCATCGAGCGCGGGCCGAGAGGCCGAGCGCGCGCCGAGCGCGCCCCGTAGCGACGAGCGCGCCCCGTCTACGCACCGCGCTCGTCGTCACGCGCCGCGCTCGGCGGGGGAGGGCGCGCTCGGGAGGCGGCCGGCTTTCCCTGGTAGCCAGTGGGAGCTGCGCTGTGCGCTCAGGTCGCGCGTGCGAAAGGCCCGGACCGTCGGATGCCGTGACGGCCGCAGCTCGCTCATCGAGAGCAGTCCGGGACGCCGAGCGCGCGCCGAGCGCGCCCCGTAGCGACGAGCGCGGCCCGTGTACGCACCGCGCTCGTCGTCACGCGCCGCGCTCGGCGCCGGAGGGCGCGCTCGGAGGTGGCCTGCTTTCCTCAGTGGTAGCCGGAGCACGCGTGAACTCGGGTCGCGCAGACGGACGGGGCTGACCGCCGGATGCCGTGGCGGCCGCAGCTCGCGCGTCGGGCGCGGGTCCGAGACGCCGAGCGCGGTCCGGGACGCCGCGCGCGCGTCGAGCGCGCCCCGTAGCGACGAGCGCGGCCCGTCTACGCAGCGCGCTCGTCGTCACACGCCGCGCTCGGTGGAGCAGGGCGCGCTCGACACGGGCGCACGCGCGCTTGCCGAACACAACGCGGGAGATCGGCCAGCAGAGAGTGTTGCCCCGAACAACTCGTCGTCTTAAGCCTCAGAGGGACAACGCCAACGTGCTCCCGCGCCGTGGGCGGTCGCGGAGAACGCAAGGGCGGTATCCCCTTCTAGGCCTCCCGAGCCGGCGAAGCGCGCCCCGCGTCCACCGCCTCAGCCCTGAAACACGCACCACACGCCTCTTGCATCGGTGGTTGTTTGTAAAGGATACTAACAAACGTGACGACGACGCCGTTGGCCTCTCCAGGCCGCCTCCTACGCCCGATGGCGAAGGTGCTGCCCGAGCACGCGCGCCGACACAACCGTGCCCTCGTTCTCCAGACGCTGCTGCGCACCGAGGGCCTCAGCCGCGCCGATCTGGCCCGCGAAACGGGCCTCACTCGCGCCACCGTGTCGGACCTCGTGGGGGAGCTGATCGGGGAGCGCTTCGTCCGCGAGCTGGGCCAGCGCGAGGACTCGCGCCCCGGGAAGCCCGCGACCCTCCTCGAGATCGACCGCGGCGGTCACCAGATCGTCGGCCTTGACCTCAGCGGTCACGACCTCCTTCGGGGAGCCGTCCTCGACCTCGACGGCAGCATCCTCGCGCGTGAGCAGCTGCCCCTCGAGGGCAGCACGGGGGAGGAGGCGCTCGCCAAGGTGACCCTCCTCGCCGAGCGCACGCTCGCTCGCACCACGGCGCCCGTGCTCGGCGTCGGAGTCGGCTCCCCCGGAGTCGTAAACCTCGAGGGGACGGTGCAGACCGCACCGAACCTCGGCTGGACCCGGGTCCCGCTCCAGGATCTCCTCGCTCAGCGACTGGGCGTCCCCGTGATCGTCTCGAACGACGCCAACGCGGCGGCGCTCGCCGAGCACGGGTTCGGCCAGGCCGAGGGCGACCTCATGCTCATCAAGATCGGCAACGGCGTCGGCTCGGGGCTCATCGTGAGCGGGGCGCTCGTGCATGGGCGGCGCTTCGCCGCCGGTGAGATCGGCCAGGTGATGGTCGGCACCGACGGCGGGCTGGATGTCGAGTACGACCGGGGCAAGACGGTGGAGTCGTGGCTGTCCGTGCCGTCGCTCACCGGCCGCCTCGAGACCGCGGGGGCTCTCCGCGACGACGTGCTCCGGCGTGCCGGCCAGCGCCTGGGGGTCGCGCTCGCGCCCGTCGTGGGCGCGCTCAACCTCGGTGAGGTCGTGCTGAGCGGCCCCGAAGAGCTTCTCGACGGCGTCCTCGCGGAGGCAGCCCTCGAGACGATCCGCCGGAGGACGATGACCGACTCGTCGGGCGATCTCCTCCTGCGGATGACCACGCTGGGCGACGACATCGTCCTCCTCGGCGCGGCCGTCCTCGTCCTGTCCGGACGACTCGGGGTGTCCTGACCCCACAAGCACCACGCAGTGCCCTCCTCCAACCCACCTGAAAGGACCCACCATGAGAAGGAAGTTCACGGGCGTCGTCGCGATCGCGGCCGCCTCGTCGCTTCTCCTCGCGGGGTGCGCCAGCGGCAGCAACAGCTCCGGCGGCGACTCCGGGAGCGGCGACAACTCGGACAAGACCATCACGCTCTGGCTCGCCGGCGCCGACACCCCCGATGAGCTGCGCACGTACCTCAAGGACGAGTTCAACAAGCAGACCGGTGCGAACCTCGAGATCGAGCAGCAGGACTGGGGCGACCTGGTCCCGAAGCTGACGACGGCGCTGCCGGACGCGAACAACACCCCGGACGTCACCGAGATCGGCAACACCCAGTCGCCCACCTTCACGAACGTGGGGGCCTTCCTCGACGTCTCCGACATGTACGACGAGCTGGGCGGCACCGACCTGCTGCAGAGCTTCGTCGACGCGGGCGTCGTCGACGGGAAGAACTACACGCTTCCCTACTACTTCGGGTCGCGGTACGTCTTCTACCGCAAGGACATCTGGTCGCAGGCCGGGGTCACCGTGCCCACCACGCTCGACGAGTTCAACACCGCGGTCGCGACGATCGCGGAGAAGAACCCTGCCGGGATCCAAGGCTTCTCCGGGTTCTACCTCGGCGGCCAGGACTGGCGCGACGGCATCTCCTGGATCTTCGCCAACGGCGGCGACCTCGCGAAGGAGTCCGGCGGGAAGTGGGAGTCCACCCTCTCCGACCCGAAGACCCTGAAGGGCCTCCAGCAGCTCCAGGACCTGTACAAGGCCGCCTCCAACGCGCCGAACGACGCGAAGGACAGCAACCAGTACATCTACCTGAACGACGACGACGCGGTCCCGGGCGCAACGCCCGACGACCCGACGACGCCGGTGTCGCTGTCGGCCGCCACCATCATGGCGCCGGGCTGGGCCCACTGGTCGATCGGCACCAAGGGCGACAAGGACGGGACCGTGACCCGCACCTGGGACGACAACGTGTTCGGCGTCTTCCCGCTGCCCGGCAACGACGGCAAGCCGGCCCCGGTCTTCGCCGGCGGCTCGAACATCGGGATCTCCGCGAAGAGCAAGAACCCGGAGCTCGCCAAGGAGCTGCTGAAGATCATCTTCAGCAGCGAGTACCAGGAGATGCTCGGCAAGAACGGGCTCGGTCCGGCCAACTCGAAGTACACCTCGGCACTCGGCGACGACCAGTTCGCTCAGGCGCTCATCGCGTCCGCGTCGAACTCGAAGCTGACCCCCGCCGCCCCCGGCTGGGCGACGGTGGAGGCCTCGAGCGTGCTGGAGGAGTTCTTCAGCAAGATCGAGGGCGCGTCGGACCTCGCCGCACTGGCGAAGGAGTATGACGACAAGATCACTCCGATGCTGAACGGCAAGTGACCATCGGCGGCCGCCGGGCAACCGGCGGCCGCCACCACCCCGCCGGGACACCGGCCCCGTGATCCCCACCTTCAGGAAGGAAGGAGGCAGGCATGTCCTCGACCCCGTCCGCCGGTGTGGCGGCCATGGCCTCGGCCGCAGCGGGCCGGAGCTCCCGTCCGGCCAGCAGGCGCCGCCGCCCGGCGCCCTACCTGCTCCTCCTGCCCGCCGTGGCGGTGCTCGTCGCGGCGATGGGCTACCCGCTCGTCTGGCAGGTGATCTCCTCCCTGCAGGAGTTCGGCCTCGCCCAGCAGTTCGGCCAGCCCGCACCCTTCGTCGGCCTCGACAACTACGCGCGCCTCGTGACGGACCCCTACCTCTGGACCGTGGTCCTCCGCAGCATCGCCTTCTGCCTGGTCGCGGCCGGCGCCACCATGGCGGTCGGCGTGGGGGTGGCCCTCCTCATGCGGGTGCTGCCCACCGCCGTGCGAATCGTGCTGCAGATCTCGCTGCTGCTCGCCTGGGCGATGCCGGTCGTCGCCTCGATGACGGTGTGGCGCTGGCTCTTCGACTGGCGCCGCGGGGTCGTGAACTGGCTTCTCACCGCCGCAGGCCTCGACTTCCGGGGCCACAACTGGCTGCAGGAGCCCCTGTCGTTCTTCGCGGTCGCCGCGATCATCGTGGTCTGGATGAGCGTGCCCTTCGTCGCGTTCTCCGTCTACGCGGGCCTGACGCAGGTCTCCGAGGAGGTCCTCGAGGCCGCTCAGATGGACGGCGCCTCGCCGGCCCAGCGCTTCTGGGGCATCGTGGTGCCCATCATCCGGCCGGTCCTCGCGATCGTGCTGCTGCTCCAGATCATCTGGGATCTCCGGGTCTTCACCCAGATCAAGCTCCTGCAGGACGCCGGGTCGATCGCGAGCGAGACCAACCTGCTCGGCACGTACATCTACCAGCTGGGCACCGGCTCGAGCGACTTCGGGACGGCGTCGGCGGTCTCCATCTTCGTGCTCGTGCTCACCGTGGCGCTGAGCGCCTTCTACGTCCGCGGGATGCTCAAGGAGGACGAGTCATGAGGACCGGATCGCGCCGCCCCGGCCGCATCGGCGCGGGAATCGCCGGGATCGTCGTCGCCCTGATCTGGGCGTTCCCGGTCTACTGGATGGTGAACTCGTCCCTCCTGCCGGACGCGGTCCTCCAGTCGTCCTCGCCCACCTTCCTGCCGTTCGGGGGCTCGTGGAGCAACTTCACGGCGGTCGTGAGCGGCGGCACCTTTCTTCCCGCCCTCGGCATGAGCGTGCTCGTCGCGCTCGTCGTCGTGGCCTGCTCCCTCTTCTTCGCCTTCCTGGCGGCACTCGCAATCAGCCGCTTCCGCTTCCGCGGCCGCAAGTCGTTCGTGCTCGCGGTGCTGTTCGTGCAGATGCTTCCCGCGGAGGGCCTCTTCATCGCCCAGTACAAGCTCATGTCGTCCGTCGGCCTGCTCAACACCGTTCTCGGACTCAGCGTCCTCTACATCGCCGCGATCGTGCCCTTCACGGTCTGGATGCTGCGCGGCTTCGTCGCCGGCATCCCGGTCGACCTGGAGGAGGCGGCGATGGTGGACGGGCTGAGCCGCACGCAGGCGTTCCTCCGCATCACCTTCCCGCTCCTCGCACCCGGCCTCGTCGCAGCGGGGGTCTACGCGTTCCTGCAGTCGTGGAACGAGTTCACGGTCGCGCTCGTCGTCCTCCAGGACGACAGCAGCCGCACACTCCCGCTGTGGCTGCGCGGCTTCGTCCAGGCGAGCGCGAGTCGCGCCACCGACTGGGGTCAGGTGATGGCGGCGTCGACGCTCGTCGCCGTGCCCGTCATCGTGTTCTTCCTGATCGTCCAGGGGCGCATGACGAGCGGCCTGGTGGGCGGGGCGGTCAAGGGATGACCGGGCCGGCAGGCGTCCTCCTGCCGGGGTTCCGCGGCACAACGCTGCCGCGGTGGCTCGCGGCGCGGCTGGATGCAGGACTCGCAGGCGTGTGCCTCTTCGGTCCCAACATCACCTCGGCCGACCAGCTGCGCCGGCTGACCGCCGACATCCGCGAGCACAACCCGCTCGCGCTGATCGCCATCGACGAGGAGGGCGGAGACGTGACGCGGCTGCACGCGGCGACCGGGTCGCCCTACCCGGGGAACGCGCTGCTCGGCCGGATCGACGACCTCGCGCTGACCGAGGACGTCGCCCGTCAGGTCGGCTCGGAGCTCGCTCGAGTCGGCGTCGACCTCGACTTCGCGCCCGACGTCGACGTCAACTCGACGCCGCTCAATCCCGTCATCGGCGTGCGCAGCTTCGGGGCCCAGCCGGGCCTGGCAGCGCGGCACAGCGCGGCGTGGGTCCGGGGACTGCAGTCCGCGGGAGTCGCCGCGACCGCCAAGCACTTCCCCGGCCACGGCGACACGGCGCAGGACTCGCACCTCGCGCTTCCGGTGGTGGACGTGCCGCTCGCCGTCCTGCGCGAGCGGGAGCTGCCCCCGTTCGCGGCGGCCGTCGCCGCGGGCGTCGAGGTCGTCATGACGTCGCACATCCTGCTGCCCCAGGTGGATCCTGCCGCCCCCGCGACGTTCTCGCCGGCGATCCTCGGCGGCCTGCTCCGCGGCGAGCTCGGCTTCGACGGCGTGATCGTGTCGGACGCACTCGACATGGCGGGCGCGAGCGGCACGACCGGAATGGCGTCCGCCGCCGTCCGGGCGATTGCCGCCGGCTGCGATCTGCTCTGCCTCGGCACGGACAACGACGACCGCGAGCTGGCCGAGCTCGAGGAGGCGCTCGCGGACGCCCCAGCCGCACGTCGCGCCGACGCGGGCGCCCGCGTGCGCGCCCTTGCGGAGCGGCTCTCCCGGGCGCCGCGACCGTCCTTCGCCGGCGAGGGCGTGCCGCTCGAGCGCATCGTCGGTGCCTTCGACGTGCGGCCCGGGGTGCGCGTCGAGCGGAACCGGGTTCTCATCGCTCTGGAGACGGTGCCGAACATCGCCGTCGGGACGTCCCCCTGGGGGCCGGCCGCGGCCGGTGCGCAGGTCCTGCACGCCACGGCCGAGTCCCGCCCCGACGTGCCGGCGGGCGCGCAGCCGATCCTGATCGGCAAGGACAACCACCGGCACGCCTGGATCCGCGACTACGCCGACGCGGTCCGGCGTGCGCATCCGGGGGCGCTGGTCGTCGACATGGGGTGGCCCGGCGAGGACCGCCGGTACGCTGAAGTGGCAACGTTCGGCGCCTCCCGGCTCGCCGGACAGGCCCTGCTCGCCTGGTTGGAAGGGACGGCCCGATGACGGCTGAACTCCGACTCGACGGCTCGCTCTCCACCGGCACCTCGGCACTTCGCGTCGGGGTCGACGTCGGAGGCACCAAGACGGATGCGGTGGCCGTCGACGGCGGCGGCGAGGTCCTCGGGCAGCTGCGGCTGCCGACCGGGTTCGGCGCGGACGCCGTGCTGGCCTCGACGGTCGAAGCCGTCAGCGGCCTCGCGTCCCAGCTCAGCGTCGACCCTCGCGACTTCTCCTCCCTCGGCGTCGGCATCCCGGGCTCCGTGGACAGCGGCACCGGCCGGGTCACGCACGCGGTCAACCTCGGACTCGAGGGGCTCGAGCTCGGGGCGGAGCTGACGGCCCGGCTCGGCGTGTCCGCGCACGTCGAGAACGACGTCAACGCGGCCGCACTGGGCGCCTACCACCTGCTCGCGGGCGCCCGGCAGAGCCACTCGATGGCCTACCTCAACCTCGGGACGGGCCTCGCCGCAGGCCTCGTCCTGGGGGGCGAGCTGTGGCGGGGCTCCCGGGGCAATGCGGGTGAGATCGGCCACATCCCGGTCGACCCGTCCGGTCCGCTCTGCCCCTGCGGCCAGCGGGGTTGCCTGGAGACGCTGGCCTCCGGGTCCGCCGTGACGCGCCAGTGGCCCACCGATCATCCCCGGCCCGCGCAGGCTCTCTTCGAGGCGGCGCTCGCGGGCGACGAGTCGGCGGTCGAGGTGTGGGAGCGGCTCCTCGTCAACGTCGCGTCGGCGGTGCGCATCCTGGTGCTCACGGTGGACGTGGACCTGGTGGTCATCGGGGGCGGCATCAGCTCGCTCGGCACGCCGCTGCTCGGCGGCGTCCGCTCCGCGCTGGACCGGTGGGCCTCCTCGTCGCCGTTCCTCGCCTCGCTGGATCTGTCCGGGCGGGTGGAGCTCGTGCCGCCGGGCTTCCCCGCGGCCGCGGTGGGCGCGGCGCTGGTCGGCGCCGCGGACGGGACGGGGCACCGTTGGCCGAGGTGATCCTCGTTGCGGACGCCTCGGCGGCGGGGGAGCTCGCCGCGGATCTGATCGCGGGTCTCGTGCGGCGGCGGCCGGACGCCGTGCTCGGTGTGGCCACCGGATCCACGCCTCTGCCGGTCTACCGGGCCCTCGCCACTCGCGGCCTGGACCTCTCGCGCGTGCAGGCCTTCGCGCTCGACGAGTACGTGGGCCTGCCCCTCGACCACCCGGAGAGCTACCACTCCGTCATCGAGCGCGAGGTGACCGTCCCGCTCGGGCTGGACCCGGCCCGCGTGCACGTCCCCGGCGAAGGGCCGATCGAGCACGCGAGCGAGGCCTATGAGGACGCGCTCCGCGAGGCCGGGGAGTGGACCTCCAGCTCCTCGGCCTCGGCACCGATGGGCACATCGGGTTCAACGAGCCGGGGTCCTCGCTCGCCTCGCTGACGCGCGTCAAGACGCTGACCGAGCAGACCCGGCGTGACAACGCGCGCTTCTTCGACTCGGTCGACGACGTGCCCATCCACTGCATCACCCAGGGACTCGGCACGATCCTCCGCGCCCGGCGGCTGCTCCTGCTCGCCTTCGGCAGCGCCAAGGCCGCGGCGGTCGCCGCCGCGCTCGAGGGGCCCGTCACCGCGAGCGTGCCGGGCTCGGCCATCCAGCTGCACCCGTCGGTCACCGTGCTCGTGGACGAGGAGGCGGGGGCGCAGCTCGCGAACGCGGACTACTACCGCTACGTGTACGCGCACAAGCCGGCGTGGCAGGAGCTGTGACGGGGACCGTCCTCCTCGCCGGAGCGACCGCGGTGGACGCCGATGGCGTGCGCCCCAACGTCTGGCTGCTCGCTGACGGCGGCGTGATCGCCGCGATCGGGCCGGCCGGTGCGGAGCCCGAGCTGCCCCCGGGGTGCGAGCGGATCGACGCGACGGGCCTGAGCCTGGTCCCCGGCTTCCTCGACCTCCACGCGCACGGCGGGGGCGGGCACTCGTACGACACGGGCGACGCGCTCGCCGGCTTCGCCTCGCATCGCGCGCACGGCACGGCGGCCACCCTCCTCAGCCTCGTCGCGGCGCCGGTCGACGAGCTCGCCGCGCGTCTGGGCGCGCTGAGGGAGATGTCGAGGGATGAGCCCGGCATCCTGGGGGTCCACCTCGAGGGGCCCTTCCTGTCGCGGGAGCGCCGCGGCGCGCATGCGGAGGACCTCCTCGCCGTCCCCGACCCGGCGTCGATCGACCGGCTCCTCGAGGCGGGGGCCGGGGTGCTGCGGATGGTGACCATCGCGCCCGAGCTTCCGGACGCGATGGAGGCCATCGCCCGGCTGGCGGCGGCGGGGGTCCTGGTCGCGGTCGGCCACACCCAGGCGGACTACGAGCGGACCCGTGCCGCGTTCGACGCCGGGGCGCGAGTCCTCACCCACACCTTCAACGCGATGCCGGGGCTCGGCCATCGGGCACCGGGACCGGTCGCGGCGGCCATCGACGACCCTCGCGTGACGCTCGAGCTCATCCTCGACGGCCGGCACGTGCACGACGCGCTGGCCCGCCTCCTTTTCGCCGCCGCGCCCGGCCGCGTCGCACTCATCACGGACGCCATGGCGGCCGCGGCGGCGGGCGACGGCGAGTACCTCCTGGGCGGACGCGAGGTCACCGTGCAGGAGGGCACGGCGGTCCTCCGCGGCACCACGACGCTCGCCGGCTCGACCCTCACCCAGGACGCGGCACTGCGCCGGGCGATCGCGGCCGGGCTCGACCCGGCCGCCGCGGTCGGCGCGCTGACGACGGCTCCGGCGGCGGCCCTCGGGCTCGCCGGGCGGCGGGGCCGCCTGGCCCCGGGCATGCCGGCCGACCTCGTGCTCCTCGACCAGGACTGGCGGGTGGTGCGCGTCCTCCCGGCAGGTGGAGCCCGCAGCCGAACCTAGGATGGAAGGGACATGGAGGATCCCGCGCCGCGCTTCCCCCTGATCGGGCTCCTCACCCTTGCCGGCGCGATCTTCGTGTCGGTGACCGGCGAGTTCCTGCCCACCGGGCTGCTGCCGGACATGGCGCGAGATCTCGAGGTCAGCGTCGGCCAGACCGGCCTCCTCGTCACCGTCTTCGCCGCGACGGTCGTGGTCGCGGCCGCCCCGCTCGCGTTCCTCACCCGCACCGTCTCGCGCAAAGGCCTCGTCTTCGGCGTCCTTCTCGTCAACGCGCTCGCCACGGTGCTCGCCGCCGCGGCACCCAACTACGAGGTGCTCGTCGGCGCCCGCGTCCTCGGCGGCCTCGCCCACGGCCTCTTCTGGGCGGTCGTCGGCTCCTACGCGGCGCACCTCGTGCCGAAGGCGCAGCTCGCCCGGGCGATCGCCATCACGGGCGCAGGAGGATCCGCCGCCTTCGTGCTGGGCGTCCCCGTCGGCACGCTGCTCGGCCACGGGGCCGGCTGGCGCCCGGCGTTCCTGATGATCGCCGCCGCCATGGTGGTGCTCGCCGTGCTCGTGCTCGCCTATCTGCCCGCCGTCGACCACTCGGTGCCGGTCACGACGGGCGAGATCCCGCTCCCCGCCCGCCGGGATCCGACCCTGCCCGGGGTCCTCGCGGTCTGCCTCGTCATCGTCGTGCTCATCGTCGGGCAGAACATCTTCTACACCTACATCGCGCCGTACCTCACGGGGACGGCCGGTTTCGACCCGGGGGCGGTGGGGCCCATCCTCTTCCTCTACGGCGGCGCCGGAGCGGTCGGTCTGCTCATCGCCGGCATCGTCGGCTCCCGTTATCCGACGGGTGCGATGCTCGTCTCCATCGGAGTCGCGATCGTGTGCGTGCTCGTCCTGGCGGCGGCTCCCCGCGCCCCGGGAGTCGTCGTCGTGGCCGTCGTCGCCTGGGGCGCATCCTTCGGCGTCGTGCCCCCGCTCCTGCAGACGCGAAACATGTCGCTCGCGTCCATCCGGATCCGCGACCAGGCGTCGGCGTGGATGACGACGGCCTTCAACATCGGCATCGGCGGGGGCGCGCTGGTGGGGGCGGCCCTGCTCCCGCTCGGGGGCGTCGAGGTCCTGCCCTGGGTCGGGGCGGCCGTGATGGGCGTCGCGCTCGTTCTCGTGGCGCTGATTGCCGGAAAGAGCCGGAGGAAAGGGTCAGCAGGGTCGGTTATCGTGTAGCCACCCAACCCAGTGAGGAAGCATGGCAACGGTACCGCCAGCCGACCGCACCTCGTCCTCGCTCGATCCGCGTTACGACCCGATGTACCAGCGTGGGTACGCCGGAGGCGCAGCGTCGACCCAGCGACGATCCGAGGTCCGCTCCGCCGTGCCCGTCGAGGTCCCGGACGCGCTCGGCACCGACGACATCGGCTCGGAGCTCGGCGCGAGGAACCTCGCCGCGCCCGCGGAAGCCGTGCCCCCGGCCGCCAAGCCGTGGCTCGGCGTCGGCGTGCTGTGGATCACGAGCGCCGCACTCGTCGTGCTCGGCCTGTTCCTCTACTTCGCCTTCGGCCCGACTGGGTACGGCGCCGACTGGTCGGTGTCGACGACCGACGGATCCCTGCGCTTCGCAGACGGCCGCACCGTCGAGCAGGTTCTCGCCACCCAGCTCGTGGTGACGGTCGCTCCGTACCTCGTGGTGCTCGGCGTGGCCAGCGCCGTCGCCACCCTCTTCCTGCAGGTGACCCGCTCCCAGAGAGGCACACGATGACCGCAGTAGACGTCGACGTCCGGGAGGCCGCCGCCCGCGTGCTCCGCTCCGTGGAGACCGTGATCGACGGCAAGCCGGAGGTCAGCGCCATTGCGCTCACCGTGCTCATCGCGGAGGGCCACCTCCTCATCGAGGACGTGCCCGGCGTCGGCAAGACCATGCTCGCGAAGGCCCTCGCCCGCTCGGTGGGCGGCAGCGTCAGCCGCATCCAGTTCACCCCCGACCTGCTGCCCTCCGACGTCACCGGCGTGAGCGTCTACGACCAGGCGTCCGGGCAGTTCGAGTTCAAGCCGGGGTCGGTCTTCGCGAACCTCGTCATCGGCGACGAGATCAACCGCGCCTCGCCGAAGACGCAGTCCGCTCTGCTCGAGTGCATGGAGGAGGGGCAGGTCACCGTCGACGGTCGCAGCTGGCGGCTGCCCCGGCCGTTCATGGTGGTGGCGACCCAGAACCCCGTCGAGATGGACGGGACCTACGCGCTGCCCGAGGCCCAGCGCGACCGCTTCACGGCGTCCGTGTCGATGGGCTACCCGGACGCCGCCGCCGAGCTCACGATGCTGCGCTCGCGGGAGGCGCGCAGCCCGCTCGACGACGTGCGCCCCGTGGTGTCCCTCGAGGAGCTCGAGGCGATGATCGCCGCCGCGCGCGCCATCTACATGTCGCCGTCCGTGGAGCAGTACCTGCTGGCCCTCGTCACGGCGACGCGCGGGCACCCCGACCTCCGGCTGGGCGCGAGCCCCCGGGCGACCCTGCAGCTGTCCCGCGTCGCGAAGGCCCGCGCGCTGCTCGAGGGCAGGGACTTCGTGCTCCCCGACGACCTGGCGAGCCTCGCCGTCGCCGTCCTCGCGCACCGCCTGCTGCCCACCCGCCAGGCTCTCGGCCGGTCCGGCGGGACCGAGTCGGAGGCGGCGGCCGAGGTCGTCCGCTCGATCATCGCCACCACTCCGGTGCCGCGCGCGTGAGGCTCCCATGTCGGCGCTGAGCGGTGCGACGGTGAGACGGGGCTCCCGGCGCCTCGACCTGACGCTCGGCATGCCGCGCCTGACGCGGCGCGGCTGGTGCGTGCTCGCGGCCGCCGCGATCTCGGTCATCGTCGCGTTCTCGGTCGGATGGCGCGACCTGCTCTACGTCGGCCTCGTCCTCGGTGCGCTGGTGCTCGCCTCCGCGATCGCCGTGCGCGCCCGCGTCTCCTCCCTGACCGCGTCGCGGCGCAACAGCCCGGACGTGGTGTCGGTGGGGGAGCAGGTGACGGCCCACATCACGGTCGCGAACCGTGCCTGGCTGCGCAGCTCCCCGCAGATGTGGCGCGACCTGACGCCCCGCGGCTTCGAAGGCCCCCGTTCCAGACCCTGCCGTCGCTCGCCCCCGCGGCGACCCGGCATCGGTCGCCCGCGTCAGCTACACCGTGGAGGCCCGCGAGCGGGGCGTCGTCGCCATCGGCCCCCTCGTCGTCGAGCGCAGCGACCCGTTCGGCCTGACGCTGCACGAGCGACTCGTGGGGGAGCCCGAGGAGCTCACGGTGCTGCCCCGCATCCACGCGCTCGACGGATCGGTGGCCGGGCGCTCGAGCATCGCCGATGCCGCCGTCCCGTCCTGGAAGACCGGGCACGGACACGACGACGTGATCGCGCGCGACTACCGCGCCGGAGACGCGCTGCGGCACGTCAACTGGCGGGCCACCGCCCACCGCGGCGAGCTGATGGTCCGGCAGGAGCAGAGCCAGGACGAGGCTCGCGCACTGGTCGTCCTCGACACCCGCCGGGAGAGCTACAGCTCGACGCCGGCATTCGAGTGGGCCGTGGAGTACGTCGCCTCGCTCCTCGTGCATCTGTCGGACACCGGTGTCGGGGTATCCCTGCTCGAGACTGTGCCGGCGCCGGGCGGACTGCTGGACGTGAGCCGGAGCGCGCGCGAGGCGCTGCTCGACCTCGCGACCGTCGACCGCCGGACCGCGCGCGGGGCGAGCACGGCGTACCTGCCGCGTCTCGCGGCACTGCTCGCGACCGACCCGGCTCCCGTCTACGCCGTGCTCGGGGCCGCTTCGGACGAGGAGCTCCGCACCCTCGCCCCGCTCAAGTCGCGCGCGAGCGGAGCGTCTGTCGTTCTCGTCGGCGACGGTCACCGGGTGCCGCCGGACGAGGTGTGGCTCTCGGGCTGGCGCTCCGCGTCGGCCTCGTACCGGGACGACGTCGCCGAAATCTGGCTGCGGACCTTCTCGCGAGGGGCGCGGGTATGACGCCGTCCCCGTCCGTCCGCCGCTCGAGCCTCGCCGTCAGCGGTGCGGCTCTGCTCGCCACCATGGTCGCGGCCGGCTCCCTGCGCATAGTCGTCCAGGGCGACGCCTGGTGGTGGGCGTCCCTGCTCGTCGCCACTCTCGCGGTGGCCGCGTCCGCCGGGACGCGGCGCGTCCGCCGGATCCGCGCCCTCGCGCCCATCGCCGGGACCGTGACCGCGGCGGTGGTCGTCGCGCTCGTCTGGGTGCCGGGCACCCTGACCTGGCTGATCCTCCCCACCGACGACACGATCTCCGCCATCTCGGGCCTGCTGCGCGCCGCGATGCGGCAGATCTACCTCGACTCCTCCCGCCACCTCCACGCCCGGGCTCCAGCTCGTCATCGCCTTCGGCATCGGCGTGCTCGCCGTGCTGGTCGACGCGCTCGTCGCAGAGCTGCGCCTGCCCTGGCTCGCCGGGCTGCCGCTGCTCCTGCTGGCGATCGTCCCGGCCCGCGCGGTGGCCGTCGGCGACGATCTCGGCGGCGTGACCGCGACGGCTGCAGCCTTCCTGCTGCTCGTCTGGGTCGATCGCCGGCGCGACATCACGCGCCCGCCCGCGTCGACGGCCGCCGCGCTCGGCGCCACCGCCGTCATCGGCGCCCTCGTCCTCCAGGCCCTCGTGCCGACCCTCGTCAACCCCGCTCCGGCCTCGGCCGGCACCCTGCGCCCGGTCTTCGCGCCCGGCGCCGACCCGCTGGTCCGCCTGGGCGAGCAGCTGCGTCGCGGGGCGGACGTCACGGTGCTCACCTACAAGACGACGGCGTCCACGCCCGTCTACCTGCGCGTCGTGACCATCGACAACCTGAGCGGCGACGAGTGGGCACCCACCACCTCCGAGGGCGACCCGTCGAGCCGCCAGGTGCTGACCTTCCCCTCGCCGGAAGGACTCGGCGAGGACGTCGAGCGCGAGGAGGTCTCGACCGTCATCAACGACGCCTACCAGCAGCGCTCCTGGCTGCCCGTGCCCTACCCGGCCACGTCCATCGACGGACTGGTCGGCGACTGGGCGTGGGAGCCGGATGCCCTCACGGTGCAGGCCGTGGGACCCGTGCGTCCGGTCGACGAGTACACGGTGTCGAGCCTCCAGACGGACCCCACCGTCGAGCAGCTGCAGGCGGCGCCTCCCGCAGGCGGCGCCGCATTCGACCGGTACCTCAGCCTTCCGACCGGAATGCCGTCGATCATCGCCGACACCGCGGCGACCGTGACCGCGGACGCCGGCACCGGCTACGACAAGGCGGTCGCCCTGCAGGACTACCTCCGCGGGCGCGACTTCACCTACGACGAGGAGACGCCCCAGCGCGCGGACGGGGACGGCGACAGCATGGACGTCATCGCCGCGTTCCTCGACGCCAAGCGCGGCTACTGCGTGCACTTCGCCTCAGCCATGACGGTCATGGCGCGCACGCTCGGGATCCCGGCCCGCATCGCGGTGGGCTACCAGCCGGGCGAGCGCCGCATCAACCAGCCGGGCGTCTTCGAGGTCACGTCGCACGACCTGCACGCCTGGCCGGAGCTCTACTTCGAGGGCGCGGGCTGGGTCCGCTTCGAGCCCACGCCGGGCCGCGGCGACGTGCCCCGATACCGCCAGGACGCTCAGGCCAGCGGGACCGACCCCTCCAGCGCCCCGACGCCGACCCCGTCGGCGGCCGCCCGGTCCGATCGCTCGGAGGAGGACGCCGCGGCCGCCGCGGGCGGATCGGCGGGCGGACCTCCGCTCGGCGGAGCGGCCCTGGGCGCCGGTGTGCTCGTGCTGCTCGGCGCGCCCGCGCTCGCCCGTGCCCTGCGCCGAAGGCGGCGGCTGGCCGCGCTGCGCGTCCCGCGGGCGGGGCCGGCCTGGGACGAGGTGCACGACACCGCCCTCGACCTCGGGATCCTGCAGAGCGGCGCGGACACGCCGCGGGCCCTCGCCGCGCGGCTCGAGGAGGTGCTCTCGCCGTCCCCGGAGGAGCATGCTCAGCTGCAGAAGCTCCTCGCGGTCGTCGAGCGAGAGCGGTTCGCGCGTCCGGGAACGACGGGTGACGCCGCGGACGAGCGAGCCGTCCACGGCCTGCTGCACCGCATGCGCGCCGGCCGCAGCCGCGGGGCCCGCCTCCGCGCCACCCTCCTGCCGAAGTCGCTGGTCACGTGGGCCCTCAGCCTGCGCCGTCCGGAGACACCCGCGACCGCGTCCTAGCCGGCGAGGCAGCCTGCCTCCGCAAACCGCGGCCGCATTGGTAGGCTGTCCCCCGTCGCGACTGGCGTGAGGGAGCTTCGGCTCCCCAGGGTGGGCCACCACCGGGGAACGACTGACACGGACGAGGCCGTACGCCTGGGCCACGACTCCAGACACCGTCAGCCGAGGAGCCCCATGCCCGATTCCACCTTCCTCTCGCCGCTCTCCATCGTCGATCCGGAGATCGCCGACGTGCTCGCCCGCGAGCTCGACCGCCAGCAGTCCACGCTCGAGATGATCGCGAGCGAGAACTTCGTGCCCCGCGCCGTGCTCGAGGCGCAGGGGTCCGTCCTCACCAACAAGTACGCCGAGGGCTACCCCGGACGCCGGTACTACGGCGGCTGCGAGTTCGTGGACATCGCCGAGGAGCTCGCGATCTCCCGGGCGAAGTCGCTGTTCGGCGCGGACTTCGCGAACGTCCAGCCGCACTCGGGCGCGAGCGCGAATGCGGCGGTCCTGCACGCGATCGCCTCGCCGGGCGACACGATCCTCGGGCTCGAGCTCGCGCACGGCGGGCACCTCACGCACGGCATGAAGCTCAACTTCTCGGGCCGGCTGTACAACGCCGTCGCGTACGGCGTCGACCCCGACACCTTCCTGATCGACATGGACGTCGTCCGCCAGAAGGCGCTCGAGCACCGCCCGGCCGTCATCATCGCGGGATGGTCGGCGTACCCGCGACAGCTCGACTTCGCCGCATTCCGCGCCATCGCGGACGAGGTGGGCGCACGCCTCTGGGTGGACATGGCCCACTTCGCGGGGCTGGTGGCCGCCGGCCTGCACCCTCGCCGGTGCCGCACGCCCACGTCGTCTCGTCCACGGTGCACAAGACCATCGGCGGCCCGCGTTCCGGCTTCATCCTCAGCAACGAGGAGGAGCTCGCGAAGAAGCTGAACTCCGCCGTCTTCCCGGGACAGCAGGGCGGCCCGCTCATGCACGTCATCGCCGCCAAGGCGACCGCATTCAAGCTCGCGGCGGAGGAGGAGTTCCGGGACCGCCAGGAGCGCACGCTCCGCGGGGCACGGATCCTCGCTGAGCGGCTGGGCGCCGCTGACGCGCAGGGCGCCGGCATCGGCGTCCTCACCGGCGGCACGGATGTGCACCTCGTGCTCGTGGACCTCCGGAAGGCGCAGATCGACGGTCGGCAGGCGGAGGACGTGCTCCACGAGGTCGGCATCACCGTCAACCGCAATGCCGTGCCGTTCGACCCGCGTCCGCCGATGACGACCTCGGGCGTCCGGATCGGCACGCCCGCCCTCGCGACGCGCGGATTCGGCGACGCCGAGTTCGAGGAGGTCGCGGACATCATCGTCGGCGCCCTCCTCCCCGGCGCCGGCCTCGGCACCCTCGGCGGACGCGTCCGGGAGCTCGCCGGCCGCTATCCCCTCTACGCCGGCCTCGGCGCGAGCGGGCAGCCGCTCCCGCACGAGGAGTTCGCGACCTCGGTGGTCGGCCGATGACCGCCGTCCGGCTCGACGGCACCGCGACTGCGACCGCCATCAAGGGCGAGCTCAAGGCGCGCGTCGAGGCACTCGCTGCCCGCGGCATCCGCCCCGGGCTCGGCACGCTCCTGGTGGGCGACGACCCGGCGTCGCACGCCTACGTGGCGGGCAAGCACCGCGACTGCCGCGAGGTCGGCGTCGAGTCGATCCGAGTCGACCTGCCGGGCGACGCCACAGAGGAGCAGGTGCATGAGGCGATCGAGCGCCTCAACGCCGATCCCGCCGTGACCGGCTACATCGTGCAACTGCCCCTTCCCGAGGGGATGGACGCGAACGCCGCTCTCGAGCTGATCGACCCGGCTAAGGATGCCGACGGCCTGCACCCGATGAACCTCGGGCGCCTGGTCCTCGGGGTGCAGGGTGAGCTGAACTCGCCGCTGCCGTGCACGCCGAACGGCATCGTGGAGATGCTCCGCCGGCACGGCGTCGACCTGCCCGGCAAGCACGCCGTCGTGATCGGCCGCGGGCTCACGGTCGGCCGTCCGCTCGGGCTGCTGCTCACGCGCAAGGGCATCGACGCGACCGTGACGCTGGCGCACTCCCGGACCCTGGACCTGCGCGAGGAGGTCCGCCGCGCGGATGTCGTCGTCGCCGCCGTCGGGATGCCGCACCTCGTGCAGCCCGACTGGATCAAGCCGGGCGCCGCGGTGCTCGACGTGGGCGTGACGCGCGTGGTCGACCCGGAGACGGGCAAGGCGAAGCTCTCGGGCGACATCGCGCCGGGCGTCGAGGAGGTCGCGGGCTTCCTCTCGCCGAACCCGGGCGGCGTGGGTCCGATGACGCGCGCGATGCTCGTCGCCAACGTCGTGGAGGCCGCGGAGCGCGCCGCGCGCTAAGTGCGGAGCCCCCGCGGCGAGAACAGCACGGGCTGACCGGGCCGGAGCTGCGCGAGCAGGTCGAGCGACCGCTCGGCGACGACCGCGATCACCGGGTACCCGCCCGTGACCGGAGCGTCGACGCCGAGCACGGTCGGCGACCCGTCCGGCGAGACCTGGATGGCGCCGGGCAGCATGCCCTCGCTGGCCAGCTCGCCCGTCACGCTCCGCTCGAGCGGCGGCCCCTCCAGGCGGATGCCGGTGCGGTCCGAGCGCGGCGACACGCTCCACGCGGTGCCGAGCAGCACCGCTATGGTCTCTTCGGGGAACCAGTCCTGCCGCGGCCCGGGAGCCAGGTCGAGTCGCACCGGCCCGTCGGCGGGCGGGTCCACCGGCACGAGGTCGGCCGCCGGCACCGGAGCGAGCGGTCGGGCGCCGAGGTCGAGCTCGTCGCCTGCGCGGGCCGGCGGCGGACCCAGTGCTGCCAGCGCGTCCCGGGAGCGCGAGCCCAGCACGGGGGCACGTCGATGCCGCCCCGCACCGCCAGGTAGTACCGCACCCCTCGCTCGGCAGGTCCGATCTCGAGCCGAGACCCTGCCCGGAGGAGGGTGGCGGTGTGCGGCTCGACCCGCCGGCCGTCGGCTGCCACGGCTCCCCAGGCTCCGGTCAGCGCGATCCAGGTGTCGGCGAGCGCCTCCAGCACCGCGCCGCCGAGGAGGATCTCGAGGCCCGCGGCGTCGGCCGGGTTGCCGACGAGGCGGTTGCCGAGGCGGTGCGCCCCGCGGTCGAAGGCGCCGGCGGCGCCCACGCCGAGAGAGGCGAGGCCCGGTCGACCGGCGTCCTGCACGAGCATCAGCGGACCCGGCTCCAGGACGCGCAGGCACGAGCTCATCGGGCCTCCTCGAACCGCACCCGGGTCCCGGGCGGCAGGAGGGCAGGCGGACTGCGCGTCTCGTCCCACAGGGGCACAGCCGTGCTGCCGACGATCCGCCACCCGCCCGGCGATTCGCGCGGGTAGACGCCGCTGAACGCGCCGGCCAGGCCGACGGACCCCGCGGGCACGCGCTCGCGGGAGGTCGCGAGCCGGGGCACGGCGAGGTCGAGGTCGTCCGACACCAGGTAGGCGAACCCGGGCGCGAACCCGACGAAGGCGCACTCCCACTCGGCAGCCGTGTGCCGGCGGATCAGCTCAGCGATCGACAGGCCCAGAAGCTGGGCGGTCTCTCCCAGGTCCGGGCCGTCATAGGAGACCGGGATGCGGACGGCCGCCGCCGGGTGCACCGGCTCGTGCTCGGCTGACGCGGACTGCCGCAGCCAGTGCTCGAGCGCGATCAGGCTCAGCTCGGGGGGCGCACCCGGACGAGCACCGTCCGCGCTGCCGGGACGATGTCGATCACCCCGGGCGGGGCGGTCGCCCTCAGCGCTCCCGCGGTCGCGCGCACCTCGGCGAGGGAGTCGAACTCGGCGAGCAGCGCGGCGTCCCCGAACGGCAGGATCCTCACCGGAAGGCGCCCGTCCTCACTCCCGCCGCCTCGAGCGCCGCGCGGACCGCAGCGGCCACGTCGGCTGCGCCCGGGGTGTCGCCGTGCACGCAGACGGAGTCGACGGCGAGGCGGACCGGCGTTCCGTCGAGGGCCGGCACCTCCCCGCGCAATGCGAGGGCGACGGCGCGCTCTCCGGCCGCCGCCGGGTCCGTCACGACGGCACCGGGCGTTCCGCGGGGGCGAGCGCGCCGTCGGAGAGGTAGGCGCGGTCGGCGAAGGCCTCCGCGAAGAAGGGCACGCCGTGTGCCAGTGCGGCTGCGGCGATTGCGCTGCCCGACGGGCCGAGGAGCGGAAGGCCGAGCTCCGCGGCGACGGCCGCGACGACGGCGGCCTCCGCGGCATCCTGGGCGATCCGGTTGTAGAGGGCTCCATGGGGCTTGAGGTACCGCACCTCCGCCCCGGCGACGTCCGCAGCTCGGCGCAGCGCCGCGACCTGCTCGATCAGCGTCGCGCGAAGGGCTGCGGGGTCGAGTTCGACGTGGACTCGCCCGAAGTTCGCGCGGTCGGGGTAGGACGGGTGAGCGCCGATGGTCACGCCCGCGGCGACGGCCGCCCGGCAGGTCTCGACCATGGTGGCGGCGTCGCCGGCATGCGCCCCGCACGCGACGTTGGCGCTCGTGACGAGGGGGAGGAGCGACGCGTCGTCGAATCCCTCCCCGAGATCGCAGTTGAGGTCGACCGCGGGCACGGCGTCAGCCTAGGGCGCTCCGCGGCCGTTGCGCCGACCGCGGGGGAAACCGTCATCGCGCGGGTGTCGTGCAGGGGGCGGAGAGGCGGGTACACCCGCGGTTTCCGCGGGGCTGCTAGCCCTCCCGGCGCGCTCCGGCGGAGGCCCGGACGGGGAACGTGGTGGGCGCGGTGTAGCCGTGCTCGAGAAAGGCACCGTCGACCGCGAACTCCACCTGGGAGACCAGGTCGACGGGCACCAGCGCGATCGCCGCGCCGCCGAAGCCGCCGCCCGTCATGCGGGCGCCCAGCGCGCCTGCCGAGAGCGCGGTCTCGACGGCGAGGTCGAGCTCGGGCACCGAGATCTCGAAGTCGTCGCGCATCGACCGGTGCGAGGCGTCGAGCAGGTCGCCGATCGCGAGCGGTCCGCGCTCGTGCAGCGTGCGCACGGTGTCGAGCACGCGCTGGTCCTCGGTGACGACGTGCCGCACGCGGCGGAACGTCTCGTCGTCGAGGAGGTCCCGTGCGCGGGAGAGGTCGCCGACGGACACGTCGCGCAGCGCCTCCACACCGAGGGCGCGGGCGCCGGCCTCGCAGGAGGCGCGCCGTGCCGCGTAGCCGCCCGTCGCATGGGAGTGCGAGACGCCCGTGTCCATCACGAGCAGGACCAGTCCGGCGGCATCGAAGCCCAGAGGGATGACCTCGGCGTTGAGGGTCCGGCAGTCGAGGAACACCGCGGCGTCGGCCTCGCCGAGCAGGGACGCGGACTGATCCATGATCCCGGTGGGTGCCCCGACCGCCTTGTTCTCCGCCAGCTGGCCGACCCGCGCGAGACTCCGGCGGTCGAGCCCGGCGTCCCAGAGGTCGTCGAGCGCCATGGCGACCGCGCTCTCGATGGCGGCCGAGGACGACAGGCCCGCCCCGATCGGGACGTCGGAGTGCACGAAGAGGTCGAAGCCGGCCTCCTGCGCGCGACCGGAGGTCGCCTCGCGCAGCGCCCAGGCAACGCCGAGCGGGTAGGCGGACCAGCCGCCGAGCGCCTCGGGGGCGAGCTCGGCGAGCGGGAGCTGCACCGCCTCGTCCGCGAAGGAGGAGGCGACCCGCGCCATGCCGTCGGTCCGCGGGCGGATCGCGGCGAACGTGCGCCGGTCGATCGCGAACGGGAGCACGTACCCCTCGTTGTAGTCGGTGTGCTCCCCGATGAGGTTCACGCGTCCGGGCGCCGACCAGAGCGCGGTCGCGGGGCCGCCGAAGACAGCGCTGAACGCCTCGGACGTCTCGGTGCGGAGGTCGCTCATGCGCGGGAGATCCCTTCTCGGAGGAACTCGGCCGCCCGCTCGGGCGGCACGTCGCCGATCCAGGCCCCCATGGCGGCCTCGGATCCGGCCAGGTACTTGAGCTTGTCCGCGGCACGGCGCGGGGAGGTGATCTGCAGCATGAGGCGCACCTGGTCCCGGTGGCTGTGCACGGGGGCCTGGTGCCAGGCGGCGATGTAGGGCGTGGGGGTCGGGTAGAGGGCGTCGATGCCCCGCAGGAGGCGCAGGTAGAGGCCCGCCAGCTCGTCGCGCTCATCCACGGACGTCTCGGCGAAGTCGGGGACGTGCCGGTGCGGCAGGAGGTGGACCTCGAGCGGCCAGCGCGCCGCGAAGGGCACGAACGCGGTCCAGTGCTCGCCGGAGAGGAGCATCCGCTCGGAGTCGCGCTCGGTGTCGAGGATGCGCGCGAACAGGTCGGGCCCGACCCGGTCCAGGAGCGCAGCAGCGTCTGGGTGCGCGGTGGGATGTAGGGGTAGGCGTAGATCTGGCCGTGCGGATGGTGCAGCGTCACGCCGATCGCCTCGCCCCGGTTCTCGAAGGGGAACACCTGCTCGATGCCCGGAAGCGCGGACAGCTCGGCCGTCCGATGCGCCCACGCCTCGATCACGGTGCGGGCCCGGGAGGCGCTCAGCCCGGCGAAGGAGCCGAGGTGCTCGGGGCTGAAGCACACCACCTCGGTGCGGCCGACCGACGTGCGGGTGCGGCCGAAGCCGATCTCCGCCAGATCATCGAGGCCGCGCGGGGCGTTCTCGCCGGTCAGCTCCGGTCCGAACGAGGGGGACCGGTTCTCGAAGACGGCGACGTCGTAGTTCGCGGGGACCTCGGACGGGTTGGTCGGCGACTGCGGGGCGAGCGGGTCGAGCTCGGCGGGCGGAAGGAACGCGCGGTTCTGCCGTGCGGCGGCGATCGAGATCCACTCGCCGGTCAGCACGTCCTGCCGCATCGTCGCGGTGGGCGGGCGAGGGTCGAGAGTGCGCGCGTCGACGCTCCGCTCGGAAGGGAGCGTCGTGTCCGCGTCGTCGTAGTAGATCAGTTCCCGACCGTCGGCGAGGCGGCTCGGCCTCGCCACGATTCCCGACGTGAGGTCCATGGCATGCCCACCCTACTGGCGGGGGCGGGACTCCCTCCGTGGCGCCCCCGTGGCTAGGGTCGACTCATGCTGCCGACAGGAGAACAGTTCCGCCTGACCCTCGACGGTGCGCGGGGCTTCGTGACCGCCACCGTGACCGAGCTGGCTGCCTCGTTGCGTGCACTCACGGTGGGCGGCATCGCGCTCGTGCACGAGTACCCGGACCACCTCACGCCTCCGTATGGCGCGGGCATCGTCCTCGTCCCGTGGCCGAATCGGGTGCGGCAGGGCCGCTGGATGCTGAACGGCGCCGAGCAGCGGCTCGACATCACGGAGCCCTCGAGCGGCAACGCGACCCACGGTCTCCTGCGCAACACCGGCTACCGGGTGACCGACCGGGGGAGAGTGCGGTCACCCTCGCGGCGACGGTGTTCCCACAGCACGGGTATCCCTTCCTCCTGGAGACATCCGTGCGCTACGAGCTGACCGAGGACGGCATCCAGGTGACGCACGGCATCGTCAATGCGGGGAGGACCGGGCGCCGACGGCGATCGGCGCGCACCCGTACTTCCGGGTCGGCGACACCCCCTCCGAGGACCTCACGGTGACGGTGTCTGGACGCACCTACTACCCGCTCGACGAGGCCTTCATCCCGACCGGTCGCGCGCCCGTGGAGGGCACGCAGGTGGATCTCCGGGCAGGCAAGCCCGTGCGCGAGGCGGCGCTCAACTCCGCCTTCACGGACCTCGAGCTCGTGGACGGCGCCTACCGTTCGCGCCTCACCGCGCCGACCGGCGATGCGACGGAGCTGTGGGGCGACGAGGACTTCGCCTACGTGCAGGTCTTCACCCAGCCCTCCTTTCCGGGGCTCACCGGCACCGAGTTCGCGGTCGCCATGGAACCGATGACGGCCCCGGCCAACGCGCTCGCCACGGGGAGTCCCTGCGCTGGCTCGAGCCCGGCGATCAGTGGGTCGCCCGCTGGGGTGTGCGGTATCTGCCCGCCGGGGCATAGACGCCCCCGAGCGAGGGCACGACGACCCCCGGTTGTCAATCCCGGCAGCCGTGTCGGAGGCCCCTCCTAGAGTCGGGAGCGCAGCAGCGTCGTCGGCGGAAGGGGCACAACATGCTGAAGCCGGCATATCCGGAGAACCTCTCCGAGGTGGATGCGCAGCTCCTCGACCTGGGGCAGTGGCGTCTCGTCAACTCCACCCTCGACCGCGCTGACGCGGCGTCCGTCCTCGGCTTCGTGCAGAAGGTCGGCTCCGCCTATGAGGTGCTCGAGCTCGAGCGGCCCCTGTCGCCGACTCGCGTGCGTTCGCTGCGCGAGGCGCGTGCTCTGCTCGTCGGCCCGCGCCGCGGCCACGAGTAGCTCGGCTACGCCGTCCGCCGGCCGACCGCGGCGGCCATCCGGGTGACCGCCTGCTCGAGGATGGGCCGCGGCGTCGCGAAGACGAGGCGGAGGAATCCGGCGCCCGGCGCACCGCAGGCGATCCCGTCCGTCATCGTGACGCCCGCCTCCTCGCGGAAGAAGTCGGCGGGCGAGGCGCCCAGCCCGAGGCCGCGAGCATCGAGCCACGCGATGTAGGTGCCCTCGGGCGGCGTGTACCGGATGCCGGGCAGCGCGTCGCCGAGGAGCTCGGCCAGGGCGTGCCGGTTGGCGTCGTCGTACTCCGTGACCGCCTGCAGCCACTCCCGGCCCTCGCGGTAGGCGGCCGTGTTCGCGACGACGCCGAGGTTGCTCGCGCCGTGCTCGAACCAGAACCCGACCCGCTCCCAGACCTCCTGGTCGGCGTCGGCGGTCAGGATCAGCTGAGCGCACTTCAGCCCCGGCAGGTTCCACGCCTTGGAGGCGGATGTCGCGGTCGCGGTGTGTGACGCCGCCTCCGGCGTCACAGAGGCGTACGGAACGTGGACCGCTCCCGGGTAGACGATGGGCGAGTGGATCTCGTCGGAGAACACCCGGCCGCCGTTCCGGTGCACGACCGCGGACAGCGCGGTGAGCTCTTCGCGGGTGAAGACCCGGCCGACCGGGTTGTAGGGGTTGCAGAGGATGAGCAGGCCGCCGCCCGCCGCGAAGGCCGCCTCGATGCCGTCGAGGTCCAGCCGGTAGCGCCCGTCCTCCTCGATCAGGGGGACCTCGATGGTCCGGCGGCCGAGCGTCTCCGGCACGCGCAGGAACGGCATGTAGGCGGGCGTCGGCAGGATGACGGGCGAGTCCGGGGGCGAGAAGTGCTGGATGGCGGCCGTGAGCCCCGCGACCACGTCGGGAAGCAGGTGGACGCGGTCGGCGGAGACATCCCAGCCATAGCTGTCCCGCTGCCAGTCCGCCGTCGCCTGGCCGAGGTCCCGCGCGAGCGACTCGGGCAGGTACCCGAGCAGCCCGTCGTCCACCGTGCGGTGCAGAGCATCGGCGATCGCCGGGGCGACGCCGAAGTCCATCTCCGCGACGAACGCGCCGATGGTGCCGGGGAAGGCCGACCACTTGAGGCCGCCGATCTCCCGCAGGCGCTCGATCCCGATGGCATCGAAGTCCGGCCCAGCCGCCATGTCGCGTCCCCTCTTCCAGGTCCTCCCCGGAAGCGTACTGACGCATGCCGCGGAGGACGTCGATGCCGATGCTCGAGAACGGGGGCGCGGGGAATAGCGCGCCCCGGTGCGCGGCTGTCTCCTCTCGTGGGCAAGCAGGAGCGGCGGGCATGACGGCGGACACCGAGACGATCACCCGGAGGAGCGTCGGCCTGCGGTCGGAACGCGGCCCGATCCTGCTGTCCCTCATGCTCAGCACCTCGCTCGTCGCCCTCGACGCGACGATCATCGCCACGGCCATCCCGTCGGTGGTCCGGGATCTCGGCGGGTTCTCCCAGTTCCCGTGGCTGTTCTCGATCTATGTGCTGGCGCAGGCCGCCTCGACCCCGATCTGCGGCCGGCTGGCGGACATCCTCGGGCGGAAGCCGCTGATGCTCGCCGGCATCGGGCTCTTCCTCCTCGGCTCCATCCTGTGCGGCCTCGCCTGGAGCATGCCGGCGCTGATCGCCTTCCGCGCCGTGCAGGGGCTCGGCGCGGGCGCCGTGCAGCCCATGTCCATCACGATCGCCGGAGACATCTACACGCTGCGCGAGCGGGCCAAGACGCAGGGCTATCTGGCGGGCGTCTGGGGTGTCGCCTCGGTGGTCGGGCCGGCGCTCGGCGGGCTCTTCTCCGACCTGCTGTCCTGGCGCTGGATCTTCTTCGTCAACATCCCGCTCTGCCTGCTCGCCGCGTTCCTGTTGATCCGCAGCTTCAAGGAGAAGGCGGAGCGCGGGTCCCAGCGCATCGACTACCCGGGTGCCGCCCTGCTCGCGGCCGGAACGGCGCTGCTCATCCTCGGCCTGCTCGAGGGCGGCCAGAGCTGGGCCTGGGCGTCCGCTCCGAGCATCGGCGTCTTCGCGGCTTCAGTCGTCCTGCTCGTCGTGTTCGTGCTCGTGGAGCGTCGCACCGAGCACCCGATCCTTCCCCTGTGGGTGTTCAAGCGGCGGGTCCTGCTCGCGAGCAGTGTCACATCCCTGCTCTCGGGCGCGATCGTCCTCGGCCTGTCCTCGTACATCCCGACCTACGGCCAGATCGTGCTCGGAGCGAGCGCGATCCTGTCCGGCTTCGCGCTCGCCGCACTCACGCTCGGGTGGCCGGTGTCCGCCTCGTTCGGCGGCAGCCTCTACCTGCGCTGGGGCTTCCGCGTCACCGCCCTCATCGGTTCCGGGCTGATCCTGGCCGGGACCGCGCTGACCCTGCTCCTCGGCGTCGACTCGCAGCTGTGGGAGGTCGCCGTCTTCTGCGCGATCATCGGCTTCGGGATGGGCTGGGTCGTCGCGCCGACGCTCATCGCCGCCCAGTCGAGCGTCGAGTGGAACGAGCGCGGCGTGGTCACCTCGACCAACCTCTTCGCCCGCTCGATCGGCTCCGCGGTCGGCGTCGCCGTGTTCGGCGCCGTCGTGAACGGGGCTTCGGGCGCGTCGGGAACGGCACCGTCCGCTGAGTCCCTCGCGCCGGCCCTGCACCTGGTCTTCCTCGGCATGACCGGCGTCGCCGTCGCGCTCATCGTCGCCGTGGCGTTCATGCCCGGGCACAAGCGGGACGGCGTCTCCGCCGGATCCGCGGGCGACGAGGCGACCGCTCCGGCCGCATGACGGTACGGTGACGGAACCGGAAAGGAGAGCCGTGATCCGCCACGTCGTGCTCTGGAAGCTCAACGCCACCCACCCTGAGGACCGCAGGCACACGGTCGAGGGCATCACTGAGCGCCTGGAGCGACTCGTGGGCATCGTGCCCGGGCTCCTCGCCCTGGAGGTGCACGCCGACCTCGGCAGCACGGGCGGCAACTGGGACGTCCTGCTCCTGTCCGAGCACGAGGACGAGCTCGCGCTCGCCGCATACCAGGACCACCCCGAGCACCTGAAGGCGACCACCTGGATCCGCGGCGTCGTCCAGTCGCGCGCCGCCGTCGACAGCCGCGCCTGACCCCGGCGGCCCGGCTGGACAGAACCCCACCAGCAGGCAGCATCGCCACCCACGCAGAGGAGCACCCATGACGACCTTCCGCAGGCTGGGACCGATCGGCGCCGAGATCCCCGTGGTGGAGGTGGACGGGAGGATCTTCGACCTCCGCTCGCTCACCGCCGACCTCGACGGCGCCTTCCTCGCGGCGGACGGCCTGAGCCGCGCTCGCGAGGCCGCGACGGCAGGCAGCCTCCCGGAGCTCGAGGGCGCCGGCGCGCTGCGAGTCGGGGCGCCCATCGCTCGCCCCGGCGCGGTGCTCTGCATCGGCCAGAACTATGCCGCCCACGCCGCCGAGTCCGGCTCGCCCCCGCCGACCATCCCGATCCTCTTCCTCAAGCATCCCAACACCCTGAGCGGTCCGGACGACGACCTCGTCCGGCCGCCACGGGCGGACAAGCTCGACTGGGAGGTCGAGCTCGGCGTCGTGATCGGCCGCCGGGCGAGCTACCTCGGCTCGCCCGAGGAGGCGCTCGGCTGCGTCGCCGGCTACGTCGTGAGCAACGACGTGTCCGAGCGCACGTGGCAGCGTGATGAGTCGGGCGGCCAGTGGTCGAAGGGCAAGATCGCGGCGGGGTTCAACCCCTCGGACCCTGGCTCGTCCCGGCCGACGAGATCGCCGACCCGCAGGCGCTGCGGCTGTGGAGCTCCGTCAACGGCGAGCCGCGCCAGGACTCGAGCACCGCCGACATGGTGTTCTCGATCGCGGAGCTCGTGCACCACCTCTCGCAGTACTGCGTGCTCGACCCCGGTGACCTGGTCAACACGGGCACCCCGCAGGGCGTCGCCATGTCGGGCCGCTTCCCCTACCTGCAGGTGGGCGATGTGCTCGAGGTCGGCATCGACGGGCTCGGAGCCTGCAGGCAGACCGTGGTCGCGAAGGACTGAGTCCGCCGTGACGACGTCCCCCGGCCTCGCGGCGCTCCGGTCGCGTCTGACCGGGGAGGTCGACGACGCGCCGCGCCGCCGGGCCGAGTACTCCTCGGACGCCTCCAGCTACCGGGTCGTGCCGCAGGCCGTGCTCTTCCCCGCCTCCGAGGCCGACGTCGTCGCGATCGTCGAGGAGGCTCGGCGCACGCGCACCCCGCTGACCGCGCGCGGCGGCGGCACCTCGGTCGCCGGCAACGCCGTGGGCGCCGGGTGGATCGTGGAGACGAGCCGCCACCTGAACCGGGTGCTGGAGATCGACCCCGTCGCGCGGACGGCCCGCGTGCAGCCGGGCGTGGTGCTCGCCGACCTGCAGGCCGCCGCGCGCGTCCACGGCCTCCGCTTCGGTCCCGACCCGTCCACCCAGAGCCGCTGCACGCTCGGCGGCATGATCGGCAACAACGCCTGCGGACCGCGCGCGAGAGCCTGGGGCCGCACCGTCGACAACGTTCTCGCCCTCCGGCTGGTGGACGGGACCGGCCGGGTCAGCGAGGTGAGCGGCGGCTTCGACTCGCACCCGGCGCTCGAGGACATCGTGCGGCGGCACCTGGCCACCCTCCGCACCGAGCTGGGCCGCTTCGCGCGCCAGGGCTCCGGATACGCGCTCGAGCATCTCCTTCCCGAGCACGGCCGCAACCTGGCCAAGGCCCTCGTCGGCACCGAGGGCACCTGCGGCATCCTGGTCGAGGCCACCGTGCGGCTCGTCGAGCTGCCGGCGGCGACTGCGCTCGCCGTTCTTGCCTATCCCGACACCCCGACCGCGGCAGAGGATGTGGGCGCCCTGCTGCCGCTGCGCCCTGCCGCGCTGGAGAGCATGGACGCCGAGCTCGTGGATCGCGTGGCGGAGGCGTCCGGCGCGGTGCCGGAGCTGCCGGCCGGCGGGGCGTGGATCTTCGCCGAGACCACGGGCGCCACCGAGGCGGAGGCCGTCGCGGCTGCCCACGCGCTCGTCCGCGCCTCCAGCGCACTCGGCTCACGCGTCCTCCCGAACGGGCCCGCCGCCCGGTCGCTCTGGCGCATCCGGGAGGACGGTGTCGGCTTGGCCGGTCGCACCGCGGAGGGGAGCCGGCGTGGCCCGGGTGGGAGGACGCGGCGGTCCCACCGGCGGCGCTGCCCGCCTACCTGCGCGCCTTCGAGGAGCTCAAGGCGCGACACGGCGTGCGCGGCCTGTCCTACGGGCACCTCGGCGACGGCTGCATGCACACCCGGCTGGATCTCCCCTCGCCGACGACCCGGATCGGGCGGTGCGATTCCTGGAGGACGCCGCCGACCTGGTGGTGCTGCACGGAGGATCGCTGTCCGGCGAGCACGGCGACGGCAGAGCCCGGAGCCGGCTGCTCGAGCGGATGTACTCGCCGGACGCCCTGACGGCCTTCGCCGAGGTGAAGGCCGTGTTCGACCCGGATGGCATCCTCAACCCCGGCATCGTCGTGGCTCCGCCGCCGCTCGACGCCGGCCTCCGCCTGCCTCAGGCCCGCCACGTGCCGGCGCGCGGTCTCGCGCTCCTGGCGGACGGCGGCGACGTCAGCAGAGCCGTCCACCGCTGCGTGGGCGTCGGCAGCTGCCGGGCCGACGGCTCCGCCACGGGCACGGTGATGTGCCCCTCGTACCAGGCCACGCGCGACGAGCGGGACTCCACCCGCGGGCGGGCCCGCACCCTCCAGGAGATGGTCAACGGAACGCTCGTGCGGGACGGGTGGCGCTCCCCGGAGGTCGCGGAGTCCCTCGACCTCTGCCTGTCCTGCCGGGCGTGCTCGTCGGACTGCCCGGCGGGCGTCGACATGGCCGCCTACAAGACGGAGATGCTCTACAACCGGTACCGCGGGCGGCTGCGCCCGAGGTCCCACTACGCATTCGGCGCGCTGCCCCGGTGGCTGCGGCTGGCCTCGGTCGCGCCGGCGCTCGTGAACGCCCTCGCCCGGATCGGTCCGCTGCGCCGGCTGAGCCTGCGCCTCGCCGGAGCGGATCCGCGCCGAGGCGTCCCGGCGCTGCCCCGCACCACCTTCCGGTCGTGGTGGACGCACCGGCCGCCGGTGCCGGCGGGCCGCCCCCGCGTCGCCCTGTGGGCCGACACCTTCACCGACGGGCTGTCGCCGGACATCGGCCGTGCGGCCGTCGAGGTCCTGGAGGACGCCGGCTACGAGGTGATCGTGCCGGCGGGGGAGGTGTGCTGCGGCCTGACCTGGATCACCACCGGTCAGCTGGACACCGCGCGCCGGAAGCTGCACGCGACGATGGACGCGCTCGAGCCGCTTCTCGCCGAGGGCATCCCGGTGATCGGGCTCGAGCCGTCCTGCACCGCGGTCCTCCGCTCCGACCTCCGCGAGCTGCTGCCCGGCGATCCTCGGAGTGCGCGCATCGCCGCCGGCACGTTCACGCTGGCCGAGTTCCTCAGCGCCCCGCGTGCTCCGCACGCAGGCACGTGGTCATCGCCCGCGCTCGACGGCACCGCCATCGTGGCGCAGCCGCACTGCCATCACCACGCGGTGCTCGGCTGGTCCACCGACGCCGCGCTCCTCGCGGCGGCCGGTGCGACGGTGACGACCGTGGCGGGCTGCTGCGGCCTGGCCGGAAACTTCGGGATGGAGCAGGGGCACTACGACGTGTCGGTCGCGGTGGCCGAGAACGCCCTGCTGCCCGCTCTGCGTGGCGCGCCGACCGACGTGTTCCTCGCCGACGGATTCTCCTGCCGCACCCAGGCGGATCAGCTCGCGGGCCGCGCCGGGCTCCACCTCGCCCAGCTGCTCGCCAGACGGCTCGCCGAGGAGCGCAGACAGAGCTAGCGCGCCCCGACGCGGTCACGTCGCGGCTCGGGCAGGAGAATCCCGAACCTGGGAAATCCCCCTGCGGCCAAACGGGAAGGGGATCGGTCCCGAATCCGCTGCATGTCACCCACCAGATCAGTCCAAGCCACTCTCGTGGGTGCGCTCGTGCTGCCGGTGCTGGCCCTGGCCCTCTCGGGATGCACAGGTTCACCACCATCCCAGATGCTGCCTTCCGAGAGCAGCGGTTCGGGCCAGCCGGCAGCAACGGGCTCGTCGACCGCGAAGGGCGACGAGATCGTCGCCGTCGGCCTGCGCTTCACGCCCCCGACCTCACAGTCGCCGCCGGCACCACCGTGCGCTGGGTCAACGACGAGGCGGTCACGCACACCGTGACCTCCGGCAGCTGGGGCGAGGTCAACGAGAAGACGGGCCTCCGGGGGACGCAGTCCGCCGACGGCATGTACGACCACACCCTGTCCCCGAAGGGCCAGGACGGCGACACCTTCGAGTTCACCTTCACGGAGCCCGGCACTTACACGTACTTCTGCAAGCCCCACCTCACCATGTTCGGCACCATCACCGTCCAGTGAGGCGGCCCTCGATCCAACCTCGCCCATCCCGGGCGGCATCTGGGAGATGCAGCACTACCCCTCAATGCACCAAGGAGAACATCATGCGCAAGACCGCAACATTCGCCGGACTCGGCATCGCCGCAGCCCTCGCCCTGACCGGCTGCTCCACGGGAGCAGGCGCGGCCACGCCGGAGAAGACGACCTCGTCCTCGTCCTCGCCGATGGCGGAGTCGATGATGACGGACACCGTCAACAGTGACGGCGCCGGCCTCCGTGCCGCGCTGACCGCGCTCCTCAGCGACCACGTGTACCTGGCCGGTGCGGCCATCCACCAGGCGCTCGCCGACGGCGGCGACCTCACCGCCCCGAAGACGGCGGCCGCCGTCGCCGCGCTTGACGAGAACTCGGTCGAGGTCTCCAAGGCCGTCGGCAGCATCTATCCCGACGCCGAGCAGCCCTTCCTCGACTCGTGGCGCTCGCACATCCCGTTCTTCGTGAACTACACCCTCGCGAAGGTCGGCAACGACCAGGCGGGCCAGGACCAGGCGCTCTCGGACCTCGGCGACTACGCGGTCTCGTTCGGCGAGCTGATCCACTCCGTCGTTCCCGAGCTGCCGGCCGAGGCCGTGCAGAAGGAGCTCGAGACGCACGCGACGAGCCTCGTCGCCGCGATCGACGCGGACGTCGCCGGAGACCCCGGCTACTACGACCTGCTCAAGGACGCGGCCGGTCACATGTCGATGACGGCCCAGGCCCTCGCCGGCGGCATCGCCACCAACAAGGGCATCCAGTAGGACCCCGGTGGACTCGCGGGCCTCGGCTCGCGGGTCCACCTCCCTCACTCCACCAGCGCACCACCCACGTACACCCGGACAGGAAAGGACAAGGCGCATGACCCGAACGGCCTCCGCTCTTCTCCTGGCCGCCGTGTCGGCGGCCGGCCTCGTGGCCAGCGCGGCCGTCCACCTGTCGCTCGCCGCTACGTTCGACGCGAACCCCGGCACCCTCCTCAGTCAGGGAGCGCTGTTCCGCATCCAGGCCGGGGTCGACGTCGTCGCCGCGCTCGTCCTCCTCATCCTCCGCACCCGGTGGAGCGCGGCGCTCGCCGCGGTGGTCGCCGCCGGTGGCGCCGGAATCCTCGCGGTCACCACGGTGCTGGCCGTCGACGGAACCCGCGTCGGCCTCCCCTACCTGTTCGAGCCCGGCTGGTACCCGGCCAAGACCGGCGCCTTCGTCGCGCAGCTCGTGGCGCTCGCCGCCGCGCTCGGGATGCTCCTCCTCCGCCCCCGGCTGACCGCCAAGCAGGCATGACATGGCCCAGCACGTGAGCGCCGACGAGGGCGTCGACTCCGGAATCCTCGAGCCCGTCTCGCAGGAGGACCTGCTCGCCCGCGTCGCCGACGGCGACCGAGCCGCCTTCGCCGATCTCTATGACGTCGTGGCTCCCCGCGTCCTCGGACTCGTCATCCGCGTCCTCCGCGACCGCGCGCAGGCGGAGGAGGTCGCCCAGGAGGTCTTCCTCGAGGTGTGGCAGACCGCCCCCGCTACGACGCCGGACGCGGCAGCGCGCTCACCTGGATCCTCACGATGGCGCACCGCCGCGCGATCGACCGCATCCGCTCGTCCCAGGCCAGTCGCGATCGCGACACCCGGGAGGGCATCCGCGACTACCGGCCCGAATACGACTCGGTCGCCGAGGCCGTCGAGACGTCCATCGAGCACGCGCGCGTCACCAAGGCGCTCGCGCGGCTCACCGAGCTGCAGCGGCAGGCAGTGACCCTCGCCTACTACGGCGGGTACAGCCACAGCGAGGTCGCTGCGCTCCTCAACATCCCGATCGGCACCGTCAAGACCCGCCTGCGCGACGGGATGATCCGGCTCCGCGACGAGCTGGGGGTCACCTCGTGAGCGGCCGGGGCGAGACCGCCCTGCTCAGCGGCGCCTACGTGCTCAACGCCGTGAGCGACCAGGAGCGCGCCGCCTTCGCCGAGCTCCTGCGCGGTTCCGAGCAGCTGCGCAGCGAGGTGACCGAGCTCGCCGACACCGCGGTCGCACTGGGTCTCGCCGTGCCTGCCGCCGCCCCACCCGCGCGTCTCAGGGCCGAACTCCTCGCCGCCGTCGCGTCGACGCCCCAGCTTCCGCCGCACGAGTCGCTCGTGCTGTCCGACGAGACCCCGCCCGCCACCGGACGCCGTGAGGCGAGTGCCGCGCTCCGCTGGGCTCGCCGGCCCGCGTCACTCCTCGCCGTCGCGGCTGCGGCGGTGCTCCTCCTGCTGGTGGGCGGCCTCCTGGGCCGGTCCCTGCTCGAGCTCCGTCCTTCAGAGCAGCAGGCGGCCGCCTTCGCCGAGCTCAACGCCGCGCCCGACGTGGAGAGCGTCCCGACGACGCTGCCGGGAGGCGGCGCGGCGCGGCTCATCGTCTCCGAGAGCCTCGGGCGGTCGGCGCTGGTCTGGACGGGCGATCTGCCCCGGGTCGAGGCGGGGCGGGCCTACGAGCTCTGGTATATGGGGAAGACGACGCATCCCGCCGGCCTCCTCGACGCCGACACCGCCGACCGGCGCTTCCGCGTGCTCGACGGCACCCTGCACGACGGGGACCTCGTCGGCATGACGATCGAGGCGGCCGGCGGAGCCCCGCAGCCCACCGGGGATGCGGTGCTCGTCATCGACCCGGCCGTCGCCGGCTGACCGCCTAGGGCTCAGCGCTCGCCTGCCTCGAGGGCGTCCCGGTAGACCCGGACGACGTCGCCCAGGAATCGCTCGACGGCGGCGCTGTCCTCGGGCGTCAGCTCGGTGAGGAGGGCGGCGACCCCGCGCACAACGGGAAGCAGCTCATCGGCCGTGCGCTGCGTCGAGGCCATGTTGGGCACGACCACGACCTTCCGCCGGTCCCCTTCGAACGGGCGGCGCTCCGCGTGCCCGGACGCCTCCAGGCGGTCGACGACCAGCGTCGCCGCCGCCGTGGAGAGGTGGAGCCGGCGCGCGATGTCCGACGGCGTGAGGGGACCGGACTCGATGAGGTGCTCCATCGCGGCCAGGTCCGTGGCGTTGACGGCGAGGACCCGGCCCAGGTGCCGCTCGAACTCCGTGGACAGGCGGACGATCTCCCGCAGCGAGGAGAGGATCGGCGCTGGCGGGGGAAGGCGGCGAAGCCCAGCCGGGGAGAGGCGTTGCGTTCGTCGGCCATCCTGCAATACTAGGAGACAAACCGCTAAGCAACTGAACTATCAAGGAAGCGAGAAGGAATGACCGCATTGGCCTTCCTCGTCCGACGCCCGCGCAACGCCTGGTCGACCCTTCTCCTCTCGCTGCTGGCGGTGGGAGTCCTCTTCGCTCTGCTCCCGAAGACCGCGAGCGACGCCTCGCCTCAGGCGGGACTGCCCGACTCGAGCCAGGCGGCGCAGGTCAGCGCCCTCCTCGAGCGGTTCCCCGGCGCCGAGTCGACTGCGGGGCTCCTCGTGTGGACCCGAGACGGAGCCGAGCTCACTGACGCGGACCGGGCGGCGGTGGCCACCCGCGCGGCCGACCTGGCCGAATTGTCCTCCGTGCCGCAGGCGGTGCGTCCCGTCTTCAGCGACGACGGGAAGGCCGCCCTCGTCGCCGTGCCCCTCGAGGCCGCGCCGGTCGAGGACGACGTCGACGCGGCGGCGACTCAGCTGCGCGACGCGGCCTCGGCCGACCTGCCCGACGGGCTCACCGCTCGGCTGACCGGACCCGTCGGCTTCCAGGCCGACATCCGCAACGCCTTCGCCGGCGCCGACCTGCGCCTGCTGCTCGTGACGGTCGCCGTCGTGGCGTTCCTGCTGATCGTCACCTACCGCAGCCCCGTCCTGTGGATCGTCCCCCTCGTCGTGGTGGGCATGGCCGACGGCCTGTCCCGCTTCGTCGTCACCGGCCTCGCCGACGCGTTCGACATCCCCGTCGACGCCTCGATTTCGGGCATCCTGTCGGTCCTCGTCTTCGGAGCAGGGACCAACTACGCCCTCCTCCTGGTCGCCCGCTATCGCGAGGAGCTCCGGACCACTGCGGACCGGTACGCGGCGATGACCACGGCGGTCCGGTCGGCCGGGCCGGCGATCATCGCGAGCGGCAGCACCGTCACGCTCAGCCTCCTCACCCTCCTGCTGGCCGAGCTCGCCGGAAACCGAGCACTCGGGCTCGCGTGCGCGGTCGGCATCGTGCTCGCGATGGCGTTCGCGCTGATCGTCCTGCCAGCGGCGCTCGCCGTCTGCGGGCGCGGGATCTTCTGGCCGTTCGTCCCGCGCCCCGGTGCGGTCGCATCTCGCCGCAGCGTCTGGAGCCGGGTGGGCGAGGGCGTCGCACGGCGGCCCGTCGTCGTCGCGATCGTCTCCGTGCTCGGCATCGCTGTGCTCGCCCTGGGCCTGGCCGGCTACCGGGTTGGCCTGTCGCAGACGGACCAGCTGATCGGCTCGCCCGAGTCGGTGACGGCGGAGCAGGTGCTCGAGGACTCGTTCCCCGCTTCAGGTGCTCCCTTCGTCGTGCTGCTCGCGCCCGCCGCCTCAGCCGACGACGCGGTGGTGGTCGCACAGGCCACCTCCGGGGTGGAGTCGGCGACCCCGGGGAGAGCGCGCTCGGCCGGACCCGCATCGATGTCGTGCTCGACGCCGCGCCGCAGAGCGAGCAGGCCTTCGACGCGGTCGCGGGCCTGCGCGGGGCGTTCGCCGACGCCGGGGCGCCGCTCGCCGGCACCCTCGTCGGCGGGAGCGATGCGACCGCACTCGACACTCGGGCGAGCGCGCAGCACGACCTGCTGCTCGTCGCGCCGCTGATCCTCGCGATCGTGTTCCTCGTGCTGCTCGTGCTGCTCCGTTCAGTGGTGGCGCCCGTCCTGCTCCTCCTGACCGTGCTGGGAACGTTCTTCGCGAGCCTCGGCGCCTCGATGTGGCTCTTCCAGAATGTGCTCGGCTTCCCTGCCCTCGACACGAGCGTCACGCTCTTCGCGTTCCTCTTCCTCGTCGCGCTGGGGGTCGACTACAACATCTTCCTCACCACGAGAGCCCGCGAGGAGCGGGACCGCAGCGGCACCAGGCTCGGGATGATCGCCGCGCTCACTGCGACGGGGCCCGTCATCACGAGCGCGGGCGTCCTCCTCGCCGCGGTGTTCGCGGTGCTCGGCGTGCTGCCCGTCGTCGCGCTCACCCAGATCGGCGTGATCGTGTGCATCGGCGTGCTCCTCGACACGCTCGTCGTGCGGACGCTGCTCGTCCCCGCGCTCGTGTTCCTCGCCGGGGACCGGTTTTGGTGGCCGAGCCGGCGACCGGGGACGGAGCTGCGCGCCCCCGCCGAGCCTCGGGAGGCGGCGGCGGTGCGCTGACTCGGCGCCGTCCGGCAGGATTGGCGGTGGTGGCGGGCGCGACCCCGCGGAGGGGGTCTGATGGCGACGGAGCGGATCCCGCTGCGCACGATGCTCGGCCTCGGCTCGCTCACCCTCTGCGCCTTCCTCGCCATCACGACGGAGGTGCTCCCGGTCGGACTCCTGCCCCAGCTGAGCCGCGACCTGAGAGTGGACGCGGGGACCGCGGGCCTCCTGGTCACCGTGTACGCCCTGGCGGTGGCGATCCTCGCCGTTCCGGTCGCCCTCGCCACCTCTCGGCTGCCCCGCAAGGCGATGCTGCTCGGAGCGATCGCTGGGTACGGCCTCAGCAACCTGACCATCGCCGTGGGCCCCACCTTCGCCCTCGTCTGCCTCGGCCGGGGAATCGGCGGACTCGCCCACGCGATCTTCTTCTCGGTGGTCTCCGCCTACGCGTCACACCTGGTCGCGGCCGGCCAGGAGGGACGCGCGATCGCCATCGCCTTCAGCGGCAACTCCCTCGGGTTCCTCCTGGGCGTGCCCCTGGCGACCTCGCTCGGCGCGGCCCTCGGCTGGCGGGCGGCGTTCGGCATGGTCGCGGAAATCGCCGCGCTGCTCGTGCTGGTCACCCTCGCCCTGCTGCCGCCCGTCTCGCCGACGCCCGTGGAAGGCGGTGCCACGCTGCGCAGCTGGTGGGACTCGGGACTCGTGATCGTCGCGGTCGCGACCGCCCTCGGGTTCGTCGGCAACTTCACCTTCTACACGTACGTCTCGGTCCTGCTGGTCGACCGCGGGGTCCCGGAGTCGGCCGTCGGCCCCGTCCTGTTCCTGCTCGGCGCAGCGGGCGTCGTCGGCCTCTGGGTCGCGGGCCTGACCGTCGACCGCGTGCCCCGTCTGGCGCTCCTCGCCCTGCTCGCGGCGACCACCGCGAGTCTCACCGTGCTCGCCCTGCTCACGGCCTCCCCGGTCGCCACCATCGTCGCTGCCGCGTTCTGGAGCGCCGCCTCCGGCTCGATGGCCACCTTCTGGGCCACGGCCTCCATCCGCACCCGGGTCGTCTCGGCCGACCTGGCGGCGGCCGTCAACAACAGCATGAGCAACGTCGGCATCGCATCGGGTGCTGCTCTGGGGGCGCTCGCCTACGGCGTCGGCGGGGTCGGCTTCACGCTTCCGATCGCGGCCGGGCTCGTCGCGGCGACGCTGGTCCTCGTGGCTCTCGCCCGGCGGGCCTTCCCAGCCGGACGGCCGCCGGCGGCGACGGTCGAGTGATCACGTGACCGAGTCGAGCGGCGGGGGCCGGCGCCGGCGTGGGAGCTGGCCGAGGTGAACGTCGCGCGACCCCGGCATCCTCAGGACGACCCGCGCATGGCCGGGTTCCGCGAGGCGGTCGCCCGCATCGATCTCCTCGCTGTGCAGACGCCGGGATACGTGTGGCACCTGCCGGCCACGGTGGCGCACGTGAATCCCGGCGACTTCGCCGGCATGGACAACCTCGTGCTCAACCTCTCGGTGTGGACCGACTTCGCCTCGCTCGAGGCCTTCACCTATCGAGGGGCCCATCGGCGGTACCTGACCGAGCGCGAGCGATGGTTCGACCCGGTCCCCGGGCCGACGTTCGCCCTGTGGTGGGTGCCCGCGGGGGAGCGCCCCACGGTGGAGGAGGCCTCACGCCGCCTGGCGTACCTGCGTCGGTGGGGTCCGTCTGTGCGAGCCTTCCCTGTGCTCACCCGGTTCGCGCCCGACGGGACCCCGGACGGGCCGCGGCGGCGCACCGGGCGTCGCTGAACAGACCGGAAGACGGAGAAGCCCCCGGACTCCTCTACCCAAGGAGCCCGAGGGGCACTTGATTCTGCGTAGCACCACACAGGCGGAGGGGGCCGAAATCCAATGCCACCCGAAGCGTTGGGAAACCCGACCTCTGCAGGACAAGCATGAGGCCTCTCGCTGTGCGCGCGCTGATGCTCGTCTGGGCGATCACTGGCGCAGCCCTGAGGGCGATGCGGGGCGAACGGTCAGAGGAGAGGCGCGTCGGGGGCGCGGCGCCACGAGGCGGCGTCGGCGCGGAGCTGTTCGTTGAGCTGGAGGAAGAAGTCGCGCGCCAGGACCAGCGTCTCGGGAGGGAGGTCCGCCGCGGTGTCGCCCACGCGGACGGAGAAGTCCTCGATGACCTCCGAGATCTTCGCGAGCCCCTTCTCGGTGAGCTGGATGGTCAGCATCCGGCGGTCCCGCTCGTGCGCCTTGCGGGTGACCAGCTCGGCGCGCTCGAGGCGATCGAGCAGCGCGGTGACGGTTCCCGTTGTGAGATCCAGAGTGCGCGCCAGCTCCTTGGGGCTGAGGCCGCCCGCGATCGAGATGCGGCCGAGCGCGCGCAGTTCGGTGATGCTCACCTGAGCATCGGTGGCGGCGCGGTACCGGTAGTTGTCGACGCTGCGCATGAGCGCCATGATGGCCATGGCGGTCTCGCGGGCCAGCGCGGAGGAGGCTCCGCCGGCAGGCGCCGTTGCAGCGCGGGCGTCAGCGTCGGTCTCGACGTCGCTCACGGGAGACTTCCCTTCATCGTGCACATCGACGTCGTCGAGATCACTCACCTTCCTCCAAGAGTAACTGGGCCGCCTCGATAGTCAAAGTTCGAGTTACTCGCCCCGCAAGTCGTTTGATTTCCTCACGACTTCGACGTAGCCTCGGATCCGTCGCCGGGTCGGGGGACTGGGCAGCGCAAGGGGGAGCAGTGACATGGTCGGCAGTCGGGGGATGACCGTGTCGGACGTCGGGGGATCGTCGTCGGCACCGGGGATCGGTTCGAGCAGCGAGCGCACTGAGGACGGGAACTTCCTCGTGCGGTTCGGCGAGAACGGACCGATCCTCGGGCTGATCCACGAGGCGCAGGCGGGCTACGTCTGCTATCCCTACACCCCGGAGTTCCCCGTCATGGGGCCCGTCGAGCGCGTGGAGGATGCGGTTCAGCTCTGCGTGGACCACACGCTTCGGGGCGGCCTGTCCTACGCCTGACGGGCACTGAAGCGCTCGATCCCGCTCGCCCGGCGCGATCCGCCGCCTGTCAAGTGGCGCGGACCGCGCTGCGTCGTCGCATAAAGTTGTGGCCGTGATGCGCATCGTCTATGCCGGGCGGACCTTCCTCGCCGGCCAGGATGCTGTCTCCCTTCTCATCGACTACTCCGCGGCTCTCGCACGCGCCGGCAGCGCCGATGCTGTGCAGCTCCGCTCGATCGACCCGGATGGGACGGTCGAGGAGATCTCGTTCGTGATCGGTGCCGGCATTCCTCTGCTCGGAGAAACCTCGCACGCGGTCGGACCCGGCCCGGTCAATGTGCAGGCGATGGAGTACATGCAGCGCGAGCTCGACCGGCTGAACGCTCAGCGGGCCCCCGGCGGCACCGGCACCGGCACGGGAACAGGCGCAGGCGCCGAGCGGTAGCAGCGCCTCAGCGCAGAGACCCGCGGGCGGAGGTGCTTCTCCGCTGCTCCCGCGAGCGTTGGCGCGTGCGTGCGCTGTGCGAGTCGGCTTCTCGTCCGGTCGCCGGATGGCGGCGTCGTCCTCCCCAGAAGATCCTTTGCCGAGTTGTGAACAGGGCGCTTGATCAGGGCTTCTCGGTGTCGAGGGTGTCGGTGGGTGGGTGCAGGATACGGGCATGGAAAGCCCCAGCCGCACTCTCGCCCGGCTTGCGGTCGCGCATGCGGAGCGGGTCGACCAGCTGAACTGGGCGGGCCCGGATGCGTCGCCGGAGGAGGTCGCGGACGGGCTCACCGATGCGCAGACGATGGCGGTGCTGGCTGAGCTGGGCCGGATGCGGAACCTGCTCGAGGCGGAGCTGGCCCGCTACGCGGGCGTTGCCGCGGTCCGGTCGGAGCCCGGCGGGGTCGAGCCGCTGGCCCGGAGGCTGGGCGAGCGCAGCGTGGCCGGTGCGGTGGGCTCGGCGACCGGTGCGTCGTTCCGGGACGCGTCCGGCTGGTGTGCCGTGGGCGCCGCGCTCGCGGTGCGGCGCACCCTGTCCGGTGACGTGCTGCCCAGTCAGCACCCTGAGGTCACGCGAGCGCTCGCTGCGGGGGAGTTGGGGGTGGAGGCTGGGCGGCTCATTCTCGACGCGCTGGCCGAGATGGCGCCGCGGCTCGATGTCGCTCAGCTTCAGTCGCGGGAGCGGTTCCTTGTCGGCGAGGCACCCATCGTCGGCGTGACCGGGTTGCGGCGCCTATGCCGACGGTTGGTCGATCAGGTGAACCCGGATGGGGTCCTGGAGCGTGAGGAGGACGCCCGGGTGCTGAACACCGCCCGTGTTCTCCGCCGGGGTGAGGGCCGGTATCGGTACATCTGGGACACCGACGCCGAACACCACGGCATCGCCCAAGCCGCCACCACTCCGCTCACCAACCCGCGCCGACCGGGCGGAAGCGACGGCGAGGATCGCGACAGCGAAGAGTCCTACGACGACGCTCTCGCCGATACCCGCTCGCCGGGGCAGCGCCTGCATGACGCCATCGGCGACGTCTTCTTCGCCGCACTCAAGCACGCCCCCGGCGATGTCTCCGGCACGGCGGTGACCCTGCTGCTCACCGCCGATCACGACGCGATCGTGACCGGCATCGGGACGGCGACGATCCTGGGTGTGGAGGAGCCGATCAGTGCGGGAGCCGCACGGCGGCTGGCGTGCGCGGCGAAGATCCTCCCGGCGGTGATGGACGGCCGCTCGGTCCCACTCGATCTGGGGTCGGCGAACCGGCTGTTCAGCGAGGCGCAGCGGTACGCGCTGGCCCTCCGCGACGGCGGGTGCGCCTGGCCGGGCTGCGGCGCGCCGCCCTCGCATTGTGATGCGGCGCACATCGCCCCGTGGCGGGACACCCGGTGCACGAACCTGCAGAACGGGATCCTGTTCTGCCGCTTCCACCACCGGCGCTTCGACAACGACGCCTGGAAGATCCAGTGCCGCGACGGAATCCCGTTCCTGATCCCGCCGGCGCACCTCGACTCCACCCGCACGCCGCGCCGCTGCCAGCAGCGCGCACTCGCCCCACCCGGCTAGCGCCCGGTTCCGCCCGACAGGCCCGCCTTCCACTCCCCGAACGGCGGCCGCGTCTAGGCGGCAAGGACCCAGGGAGCCGAGTCGGCGCGCGGGCGCGAGCGGCGCCGCCCGCGTCGATAGGCCGCTCCCAGGCCGGCCGCCAGGAGGACCGCGATAGCGGCCCATGCCGCAAGGATCAGGAGCAGCAACAACATGGGCTCTGCGTACTCTCCGAAGGAAAACGAAGGGTGAACGCGGCCAGTCCTCCTCGGCCTTCTCACCGGCGCCGGACCGCCGAAGCCCACACCCAGGCCTGATGCGTCGCGCCGCTGTGCATGCGGAACTCGACCAGCACCGCCCGCTCCGTCCAGGCGATGGCGCGCGCCTCCACCTCGATCGGCGACTCGGGGAAGCGGACCCAGGCGGTCACCTCGACCGGCTCCCGCGCCGCGCGGACCTCGTCGCCGGCCTCCTGCTGGGTGAGCGAGATGGGCTTCGGTCGCACCGCCGCCTCGTTGATGGCCGCCCGCGACAGATCCGAGCCGTACCGCTTGTTCGTCCCCACGCACTCGAACATACCTTCGATACTCCGGGTCCGGCACCTCTCGCCGGGCCCATGGTCCCGCTTCCCGGGGAGCCCCGGGCATACCCTCCTGGGCGACACCTGTCGCGCTGCCCCGGACGTGTCGCCGGTCGATGAGGAGGTCCGCCGTGAACCTGAGGATGCTGGGTGTCGCGGCTGCGGCTGCTCTCCTGCTGACCGGGTGCGTCAGCGCCGCAGGTGCCGGGCATCACACCCCCGGACCCATCCCGGCGGGCGGCCAGGAGCGCGTCTACTACATCGCGGCCGACGAGGAGCTCTGGGACTTCGCCCCGCAGGGGCGGAACGAGATCACCGGCGCGGACTTCGGTGACGCCGAGAACGTGTTCGTGGCCCCGGGCCCGACCCGGATCGGGCACATCTACCGGAAGTCGCTCTATCACCGCTACACCGACGACACCTTCAGCGAGCGCACGCCTGCACCCACGGGATGCGGCGAGCACCCGCGGGCCTGCGACGACACCCTCGGCATGCTGGGCCCCGTCATCCGCGCCGTCGTGGGCGACACCATCACGGTGGTGTTCCGCAACAACACCGAGTTCCCCGCGTCCGTGCATCCGCACGGCGTCTTCTACGCCAAGGACTCCGAGGGGGCGCCCTACGCCGACGAGACGTCCGGCTCCGACAAGGAGGACGACGCGGTGCCCCCTGGCGGCACGCACACCTACCGGTGGGAGGTGCCGGCGCGGGCCGGTCCCGGACCGATGGACGGCTCGTCCGTGCTCTGGATGTACCACTCCCACGCGGACGAGGTGGCCGACACCAACGCCGGCCTGGTCGGCCCGATCGTGATCACCGCTCGCGACAAGGCGGACGTCGAGACCGCGACCCCGGCAGATGTAGACCGGGAGGTCTTCTCCTACTTCAGCGTGGTCGACGAGAACGCGAGCCTGCACCTCGGGCGCAACCTCGCAGAGCTCGCGGAGGAGCCCCGAGAGGTCGACCCGGACGACGAGGAGGGCTTCGAGGAGAGCAACCTCATGCACTCCATCAACGGGTACGTCTACGGCAACGGACCCATGCCGGAGCTGCGGGTGGGGGAGACGGTGCGCTGGTACACCTTCACGCTCGGCACCGAGGTCGACCTGCACACCCCGCACTGGCACGGCAACACGGTCATCGCCAATCAGATGAGCGCCGACATGGTGCAACTGCTGCCCGGGATGATGATGGCCTCGACGATGATCCCGGACGATCCCGGCGTCTGGCTGTTCCACTGCCACGTCAACGACCACATCGCCGCCGGCATGATCTCCCGGTATCGCGTCACCGCCTGAGCGCTCTCCTCCGACGGCAGATGCACCGCCCTACCGGCGGTGCGCTGCGCGCTCGCGGTGATGCGCCTCCGCGGTGCTGCCGCCGTGGGCGACGTGCGTTCCGGCCGCGTGGCTGCCACCCGTCGGATGGGTCCGCTCGAGCTGGGCGCCCTCGACGTCCACGTCCGGCAGGATGCGGTCGAGCCACTTCGGGAACCACCAGGCCGACCGCCCCAGCAGGTGCATGGCGGCGGGGATGAGAAGCATCCGCACCACGAACGCGTCGACGAGGACGCCGAAGGCCAGCCCGAACCCGATCGGCCGGATGGTCGACGACTCCGAGAAGATGAATCCGGAGAAGACGGAGATCATGATGATCGCCGCCGCGGTGACGACCGCCCGGCCCGCGTGCACGCCGCGCTGCACGGCGAGGCGGGCGGGTGCACCGTGGGCGTAGGCCTCGCGCATCCCGGTCACGAGGAACAGCTGGTAGTCCATCGCGAGTCCGAACAGGATGCCCACTTCGATGATGGGCAGGAAGCTGAGGATGGGCGCCGGGTCGTGCACGCCGAACACCTGGCTCAGCCAGCCGAACTGGTAGATCGCGGTCAGGCCGCCGAATGCCGCGAGCAGCGACAGGACGAAGCCGATGGTCGCGGTGATCGGCACGAGGAATGAGCGGAACACCAGGATCAGGATCAGCAGCGAGAGTCCCACCACGACCGCGATGTAGATCGGCAGCACGTCCGCGAGCTTCTCCGAGATGTCGATGTTGGCGCTCGCGTTCCCCGCGACGCCGAGCGCCACCCGCCCGTCCTCGGTCGCGATCGGGGACACGTCCCGCAGGTCGTGCACGAGCTGCTCCGTCGACACGCTCGACGGGCCGTCGGCAGGGATCACCTGGAAGGCGACGACGGTGTCGTCTTTGGACGATCCGATCGGCGCGACGGCAGTGACATTGTCGAGGGCGGCGATGCGCTCGCCGATGGAGGCCTCCTGCTGCAGCAGCGCCGTGCCCGTCGCGGCCTTCGGCAGGTCCGCGACGACGAGGAGAGGACCGTTCTGGCCGTCCCCGAACTTGTCGCCGATGGTCGTGTAGGCCTCGTACTGCGTCGAGTCCACCGCTTCAGACGAACCGTCCGGCAGGCCCAGCCGCATCTGCAGGGCGGGGAGGGCGAGGGTGCCGAGCACGGCCACGCCCGCGAGGAGGGTGAGGACGGCCCGCGCGGTCGACATCGGCTTCGACGGCAGGCGCCCGGTGTCGACCGAGCCGATGGCGGCGCGCTCCTTCTTGCGGAGGATCCGCATGCCGACCAGCGAGAGGAGCGCGGGGGTGAAGGTGATCGCGACGAGGATCGCGATGGCGACCGCGACGCCGCCGACCGTGCCCATCAGCCCGAGGAACGGGATGCCGGTGATGTTGAGCGCCAGCAGGGCGACGATGACTGTCGAGCCGGCGAAGACCACGGCGTTGCCTGAGGTTCCGTTGGCGAGGCCGATGGACTCCCGTAGCTCGACGCCCTGCTTCAGCTGCCGCCGGTGCCGGTTGAGGATGAACAGGGAGTAGTCGATGCCGACCGCGAGGCCCAGCATCACGGCGAGCACCGGGGTCACCGAGACGAACTCGACGGTCCCGGAGAAGGACAGTGCGCCCAGGATCGCGACGCCGACGCCCAGGAGGGCGCTGAGCAGGGGAGCACAGCGCCGATCACCGTGCTGAGCATGATGAGCAGGACCAGGGCGGCGACGACCAGACCGGCCACTTCACCGGGTCCCACCACGGACGGGATGCTCTGGGCCAGCTCGTGGGAGAGGTGGATTTCCACGCCCGGGATGCCGGCGTCCGCGGCATCCGCGGCGATGCGGGACTTGAGGGTCTGCGCGACCTCGGTGGTCGGCTTGGTGAAGGTGAGCGTCCCGACCGCGGCGCTGCCGTCCTTCGACACGAGCCGGACGTTCTCGGACAGGGCGAGGAGCCGCTCGCCGACGTCCAGCTTGGCCGCGTTCTCCTCCAGCTCGGCACGCCCGGCGTCGACCGTGGCCTGGTTCGCGTCGAGCGCCTGCTTCTGCGCATCCAGCTGCGCCTGCGCCGCCGCCAGCTGCGGCTGCAGCGTGGCGAGCCCCTCGGCCTGGGCCTTCTGCGCGTCCAGCTGCGCCTGCGCTGCACTCAGCTGTGCACGGCCGGCGTCGAGCTGGGTCTGCGCGTCGTCCAGCTGGCGGGTGCCTGCGGACAGCTGGTCCTTCCCGTCGGCCACCTGCCGGCGCTGCCCGTCGAGCTGCGCCTGGGCGTCGAACGGGTCGACCGCCTGGCGCACGCCCTTGAGGTCGGCGATGCGCGCGAGGAGAGCCGACGCATCCGCCTTCTGATCGTCGGTGAAGGGGCTGCCGTCGGTCGTCTCGAAGACGAGGCTGCCCGACCCGCCGCTCGCCGACGGGAACTTCGCCGCCAGCTCATCCGTCACCTCGGAGGTCGCGGTGCCGGGGATGGAGATCGAGGTCGAGATGGGGCCGCTGAAGAGGCCGTAGCCGGCGCCGCCGAGCGCGAGCACGATCACCCACGCGACGACGACGAGCCAGCGTCGCCTCGCAGCGAAGCGACCGAGGCGGTAGAGCAGTCCGGCCATGCGGAGCCCGTTCCTTTCTGTCGGCCCCGAAGGGACCGGTGGGGGTGGGATGCGTCGGCGGACCCCGGTCGGAAGGCGGAAAGAGGTCAGGTGGGCATGTAGCCGGAGCGGAGGCTGTGCACGAGGCGGGTGAGCAGCTGCTCCCACACCGCGCGCGACGCGTCGTCCACGCGCGCGCCGGTCCGGCGGAGCCAGTGCGTCGCGATCGTGGCGATGCCGCTCATCAGGGAGCCGACGAGCAGCTCCACGTCGAGGGGGTCGGCGGAGGGGTAGCGGCGGGCGACCTCGAGCAGCATGCGCTCGCCGACTCGCGAGAAGGCCGCCGCTGTGAGGTCGGCGTGACGCGCGCTGCTGGCGTCCTCCCCGCCGATGATCCGCAGGACCGTCGCGATCGCGGTCGGCAGGTCGGAGCGGTGGAGCGCGGCCGCGAGCTCGTCGAACATCGAGGACCGGCTGCCGTCCCCGATCGCCGTGAGGGCGACGGAGCGGAGGAAGTCGTCGACGATGACCGCCAGCGCGTCGGTGCAGACGGCGAGGAGGATCGCGTCGAGGGACGCGAAGTGGTTGAAGATGGTGCGCCGCGCGACGTCGGCGCGCTCCGCGAGCTCGTCCACGCTGAAGGAGGGCCCGCCGCGCTCCTCGACGAGCTCGCGGGCCGCGGCGAGGATGGCCGCCCGGTGCCGCTCCTTCACGGCAGCACGGCGGTCGGGAGCTGTGGCGGTCACCCGTTTACACTAAGTGCAACCGTGCACTGGGTGCAAAAGCACTACGCGCTCGGCGCGTCCTTGCGCCGCCGGCCGGCCGAGCGAGGAGGCGCGGCCCGCATGTGGTCGCGCACGCGCGCCAGCACTCCGTCGAGCGCGGCGACATCGCCTTCCGACAGCGGTGCGAAGAGCAGCGAGCGGAGAAGCTCGATGTGCCCGGGGAACACTGCGGTCAGCCGAGCGCGCCCGGCGTCGGTGATGGTGACCGTGACGCTTCTCTCGTCGGCCGGGGATGACGCTCGCGTGACGAGCCCGGCCTGCTCGAGCAGTCCGGCCTGGTAGGTGAGCCCGCTTCGGCTGTAGACGACGCCGTCGGCCAGATCGGTCATCCGATGGCTGCCGCCCGGCGCATCGCCCAGGCGGGCGAGCAGCTGGAACTGCACGTAGCTGAGGTCCCCGGCGTCGCGCAGCTGCTGCTCGACGGCATGGCGCAGGAGGCTGCTCACCTCGATGAGCGCGAAGTACGCGGACAGCTCGGTGGGGTCCAGGGGCGTTCTCGAGGTCATCTCCTCATCCTAGTTGCTTCGAATTCGAAAGGATGCTAGCGTTCCCGATGTTGCTTCGGATTCGAAGCAAACTGGATGCTAGAGAACAGGACAGACCTATGAAGGCGATGCGATTCCACGAGTTCGGCGACAGCTCCGTGCTCCGCTATGAGGACGTCGAGCGTCCCCTTCCTGCTGCAGGCGAGGTGCTGGTCCGAGTCGCCGCGACCTCGTTCAACGGGGTGGACGCGAGCATCCGCGCCGGCGGCATGCAGGGCCCGATCCCGGTGGCCCTGCCGCACACGCCTGGCATCGACGTGGCGGGCACGATCGCCGCCCTCGGGGACGGTGTGACGCGGTTCGCGGTCGGCGACGCCGTCGTCGGATTCCTGCCCATGACCGGCGACGGTGCCGCCGCCGAGTACGCGATCGCGCCGGCCGACATCCTCGCGTCCGCACCCGTCGCCGTGCCCCTCGCCGATGCCGCCGCGCTCCCCACCGTGGGACTCACGGCGTGGCAGGCGCTCTTCGAGCACGCGCAGGTCGCCGCCGGTCAGCGGGTCCTGGTCAACGGCGCCGGCGGAGCGGTCGGCGCGTACGCGGTGCAGCTCGCCAAGCGCGCGGGCGCCTATGTTCTCGCGACGGCGAGCCCGCGGAGTCTCGCCCGGGTCAAGGCCACAGGAGCGGACGAGGTCATCGACCACACGCAGAGGGGCGTCCGCGCGGCCGTCACCGAGCCGGTGGACGTGCTGCTCAATCTCGCGCCCGTCGACCCCGAGGAGCTCGCCGACTCGATCGCGCTGGTCCGCTCCGGCGGGGTTCTGGTCAACACCACAGTGTGGATGCAGGCCCCCTCCGACGCGGAGCGCGGGGTGCGGGGCGTCGATCTCTTCGTCCGCAGCGACCCGGAGCAGCTCGCGCGGCTCGTCGCCCTCGTCGACCGTGGCGAGCTGCGGATCGACGTCGCGGAGCGCGTGCCTCTCGCGGACCTCCCCGCAGTTCACGCGCAGGCCGCCGCTGGCGGCGTCTCCGGCAAGGTCGTCATCCTCGCCCCCGTCTCCTGACGTCCGGGTGGCCGAGGGGCGCCCGTGTCACTCGCCGGGCTGCGGCTCCCACCGCTGGCCGTACTCCTGAAGCGGCTGGAGCGCGGCCAGCAGGTCCCGGCCGCGCGGGGACAGGGCGTAGCGCACGCTCACCGGCGTGGTCGGCGTCACGGTGCGGTCGATCAGCCCCGCGTGCTCCAGCTCGCGCAGCCGGACCGCGGCCAGCCGGTCCGAGAGGCCGTGGACAGTGGCCACGATCTCGCTGAAACGGGTCGCGCCGCGGCTGATCGCGAGGAGGATGCCGCTGCTCCAGCGGTGCCCGAGGAGCTCGACGATCGAGGTCGCCCGGCGGCACTGCTCGTCGTCGACGGTCTCCCAGCCGGTCAGGGTGCGTGTCGTGTCGGTCACTTACTCAGTGTAAGCGACTTACGAGGCCTTTGACGCCCGGAACCGGGCGCTCGATGCTGGTCGCATGGTCGACTACGGACACCCGCTGAGATTCGGATCGTTCATCACTCCCTCCGCTGCAGCGCCGGCGCGCACGGTCGAGCTGGCGGTGCTGACCGAGGAGGCCGGCCTCGACCTCGTCACGTTCCAGGATCACCCGTACCAGCCGGCGTTCCTCGACACGTGGACGCTGCTGTCGTGGGTCGCCGCGCGCACCGAGCGGGTCCACCTCTCGGGGAACGTGCTCAATGTGCCGCTCCGCACGCCCGCGGTGCTCGCGGGAGCGGCCGCGAGCCTGGACCTCCTCTCGGGCGGTCGGGTGGAGCTCGGGCTGGGAGCCGGCGGCTTCTGGGACGCGATCGCCGCGATGGGGGTGCCCAAGCTCACTCCGGCGCAGAGTGTCGCCGCGCTCTCCCAGGCGATCGACGTGATCCGGGGGCGGTGGGACGTCACCGACCGCAGCGTCCTCCGGGCGGGCGGGGAACACCACCGCGTCGACGGGGCCAAGCGCGGACCCGCTCCCGCGCACGCCATCCCTATCCACCTCGGCGCGCTCAAGCCGGCGATGCAGCGACTGATCGGCAGGAAGGCCGACGGCTGGCTTCCGTCGCTCGCCTACCTCCAGCCGGGCGACCTCGCCCGCGGCAACGCGACCATCGACACCGCCGCGCAGAGGGAGGGGCGCGATCCGCGTGAGATCGTCCGCCTGCTCAACGTGTCGCCCCGGCAGTCCGTGGAGGACTTGGTCGAGCTCGCCCTCAGCGAGGGCGTCAGCACCTTCATCCTCGCCAGCGACGACCCCTCGACCATCGATCGCTTCGGCCGGGAGGTCGCGCCCGCGGTGCGCGAGGCCGTCGGTGCCGCCCGCGCTCGACGCGGGACGGCGACCGGGCGCGTGCGCGGTCCGCTCGCGCTGGCCAAGCGCCGCCCCGGCATCGACTACGAGGGGGTGCCCGAGGCGCTCGCCACCACCGCGGTCGAGCCGGGCGACCGGGACTACTCCCGGTACACCGCGAGCTATCTCCGCAGCGGAGCCCCCGGGCTGGTCCTGCGACCGCAGACCGTGAAGGAGGTCCAGGAGGCGGTGCGTTTCGCAGCCCGCCACCGGGACCTGCCGCTCGGGATCTTCAGCGCGGGGCACGGTCTGTCGGGACGGTCACTCAACCGCGACGGGCTGGTGATCGACGTCGGCGCCCTCGACCGGATCGAGGTGCTGGACCCGTCTGCCGGGACGGTCCGCATCGGCCCCGGTGCGACATGGCTGGAGGTCGCCGAGGCGCTCGCTCCGCACGGGCTCGCCATCTCGAGTGGCGACTACGGCGGCGTCGGGGTCGGCGGCCTCGCCACCGCAGGAGGCATCGGCTGGCTGGCGCGGAAGCACGGCCTGACGATCGACCACCTGCGCAGCGTCGAGGTGGTGCTCGCGGACGGCACGCTGACCCATGCCAGCTCCACGGAGAATGCCGACCTGTTCTGGGCGGTTCGCGGCGCCGGCGCCAACTTCGGCGTCGTCGTCTCGTTCGAGTTCCGGGCCGCCCGGGTGGGTGAGGTGGCGTTCGCGCAGCTCGCCTACGACGCCGGCGACGCCGCCGGTCTCCTCGAGCGCTGGGGAGCGGCGATGGAAGCCGCTCCTCGCACGGTCGGCGGCCAGCTCATCCTCGGTCGCGGCGGCTCGGCGCAGGCGATGCTCGTCGTCGACTCCGCCGACCCCGACACGGTGCTGGCCCAGCTGCAGCCCTTCGCCGATGTCGCGCGGCTGACGGACCAGGCGGTCTCGATCACGACCTACGACCAGCTGATGCGCGCCTTCGTGAGCGACGCCCCGCAGCAGGGTCGCGGCGAGCCGCTGTCCCACTCCGGCCTGGTGGCGCACCTCTCGCCGGAGGTCGCGCGCGCCTCGGTCGCGCTCCTCGAGTCGGGCAGCTCGTACTGGTACCAGGTGCGAGCCGTCGGCGGAGCCGTGGCCGACGTGCCGGCGGACGCCACCGCCTACGCGGGGCGATCCGCGAACTTCAACCTCGTCGCCTTCGGCACGCCAGGCACGGACTTCGACCGACGCTGGTCCGCCCTGGCACCGCACCTCGACGGCATGTACCTCAGCTTCGAGTCGGACACGGGGGAGGAGACGGTGGCCCGCGCATTCCCGCCCGCCCACTTCGACCGCCTGCGCGGGCTCAAGGCGGAGTACGACCCGACCGGGCTGTTCCGCGACAACTTCTACATCGCACCCGCGCTCGAGGACGCGGAGGTGCCGGCCGGCTGACCGCCGCGGGCTCGAAGGGCCGCGATGCCCGCCTGGTGCGTCGTCACCGGGGCATAGCCCAGTTCCCGCACCGCCTTGTCCGTCCGGAGCGTGCAGGGCTGGCCCAGGAACCACCGGATCGGCACGGGCACGGTGGCGTCGGCCGTCGGCCCGTCGATCTCCAGGACGGGCACCGGAGCGCCGGCGAGCTCGAGCAGGAGGCTGACGAAGTCCCGCAGGTCGACGCGCTCCTGGTCGGTGATGAAGTAGGCCTCGCCGGGCAGGCCTCGGCGCCAGCCGAGGATCAGGCCCTCGACGGCGTTGTCGACGTGCGTGACATCGGAGAGGTGGTGGCCGCCGGAGATCCACGGCAGCTGCCCGGCTTCGGCCGCCGCAGCGAAGGCGCCGATGAGGCTGCTGTCCGGGCCCCACACGAAGCGCGGCCGGATCACGACGGTTGCGAAATCGGGGGCGTTCGCGTCGCGGACGATCTGCTCGGCCACGGCCTTCGACGCGCTGTAGGCGGCAGGGGAGTCGGGGCGCAGCGGCGCGTCCTCGTTCGCGTCCACGAGGGGTGCGCCGGCGAGCAGGGCCGCCTCGGTTCCGCAGTGGACGAAGCGAGGGACACCCGCCGCCCGCGCCGCCTCCACGATCGCGCGCGTGCCGTCCACGGTCACGCGCCGATGCTGCTCAGCGGGAGCGAGCACATCGGTCTCCGCGGCCAGGTGGAACACGACGTCCATCCCGGCGAGCGCCTCGAGCAGCCCCGGCCCGTCCGTCAGGTCCCCGCGTAGGGCGACCGCGCCCGCCTGCCTCACGGCTGTGGCGGCGCGTTCGCTCCGCGCGAGCGCGTGCACCTCCACCCCGTCCTCGACGAGCCGAGCGATGAGTCGCCGCCCGATGAAGCCCGATCCACCGGTCACGAATGCGTTCATGGGAACTCCTTTCCGAAGGAGACAAGATGTTGACGAGGCGCCATGTTCCCTCCAGTCCATCGAGGTCTCGACCATGAGCCATAATCTGCGTCTATGCCATCGCTGCGCGCGCTCGAATGCCTGGTCGCCGTCGCTGACGCCGGGTCCATCACGGACGCCGCCCGTCTGCTGTACCTATCGCAGCCCGCGGTGTCGCATCAGCTTCAGCTCCTGGAGCGCGAGAGCGGCGTTCCGCTGCTCGTCCGCGAGGCGAGGGGCGTGCGGCTCACGGCCGCAGGCCGCGCCCTGCTGGGCCACGCACGCCGGGCTGTCGAGGCGGCCGGCGCGGGGCTGCTGGCCGCGGCGGCGGCCGGTCGAGCGACCGGCGGCGCGGTCCGCATCGGATGCGCACAGAGCCTCATCACCCTCCTCGCGCCGGTGCTGGCGGCGTGGCATGAGGAGCACGAGGACGTGCATATGACGCTGCGCGAGTCCACGACGGTGGACGAGGTCGCTGCCCTGCTCGACGGCGACGAGGTCGATCTGGTCGTGATGGCGGCGCCGGCCCCCGCTCGCTTCACCTCGACGATCCTCGGGGAGGAGGAGATCGTGCTCGTCTCGTCGGCGGATCATCCGCTCGCCGGGCGCGACGACATCCACCTGCGCGACCTGGACCGCGTGTTCCTCGTGCAGTACGCGCCGGAGAACAGCCTGAGCGGCTGGCTGGACCGGGCCCTCGCGCGCGCGGGCGTGCGCCCGGTCGTCGCGCTTCGAACCGCCGTGACCGCGGCCGCGCCCCAGCTCGCGGCAGCGGGGCTCGGGGTTGCTGTCTGTCCCGCCAGCGCGGTACCTGCCGGTCTTCTCGGCGCGGTGCGCTCGTTCTCCCCGAGGTGGACGCGCAGCCTGATTGCTGTGACGCCGACCGCTCCCGAGGGCCTCGCCGTGCGCTTTATCGAGGATCTCCGCGAGCGGATCGGGCAGGGCGCCGAGCATCCGTGGGCCCCGTGGGGCTCGATTCCCGGCGCAAGCATGCGCCGTGGGCCCACCACTTGAGTCGGTCCTTCTGCTCGCAGCCGACCGGCCGTCGACGGCCGGTGGCCGTCACCGACCGGTGGGCCCCGTGGGGCTCGAACCCACGACCCGCGGATTAAAAGTCCGCTGCTCTACCGACTGAGCTAGAGGCCCGCCGCACCAATGTACCGCCCGGCGCGGTCGGCACTCCGGGTCAGACGCGGCGGCCGGTGAGCACGCGCAGGAGGAAGGCGACCGCTGCGATGAGGAGCAGCACGAGGCCCACCCACAGGAGGAAGCCGACCGCCTTGACGGCGCCGCCGACGATCAGCAGGACGATGGCGATCACCGCCACCACGATGAGCAGGATGTTCACCGGAACCCCTTCCTTCTCGCGGGCGTCAGGAGCGGCCGGACTGGCCGCGGACGAAGCGCATGAGTGCTCCGAAGACGAGGGTGACCACGATCAGGAGGATCGCGATCCACAGCAGCCACTTGATCGCGTCGATCGCCAGTCCGAGGAGGGCGAGGACCACCCAGATGACGAGCAGCGCGACGATCAGCCACATGCGGTCAGCGTAGCGCGGCGCCCCCGCACGGCTCAGGGGTCGCCCCCGCCGCGCGTAGTCTGTCGCAATGACCGAGCGGTACTCCAAGCCGGTGAAGTTCGCCGGCTACCAGTTCGAAGAGCTGCAGGGCGGCGAGGATCCGGCGGCGATCTCCCGCCTCGCGCACGAGACGGCGGCAGGCGTGGTGGCGCGCGTCCGGGCCGAGCGGGACCCCGAGGTGGTCGAGCGGCTCATCACCTACACCGACGAGCACGGGATCGATGCGATCGCCGAGCTCTGGTCGCGGGCGACGCCGCGCAGCCTGCCGGGGGCGCTCTGGCGCATCTATCTGCTGCGCGCGATGATCCGCGGCGACCCGGTGGCCATCAGCCTCTTCTATCAGCGGGGCTTCGGCATCGCGCGCACGATCGACCCGGTCGTGGCCGGGGCCGCGGAGCCAGCGGGGCCGGACGAGGTGCTGGCGGTCTCCGACCAGATCCTCCGCGGGGTCTTCACGGGCGACCTGGCGGTCGCGCTGGACCGTGCGGCGGCGTTCAGCCGCGTGGTGGCGGCGGGGTGCACGAGCATCGCAGATGACGCCGACGTCACCGAGCCGGAGCGCGCCACCGAGCTCACCCGCCGGGCGGCGCGGCTCACGGCCATCGCGGCCGACCTGAGTGCCTCCTCCAAGCTGTGGCGGGACGGTGCCTTAGACTGAGTGAGCCGGGCCGCAGTAACCCCGGGCTCCATAATTCGCCGCTTTGAGCGGCCTCGCGCCGAGAGGCGTTAACTGCGGTCCGGCACTTCCAGCTTCCGAAGGGCTCCCTTGATCGGCGCGGATGGGGCAGGCATTCCCGTTCTGCGCAATGCTGGAGGCGTGCAGGGAGACGGAAGTCGCGGCGAGCAGTCGATCGTGGACGTGCAGCCCACGGAGGCGCTCCTCTCCGAGGTCTCCCGCGGCGACCGGGAGGCGTTCACCCGCCTGTACGACCGCACGGCCCCGCGTGTGCTCGGACTCATCCGGCGCGTGCTCGTCGACCCCGCCCAGTCGGAGGAGGTCGCGCAGGAGGTGTACCTCGAGGTGTGGCAATCCGCTTCGCGGTTTGATCCGAATAGAGGGTCAGGGACGACCTGGATCCTGACGATGGCACACCGCCGGGCCATCGACCGGATTCGCGCCTCCCAGTCCGGACGCGACCGCGACCTCCGGGTCGGCATCCGCGACTACAGCCCCGACTACGACAATGTCTCCGAGCAGGCGGAGATCCGGCTGGAGAACGAGCGGGTGAGGCAGGCGATGCAGCGGCTGACCGAGCTCCAGCGCCAGGCGATCACCCTCGCGTACTACGAGGGGTTCACCCAGAGCGAGATCGCCGACCGCCTCGGCATCCCGCTCGGCACCGTGAAGACCCGACTGCGGGACGGCATGATCCGCCTGCGCGACGAGATGGGAGTGGCATCGTGACCGACCGCGACGACGACCACTCGATCACGTCCGGCGCGTACGTCCTCGGTGCGCTCAGCCCGGAGGAGGCCGCCGAGTTCGAGGCGGCTCTGAGCGCGTCGCCCGAGCTGCAGGAGGAGGTGGCCGGTCTCCGCGCCGCCGCGTTGGCGCTCGCCCACGCGCCCTCCCCGGTGCAGCCGTCGGCGGAGCTGCGCCGGTCCGTCCTCGCCGCGATCGACGGGATGCCCCAGCAGCCCCCGGCAGCCACTCCGCCGCCCGCGTCCGCTGCCGTGACTCCGATCGCCGCCGTCCTGAAGGAGACCGCTCCTCGCTACGCCGAGCATCACGTGAGCCGGCGCCGGGGCCGACGGGCCCGCCCGCTGCTCGCCCTCGTCGCGGCCGCGGCTGCCGTGCTCATCTTCTTCGGCGGCACGCTGGTCGGAGGGATCCTGAACGGGGTCTCCGACGAGCGCACCGCCGACCAGTTCGCCGCCCTCAACGCGGCCCCCGACGTGGCGCGCACCGTGACCGAGCTCCCCAACGGAGGCACCGCGGCGCTCGTGGCGTCCCGGTCGCTCGGGATGTCGGCGGTCGTGCTCAACGACGCCTCCGGTGAGCTGCCCGAGGGCAAGACCTTCCAGCTCTGGTACATGGAGCCCGACGGGCCGACGAGCGCCGGTCTCGTGCAGCCTGGCGACTCCTCGACCTATCGCATGCTCGAAGGCGACTACTCCGGAGAGCCGGTCGCGATGACGATCGAGCCGCGCGGCGGCTCGAAGACGCCGACCGCGCCCGCCATGGTGCTCGCGAACGGCGCCTAGCCCGGCTCAGCCGAAGCGGCCGGAGACGTAGTCCTCGGTCGCCTGCACGCTCGGCTTCGAGAACATCGTGGCGGTGTCGTCGTACTCGATGAGCTTGCCCGGCTTGCCGGTGCCCGCGATGTTGAAGAACGCCGTGCGGTCCGACACCCGGCTGGCCTGCTGCATGTTGTGGGTGACGATCACGATCGTGTAGTCGTTCTTCATCTCCTCGATCAGATCCTCGATGGCGAGGGTCGAGATCGGGTCGAGGGCCGAGCATGGCTCGTCCATGAGGATGACGTCCGGCTCGACGGCGATCGCCCGGGCGATGCAGAGCCGCTGCTGCTGGCCGCCGGATAGACCGGAGCCGGGCTTCGCGAGCCGGTCCTTCACCTCATTCCAGAGGTTCGCTCCCTGCAGCGACTTCTCGACGAGCTCGTCGGCGTCGCCCTTGCTCATCCGCCGATTGTTGAGCTTCACGCCCGCGAGCACGTTGTCCCGGATGGACATGGTGGGGAACGGGTTGGGGCGCTGGAAGACCATCCCGACCTGCCGGCGCACGAGCACCGGATCGACGCCGGGGGCGTAGAGGTCGTCGCCGTCGAGCAGGACCTTCCCCTCGACGCGGGCGCCGGGGATCACCTCGTGCATCCGGTTGAGAGTGCGGAGGAACGTCGACTTGCCGCAGCCGCTCGGGCCGATGAAGGCGGTGACGGTGCGCGGCTCGATGGCGAGGGTGACATCCTCGACCGCCTTGAACGAGCCGTAGAACACGTTGAGATCGTCGACGACGATGCGCTTGGACACTGCGGTTCCTCTTGTCTCTCTCCGCTTAGCGGGACAGCTTGGGCGCGAAGAGCTTCGCGACGAGTCGGGCGATCAGGTTGAGAGCCATCACGATGAGGATCAGGGTGAGCGCGCCGGCCCACGCCCGATCCAGGTAGGCGCCCACGTCGGAGCCCGGGTTCTGGTACTGCGTGTAGACGAAGACCGGCAGGGTCATCATCCGCTCGCTGAAGAGGTCGTAGTTCATGCTCTGCGTGAACCCGGCGATGATCAGCAGCGGCGCCGTCTCCCCGATCACGCGGGCGATGGACAGCATGACGCCGGTCGTGATGCCGGCCACCGAGGTGGGCAGGACGACCTTGGAGATGGTCAGCCACTTCGGCACGCCGAGTGCGTAGGACGCCTCGCGCAGCTCGTTCGGGACCAGCTTCAGCATCTCCTCGCTCGAGCGAACGACGACGGGGATCATCAGCACCGACAGCGCCACCGCCCCGCCGAAGCCGAAGCGGACCCCGGGGTCGCGGAAGAGCAGCGCGAAGAGGGCGAAGGCGAACAGGCCCGCGACGATCGAGGGGATGCCGGTCATGACGTCGACGAGGAACGTGATGGCGCGCGCGAGGTGGCCGCGGCCGTACTCCACGAGGTAGATGGCGGTGAAGAGCCCGATGGGCACCGACATCAGCGTCGCCATCCCCGTGACCTCGAGCGTGCCGACGATGGCGTGCAGCGCCCCGCCGCCCTCGCCGACCACATTGCGCATCGAGTAGCTGAAGAACGTCGGGTCGAAGCGGGCCAGGCCGCTCGCGACGACGGTCGACAGCAGCGACACGAGGGGGAGCAGGGCGATGACGAAGGCGGTCGTGACGAGCGCGGTCACGAGGCGGTCCTTCGCCTTGCGCCCGCCCTCGACGACCGAGGACACCGCGAAGATGAGGACCGCGTAGAGGACCGTGCCGAAGAACACGGTGCCGACGAGGCTGAACTCCGTCATCGAGCCGGAGAGCCAGAGGATCGCGAAGAGCCCGCCCACGGCGACCCAGCTCGCGGCGAAGAGGCCGAGCGCGGAGAACCGGGGCAGCCGGCCGGAGCGGAGGGCAGCGGGGGAGCCGCCAGAGTGGTCATCAGTTCGCTCCCGAGAAGGCCTTGCGGCTGTTGATCACGACGCGCGCGACGGCGTTCACCGCGAACGTGATGACGAAGAGGACGAGGCCGGTCGCGATGAGCACGTTGACGCCGATGCCGTGCGCCTCGGGGAAGTTGAGGGCGATGTTCGCCGCGATCGTGGTGGGGTTCTGCGACTGCAGCAGCACGAACGAGATGAGCACGCTGGGGGAGAGGACCATGGCGACGGCCATGGTCTCGCCGAGCGCGCGGCCGAGCCCCAGCATCGCGGCGGAGATGATCCCGGGCCGGCCGAACGGGAGGACCGCCATCTGAATCATCTCCCAGCGCGTGGCGCCGAGCGCGAGGGCGGCCTCCTCATGCAGGCGCGGCGTCTGCAGGAAGACCTCCCGGCAGAGCGCGGTGATGATCGGCAGGATCATGACGGCGAGCACGATCGCGACGGTGAGGATGGTGCGGCCGGTGCCGGAGACCGGGCCGGAGAAGAGCGGGATCCAGCCGACGTTGTCGCTGAGCCAGACGTAGAGGGGCAGCACCATCGGCGCGAGGACCTTGATGCCCCACAGGCCGAACACGACCGAGGGGACGGCCGCGAGGAGGTCGATCACGTAGCCGAGAGCCTGCGCGAGGCGCCTCGGCGCGTAGTGCGAGATGAAGAGCGCGATGCCGAGCGCCACCGGCAGGGCGAGCACGAGGGCGAGGCCGGCCGCCCAGAGGGTGCCGAAGACGAGCGGGCCGACGTAGGACCAGAACGAGTCGGCGCCCTTCAGATCGTCGGCGCCGACGGTGAGCGCCGGGATGCTCTGCGCGATGAGGAAGATCGCCACCGCGGCGAGGATGGCGACGATGACGCTTCCGGCCGTGATGGCGGTGCCGGAGAAGACGCGGTCACCCGGACGGGTCTTCGCGCGCAGCCGGGGTGCAGCTGATGCGGTCATCGATCTCCTCGGGACGAGCTGGTGGTTCGGAGGGGAAACGGGGTGCGGGCCGGCCGGCCGGGTCCTCCGAGCGATGCTCGCAGATCCCCGGCCGGCCGGCCCGCGGAGGCGCTACTTGACGGTGGCGAGTGCGTCCGCAACCTTCGACGCGAGCTCGCTCGAGAGGGGAGCGGCGCCCGCGGACTTCGCGGCCTCCTGCTGTCCCTCCTCGCTCGTGATGTAGCCGACGTAGGCCTTCACGAGGGCCGCCTGGTCGGCGTCCGCGTACTCCTGGCACACGATCGAGTAGCTCACGAGAACGAGCGGGTAGTGGGTCGGGTCGGTCGTGAGACGGTCGAGCGACACGGCGATGTCGTTGGCGTCGCGGCCCTCGACGAGCGGCGAGTCGTTGACGACCGCGGCGGCCGCTTCGGCCGTGTACTTCACGAACTCGTCGCCGACCTTGACCTTCGCGACACCCAGGTCGCCGGCCTTGGAGGCGTCGGCGTAGCCGATGGTGCCGGTGCCGTTGGTCACGGCGTCGACCACACCGGAGGTGCCCTGGGCGCCCTCACCGGTCTGGTACGGGAACGCGTCGGCGGCCTTGGCGTCCCACACCTCGGGAGCGACCTTGTTCAGGTAGTCCGTGAAGTTCTTCGTGGTGCCCGAGTCGTCGGAGCGGTGCACCGCGGTGATCGCGGTCGAAGGAAGGGTGGCGCCCTCGTTCAGTGCGGCGATCGCCGGGTCGTTCCACGTGGTGATCGTGCCCTTGAAGATGCCGGCGATGGTCGCGGCGTCGAGGTTCAGGTCCTTCACGCCGTCGATGTTGAAGATGACCGCGATGGGGGAGATGTAGGTCGGCAGGTCGATGGCGGAGCTGCCCGGCTTGCAGCCGGCGAACTCGCCGGCCAGCTCGTCGTCGTTGAGGGACGAGTCGCTGCCGGCCCAGTCGGAGCCGCCGCCGATGAACGTCTCGCGTCCGGCGCCCGAGCCCGTCGGGTCGTAGTTGATGGTGACGTCCGGGTTGGCCGTCTGGAAGGCGGCGATCCAGGCCTCCTGGGCGGCGCCCTGAGCGGAGGAGCCGGCGCCGTTCAGGGTGCCGGAGAGGGTGGGGCCGGCGCTCGCGGTGCTGTCCGCGGCGGCCGGGGCGCTCTCGTTGGCGGCACAGGAGCTGAGAGCCAGCGCGCCGACGACGGCGAGACCGAGCAGTCCCGCGTAACGCATGGAGTTCAAAGGGTTTCCCTTCATTGGATGCAGGTTGCGGCACCGCCCTCGGGGCAGCGCCGGGACGACGGTAGAACCTGCTGGTGAAGAGAGTGACTCCCCGCGGTGAACGGGAGGTGAACGGCAGACGCGGCCGCCGATCAGGGGATTCACAGCCCGGGGCTGTGCGTCTCCATGGCCACGAGGCCGCTGTCGGGCTTGGCGGACGCGACGTGCAGCACCGTGAACTCAGCCGTTGTAAGGATGGCCGCGCGGGTCAGCCGGCCGTCACGCTCGCCGCCCACGTGGCGGACGACGGAGTCGAGGATCGCGGGGAGGACGGGGGAGTGGCTGCAGAGGACGGCCGTCTTGCCCTTCGCGATGCGCTTGCCGATCAGCCGGTCGAGGGCCTCTGCGGGAGGCTCGCCTCCGCCCTCCCAGGCGTCCTGGCTGAGTGCGGGTGCATCCTTCACGTCCAGGCGCAGCGCCTTGGCGAGCGGGGTCACGGTGTCGCGGCAGCGCTTCGCCGGGCTGCTCAGGATCGCCCGCGGCTCCCACGCCTTCAAGGTGGACACGATCGCGTCGGCCTGGGCGGTGCCGCGGCTCGTGAGCGGCCGCGCGGCGTCCCCGGCGCCGCCGGACTCGCCCTCCGCCTTCGCGTGGCGCAGCGCGATGATCGCGAACGTCCGGTGGTGATTGCGCTCGACGAGGGTCGCGAAGCGGTCGAGGACGTCCCGGTCGCGGTCGTAGGTGAGCCGCTTCCGAGCCTTGGCGAGCGGCACCCAGTGGATCTCGTCCACCTCGTCGCTCGGGCGGAACCGGCCGCGCCGGAGCTGCCGCCTGCCGACCTCGGCGGCCCAGTAGCGCACCACCTTGTCGCGCCCGCCGGGGATGACGTATTCCGTGGACCCGAGCGGTGCGCCGAGGGTGACGGCGTAGCCGGTCTCCTCCCGGATCTCGCGCACGGCCGCGCGCGGGAGCGTCTCCCGGTCGTCCACCTTGCCCTTGGGCAGGCTCACATCCTCATGACGGCTGCGGGAGATGAGGAGCACCTCGATGCCGGACTTGCCGTCGCGCCAGCAGACGGCGCCCGCCGCGAGGATGGGCGCTGCGCCGACGACGCTCACCGAGTCCGTCTCCGCGCGCTCACCTCACGCATCACCACATCCTGCAGATCGGCCAGCGCGGCGCCGGTCTTCGTGCGGGAGGTGCGGGTCCACGTGCCGTCCGGCTCGAGGTGCCAGGACGACGTGCGGTCGGACATCGCGAGGTCGAACAGCTTCGACATCTCGCGGAGGTGCCGCCGGTCGGTCAGGCGGACCAGCACCTCGATGCGGCGGTCGAGGTTGCGGTGCATCATGTCGGCGCTGCCGATCCACACCTCCTGGTCGCCGCCGTTCGCGAAGGCGAAGAGGCGGGAGTGCTCCAGGTAGCGGCCGAGGATGGAGCGGACGCGGATGTTCTCGCTGAGGCCGGGCACGCCCGGGCGGAGCGAGCAGATGCCGCGGACCCAGATGTCGACCGAGACGCCCGCGTTGCTCGCACGGTAGAGCGCGTCGATCACGGCCTCGTCGACCATCGAGTTGATCTTGATCTGGATGCGGGACGGAAGCCCGGCCTTCGCGTTCGCGGTCTCGTTCTCGATGCGCTTGATGAGCTGCTTGCGCAGGTAGCGCGGGGCGACGAGGAGCCGGCTGAACTTCTTCTCGATGGCGTACCCGGACAGCTCGTTGAAGAGCCGCGTGACCTCCTTGCCGACCTGGGGGTCGGCGGTCAGCAGCCCGAGATCCTCGTAGATCCGGCTCGTCTTCGGGTTGTAGTTGCCGGTGCCGATGTGGGTGTAGTAGCGCAGGTCGCCGTTCTTCTCCTGGCGCACCACGAGGCTCACCTTGGCGTGGGTCTTCAGGCCGACCAGTCCGTAGACGACGTGCACGCCGGCCTTCTCGAGCTTGCGCGCCCACGAGATGTTCGCCTGCTCGTCGAAGCGGGCCTTGATCTCGACGATGGCGAGGACCTGCTTGCCGGCCTCGGCGGCCGCGATGAGGGCCTCGACGATGGGGCTGTCGCCGGAGGTCCGGTACAGCGTCTGCTTGATCGCGAGCACCTGAGGGTCGGCGGCCGCCTGCTCGAGGAAGGCCTGGACGCTCGTCGCGAAGGACTCGTAGGGGTGGTGCAGGAGCACGTCGCCCTTCGTCACCGCCTGGAACACGTCGGGCGCGCTGTTGGGCTCGCTCGGCAGCAGCTGCACGGGGGTGGTCGGCAGGTGCGGCGGGTACTTGAGGGACGGGCGGTCGAGCTTCATGAGCTCGAACAGCCCCGACAGGTCGAGGGGCGCGGGGAGGCGGTAGACCTCCTGCTCGGTGATGTCGAGCTCGCGGATGAGCAGGTCGAGGGTGACCGAGTCCATGTCGTCGGTGATCTCGAGACGGATCGGCGGGCCGAACCGGCGGCGCAGCAGCTCCTTCTCGAGCGCCTGGATGAGGTTCTCGCTCTCGTCCTCGTCGACCTCGACGTCCTCATTGCGGGTCAGGCGGAACTCGTGGTGCTCGAGGATCTCCATCCCGGGGAAGAGGTCCTCGAGGTGGTTCGAGATGAGGTCCTCGAGCGGGATGTAGCGGGTGCGGCCGGAGCCGTTGTCGGGCAGCGCGACGAAGCGGGGCAGCATCGGCGGCACCTTGACGCGCGCGAACTCGACCTTGTCGGTCTTCGGGTTGCGGACCCGCACCGAGAGGTTGAGGGACAGCCCCGAGATGTAGGGGAAGGGATGGCCCGGATCGACCGCGAGGGGCATGAGCACGGGGAAGATGCGCTGCGAGAACAGCTCGTGGACTCGGTCACGGTCCTCCTCAGCGAGGTCCGACCACGTCTCGACATGGATGTCGACCGCGTCCAGCGCCGGCTTGACCAGCTCCCGGAAGCACGCGGCGTGCCGGGCCTGCAGCTCGTGCGCCATCCTGCTGATGTCGGAGAGGACATCGACAGGCGCCCGTCCGACGTTGGTCGGCACCGCGATGCCGGTCGCGATCCGCCGCTTGAGGCCTGCGACCCGCACCATGAAGAACTCGTCGAGGTTGCTCGCGAAGATCGCCAGGAAGTTGACCCGCTCGAGCAGTGGGACCTTCGGATCCTCGGCGAGCTCGAGCACGCGCTGGTTGAACGCGAGCCAGCTCAGCTCGCGGTCGAGGTACCGGTCGGCGGGCAGAGCCTCCTCGTCCGGTCCCTCGGCGTGCGGCGCCGGAACGTCGTAGTCGTCGTCGAGCACCTCCGCGGTGAAGGGTGCCTCACCGATGACCGTGTCGCTCTCCATGGCCCAATTGTGCACTGCAGGGTGTGCGCAGGGGCAAGCGGGGAACGCCCGGGAACTTCGGCGGGGGCGTCAGCCGCGGCCGGCCGGCGCCAGGTTCGGCTCCGCGTCGTCCTCGTACACGTTGAAGCGGTAGCCCACGTTGCGCACCGTGCCGATGAGCGACTCCAGGTCGCCGAGCTTGGCCCGCAGCCGCCGGACGTGCACGTCGACGGTGCGCGTGCCGCCGAAGTAGTCGTAGCCCCACACCTCGCTGAGCAGCTGCTCGCGCGTGAAGACGCGGGAGGGGTGGGTGGCGAAGAAGCGGAGGAGCTCGAACTCCTTGAACGTGAGGTCGAGCGGACGGCCGTGCACCTTCGCGGAGTAGCTCGCCTCGTCGATGACGACGCCCGACGCCTGGATCTTCGACGCGGACTGCTCCTGCGCCATCCGGCCGATCACGAGGCGGATGCGCGCATCGACCTCGGCCGGCCCGGCCGTCTCCAGCACGACGTCGTTGGTTCCCCAGTCCGCGGAGACGGCGGTGAGCCCGCCCTCGGTGAGGATGAGCATGAGGGGCACGGTGATCCCGGTGGTCTGCAGGATCTTGCAGAGCGCCTTCGCGCTGGCGAGGTCCTGCCTGGCGTCGACCAGGATGACGTCGCTCGGCGGAGCGCTGATCAGCTGCGCGGGCTCGGCCGGGATCTGGCGGACCTTGTGGCTGAGGAGCCCGAGGGCGGGCAGGGCCTCCGTGTCGACGGCAGGCGTCAGGATCAACAGCTGCGCCACAGACCCTCCAAGTCGTCCGCGGCCCATAGTAGTGCAGGGCCTTCCGGCGCCTTCGGCCCGGCCGCTGAGGCAGAATCGAGAGCGTGAAGGGTCACTGGGCGCCGACCGCCGTCGTGTGGGCGCTGACGGCGATCGCGGGGGCAGCCGTCGCCGTTGCGGCCGCGCGGCCCGATCGCCCCGGCCTGTTCGCCCTCGCGCTCGCCGCGTCCGTGGTGGTCACGTTCTGCGTGCAGCTCCTGTCGGCGGTCCGGGAGGGCTTCGTGCTGCGCCTGATGGTCACGACGCTCGGGGCCTTGGCGCTCCTCGCCGTCGCCTCCCTGGTCAGCCTCGTCCTGCCCTGATCCTCGGGGGCCGGTGGGTAGACTGGGCCCATGCTGCTGGCGCTCGAACTGTTCTATCTCGGACTCCTGGTGCTCGCGTCGCTCGCCATCGGCTGGGTCTCCGTGGTCGTGCTCTACAGCCTGTTCCGGGGCCAGCGCTAGCTCTCCGACGCCGCGCGGTGCCCTCGGGGCCCGCGGAGGAGGTTCCCGATGATCAACCTGCCCACCGGTCTTCCCGCCGAGCTCGTGCCGCTGTCGTGGCTGCTCGGCGTCTGGGAGGGCACCGGAGTGGTCGAGTACCAGGTCGGTGAACGGCAGATCCGGCAGCCGTTCGGCCAGCGCGTCAGCTTCAGCCACGACGGCCTGCCGTACCTCAACTACACCTCGCACACGTGGCTCCCCACGGAGGACGGCGACGCCGATCCCGTGGGCGGCGCCCCGCTCGTCGCGGAGGCTGGGTACTGGCGGCTGTCCCGCGGCCTCCTCGAGGGCGACCCCGGCCCCGGCATGCTGCCGGGTGTGGGCCCCCGCCCCTATTCGACCGCCGAGTCGGTCGAGACGCTCCGCAACAGCTCGGACGGGTTCGACATCCAGGTGTCCCTGGTGCACCCGACCGGGGTGAACGAGCTCTACCTCGGCCAGGTCCGTGCCGCCCGCATCGACCTCGGCACCGACGCCGTCATGCGCACCGAGGGCGCCAAGGAGTACGCGGCGGCGACCCGCATCTACGGACTCGTGGAGGGCGATCTCCTCTGGGCGTGGGACATCGCCGCGCTGGGCCAGGGCCTCCGCAACCACGCGTCGGGCCGCCTCAGCCGGGTCGACTGACGCCGCACTTCTGCGGCTCCGGGCGTCGCGGTCCTTCAGAACCGGGCGGATCAGTGCAGGAGACGCTGCCAGTCCGCCGGCACCGCCCCGGCCGGGCCCGGGGAGGGCTGATCCGCCGGCCGGCTCTCCGGCGGCGACAGCTGCGGCCCGAGCACATAGGTCTCGGAGCGGTAGTCCCAGAACCAGCTCTCGCCGGGCTCGAAGCTGCGGACGAGGGGGTGCCCGGTGGCACGGTAGTGCGCGGTCGCGTGCTGGGCGGGGGAGCTGTCGCAGCATCCCACGTGTCCGCAGGTCGCGCACCGGCGCAGGTGCAGCCACCAGCCCGGGTCGTCGCCCGCGAGGCACTCCCGGCAGCCGGCCCCGCTCGGCGTGGCCGTGGGGTCGATCTCATCCGTGTTCGTCTGCACGCGGCGTCGCCTCCTTCCCCTCCGACTTCCTACCCGCATCCCACCTCGGCCGCCAGGTGCGGGAGTCCGCCCGGCAGGCGCTCCACCGGGGTGAGGTAGGCTGGTGGCCTGTTGCTCAGTGAGCGATTCTGTTATTGATCAGGGAAAAGGCGGATCCATGGACGTGCCGGCATCGCCTCTGCTCGCCCTGCCGGGCGCGGTCGAGGGATCGGGCGCCGACGCCGGTGTGCCCGCTCACTACGGCAACCCGCTCGGCGAGCAGCGGCGTCTCGCCGCGGGCCAGGCGCTCGTCGAGGTTCCGCGCGGTGTCCTCACCGTCACCGGCCCCGACCGCCTGTCCTGGCTCGACTCGCTCACCAGCCAGCGGCTGATCGGGCTCGCCCCCGGCGTCTCCGCCGAGTCGCTGCTGCTGGACCCGCACGGTCACCTCGAGCACGATCTCCGCCTCGTCGACGACGGCGAGACGACCTGGATCCTCCTCGAGCGGGCCGAGGCGCCCGCTCTCGCTCGCTTCCTCGACCGGATGCGCTTCCTGCTGCGGGTCGAGGTCGCCGACCTCTCCGCCGAACTGGCCGTTGTCGGGTCTCTCGGCGCCGACGCCCTCCCAGTGCCGGCGCTCGCCCGGTGGGAGGACCCCTGGCGGGCCATAGCCCCGGGCGGCGTCGGTTACGCGAACCCGGCAGGACATCCGGGGGCGGACTGGACCTGGAGCGAGACCGTCGTCGCGCGCGCCGAGCTCAACTCGCTCGCCGGCCTGGTCGCGGCGGGCAGTCTTCGGCTCGCCGGCACGCTCGCGGAGGAGGCCCTGCGGGTCGCGGCCTGGCGCCCGCGTCTCGGGGCGGACACCGACGAGCGCAGCATCCCGCACGAGCTCGACTGGCTGCGCAGCGCGGTGCACCTCGCCAAGGGGTGCTACCGCGGGCAGGAGACCGTCGCGAAGGTCCACAACCTCGGCCGTCCGCCGCGCCGGCTCGTGCTGCTGCATCTCGACGGATCCGAGAACATCGTCGTCGCCGCGGGCTCCCCGGTCGTGGATCCCGGCACCGGCGCGGAGGTCGGCAGGATCACGTCGCCCGCCCTGCACCACGAGCTCGGCCCGATCGCGCTCGCCGTCGTGAAGCGGAACCTGGACGCCGCGGCCCCGCTCGCCGCCTCGGTGGACGGCCTCCTGGTCGCGGCCGCGCAGGAGGTCATCGTTCCGGCCGACGCAGGAGCGGCGCTCGCCGGCGAGCTCCCGAAGCTCCCGCGCCTGGGGTCCGCCGCGCGCCGCTAGACGTCCCTCTTCGGAGCACACGTCACCACGCGAAGCCTGGCGGCGCCACCTCTGCCCACGGGACGGTGAGCTCGCCCAGGCGGACACGCTTGGGCGGCGTCTGGACCCTCCAGCCCGCGCCGGCCAGCCGGGTGACGGTCTCCTGCCAGCGCTGGACCGGCCCGAACTCGGCGTAGGGGGCCGCGTGCGCCCAGAACCGGTCGAGGTCCGCAAGCAGCGCGTGCACGCGCTCCCCGGGCACGTTGCGGTGGATGAGCGCCTTCGGCAGCCGCTCGGCCACGACGCTCGGGCGGTCGAGCTCGGGAAGTCGAAGGGCGATCGTGAGGCTGCGCGGACCGTCGCCGGTCACGGCGATCCAGCTGGCGACGCGGCCGACCTCGTTGCTCGTGCCGTCGACGACCACCCCGCCGGGGGAGAGGCGCTCGGTCATCCGGTGCCAGGCGCCGGCGACCTCCGGCTCGTCGTACTGGCGCAGCACGTTCATGGCGCGCACCACGTCCGGACGGGCCCCGCCCGGGATCGGCACCTCGAAGCCGCCCCGCACGAACTCGAGCCCCGGCCGCGCGGCCTCCTGGGCGGCCGCCACCCGCTCCGGATCGATCTCGATGCCGACCACGCGCGTTCCCGGCCGGGTGCGACGCAGCCGCTCGAACATCTCGGTCGCCGTCCAGTGCGCGGCGCCGTAGCCGAGGTCCGCGACGATCGGGAAGTCGGTGCGCAGGAAGGCGGGCTCCGCGGCGATCCAGCGGTCGACGCGGCGGAGCCGGTTGGTTCCGGTCGTTCCGCGGGTGATCCGCCCTTCAGGCATGGCTAATAGGGTAGGGAGCATGCCAGCGCCGTACACGCTCGTCCTGCTCCGCCACGGTTCCAGCGAGTGGAACGAGAAGGGCCTGTTCACCGGCTGGGTGGACGTCCGCCTGTCCGAGACGGGCGTTCGGGAGGCCGTGCACGCGGGGGAGCTGCTGCGCGGCTCGGGCATCACCCCGGACATCGTCTACACCTCGCTCCTCAGCCGGGCGATCCAGACGGCGAACCTGGCGCTCGCCGAGGCGGACCTGCTCTGGCTCGAGACGCGGCGCTCCTGGCGGCTCAACGAGCGCCACTACGGCGACCTGCAGGGCAAGGACAAGGCGGCGACCCAGGAGCAGTACGGTCCCGAGCAGTTTCTGACCTGGCGCCGGTCCTTCGACGTGCCCCCGCCTCCGATCGGCGACGACAACGAGTTCTCGCAGAAGGACGACCCGCGCTACGCCGATCTCGGCTCCGACCTGCCCGCCACCGAGGCGCTGAAGGACGTCATCGTCCGGCTCATGCCGTACTGGGAGATCGAGATCAAGCCGCAGCTGCGCCAGGACAAGACCGTTCTCATCGCGGCCCACGGCAACTCGCTCCGTGCACTGGTGAAGCACCTCGACAGCGTGAGCGACGAGGACATCGCGAACCTCAACCTCCCGACCGGCATCCCCCTCGTCTACCGCCTCGACGAGAACCTGCGGCCGATCGTCCCGGGCGGCGAGTACCTCGACCCGGCCGCAGCGGCGGCGGGTGCGGCAGCGGTCGCGGCCCAGGGCTCCAAGAAGTAGCCGCCCGGGTCAGGTGACCGGTCGGTTGCGGTAGCGCCCGACCAGCTCCGGGCTGGCCTGCTGCATCCGGACAGGAGGCAGCCCCTGCTCGATGAGGGCGAGATCGTCGACGACCATGTCGCCGATGAGGGCGTAGGCCTGCGGGATGCCGCCCGCGCGGTGCGCCGACAGGATCACGTTGTCGAGCGTCCGGAACGGGCTCCCGGCCGGCAGCGGCTCCTCCGGCCAGACGTCGACCGCCGCGTACAGGCGGCCGGTGGACAGCTCGGCCAGCAGGGCGTCGTAGTCCACCACGGCGGCCCGCGAGACGAGGATGAGCCGGGCGCGGTCCGGCAGGAGCCCGAGCGTGCGCCGATCGAGCATGTGGGTGCTCTCGGAGGTGACGGTCGCGAAGACGAAGACGATGTCGCTCTGCCGGAGCGTCTCGTCCAGGCTGCTGGGCTCGCCACCGGACGCGGCGACCACGGAGGCCGGGAGCCAGGGGTCGTAGACGCGCAGCCGGGGACGGAAGGGCGCCAGCAGCTCCGCAGTCGCTCTGCCGAGGTTGCCGAAGCCGAGGATGCCGATGTTCGCGCGCGACAGGAGCACAGCGTCGTCGTTGCCCGCCCCGAAGTAACGCTCCTCGCCGCGACGAGCCGCGCGGTCCTCCCGCGAGATCCCCCGCGCGAGGTCGAGGGCGAGGGCCAGGGCGTACTCGCTCACTGCGCCCGCGTACGCGGGCCCGCAGCTGAGCACCCGCACGCCGTGCCGGAATGCGGTGGCGTAGTCGACGTTCGGGAAGAAGTTGCCCTCGACGTTGGCGATGACCCTCAGCTCGCGCGCGCTCTCGAGCGCCGCGGTGCCGAGGTCGGGCTGACCGATGACCGCGAATGCGCGGGGGAGGTGCTCGCCGAGATCGGCATCGGGCCGCTCCTCGAGGTCCACCACGTCGTAGCGGTCGTGCAGCGCGGCGAGCGCCTCGGAGGTGAAGATGCGGTCGCGGCGCTGAGGCGCCGGGGCCAGGATGACGGTCGGCTTCACGGCGCACCTTCCAGGTCGGGCGGTCCAAAAACCTTACTAGTATGGCTAGGGCTTCGCTGGGGAACACCGAGGAGATCCGATGGAGAATCGACCGCTGCGCCTCGTGGTGGTGGGGCTCGGTGCCGTCGCGCAGAGCGTCCACCTGCCGCTCGTGGTCCGGCGGCCGGACCTCTTCACTCTGGTGGGTCTCGTCGACCTGTCGCCCGGGCTCGCCGAGGCGATCGGGAACCGGTACGGGATCGCCGAGGGCGGCCGAGGCACGGACCTCGAGGCGGTGCTCGACGCCGTCGCGCCCGACGCCCTGCTCATCGCGGCGGGGGATCCCACCTGGCCGCGACCGTCGCCGGGCTTCGGCGGGGACTGGCGGTCCTCTGCGAGAAGCCCCTGGCGTTCACGCGGGGCGAGCTCGACGCCATCGCCCGTGAGGTCCCCGCCGAGGGGGAGCGGCTCATGGTCGGCTACATGAAGCAGTACGACCCGGCCGTCGAGCGGGCGCGGCAGATCCTCGCCGACGTGGACGACATCCGGACCGTCGACGTGGACGTCCTGCATCCGACCGGGTACTCGCAGCTCGAGTTCGCCCACGTCCTCGGCGCCTCGGACGTGCCGGCGGACCGCATCGCCGAGCTCCGCGCGGAGGACGACCGGCTCCGCCTCTCGGCACTCGGCGACGTCGAGGATCCTCTCTGGCGCCTCTACTCCGGAACCCTGCTCTCGAGCGTCGCGCACGATCTGTCGATCCTGCGCTTCCTGACCGGGCCGCCGGCCACCGTCGAGCTCGCCGACGTCTGGCGGCGCGCCCCCGCGCACCAGGTGCACGTCACCGGTCGGGACACCCCGGCGCTCGGCGTGCAGCCGCCTTCGGTCCGGGTGGCCGGCCGGCTCGGAGACGAGGCGCGCTACCTCCTCAACTGGCACTATCTGCACGACTATCCCGCGTATCGCGAGACGGTGCGGGTGGTCTGGGGCGCCGGGAGCCTGGAGCTGCAGTTCCCGTCGCCCTACCTCCTGCACGCCCCCACGGTGCTCACGCTGCACCGGCCGAGCGGTGATGACGCGGAGCGGCTCGAGTTCCGCAGCATCGCCGAGGCGTTCGAGCGCCAGCTGGAGGCGTTCGCCGACATGGCATGGAACGGAACGCCGCCCCGCACCGGGTTCGCCGGTGCGGCGGACGACCTCCGCGTCTGCCAGGAGATCGTGCGCCGTCACCTCGCGGCGACCGGAGTGCCTGCCGGCGGCGAGCTGAGCGAGCGCGCGTCCGCCTAGGAGTCTGCGAGCTGGCGCGCAGGGTACCGGATCTCGGCGGCGTGCACGGCCGCGCAGGCCTCGGTCAGCACGCGCAGGAGGTCCGAGTTCGCCGGGCTGAACGCCTGGCCGTCGATGACGAGAGGGGCGCCGAAGACCACGACGGGCGCGCCCAGCCCGGGGCAGGTCACGGCCTGCGCCATGCTCAGACCGCCGACGGCCTGCACGGGGACGGTGGTCGCCGCGACGATCCCCGGCAGGTCGGTCAGGGGCGTCAGGCCCAGCTCGGGGTGCGCGTTCCGGTGGTCGAAGCCGACGTGGTGGATGATCATCCCCACGCCGCGCTCCTCGAGCCGCACGCACTCGGCGACCCGGTCCGCGGCGCCCATGTCGTCGCCCATCACGAGCATGCCGAACGCCTCACCGGCTTCCACGACCCGGTCGATCGTCGCGTCGTGGGCGCGTCCCATGACGAGCACGGCGTCGGCGCCGGCGTCGCCCATCATCTCGGCCTCGAGGTAGCCGCCGTCCATCGTCTTGAGGTCGACGACGAGGGGATGGTCCGGGAACTCGGCGCGGAGCGCGCGGACGGCATGCAGGCCTTCGGCCAGCACGAGCGGTGTGCCGACCTCGATCCAGTCGGCTCCCGCCTCCACAGCCACGCGCGCGGTCTCGAGCGCCTCGGTCACGTTGGTGAGATCGAGGGAGATCTGGACCTTGGGCGCGGTGAGTGTTGCGCGAGTGATGCCGCGTATGGAGGAGGTGGCCATGGGGGTCCTTCCGTCGCTCCGTATACTAGTCTGATAGATATTACTTAGGAGGGGTCCTATGCGGATCAGCGTGTTCCCCAAGGGAGAGCTGGACGCCCTCGTCGCGAAGCGGATGTCGCTGTTCGAGTGGATCGATCTCGCGAGGACTCTGCCCATCGAGGGGCTGGAGCTCTACTCCCGCTTCTTCGACGGTGAAGGGGACGACTTCGTGGCCCGGGTCGGCGAGGCGCTCGCGGCTGCGAATCTCACGCTGCCGATGATGTGCTGCTCGCCCGACTTCACCCACCCGGACGCCGGCGAGAGGGCCAGGGCGCGCGACGAGCAGGCGAGCATCATGCGGATCACGCGGGAACTGGGCGGACCTCGGGCAAGCGCCCGAGTCCTCACCGGCCAGCGCCATCCGGGCGTCGCCGACGAGCAGGGGCTCGACTGGGCGGCGGAGAGCATCAACTCGCTGCTGCCGCTCGCCCGCGAGCTCGACATCACCCTGGCCATCGAGAACCACTACAAGGACGGCTTCTGGGCCTACCCGGAGTTCGCGCAGAAGCCCGCGCTGTTCCTCGAGCTCCTGTCCCGTGTCGACGACCGCGTGCACTTCGGCGTGCAGTTCGACCCCTCGAATGCGATCACCGCCGGCGTCGACTCGGCCGATTTCCTGACGACCGTCGTCGACCGGGTCGTCACCATGCAGGCGTCGGATCGGCGGCTGGCGGAAGGTGCGTCCCTCGAGTCGCTCCGGCAGAGCGACGGCACGATCGGCTACTCGCCCGACCTGCAGCACGGGGTGATCGGGGAGGGGCTCAACGACTACCCGAGGATCTTCGGGATTCTGGTGGACGCGGGCTACGACGGGTGGATCAGCGTGGAGGACGGCGTGAACGGCATGGACGAGATGCGCGCCTCGGTGGAGTTCCTGCGCGAGGCGCGCGAGCTCTACTTCGGCGGCTCGACCGAGGTCCGGGTCGAGAGTCACGAGCGAGCCCGCCGTGCGGCGGAAGGAGCGGAGACGGGATGAAGGCGATCGTCAAGTTCGGCTACGGGGACCGGGAGGTCGAGGTACGGGACGTGCCCGCCCCCACCGTCGAGCCCGGCCAGGTGCTCGTCGCCACCAAGGCCGTCGGGGTGTGCGGCTCCGACGTCCACATGTGGCGCAACAACCAGAGCTGGGACATCGTGATCCCGGTCACCATGGGCCACGAGACGGCCGGCGTCATCGCTGCCGTGGGCGAGGGTGTCGAGGGGTGGGCGGTCGGCGAGCGCGTGGTGTGCGAGACGGCCGCGTACATCTGCGGTCAGTGCGCCCTCTGCCGCACGGGCCGCTACAACCTGTGCCCCTATCGGCAGGGTTACGGCAACCTGCGCGACGGTGCCTTCGGCGAGTTCCTGCTCGGGCCTCCGCGGGTGCTGCACAGGATCCCGGAGTCGGTTCCGTTCGAAGTGGCGGCGATGACCGAGCCCTTCGCGGTCGCCTACAACGCACTCGTCGAGCGCGCGACCGTGAACCCGGGCGACCTGGTCGTGATCCAGGGCTTCGGGGCGATCGGCGCCCTCAGCCTCCAGGTGGCCCGCCTCCGTGGGGCCTCGACGATCGTCGTGCTCGGCACCGACCGCGATGAGCTGCGGCTGGAGCAGGCGACGGCGATGGGTGCCGACCACGTCGTCAACGTCCAGCGAGAGGATCCGGCGGCCCTCGTCGCGCGCCTCCACGATGGCCTCGGCGCGGACGTCGTGGTCGACGCCACCGGCGTCAGCATCGCCCTCCAGCAGGGGCTCCAGCTGGTGCGGCCGCTCGGCTCGATCGTCAAGATCGGCTGGGGACCGCAGCCGCTCGGCTTCAGCCTCGACCCGCTCGTGCAGAAGGCGGTGACCCTGTACGGGTCGTTCTCGCACAGCTGGAACACGTGGGAGCGTGTGCTCGGCCTGTTCGCATCCGGCCGCCTCGACCCCCGCGGCGCCCTGGGCGGCGTCTACCCGGTGGAGGACTGGGAGGAGGCGTTCGAGGCCATGGAGTCCGGGCGCAACATCAAGTCCGTGATCGCGGTCGACCCGGCGCTGCTCGGCTAGACCTGCGCGAGACCCTCTTCGAACTCGAGGAGGGTCTGCTCGAGGATGCGGGTCGCAAGGGCTGCGGCGGCGTCGCCGTTCCGGTCGACGATGGCCTGCGCGAGCTCTGCGTGCAGCTCGACCGCCTCGAGGCTGAGCTGCGTCGTGGGCATGTTCTCGCGGACGTGCAGACCCGCGTCGATGGTGGCGGCGAACTTGCTGAGCAGCAGGTTCTGGGATCCCTCCAGCAGGAGCCGGTGGAAGGTCGAGTCCGCCGCGAAGAAGCGGAAGGTGTCCTTCGCCTCGAGCGCCGATCTCATGGCCTGGGCGGCGGCGACGATCCCCTGCGCGGCATCGTGGTCCATCCGCTCGGCGGCGAAGCGGGCCGCCATCGGCTCGAGCCCGAGGCGCAGCTCGATGAGCTCCCGCTGCTGGGCCGTCGCGTCCGGGCCGAGGCCCCGCCACTCGATGATGCGCGGGTTGAGAAGGTCCCAGTGCTCGATGGGGAGCACGCGCGTTCCGACCTGCGGGCGTGCCTCGAGGAGTCCCATGGAGCTCAGCGTGCGAACGCTCTCGCGCACGACGGAGCGGGAGATCCCGAATCGCTCCGAGAGCTGCTCGGCGAAGACGATCTGATGAGCCGGCATGCGGCCGCCGGTGATCTCCTGGCCGAGGGTCTCGACGACGTGACCGTAGAGACCGCCGCGGGAGCGGAGGCGGTCAGGTTCGAACGACGGCTCCGCCTGCGGTTTGGTCACCATTCGATAACTCCATCTCCTGTCGAGCCGTCGGCCCCGGAAGTCCGGCTTCAATGGAGCCTGATCGAGCCCGTTGCACCGGTGCGTTCTTCGCCCTGGTCGCGACAGCTACGGCCAGGCTCACCGGCGTTGCAGGGTCGGACTAGGTATGCTAATCATACGTAAGAGGCTCAGACCCGACAGCACCGGCAGAGAGGCCGCAGTATTGCCCACGGGTCCTCGGTCACATACACATCATCAAGGAGGATCGTTGTGAAGAAGTACGCAGCATGGGTGGCCGCGGCGGCCACCATCGTCGCTCTGGCCGGGTGCTCCGGCGGACCGGGCGGCTCCGGGGGATCAGGCGGCTCCGGTGGAGGCGGCGACGACAGCTACAAGATGGGCGTCGTCATCCCGTCCGGTGACCACGGCTTCACGGGCGAGAGCGTCGCCCACGCGAAGGCGGAAGCCGAGCAGCTCATGAAGGACAACCCGGGCCTCGACATCACGGTCAAGGACGGCATCGACGCGTCCGCTCAGATCGCCTCGATCGAGAACCTGCTCGCCGGCGGCGACCTCGACATGATCATGCTCTGGCCGATGGAGGGCGAGGCGCTGCGCTCGACCGCCCAGAACATCGTCGACGCCAACGTCAAGCTGGTCGTCTACGACCGCCTGATCACCGACTTCGAGGGTCTCTCGGGGCAGATCATGGGCGACAACGTCGGCATCGGCACGATGATGGGCGACTACGTCACCAAGTTCTACGCGGACGACGACAAGGTCAACTACCTGCGCTTCGTCGGTGACAGCTCCACCGTCACCTCCCAGCGCAGCGAGGGCTTCGACGACGTCGTCGACAAGGGCAAGTTCAACCAGGTGGCCAACACCTTCACGACGGACTGGTCCTCCGAGACCGCGCAGAACCAGATGGAGGACTGGCTGAACTCCGCGAGCCCGGACGACATCGCGAACCTCGACCTCGTGGTCACGCATGACGACGAGATCACCGACGGCGTGATGAACGCTCTTGAGTCCTACTCCGGCGCGGGAACGCTCAACGTGAAGCTGATCACCTCGGTGGGTGGCCGCAAGGAGACCCTCGACAAGTTCGAGGGCACCAAGCTCGACACCAAGCTCGACACGTACTACTTCTCGCCGTCCTTCATCCGCGAGGCGCTGCGGCTCTCGGTCAGCCAGCTGACCGGCGACCCCTACACCGGCGCCGAGGAGAAGGACGGGATCTACCTGATCCCCTCGTTCTCCATCAGCAACGCGGGCGACTCCGATGAGGACTTCGACTCCTACCGTTCGAGCGACGTCTTCAAGGAGCGGTACTCCATCAGCAGCTGATCCGTCAGCTCTGCAGCCTCTCCGACCGGCGGCTGTGGTCCGGGCCCGCGAGGCCCGAACCACAGCCGCCGGCGGTGGGGCCGTTCTCCCCATCGGTGTGCGAGGAAGGGTGGCTACGGATGCTCGTCGAGATGAAGGACATCGTCGTCGACTACGGGCCCGTTCGGGCTGTGAACAACGTCAGCATCGCGATCGGACCGGGCGAGATCCTCGGCCTGCTCGGTGAGAACGGCGCAGGCAAGTCCACCCTCATGAAGGTGCTCGCCGGGGTGATCCCGCCCACTCGCGGCGAGGTCGTTCTCGACGGAACCCCGACGACCATCACGAACGCGAAGGTCGCGAGCAAGTCCGGCATCCGGTTCATCCATCAGGAGCTGAACCTCTGCACCGACCTGAAGGTCTTCGAGAACATGTTCCTCGGGGAGGAGCTGAGGCGGCCGACCGGGCTCCTCGACACGAAGACGATGATCGCGCGATGCCGGGAGGCGCTCGGCCGCGTGCAGGCGGACATCGACCCGGAAGCGATCGTGGCGGACCTGCAGGCCGCGGAGAAGCAGCTCGTCGAGTGCGCGAAGGCTCTGCTCTTCGACGCCGAGCTCATCATCATGGACGAGCCGTCCACGGCCCTGACGCTGGGGGAGACCGAGAACCTCCTCGAGGTCATGCGCAAGCTCAAGGCGGAGGGGGTCAGCTTCATCTACATCTCGCACAAGATGCCGGAGCTGTTCGCCATCTGCGACCGCTACTACGTCCTCCGGGACGGGGCGCTGGTCGCCGAGGGGTCCTTCTCCGACGTGGATGAGAACTCCATCACCGAGCTGATGATCGGCCGTCAGCTCGCCCACGACGCCTTCGACGACCACGTCGACACCAGCCGGCCCGAGATCCTGCTCAGGGCGGAGAACCTCTCCGGTCCCGGATTCGAGGACGTGAGCTTCGAGCTCAAGGCAGGCCAGGTGCTCGCGGTCACCGGGCTCCAGGGCAGCGGACGCGACCAGCTGGCCGACGCCCTGTTCGGCGCGGCGCCCTTCGACGGAACGCTCACGGTCAAGGGCAGGCGCGTGCGATCGGGCACGAGCATCCGGGCCTTCATGCGCCGCGGCGTGGCGATGGTGCCGCGCATGCGCAAGGAGCGCGGGATCCACAACGACCTGTCCATCATGGACAACCACAACATGGCCTACCTCAACGCGCGGGCGCGGACGCCGTGGATCAGCCGGTCCGGGGCCGCAGAGCGCTACGAGCGGCAGCGGAAGGCGATGTCGATCAAGGCCGGCAACGTCGCCAACCCGATCACCTCGCTGTCGGGCGGGAACCAGCAGAAGGTCATCCTCGGCAAGTGGCTCGAGGCGAGCGCCGACGTCCTGCTGCTCGACAACCCCACCCAGGGCATCGACGTCGGCACCAAGTTCGAGATCTACCACCTCATCCTCGGCCTGGCGCGCGAGGAAGGCGATCATCGTCTTCAGCGGGGAGCCGCCCGAGATCGCCAAGGTCGCCGACGTCTGCCTCGTCATGTTCAAGGGACGCGTGAACGCGGTCCTGGAGCGCAACCAGATCACAGAGAGGGACTTGATGTTCTACTCCACCGGCGCGAACCTGCGGGTGAGCTGACATGTCGGTCGTCGCGCCTCCTGAGGCCCCCAAGGCCTCGTCGCCGCTGCGCGGGATCACGCCCCGCAGCGTGCTCGTCAAGCTGGTCACCGAGTACAGCTTCGTGCTGTCGTTCCTGCTCCTGGTGATCATCGCCGCGATCGTGAACCACAACTTCTTCAGCTGGGCGAACGTCTCGAACATCTTCATCCAGAGCTGCACGATCGGCTTGATCGCCCTCGGGATGAGCATGGTCATCTCGGCCGGGCAGATCGACATCTCCGTCGGCTCTCAGGTCGCCTTCATCGGCGGCTTCGGCGTCCTGGTGCTCAACCAGACCGGAAGCGTGCTGGTCATGCTGCTGTTCTGCGCGATCACCGGAATCCTGATCGGGCTTCTCAACGGCGTCCTGATCACGAAGGGCAGGATGCCCTCCATCATCGCGACGCTGGCGACGATGGCCGGACTCCGCTCGATCATCAACCACTTCGGGTCGGGCGGCCCCTTCACCGTGGACCGTGCCTTCTACGACCAGTTCCGTCAGATCGCGGCCGGTGGAGTGAACCTGGGCGCGTTCACCATCCCCTACTTCATGATCATCTTCATCGTGGCGACGATCATCTTCGACGTCGTGATGAAGCGCACCCGGCTGGGCAAGCACATCTACGCGGTCGGCAGCAACGAGGTCTCCGCGCGGCTGTCCGGCGTGAACGTCGATCGCGTGAAGACGGCGACCTTCGTGATCACGGGCCTGATGTGCGGCATCGCCGCCCTGCTCTACGCCTCCCGGACGACGGCGGTCGCGGCCTCGAACGCGGCCGTGGGCTTCGAGCTGGACGCCATCGCGGCCGTCGCCATCGGCGGCACGGCGATGACGGGCGGCCGGGGCAAGATCTTCGGGACGTTCCTCGGCGTGCTGATGTTCAGCATCATCCGCAACATCCTGACGGCCGCCGACGTCTCGACCTTCCTCACGGGAGCGATCAGCGCGGCGATCATCATCATCGCGGTCCTCCTCCAGAACTTCCAGAACAGGCGCCGCTAGAAGAGGGGCGTCGGGCGCCAGCCCGACTCCTCTTTCTCTTCTCTCTTTCCCCGTGGAACTGTCGCCCACCGCGGACCCCAGCACTCAGCGCCCAGAACGAGCCAGCCGAAAGGCTCTAAAGAAGGCTTAATACAGAAGAGAAGTGGCCGGCTCTCAGGAGGCCGGAACGACCCAGTCGCCGGTCGCGAGGTACTGGACCTTCTTCGCGATGGAGACGGCGTGGTCGGCGAAGCGCTCGTGGTAGCGCGAGGCGAGGGTCGCATCGACAGTGTCGACGGCCGCGCCCTTCCACGTCTCCCCGAGCACCTTGTCGAAGACTTTGAGGTGCAGGTCGTCGATGTCGTCGTCGTCGTTGCGGATCTCTTCGGCGAGGTCGAGGTCTTCGGTGCGCAGCAGCTCGGTCAGCTTCCGCGCCATGCCCACGTCGAGCCGCCCCATCTCGGCGAAGGTGGACCGCAGGCCCTTGGGGACGACCTTGTCGGGGTAGCGGTAGCGGGCGAGCTGGGCGATGTGCGAGCTCATGTCGCCCATGCGCTCGAGGGACGCGCTGATGCGCAGGGCGCTGACGACGATGCGGAGGTCGCGGGCGACGGGCTGCTGCCGGGCGAGGATGTTGATGGCGAGCTCGTCGAGGCTGAGGACGAGCTCGTCGATGCGGTCGTCCTCGGCGATGACGGTCTCGGCGAGGGCGACGTCCGATTCGTTGAAGGCGCGAGTGGCCAGCTCGATCGAGTTGGCGACGAGGTCGCTGATGGTGACGAGGCGTTCGCGCACCTCGGCAAGCTCCATTTGGAAGACTTCGCGCATGAGTGTTCCCTCCCGGCGTCGCCGCCAACCGGGGCAGTTTCCCGGCGGAAGGTTAACGGCTGGTGTCGTCTTTCCGAACCGGAGGGGAATTGCGGGCTTCCGGAGGCCCCGGGGTCCCCGGTCCGGTGAGGCGTCCTCATAGTCTAGGACCGTGCAATCGGCGTGGCTGGTGCCGCTGGCGATGCTGTTCGGCCTGGCGGTGGGGATCGCGCTCACCCTCCTGGTGAGCCTGTCGGTCCGTCGTGGAGCGCTGGCCGCGGAGGCTGCCGCCGAGGATGTGCCCGATGGCATCGACGGGATGCTGGAGGCCCTGGAGGCGCCAGGACTGGTGCTCGATCCGTCGAACACGGTGGTGAAGCACTCCGCGGGCGCCGCCGCCCTGGGGCTCGTCCATCAGCGGGCCCTGCTGCACCCTGCGCTGTCGGAGGTGGTCGAGGAGGTCCGCGCCACGGGCGAGCCCGTGGTGCGCAACCTGCTGCTGCCGCGGGGTCCGTTCGGCGACTCGAATCTGGACGTCGTCGTGCGCGGCGCCCGGCTGGGCGTGCGTTACGTGCTGCTGCTCGTCGAGGACCGGTCCGAGGCGATGCGCCTGGAGGACGTGCGCCGGGACTTCGTCGCGAACATCAGCCACGAGCTGAAGACGCCGATCGGCGCGATCTCGCTGCTGTCGGAGGCACTCGACTCCGCGGCGGACGACGCGACCGCGGTGCGGCGGTTCGCGTCCCGGCTGTCGGAGGAGGCGCACCGGCTGGCCCGCATCACGCAGGAGATCATCGAGCTGTCCCGCCTGCAGGCGGCGGATGCGCTGAAGGCCCCTGAGCTGATCGACGTCGGCCATGTGGTGGCGAGCGCCATCGATCAGAACTCCGTGGCGGCCGGCGCACGCGGGATCGAGCTGGTGCGCGGCGGCCAGAAGCACGCGCAGGTCTACGGCGACGAGGCGCTGCTCATCGTCGCCGTGCACAACCTCATCGCGAACGCGATCCAGTACTCGCCCGACGGCGGTCGCGTCGGCGTGGGGGTGCGCACGAGCGATGGGCTGGTGGAGGTGGCGGTGACCGATCAGGGCATCGGGATCGCCCCGGCCGATCGCGAGCGGGTGTTCGAGCGGTTCTACCGCGTCGATCAGGCCCGGTCGCGCAACACCGGCGGATCCGGTCTCGGCCTCGCCATCGTGAAGCACGTCGTGCAGAACCACGGCGGCGAGGTCCGCCTGTGGTCGAGGACGGGGCAGGGGTCCACCTTCACCCTGCGCATCCCGGAAGCATCGGAGGCGCGGGCTGCCGCGCTCGGATTGGAGTCAGCGTGACGCACATCCTTCTGGTCGAGGACGAGCCGGCGCTCAGCGAGCCCCTCGCCTTCCTGCTCGGCAGGGAGGGCTACGAGGTCACGGTCGCGGCGGACGGCCCGACCGGGGTGGCCGAGTTCGCCCGCACGGGGGCGGACCTGGTGCTCCTCGACCTGATGCTGCCGGGCCTGCCCGGCACGGAGGTGTGCCGGGAGATCCGGACGCGCTCCGCCGTGCCGATCATCATGCTCACCGCGAAGGACTCCGAGGTGGACATCGTGGTGGGGCTCGAGCTGGGCGCCGACGACTACGTGACGAAGCCGTACTCCACGCGCGAGCTGCTCGCCCGGATCCGCGCCGTCCTGCGCAGGCAGCAGGAGCCGGAGGACTCCCAGAGCCAGCTGCACGTCGGTCCGGTGCGGATGGACGTCGAGCGGCACCTCGTCACGGTGGGCGGGGCGGCGACGCCCATGCCGCTGAAGGAATTCGACCTGCTCGAGCTGCTGCTCCGGAACGCGGGACGCGTGCTGACGCGAGGCCAGCTCATCGACCGGGTGTGGGGCGCCGACTACTTCGGCGACACCAAGACCCTCGACGTCCACATCAAGCGGCTGCGCGCGAAGATCGAGGCGGACCCGTCGGACCCGACCCTCCTGGTCACCGTGCGCGGGCTCGGCTACCGCATCGAGGACGCCGCGCCGGTGTGAGCTCCGCCTCGAGCGTCGGCTCGGGGGAAGAGGACGCCGAAGCGCGGCTACTGGCCGGAGTCGACCGAGTCGCCGGGCGCGGTGTCGCCGGAGTTGTCGCCCTCCGGAGCGGTGCCCTCGGTCGGTGTCGGGATCGGGACCGGCACGGCCGTCGGCGTGGCCGATGGGGTGGGAACGGCCGTGGGCGAGGGGGAGGGCGTGAGCCCGTCGTACTCGGCGAGCGTCGTGTCGAGCACCGGCACCTTGAGCTCGGCGCCCTCGGAGTTGCCGCTCGTGAAGTAGACCGGGAAGAGCGCGCCGGGGGTCGTGTCGATGTCCTCGAGGACGACCTGCTCGCTCTCGTCGTAGCCGAAGGTGACGGTCGAGAACTCGGGGACGTTGACCCGCACGGTCTCCCGGCCGTTTGCGGCGGTCGCCGAGCTGCTCTCGTACTGCATCGAGAGCTGCTTCTGCTTGTCCGTCTGGTTGATCACGGTGACCACGAGCGAGCCGCGCGAGCCGTCGTCGGTGACGATGAGCGCGTTGCGCACGTCCAAGTCGCCGACGTTCGCGCCGACCCCGTCGCTGGGGTCGTACTTCCGCGGGAGGGTCTGATTGCCGTTCGTGAACGAGCAGCCGGCGATGCTGACCGCCAGGACGGCTGCCAGCAGGGCGGACACCGCCGTGCGAACCTTGACCACGTTCTTCCCTCCCCGCGGCCCCGCCGCCGGTGCCTCGTCCAGGCATTCTCCGGGCGTCGTCCGCGGTCCGAGCCTACTGCACCAGCCCCCGGCCCCAGGGGACGCCGGAGCCCCGATACCGCGCCTGTGCTAGGATTGTCGCCGGTCGAAAGGACTCATCACCCATGCTTTTCGAGGTCGGCGAGACTGTCGTATACCCCCATCACGGGGCAGCAACCATCACTGAAGTGAAGAAGAGGATGGTGAAGGGTGAGGAGAAGGTCTATCTCAAGCTGAACGTCACTCAGGGCGATCTGACCATCGAGGTTCCGGCGGACAACGTCGACCTCGTGGGCGTCCGTGACGTGATCGGCAAGGAGGGCCTCGACCGCGTGTTCGAGGTGCTGCGCGCTCCCTTCACCGAGGAGCCGACCAACTGGTCGCGCCGCTACAAGGCGAACCTCGAGAAGCTCGCGTCGGGCGACGTCATCAAGGTGTCCGAGGTCGTCCGCGACCTGTGGCGCCGTGACCAGGACCGCGGCCTGTCGGCCGGTGAGAAGCGCATGCTCGCCAAGGCACGTCAGATCCTGATCTCCGAGCTCGCTCTCGCCGAGAAGACCGACGAGGACCAGGCGTCCACGGTTCTCGACGAGGTCCTCGCCTCCTGAGCCCTCGACCGTGAGCCGTGAGCCCACGGTCGCGGTCGTCCTCGTCGCCGCCGGCGGCGGCACGCGCCTCGGTCTCGGCGTTCCCAAGGCCTTCGTCGCGCTTCGTGGACGGCCGATGCTCGCGTATGCCCTGGACGGCATCCGGGGAATGGTGTCCGAGCCCCAGCTGATCGTCGTCGCGCCCGCCGGAAGGCAGGCGGAGGCGGCGGAGCTGCTGCACGGCGTGCCGAACGCCGTCGTCGTCCCCGGCGGGGAGAGCCGTCAGCAGTCCGTGCTCGCAGGGCTGGCGGCGCTGGCCGACGCGGTCGAGGTCGTGCTGGTGCACGATGCCGCGCGCGCCCTCACCCCGCCTGCGCAGCTGGACGCCGTGGTGTCCGCCGTGCGCGCCACCGGCCGCGGGGTCATCCCCGGCCTGCCGGTCGCGGACACGATCAAGCGCGTCACGGCGGACGAGGCCATCCGGGAGACGGTGGACCGCTCGGAGCTGCGGGCCGTGCAGACTCCGCAGGGCTTCCCGCGGGCCGAGCTGGAGGCCGCCTATGCCGCCGTCGCCTCGGAGCACACGGATGACGCGGCCGTGTACGCCGCCTCCGGTCGTCCGGTGGACGTGATCCCCGGCGATCCCCGGGCATTCAAGATCACGACCGGCGACGACCTGAGGCGCGCCGAGCTCCTCGTCGGCGGGGGAGTGCCCCGCACGGGGATCGGCATCGACGTGCATGCCTTCGGCGGCGACGGCCCGCTACGCCTCGCGCTGCTCGACTGGCCCGGGGAGAGGGGCCTGGCAGGGCACAGCGACGGCGACGCAGTCGCCCACGCGGTGTGCGACGCCCTTCTCTCCGCCGCCGGCCTCGGCGACATCGGCTCGCGCTTCGGCACCGACGACCCGCGGTACGCCGGGGCTGCCGGTGACGTGTTCCTGCGCGGGACGGTGGAACTGCTCGCCGCAGCGGGATGGGCCCCGCTCAACGTGTCGGTCCAGGTGGTCGGCAACAGGCCGCGCTTCGCCGCCCGGCGTGAGGAGGCGGAGGCGGCCCTCACGAAGGTCGTCGGCGCGCCCGTGTCCGTCTCCGCGACCACGACGGACGGCCTCGGCTTCACGGGGCAAGGCGAGGGCATCGCCGCCATCGCGACCGTCCTCGTCGGGCACGCGGCGGGATCCCTAAGCTAGCTGCGTGGCGCTTCGACTGTACGACTCCCTCGAAGCCCGGCTGCGGGAGTTCGAGCCTCTCGTCCCGGGCGAGGTCGGGATGTACGTCTGCGGACCCACCGTGCAGTCGTCGCCGCACATCGGCCACCTGCGCTCCGCGCTCTCCTACGACCTGTGGCGCCGCTGGCTGAGCTACCGCGGGTACAAGGTCACGCTCGTCCGCAACGTCACGGACATCGATGACAAGATCCTCGCCTTCTCGGCGCGGCCCGGCAGCGACGGGGGAGAGGAGTGGTGGGCGCTCGCCTACCGCTACGAGCTCGAGTTCTCCGCGGCGTATGCGCGCCTCGGCATCCAGCCACCCACCTACGAGCCGCGCGCGACCGCGAGCGTGCAGCAGATGCTCGACCTCATCGCGCGTCTCATCGACCGCGGCCACGCCTATCCGGCGCCGGACGGCTCGGGCGACGTCTACTTCGACACCGGCAGCTGGCCGGCCTACGGCGCGCTGACGCGCCAGTCGCCGGCCGACATGGTCGCCGCCGAGGACGCCGACCCCCGCGGCAAGCGCGATCCCCGCGACTTCGCCCTCTGGAAGGGGCGCAAGGCTGACGAGCCGGAGTCCGCGTCCTGGGCCTCGCCGTGGGGACCCGGTCGCCCCGGCTGGCACATCGAGTGCTCGGCCATGTCGGCCCGCTACCTCGGACCGCAGTTCGACATCCACGGCGGTGGGCTGGACCTGCGCTTCCCGCACCACGAGAACGAGCTCGCCCAGACCACGGCGGCCGGAGACGGCTTCGCCCGCTACTGGGTGCACAACGGCCTCGTCACCGTCGAGGGGCAGAAGATGTCGAAGTCGCTCGGCAACTCGATCTTCGCGGCCGACTTCCTCGCGGAGGCGCCGGCTGTGGTCATCCGCTACTACCTGGCGGCGACCCACTACCGGTCGAGCCTCGACTACCACGAGGGCGCCCTGCTCGAGGCGGAGGCCGCGCTCGACCGCGTCCGCGTCTTCCTGGAGCGGTCCGCGCGTGCACTCGAGCGAGCGGGCATCGCGGCGGAGCGGGCCGACGTCGTGCCCGACGCGTTCGCGGCCGCGCTCGACGACGACCTGTCGACGCCCGAGGCCTTCGCGGTCCTGCACGAGACCGTGCGGGCGGGCAATGCGCTGCTCGACGTCGACAGCCTGCCGACAGTCGCGGATCGCCGGGCGGAGGTGCTCGCCATGGTGCGCGTGCTCGGCATCGATCCGCTGGACGCGCAGTGGCGGGCGGCCGAGGACGGTGGCGCCGTCGGAGCGCTCGCCGTGCTCGTCGAGCGCCTGATCGAGGAGCGACAGGCAGCACGCGGCGCGCGGGACTTCGCGCGCGCTGACCAGATTCGCAACGAGCTGGCGGAGGCGGGCATCGTGCTCGAGGACTCCCCGGCCGGCACACATTGGAGCATCGATGGCTGAGCGGAAGGGGCGGCCCGGAGCCGTCCGCAAGACGAGCAAGGGTCCCAAGGTCGGCTCCGGCGGACAGGGCCGGCGGTCACTCGAGGGCAAGGGGCCGACGCCGCGCGCCGAGGACCGCACCTACCACCCCGCCGGGAAGCGGAAGGCCGCCGCCGAGCGGGCCGCCGCGAAGGCCGGCACCCGAGGACAGCAGGCGTCGGCGGCGCCACGGCCCCAGCGTCGCCCGAAGTCGAGCGACGAGTCGGAGGTCGTGACCGGCCGCAACTCGGTCGTCGAGGCGCTGCGCGCCAAGGTCCCCGCGACCGCCCTGTACATCGCCGTCCGACTGGAGATGGACGACCGGGTGCGCGAGGCCATCGCGCTCGCCGGTCACCGCGGCATCCCGCTGCTCGAGGTGACACGGCCGGAGATCGACCGCCTCACCGGGGACGACGCCGTGCACCAGGGCATCGCCCTCAAGGTGCCGCCGTACGAGTACCTGCACCCGATGGAGCTGCTCGAGGCGGTCGAGGATCGCGGCGAGGTGCCGCTCCTCGTCGCCGTCGACGGCGTGACCGACCCGCGCAACCTGGGCGCGGTCATCCGCTCCATCGCGGCGTTCGGCGGGCAGGGCGTCATCGTGCCCCAGCGCCGCTCGGTCGGGCTCACCGCCTCGGCGTGGAAGACCTCGGCGGGCGCGGCGGCGCGCATCCCGGTCGCCATGGCCACCAACCTCACGCAGGCGCTCAAGGCCTACAAGGAGCGCGGGCTCTTCGTGGTTGGCCTGGACGCAGGCGGCGACACCCCGCTGCCGGGCCTCGAGCTCGCGACCGGTCCGCTCGTCCTCGTGGTCGGCAGCGAGGGCAAGGGCCTGTCCCGCCTCGTGACGGAGACGTGCGACGCGGTCGTCTCGATCCCCATCACAGACACGACGGAGTCGCTGAACGCGGGCATCGCGGCGAGCGTCGCCCTCTACGAGATCGCGAAGCTCCGCGCCGCCCAGGCCTGAAGGAGCCTCAGACCTTCGAGCGCCAGTCGTCGTCCTCGTCCGCGCCCATCGGCAGCGTGATGAGGCCTGTCGGCGGCGTGATCATGGTGGCCTCGTCGCGGCGGTGGCGCAGGATGTCGTCGATGTAGGCGGCGACCGCCTCGGCCAGCGGCACGTCGCGGGACTGCTTCTGCGACATGAACCAGCGGTGCTCCAGCAGCTGGTGGAACACCTCGGCCGGCTCGAGCTTCCCCTTCAGGTCGCGCGGGATCGCACGCACGACGGGTTCGAACACCTGGGCGACCCACTCGTGGGCGATCGCCTCCTCGTCCTGCCCCTCGCGGCCGAAGGTCGCGCGGTAGGAGTCGAGGTCGTTGAGGAGGCGGCGCGCCTGGTTCTCCTGTGCGTCGATCCCGGTGAGGCGAAGGAGGCGGCGAGAGTGGTGCCCGGCGTCGACGACCTTCGGCTGGATGCGCACCTGCGTGCCGGTCTCGTCCGTCTTGATCGCGAGCTCGTCGATGTCGAAGCCGAGGTCGTTGAGCCGGTCGACGCGCTGGCTGATCCGCCACCGCTCGCCGCCGGGGAAGACCTCCCAGCCGGTGAGCTCCTTCCAGAGCGTGCGGTACTGGGCGACGATGCGCTCGCTCACCTCGAGGGGGTCGACGCCCTCCTCGACCCGGCCGCCGGCCTCGAGGTCCATGAGCTCGCCCGCGATGTTGACGCGCGCGATCTCGAGGTCGTTCTCGCGCTGGCCGTTGGAGAGCCCGCCGCCCGGGTAGAGCTTCCCGGTCTCCGCGTCCACGAGGTACGCGGCGAACGAGCCGGCGTCGCGGCGGAACAGCGTGTTGGAGAGCGACACGTCGCCCCAGAAGAAGCCGATGATGTGCAGCCGCACGAGGAGCAGGGCCAGCGCATCCACGAGGCGGGTGGCCGTGTCGGGACGCAGCGCCTGGGAGAACAGGGCGCGGTAGGGCAGCGAGAACTTGAGGTGCCGGGTGACGAGCACCGCCTCGAGCGGCTGGCCGTTCTCGTCCGTGCGGTTGGAGATGACGGCGACCGGATCGACGCAGGGCACATCCATGCGCTGCAGCGTGCGGAGCATCTCGTACTCGCGCCGAGCGAGGTCCTCGGACGTCTCCTTGATGGCGATGACATACCCGGACAGGTTCACGAATCGGACCAGGTGCCGGGAGATCCCCTTCGGCAGCGCCGCGATGCTGTCCTCAGGCCAGTCCTCGAGAGGCAGGTCCCACGGGAGGTCGAGGAGGGCCGGGTCGACCATGGCCGCCGTGATGTTGAGTGAGCCGGAGATCGCCATAAGTGTCCAAGCCTATGCGAAGGGCCCGCCGCGACAGTCGCGGCGGGCCCTCCTCGAATCGTTGCCTCAGGCGAGCGCGACGGCGCTGCTGCGACGCTCACCCGACTGCACGTCGAAGACGTGCAGGTGACCGGGCTGCGGGGTCAGGTAGACGATGTCGCCCATGTTGGGGTGGATGCGGCCGTCGACGCGCGCGACGATGTCGGTGCGGCGACCCTCCACCTCCGAGTGGCCGTAGAGGTAGCCGTCCGCGCCGAGCTCCTCGACGAGGTCGACCTCCACCTGGAGGCCCTCGCCGCGGTTCGGGGAGACGACGACATCCTCGGGGCGGACGCCCACGGTGACCTGCGAGCCGTCGACGCCGGCGAGCACGGAGCGCTCGAGCGGCACGATCGCGGTGCCGAAGTGCACGCCCTCGGCCGTGACGTCCGCGGGGAACAGGTTCATCGCGGGGCTGCCGATGAAGCCGGCGACGAAGACGTTCTTCGGGTTCTCGTAGAGGTCGCGGGGGCTGCCGACCTGCTGGAGGACGCCGTCCTTGAGGACCGCGATGCGGTCACCCATGGTCAGGGCCTCGGTCTGGTCGTGGGTCACGTAGACGGTCGTGACGCCGAGGCGGCGCTGCAGCGACGCGATCTGCGTGCGGGTCTGGACGCGGAGCTTGGCGTCGAGGTTCGACAGCGGCTCGTCCATGAGGAAGACCTGGGGCTGGCGGACGATGGCGCGGCCCATGGCGACGCGCTGGCGCTGACCGCCGGAGAGGGCCTTCGGCTTGCGGTTGAGGTAGGGCTCGAGGTCGAGCAGGCGAGCGGCCTCGAGGACCCGCTGGGCGCGGTCGTCCTTGTTGACGCCGGCGATCTTGAGCGCGAAGCCCATGTTCTCGGCGACCGTCATGTGCGGGTACAGCGCGTAGTTCTGGAACACCATCGCGATGTCGCGGTCCTTCGGCGGCACGTCGGTGACGTTGCGGTCGCCGATCAGGATGGCGCCGGAGTTGACCTCCTCGAGCCCAGCGAGCATGCGGAGCGAGGTGGACTTGCCGCAGCCGGAGGGGCCGACGAGGACGAGGAACTCGCCATCCGCCACTTCCAGGTTGAGCGCGTCGACCGCGGGACGGGTCGATCCCGGGTAGAGCCGGGTGGCGTTGTCGAACGTGACGGATGCCATGGTGGTATCTCCTTCACCGGCAGGTACGTGCCGGACGATCCGAGTGAATGAAGCGTCGGGACGTCTTCGGGCCGACCGGCTCAGTATGCCACTGTTGCCCCGATCCGCGTAATGGCGCGGTTTTCAGGCCATCCGGACCGCGCAGGGACTCGCCGTTCAGGGGCCGTTCTGAAGGTTCTCAGTTCGATGGCCGTACGATTCTGAGCGCACCTCGCGTGTTTGAACGCGCGCGCCCACGACTAGGAGTTTGTCTGTGACCAACGGCGGAGGAAACGCCAGGCCCTCGAAGAACGAACGTCGCGACGCCGCACGCGAGAAGGCACGCCAGCTCCGCGAGGAGCAGAAGCGTCGCGAGCGGCGCAACAAGGCGATCCTGTTCACGGGCATCGGCATCGCGGCGGTGGCGATCATCGCCGTGGTCGCCATCATCATCGTCAACTCGATCCGCCCGCCCGGCCCCGGCCCCGCGAACATGGCGAGCGACGGCGTCAAGATCGGCCAGGACCTGAAGGCGGTGACGACGCCCTCGCTGCCGGCCGGGTCGGATCCCGTCCCGTCCGAAGCCAACGCGCCCAACGTCGTCGACATCAAGGTGTACGTCGACTACCTCTGCCCGTTCTGCGGCCAGTTCGAGGCGACCAACGCCGAGCAGATCGAGAGCTGGGTCACGGAGGGCAGCGCGACGGTGGAGATCCACCCGATCTCGATCCTCAACGCCAACTCGCAGGGCACCAAGTACTCCACCCGCTCCGCGAACGCCGCGGCGTGCGTGGCGAACTACTCGCCCGACTCCTTCTTCGCCTACAGCGCGCTGCTCTTCAGTAACCAGCCGCAGGAGCAGACGCCGGGCCTCGAGAACAAGAAGCTCGTCGACCTGACGAAGGAGGCGAAGGTGAAGTCGGCCTCGAAGATCGCCTCCTGCATCAACGACGGCACCTACAACTCGTGGGTCACGGATGCGACGAACCGTGCGCTGAAGGGCCCGCTGCCCGACAGCGACGTCAAGAAGGTCACGGGCACCCCGACGGTCATCGTCAACGGCGCCCAGTACAGCGGCTCGCTGACCGACCCGAACGAGTTCGCGGCGTTCGTCCTCCAGCAGTCCGCGGCGCCGACGAGCTCCCCGACCCCCACTCCTTCCCCGACCCCCACCCCCGCCTCGTAGGGCCGCGACCGGCCCAGTCGGCGCGTCGCAACGATCCGGACGTGTCGCAACCGTGCGCGGTTGCGACACGTCCGCTTCGTTGCAGTCCGCGGTGATCCCGGCACGTGCTGCGCGGGCTGGGGCGGGCGGTCTGGCCGCTCCGTAGGATGGTGCCGCGGGCTCGCGCCCGCAGGCCGACTTGGCGCAATTGGTAGCGCACCCGACTTGTAATCGGGCGGTTGCGGGTTCAAGTCCCGCAGTCGGCTCTGGTGCCGCTGGAGGTGTCGGATGCAGCCCGAAGAGCGCACGGATGTGCTCGTTGTCGGTGCGGGCCCGACCGGACTGACCGCGGCCCTGTGTCTGCTGAAGCTCGGCGTCGCTGTGACGATCATCGACGGCAAGGACGGACCGACTCGCGAGTCGCGCGCCTTGGGCGTGCAGGCGCGAACGCTGGAGATCTACGACCAGCTCGGACTCGCACCCCAGGTGCTCGCTGAGGCGTGGCCTGCCGATTCCGTCGTGCCCGGATACGAGGATCGGCACTTCTCCCCGGTGCAGCTCCGGCCGCTCGGCCAGACCCTGTCCCCGTACCCGAGCATGTACGTGCTCGAGCAGAGCAAGAACGAACGCATCCTCGCCGGCGCGCTCGACGCGGCAGGAAACCCAGTCCGCTGGGGAACTCGGCTGAGCTCACTGGAGCTGGAATCACGGGAGAGAGGCGGCGGCGGTCAATCGGTGCGTGCAACGGTGATGCGGGTCGGCGACGGAGCGGCCGTCATCTGTGCTCGATACTGCATCGGCGCGGACGGTGCCTCGTCCAGTGCCCGCAGCATGATCGGCATCCCGTTTCTCGGTGTGACGAATCCCCACACGTTCTATGTCTCGGACGCCGTCGGAGTCACGGGCTTGGTGGAGGGACGCATCAACATGCGGATGGCGGACCAGGACTTCCTCCTGACCTTCCCCATGGGGACGGGTGGAGCGAACCGGCTGCTCGGCGTGGTCCCCGGGGATCGTGCAGACCTCCCGCCGGAAGTCGTCGAGGGCGAGGTGCGCGAGCGCCTGCGGCGGGTCTTCGGGGTTCACTATGACAGCGCGGCCTGGTTCTCCACCTACCGGGTGCACCATCGGATCGCCGCCCGTTTCCGAGAAGGACCCGTGTTCGTGGCCGGCGACGCTGCGCACGTCCATTCGCCCGTCGGCGCACAGGGCATGAACACCGGCATCCAAGACGCCCACAACCTCGTCTGCAAGATCGCGGACGTTGTCCAAGGGAGGGCGGCCGACTCCTACCTCGGCCGTTACGAGGCAGAACGGCGACCCGTGGCCGCCCGACTCGTCTCCACCACCGACCGCCTCTTCGGCGTCGTCACGTCACGCCGTCGCGTTCCTCGGCTGCTGCGTCGGCGGATCGTTCCGTTCGTCGCGCCGATCGCGGTGCGCTTTCTTCCGCGGATCTCCGGGGCATCCCGGATCTTCGAGTACCTGTCGCAGATCCGCATCCACTATCCGATGATGCCGACGGCGCAGGGCCGCCGAGGTCACCGGGATCCGGTGGTCGGGCGGCGGTTGCCCTGGACGGGCGAGAACTACGACTGCCTGCGGTCGATGCGGTGGCAGATCCACAGCTACGGAGCCGACACCGCGGCGGTCGCCGTCGGGCTGGGGAGCGGACTGGGTGTGCAGGCTCAGGCGTTCCGCTCAGCCGGCTCGAGCCGTCTCCGTCCGGACCGGCTCTACCTGGTTCGTCCCGACGGCTTCGTCGCTGCGCAGGCGACCCCCGCCGAAGCGCGAGCGGTGTTTCAGGCGGCGCTTCAACTCGCGTGAGTCGCCGTCCGCGCCGGCTGTCACTTCGCGGATCGGGGCCCGCGCAACCTGGTCGCGTCACGCGGTCGCTTCGGCCGGCACCCGCGCGGACTTCGTCCGGACGGCGCCAACGGGCAGCAGGCGGGCGTACACGGCCACCGCGATCGTGATGGTCGCCACGTGCATGAGCGCGAGCGCCAGCACCGGAGCGATTCCGGTCGTGTCCGCAATCAGCACGGCAAGCACGATGTCGGGGATGAACGACAGCAGGAGAACGATCGGCACGAGCAGGACGAGAACCTTGCGGGGATCGGCGGCGCGGGCTCGCACGAGCTGCCAGCCGATGGCGCCCCCCATCCCCGCGACCGCGGATGCGGAGACACCGGCCGGGATGCCCAGCACCGGCGTCTGGGGAACGCCGACTGCGACCGCACCCCAGCCGATGGCGACGTTGACGGCGCTCGTGAGGACGGCGGCGAGAGCGCCGGTGAGGAGCACTCGTGAGACGGTGGTGCTGCGAGAGGGAGCGGCGGATGCGGTCATTGGTGGAGCCCTTTCGTTCGGCGTCTCGGTTCGGGCGCGGCTCCACTCTCTCGGCCGTGCGGCCGGACGTCGTCGGGCGGGGGCGTAACCGCGATTACGCCGTGCGGAGTAGGACAGAGTCCAGCGCCCTCCCGACGGCGGCGCTGAGGCACCGACTGTGTCGTGCGGGAACAGCAGTCCATCGCGGCTCTAGCTTCGGCTCATGAGCCACATTCCCGCCGGCTGGTACCCCGACCACACCGATCCTCGGCTTGAGCGGTACTGGGACGGCATGGGGTGGACGGACGAGACGGTCTCTGCCGACCAACGAACCGAGGTAACGGCGAAGGAGGGGCGGCGGGCACCGGTCATCCTGATCGCCGGCGTCGCTGCGGTCCTGCTCGTTGTCGGTGTCGCTGCCGTCGCGAGCCTGGCCCTGATCAATCGCACCCCCAGTGGCCCGCCGCAGAGCTTCGTTCCCGGTGCAAGCGGTCCTCCGGCAGAAACGGGCAGCGATCCGGTGTTCTCGGTGGACGACCTGAAAGGCTTGATCTTGAGCCTGGTCCCGCCGTCCGAGGCATGGTTCAGCTACGGATCCCACCTCACTGATCCGACAGTGGACGTCGCCTTGGCGCACGCGAAGGGGAGCTTTGAGAGCGACGGTGGCGCCCCTCTCATGTGCGAAACGCTGTCCTTCCTCCAGCCGATGCGCGGTTCCGACGCCCGGTCCACGGATCCGCTCCGCATGGTCGCTTCATACGGCAACGACGACGACGGAGCAGGCGGTGACGCGAACGCCAGCGCTCGCGTTCTGCCGAGCGCGGAGGCGGCCGCCCGGCAGCTTCAGGCCACCCGCGACGCGGTTGCCGCATGCGGGCCGGGATACGCCACGAGGCACTACTTTGCGACGAGTGTCGCTCCGGAAGACGCCGATATGCCAGGTGGGTTGGAAGGCGTTGCCTGGACCGAGGTGGGCATCGTCTCGGCCTCGGGAACCGAGTCGGAGTACTACATGAGTGTGTTCGAACTGCAGCGGGACAACCTCGTGGTGCGGGGAAGCTGTTATCTGCCGAATGCGCAAGCGGATGACGGTCGCGCAGCGGAGTGCTCCGGCTGGAGGACCGTCGTGATCGACAGACTCGCTGCCCTCAAGCGCGAAGCAGCCGCAGACTCTGAGTGACGCTCAGCACGGGGCTTCTCCTCAGGAGGTGCGCCCAACGATCGGCCGCAGCGGGCGTGAAGCGCGCTGAGATATCTGCGAGACGCCGAAGCGGGAGGGTCCGTGAATGGCCCCGGAAGGGATAGCGACCCTCGTAGCAGTGCGACGGCGGGCTCAGTAGCGGCCGCGGTACTCGTTCCGGATCGCGTTCTCGTGCTCGGCCGAGCCGAATGGGACGAGGACCCGGTCGCGCGAGGCGACCATGCCGGGGCCGGGATCGAGCGCACGACAGGTGCCCTCGTCCACGACGTAGAAGTGCACGCTGTAGTCGTCGGCCTCGCGAGCGCCGAAGTCCTCGTACTCGGCGTAGCGCCACACCTCGACGGTCTCCCCGACCAACGGTTCGGGGATGATGCCCTCGCCCATGACGCCTCCCGGTTCATCCCCACGGTACCGACTGCGCGCCGGAAAAGCCCAGGCCACGCCAGCGGGGGCGTCTCGGCGGAGGATCTCGACCGGGAGGACGTTCTTAGGATCCCACGGCGGGTACGGTCGGATGCGCCCTGAGTGGGCAGTAGCGGGAGGCCGGGGTGAATGAGTGAAGCGGCTGCGACCGCGCTGTCGGCGGCGGTCGCCCGTGCGGTGTCGCGTGCATCGGTGGTGCTCGAGGATGTGCGGCAGGATGCCCTCGACTACGACGCCTTCCTCGCTCATCGGGCGGTGACGCGCATCCACGGCGTCGCGCTCGCCGACGGGGACCGCATCCCGTGGTCGATGATCGAGAAGACCACCGAGGGTCCGCACCTCGCCATTCCCTATCTCACGGACAACGGGGACCGGGAGTACGCCGCCTACGCATCCGGGCTGCTGGAGGATCTCGCGCCCGCCGTTCGCGCACCTCGGCTCTACGGCTCGGCGGTCGAGGACGACGGCCGCACGGTGCTCTGGCTGGAGGAGATCCACCACGACGGGACCCGGCCGCTGGATGCCGACACCATCCTCGAGGCCGCGCACGACCTGGGCGGGCTCGCCGGACGCTGGATCGGTCGCCCTCTCGACGAGCCGTGGATGTTCGACGGCTGGATCGACCGCCACTCGCAGCCCGAGGCCGCCGAGCGCGGCCTCGCCACCGTGCGGCGCCGCAACCCCGCTGTCGTCGCCCATCTCGGCGACCGGCTGGCAGCCGCCGAGCGCCTGATCCTCGCGCAGCCCGACGTCCGCGGCGTGCTGGAAGCCCTGCCGCACACCCTCTGCCACCACGACGCCGTCGGCGCGAACGTCTTCCGCTCCGACGGCCGCACGGTGCTCATCGACTGGGAGTCGGTCGGTCCCGGCCCGGTGGGTGCCGATCTCGCCTCGCTCCTGTTCTCCTCCGTGCGGCGCGGGGATGCGTCCGCCTTCGTCGTCGCACCCCTGCTCGAGGAGGCGGTGGACGCCTATGCCGCCGGGCTCCACGAGGAGCAGCCGCGCGCCGACATCGCGGACGTGCGGCGCGGACTGGATGCGTCGGCCGCGCTCCGCTGGAAGCTCGCGGTCGATGTGGCGGACGGCCTCGAGCGTGGCGACGTTCCCCGCCGGGGGAGCCTTCCCGAGGAGACCGGTGAGGAGGCCGCGGAGGAGCTCCTCGTGCTCATCGACCTGCAGCTCGCCGCGGCCGAGCGGACGCTCGCGTAGCCGGAGCGCTCTGGAGTCGACGCTCGACCGCGCCGCCTGATCGGCGCCCCCGTCCTCAGGACCTTCGGAGGCTCCGCCGCAACAGTCGACGGACCGGCGCGGACGACGCGCCGAACCCGGAACCGCAGGAGGACCCACGATGCCCACCGCCAACAACACCACCACGACAGTCGTCCGCAGCCTCCACGACGTCGGCCTCGCCTCCTGGTTCGGGGGAACGCTGATGGGTGCCATCGGCCTCAACGGCGGAGCCGCCGTCGCCCGGGCGCCGCGCGAGCGGACCAGGATCGCCTCCGCCGGCTGGCAGAAGTGGACGCCGGTGCTGGTCGGCTCGGTCGCCGCCCACATCGCCGGCAGCGTCGGGATGCTCCTGTCGGACAAGCAGCGCCTGCTCGCGCAGCCCGAGGCGCAGAAGAGCGCGGCCGTGAAGACCGCGATCACGCTCGCCGCCATCGGGGCGTCCGCCTACTCCGGCGTGCTCGGGCGCGTGCAGTCGAAGCACCAGGACGAGGGCGGCAACAGCCCCACCGAGCCCCTGGCCTCCGCCTCGCCGGAGATGTCGAGCGCGCAGAGGCAGCAGAAGTTCGTGCAGTGGGTGCCGCCCATCCTCACGGCCGTGCTCATCGTGCTCGCGGCTCAGCAGGGCGAGCAGCAGCGCCGCACCAGCCCCTCGTGGCCGTGCCGCTGCTGGAGCGCGTGGGAGGGATGCTCCCGAAGTTCGGCTCCCGCCGGTAGCTCGGGCTCAGCCGGCATCGGGCAGGGTGGAGGGATGCGTCTCCACCTGATCCGTCACGGCCAGATCTCGTCCAACATCCGCGGCATCCTGGACACCGCGGTGCCCGGGCCGGAGCTGACCCCGCTCGGCCGGGAGCAGGCGGAAGCCCTCCCGGCCGCGCTCGCGTCCGACGGCATCGGCATGATCTGGGCGTCGACGGCCACGCGTGCCCGGCAGACCGCTGCGCCGCTCGCGCGCGAGCTCGCCCTCGACGTCACCGTCCGCGACGGCATCCGCGAGATCTCCGCCGGCCGCTACGAGATGTCGGCCACGCAGCCGGATGTCCGGGCCTATATCGAGACGATCCTCAGCTGGTCGGGCGGCGACCGGGATGCCCGCATCCCGGACGGGGAGGACGGGCACGGCTTCTTCGAGCGCTACGACGCCGTCGTCGACGAGGCCGTGCGGGCCGGACTCGACGCCGGCCTCGAGAGCGTCGCCCTCGTGAGTCACGGCGCCGCGATCCGCTGCTGGGCGTCGGCCAAGGCCGACAACCTGGATTCCGACGCCATCGGCCACCTGTGGCTCGACAACACGGGGGTCGCGGTCCTCGAGCAGACCGCGGACGGCTGGACCTGCGTCAGCTGGATGGGCAACCCGATCAGCGGGGTCGGCGTCGAGGAGCCGGCGGGCCCCACCGGCGAACCCGTGGAGTAGTCGCCCTGCCGCATCGCCCCGCGCCGGGTCTACGGTATGGGCGTGCGACCGCCGCTCGAGACGATCATCCTCTTCGCGGCGATCGCCGCGGCCGCGCCGGTGCTCGCAAGCCTGCTCGGGCGCTTCGTGCGGGTGCCGATCGTCGTGTTCGAGATCGTCCTCGGCCTGATCTTCGGTCCCGCGGTGCTCGGCTGGATCACCGTCAACGACTTCACGACCTTCCTCGCCGGGGTGGGGCTCGCCACCCTCTTCTTCCTCGCCGGCAACGAGATCGACTTCACCGTGCTGCGCGAGCGGTCGACGGGGCCGACGGTCCTCGGCTGGGTTCTCTCCTCGCGATCGGCCTCGGTCTCGGCATCCTCCTCGGCGGATCGCTCCCGTCCGGCGTCTTCATCGGCATCGCGCTGTCGACCACGGCGCTCGGCGCGATCGTGCCCCTGCTGCGGGACGCCGGCGAGCTGACGACGCCGTTCGGCCGTGCCATGACCCGGCACGGGGCGGTGGGGGAGTTCGCGCCGCTCGTCGCCATCTCCCTCTTCCTCAGCGGCCGGAGCCCCGCGCTGGCCAGCGTGGTGCTGCTCGGCTTCGTGGTCCTCGCCGGCGTCGGGATCTGGCTCGCCGCCCGGGGCCCCTACCTCCCGCTGCAGCGCCTCATCACCGCGACCCTGCACACGAGCGGCCAGTTCGCGATCCGCCTCGTCCTCGGCATCCTCGCCGCCCTCACCTGCCTGAGCATCGCGCTGGGCCTCGACATGCTGCTCGGGTCCTTCGCGGCCGGGGTGCTCGCACGCGTCCTGCTGTCCGCCGCTCCCGCCGCGGACCGCGAGGCGGTCGAGGGCAAGCTGGAGGCCGTCGGCTTCGGCTTCCTCGTTCCCATCTTCTTCGTGAACACCGGGGTGACGTTCCCGCTCGGGGAGCTGTTCGGCGACGTCAGGACCCTCCTGCTCGTTCCCCTCTTCCTGCTCGTGCTCCTCGTCGTCCGCGGGCTGCCCGCCCTCCTCGCCTTCCCCGGCTCGTCCACGCGCGAACGCGCGGCGACCGTCCTCATGACGGCGACGGGTCTGCCGATCATCGTGGCGGTCACGAACCTCGGCGTTCAGTCGCACGACCTCACCGCCGGCATGGCAGCCGCGCTCGTCGGGGCGGGGATGCTGTCCGTTCTCGTGTTCCCCGTCGTCGGGCTCGCGCTGCGGGGGCCGATCGAGCCCGTGCGGGCGGCCGTTCCGGCGGCCGAGCCCTGACAGGCCGGTGTCCCCGGCGGCTGATCAGACGGGGATCCCCGTGACCGCCACGGACCGCGCTGACGGATGCTCCTCCAGCACGAACGCCGCGATGGCTCGCGCGATCTTCGCCCCGCCCCGGACCGAGGGCTCGATGGGGTTGGCGTAGTCGGCGTCCTCCGTGCAGATGAGGCGCAGGTCGATGAGGGACAGCCCCGCCGCGAATGCGGAGCGGGTGATGCAGTCGTTGAACACGGCGATGCCGGTCCGGATCGCCGGCTGGGTGGGCAGCGACAGGGGAGTGTCGTAGATGGTGCACACGGCGGCGGGCAGGCCGAGGGCGGTCACGGCCCCGACCATGGCGACATAGTTGACCGCGAACTGCCCCTGCAGGCCGCCGAGGATGGTCAGGGCCTCCCCGACGGACCCCGCCCGCTGGTCGAGGACATGCGCGAAGGCGAGGGCGTCGTTCCCGCCGACGCTCACCACCAGGTGCGTGGCGTCGGAGGGAAGGCCCCGCAGCTGCTCGTGCACGCCGCGGGACACGTCGCCGTCGCGGGCCAGGAGGCTCGCGCGCCAGCCGTCCGGCAGCTCGGCCCGCAGCTGGGCCACCACATCCGGCCCCGTCCCGACGTACGCGCCGTTGTCGAGGATCGAGTCTCCGAGGAGTACGACGTGACCGGCTGCCATGAAGGACTCCCGATGGATCGACGCGACGATGCGGACAACGCAACGGTACGCCGGTGCGGAGCCTCCGAACCGCTGGGTTCCCGTCCTGGGGCGGCCCGCCGGAGGCCAGGATGGACCTGACGAGAGGGACGCCATGCCGGACGAGGACGCCAGGATCACCGACGCCGACCGCGACCGCCTGCGCGATGCGATCGTCGTGTCAGCACGGGCCCGCGCCCGCGGCAATCACCCGTTCGGCGCGGTCCTCGTCGACCCGGCAGGCACCGTCGTGCTCGAGGCGGAGAACACGGTCGTCACGGACACGGACTGCACCGGCCACGCCGAGACGAACCTGGTCCGGCTCGCCTGGAGGACGATCGGGCCGGCCGCGCTCCCCGGGTACTCCCTCTACACGAGCTGCGAACCCTGTGCGATGTGCTCCGGCGCCATCTACTGGTCGGGCATCGGCCGGGTCGTGTTCGCCATGACGGAGGGCCGGCTCGCCGCCATCACCGGCTCGTCGCCCGAGAATCCGACGATGGCACTCCCGAGTCGTGTGGTCCTGGCCAGCGGCCAGCGCGAGATCGCGGTCCGCGGGCCCGCCCTGTCGGAGGAGGCCGCCGCCATCCACGACGGCTTCTGGCGGTAGCTCCGGGGGCGTGGCTGCCTGGACGCCCCCGAACGGGGTCTGACGCCCGGAGCGCGCCGGGCATAGCGTTCCTGCTATCACTGCGGGGGTGGCCCGCAGGTCAGGCGCTGGGGGGCGTGATGCTGACGCTCGCTGTGCCCGCGCGATCTCTGCGAGGCGGCCGGTCCGCGCTCGCTGTGATCGCGGCGACGACGTGATCCTCGACTCGGTGTCCCTGCGCGTCGCGTTCGCGGCTGCCGCTCTGACCATGCTGATCCTGTTCTTCTTCGTGACCTACCGGTCGACCCGATCGCGCTACAGCCTGCTGTGGGTCGTCGCGCTCGCCCTGTTCCTGTCCGGGTCCGCGGCGTTCCTCCTCGACGGCAGCGCGGCGCAGGTGTGGGCGAACCCCTCGGCAACGTCCTGCTCGTCGCGGGTGCCGTGAGCGTCTGGGCGGGGGCCCGCTCCTCCGGGAGGTGCCGACCCGGCCATGGCAGCTCGCCGTTGCGCCGCTGCTGACCCTGGTCGCGTCGGTCCTCGACGATCCCGCGTCGAACACCTGGTCCGGGGGTCCTGTGTTCCTCGCCTCCATGGGCGCTGCCCTGGGGATGTCGTCCCGGGAGCTCTTCCTGCTCGACCGCGGCTATTCGCGCACCCGCTGGCCGCTCGCCATCGCGTCAGGACTGCTCGCGGTCTTCTATCTCGGGCGGCTCGCCGCCTTCCTTCTCGGCGGTCAGCACGGAGACCTGTTCACGGTCTTCTTCGGCACCTCGGTGACGACGCTGATCACGATGGTGCTGCTCATCGTGGTGTCCTTCAGCATGGCGGCCCTCAGCACCGAGCAGCGGGGCCGGGACCTCAAGGCCCGGGCCAGCCGCAGCAGCGCGGAGCTCGCGCACGCGGCCCAGGTGCAGCGCAACCTGCTCCCACCCACGTCGCCGGAGGTGCCGGGATACGAGGTGGCCGGCGCTCTCGTTCCGAGCCGGGGCGTGAGCGGTGACTTCTTCGACTGGCGGGCCACCGAAGACGGTCTCGCCTTCACCGTCGCGGACGTGATGGGCAAGGGGTCGGCGCGGCGATGATCGCCGCGACGACGAGGGCTGCGGTCCGCGGCGCCCTGCACGAGCCTGCCGTCGCCGACAGCGTGGCCACCGCCGACTCCGTGATCTCCGACGACCTGACCAGCACGGAGGCGTTCGTGACCATGTTCCACGCCCGCCTCTGCAGCGGCACCAACGTGCTCTCCGTGGTGGACGCCGGTCACGGGCTCGGGGTCATCGTGCGGGCGGACGGCAGCACGGAGATCATGCCGTCGCTCAACCTCCCGCTCGGCGTGCTGCCGGACCAGGCCTGGGGCACCGGGACCTACAGGCTCGCCGTCGGTGACCTGGTCCTCGTCTTCAGCGATGGGGTGCTCGACCTCTTCGACGGGACCCTCGACTCGCTGCACCGAGCCGCGAGGATGGCGGTCGACCGCGCCTCGACCGCGCAAGCCGCCGTGGACAACGTCACGAGGCTCGCCTCCCGCGGGCGCCTGGCTGATGACGTCACCGTGGTGGCGATCCGCCGTGCCGCGTGAACCAGGCTTGCGGCTTCCGGCGGAGTGCCGCCGGTCGCTGACCTTCAGACCAGACCTCGGCGATCAGACCGCGGCGTGCACGACGAGAGGACGAGACTGATGGAGACGAAAGTCACCCGCCTGCCCGACGGCGCCACCGTCGTGCGGCTGCTGGGGCGGCTCAACATGGTGAGCGCCAACAGCCTCCGGGACACCGTGGACGACCTCGTGGAGCAGGGCTCCGTGCGGATCGTCGTCGACCTCTCCGAGGTCGTGTTCCTGGACTCGTCCGGGCTCGGCGCCCTCATCGGCGGCGTCAAGGCGACCAGGCGGCACGGAGGCGACCTCCGGATCGCCGGCCCGACCGAGCAGGTCCAGCTGGTCCTGCAGCTGACCAACATGGAGCGGATCCTCGCTCCCCATCCCACGATCGAGAGCGCCCTGCAGCATGCCTGAGCCCATTCCCCACGCGCTGACGATGTCGTCTCCGCCGGATGACGTCGACACCGTCCACTCGATGCTGTCCTCGGTCTGGGAGGAGAACAGCACGGTTCCGGCGATCGACCGGTTCTCCTTCGAGACGGCGCTCGTGGAGCTCGCCTCCAATGTGATGCGCCATGCGGACCCCGGGTCGGGGATCAGCTGCAGGCTCGCGATCACCGTCTTCCCCGACCGGATCGAGGCGACGCTGACCGACTCGGGCAAGCCCGGCGACGTCCAGCTCGTCGGCCGCGCAATGCCGGACGAGCTGTCCGAATCGGGCCGGGGCATCCCGATGATCCGGGCGCTCGTGGACGACCTCGACTACTCGCGCGAGGAAGGGTCCAACTCCTGGCGCATCTCGCGACACCTGCGCGGCAGCGACGGGTCTAAGGCGCCGGAGTAGGGCAGGTCGGCGCGGCCCCCGGCGCCGCCAGGAGCCAGTCGGGGAGGTCGCCGGCGAATGCGGCGGCCGAAGCGGGGTCCGAGGTCACCGACCAGTCGACCCGGGCGCCCACCTCGGTCTCCTGCTTGTCCCATTCGAACCAGTTCACCATGCGCAGGTTCGGGAAGCGGCTCGCCGTCTCCGGGGAGAAGACCTGGCGCCACCAGGCCTGCTTGATCGCCAGCTCCCCGCCCGGGTCGCCGCGGGGGACGACGAGCGCTGCGGTCTCGGGGATCGCGAGCGGCTTGCCGCGGACAGCCGAGTAGACGCCCGCGAAGTCGGGCAGCATGCGGTCATCCCCGCCCAGCCCCGCGTACTCCCCGGCCAGCTGGGCCGCGAACTTGCCGGGCTCCGGCAGCTCGTTCTCGCCCCAGGGATGCGCGGAGCCCCAGTGATAGAGCGACATCCCCACCCAGTCCGCCGCGTCGTCCCCCGGGTAGTAGGGGAGTAAGGATCGTCGGCCATGCTCAGGACGCCGTCGCCGTCCGTGTCGAGGGCCGCGAAGTCGGCTTCACCCGCGACGGTCTCGAAAGCCCCGCCGGAGAACGGGTAGCCGCCTCCGTAGTTCGGCGCCCACATCATCGACGAGCCGGGAGCATCCGCGTGCACCGCGGCAGCGACGGTGCGGAACGCTGTGACGTACGCCGACGGCTGCTGCCCCCAGGCGTACCAGGATCCGTTCATCTCATGAGCGAAGCGCACGATGACGCCGACGCCGGAAGCGTTGACCTGGGCGAGAACGGAGCTCAGGTGCTCCGCTGCCGCCGGTGTCACCGACGCCAGGCCGTCGCGGGGCTCCAGCGTGAGGAGGAGGATTCCTCCGTACGGCCGCACCTGTTCCGCAGCCGCCCTGAGGTTCGCGACTTCCTCGGAGCCGAGTGGGAAGGCGCCGAAGCTGACGGCGACCGCCGGGGGCCGGCCGAGCCGTTCGGTGTACTCCGCGATGCTGTCGGCCGTCCAGTCGAGGCTCACCCCCAGGAGGGCTCCCGAGCCGGGCACGAGCGCCGCGGCGTCGGTCACGGCGCAGACCGCCGACGCCTGTGCAGCCGACCCGCCGGGTGCGGGCGGCTCAGCACCGGCCTGACCCGCGCAGCCCGCGAGCGGGAAGGCGAGTGCCATGGCCGCGGCGCCCAGCCGCCGGCGGATGGCTGCGGACGGGGAGGGGGCACACACGGAACCTAGGGGACGAGATCGCGCCCGAGGGGCTCGCCACGCACACGGGATCGGCGACGCGGCCCGCGGTTCCGGCGACCCTGTACCCCGCCGTAGGACGGTTTGTCGGCCATTATGCCGACTCGGCCGTCCCCCCGAACTGGGCGTGTTCGCCGCACGGGCCAGGTGGGTACCGTTGGCGCGGGCACGCGCGTGGGGACGCGGTGACCGCACCGGGGGTGGCGATGATGGGAAGCACTGCGCTGCTGACCCGCGCCGACCTCCGCAGAGACCGCCAGACCCGTCAGCGGGAAGGGCGTCACCTCGTCCTCGTCCGCGTCGTCTCAGTCGCGACGCTTCTCCTCGCGGTGAACTACCTCGCCTGGCGGTGGCTGTTCTCGCTCAACTGGGATGCCGTCTGGATCGCGGTCCCGCTCGTGCTCGCCGAGACCTACAGCGTGATCGATGTCGGCCTCTTCGCACTGACGATGTGGCGCGCTCGCCGGCGACCCGAGCCTCCGGTGGCGCCCGAAGGCCTCACCGTCGACGTGTTCGTCACCACCTACAACGAGTCACTCGAGCTGGTCCTCGCGACCGTCGAGGCGGCGAAGCGGATCGATTACCCCCACCGCGTCTGGGTGCTCGACGACGGGAACCGGGAAGAGCTCCGCATCGCGGCCGCCGAGACCGGCGTCGGCTATCTCACGCGCGGGGCCGACTGGGACGGGCGTCCCCGGCATGCCAAGGCGGGCAACCTCAACAACGCGATGATGGCGACCGACGGCGAGTTCATGCTCATCCTCGACGCCGACCAGGTGCCCTCGCCCGAGATCCTGGATCGGACTCTCGGGTACTTCTTCGATCCTCGGGTCGCCTTCGTCCAGACCCCGCAGACGTTCGGGAACGTGGGCCGCAGCGATCCTCTCGGAAGTGACGCGCCTCTCTTCTACGGTCCGATCCAGCAGGGCAAGGACGGCTGGAACGCGGCCTTCTTCTGCGGATCGAACGCAGTCCTCCGCCGCGAGGCGCTCATGCAGCTCGCCATCGCCGGCTACGTCCGTGAAGTCGAGCGCTCGGTGGACAAGGCGCTGGCGCGGGCCGGCGGCATCCTCCGGCAGGCTGCGCATTCGGACACCGGCAGGGATCCGGTGCTGAGCGTCGCCCTCTCGTCGCTCGAGGGCGCCATCGAAGAGACCCACGACGCCCTGCGCCGCGGGGACCCGATCGGGCTCGTCACGTTCGAGCTCCAGCAGCGCGTCGACGAGATCTCGCGCGACGTGGTGGCGATCCAGCTGCACAGCCTCGCCGTCGACATGCAGGCGCTCGCCGGGCCCGCCGGTGACGGCCTCCCCGCCTTCGACTACTCCGACGCGATCGACGAGCTGTCCACCGGCGGAGCATCGCCCCTCGCCGCTCTGGCGACGGTTCAGTCCCTCGTCCGTTCCATCAACGTCGACCTCAGCGACGAGGCCCTGCCTCTCATGCCACTCGCGACCATCTCGGTCACCGAGGACATGGCGACGGCCATGCGCCTGCACGCCGCCGGATGGCGGAGCGTCTACCACCACGAGGAGCTGGCCGTCGGCCTCGCGCCGGAAGACCTCGGCACCATGCTCAAGCAGCGGCTGCGCTGGGCCCAGGGCACCATGCAGGTGATGTTCCGGGAGAACCCGCTCGTGCAGAAGGGGCTCTCGGTCGCTCAGCGCCTCATGTACTTCGCGACGATGTGGAGCTACCTCTCGGGCTTCGCGGTCCTCGTCTACTTCGCCGCCCCTGTGGTGTTCCTGCTGTTCGGGATCCTGCCCGTGAGCGCCGGGGCGGTCGAGTTCCTCGCCCGGTTCCTGCCCTTCTTCCTCGTCAACCAGCTCTTCTTCCTGGTGACGAGCCGGGGCATCCCGACTCGCCGCGGGCGTCAGTACAGCCTGGCGCTCTTCCCCGTGTGGCTGCGCGCCACCGTGACGGCGGCCGCCAACGTCTTCTTCCGGGTGCCGCTCGACTTCGTGGTGACGCCGAAGACCGTGCAGCGCACGGCGCATCCGTGGCGCCTCGTCGGCCCGCAGATCCTCGTCGCCGCCGTCCTGGTGCTCGCCTCCGGAATCGGCCTCGCGAGGATCCTGCTCGGGATCGGCGAGCCGGTCGGAACGGCCGTGAACCTCGTCTGGGTCGGCGTCGACCTGGCCGCCCTGGGTGTCCTCTACCGCGGCCTGCGGTACCGCGGGTTCGTGCCGACGAAGGGAGCGTCCTGATGGAGCATTCCGTCACCTACACCGACGGAGGAGTCGCGATCCTGCGGCTTCAGGGAAACCTCAACATGGTGAGCGCGCCGGCGGTCCGCGAGGCCGTCGCCTCGCTCGTCGCCGAGGGCAGCTCGCGCGTCGTCGTCGACCTCGCCGATGTGCCCTTCCTCGACTCCTCGGGCCTCGGCGCCCTGATCGGCGGGCTCAAGAGCACCCGCCAGGCGGGCGGCGACCTGCGGATCGCCTCCGCGGGGAGCAAATCCGGCTCGTCCTCCAGCTCACGAACATGGAGCGGGTCCTGACTCCCTACGCGAACCCCGAGGAGGCGTTCTCCCGTGCCTGACACCCGGCTCCGTTCCATCGAGATGTCCTGTCCGCCGGACGACGTTGACACCGTCCACGACATCCTCCAGTCCGTCTGGGACGACCACGCGGAGGTCTCGCTGCGCGACCGCATCTCGTTCGAGACCGCGCTGATCGAGCTGACCTCGAACGTGATGCGGCATGCGGACGCGGGAGCCGGCGTCCTGTGCCGCCTCGATCTCACCGTGAGCGCCGACAGCCTGGAGGCCACCCTCACCGATTCCGGTCAGCCGGGCGACGTCCGCCTGGGTGCCGCGGAGCTGCCCGACGAGCTGGCGGAGTCGGGGCGGGGTCTCCCGCTCATCAACGCCCTGGTCGACGTGGTCGAGTACGGGCGCGGCGACGACCACAACCGCTGGTACATCGCCCGGAAGCTCGCCCGATGACCCCCGAGCCGGCTCCGATCCTCCCCGCCGTCATCGCGCTCCCCGCGCTTCCGGTCGCGACCGCGCTGACTCAGGCCGAGGATGCCGCCGTGGCCGAGCTCGCACGGCAGCGCGCCGTCGACGAGCTCCGCATCGTCGGCACGGGACCCAGCGAGCGCTTCGACCGCATCACCCGGATGGCCCGCCGCCTGCTCGGCTTCGACCTCGCGGTGATCAACTTCGTCGACCACGACCGGCAGTGGGTCAAATCCAGCACTCTGCCGGTCCCGGGGGAGTCCTCCCGTGGAACCGCGTTCTGCAACGTGACCATCGCGCAGCCCGAGACCCTCGTCGTGAAGGACTCCGCCGCTGACCCGCGCTTCCGCGACAACCCCGCGGTCACCGGTCCGCTCGGCGTCCGCTTCTACGCCGGCCATCCCATCGAGGGACCGGGCGGCGAGCGGGTCGGCACGATCTGCGTCGCGGACACCGTCCCGCGCGAGTTCACCGCCGAGCAGGAGGGCATCCTGCGCGACCTGGCCCTCTGGGTCCAGGACGAGCTGGCACTCGTGCACGAGATGGCGGACAGTGCCGTGGTTCAGCACGGACTCCTGCCGAGGTCGCTCGTGACGATGCCCGGCTACGAGGCGGCCGGTCTCCTCCGCCCCGTGCGGGCGGTCAGCGGCGACTTCTACGACTGGTATCCGGTCCGCGGGGGCGCCGCCTTCACGCTCGCCGACGCGATGGGCAAGGGCGTGCCCGCGGCGCTCATGGCGGCAACGGTCCGCGCGACCATGCGGGCGGGCTCGCGCTTCGACGGAGTCGCGGCTGCCGTGGAGGCCGCCGCTGAGGCGCTCGACGCCGACCTCGAGAACGCGCGGACCTTCGTGACCCTGTTCCACGCGCACCTCGAGGAGGAGACGGGCATCCTGCGCTACATCGACGCCGGCCACGGGCTCACGACACTCGTGCGGGCCGATGGCACCAGCGAGCGGCTCTCGTCGACGGGCCTGCCGCTCGGCGTCGGGTGGGACCTCACCTGGGAGGAGCGGGAGGTGCAGCTGCGGCCGGGCGACTTCCTCGTATCCGTCAGCGACGGCGCGCTCGACGGCCTCGACGGCACCCTCGAGTCCCTGGATGAGGTCGAGGCCATCGTGCGGACTGCGTCGAGCGCCGTGGGCGCTGTCAACGCGATCTCAGCGCGGATCGGCGGCGCTGCGCCCGACGACCTCACGGTCCTCGTGCTGCACCGGCTGCCCGGCCATCGGGTGGGAGGCTAGCGGGCCCCGTCGTCCTGGGTCTCGAAGTCGAGCGACAGCGAGTTCATGCAGTACCGCTCCCCGGTGGGCGTCTGCGGGGCGTCGTCGAACAGGTGGCCGAGGTGCGAGCCGCACGTGGCGCACAGAACCTCGGTGCGGACCATTCCGAACGTGCTGTCGCTGTGCAGCTCGACCGCGTCCGGGCTGACCGGCTCGAAGAAGCTCGGCCAGCCGGAGCCGGACTCGAACTTGGTCGTGCTGCGGAACAGCTCCGCGCCGCACGCCTTGCACACGTAGACGCCGGAGCGCTTCTCGTCCAGCAGAGCGCCGGACCACGGCCGCTCCGTCGCCGCCTGCCGCAGCACCTGGTACTCGTTGGGCCCGAGCTCCGCGCGCCACTCGTCCTCGGTCTTGGTCACCTTGTACGCCATGTGCCCGAGTGTACGAGCCGCGCCTGTCGCTGCGCTCCGAGCGGAGGTTCGCTCGCTAGGGTGACCGTATTCCGGGAGGGGAGGGGCAGTGGTTTCTGTACCCTCCGGCGCCGAGCTGTCCGACCGGGATGTGGCCATCCTCGCCTTCGAGCGGACCTGGTGGCGGCACGCCGGAGCGAAGGAGGAAGCCATCCGCGAGGAGTTCGGCATCTCCGCCGCCCGCTACTACCAGCTGCTCGGCGCCCTCATCGACTCGCCCGCTGCGCTCGTGCACGATCCGATGCTCGTCAAGCGGCTCCAGCGGCTCCGGGATGCGCGAGTCGCCCGCCGCGCCGGCCGGATGAATCTGCGCAGGACCCCTGACCGCCGCGGCCACCGCCCGACGACCAGCAACAGGAGCCATGCCCACCTATCCGACCGACCGGTTCGACCGGCCGCCCGCCGACCTCCAGCGCGTCGGCGCGCATCGTGCACCCCGGCCGGGCGGGCGCGGCTGGATCGCCTTCGCCTGGGCCGCCCTCGCCACCGGCGTGCTCATCGGTCTCGGCGTGCTCGGCATGTTCCTCATCAACGACCGGGTCTCGTTCGACAACCCCTTCGGCGGCGGCGGGGGCGGGGGCGATGCGACACCGAGTGCGACGGCCACCCCGGTCGCCACCCCGACGGCTCAGCCCACCGTCGATCCGGCGGTGAGCGTCGTGGTGCTCAACGGAACCGATGTCGACGGGCTGGCCGGCCAGGCGGGGACGCGCTCGCGGCGCAGGGCTGGACGATCGGCGCGCGAAGCAACGCGAGCGAGCAGGACATCTCGGCGACGATCGTCTACTACTCCGATCCCGAGCAGGAGGGGGCCGCACGCGGTCTCTCGGCGGCGCTCAACGGGGCCCCGATCCAGCTGTCGGACCAGTTCGCCGTTCAAGGAGAGGATCGCATCACGGTCGTCCTCGGCGCCGACTACGCCTCGGCCGGCTGAGGCCCCGACCCGCCGCTGTGCGACGGCCGTGTTTCGGCCGCGTTTAATTCGCGATCCGATGCGGGCCGATCGGCGCCACGGTGCGCATCGGGGCCATTCGGCGGTCGTGCTGCTCGCTACTATTCCCCCGGGTCGTCCGCCTGGTCGTCCTTCAGCACAGCAGTACAGGAGTACAGATGGCGCAAGGGACCGTCAAATGGTTCAACGCTGAGAAGGGCTTCGGCTTCATCACAGTGGACGGCGGCGGACAGGACGTGTTCGTGCACTACTCGGCGATCGACATGCCGGGCTACAAGTCGCTCGAGGAGGGGCAGGTGGTGACCTTCGAGGTCGGCGCCGGGTCCAAGGGCCCGCAGGCCGAGGCCGTCCGCCTGGCCTGAGCCTCCCGTCGTTCCTCCCGGGCACCCGTCGCCTTGCACTCGTCGGGGTCGACTGCCAAGATGAATTAGCACTCGGAGTCTCGGAGTGCCAAGCATTCACCCAACGTCCGGGAGGGACGACAACAACACATGGCTAAGATCATTGCCTTCAACGAAGAGGCCCGTCGCGGCCTCGAGCGTGGCCTCAACACGCTCGCCGACGCGGTCAAGGTGACGCTCGGCCCGCGCGGCCGCAACGTCGTTCTCGAGAAGAAGTGGGGCGCCCCCACCATCACGAACGACGGCGTCTCGATCGCCAAGGAGATCGAGCTCGACGACCCGTACGAGAAGATCGGCGCGGAGCTCGTCAAGGAGGTCGCCAAGAAGACCGACGACGTGGCCGGCGACGGCACCACCACCGCGACCGTGCTCGCCCAGGCCCTCGTCCGTGAGGGCCTCCGCAACGTGGCCGCCGGCGCCGACCCGATCGCGCTGAAGCGCGGCATCGAGAAGGCCGTCGAGGCCGTCTCGAAGGCCCTGGTCGAGGACGCCAAGGAGATCGAGACCAAGGAGGAGATCGCCGCCACCGCGTCCATCTCCGCTGCGGACCCCGAGATCGGCGCGATCATCGCCGAGGCGATCGACAAGGTCGGCAAGGAGGGCGTCGTCACCGTCGAGGAGTCGAACACCTTCGGCACCGAGCTGGAGCTCACCGAGGGCATGCGCTTCGACAAGGGCTACCTGTCGGCGTACTTCGTCACGGACCCGGAGCGCCAGGAGGCGGTCTTCGAGGACCCGTACATCCTCATCGTCAACTCGAAGATCTCCGCGATCAAGGACCTGCTCCCGATCGTCGACAAGGTCATCCAGACCGGCAAGCAGCTCCTCATCATCGCTGAGGACGTCGACGGCGAGGCTCTCGCGACGCTCGTCGTGAACAAGATCCGCGGCATCTTCAAGTCGGTCGCCGTCAAGGCCCCCGGCTTCGGCGACCGCCGCAAGGCGCAGTTGCAGGACATCGCGATCCTCACCGGCGGCCAGGTCATCTCCGAGGAGGTCGGTCTCAAGCTCGAGAACGTCACCCTCGACCTGCTCGGCCAGGCTCGCAAGGTCGTCATCACCAAGGACGAGACGACCATCGTGGACGGTGCCGGCGACGCCGACCAGATCGCCGGCCGCGTGGCCCAGATCCGGTCCGAGATCGAGAACACCGACAGCGACTACGACCGCGAGAAGCTCCAGGAGCGTCTCGCCAAGCTCGCCGGCGGCGTCGCCGTCATCAAGGCGGGCGCGGCGACCGAGGTCGAGCTGAAGGAGCGCAAGCACCGCATCGAGGACGCCGTCCGCAACGCGAAGGCCGCCGTCGAGGAGGGCATCGTCGCCGGTGGTGGTGTCGCCCTCATCCAGGCCGGTGCCAAGGCGTTCGCGTCGGAGAGCATCACGAGCCTCACGGGCGACCAGGCGACCGGCGCGAACATCGTCAAGGTCGCCATCGACGCCCCGCTCAAGCAGATCGCCTTCAACGCGGGCATGGAGCCCGGCGTGGTGGCCGAGAAGGTGCGCTCGCTCCCCGCGGGTCACGGCCTCAACGCCGCGACCGGCGAGTACGGCGACCTCTTCGCTCAGGGCATCATCGACCCGGCCAAGGTGACGCGCTCCGCGCTCGTCAACGCTGCGTCGATCGCCGGCCTGTTCCTCACCACCGAGGTGGTCGTGGCCGACAAGCCGGAGAAGAACCCGGCCCCGGTCGGCGACCCGACGGGCGGCATGGACTTCTAGAAGTCACAGTACGAAGAAGGGCGGTCCCGAAGGGACCGCCCTTCTTCGTTCCCTCTCCTCTTTCTCTCTACCCAGCCGCCTGCGAAAGCGATCGCGTGAGCGGAGCGCTGGGGAGGGGCCGCCGCCGAGGCGAGTTCTGCGCGCGATGCTTCGCGCGCAGCTGTCTGAGAAGCGGTGGCGGCCCCTCCCCGGCGCGGCCCGGACAAACGAACCTCACCTCACGCTGAACAGCCGCACGTTGGCCTCCTCGACCTCGAGGTACTGCCGAGCGGCAGCACCCAGAGCCTGATTGATGGCGACCAACGACTCCTCGACCCTCTGCTGCGTGCCCCTCCACTCGGACACGACCCCCTGAAACGCGACGGCGGCCGCCCCTCCCCAGGAGTCCTGGAGGGCGGTGAGCGAGGCGAGCAGGGACGCAACGTCGCCCTGGACGCGAGGGATGGCGGCGCTGACGGCGGACTGCGCGGCGAGGACGGCTTCGCTGTCGACGGTGAATCTGGGCATGGGTGCTCCTTCCGGTCGCGAGCGACGGTAGGGCGCCAGGGGTGCCGCCGGGGAGTTCAGTCGTCTTCGGGGGAGTCGTCCTCGTCGTCCTCGATGTGGAGGAGCGGGAGCCGGACACGGAAGGTGGCGCCGCCGCCGGGCGTCTCGTCCACCTCCACCTTGCCGCGGTGCGCGGCGACGATGGCGGACACGATGGCGAGGCCCAGGCCGCTGCCGCCGGTGTCGCGGGCGCGCGAGCTGTCCGCGCGCCAGAAGCGCTGGAAGATCTTCTCCCGCACCTGCGGCGGGATCCCCTCGCCGTGGTCGACCACTTCGACGACCGCGCTCGACGTCTCCGCGTCGGTGCGGATCACGATCTCGATGGGGGTGTCCTTCGCGGTGAACCTGGTCGCGTTGCCGAGCAGGTTGGTGAGCACCTGGCGGATCTTGTTCTCCTCGCCGAGGACGATGGCGGGAGGGGCCGGCCGCTCGGTGCCGCGGTCCTCGGAGACGACCACGACGGGGAGGCCCGCGGAGTCACCCCGCCGGCGGCGCAGGCGCGCCAGCTGGGCGCGGGAGAACGCGAGCGGACCGGTGGTGGTGGAGGTGCGGGGGACGCGGACCTTGGTCGCCGTGCGGGATGTGCTCTCGCTGCTCGCCGGGGTCGGCGCCGTCTCCGGCTCCAGCTCGTCCTCGAGGACCGTCGAGTCCGCGTCCTCGTCGTCGCCTTGAAGGTCGCCGTCCGCTGCCGAGGGTGCCTGCTGGTCGGTCACGACGCTCACGATGCGCCCCTGGGAGGACGCCATCGCGTCGAGGGCGGCGTCCTTCGCGAGCGGCAGGAGCGCAACGGGGGAGAGCTGCAGCGGCTTCGTCTCGTCGAGGCGCGCGAGCTCGAGGAGGTCCTGGACAAGCCCGCTCATGCGGATCGCCTCGCGCTCGATGCGGTCCATCGCCTGCGCGACCTCTTCCGGAGTCTGCAGGGCTCCCATGCGGTACAGCTCCGCATAGCCGCGCAGCGACACCAGGGGAGTGCGGAGCTCGTGGCTCGCGTCGCCGACGAATCGGCGCATCTGCTCGATGGTGCGGGCGCGATCGCTGAAGGCGCGGTCGATGCGGCTGAGCATGGTGTTGAGCGAGCGGTTGAGGCGGCCCACCTCGGTGTTCGGCGTCGCGCCCGCGAGGCGCTGGCTGAAGTCGCCGTCCGCGATCTCGGCGGCGGTCTTCTCCACCTGGCGGAGGGGGCCGAAGGCGGAGGTCACGAGCAGCCGGGTGAGGACGGCCCCGAGCACGACCACGACGATCCCGAACAGCAGGAACAGCGTGAACATCCGCGCGATGGCCTTGTTCGTGGTGTCGAGCGGCAGTCCGATGATGAGCGTGTAGTACTCCGAGGTGGCCGCGCTGACGCCGGGTATGGCGACCACCCGCCACTCGCTGGTGTGGTCGGCGTTCCGCACGGTGAACGGCACGCCCGCGTGCGTCTGCGTGTAGGAGCGCGTGATGTCCTTCACCGAGGGCGGCTCGTCTGCGCTCTCCCACTGGGCGTTGGTGTCGATCACCTTGCCGGTGCTGTCCACGGCCGCGAGCACGTAGTCGGTCGGCGCCAGCGCGTTCCCGCCCCAGATGGAGGCGTCGTCATCGATGCGGAAGCTGTCCGGCAGGCGGTTGGCGGCGTTGATGATCTGGCTGTCGACTTCGTCGAAGAGGAAGTTGCGCATCACGGTCATCGTGCCCAGGCCGGTGACGAGAAGGCCGAAGGTCAGCAGCAGCACGGTGACGCCGGTGATCTTGGTGCGCAGCGAGATGCTGTTCCACCACTCCACCAGCGATTCGTGCACGGTGGATCAGTGTAGGTACGGCGGCTGGGAAGACCCGGGCCTCAGACCTTGGTCGCCTTGAGCATGTAGCCGAAGCCGCGCTTCGTCTGGATGACCGGCTCGCTCGAGTACTGGTCGAGCTTGCGTCGGAGATAGGAGATGTAGGACTCGACGATCCCGGCGTCCCCGTTGAAGTCGTACTCCCACACGTGGTCGAGGATCTGCGCCTTGGAGAGCACCCGGTTCGGGTTGAGCATCAGGTAGCGGAGGAGCTTGAACTCGGTGGGGCTCAGCTCGACCGACTGGGTGCCGATGGTGACCTCGTGCGTGTCCTGGTCCATCGTCAGCTCGCCGGCCCGGATGATCGCGTCCTCCTCGGCGTGCATCGTGCGGCGGAGGATCGCCTTGATGCGGGCCACGATCTCGTCGAGGCTGAACGGCTTCGTGACGTAGTCGTCGCCGCCGACGGTGAGGCCGGTGATCTTGTCCTCGGTGTCGTCCTTGGCGGTGAGGAACAGGATGGGCGAGGTGTAGCCGGAGGAGCGCAGCCGCTTGGTGACGCCGAACCCGTTCATGTCGGGAAGCATCACGTCGAGGATGATCAGGTCCGGCTCCTCCTCGAGGACGGCGGAGATGGCGGCCGCTCCGTTGCCTACCGCGCGCACCGCGAAGCCGGCGAAGCGGAGGCTCGTCGTGAGCAGGTCGCGGATGTTCGGCTCGTCGTCGACGATGAGGATGCGGGGTCCGTCGGCCATCTGCCCATTATCTGCGGATCGGCTGGGTGCTGCCTGAGAGTCTCCGGGGTGGCGAGAAGGCCCGTTTTCAGGAGGAGGAGCGGGCCGAGCGCGCCCGTCGCACCGCGTTGACGACGATCGCCGCGATCATCAGCAGGATGCCGACAGGCAGGCCGAGCAGGGGGAGCAGGGTGACCGCCACCCAGATTCCCTGCGACGTGTCGACCTTCGCGAGACCCGCCACGAAGACGGCGATCATCGAGAGGATGGAGAGCCCCACGACCGTCGCCGCCATCGCGCCGAGCGTCCGCTCCGCGCGAGAGCCGAACATGCGGTCCGCGGGTTCCGAGCTGCCGGTGCGGGTCATGCCCCCAGAGTACGGAAAGTTCGCGTGGCCCCCGCCCGCCGTAGAATCGGGGGTGCGCAATCTGCGGATGGCGCACCGACCGACAACGAAGGCGAGCGACATGCCCACCGGCAAGGTGAAATTCTTCGACGAAGCGAAGGGTTTCGGATTCATCAGCTCCGACGACGGGCAGGAAGTGTTCCTGCACGCCTCGGCACTGCCGGCTGGGACGACGTCCGTGAAGCCCGGCACGAAGCTCGAGTTCGGCGTGGTCGACGGCAAGCGCGGGATGCAGGCGCTGTCGGCCCGCATCATCCAGGCGCCCCCGAGCCTCGCGAAGGCCGCCCGCAAGCCGGCCGACGACATGGCGATCATCGTCGAGGACCTCGTGAAGCTCCTCGACGGGGTGGGCGCCAACCTCAAGCGCGGCCGTTACCCCGACGGCCAGCACAGCAGCAAGATCGCCGCCGTGCTGCGCAAGGTCGCGGACGACCTGGATGCGTGAGCCGGCCGAGCACGAGACGACCGTCGTCCAGGCCGCGCGTGCTGCGCTGCTCGAGACGACCCCCGAGGACACCGTCGGCGAGCTGATCGGCCTGGACGAGCCGGCGGAGGGCGTCGTCGACGTGCTCTTCGGCACGGCCATGCCCGGCTATCCCGGGTGGAGCTGGACGGTGTCCGTCTCGGTCGCCGACGGCGCGGAGAGTCCCTCGGTGCTCGAGCTCAGCCTCCTTCCGGGCGACGAGGCCCTCGTCGCGCCCGAGTGGGTGCCATGGTCCGACCGGCTCGCGGACTATCGCGCGGCCCAGGAGGCGAAGGACGGTGCACTCGAGTCCGTCGAGGGCGAGGACGACGAGATCGCCGAGGAGGACCTGCTCGACGATGACGCCGACGAGCTCGATGGCGTCGACTTCGAGGAGGCCGTGCTCGACGACGACGACGAGGACGACGACGTATCCGGCGGCGACGCGTCGGACCTGGACGACGACCTGGACGACGACGACCTCGACGACGACGACGACGACGACGAGGACGAGGACGACGACCTGGACCTTGACGAGGACGACGACCGCGACGGAGACTCGCGCGACCGCTGAGGTCAGCTCCGGCGGCGGCGCTGCTCCACGTAGATCAGGAGCGCGACGCCGAGGCCCAGCCCGGCGACGCTGCTCCACAGGGGGACACCGGCGGGCCCGCCGGTGATCAGGGCGACCGCCAGCGCGATCACCCAGAGGAGCAGGCCGACCAGCACTGCTGCGCGGTCGTCGGTCTTGACCGGCGCCGGATCGGGCCGGCGCTCCGAGTCCTTGAGGTAGAACCTCACGCGAGCCGCTCGAGCACGAAGTCGAGGCAGGCGGTCAGCGCGCGGACGTCCTCCGGTTCGATCGCGACGAACGTGGCGACGCGCAGCTGGTTGCGGCCCAGCTTCCGGTATGGCTCGACGTCGACGACACCGTTCTCGCGCAGCGTGGCCGCGATCGCCGCAGCGTCGACCGACTCGTCGAAGTCGATGGTCACGACGACCTGCGACCGCTGGTCGGGCTCGCTCACGAACGGCGTCGCGGTGGGCGTGCGCGCGGCCCAGTCGTAGAGGATTCCGGAGGACTCCTCGTCCGGGCGTCGGCCCAGGCCAGTCCGCCGCTGCCTCGGATCCAGTCGACCTGCTCGGCGAGCATCAGGAGCGTCGAGATCGCGGGCGTGTTCAGCGTCTGGTCGAGCCGCGAGTTGTCGATCGCCGTCTTCAGGCTCAGGAACTCCGGGATCCATCGCCCACTCGCGGCGATCCGCTCCACGCGCTCCACGGCCGCGGGGGAGAACAGGGCCAGCCAGAGGCCGCCGTCCGAGGCGAAGTTCTTCTGGGGCGCGAAGTAGTAGGTGTCGAACTGGGTCGCGTCGACCGCGATGCCGCCGGCGGCGCTGGTCGCGTCGACGACCGTGAGTGCCCCCTCGTCGCCGGCCACGCGGCGCACCGGCGCCATGACGCCCGTGCTCGTCTCGTTGTGCGGCCAGGCGTAGACGTCGATGCCCGGCGTCACCTCCACGGTGCTCAGCGAGCCGCCCGCGGCCGTGCGGATGTCGGGTGCCTCCAGGAACGGTGCCGCCGCGGCCTTGCCGAACTTGGCGCCGAACTCGCCGAAGGCGAGGTTCTGGCTGCGGCGCTCGATCAGCGAGAACGCCGCGGCGTCCCAGAAGGCGGTCGACCCGCCGTTGCCGAGCACGACCTCGTAGCCCTCGGGAAGGGAGAAGAGGTCGGCGAGTCCTTCTCGCACGCGCCCGACCAGCCGCTTCACCGGCTTCTGGCGGTGGGAGGTGCCGAGCAGCGCCGCCCCTCACCGGACAGTGCGGCGAGCTGCTCCGGGCGGACCTTGGAGGGGCCGCAGCCGAAGCGGCCGTCGGCGGGAAGGAGTTCAGCGGGGATCGTCACAGCAGCCATCGGCGACCAGCCTATTGGGGCCTGCCCGGGACGCTCCCTCCGCGCCGGTAAACTCGGGAGCCGACCGGAACAGGAGGCCTGGGTGACCGATCTGGTGGACACCACCGAGATGTACCTGCGGACGATCCTCGATCTCGAGGAGGAGGACATCGTCCCCCTTCGTGCGCGAATCTCGGAGCGTCTCGGCCACTCCGGGCCCACTGTGTCGCAGACCGTGGCGCGGATGGAGCGGGATGGCCTCGTCGTCGTCTCCGGCGACCGGCACCTGGAGCTCACCCAGGGCGGCCGGCTCAAGGCGCTGCACGTCATGCGCAAGCACCGCCTGGCCGAGCGTCTGCTCAGCGACGTGATCGGCCTCGAGTGGGAGTTCGTCCACGAGGAGGCGTGCCGCTGGGAGCACGTGATGAGCGAGCAGGTCGAGCAGAAGCTCATCGAGATGCTGGGCAATCCGACCGAGTCGCCGTACGGCAATCCGATCCCCAGCCTCGCGGATGTCGACAAGTCGCCGTCCGTGGCATTCCTCGCCGGAGTGGTGAGCCTGGTGGACGCTGTGCGTTCCGCCCCCGGGGTCCCCGAGGGGACCGTCCGCCGGCTGGGTGAGCCCGTGCAGTTCGATCCCGAGCTGCTCCTGCAGCTCAAGACGGCCGGCGTCACACCGGGTTCGCGGGTGTCGCTGGAGAGCGCGGGAGCGTACGTGCGCGTCCGTTCGGCAAGTGCCCCGAACGGCATAGAACTGCCTGTCGAGGTCGCGGTCCACATCTTCGTGAGTCCGTAGAAGAGTTACCCATTCGTTGCACCGTCGGCGTGGAAACGTGACAGACCGGGCATCCTGCCGTAGCCTGCTAGACGCCAGGCGACCACATAGGCCGGTTGCCGGGTCGGGAATCGCGACGCTCCCAGCACTGCCGTCTCGCGACATTCCTGTGCACGGCTGACAACGTGTGGACGGGCATCCGGCAACGGATGCGGGGCGCAGGAGGTTCTTTTGGCCCTATCGAGTGACCGCTTCGACTCTGCGGAGACGAGCGACCCGACACCCGATTCCGCGACCGCTGTGATGCGTCGCGCCCCTTCGCCGACCGCGACGGCTTCGCTGCCGACCCGCCGCTCGGTGCGTCCGGCGACCGCGGCTCCGCGCAGCCGGCGCCAGGACACGACGCGCCCGCCGGCCACGCCGGCGTCCCGCGCCGCCCGCGCCAAGGGGGTCGTGAACATCGTCGTCATGACCTTCGCGATGGGACTCGTCGCCACGATAGCGATCCCGTCGTATGCCTTCGACCCGGTCTCCGCGCAGCCCGCCTTCGCGGCGTCCGAGATGCAGGAGCTCAAGGTGGACGGCGCGCAGACCCTCGAGGTCTCCGACGACGCGGGCCAGGCGGCCGTCACCCGCGACAACTACACCGCGACGAGCATGGACGAGATCCTCGCGGCTCGCGCCGCCGCTGACGCCGCCAAGAAGGCGGAGGAGATGCGCGCCCAGCTCGCTGCGCAGTACAACTCCTACTCCGGCCCGAGCGCCTCGGACTACGTGGCCTCGACGCCGCCCCCAAGCGGTGCGCTCGGTGACATCCTCTCGACCGCCCGGCAGTACATCGGCGTTCCCTATGTCTACGGCGGAGCCACGCCTGCAGGATTCGACTGCTCCGGCCTGGTCATGTTCGTCTTCGCCCAGCACGGGGTCTCCCTCCCGCACTCGGTGACCAGCCAGAACGCGATCGGGACGACCATCTCCGCTGCGGACGCGGTCCCCGGCGATCTGGTGGTGTGGAACGACAACAGTCACGACGGCATCTACGCCGGCAACGGCATCGTCCTTCATGCGCCGTACGAGGGCGCGTCCGTGCGCGAGCAGCCGATCTGGGACGACAACTACCACTTCGTGCGCATCGGCTGAGACCCGCCGCCTCCTCCGGCTGGGGCGGGCCCCTGAGCGTTCTCGCTCCACTGGTGCGCTACCCTGACCTCACGTCACCGAGAGGACGGCAGTCAGTGGACCTGAGTCGCGGCACCCGCACCATGGGTGTCCGCGCGCTCGCGGGACAGTGGCACGCCAGCCGGATACCGGGCCGCGGCATGTTCGCGGTCCGGAGAGAAGGGCGCCGTCGCTGAGACGGTGCCCTTTTGTGCATCCTGCGCCCCTCGTCGGCGAAATCGGGTGCCTGCAAGCCGTGCAGGCCGTCTCGAGAGGATGCAGATGCGCACGCTGGTGCTGAACGCCGGATACGAGCCCCTCGCCGTGGTCTCCTTCAAGAGAGCCCTGGTGCTGGTGATGGGCGGCAAGGCGACCGTCGTCGCCTCCGACGCGGAGCACCCGGTGCTCGGGTCGTCCGGTGCCTGGGATCGGCCGAGCGTCATCCTGCTCACCCGCTACGTGCGCATCCCGCCGTCCCGCCGGGTTCCCGTCTCCCGCCGAGGTGTCCTGCGCCGGGACGGGCACCGCTGCGCCTACTGCGGACATTCGGCGTCGACCGTCGACCATGTGCTGCCGCGATCCCGCGGCGGCGCGGATTCCTGGGAGAACCTCGTCGCCTGCTGCCTCTCCTGCAACAACGTGAAGGGCGATCGGACCCCCGCCGAGATGGGCTGGCGCCTGCGCGTGACCCCGCGGATGCCCCACGGCAGCTCGTGGGTGGTGCGCGGCGTGGAGCGCCCATCGCCCGACTGGAGCGAGTACCTGGCGCCCGCCGCCTGAAGGCATTTTCGGCGCGACCCGCCGTTACCGTTCCGTGACAGATCCCGATCGGTCCCGTAGCCTCGGAAAGTCGCCGGCCCAGGTCGGTGGCGGGGGAATCACTGCGTAGGGCCGGGGGTGCGTTGATCGAGCAAGGAATTCCAGCGACGACGGGCACCGTCGTCCCTGCCGTGACCAGTCCTCAGCTCGTCCGACGCCGCGATCTCCGCGCGCCCGCGCCGGCTCCGCGTGTGCGGCGCATGGGCGCGATCGCCGAGCCCCGGCCCTCCGCGCGTCCTCGGCGCCTCGCGCCGACCCCCGCGCCCGTCAGCAGGCGCAACGGGTGGAGCGTCCTCGTCACGGTGCTCGTGGTGCCGGGCCTGGTGGCGACTGCCGCGCTGCCCGCCTACGCATCGACGCACGCACCCGACGAGCGCACGGCGCCCGGGCTCCCGGCCGCGCAGTCGTTCACGGTGTCCGCCGCGGCGGTCGCCGATCTCATCGACCGCACGGGCCTCTCGGCCACCTCCGAGGAGGAGATGCGGCAGCGGCTCGCGGACCCGGTGAAGGTCGACCGCGTCCAGAGCTATGTGTCCTCCGGCGCGCAGGAGGCTGGCGACGACTACCCGTGGTTCTACGAGGCCCCGGACACCGAAGGCGGCGGACTGTCGCCGCTCGGCTACTACTACCGCGAGTGCGTCGACTTCGTCGCCTGGCGCCTCAACCGGGACGCGGGCAGCGTCGGAGCGCCCTTCCGCTGGACCTGGTCGAACCTGACGCCGTCGGGCGGAGACGCCTCGCAGTGGGCGTACGCCTGGGACTCCCACGGATGGCCGACCGGCAGCGATCCCGTCGCTGGCTCGGTCGCGTGGTTCGCGGGCAACCACGTGGCCTACGTCAAGGAGGTGCTCCCCGACGGCCAGGTGCTCATCGAGGAGTACAACCACGGCATGAGCCACAAGTACGGGCAGCGGATCATCCCGGCCTCGTCGGTCGCGCTGTTCCTCTACGCCCCGCCGGCCTGAGCCGCGCGCTCCCGGTCGACGGCACTCGAGCGGCGCACGGCTGCGCGCAGCGTCAGCACGGCGGGCCATGATGCCAGCGCTGTGAGGCCCGTCTGCAGGAACAGCGCCGCCCCGGAAGTGCCGACCAGTCCGCCCGAGATCGTGAAGGCCGCCGCGACGAGGAGCTGCGAGGCCAGCACGACCGCGATGACGCGGGTCAGGGCGCCGCGGCTCGTCATCACCGCCGCTCCGAGGAGCGCGCCCCACACCGGGTGCCCGAGGGGTCCGAGGAGCGCCTGCTGGATCGTGACCGCGCCCTCGAGCAGAGCCGTCGGCGGGGCGGCCGCGGGCAGCGGAACCCCGGTCAGCGCGCTGATGGCGCGCAGGATGCCGCCCAGGGCGGCGAAGGCGGCGTAGCCCGCCCCGAGCGCGGCCCCGACGAACAGGCCCGATCGAGCCGTGAGATCCATGCGGCGGCCGAGCGCCCGGACGGTGAGGGCGATCGCCGCGATCTCGATGACGGCGGGGAGCAGCAGCCCGGTCGCCCAGGCAGGGATCAGAGACCCGAGCAGGCGCGGCACCCCGTCGCCGAGAGTGGCTGTGGTGACGGCGGCGAGGAGGCTGCCGAGAAGAAGGGTGCGCAGGAGCACGACGCCGGACACTCCCGGCCTCCGCCGGCCGAGCTCGATGACCAGGGCAGTCGGTACCAGGTACGCGCCGAGGAGAGCCCAGGCCACGGGGACGACGGCGCCCGTGCTCCAGAGAGAGGCGAAGCCGAGGTAGAGCCACAGCACCGCTGCGGCGAGCAGAAGAGGACCGGCGAGAGACCGGTGCGATGACGGGGGACCCGCGACAGGGCCGCGGCGTGCGCCGGCTTCGACCGTCGACATCGGAATTCCCCAGCATCCCGTCGCATGCGCCCCCGCGCATCCGGTGCGACCGGATCTCCTCTTGCATTTCTAGTCGGGGAGCGGCTCGGCGCTCTCGCCCCAGAACGGGCGGCTCCCGTTGAGGGGCGCTCTCCAGCGCGCGGCGGTGCGGGGTCAGCGGCGCTTGAAGGGGCCCCTGCGCTTCGGCTCCGGCTCGGCGAAGTGCGAGTGCACGGCCGCGCGGCCCTTCTCGATCTGCGCCTCGAAGCGGTTCCCGGTCACGCGGTTTCCTGCACCCGCGATCCCGTCCGCGGCCTTGCGGGCGATGGCACGGCCCTGCGGGCTGTGCAGTGCCTTCCAGGCCAGGTTGAGGTAGACGACGGACTTGGCGGTGGACTTCGACGATGGCATGGGGAGCTCCTCAGCGGGGTTGGGCGGGGTTGGTCGGGTCGCCGTGGGACGGCGGGTTGATCGGCGGGCCGGACGTGGCCTCGGTCACCTTCGAGCCGCGGGCGGCGCCGCCGAGCTCCGGGTAGGACTCCGGCAGCGAGCCGCTCGGTTCCGCGCCGTCCTGCAGCGCCTCGAGGCGGTGCTCGAGCACCTGGGTGACCGGGAGGCGGTTGCCGTGCGCGCGCTCGTAGTCGAGGAGGACGCCGACCTCGTCAGCGCTCAGGGCCGAGATGTGCGAGGCCAGGCTGCCGATCGGCAAGTGGTCGTAGTCGGGCAGGGGCAGTGCGTCGTGGTCCGCGCTCACGTCGTCCTCCAAGTTCGCCGCTCCACGCTAACCCGGGGCCCGGGGCACCCGTAGGGGTTGCTTTGTGCACGGGCGTCGGCAAGCGACCGCCATCATGGGAACCGGATGCGGAGCGAGGTCCGCGGCGAGGAGCAGGATGTCGGACACCTTCGGCCGGGGCGTGCAGTCGCGGATCTACCTGGACGGCGTGAGCGGACGCCGCCCTCGCGTGCCGACCGACGCCCGCCGCCTGGAGGAGGCCGCTCGGCGCAAGCTGAGCGCCCGGGCATGGGCCTACGTCGCAGGGTCGAGCGGGACCGAGCGCACCGCCCGCGCGAATCGCGAGGCCTTCGAGCGCCGGCGGATCGTGCCCCGCATGCTCCGCGACGTCGCCGAGCGCGACCTCACGGTCGAGCTGTTCGGGCGCCGCCACCCCGCTCCGCTCCTCACCGCCCCGATCGGCGTCCTCGACCTGGCGCACCCCGACGCGGATCTCGGGGTGGCCCAGGCCGCGTCCGCCCTCGGCATCCCCTTCATCGCCTCCAACCAGGCCTCGGTCCCGCTCGAGGACACCGCGGAGGCTGTCGGCGGCAGCCCGCACTGGTTCCAGCTGTACTGGAGCAGCTCGGACGAGCTCGTCGCGAGCCTCGTCGGCCGCGCCGAGCGGGCCGGCGCGGAGGCCATCGTCGTGACGCTCGACACCCACTCGCTCGGCTGGCGGCCGCGAGACCTCGACCTCGCGTATCTGCCCTTCGCCGAGGGGCGCGGCATCGCGCAGTACACGAGCGACCCCGTGTTCCAGCGGCTCGTCGCGGAGCGAGCGTCGCGGCCCGCCCAGCCCTCGACCCAGCGGATCACACCCGCGGCGGTCGCGACCCTGGTGAGCCTTGCCCGGAACCATCCCGGCCCGTTCGCCGGCAATCTCCGCTCCCTCACACCGCGCGTGGCGGTGCAGACGTTCCTCGACGTGTTCTCCCGGCCCTCCCTCACCTGGGAGGACCTCGCCTTCCTCCGCGGCCTGACCGCGCTGCCGATCGTGCTGAAGGGCATCCAGCATCCCGACGACGCCCGCCGCGCAGTCGACGCGGGGATCGACGGCGTCCTGGTGTCGAACCACGGAGGCCGGCAGGTGGACGGCGCTGTGGCGGCGCTCGACATGCTGCCCCCGTGGTCGCGGCGGTCGGCGCCGACGTGCCGGTGCTGTTCGACAGCGGCGTCCGCTCGGGCGCCGATGTGTTCGTCGCGCTCGCCCTGGGCGCCCGTGCCGTCGCGATCGGCCGCCCGTGCGTGTACGGCCTGGCGCTGGCGGGCGCCGCTGGGGTGGAGGAGGTGCTGCGGAACCTGATCGCGGAGTTCGACCTGCTGCTGGGGCTCAGCGGCCACCGGTCGGTGTCGGAGCTGACACCGGATGTGCTCGCCTAGTCCTCGCCGAGGTGCGCCACGAGCGCCTCGACGAACTCCCGCTCGTGCTCCAGATGAGGCGAGTGCCCACACTCGGGCAGCACCAGCTCCCGGTAGGTCCCGCCCGCCGCGGCGTAGGCGTCGAGCACCTGCCGCGTCTGCGTCACCATCGGCTGCGGCGGCGCCACCTCGGCGCCCGGCCAGCCCGGGATCGCCCCCACCTGGCCGAGGAAGTTGAGGTCGAAGAACGAGGAGTCGGAGACGATCGCGTCGTTCTCCCCGCGGATCCAGAGGATGCGCGGCTTGGCCGGCAGCTCGACGATCGCCGTCAGGTCGAGGTGGTCGGGCGTCATGGTGTTGAGCACGCCGCGGGTTCCGGGGCCGAAGCCCGGCCATGCGTCAGTGGTCGCGGCGTCGCCCGGGTAGTTGTCGACACCGGTCTTGGTGGTCAGCATCGATGCGACCCAGAGGTCCTCGTTCGCGAGGCCGTCGGGGTTCTTGACGTACGCCGTCCGGTACACCGTGCGCGGCGATGTGGGGGACTCGGCAGAGGTGTCGCCCGCCTCGAGCCTGGCCACGAAGTCCGGGTTCGCACCCCCGCCGCCCGATCCCGCTCCGCCGTTGAGGATGGTGCCGTCGGCCGCGGTCGAGCCGAAGCCATAGGGGGAGACCGGGGACTCGAGGGTCACGCTCGCCACCAGCTCCGGCCGGTCGAGCAGCAGTTGCAGGACGACACCCGCGCCCATGCTCCAGCCGACCAGGTGCACATCGGTGAGCCCGAGCTCGTCCACGACGCTCGCCACGTCGTCGGAGAAGTCACGCAGCCCTCGAGTCGCGTCGACGGGGAGAGTGTCGCTGCCTCCGAAGCCGCGAAGATCCACCGCGATGGCGCGCACGTGCTCCGGCAGGGCCAGCATCGTCGGCTGGTAGAACAGCGCGGAGGACACGTTGCCGTGCACGAACACGACCGTCCCGGCAGCCTCGGCGGATGCGGCGGCGGGCCGCTCGAGGACCTGCGCGGTCAGCCGGCTCGTCCGGACCTGGTGGGCGGTGATTCCTTCGAGGATGGTGTCCAACGGCGACTCCTTCGTCAGTGGGGGGACTGCGCGGTCAGCGCAGCGGCGATGTCACGGGCTCCCGCCGCCGACATCACGATCGTGTAGTGGTTGACGTCCGGCACCTCGATGAGGCGGAGGGAGGGGACGAGATCCACGAAGCCGTTCAACCGGCCCGCCGCGTAGAGCCCGCCGGGCTGGTCGAGCAGCCCGCGAGGCGCGCGGAGGACGGTCACGGGCATCCGCAGGCCGCGCAGGGCAGCGAGGTAGCGCTCGTCGCCGAACTGCTGCAGGGCGTCTGTGCCGACGGCGTCCGCGTTCGCGGACGGGGAGAAGCCGCCGGGCACCGGGTCGAGGTCGTAGTCGACGTAGGCCTCGACGTTGCGGCCGAGTGGATGGGGGAACGCGGGGTGACCCTGCCAGAACTCGCGGTAGCTCTCCCGGCTGGGGAAGATCCTTCCCAGCCGGTCGAAGGCGGGGCCGAGGAGCTTCGCCGGACCGTCCTCCATCGAGACACCTTCGGGGAGGATGAGGGGGAACCCGCCGTCGACGAGCAGCAGGCTCTCGACCCGGTCCGGTGCGGCGTGGGCCAGCAGGACCGCGACGAACGCGCCCATCGAGTGCGCCACCACCGGCACCGCCGGCAGATGGAGGGCGTCCAGCACCCGGACGAGATCCCCGGCGTGCTGAACGAGCCCGTACGGCGGAGGCAGCGTGTTGCTGCGTCCTCGCCCGCGGAGGTCGGGGGCCACGATCCGGACGTCGGGCAGCGCCTCGGCGAGGTCCGCCCACGCGCGACTCGTCGCGGTGATCCCGTGGATGGCGAGCACGGTCGCCGTGGCCGTTCCCTCCGGCTCCCACACGGCCACTCGGAGAGCGCCGCCCTGCACCGGGACATCGACGTCGGTGAGAGTGCTCACCGTGCCGACCACCCGCCGTCCATCGTGTAGGAGGCGCCCGTCACCATGCCCGCCGTGTCGCCGACGAGCCAGAGGACGAGGTCGGCCACCTCCTCGGGTTCGACCAGGCGCTTGATCGCCGACTCGGTCAGCATGATCTTCTCGACGACCTCGTCCTCGGCGATGCCGTGGGCGCGGGCCTGATCCGCGATCTGCTTCTCGACCAGCGGGGTGCGCACGTAGCTCGGGTTGACGCAGTTGCTCGTGACCCCGTGCGGCCCGCCTTCGAGCGCCGTGGTCTTGGAGAGTCCCTCGAGCCCGTGCTTGGCGGCGACGTAGGCGGACTTGTAGGGGCTCGCGCGGAGACCGTGCACCGAGCTGACGTTGACGATGCGGCCGAAGCCGCGGTCGTACATGCCCGGCAGTGCGGCCCGGACGAGGAGGAACGGTGCGACGAGCATCAGGTCGAGCATGAACCGCCACCTGGCGGGGTCGAACTCCTCGATCGGCCGCACCGTCTGGATGCCGGCGTTGTTGACGAGGATGTCGGTGTCGAGGGTCAGCTCGCCGAGAGCCTCGACGTCCGCGAGGTCCACCTGCCAGCCGGTTCCGCCGACCTCTGCGGCGATGCGCTCGGCCCCCTTCCCGTCGACATCGGCCACCGTCACGGTGGCCCCGGCCGCGGCGAGAGCGCGGACGCAGGCCGCGCCGATCCCGCTCGCGCCGCCGGTCACGAGTGCGCGCCGCCCGTCGAGTGTGCCGCCCACCGCCGTCCTCCTTCTCAGCCGGGCGACGACGGTCGGTCGTGGTCGCGGGCCACCGAGCCACAGTCTGGCGCGGGAGGGCCGCCCACGGCAATCGGCAGGGGAGGCGCGAGCGCGTCAGTCCTTGGTGAGCGCGTCGGGCTTGTGGACCGCCTCGCCGCCGCTCTTCTCGCTCTTCACGAGGTACTGGGGGTCGTCCTCGGACGCGCGCACCTGCCGGCCGGCGGCCTTGGTGTCCTCGGTGATCTTCTCCTCGACCTTGCCCTCCGCGGTGCCGCCATGCGACTTCCAGGAGACGTGGTCGCCCTTCTTGAACTCCGTCATGAGGGGAACCTACGGACCGGGCATGGCCGTCACAACCTCGGGGCTCCGGGTTGCGGCCGCGCCCGGGAGGTGCTGTGCCGTCGCTGCTAGGAGAAGGGCACCTGACTGAGCGCGGTGACCGAGATCCAGACGGCCAGGCCGGTGCCGATCAGGATGCTGAGCACGATCAGGGCGATGGCGAGCCAGGTCACGATCGCGCCGCGCCCCGTCCGGCGCTGCACCACGACCCCGCGACCGATCGGGTAGACGGAGTTGCCGAGGAAGGCCCACGCCCAGTGGAAGGGGGCGGCAATGCGGCGTCGGCTGAGCTCGCGCCAGTCGAGGTAGGAGAAGAGCACGCTCAGCGCGTAGAGGAGGAAGGGCAGGAACGTCGACAGCAGGAATGCGGGAGACGTCAGGAGCCGGAGCGCCGCGTCCGGATCCGGCTGGCCGGTGGCGGGATCGATCCGGACGACGTCCGCCCATGGGACGAAGAGCACGGGCAGCAGGCCCACGAGCGGAAGGAACAGCACCAGCCAGATCCACGGCGTCTTCCAGTCCGTGCCCGCTGGCGCCGACAGCTGCTGCGCGGCGCCGGCATCCGGTGTTCCCGTTGTGGCCGAGGTCGTGGAGGCTGCCGAGGTGGTGGCCGCTGCGCCCGGCGCCTGGATCGCCGAGAGGTGCTCGGTCCACACCCTGCCGTCCCACCAGCGGAGCTGTCGGGGGTTCTCGGGGTCGGCGTACCAGCCGGCAGGAGGGGAGTCGGGCGTGCTCACGCCGCGATCCTAACCACGCGGGCATCGTGAAGGCCCCCGCCGCTACCGTGGGAGCCGGAGCGGAGGCGACGAGTGGCGGTGACGACGGTCGTCCGGGTGCTGACCTGGAACGTGTGGTGGCAGTTCGGCCCGCAGTGGCGCGAGCGCCAGCCGCTGCTGCTCGAGGCGATCCGGGAGAGCGGCGCCGACATCGTCGCTCTCGAAGAGAGCTGGTCGAGGGCGCACGGCAGCCAGGCGTCGGAGTTCGCGGCCGCGCTCGGCTTCGCCGGCGTCTTCGCCGCCCAGTCGCTGCCGCCGCTGCCCGACGTGCCGGAGCACCCCGAGCAGGCCGAGGTGGACCTGGGCCTGGGGCTCCTCAGCCGCTGGCCCATCACGTCGACCCGCGTCGTTCCGCTTCCCGCGCGGCACCGTCCCGAGGCGCCGGTGTCGCTGGTCGCCGAGATCGCGCATCCCGACGGACCACTCAACGTGATCGTCACCTGCCTGGAGTGGGAGCCGGCGTTCAACGACGACCGGATCGCCCAGTCGCGACTGGTCGCCGACCTCGCGACGTCCCCCGCTCTCGACGGGTCCGCTCCCGTGATCGTGTTGGGCGACCTCAACGCCGCGCCCGACAGTGCCATCCTCCGCCCTCTGCGTGACGTCCTCACCGACGCCTGGACCGCAGGCGGCGGCGACCCGAACGCGGTGTCCCTGCCCTCCGACCACCCCCAGGCCCCGCTCGAGGCGGAGGAGCTGATCGACCGGCGGATCGACCACGTGCTCTATCGGCTGGGGCGACCCGGTCAGCGCGTGACGGTGACGGATCCGGCGCTCGTGGGAGACCCGGTGGAAGGCCTCCACCCGTCGGACCATCGGGGCGTCGCCTGCACGCTCGCGTGGCAGAACAGGGACTGAGGGTCCGCTCCCTTCGTCACCAGCGCCGCCGCACCGTTCCCCGCGGACCGGCGACCAGCGCGGCGGCCGGCACGTCGTCGACCACGATCGCCCCGGCGGCGACCACGGCATCCCGTCCGATGTGCACGCCGGGAAGGATCATGGCGCCCGCGCCGATCCACACGTTGTCGGCGACCTCGATGGGCGCACCCGTCAGGTACTGGCGCCGCTCCTCTGGATCTACTGGGTGGCCCATCGTGAGGAAGGTCGCCTTCGGGCCCACCATCACGCCGTCGCCGAGGCGGATGCTGGCGAAGTCGAGGAAGGTGCAGCCCTGGTTGATGAACACCCGCTCGCCCAGCTCCAGCCGCAGGCCGTGGTCGGTGAAGAACGGCGGGTAGACGGTCGTCGTCGCGGGAAGCGGACGGCCGAGGATCTGCTCCAGCAAGGCCGCCTTGCCCTCCTCGTCCTCGAAGGGCAGGAGGTTCAGCCGTGAAGTCAGCGCGGTGACGGTGCGCACCCGCTCGCTCATCGCCCGGAACTGCGAACCCAGCACGCGCTCGCCGCGTGCGAGCAGCTTCGGATCATGAATCGGCAGCCCCCATGGTGGCGCGCGCCGGCGCGTCGCGTGCCACATTGAGTGCATGGAACGAGTGCAGGGCATCGGCGGGTACTTCCTCCGGGCGGTGGACCCTGGCGCGCTGATCGCCTGGTACCGCGACAGCCTGGGCCTGGACATGGATGAGTACGGGCAGTGGAGCCAATCCGCCGGTCCCACGGTCTTCGCCGCCTTCGAATCGGACAGCGACTACCTCGGCGTGCGCACGCAGCAGACGATGCTCAACTTCCGCGTCGCCGACCTCGACGCGATGCTCGCCCAGCTCCGCGGCGCGGGCGCGAACGTGTCGGAGGAGACCCAGGACATGGAGGGTGTCGGACGCTTCGGCTGGGTCACCGACCCGGAGGGCAACCGGATCGAGCTCTGGCAGCCGGAGTGAGCCCGGCCTAGTCCAGCTCTCCCTCGAGCATCAGCTGCCACTCGTCGCCGTCGGACGGCCGGAACGCCTTCGACCAGGAGCAGCCGTCCCCGCGGGGGCGGTAGATCGTGCGGCTCTGGCCTCGGTCGGTGGTCCGGACGAGCACCAGCTCCCCATCGCGCCAGGTCCCGCGGGCTGGCGGATCCGGCAGGAAGCCGGCGCTGTCGAAGGAGTAGAGCACGATCTCGCCCGTCGCCGGGTCGGTCGTGAAGACGTTGTGGGCGGCGAACGCGACGCCGCCGTTCCTCTCCTGGGTCTGGGCCTGGACGACGATGAGGCCGTCCAGGCCGAGAGTCGCATCGCTCGTCTCGGTCGCGATTCCGCCGGGTGCCCACCGCGTCTCGTGCATGGAGTTCGGCCCGGTGCGGTGGCCGAGGAGGAAGCGCAGCTGGTCGGCGAGAGGAAGGGGGTGTCGGTCATGGGCGTGGTCTGCTCCTGGAGGTGGACCGCCGCGGGCGGCGGGAGCGGCACGGAACGCTCGGGCGTCCGCGGAACTCCACTCTGGCCCGGATCGCCGGGGGACCCTATATTCGCGGCATGGGCGCTGCCGCGGGTCGACGCCGGCTCGCCGAGGCGGCCGCGGCCTTCACGAGCAACTGGCGCAACCCGAACCTCCGGCGCGCACAGCTGAGCTTCCTGGCCGCCTGGACCGCCGAATGGGCGTTCACCGTCGCGCTCGGCATCGTCGCGTACAAGGACGGGGGCGCGCTCGCCCTCGGCCTGGTGGGGCTCCTGCGGATGGTCCCCTCCGCGCTCCTCGCCCCGCTGCTCTCCCCGTACGCCGACCGAGGCCGGCGCGAACGGGTCCTCGTCGTCGTGTCGGCCGTCCGAGGAGTCGCGACGGCGGTTGCGGCTGCGACGGTGGCGGTGGCCGGCCCGCTGCTCCTCGTCTACGCCCTCGCCGTGCTGTCCACGATCGCCGCGACCCTGTTCCGGCCCGCGCACTCCGCGCTGCTCCCGACGCTGTGCCGCACCGGCCACGAGCTGGCGAGCGCCAACGTGGTCCGCGGCCTCCTCGACTCGATCGCCACGCTGGCAGGCCCGCTCCTGGCCGCGGTCCTGCTGGCCTTCACCGACGTCTCGATCGTGTTCGCGGTCGCCGCGGCGGCGTCATTCGGCGCCGCCCTCCTCCTGGTCGGGGTGCGCTACGAGGCGCCGCCGCGCCCGGCCGCACCCCAGCGTCCCGCGCTGCTCCGGGAGGCGGTCGAGGGCATTCGCGCGGTGGCGGGGAACCGCGACCTTCTGCTCATCCTCGGCCTGGCCGCCGCTCAGTCGCTCACCCGCGGCGCCCTGACCGTCTTCTCCGTGGTCGTCGCGATCGAGCTGCTCGGCACCGGCGATCCCGGCGTCGGCGCGCTGATGGCGGCGGTCGGGGTCGGCGCGGTCATCGGGTCCCTCGCCGCGTCCTTCCTGGTGGGGACCGGGCGGCTGGGAGCCTGGTTCGCCGCCGGGGTCGCACTCTGGGGCCTCCCCATCGCCCTCGTCGGCGTCTTCCCTCAGGAGGGTGCCGCCCTCTTCCTGCTCGCCTTCGTGGGCACCGGCAACGCCCTCATCGACGTCGCGGGCTTCACGCTGATCGGCCGGTTGGCGCCCGACGCCGTCCTCGCGCGCGTGTTCGGCGTCCTGGAGAGCCTCGTCGCCGTCTCCATCGGGCTCGGCTCGATCCTCGCGTCGGCACTGATCGAGGGCTTCGGCATCCGGTTCGCCCTTCTCGCCATCGGGCTGGTGTGCCCGATCCTTGCGATCCTCGCCTGGCGGCGGCTGCGGCGTCTCGACCGGTCGGTCGACGTCCTCGACCTCGATGTGGCGCTGCTGCAGGAGGTGGCCATGTTCGCGCCGCTGCCCCTGCCTGCCATCGAGCAGCTCGCCCGGGGGCTCGAGGCCGTCACGGTGCCCGCGGGGGAGGAGGTGTTCCGGGAGGGCGACCTCGGGGACCGCTACTACGTGATCGAGTCGGGCGAGGCGGATGTGGTCGGCGGCGGTCGCACCGTGGCGACCCTCCGGCGCGGCGAGGGGTTCGGGGAGGTCGCCCTGCTGCGCCGCAGCCGGCGGACCGCCACGGTCCTCGCGCACAGCGCCCTCCGCCTGCGCGCGCTGGGGTCGGAGCGGTTCATCTCGGTCGTGCTTGGCTACGCCCCCAGTGCCCAGGCCGCGACGGCCGCGGTCGACTACCAGCTCGACCGCTACGCGCCCGAGGAGAGGCAGGACGAGCCGCCCGCCTCCTGACCAGCCTCGGTCTGTCCCGGCGGCCCGCGGTATGAGATCGTGGCCCATGACGACCGAGCGCGCGGCCCTCCTGATCGCCGATATCGGCGGCTACACCGAGTACATGGGGTCGCATCGGATGAGCCTCGCGCATGCGGAGGTCAACACGGCCCGCATGCTGGACCGGATGATCGAGGCGGCCCCCGGCTTCGAGCTCATCGAGATCGAGGGCGACGCGGCCTTCCTGTCGCGGCCGGTCCGCCCGCAGGACCCTGAGTCCGCCGTCGGCGACATCCTCGGAGCCGCCGTCGCCATGCACCGCGCCTTCCACCTTGAGCGCGAGTACGTCGAGGCGAACCTGTGCCCCTGCGGCGGCTGCCGGGAGGCGCGGGCGCTCAAGCTCAAGTTCGTCGCGCATGTCGGGGAGGTGGCACGGCAGGCGATCCGCGGGCGCACCAAGCTCGTCGGCATCGACGTGATCCTCGTCCATCGGCTGCTGAAGAACTCCGTGCCGGTGCCCGAGTACGTCCTGCTCTCCGAGGAGCTGGCGCGCACGGATCCGCGGGCCCTGCCCGCTGCGGGCGGGGAGATCACGGCCGATCTCGAGGGGATCGGCTCCGTGCGCGCGCACTTCGTCGACATCGGCGACCTCGACGACGCGCCTCCGCCCCTGCCGGTGCGCTCCTGGCGAGGCCGGCTGGGCAGCACCTTCGCGGCGGTGGGGGAGGGCCTGCCCTACATGCTCGGCCTCAAGCAGCCCCGCCGGGCGCGCTGAGGACCGCGCGCCTCAGGCGGCCAGGTGGAAGGTGGTCGCGAATCGGTCGAGGAGCTCCCCCGGCCGCGCAGCACCTCGACCACGCCCGTCGCGATCGCCTTCTCGGGCGCGAGCTCGCCGGAGATGAGCCTGCGGATGTCCGGCCCCGTCGCGAAGGCCAGGTCGACGAGCCCGTCCCCGGGCCGCACATCGAGTGCCGAACCGTCCACCCGGATGAGCAGCTCGGCGGGCCCGACTCTCGCGGCGTATGCGGTCGCCGGAAGCCCGGCGGCCACATCGGCGCGGAAGGCGCTCCTGAGGTCCATCGTCATCGACTCGGGCGTGATGATCTGCTGCTCCTGCGGGTCGCCCAGCGCCTTGTAGCCCCAGGCCCCGAGTGCGAGGACGACCGGCTCGAGCTCGCGCCCGTAGGGTGTCAGCTCGTAGACGATGACGCGCGACCGGGGCGCGCGGCGCAGGATGCCGGCCGCCTGCAGGTCCTTGAGCCGCGCCGCCAGGATGTTGCTCGGGATGCGGGGGAGGCCCGCAGCGAGCTCACCGTAGCGGCGCGGCCCGACGAGAAGGTCGCGCACGATGAGCAGCGCCCAGCGCTCGCCCACGAGCTCGAGGGCCCGGGTGACGCCGCTGTACTGCCCGTAATCGCGCGTGGCCACGGACTAGCCCTGGTGCTGGGCGGCGTAGGCCTCGGGTCCCTGTGCGGCGGCGACCGGATCCATGTAGCCGAACTCGAGCGGGTTCCCGTCCGGGTCGTTGATTCCGCGCTGGTACATGAAGCCGTAGTCGGCCGCCGACCGCGGCTCAGCTCCGCCCGCGGCGAGGGCCTTCTCGGCGACGGCGTCGACCTCCTCGCGTGAGTCGAAGAAGAGCGAGACCGAGGTGGTCGGGTTCACCGCCGGGTCTCCGATGGGCAGGTCGGACATCGTCTGGAAGAACTCCCGGGTGACCAGCATGAAGTAGCTGTGGTCCTCCTCGAGGATCATGCAGGCTGCGTTGTGGTCGGTGAACGCCGGGTTCACGGTGCCGCCGATGGCGGTGTAGAACGCCTTTGAGCGCTCCAGGTCGGTCACCGGCAGGCTGATGAAGATCAGGGTCATGGTCTCTTCCCTCTCGTAGGTCCCGTATGTGGACGCTGTACACGCTTGCAAAAAACAAGTGGACCGTCAAGAGGTCATGGTTGCATCGACTGCTGCCACTCGCGCCGATCAGGAGTCGGCGTCCTGTGCGGCGGCGTGTCGTCCTGAACGGCGTGCGAAAACGGCCGACGTGCCTGAACGGCGTGGAATCTCCTGATCGGCGTCGGAATGCAGGCGCCGCCTACGGCCGATACAGGAGACCCTTCACGATGGATCCGATGCCGAAAGCGATCACTACCAGGGCCGAACGACCGACCCGAGCAGGGGAGGTTCGCGCACCCTGGGCGCGACCGAAGGCGCCGTACATGGCGCTCCACCTCCTCTTGAGTCGCCGCGAATAGGCCTCGCGGAAGACGAAGGCGAACACCCCGAAGCCGACGATCACCGTACCCGCGACTATTGAGGAGACGTCCATGCCCTCGCCCCTTCCGCCCCCGGAGGGACTCGATCCCCGCGCCAAGCATGGCGCGTGGGCCCACCCCGCGAGAAGTTTCTCGATCCTCCAGACGCAAATGGATCGAACGCCCGCCCGTGGCGGACCTTCGATCCATGTGCCCCTGGAGGGACTCGATCCCCGGCGCAAGCATGCGCCGTGGGCCCACCCCGCGAAGAGCTTCTCGATCCTCGAGACGCAGATGGATCGAACGCCCGCCCGTGGCGGACCTTCGATCCATGTGCCCCTGGAGGGACTCGAACCCCCAACCGTTTCCTTAGGACGGAACTGCTCTTCCATTGAGCTACAGAGGCTGGCGCCGCCCAGTCTACGAGGCGGGCCGTCGCGCGCGCGTGCCAAAGGCCGCCGCGCCGCGGGCGGTTCGACACGCCCCCATCCGGGGTTCGCAAAACTCCCCTGTCCTCCCGGGTTTCCCGGTTGTTGCCGCATACAGTGGCCGATGTGGCGTGGGTGGGCAGGAAGAGCGACGACGAGTTCTCGGAATCCGTCGTCGCTCGAGCGACGCCTGCGCCGGTGACCCCCGAAGCGATCAGTGTGGGGGACCCTCGAGTGACCCCCGTCAACATCGGTCAGGCGCAGTGGGACAAGTGGCGCGAGGAGCTCGCCGGGATCGGCGGACCGTCGCCGCTGCTGCACTTCGTCGACTCGCCCCGGACGCGCATCGAGCTCGGCACGACCCACCCGGGCGGGCTCGCCCAGTTCATCACCGGCAAGACGACGCTGCTGTCGAGCCTCATCCGCGACGACCTGGCATTCCGCAGCGCCAGCATCGCAGCGTCGAACATGACCGCGAAGGGCGTCGAGCTCAACTCCACGCGCGGCATCGACTCGATCCACCTCGCCATCGGCATCGCCGAGTGGAAGCACGAGAAGAAGGAGTACCGAGCTCCGCTCCTGCTGCGTCCCCTCGCGCTGCGCCGCTACGGGCGCGACTTCGAGCTGCGCCTCAAGGGCATGCCGTACCTGAACCCGGCGCTCGCCCGCGCGCTGCACGAGCAGTTCCAGATCACCCTCGACCCGGGCGCCTTCGTCGCGCTGGCCGGGACCGGGACCACGTTCAAGCCCCAGGCCGCCATCGACCGCCTCCGCGGCCTCACCTCGCACCTCGCCTGGTTCTCGGTGCACCCGCGCCTCGTCGCCTCCTCCTTCGCGGATGTCGCGCCGCGGATGCTCGCCGACATCGCGAACCTCGAGCACCCCGTCATCGACGCGCTCGCCGGCAACCCGACCGCCCGCGCGGCCATCGGGGTCGCCTACGCGCCCGCCGACCCAGTGTCCCAGGACGAGCGGCCGCCCGGCAGCGACACCCTCGTGCTCGACGCCGACCCGGAGCAGGAGTTCGTCGTCTCGCAGATCGCCGCCGGACACTCGGTCGTCGTCAAGACGCTGCCCGGCACCGGCGCGACGCAGACCATCGTGAACGCCCTCGGCTGCCTGGTGTCCCAGCACCGTCGCGTGCTCGTCGTCAGCCCCCGCCACGCCACGCTGACCGCCCTCACCGCGAGGCTCACCGAGACAGGGCTGCCCGGCATCGCGGTCTCGCCGCGCTCCGTCCGCCGCGACGTCATCCAGGCGATCAGCCGCAACGAGAAGGCGACCCAGACCAACAACGCGGAGGTCGACGAGGCCCTCGTGCGCCTCCGCAGCGTCCTGCTCGACTACCGCGAGGCGCTCACGCGGGAGGACCCTGTGCTGGGCGTCTCCGCCCTCGACGCCCTCTCCGAGCTCGCGCGCCTGTCGCTGCTGCCCGAGCCTCCGCAGACCACGTCCCGACTCACCGACCGCGCCATCGAGGCACTTGCCTCGGATCGGGCGGGCGCGGCGCAGACCCTGGTCCGCGCCGCCCGGCTGGGGAGTTCCGCTACGGGCCCGGGGACTCGCCCTGGTACGGCGCCTCCTTCGCCACCTCGTCCGCCGCCGCGAACGCCCACGCTCTGGCGCGCCGGCTGGCGGGCACGGACGTGCCGCGCCTGCTCGAGCGCGCCAACGAGCTCATCGGAAAGACCCGGCTGCGCCCGTTCGAGACGATCTCTGAGCTCGGCATCTACCTGCGCCTGCTCCTCGACATCCGGGAGACGCTCGACCGCTTCCAGCCCGTCGTCTTCGACCGGTCGCTCGGCGAGCTCATCGCCGCCACCGGTCCGCGCCGCGAGGCCGAGGCCATGAGCGGCGGCAACCGCAGGCGCCTGCGCAAGCTGGCCAAGGAGTACGTGCGCCCGGGTGTGCACGTCGCGGACCTGCACGACGCGCTCATCCGCATCCAGCAGCAGCGCGTGCTGTTCCAGCGCTTCGTCACCTCCGGCGTCACCCCCGAGGTGCCGGTCGGCATCGGCGACGTCCAGGTCGGCTACCAGCGCGTCGCCGCGGACCTCGCGACCCTCGACGAGCCCCTCGGCCTCGCCGCGTCCTCCCGGTCCCTCGCGACGATGCCTCTCCCGCAGCTCCTCGAACTGCTCGACGGGCTCGCCGCCGACTCCGAGGTCCTGCAGAACCTGCAGGAGCGCACCGCGCTCGTGGGCAACCTCCGCGCGCTCGACCTCGACCCGCTGCTCGACGACCTCGCCCGGCGCCACGTGCCCGAGGACCAGGTCGAGATCGAGCTCGAGCTCACCTGGTGGACGTCGGTGCTCGAGCGCATGCTCGCGACCGACAAGGCGCTGCTCGGCGCCAACACCCGGGTCCTCGACCGGCTGGAGGCGGACTTCCGCCTCGTCGACGAGGCCCACGCGGCGGGCAACGCCCCGCACCTCGCGTGGACGCTCGCGGAGGCGTGGAAGATCGGCGTCGTCGACTGGCCCGAGGAGGCCGCCGCGCTCAAGGAGCTGCTCAAGGGCGGGCACGCCGACGCCACCAGCCTGCACAAGGCGGCGCCGCACCTCTCCCGCCTCGTCGCGCCCGTCTGGCTCGCATCCCCCTACGACGTCGCATCCATCTCCGACGAGATCCCCTTCGACGCCGTGTTCCTGCTCGACGCCGGCTCGGTGAGCGTCGCCGAGACGCTCGGCGCCATCCGCCGCGCCAAGCAGGTGGTCGTCCTCGGCGACCCGGTGACCCAGACGCCCGTGGAGTTCCGCACCGCGGTGCAGGACCTCACGAGCGAGGCACCCGGCGTCGAGCACACCCAGGCGGAGCTGGACGAGCGTCACGCCCAGTCGGCGCTGTCGCGGCTGGGCGAGCTGCTGCCCACCCTCGAGCTCACCCGGAGCTACCGCGCGGGAGGCCAGGACCTCGCTGAGCTCGTCAACCGGCGCTTCTACGGCGGCAAGATCCAGTCGATGCCCTGGGCGGGGACGTTCCTCGGCCGGCCCAGCCTCGTGCTCGACTACGTGCAGGACGGCTTCGGGATGCCGGAGTCGGACAGCGGCTCCGTCGAGAGCGTCGACGCCGAGGTGAACCGCGTCGTCGAGCTCGTCCTCGATCACGCCGTCAACCGCCCCAAGGAGTCGCTCCTCGTCGTCACCGCGAGCCAGAAGCACGCCGTGCGGGTCCAGGCCGCCGTCCTCCGCGCCGTCGCGAAGCGCGTCGAGGTCACCGACTTCTTCCTCAAGGAGCAGGCCGAGCCGTTCATGGTCGTGACGCTGGAGCAGGCCGTCGCGCTCAGCCGCGACCGGGTCATCCTCTCCATCGGCTACGGACGCACGCCGCACGGGCGCATGCTCTCCGGCTTCGGCCCCCTCGGGAAGCCGGGCGGCGATCGCCTGCTCGCGTCCGCGGTCACCCGCGCACGGCGCTCGCTCGTCATCGTCTCCTGCTTCCGCCCGGAGGACATCACCCCGGACCGGATGGCCCACGGGGTCCTCGCCCTCGCCGAGGTCCTGGAGGAGGCGGAGAAGCGCACCGCGGAGCAGCCCGAGTCGGACGAGAGCGACGCGATGCTCGTCGACCTGTCGCGCCGCCTGCAGGCGCTCGGCCTCGAGGTCGCGCTCAGCTACCGGGGCCGCCTGGGTCTCGTGGCGTCGTACCAGGGCCGCGCCATCGCCATCGAGACGGACGCCACCGTCGGCGACGGCATGAGCCTGCGCGAGGCGCTCCGCCTGCGGCCCGAGATGCTCAAGCGACTGGGCTGGCACTACCTGCGCGTGCACAGCTTTGAGCTGTTCGCCGACCCGGGCGCTGTCGCGCTGCGGATCGGGATCGCCCTGGGCGCCCGGCACCTGGCTCCGCAGACCGAGGCCATTCCCGTCATCGCGGGCTAGGGTTCGGGCGTGGCAGAACCGCGCAAGAGCCGCCGGGTCCGCACCGAGCCGGTGCCCGGATCCGACCCTGCCCCGCAGGCACCCGGCCGCGTCGAGCTGTCCCGGGAGGACGCGGAGGAGTCGTGGGGCGACCGCAGAGGCCCCAACGACGACCGCCTGATCCAGGACAAGCCGCCCCACTACTGACCGACGACCGCTACCCGGATCGGGCGGCGACGGTCAGGAGGCGGGCTTCGGCTCCTGGACGATGATCGCGTGCTTGCCGGTGGTCGTCGGGACGACGTCCTTGTCGGCCTGGGCGGCGAGCAGGTCGCGGATCTGCAGCAGGAGCTCCGCCTCGCTCGGTGGCAGCGGCGCCGCCTCCGACTCGGTCGGCGCGTTCTGCTCGCGCGCGAAGGCGATGCGCTTGAGCCTGTTCAGCGGCACGACGAGGACGAAGTAGACGACGACCGCCACGATGAGGAACTGGAGGATCGCGGCGAGGATCAGCCCGAACTGGATCTTCGCCGTTCCACCGCTGATCGTGGGGATGGGCCACACGAGCGCCTTGCTGAGGGACTCCGCGTTGAACAGGGCGCCGATCGCCGGGTTGAACAGCCCGGTCACGATGGCGTTGACGATCGCGGTGAAGGCGGCGCCCACCACGACGGCGACGGCGAGATCCAGCACGTTGCCGCGCAGGACGAACTCCTTGAACCCGGCGAAGGCTCCCGCCTCCTTCTTGGGGCCGGTCACGACGCCGCCGGCGCCGACGTCGTCGACGGGGCGCTCGAGCCGGAGCCGCCGGAGCCGCCCGAGCCGGATCCGCCCGAGCCGGAACCGTTCGAGCCGGAGCCGCTCGTTCCCGAGCTGCTGGAGCCGCTCGAGCTCGAATCGGACGATCCGGAGCTCTTCGATCCGGAGTCCGAGGTGCCGGACGACGTCTTCGCGCGAGAGTCGGTGCGATAGAACCCGGAGCCGTTGAACGTCACGCCGACCGGGCTGAACACCTTGCGCAGCTGGCCTCCGCAGACGTCGCAGACGGTGAGGGCCGAGTCACTGAACGACTGGACGATGTCGAAGGCGTTGCCGCAGGACGGGCACTTGTAGGCATAGGTGGGCATAGCTGGGGAGGACTCCGGACGATCAGGATCGGGACGGGGAGGAGAAGCGGAGGATCCGCGCGGGCGTCACCGCCCCGTTCACCGGCTGATCGTGGCGTTCGCGGGGCGTCTCGTCGATCACCTCGGTGTCGAAGACTACCGCGTAGACCGGAGGGCACTTCTCCATGGAGCCGAGGGTCTTGTCGAAGTAGCCGCGTCCCCAGCCCATCCGCATGCCCTGCAGGTCGACGCACGCGGCCGGAACCAGGATCAGGTCGACGTCGTTGATCGCGCTCGGGGGCAGCAGCTCGCCCGCTGCCGGCTCGGGCATCCCGTAGAGGCCGATCTCCTCGTCCTCGCCGGTGTAGACCGTCCAGTCCAGCAGTCCGTCGGCTCGCGAGATGGGCAGCAGGGCGCGCACGCCGTGCTCCGTGGCCCAGGCGAGGAAGGCCCGAGTGTCCGGCTCGTCCTTCGCGGACAGGTAGCAGGACACCGAACGGGCGCCCGTCGACTCGGTCAGAGCGATGAGGTTTCGGGTGAGTCCTTCGGCTGCGCCTGACCGCTCCGAGGAGGTCAGATTGCGCCTGCGCTCCCGCAGATCGGCTCGAAGTGCCCTCTTTTGGTGCCCTGCGTCGGCCGGCATGCTCTGATCCTAGGGCGTGTCGCCCGATAACCTTGCGAGTATGCCTTCCCCGATCACCAAGGCCGTCATTCCTGCGGCCGGCCTTGGGACCCGCTTCCTGCCTGCCACCAAGGCGATGCCCAAGGAGATGCTCCCGGTCGTCGACAAGCCGGCGATCCAGTACGTCGTCGAGGAGTCGGTGGCGGCCGGCCTGACGGATGTCCTCATGATCACGGGGCGGAACAAGAACGCGCTGGAGAACCACTTCGACCGCGTCGCCGAGCTCGAGGCGACCCTGGTGGCGAAGGGCGACCTCGCCAAGCTCGAGCGGGTCAACGAGTCGACCGATCTCGCCGACATCCACTACGTGCGGCAGGGCGACCCGAAGGGCCTCGGCCACGCCGTCCTGCGCGCCCGCATGCACGTCGGCAACGAGCCGTTCGCGGTGCTGCTCGGCGACGACCTCATCGACGCACGCGACCCGCTGCTCAAGCGGATGATCGAGGAGCAGGTCTCCCGCGATGCGACCATCGTGGCGCTGCTCGAGGTCGAGCCCTCCCAGATCCACCTGTACGGCGCCGCCGCCGTCGAGGCCACCGACGAGGAGGACGTGGTGCGGATCACCGGCCTCGTCGAGAAGCCCTCGGCCGAGAATGCGCCGTCGAACTACGCGATCATCGGCCGCTACGTGCTGCGACCCGAGGTGTTCGACGTGCTCGAGAAGACGGAGCCGGGCAAGGGCGGGGAGATCCAGCTCACCGATGCGCTCCAGCACCTCGCCGCCACCGGCGAGGCCGGCGGGGTGTACGGCGTCGTGTTCCGCGGCCGCCGCTACGACACCGGCGACAAGATCGACTACATCAAGGCCATCGTGCAGCTCGCCTCCGAGCGCGACGACCTCGGGTCGGACCTGCGCCCCTGGCTCCGCGATTTCGTCGCGACTCTGCCGTAGCGTCGACGCGTGGCCATCATTCCCACCCTCCGGGACGGAAGGACCACCGTCCGTCCGATCCGCCTGCGCGACGCCCGCGCACTCGAGCGCGAGCTGCTCGACAACCGCGGCTGGCTCCGCGAGTGGGAGGCGACGAACCCGCGCGGCCCGATGAGCTTCGACACGCGGGCGAGCATCCGGGCGCTGCAGACCAACGCGAGGTCGGGGCAGGGGCTGCCCTTCATCGTCGAGGTGGACGGCGAGCTCGCCGGGCAGCTGAACGTCTCGGGCATCGCCTACGGCTCGACGTCTTCGGCGTCCACCGGATACTGGATCTCGGAGCGCTTCGCCGGCGCGGGAGCCACCCCGACCGCGGTCGCGCTCACCACCGACTACTGCTTCCAGCAGCTCGGCCTGCACCGGATGGAGATCTGCATCCGGCCGGAGAACGCCAAGTCGCTGCGCGTGGTCGAGAAGCTCGGCTTCCGCTACGAAGGCCTGCGCAGACGCTTCATCCACATCAACGGCGACTGGCGCGACCACTTCTGCTTCGCGCTCGTGGCCGAGGAGATGCGCGACACCGTGCTGGGGCGCTGGAAGAGCGGACGGGTGCCGGCCGAGGCCGCGCACATCCCCGACGCGGACCGCGAGGCGGCGCTGCGTCCCTTCCCCGCCTGGTGAGGGCCTGACAGATTCCTTCGGCCTGATGAGGCCGCAAGTCGGGAAGACACGCCCGACGGCCTGCGGCTCTCGGCGCCTTCACGGCTTTACCGTGAGCCCATGGGCGGGGAGAGCGCGGGCGGGGGATCGTCATCGCGGTCGCCGCGGTGCTCTGGCTCGTCTACCTGATGCCCACGTGGCTGCGTCGTCGCCAGTACCTCGCGACCGAGCGGAACGCCGTGCGCCTGCAGCAGACGCTCCGCATCCTCGCCGAGACGGCGGAGGTTCCGGCCGAGGTCCGCGCCGAGGTCCACGCCCGGAGCGTCGCGGAGCAGCACCGCGCCCTGCGCCAGGCTGCGCAGCGTGCGGAGGCCGTCGCGCGCGCCCGTGAAGCAGCCGCGGCGCGCGCACTCGCCCGCAGCGCTCGCGCACCGCGGGAGCCGAAGCAGAAGGCCGCAGCGGTCTCGGCGCTCGCCACCTCGAGGCTGCGCCGCTCCCGCCTTCTCTCTGCGTTCGTGCTCGCCGCCTCGGTGGCCGGGGTCGGCTTCGGTGTGGTCGAGGTGATCACCAACGGCTCCTGGCTCCTTGTCGCCGCCAGCTCGGTCGGCGTCCTCGGCTCGCTGGGGATGCTCCAGCGCATCGCGACCGTCGCCGCGGCCCGGCGCGCCAGCCAGGCCGTCGACCGGACGGTCGCGGTCGCGCCTCCCGTGCAGAGCTTCGTCGACTGGGAGCGGCGCGAGGAGGAGCGGCCCACGTGGACGCCGGTCCCGCTGCCCAAGCCGCTCTATCTGTCCCGCCGCGAGGTCACCGAGGAGCCCATGCCGGTTCCGGCGGTCCGCCGCATCGAGGTCACCGTCGACGAGTCGCTGAAGATCGCTGCGGCGAAGGCCCAGGAGGCCCTCCGCGCCGCGCAGTCCGCGCCGGAGGTCACCCAGCTCCCGCAGCGCCCGGCCGCGAAGGACCGCGCCGCGAGCTGGGCCGCGATGGGCCTGCTCGACGACGCGTCACCGGGCATCACCGATCTCAACGACGTCCTCCGCCGCCGCCGCGCCGTCTGACCGCGAGCCAGTCGGGCGTCTCCTCTCCTTTCCTCTCGCTCAGCAGGCAGAAACCGCCGCGAGCAGGCTGGATTTGCCGATTTCAGCCTGCTGAAGGCGGAAAGTGCCTGCTGAGCGATCGTGGCGGAGGGGTGACGGGACGAAGGCCGGTGCCCCGCAGGAGGTGGGCGCGCGTCCTGGGCGGTGCCGCGGAACTGGTAGTGTGGACGGGTTATTGGGCCTGTGGCGCAGTTGGTAGCGCGCTTCGTTCGCAATGAAGAGGTCAGGGGTTCGAATCCCCTCAGGTCCACCGAAAAGAGAAGGCGTCCCGCGAGGGGCGCCTTCTTCTTTTCCCCTCCTGCCTGTCAGCTTCGGCGTGTTTGGATGACAGGAGCGCCCGGGCGCCACGCCCGGATGCGGAACCGGAAGGAACACAACATGGCCGTTGACAGCAGCGCATCCACCGTCTGGCGCGGGGACCTCATGTCAGGGACGGGGCACACCCGCCTCGAGACGTCGTCCGCCGCCGAGTTCGACGTCAACTGGCGGGCCCGTTCGACCGGCGACGGAAACACGACCACTCCGGAGGAGCTGCTCGCGGCCGCGCACTCGGCCTGCTTCTCGATGGCCTTCTCGAACGGCCTCGCTCAGAACGGCACGCCGCCGCAGCAGCTCGACGTCTCCGCGAAGGTGAGCTTCGTTCCCGGCACCGGCGTCACGAAGAGCGCGCTGACGGTCGTCGGCACCGTCGAGGGCCTCGACGCGGCCAAGTTCCAGGAGCTCGCCGAGGACGCCAAGGCGAACTGCCCGGTCTCGAAGGCGCTCGCGGGCATCGACATCGAGCTCGCGTCGGTCACGCTCAACTCGTAGGGGATCGATCCGGCCTCCGGCTCTGGTGCCGGAGGCCGGATCGGGCCACGATCGCAGGGAACCGACCCTCGAGGAGGACCCATGCCTACCCGCCTGAATCCGTACCTGAGCTTCCGCGACGACGCCCGGGACGCGATGACCTTCTACCAGAGCGTGTTCGGCGGCGAGCTCAACGTCAGCACGTTCGGTGAGTTCGGCGGCACCGACGATCCCGCCGAGAGCTCGCTGGTCATGCACGCCCAGCTGGAGACGCCGACCGGCTTCACGCTGATGGCGTCCGACACCCCGAAGTCGATGGGCGAGGCGGCGACCGGCGGCAGCTTCTCCGTCTCGCTCAGCGGCGACGACGATGCCGAGCTGCGCGGCTACTGGGAGAAGCTCCTCGACGGGGCGACCGTCACCATGCCGCTCGCCCCGGCTCCATGGGGCGACGAGTTCGGCATGCTCACGGACCGCTTCGGCGTGCCCTGGATGGTCAGCATCGGCGCGGGTCAGCAGCAGAGCAGGTAGCCGACGGGCGTCTCAGGGGGCGGCAGCCGCCATCTCGGCGAGCGTGCCGAGGAACTCCTCCTCGCTCACCCCGAAGGGGTGCTCGCCCCCGAACACGTCGGCGAGGATCCAGTAGTGGCTGAGGGCGCCCATCAGCACGGTCGCCACCTCGGCCGCGGGAAGGCGTCCACCGGGCCGGTGCTGCTCCAGCCACCGGGTCAGCCCGCGGTGGACCGTGCGGAGCTCGCGGTCGCGGACGAGGGCGAGCAGCTCGGGCGCCGCCGAGAGGTCACGGACGAGGAGCCGGTTGAGGTCGCGCTCATGCTCGAGCCGGCGCAGGGCCGCCCGGGCCACGGCGAGGAGCTGGTCGCGGTAGCTTCCCGAATCGCCGGCGGAGGACAGGAAGGCGCCGAGGTCCGGCCCCTCGTCGAGCTGGCGCGTGAGGACCTGCTCGAGCAGGTCGCGCTTGCTGCCAAAGTGCCGGTAGAGACCGCCGGCTCCCGGGCTGAGGCCGGCCGCCTGCTCGATCTGCGCGATCGTGGTGGGGGAGTAGCCCTGCCGGCCGAAGAGGTCGGACGCCGCGGCGAGGATGCGCTCGCGGGGCGCGTCAGACCGCGTCGGCAAAGGTCAGCTCGTAGTGCAGCGTCCGGTAGTGCATCAGCCGGTGGAACAGGGGCACGGCTACACCCTGCAGGACGGGGTGCCGCCTCCTCAAGAGGCGGCGCGCGACCAGCGCCTCCTCGGGTCCGAGAAGGCGGGTCTCGCCGGCGACGGCGGGCCCGAGGGGCCTGCCGAGGAGCGTGCAGGGCGAGACCCGCACCTCGGTGAAGTTGCGGAGCCGCTTCGCCTTGCCGGCTGACGCGTACGTCCGGAAGTAGGTCCGGCCGTCGTGTGTGACGAGGCTCACCGGAGTGCGGACCCAGGATCCGTCGCGCTTGCGGGTCTCGAGCGCCGCGGTGTTGCAACGGGCCCAGTCGGTCGACGTGTCGATGCTCACCATTGGAGTTCCCCGTAAGTAAGTGCTTACTTATAGACTCGCGCAGGGAAACCCGTCGCCGCAAGAGTGAGCTCCGCTGTCTCGCCGGGACGGCCTTGTCAATGCGTCGCACAGTGCCCCGAGCGGGGCGCACCATTCAGGAGAGCCTGAAGGAGCACGAATGACTGCGGTCGCCGTCCCATCCGTCCGCACCGCCCGGCACGGGTGGTGGTGGAAGGCGCTGCTCGTCGGCATCGCGCTCTGGGTGCTGACCACGGTCGTCACGATCGTCACCCGGAACAGCAACCTCATTCCGACGCTGATCCTGCTCGGGAGCTTCCTGGTGCCGTTCTGCGTCGTGCTGTTCGTCGCCGAGCGCATCACCGGCAACATGACGGCCATCCAGGTCGTGCTCGCGTTCTTCGTCAGCGGCGTATTCGGCGTGCTCGGGGCGTCGCTGCTGGAGGCCGATCTGCGCGCCTCGACCTTGACCTACGTCTTCGTCGGCTTCATCGAGGAGTTCGTCAAGGGCGTCGTCCTCGTGGTGATCGGCCGGAGCGTCGTGCCCAAGACCGGGCGCCAGGGGCGCTCCTGGGCGCCACCGTGGGAGCCGGCTTCGCGGCGTTCGAGTCGGCCGGCTACGCCTTCAACGCCGGGGTCACGTCCGGCGGCTTCGACCTCGTCTCGCTCCTGCACACCGAGGTCCTGCGGTCGGTGCTCACCCCGGTCGGCCACGTGCTGTGGACCGCCGTGCTGGGTGCGGCCATCTTCGGCGCATCCCGAACCGGCACCAGGTACCGGCTGACGCTGGGAGTGCTCGGCGCCTTCGTGGGCGTCGCGGTGCTGCACGGCCTCTGGGACTCGATGGGCGGCATCGCCTCCTTCGTCGCCGTCGTCGTCACGGGCAACGCGATCCCCGCCCTGCAGTACGGATTCCTCCGTCCGGGGACGGCGGCGGAGGTCTCGACCCTCGCGTCCACCTTCTACGCGGTGGGGCTGATCGTCATCTCGCTGATCGGGCTGGTGCTGCTCTGGCTCATGGTGCGTCGGCACCCGTGGTTCGAGGAGCCGCACGCGGTCCCGGCCCTCGCCTCCGAGGAGGGCGGGCTCGGCTCTCGCTGAGCGGCGGCCGACCCGGGTCCGCCCGCGGCTCGGCGCAGAAGCGTCAGTCGTCGGTGATGTGTGCGGTGAGGCTGATCGGCCGGTGGTCGGAGGCGCCCGCGGGGAGCACGTCGACCTTGTCGATGGAGAAGCCGGTCGAGGTGACGAAGTCGAAGTAGCCCGAGAAGTAGCGGTAGCGCTCGTAGGTGGGCTCGGTGCTGCGGGTCAGGGTGTAGCCCGACGTGAGGAGACGCCGCTCGAGCGCGCTGATGAACCACGGATAGTTGAAGTCGCCCACCATGAGCGCGGGTAGGTGATCGGCGAGGGCGCGCATGCCGTCGTGCGCGGCCGCGATCTGCTTGCGGCGGAGCGAGTTGGATGCGGTGAGCGGCGCGGCATGGAAGTCGCCGACCAGCACCTCCCTGCCCGTCTCGCGGTCGAGCAGGTGCACGGCGAGCAGGCGCTCGTGCGCGGGGGCCAGGATGCGGTCGTGCACCGACTTGTGAACGGCGAGCACCTTCGTCGCTCGGACGGTGTACCGGTCCTCGCGGCAGTACACCGCGAGACCGAGGCGGTTGTTCCGCGTGGCCTCCACCAGCACGAGGTGCCCGACGCGCTCGGGAAGGTCGGTCGTATCCGCCTCCTGCAGGCAGAGCACGTCGACCGCGTGGTCGTCGGCCAGGGTGGTGAGCTCCCCGACGGCCGAATGCTTCCGCAGGTTGTAGCTGACGATCCTCAGTTGCCCACCCCTCCCGTACGCACCGAGTCACCCTACCTGGCTCTGCCGGAGCCTTCGCCGAGCCCTCGCCCATGCAGAGGGATACGCCCCCGTCAAGCCGATCCCGAACATTCGGAACGCTTCGTACGCTGGCGGGGTGCTGCTGCTGTTCGGAACCCGCGCCTATCTGGAGGCGATGCTCACCGTCACGTTCGTGTGCCACTTCTGCGGGCTCGCCGTGCCCCAGCAGGTGTACCGGCGGGTGAACCGCTTCACCCTCTTCTTCATCCCCCTGTTCACGCTGTCGCGCAGGCACTTCGTCGAGTGCTCGAACTGCGGCGGCACCACGGCGCTGACGGAGGAGCAGGCGAACCACGCGCTCGAGTGGTCCGCGGCCCGCGCCGGCGGCCGGATCCCGGGCGCGTCCTACTGAGCTAGCCTCCGAGGTCCAGCCGGTCCGGCGCGTTCCGCGTCAGCCGGTGCAGCCAGTCGAGCGACTCCGGCCATGTGCGGCCCGACGGCAGCCGGCGGAGCACCCGGCGGACGGCGTCCGCGTCGCTCTCCGCCGGGAGCACCCGCATGGGCGCGACCCCCGGCAGCACGCCCAGCCACCAGTGCTTCCACGTCGGCGGCAGCGCCTCGGGGTCGAGCACGACGTAGTAGTCGGGGAGTGAGGCGTCCCCTCTGCGGAGGAGAGCGCTTGTCGCCTCCACTTCCACGTCCAGCGTTCCGAGCGTGCCGCGATCGTCGTAGAACTCGACCCAGGCTGACGCCACGTGCTCGAGCGGATCCCGGTCATGCGCCACGTACGCGGTGTTCGCGCCCTCGACGAAGGACTTGACCGCCGCCTCGGGGCGCCCGGCGAGGCTGGCGGCACGCACGTTGGGCAGGCGGTCGAGGTCCTCCAGCAGGGACGCCTCGCCGCCGACCACCACGAGCGTGGTGCTGTTGGCACGCTCCATGACCGGATTGTACGGCGCGTTCGGGCGCCGCGGCGCCCGCTCCGGCCGCGGGTCAGGAGATGTGCACGGCCAGCAGAGCGAGGCCGGCGACGAGCACCCAGGACGTCAGCCCGACGACCACGGCGCGCCATCCGGTGGTGACCAGGCGCCGAAGCCGCACGCCCGTGCCGAGCGCGAAGAGCGCCATCGCGAGCAGCGCCGTCTGAACCGTGTCGGCGGCGTGCAGCGCCGGGTCGGGCAGCGGAACGAAGGAGCGCACGAGGACCGCGGCGACGAAGCCGGCGACGAACAGCGGGACGACCGGCGGGCGGGCCCCCGCGTTCGCGCTGCGCCTCCGCTCCACGGCTGCCGTCACGGCGACGAGAGGAGCGAGGAGGGCGACACGGGTCAGCTTGATCACGAGTGCGAGGGCGAGTGCCAGCGGGCCCGCCACCTGGGCGGTCGCCACCACCTGCCCCACGTCGTGCACCCCGGCGCCGACCCAGTGCCCGAACTGCTCGGCATCGAGACCCAGCGGACTCTGCAGCGGCGGCAGGACGAAGATCGCGAGCGTTCCGCAGAGGGTGACGAGGGCCACCGGGGTGGCCGCATCGGAGTCCTTCGCCCGGACGGCGGAGCTCATCGCCCCGATCGCCGAGGCGCCGCAGATGGCGAAGCCCGCTGCGAGCAGGAGGGGCTCGTGCCCCGGCAGCCGCAGCAGCCGCCCCAGCGCGTAGGTCAGCGCGAAGGTGAGCAGCACGACCGCGACCGTGCTGAGGATCGCCACCGGGCCGAGCCGGGCGATGTCGCCGAGGCTGAGCTTGAGCCCGAGCAGGACGACGCCGATCCGCATGAGCCGGCGGGACGCCACCGCCAGTCCGGGGCGCACCGCGTCCGGGAGCCGCAGCTGGCCGGCGACGATGCCGAGCACGACCGCGACGGTCAGCAGCGGGACCGCGGGCAGCGCCGCGCTCGCGGCCCACGCCGTGAGCGCGGCCGCTCCGGCGAGGGCGAGACCGGGGACGGCCGTCCGGACCGACGTGCCCGCCGTGCTCATGCGATGGCCGCTCGAGCGGCGCGCAGCTCCTCGTGCACCTGGCCGTAGGTCCCGATCGCCATCCCGCGCTGTCGCGCGTGGGAGAGGATGCGGTCGACATGGGTCAGCTCCGGATCACCGCGGATGCTGCTCCAGTCGTGAGCGCAGATCGAGTACAGCCCGTCGTCGGCGACCGCGCGGTCGATCTCCGCGGTGACCAGCCCGACGTAGCCGTCGAGATCGTCCCAGCCGAGGACGTCCTCACGCACCACGCAGTCGTGCCACCCGTGGGTGGGGATCTCGAGGATGTCCGGGTATCCGTCGGCGTCGTACCAGTAGGGCGGCGTCCGCGGCACGGGCTGGTAGCCGCGCGCATCCCGTCCGTCCGAGCGGACGTACCGGATGCCGTTCCTCCGCAGCACCTCGAGAAGCTCGGGGTGGCCCTGCAGGCCACGGAAGTACGTGTACGGCGCGGTCAGGCCGGCGCAGTCCAGGCCCAGGTGCTCGCGAATCAGGGTGCTGGTGCGGCGGAGCTCCTCGTCGATTCGCTCGGGCGAGCCGGCCTCGAGCGTGGTGACGCTGGTCCCGGTGTCGATTCGGAGAGGCCGCAGCAGGCTGTGCGAGTAGGTGTGCTGGGCGACGCTCACGAGCGGCGACGACGCTGCGCGCTGCACCGCCCGGACGTTCTGCTCGAGGGTCTCGCCGAGCAGGAACAGCGTGAGGGGCGCCGCCCAGCGGGTGTGCACGTCGACGACCCGCTCGAGGAACGCGGCCGTCGTGCCGTCCGGGGTCGCGTACTCCACGTCGTAGCCGAGGAGCAGGGTCGCCATGCCCCTACTCTGCACCGGCCCCGTCAGTCGTCCGAATCGAGGAGGCGCCGCCGGCTCGCGAGCACCTGCAGCTCGGGCCGCTCACCGACGAACCGGTCGATCGACTCGAGCACGTCGCGGATGTGCCAGCCGTCCCCGGACACCAGGCTCACCCCGATCGTGCTGCGGCGGTGCAGGTCCTGCGCGCCGACCTCCGCAGCGGAGACCGCGAAGCGGCGCGCCAGCTCCGCGACGAGCGGGCGGACGATGCTGCGCTTCTCCTTCAGGGAGTGGACGTCGCCGAGCAGCAGGTCGAACTCGATCCAGCCGATCCACATGGCTGCCAGCCTGCCACCGGCACTGCCAGCACCGGCGCGCGATCGGCGAGGATGGGGGCGTGCCGATGAGCCGCGCCTACCTGGAGTCGTTCCGGGACAAGACCATCGAGCCGACGGTGGGGCCCGGCCTCCGACTGCTTCTCGTCGGCATCAATCCGGGGCTGTGGACCGCCGCGACGGGCGCCCCGTTCGCTCGACCCGGCAACCGGTTCTACCCGGCGCTCGCCGCGGCCGGGATCCTCGACCGTGTCATCGACGCGTCGGAGGGCCTCCGCGCGGCGGACCGGCAGCACCTGATCAACCGTGGCGTCGGCATCACGAGCCTGGTCGCCCGGGCGACGAGCCGGGCGGACGAGCTCTCCGCCGAGGAGTACCGCGCCGGCGCCGCGCTGCTGACGGAGCGCGTGACCGAGTGGCGCCCGCGCGTCGTCGCCATCCTGGGCATCGGCGCCTATCGCACCGGCTTCGGGATGCCCAAGGCCGTGCCGGGCCGGCAGCCGGTGCGCATCGCGGACGCCGAGCTGTGGGTGGTGCCGAACCCGAGCGGGCTCAACGCGCACGAGTCGCTCGCCACACTGGCGGCGGCTTACCGGGAGCCGGCGCTCGCGGCGGGCATCGCCCTGCTGTGAGAACGGCGTCCGCCTCCACCCCTCTCCGCTGATTGAGGAGCGCGCGCAGCGGGCGTCTCGAAATCCACGGGACGCGGGGAGATCCCCGGAAGGGTGTGATTTCGAGACGCGCCTGCGGCGCTCCTCAATCAGCGGTGGGGGGGCGAGGGTTCAGAAGTGTCAGTCCTCCTCGTGCGAGGCGTAGGTATCCAGGAGGCGGCGCGTGTGCTCGACGTGCTCGTCCTCCTGGTCGATGCCCGCGCGCATCGAGTCGAGCTTCGCCGCTCCGGCGGGGAAGGGCGGCAGGAGCGGGATGTTCGGGTCGGTGAGGACCTCGAGCACGACGGGGCGATCGGCCGAGAGCGCCGCGTCCCACGCGGCCTCGAGCTCGTCCGGACTGGTCACGCGGATGCCCTTCAGGCCGAGCAGGTCCGCATAGCCGGCGAACGGGAACGACGGAAGCGCCTGGCTCGCGACGAAGCGCGGCGCGCCCTCCATCTCCCTCTGCTCCCAGGTCACCTCCGCGAGGTCCCCGTTGTGCAGCACGCACACCACGAAGCGAGGGTCCTCCCACTGCTCCCACATGCGGGCGACCGTGATCAGCTCGGCGACGCCGGTCATCTGCATGCCGCCGTCGCCCGTGAGGACGACGACCGGCTGCCCGGGCGCGGCCAGCTTCGCGGCGATGCCATACGGCACCCCGCAGCCCATGGAGGCGAGCGTGCCGGACACGTGCGCGGGCACGCCGACCGGCAGGCGCAGCTGGCGGGCGTACCAGTACACGACGCTGCCGACGTCGAGGGCGATGCGGGCGTCGGCGGGCAGGCGCGGGCCGAGGGTGCGGACGACGAGCTCGGGGTTCACCGGGTCGGCCGGCACGTTGGCACGCGTCTCGGCCACCTCCTCCCAGCGCCTGACCTCGGCCTCGACCTCGTTCCGCCAGGAGCGGTCCGTCCTCTCGTCGAGGCGCTCGAGCAGCGCGGTGAGCGTCGTGGCGGCGTCGCCGACCAGCCCCACCTCGATGGGGTACCGGTTGCCGATGATGCGCCCGTCGAGGTCGATCTGCACCGCCCGGGCCTGCCCGGGCTGGGGGTAGAACTCCGTCCACGGGTCGTTGGACCCGACGATGAGCAGGGTGTCGCAGCCGCCGAGCAGCGCCGCGCTCGCGGTCGTGCCGAGGTGGCCCATCGTGCCGACCGCGAAGGGAAGGGTCTCGTCGACGTACGGCTTGCCGAGGAGGCTGGTGGTGATGCCGGCCCCGAGGCGCTCCGCCACCGCCACCACCTGCTCCTGCGCGTCCTTCGCGCCCTGGCCGACGAGCACCGCGACCTTGGATCCCGCGTTCAGGAGAGCCGCCGCCTCATCGAGGTCGCCGGCCGCCGGCGTGACCACCGGACGGCGGAACTCGGCCGCTGTGACGACGATCCCGTGCTCCGCCTCGAGCTCGGGGGCGTCCGCCTTCTGAATGTCGTGCGGAAGGATCACCACGGTGGGGGAGCGGGTGGCGAGCGCGGTGCGGAAGGCCCGGTCGAGGACCGACGGGACCTGCTCGGGCGTGGAGACGAGCTGGCAGAACTGCGCGGCCACGTCCGAGAAGAGCGTCTGCAGGTTCACCTCCTGCATGTAGCCGGAGCCGAGCACGCTGCGGTTCTGCTGACCCACGATCGCGACGACGGGAACGCCGTCGAGCTTGGCGTCGTACAGGCCGTTGAGGAGATGGATCGCCCCCGGACCCTGGGTGGAGGTGACAACGCCCACTCCGCCCGTGTACTTGGCGTGGCCGACGGCCATCAACGCGGCGGTCTCCTCGTGCCGGGCCTGGACGAACTCGGGGTCCCCGTCAGCGCGCCGCAGGGCCTCCATGAAGCCGTTGATGCCGTCGCCGCTGTAGCCGAAGATGCGATGCACGCCCCAGTCCCGGAGCCGCTCGACGACCACGTCCGCCACCGTCTTGTCCGCCATCCGGCACCTCCTGGTCCCACCGTTCCATCGGCCTGATGCGGCGGGCAGGGGTTGACACCCCACGGGCTCTGTTACACCCGGCGCGGTCGGTCGCGCCAGGGGGCGGGGGCGGCCTGGCTCGTCCCGGGGGCGCGACGTACGCTCGGGAACATGGCGACCCCCAGCGTGAGCGTGCTCATCCTCGGTGCCGGCGGCGACCTCACCAAGCGCCTGCTGCTGCCGGGTCTTGCAAGCCTCCTCAGCATCTACGACTACGACGTGCAGGTGATCGGCTCCAGCATGGAGGACCGCACCGACGAGGAGTGGAAGCAGCTGATCCGCGACAGCTTCAGCCAGGTGCAGGACCCGAAGGACGCGGACCGCTACCTGGAGTCGACGCAGTACATCAAGGCCGACGCGACGAGCCAGGAGGACCTCGAGAAGCTGATCGCCGCGTGCGAGCACACTCCGGTCATCTACTTCGCGCTTCCCCGGCGGTCACCGCGAAGGTGTGCCGCGCGCTGCGCAGGGTGGAGCTGCCCGAGGGCACCCGGCTGGCGCTGGAGAAGCCCTTCGGCGTCGACGAGAAGTCGGCGCGCGAGCTCAACCGCCTCATCGGCCGCCTCGTGCCGGAGGAGCAGGTCTACCGGATCGACCACTTCCTCGGCATGTCGATGGTGCTGAACATCCTCGGCGTGCGCTTCGCGAACCAGTTCTTCGAGCCGGTATGGCACAGCGGGACGGTCGACCGCGTCGAGATCGTCTATGACGAGACCCTCGGTCTGGAGGGTCGCGGCGGGTACTACGACAAGGCCGGCGCGCTCGTCGACATGATCCAGAGCCATCTGCTCCAGGTCCTCGCCCTCGTCGCGATGGAGCAGCCTCCGAAGCTCAACGAGGTGGAGCTCCGGTCCAACATCGCCCAGGTCCTCCGCAGCACCCAGGTGTGGAACGGCGACCCGGTCGCGGCGAGCCACCGGGCGCGGTACTCGGCCGGGAAGGTCGGCGACCGCGAGCTGCCGTCCTATGCGGACGAGAAGGGCGTCGACCCGAAGCTGCAGACGGAGACGCTCGCCCAGGTGACGTTCGAGGTCGCGACCGCGCGCTGGCACGGGGTGCCCTTCGTGCTGCGCTCCGGGAAGGCGATCGGCAAGTACACGACCGAGGTCCGCGTGCACATGGTGCCCGCGCCCGAGATCCCCGACTTCGGCGGAGCGCCGGCGGCGGACCGCGTCGTGCTCGACCTGAAGACCGGGGAGGTCGAGTTCCGGGTCACCATGAACGGCAGCGGAGACCCGTTCAAGCTCGAGCAGAGCACGCTCAGCGTGAAGAAGGAGCCGGGGGAGCTGCTTCCGTACGGGCAGGTGCTGCGCGGCATCCTCGAGGGCAATCCGCTCCTGTCGGTGCGCGGGGACATCGCCGAGGAGTGCTGGCGCATCGTCGACCCGGTGCTCGCGGCCTGGCGCGAGGACAAGGTCCCCCTCGAGGAGTACCCGGCGGGCTCGTCCGGTCCCGAGGGCTGGTAGCCGGGGGCCGGTCGTGCCCTGACGGCCGAGGCGCCCGACCGCCGCGCCGCCGAGGCGCGCTAGCCGGCCGGACGCGACTCGGGCTTGTCCTCGTTCTGGCGGCCCTCCGACTCGCCGCGCACGAGCGGCAGCTCATCCTCGTGGCCGCGCTCGGCGGCCGCGATCGCATCGGCCGCGCGCACGAGCGTGAGATGGCTCAGCGCCTGCGGGGTGTTGCCCATCTGCAGGCCGGCGCCCACGTCGTACTCCTCGCTGAGGAGGCCGAGGTCGTTGACGAGCGAGGTGAGGCGGTCCATCAGCTTCCGGGCGTCCGCCACGCGGCCCGAGGCGGCGTACTGCTCGACGAGCCAGAACGAGCACGCGAGGAACGGATGCTCGCCGCCTTCGAGCCCGTCGACGCCGGACTCGGTGCGGTAGCGCAGGAGCAGCCCGTCCTGCATCAGGTCCTCCTCGATCGCGGCGACCGTCCCGAGCATGCGCGGGTCGTCGGGCTCGAGGAAGCCGATCTGGGTGAGCTGCAGCAGGGAGGCGTCGACGCCCGTGCCGCCGTAGTGCTGCACAAACGTGTTCCGCTTCTCGTCGAAGCCCTGCTCGAGGATCTCGGCCCGCACCTGGTCGCGCAGCGCCTCCCACTTGTCGGCGTCGCCCGGCAGCCCGAAGTCCCGCACGCCGCGCGCACCGCGGTCGAAGGCGGCCCACACCATGGCGCGCGAGTGCACGAAGTGCTTCTCCTCGCCCCGGATCTCCCAGATGCCCCGGTCGGGCTGCTGCCAGTTCTTCTCGAGGAAGCCCAGCAGGGCCGCCTGCAGAGGCCAGGACGCGCGCGTCTCCTTCAGCCCGGCCTCGCGAGCGCCGTGCAGGGCGACCATGACCTCGCCGAAGATGTCCCACTGGCGCTGCAGGTAGGCGGCGTTGCCGACGCGCACCGGAGCGGCTCCGCCGTACCCGGACAGGGCAGGCAGCTCGTACTCGGCCAGGCGGCGCTCGCCGCCGATCCCGTACATGATCTGCACGTCCGCGGGGTCACCCGCGATGGAGCGGAGCAGCCAGCCGCGCCACTCCTCGGCCTCCTCGCGGTAGCCGTGCGTCATGAGCACGCCGATGGTGAGGGCTGCGTCGCGCAGCCACACGTAGCGGTAGTCCCAGTTCCGGACGCCGCCCGCCTCTTCGGGCAGGCTCGTGGTCGCCGCCGCGACGATGCCGCCGGTGTCCTCGTGCGTGAGGGCGCGAAGGACCAGGAGCGACCGCTGCACCTGCTCGTCATAGGGCGACGGCGGCTGGCTGCGCAACGCCCAGTCCTCCCACCAGGCGACGGTGCGGTGCAGCTCGCGGTCGACGTCGATGGGGATCGGCGGTTCGCGGTACGAGGGGTACCAGGTGAGGACCATGTCGACGGTGTCGCCCTCGCCCACCTCGAACTCGGCGGTGTGCCGCAGCCCGTTGGCCTTGAGGCGGGGTCCGCGGACGAGGACGGCATCGGGGCCGGCGATGGCGAGCAGCGCGTTGCCGCCCCGCTCCGGGACCTGGCGCACCCACGGCATCGCCTCGCCGTAGTCGAAGCGGACGCGGATGGCCTCCTGGAAGCGGACGCGCCCGGACAGCCCGCGCACCCGGCGCACCACGTTCGCGGCCCGGTCGTGCAGCGGCATGAACTCGAGGACCTCCGCCTCCCCTCCGCGGTGCGCCAGACCGTGCGGAGGACGAAGGTCCTCGGCAGGTAGGCGCGGCTCGTCTCGAGCACCTCGCCGACCGGAGCGAGCGCCCAGTGGCCGGCCTCGTCGCTGTCGAGCATCGCGCCGAACAGGGAAGGGGAGTCGAAGCGGGGCAGGCAGAGCCAGTCCATGCTCCCGTCGCGGGTGATCAGCGCCGCCGTGTGCAGGTCGCCGATCATCGCGTAGTCCGCGATGGGGGTGGTTCTCGTCGCCATGCTGCTCCTCGTCTCGGATTGCGTTCCGAGGCTATTCCGCCCGCAGCATGCGCCGGCACGGGTTGCGGAAGGGGCCTCGGATGCGGGAGGCGTGGTTCAGGCGAAGTCGTCTAGCTCGACCGGGCGGACCACGGTGCGGACCGGCTCGCGCATCCACCACGTGCCGAACTCTCGCCGCTCCGCGCGCGTAGCGAAGCGGTAGAGGAACATGCGGGCGCGCACGAACCGGGGCCGCTCGCCGCCGAACGGATCCCGGCGCATCAGTCGCAGCGTCGGCGGGTCCGCCTCGAGGAGCTTCCGCAGGAACACGAGGAACCAGCGGTCGTCCCCGCCGAGCGGCAGGAACCACATGAGCCAGTCGAGGCGCAGGTGGTACGGCGCGAACTGGCGCGGGATGCGGCGCGGGTCGCCCGGCTTGCCCTTGAACTCGTACTCCTGCCACGCGGCGCCGGACTCGGGGACGTCGTCCAGCGTGCCCTCGACGATGACCTCGTACCGGCGCCGGGTGACGCTGCCGAATGCTCCGTACGCGTTGACGAGGTGCCACTTGTTGAAGCTCGCGTTCATGAGCTGGTGCCGCGAGACCAGGTTGCGCGCCGGCCAGAAGCTCAGGACGACGAGCAAGGCGGTCGCGAGGAGTGTGATGACCAGCCAGTAGAGGGGGAGGGGCGCCTCCTGCCCCACGTCCGCAGGAACGGCGGGAACGAGCCAGTGCACCGCGGAGTCGCTGACCGCGGCGAACGCGAGCACGATCGTGATCCAGTTCAGCCAGGCGAAGTTGCCGCTGACCACCAGCCAGCCCTGCGTGAGGATCACGAGAGCCGCCGCGACGGTCGCGATCGGCTGGGGGAAGAAGAGGAGGAACGGCACGATCAGCTGAGCGATGTGGTTGCCGACGACCTCGAGACGGTGGACCGGCTTGGGAGCAGGTGCGCGAACCGGCTCACCGGGTTCGGCATCGGCTGCGTCTCGTGGTGGTAGTAGAGCGCGGTCAGATTCCGCCACTCCTCGCCGCCGCGCATCTTGATCATCCCGGCGCCGAACTCGAGCCGGAACACCAGCCAGACGAAGAGGATCAGGATGGTCGTGGGCGGCGCCGACTGGTCGGAGCCGAGGAAGGCGGCCGTGAACCCGGCCTCGAGGAGCAGCGTCTCCCAGCCGAAGCCGTAGAAGGTCTGCCCGACGTTGACGACCGACTGGTACAGCAGCCAGATCGCGAGGAAGGCGATCAGAGGGATCCACGGGGGCCCGAGCTGAGGAAGACCGAGGACGAGAAGCGCGGCGATCGCCGCCCCCGTCACCGCAACGCCGCGCAGCAGGGCGTCGGAGTACCGCCAGCGGAAGAGGGTCGGCCCGAGCCGGTCGCCCGCGACCGCGACGAGGCGGGGGACGGGCAGCAGGCCGCGCTCGCCGAGGAGTGCGGGGAACTGCGCCGCCGTGGAGAGGAAGGCGATCAGATAGACGGCCGCGATCCCGCGCTGCAGCACCTGCCGCGCGAGCTCGTAGTCGGTCGCCGCCAGCCACTCCATGGCGCCACGCTAAGTCGGTGGTCCGAGCCTCTCAAGGGAGTTGACGCGGCCGCCGCGGGAGCCGCGGCGGCCGCTCCCGCTCAGGAGTTGGCGACGGCCTCGTTCACGTCGGTCGGACGCTCGTAGGTCTTCTCGGGGAGGCCGCGCAGAGCCTCCATCACGTCGTCGCCGGCACCGGAGGACTCCGCGTGCTTCACGACGGCGTCCTTGTCGGCGGGGTAGTCCATCCCGCCCAGTGCCTTCTGGATCTCGATCGGGCTGACGGCCATGTCGGCTCCCTTCTCTGGTGTCTCGTGCCCGACGGTAATTCGCCCGCGACGGCCCGGCTAGCCGTTGACGGTGCGGCCGGGAGCGACCACACTCCGGTGCAGAGCCGGGACTCCGGCCGCCGAGCGAGGGAGATGCCATGGCCGACGAGGATCGCGAGACGCCCGACGAGGAGCGCGACCGCCCCACCATCCCGGAGAACCCCGCCGACTGGGACATCGACATCACCGAGTCCGAGGGACCGGACCTGCAGGCCGGCGACGACCTCGACACCGGTGCCGCCGGAGGCCAGCGGAAGCGCTGAGGCCGCACCCTCGTCAGAGGGCGCGGACCTGCCAGACGCCCGTGAACTCCTCGCCCGGCTCGAGCACGATGAGGTCGATGCCCGTGTTGAAGGCGTCCGGCGGGCACGTCATGGGCTCCACCGCGACGCCGCGGCGGCGCAGGCGCTCCTCCGGCAGATCGCTCGTGAAGACCTGCGCCCAGGAGTACTCCTCGCCGAAGCGGAGAGCGACGCCGGTCCCGGACGGCGACTCGATCCGCACCTCCGCGATGCCGTCGTCCCCGCGCTCGAGGCCGGTGAACGCGGTGTCGAGCTGGGTGTCGCCCAGGAGGACGCCGCCGCGGAAGTCCCGAGCCTCGTCGACTTCCACCTCGCGAAGCGGCGACAGGCGCTCATCCGTCTCCAGCAGCCGGGAGGCGGGGAGCGTCAGCGTCCACTCGTCCACCGGCTCGGGGCCGGCGGAGAAGTAGGGATGCGGCGCCGTGCCGAACGGCGCGGGGCTCGGGCCGGTGTTGCGCCCGGTCGTCGTGCAGGTGAGGCCGTCCGCCGTCAGCCGATAGTCGACCGTCACCGCGATGCGGTGGGGGTAGCCCTCCTGGGCCGGCACCGTGGTGCCGAGCGTGACGGCGTCCTCGGACTGCTCGACGATGTCGAAGTCCAGCCAGACCGCCAGGCCGTGCAGCGCATGCCCGCGCTCCGGCTCGGTGAGGGCGAGCTGACGCTCGGCGCCGTCGAACCGGTACTTTCCGTCGACGATCCGGTTCGGCCAGGGGATGAGGGTCGCGCCGAGATAGCGGGGACGGACCTCGTCCTCGTCGAAGCTCAGGGTGAGCGGACGGTCCCGGTGGCGCAGGCTGCGCAGCGTCGCGCCGACGGTCGCGATGTCCGCCGAGTAGTCGCCCGAGGCGATCGAGATCTGGGTGCCGGAGAGAGGAGTCACGCTCCGATTCTGCCGTCCGCGCCCGCTTCTCGTTTCCTCAGCGAGCATGCGGATAATGACCGGGTGATCTCGCGTCCCCTCGCCCTGGCCCTGCGCACGGCGGGACTGCGCTGGAAGCCGGAGTCGGGGGACCGGTTCAGCATCCAGGGTGCCGAGCTCAGCGGAGACGTCTTCACCCTCAGCGACATGACGATCGAGGCGCACAGCTACCCGACCGGCACGATCCTGGGCTTCAACGGGACCACCGAGTGGGCGCTCGACTCCGTCGCGATCGAGGACGCGCTGTGGCTGCCTCGCGAGGACCAGCTGCGCGAGCTGCTCGGCGGCACCTTCCGCGGTCTGCGGCCTGACGGCGAGGGCTATGTCGTCGACATCGCCTTCCGCGGGAAGGAGCTCAGCTACTCCTCGCCGAGCGCGGCGGACGCGTACGCCGAAGCCCTCCTCACCCTCGTGGCGGCCTCGTCGCCCGACTGACGGCGCTCTCGCGCCTGCTCCTGAGGCGAGGGAGCGGATCGACGCCGAGGTAGACAGCACGGTCTGGCGTGTCCCTCGAAGGAGGGGCAGGATAAGACGTGGTCGCCGCACGGGGGTGTCGCGACACGCACGAGGGGGAGAATTGCGCACGTCTATCGCGTTCCGCGTCGTCGCGGGCCTGGCGCTCGCCACCGGGCTCACGGCAGGGGAGTGAGCGCGGCGTACGGGCTCACTTCGGCGGACTGTCTGCTTCTTCTCGGCCAGGACAAGCAGGAGTGCCTCGACGAGGTCGAGGAGGGCGTCGGCGACGTCGTCGTGACTCCGCCCACCACCCCGGAAGAGCCGCCTGCGGACACCGGACAGGGTGGTGACGACTCCAGCACCGAGACTCCTCCCGCATCAGGAACGACCGAACCTGCCCCGGGCGGCAGCACGGGCTCGACCGGAGGCGGCTCCGGCACTGATACCGGCAGCAACGACGTGTCCGGTGGTTCGACGGAGACGCCTTCGACCCAGGCGCCCGCGCCGGCCGCTCCCGCGCCACAGCCCAGCCAGCAGCAGCCGGCCCCCACGACGAATCCGGCTCCCTCCAGCTCCGGCGGGAGCACCTCGGGAGGTACGAGCACCTCATCCTCGAGCTCATCCTCCTCGGCCTCTTCCTCGGCCTCCTCTGACGCCGTCGTGACCGCCGCTCCCGCGGGCGCCGCTGTGGCGCCCTCCGGTCCTGCCCTCACCCAGGCGCAGAGCAAGGCCGGCGGAGCGGCGCTCGAGGAGGTCCGCTCGACGCTGCCCACGACCGTGGAGCCGAACACCCGCCTCCTCGCGGGCAACACCGCGTCGCAGGGTTCGCTGATCCCGTCGCCCGACGACTCCGGCCTGCTCGCGCTCATCATCGCGATGGGTGCGCTGAGCGCCGGGTGCGCGATCGCCGCGGGCGTGCTGCGCCGGCGCTCCCGGCCGCGGCACGTCCTCTAGAGCGGTCGCGGGGCTGAACCCCGAATCCGTCAGCTCGCGGCGGGCGGCGTCTCGATGGTCGGCTTCGGGCGCCGGTTGCGGCGGACGAGCCGGATGATGAGCAGGGCGAGGGCGCCCAGCAGCGCGAGGAAGACCAGCCAGGGGAGTGCGGCTCCGATGGCGATCAGCGTCCAGCCGAGCGCCGAGAGGAGGGCGCTGAACCCGGCGACCACGGCGCCCCAGAAGTCGGTGGGCGGCGCATCGGGGGCACCAGCCGGCGTCGTGAAGGCGATGGTCATCGTTGCGTAGTCGACCTGGTCCGCCAAATAGTCGCGCTGCGCGGTGAGGCTCTCGAGGTTCGCCTCCCGCTCGCTCAGCGCCGTCTCGATTGCGATGAGGTCCGCGGTCGTCGTCGCGCTGCCGATCAGCTGGCGGAGCCGGTCCACGGAGGACTGGAGGCTCGTGATCCGGGCATCCAGGTCGGTCGTCTGCTGCGTGACGTCGTTGGCCGACGTGGACAGGGACTGGACCGAGCCGAGCGCCTCGACGTCGTCGAGGGTGTCATCGAGCCGCTCGGACGGGATCCGCGCGATGAGCTGCGAGCTCGCGTCCTGGTACTCGCTCTTCGGCTCCTTGGTGATGCCGTCCAGCCGTCCGCCGGCCTGCTCGATCACGCCTCGGGCCCGGTCTGCGGCCCGCAACGGATCGTCGGCGACCATCGAGAGGTAGCCGGTGACCACGACGTCCCGGCCATCCGCGCTCTCGGGCGCCTCGCCGACGACCGGCTGTCCGCCACCCGATGCGACCCCGCCGTCGGGCGCCTTCCCGCCGTCAACCGCGATGCCGCCCCCGGAGGATCCGCTGTCCGAGCCGCCGCTGCCGCTGGTGCAGCCGGCGAGAGCGAGGACGACCGCCGCCACGGCGGCCAGGCGCAAGGAGGTCTTCATGGCGCACAGAATAGGGTCGCGGGTCCGCCGAGCAGGAGGGGCCCGAGGGATCGTTATGGATCCGTCGCCCGCGGTTCGCCCCCGCCGGCGGGAGCGGGTACAAAGGGAAGGGGCGTCGCGTTCGCGGGCCACGGAGGAGGAGCCACATGGAGACGCGCACGCTCGGACGAACCGGCCGGCAGGTGTCGGTCGTCGGTCTCGGAACCTGGCAGCTCGGAGCGGACTGGGGCGACGTCAGCTCCGAGGACGCGCGCGCCATCCTCGACGCGTCGCTGGCCGACGGGGTCACCTTCTACGACACCGCCGACGTGTACGGCGACGGCCGGAGCGAGAGCTTCCTCGGCGAGTTCCGGGCGGCGAACCCGGACGCCGGCATCACGATCGCGACCAAGATGGGCCGCCGGGTCGACCAGGTGCCCGAGAACTACACGCTCGACAACTTCCGCGGCTGGACGGACCGGTCCCGCCGCAACCTGGGCATGGACACGCTCGATCTCGTCCAGCTGCACTGCCCGCCGACCGCCGTCTACTCCTCCGACGCCGTGTTCGACGGCCTGGACACCCTCGTCGAGGAGGGGGCCATCGCGGCCTACGGCGTCAGCGTGGAGGAGACCGCGCAGGCGCTCACCGCCATAGCCAGGCCGGCCGTCGCGTCGGTCCAGATCATCCTCAACGCGTTCCGCCTGAAGCCGCTCGATGAGGTCCTGCCTGCGGCGCAGGCGGCGGGCGTCGGCATCATCGCGCGCGTCCCTCTCGCCTCGGGCCTGCTGAGCGCCAAGTACACGAAGGACACCACCTTCACGGAGAACGACCACCGCACCTACAACCGCGGCGGCGACGCCTTCGACGTGGGGGAGACCTTCGCCGGCGTCGACTTCGAGACCGGCGTCGCCGCGGCGCGCGAGTTCGCGGCGCTCGTGCCGGAGGGGCTGACCTCCGCGCAGGCGGCGGTCGCGTGGATCGCCCAGCTCCCCGGCGTGAGCACCGTCATCCCCGGCGCCCGCAACGTCGACCAGGCCAGGGCCAACGCGGCAGCAGGCTCGGCGCCCGACCTGGGCGACGACTTCCGCCAGGGCGTTCAGGACATCTACGACCGGTACTTCCGCGAGGCCGTGCACTCGCGCTGGTGAGCCTCCGGCCCCGACCGCGACTGCGAAGCCCTGGGCTCAGTCCTGGTCGGGGTCGCGGCCGGTGCGCTCGCCGCTGCCGAGCGCGGCGATCGCGGCCGCGTCCTCCTCGTCCAGCGAGAAGTCGAACACGTCGAAGTTCTCCCGGATCCGGGACGGGGTCACCGACTTCGGGATGACCACGATGCCGCGGTCCAGGTGCCAGCGCAGGACGACCTGCGCGGACGACTTCCCGTGCTTGGCGCCGATCCGCTCGAGCAGCTCGTCGCCGAGCACCCGTCCGCGGGCGAGCGGCGACCACGCCTCGGTGACGATGCCGTGCGCTGCGTCGAACTCGCGGAGCTCGTCCTGCGGGAGCCACGGGTGGAGCTCGACCTGGTTCACCGCGGGAGCGACGCGGCCCTCCCCGAGGACGCGCTCGAGGTGGTGCGTCGCGAAGTTGGACACCCCGATCGACCGGGCGCGGCCCTCCTCCTGGATGCGCTCGAGCGCCCGCCAGGTCTCGACGTAGCGGTCCTGGCTCGGAACGGGCCAGTGGATGAGGTACAGATCCACATAGTCGAGCCCGAGGCGGGACATGCTCTCGTCGAAGGCGCGCAGTGCCCGGTCGTAGCCCTGGTCGTCGTTCCACAGCTTCGTCGTGACGAAGAGGTCCTCGCGCGGCACCGGGGCATTGCGGACGGCGCGGCCCACCCCGCGCTCGTTCCGGTAGAGCGTCGCGGTGTCGATGTGGCGGTAGCCGACCTCGAGGGCCTCGCCGATGACCCGCTCCACGTCGCTGTCGGCGATCTTGTACACGCCGAGGCCGAGCTGGGGGATCCGCCTGCCGTCGTTGAGCGGAACGGTCGGGGCGAGCTGATCGGAGGTCACGCCTCATTATCCCCGCGGCGCGGAACGGCGTCTGTCCGGGAATGCGGCACCGGTCGATTCAGTTGCATGGAAAGACGAACCGAAGGGGAGGCCCGATGACCCGGGTGATGGTGATTGCCGGAAGTGTGCGACCGGGGCGGATCGCTCTGCCGATCGCGAACTGGGTGGTGTCCGAGCTGAGCGGCCAGGATGGGGTCGAGATCGACTTCGTCGACCTCGCCGAGCTCGCGCTTCCTCTCATGGACGAGCCGGCCCACCCGATGGCACGCGAGTACACCAAGCCGCACACGATCGCGTGGAGCGAGCGCGTCGACGCCGCCGATGCGTTCGTGTTCGTGACCCCGGAGTACAACCACAGCTTCTCGCCTGCGCTGAAGAACGCGCTCGACTACCTGAACCACGAATGGCGCCGCAAGCCGCTCGCCTTCGTCAGCTACGGCGGTGTGTCGGCCGGCACGCGCGGCGTCGTGGCGCTGAAGGCCGTGACCGCGGGACTCGGGCTCATCCCGACCCTCGCCAGCGTGGAGATCAACTTCCCGCGCAACCACCTCGCGGAGGACGGCTCGTTCGTGCCGAGCGACACCCAGCGCGGCAAGCTGCACCAGGCGCTCGCCGAGCTCGTCGCCCTCTCGGGCGCGCTCTCCCCGATGCGCGCCGGCGTCTAGCAGCCCCCTACTCCGGGCCGGTTCGGCGTCTCCGGGGCGAAGCGGCGGCCCGGATTGCCCGATTCGGCCCGCCGCGCGGGTCAGCTCGGCTGGACGGGCACCGCGTCGGTGTCCGGCAGCGGGCTGGCGTCGCGGTCGCGCAGGTCGGGGTGCCACCGGTGGCCGACCACGGCCGCGATCGTGCCCGCCGCGCACAGGATCACGGCGACCCAGAACGCGCCGATGGACCCGGTGGAGTCGATGAAGAGGCCGGCGAGCGCGGAGCCGAGCGCCGCGCCGATCAGCTGACCGGTGCCGATCCAGCCGTACGCCTCTGCGGTGTCGCTGAACTTGACGCTCGACGAGGTGATCGCGAAGAGCACCGCGAGGGCCGGCGCGAGGCCGAGGCCCGCGACGACCAGGCTGATCGACAGCCACCAGAAGTCGAGCATCAGCAGGGCCAGCGCGAGACCGACCGTGACGAGGAGCACGCGGCGCGCGAGCGCCCACGGGCCGATGGGCACGTGGCCGAACAGGAGGCCGCCGACCAGCGACCCGATCGACCAGATGGCGAGCACGATGCCGGCCTGCGGTCCGTCGTCGCCGAACACCGACACGACCCCGGCCTCGACAGCGGCGCACGAGCCGATGAGGAGGAAGCCGACGACCGTCGCGAGCAGCACCGTCGGCCGGGCGAGCACCGCGCCGAACCGGCGCTTGCTGCGCGGGATGCGGACGCGACCGAGCTCGGGCGAGGACAGGAACCAGGCGCCGCCGCCGGCGAGCAGCGCGACGGACAGCAGGATGCCCTCCACCGTGCCGATCTGCGTCGACACGAAGGTCACGAGCACGGGCCCGCCCACCCAGATGAGCTCCTGGGCGGACGCGTCCAGCGAGAAGAGCGGGGTGAGCTGCCGGGAGTTGACCATCTTGGGGTAGATGGTGCGGACGGCCGGCTGGATCGGCGGATAGGTGAGACCGGCGACCAGGGCCACGACGAGCGTGACCGGCAGGGGCTGCTCCACGAGGGCGATCTCGATGATCGCGAGAGAGCACAGCACGACCGTCGCGGTGATGACCCGCCGCATGCCCCATGAGCCCATCAGGCGGCTCGTGAGCGGACCGGAGATGGCCTGTCCCGCGCTCACGGCGGCGAGGACCAGGCCGGCCGCTGCATAGGAGCCGGTGACCCGTTCGATGTGCAGCAGGAAGCCGAGCGAGAGCATCCCGCTCGGGAATCGGGCGAGCAGCTGGGCCGACATGATGCGTGCGACGCCTTTTGTCCGCAGCAGGTCGGCGTAACTACTCACAGGGCCTTCATCCTAGAGCCCAGCAAGTGTCAGGGGTTCGCCGTACGGTGTGGATAACTCGGCCCGGTTGTGCACACGGTGTGTACGACACGCCGCAACATTTAGGGTTGTCGCCATGTCAGAGGCCCCATATATAGTGATTCTCGGTCGGCCCGCCGTAAGGCTTCCAGGTCTTCGGGTGGCTCTGGAAACCCAGGTGGACGACTTTAGGGAATCGTTCTCCGGACCCCGGCCTTCGGGTGGCACGGGGTCCGGAGACGAGCCCGATCAGGGGATTCCGCCGACCGGCGGGGCCCCGTGGGGGATGCGGCTTCGTGGGGGAGTCGTTCGTGGTCGCTGGTCGGCCGGACTGCAGGAGGCACCGTGTCAATAACCGTCGTCAAGCGGAATGGGGAGCGCGAGCCCTACGACGCCAACAAGATCAACCTGGCGATCGAACACGCCAGCGCAGGACTCGACGAGAACATCACGTGGGTCACGCAGATCGCCTCGGAGCTCGAGCTCACGCTCTTCGACGGCATCACCACCCAGCAGCTCGACGAGGCCGTCATCCAGGTGGCCCTGCAGAACGTCAAGGACGACCCGGCGTTCGACACCGTCGCCGCTCGGCTGCTGCTCAAGACCATCTACAAGCGGGTGCTCGGCGACTACGCCGGCGCCGACGAGCTGAAGTCGCTGCACGCCGAGCGCTTCCGCCCCTACATCGAGCGCGGCGTCGCCGAGGACCTCCTCGACGACCGGCTCGCCACCAAGTTCGACCTGGACGCCCTCGCCGCGGTCATCGACCCGTCCGGCGACGAGCTGCTCAAGTACATCGGCGTCGTCACGCTGAACAACCGCTACGGCATCAAGGCTCGCAACAACGACCCGCTCGAGGTTCCCCAGTACTTCTGGATGCGCATCGCGATGGGCCTGTCCCTCAACGAGGAGAACGCCACCGCTGCCGCCATCTCCTTCTACAAGAAGATGAGCAAGCTCGACTACCTCGCGGCGGGGTCCACGCTCGTCAACGCGGGCACCAAGTACCCGCAGCTCTCCAACTGCTTCGTCATGGAGATGCAGGACGACATCGAGCACATCGCCAAGACGACCCGCGACGTCATGTGGCTCACCAAGGGCACCGGTGGCATCGGCCTCTCGGTCACCAAGCTCCGTGCTCAGGGCTCGCCGATCCGGTCGAACAACACGACCTCGACCGGCCCGATCCCGTTCATGCACACGATCGACTCGATCCTCCGCGCGGTCAGCCGCGGCGGAAAGAAGTTCGGCGCCCTCTGCTTCTACATGGAGAACTGGCACCTGGACTTCCCCGAGTTCCTCGACCTCCGGCAGAACTCCGGTGACCCCTACCGCCGCACCCGCACCGCCAACACGGCCGTCTGGATCTCGGACGAGTTCATGAAGCGGGTCCAGAACGACGAGGACTGGTTCCTCTTCGACCCGCTGGAGGTCGCCGACCTCAACGAGCTGTACGGCAAGGAGTTCTCCGCCCGCTACGCGCACTACGTCGCGGAGGCGGAGGCCGGCCGGCTGCGGATGTTCAAGCGCATCAAGGCGCGCGAGCAGTTCAAGTCGATCCTCATCGCCCTCCAGACCACGAGCCACCCGTGGCTCACCTGGAAGGACACGATCAACAACCGGGCCCTCAACAACAACACGGGCACCATCCACCTCTCGAACCTCTGCACGGAGATCTGCCTGCCGCAGGACCGGGACAACGTCTCCGTCTGCAACCTGGCGTCGATCAACCTGTCCCGGCACCTCACGGACATCGGCGGCGGCAAGCTGGGCTTCGACTGGGCCCAGGTCGAGGAGAGCGCGCGCCTCGCGGTGCGCCAGCTCGACAACCTCATCGACATCACGCTCTCGAGCGTCGACGAGGCCGACTTCTCGAACCGCGAGAACCGGGCCATCGGCCTCGGCGTCATGGGCTTCACCGACGTGGTCGAGCGCCTCGGCTTCTCCTACGAGAGCGAGGAGTCGTACGACCTGATCGACGAGATCATGGAGCACGTCTCCTACGCCGCGATCGACGAGTCGGCCGACCTCGCGCAGAGCCGGGGCGCGTATGCGAACTTCGCGGGCTCGCGCTGGTCGCAGGGCCTCGTGCCGCTCGACTCCATTGCGCTCACCGAGGCGGACCGCGGCGTGCCGATCAAGGTCAACCGCAAGACCCGCCTCGACTGGGACGGGCTGCGCGAGAAGGTCAAGGGCGGCATGCGCAACGCGACGCTCATGGCCATCGCCCCCACGGCCTCCATCGGCCTCGTCGCCGGCACCACGCCCGGCCTCGACCCGCAGTTCTCGCAGATCTTCAGCCGGGCGACCTCCTCGGGCAAGTTCCTCGAGGTCAACCGCAACCTGGTCGCCGACCTGCAGGAGCTCGGCCTCTGGGAGAAGGTGCGCGTGTCCATCCTGCGCAGTCAGGGCGACATCCAGAACATCGCCGAGATCCCCGACGAGATCAAGGCGACGTACAAGACGAGCTTCCAGCTCTCGCCGTACGCCTTCCTCGAGGTTGCAGCGCGTGCGCAGAAGTGGATCGACCAGGCCATCAGCCGCAACATGTACCTCGAGACGCGCGATGTCGGCGAGATGATCGACATCTACTACGCGGCCTGGGAGCGGGGCGTCAAGACGACGTACTACCTGCACATGAAGCCGCGGCACACGGCCGAGCAGTCGACGGTGCGCGTCAACAAGGCCGAGGGGATCGGCGACGGCGCGAAGCGCGGCTTCGGTGCGGCGAACCCCGTCACGCCGGAGCAGGCGTCCTCGGTGTCGGCCGTGCCGGCCGCCGAGCCCGCGGTGCCGGCCCCTGCTCGCCGCGGCTTCGGCTTCGGCGGCGTCTCCGGAAAGGCCGACGCATGAGCGCCCGGGACTTCGGCGGCGACGGGGTCTCCACGGCCACCGGCTCGATCTACATCGTGCCGATGGACCCGATGGACCTCCTCCAGTGCGACTCCTGCCAGTAGCAGATTCCCCTCTTCATCCGAACTAAATAGCCGTCGGAATGCGTTGACTCCTATGGCTGGGGAATCGTGCGGGGCGCGGCCTGAGCCCGCCCCGCACGATTCCGACCGACACACAAAAGGAACCACATGAGCATCCTCGGCACCGGCATCCAAGAGGGACTGCTGCTGAAGCCCGTCCGGTACAAGTGGGCGATGGACCTCTACGAGCAGGCCGTCGCGAACACGTGGTTCCCGAACGAGATCCAGCTCGGCGAGGACATCGCGGACTTCAAGCGGATGACGGACGAGGAGCGCCACGCGATCACGTTCCTCATGTCGTACTTCAACCCGAGCGAGCTGCTCGTCAACAAGGCGCTCGCGTTCGGCGTCTACCCCTACATCAACGCTCCCGAGGCGCACCTCTACCTCGCGAAGCAGATGTGGGAGGAGGCGAACCACTGCATGTCCTTCGAGTACGTCCTCGAGACGTTCCCGATCGACCGCGACGAGGCGTACAACTCGCACGTCGACGTGCCCTCCATGCGCCGCAAGGAGGAGTTCGAGGTCTCGTTCATCCGCCGCATGACGGAGCAGCAGCTCGACATCACGACCACCGCGGGCAAGAAGGACTTCGTCCGCAACCTGGTCGCCTACAACATCATCCTCGAGGGCATCTGGTTCTACTCGGGCTTCATGGTGGCGCTGTCGTTCCGCCAGCGGAACCTGCTGCGCAACTTCGGCTCGCTCGTCGACTGGATCGTCCGCGACGAGAGCCTGCACCTCAAGTTCGGGATCAACCTGATCCTCACGGTCCTCGACGAGAACCCGGACCTGCAGACGCCCGAGTTCGCGGCGGAGATCAAGAAGATGATCACCGACGCGGTCGAGATGGAGGAGCAGTACAACCACGACCTGCTTCCCGGCGGCATCCTCGGCCTCAACGCCAACTACATCAACCAGTACGTGAAGTATCTGGCCGACCGCCGGCTCGAGGAGCTCGGCTTCGAGGCCGAGTACAACGTCTCCAACCCCGCGAAGTGGATGGCGACCGCGAACGACACCCTGCAGCTGGTGAACTTCTTCGAGTCGACCAACACCTCGTACGAGGTCAACGCGCAGGCGACCGCGCGCTCCTGAACCGCCCGCCGGCCCGTGCTCGAATCGCTTCGCTTCTGAACCCCCGTCCGGCGGGGGCTCGGAGCCACCGCGGTCGGCCCGGCTCGGCACTCTGGACCGCCCGCCGGCCCGGGCTCGAATCGCTTCGCCTGGGCCGGCTTGGGCATCCGTCTTTCTTGACGGGCATAGACGGGGGACCATTCCCGTTGTCGGTGGAGGACGGTAGAGTTCTCTCAATGTGGACACTGTTCACTTAGCGCTTCCGGTGTTGCAGGCGTGAACCGCATCTCGACTCCCCGGAGGACCCCTATGACGAGTCAGACCGACACATCCGCCGCCCGGGTCGCCACCCCCGAGGTCGGCGAAGGCGCGTCGCTGTCCGGCGCGCCGGCGGTCGCCCCGGCGGCCGGAACCGCCGCCACCGGCGCCTCTTCGACCCACAAGCTCCCCGTTGCTCACCGCAACGTCATCGCGGTGCTCATGGTGTCCGCGTTCACGGTCATCCTCAACGAGACCGTCATGAGCGTCGCGATCCCGGTCCTGCAGAAGGACTTCGGGATCTCGCCGAGCACCGGCCAGTGGCTGACCACCGTCTTCATGCTGACGATGGCCGTCATCATCCCGATCACCGGCTTCCTCATCCAGCGCATCAGCACGCGGAAGCTGTTCGTCGCGGCGATGACGCTGTTCTCGCTCGGCACGCTCACGGCGGCGCTCGCGCCCGTGTTCCCCGTCCTGCTCGTCGCCCGCGTGGTGCAGGCGTCGGGCACGGCGATCATGATGCCCCTGCTCATGACGACCGTCATGACGCTGGTGCCGCCGGCTCGACGCGGGCTGATGATGGGCAACATCTCGGTCGTCATCTCGGTGGCGCCCGCCCTCGGGCCGACCCTGTCCGGGCTCATCATCGACAACTTCGGCTGGCGCTGGATCTTCGGCGTCGTGCTGCCGATCGCGCTCGCCGCGCTGATCTTCGGCGCGAAGTGGATGGTGCCGGTCGGCGAGATGAGCGGTGCCCGGATCGACGTCGTCTCCATCCCCCTCGCGCTGCTCGGCTTCGGTGGCCTCGTCTACGGCCTCGCGAGCATCGGCCAGGCGGCCGCCGGCGAGGGTTCGATTCCGGTCTGGGTGCTGTTCACCGTCGGCGGTGTGGCGCTGCTGCTCTTCCTCGGCCGTCAGCTCCTGCTGCAGCGCAAGGACCGCGCGCTCCTCGACCTGCGGGTCTTCGCGTCGCCCATCTTCTCGGTGGCCATGGTCTCCATGCTGATCGCCACCATGACGATGTTCGGGACGTTCATCCTGGTCCCGCTGTTCGCGCAGAACGGCCTCGGCCTCGACGCTCTGACGACCGGGCTGATCACGCTCCCCGGCGGTCTGCTCATGGGGATCGCGAGTCCCTTCATCGGTCGCATCTACGACGCGCGCGGCCCCCGGCTGCTCCTGGTGCCGGGCTCCCTGCTCATCAGCGGGGCGCTCTGGCTCCTCACGACGGTCAACGCGCAGACCTCGGTGTGGATGCTCGTGATCACCAACATCGCGCTGAGCGTGGGCCTCGCCGCCACCTTCACGCCGCTGATGACCTCCGGTCTCGGGTCGGTGCGGCCGAACCTGTACTCGCACGGCAGCGCCGTGCTCGGCACCTTCCAGCAGGTGGCGGCCGCCGCGGGCACCGCTCTCTTCGTGACCGTGCTGTCGGTCGGTGCTGCCGCTGCGGTCGGGAACGGCGCGGGCAACGCGGCGGCCACGATCGCCGGCACCCAGACGGCGTTCCTGGTGGGGGCGTTCATGTCGCTCGCGCTCGTCGTCGCGGTGTGGTTCGTCAAGAAGCCGGCCCATGCCGTCGAAGGCGTCGCCGGGCACTGACGGGAGCGGCATGAGGGCGGTCGCACTGCTGCGCGGGATCAACGTGGGCGGCGTCCGTGTGCCCATGGCGGAGCTGCAGGGCCTTCTCGCCGACGCGGGCTATGCGAACGTGAAGACGCTGCTCGCGAGCGGCAACGTGCTCCTGGACGCCGACGGGAAGCCCGCCGACGTGGCGCAGCGCCTCGAGAAGCTGGTGGGGGAGCGGTTCGCCTATCCGGCCCGCATCCTCGTCGTGCCGATCGAAGAGGTCGCGGCCGCCGTCGACGGGTACCCCTTCGAGGCGGCCGACGACCTGCACTCCTACGTCGTCTTCACCGAGGACGCTGCCACCACAGCCGAGCTCGCCGCCGAGGCTGCCCAGCTTCCGGAGGGCGACCGGGTCGCCGCGTCCGGCTCGCTGCTCTACTGGTCGGTCGCGGTCGGGAGCACGCTCGACAGCCCCTTCGGCAAGCTGCTCGCCAAGAAGCGCGCGCCGTTCACGACGACGCGCAACATCCGCACGCTCCAGAAGATCCTCGCCGCCGGCTGAGGGCGCGCGAGCGAGTTGCGCGGGTGCAACCGCCATCCCGCGGGTGTGCCTACACCCGCGTAACGGGCGTTACACCCGCGGTGACCGCGTCAGTCGGCGAGCGCCCGCGCGATGCGCTGCAGCGAGACCGGGCCCGCGGCGCCCAGCTGCTGGGCGAAGAGGCTGAGCCGGAGCTCCTCCAGCATCCACCGCACGCGCGCGAGGCGCGGGTCGGCGTCCGCCGGAAGCGGCAGCGTTCCGCCGGCCGAGACATAGCGCTCGGTCGCCGTCTGCACCTCGTTCTGCCACACCCGGTCTCGCCCGGGGTTCTCGGCGAGCTTGCCCACGCGGAACGCGATGCCGGCCAGGTAGACGGGCACGCGGCGGAGCTGCTCCAGCCCTGTCGCGGACACGAACCCCGGGTACACGAGCGCGTCGAGCTGTCCGCGGGCGTCGGTGAGCGCGGGAAGCAGAGCCAGACTCGTCGCGGCCCGGATCGCCGCGTCCGCCTCCCTCGACGCGGTGAGCACCCGCGCGGCCAGCGCGACCGCGCCGAAGAGATCGTCGACGACGTGCGCGGACACGTCGGCGCGGACCTCCTCGAACGCGCCTCGCGTCCAGAGCAGGGCGTCCGGGGCGTGGGTGCGGAGCCGGGCATCGATCACGGCGGTGAGCGCATCGTCGAAGAGTGCGCGCACGTTCGGATAGGGGCTGGTCGCCAGGGCGACCTTCTCCGCGCCCGTCAGGTGCTCGTTGAGGTAGGAGACGGGAGAGGGAGTGGCGAGCTGGAGCAGCCGCCGAACGCCGTTCCGGTGCGCGGACGCCTGCTCGGCCGGTGTGCCGAAGAGGCGGATGTCGACGGCCGCACCCGTGTCCACGAGAGCCGGATACGCGCGAACCCGGCTGCCGCCCCGGCGCACGTCGAGCTCCCGCGGCAGGTCGTCGAAGTCCCAGGTGGTGAGTCCTGTCCGCTCGAGCGGCGGCCGCTCGTCGGGGCGACCCGGGCGCGGCGATCCGTTCCCGCCGCCCCGGCGGGATCCGGCCGAACCGCTCGCGCCGCCGAAGAGCTTGGACACCGACTCCCTGGCCTGCGTCGCGTGGCGGGTCTGCAGGCCGGCGAGGTCCTTGCCGACGCCGAGCCGGCGGCCGCGCTCGTCGAGCACCGCGAAGTTCGGCCGGAGGTGCCCGGGCAGCCGCTCCGGGTCGAAGTCATCCGCAGTCACGGGCGTGCCGTTCGCACGGCGGATGGCCGACGCGAGCGCCGCAGTGATCGGCTCCTCGGTCGGGGTGGACGGCAGGTCGGCGAGCAGACGAGCCGCCCAGTCGGCGGCGGGCACGACGGTGCGCCGAATCGACTTCGGCAGCGTCTTGATCAGGGCGGTCACGAGCTCCTCGCGGAGCCCGGGCACCAGCCAGTCGAACCCGGCCGAGGAGAGGCGAGGAGTAGCGGCAGCGGCACCTCGACGGTGACGCCGTCGTCCTCGGCGCCCGGCTCGAAGCGGTACCGGAGGGACAGCCGCTGGTCATCCGTGTGCCAGGTCGTGGGGAACTGCTGGACATCGGGGACGTCCTCGTCCTCCTCCAGCACGTCGGTGCGGCCGAGGGTCAGGAGGCTCGGCGCCTCCTTGCGCGCCGCGTTCCACCAGGTCTCGAAGCCGCGCACCGTCGTCACGTCGGCCGGGATGCGGGCGTCGAAGAACCCGAGCACGGCCTCGCTGCCGGACAGGATGTCGCGGCGCCGCGTGCGCTCCTCCAGCTCGCCGAGCTCCCGCAGCAATCGGGTGTTCGCGCGCTCGAAGTCGAACGCGGGATCCCGCGAGCGGTCGAGGTGCGGCGGCCACTCCTGATCGACGAGCGCGTGCTGCAGCAGCATCTCGCGCGCCACGGCGGGCTCGACGCGGGACCACTGCACGCGCCGCCGCGTGACGAGCGGCACCCCGAACAGGGTGACCGTCTCGAAGCCGACCGCGGCGCCCTGCTTCGCCTCCCAGTGCGGCTCCGCGTAGTTCCGCTTGACCAGGTCCCCGGCCAGCCGCTCCGCCCAGGCCACGTCGATCGCCGCGACCGTGCGCGCGAAGAGGCGCGAGGTCTCGACGAGTTCAGCCGCCATCACGGCCGACGGGGGCCGCTTGGCGAGCGCCGAGCCCGGGAAGACCGCGAACTTCACGCCACGGGCGCCGACGAACTCGGCGGAGCGGCGTCCCTTGTCGCGCCCGGACGCCGCGCTCCGCTGGTCGAGGACGCCGATCTGGGACAGGAGCCCCGAGAGGAGCGACCGGTGGATGCCGTCCGGGTCGACCTTCGGCTCGCCGGCAGGGATGCCGATGCGCCGGGCGAGGCGCTCGAGCTGGCGGTAGACGTCCTGCCACTCGCGCACCCGCAGGTAGTTGAGGAACTCGGCCCGGCACAGGCGGCGGAACGCGCTCGAGGAGAGCTCCTTCTGCCGCTGCTCGAGGTGGTTCCAGAGGTTCAGCAGGGAGAGGAAGTCGCTCGTCGGGTCGGCGAACCGGGCGTGCGACTGGTCCGCCTGCTCCCTCTTCTCCAGCGGACGCTCCCGCGGATCCTGGATGCTGAGCCCCGCGACGATGGCGAGCACCTCGCGCGCGACGCCGTTGCGCTTCGACTCCAGCACCATGCGGCCGAAGCGGGGGTCGATCGGCAGGCGCGCCAGGTCCCGGCCGGTGCGGCTGAGGCCGCCATCGGCCGTGAGCGCCCCGAGCTCGCGCAGCAGCTCGCGGCCGTCCCGGATGCCGCGCGGATCGGGCGGCTGCAGGAAGGGGAAGTCGGCGATGTCGCCGAGGTCGAGGTCGAGCATCTGCAGCAGCACCGCCGAGAGCCCCGTGCGGAGGATCTCGGGGTCGGTGTAGGCCGGCCGCTTCTCGTAGTCCTCCTCCGAGTAGAGGCGGATCGCGATGCCGTCGCTCGTGCGTCCCGCACGACCGGCGCGCTGATTGGCGGAGGCCTGGGACACGGGCTCGATCGGGAGCCGCTGCACCTTCGAGCGCGCTCCGTAGCGGGAGATGCGCGCGGTGCCGCCGTCGACGACGTACTTGATGCCGGGCACGGTGATGCTCGTCTCCGCGACGTTGGTCGCGAGCACCACCCGGCGGCGGATGCCCGGCGCCCGCGAGGTGTCGAAGATGCGGTGCTGCTCGGCCGCAGACAGCCGCCCGTAGAGGGGGAGCACCTCCGTGCCGGGCAGGTTGCGAGCCCGGATGGCGTCCTCCGCGTCGCGGATCTCGTTCTCGCCGGAGAGGAACACGAGGACGTCGCCGGGCGCCTCGCCGGCGAGCTCGTCCAGCCCGGCGAGGATGCCGTCGAAGAGGTCGCGGTCCTCGCGTCCCTCGCCCTCCTCGTCCACCTCCGCCACGAGTGGCCGGTAGCGGATCTCGACGGGGTAGGTGCGGCCGGACACCTCGAGGACCGGCGCGGGGGTGCCGTCTGCGGACGCGAAGTGCCGGGCGAAGCTCTCCGGGTCGATGGTCGCCGAGGTCACGATGACCTTGAGATCGGGGCGCCGGGGGAGGAGGCGCTTCAGGTAGCCGAGCAGGAAGTCGATCGTGAGGCTGCGCTCGTGCGCCTCGTCGAGGATGATCGTGTCGTACCGGCTCAGCATCCGGTCATGGCTCAGCTCGTTGAGCAGGATGCCGTCCGTCATGAGCTTGATGCGCGTGGCGGCGCTCGCCTTGTCGGTGAAGCGCACCTGGTAGCCGACCAGGTCGCCGAGCTCCACCCCGACCTCCTCGGCGATCCGCTCGGCGATGGTGCGGGCGGCGATGCGCCGCGGCTGCGTGTGCCCGATCGACTCCCGGCCGAGCTCCAGGCAGATCTTCGGCAGCTGGGTCGTCTTCCCCGACCCGGTGGCCCCTGCGACGATGACCACCTGGTGATCCCGGATGGCGTCGGCGATCTCGTCGCGCGCCGCGGAGACGGGCAGCTCCGGCGGGTAGCTGATGCGGGGGAGCACGGACATGGGGTTCCCATTCTCCCCTGCCGCTCGCGGAAGCCTGCCGCTGCAGGATGCCACGTCGGACCGGGCCCGTAATATCGGCCCGTGACCGGCGCCGAGGGCTTCCCCATCGCGGTGCTGGGGCCCGTACTGGCCGCCGGCCGGAACGGACGTGTCGCGGAGCTCTCCGGCGTGCTGGCCAAGCGCCTCCTCGCGGCACTCGCGCTGGCTCCGGGGAACGCCGCGTCCGCCGGGGCGCTGACCGACGCGATCTGGGGCGACGTGCCACCCCGGAACCCGCGGGCGGCCCTGCAGACGCTCGTGTCCCGGATGCGCACGGAGCTCGCGGACGGACTGCTGCTCTCGACGCCCACCGGATACGCCGTGCCGAGCGACGCCGTCGATCTCGTCGCGGCCACGAGGGCGACCGCGGGGTCCGGCGCGGATCCCGTCGAGGTCGCGGCCCGCTGCTCGGCGGCTCTCGCTCTCTGGCGGGGCGCCCCCGGAGGCGATCTTGGAGACGCTCCCGTCGCGGAGGACCTGGCCGAGACGGCGCAGCACGTCGCCGTGGGGCTGCGCCGGGTCCGAGCCGAGGCCTGCATCGAGGCCGGCGATCCGGCATCCGCCCTCGCCGACCTCGCGATCCTCGCCGAGCTGCTGCCCTTCGACGAGCGCGTCCAGCTGCTGCGGCTCCGCGCGCTCGCGGGAAGCGGCCGGCGGACGGAGGCGCTCGCCGCCTTCGCCGCCTATCGCGGCCGCCTCGCTGACGCGCTGGGCACGGACCCGGGGCGGGAGCTGGTGGACGCGCATGCGGCGCTGCTCCAGGACGGGGAGCCGGCACCCGCCTCCCGCATCGGCCTGCGCCATCCCGCGACGCAGCTGCTCGGACGCGAGGACGACGTGGCCGCGGTGCTCGACCTCGTGGCCGCCTCCCGGATCACCACCGTGCTCGGGCCCGGCGGGCTCGGCAAGACGCGGCTCGCGCAGGAGGTCGCCCGCCGGTCGCCCAGTCCGGCCGTCGTGTTCGTCGAACTGGCCGGCGTCCGGGACGAGGCCGACGTGCCGATCGTGGTGGCCTCGACGCTCGGCATCGTCGAGGCCCGGCTCGGGCGCCGCAACCTCCTGGATCCGAGCTCGGGCACGACGCTGAGCGACCGGATCGGCCGGCAGCTGCGCGAGCGTCCCACCCTCCTCGTCCTCGACAACTGCGAGCACCTGGTCGGCGCGGTCGCCGCCTGGACTGCGGAGGCGGTGCAGTCGGTCCCCGACCTCCGCGTGCTCACCACGAGCCGATCGCCGCTCGCGATCGCCGGGGAGCGGGTGTACCCGCTGGAGCCGCTCGCCAGCTCCGGCGAAAGCGGGCCGGCCGTCGACCTCTTCCTGGAGCGTGCCACCGCGGTGCGGCCGTCCGCGGTCCTCGACCGGGCGGCCGTCGTCCGGATCTGCACGCGCCTCGACGGGCTGCCGCTCGCCATCGAGCTCGCGGCCGCCCGCGTCCGCTCGATGTCCGTCGAGGAGATCGAGGAGCGCCTGGGTCAGCGGTTCTCACTGCTCGCCGCGGGCGACCGGACGGCTCCGGAGCGGCACCGGACCCTGCAGGCGGTCATCGAATGGAGCTGGCGCCTGCTCTCGCCCCGCGAGCAGGAGGTGCTGCGCCGGGTCTCGCTCTTCGCGGACGGCTTCTCCGCGGAGGGGGCGGCGGCCGTGGCAGGCGGCGACGCGACCGCTGAGCTCGATGCGCTCGTGCAGCAGTCGCTGCTCCAGGTGCGCGAGGACGCCCCGGGCCGCCACGTGCGGTACCGGATGCTCGAGACGGTGCGGGAGTACGGCGAGCTCGCCCTCGCGGAGACCGGTGACGAGGCAGCCGTCCGGGACGCGCTGCGGGCGTGGGCCACGGCGTTCTGCGAGCAGGCGGCCGCGCTCCTGCGCGCGCCGGACACCGTCGAGGTGATCCGGCGGATCGAGACGGAGCAGGAGAACCTCCTCGCGATCCTGCGCCGCGCCTTCGACGAGCGGGACGGGGCGACCGCTCTGGTCATGTTCGGCGCGCTCGGCACCTTCTGGACGATCCGCGGCGCGCACGACGAGGTGCTGAAGCTGGCCCCCGCTCTGCTGACGGTCGATCGCGACTTCCAGCCCACCGGCGCCGCCCTCGAGTCGGCGGCGGACGGGCTCGTGGTGGCGGGCGCGACGCTGCTCGCCGCGCGAGTCCACGTCGGCCTGCGGCTCCTCGTCCTCCTCCGGCGGATCACCGAGGGGCGGGAGCTCGATCCGCCACTCGCCGGTCGCGTCCGCCTGGCGCTGCTCTCCTCGCGCCGCGAGGCCTTCCTCGAGGAGCTCGCCCGCCAGCGGAGCGACGCGAATCCCGCCATCGCGGCCTTCGCGCTCGTCATCTCCGGTCAGTTCGAGGAGAACGAGGGCAACCTCGCCGCGGCCGTCGAGCACTCGCGGAAGGCCTTCGAGATCGCGGGACGGACCGGGAGCACCTGGGGGCGGGCGATGGCCGCGCAGGCGCTCGCGAATCTGGCCAGCGAGATGAGGCGTCCCGAGGAGGTCCTGCACTGGGCCGCGATCAGCAGGGAGGGGATGGCGGCGATCAGCGCATCCGCCGACCTCGTCCAGATCGACTGGCTCATCGCGCTCGCCCAGATCGGCCTGGGGCGCTTCGGCGACGCCCGCTCCACGCTGCAGTCGCTGCTCCCCGAGCGGGCGGCTGCGGACGGCGACGTGCGGAACGCGGACGCCGAGCTGCGCCTGATGCTCTCCACCGGGCTCGCCGATCTCGCGGGGGAGGAGGGGGACCCTGATGGCGCGCTGGCCCGGTTCGGCTCCGCTCTCTCCCGCGGGGAGGGCCGGGGTGCGCCCTCGAGCCCCTGGCACTACCTGACCGTCGGCGCGTGCCTCGCCCGATCGGTGCTCGCCGGCTACGACCGGTGGTCCGAGGAGGACGCGGCCTGGTTCGCCGACCTGGCCCGCCGGCTGCGATCGCACCTGCTCGCGGAGTCGCGCCTGCGCCCGGGGGTCGTCGATCGCCCGGTGCTCGGCGGTGCGCTCGCCGGGTACGGCACGTGGCTGGCGGGGCGGCCGGGAGCAGCGCCGGCGGAGCGGGTGCGCGGCAGCCGGCTCCTCGCCCTCGGCCGGGTCCTGCATGCGCGTCAGGACGTGGCGAGCCTCGCCCTCGACCGGCTCGAGGCACTGCTGGAGGAGGCCGCACCGGCCGAGTTCGCGGCCGCACGCGAGCAGGCCGCCGCCCTCTCGGTCGAGGAGGCGACGGCCCGCGCGCGGGAGCTGCTCGGCGAGCGGCCCGCCTGACTCAGGCCTTCCGCATGTAGGCGCGCACCGTCATCGGCGCGAACACTGCCACGATCACCGCCGCGCCCAGCAGGGAGATCATCAGGTCGCCGCCCACGGCCCCGTCGTTCACGAGGTCGCGCACCGCCGTCACCAGGTGCGAGACCGGGTTGATGTTCACGAACCACTGCAGCCAGCCCGGCATGGTCTCGACGGGGACGAAGGCGTTCGAGAGGAAGGTGAGCGGGAAGAGCACGAGCATCGAGATCCCCTGGACGCTCGATGCGGTCCGCGCGATGACGCCGAAGAACGCGAAGATCCAGCTGATCGCCCACGAGCAGACGATCACGAGCAGCGCGGCGAGCAGCACCGAGCCGAACCCGCCGCCCGGGCGCAGCCCCATGAGGTAGCCCATCGTGAAGGTGAGCGTCGTCGCGATGGCGTAGCGGATGGTGTCCGCGAGGAGCGCGCCGGCGAGCGGGGCGATGCGCGCGATCGGCAGCGAGCGGAACCGGTCGAACACGCCCTTGTCCATGTCCTCGCGCAACTGCGTGCCGGTCACGATCGAAGTCGTGATGACCGTCTGCACGAGGATGCCGGGGATGATCACGGGCAGGTAGCTCTGCACGTCCCCGGAGATGGCTCCACCGAAGATGTAGGTGAACATCAGGGTGAAGATGATGGGCTGGAGCGTCACGTCGAACAGCTGCTCGGGCGTGCGCCGGATCTTGAGCAGGCCGCGGTAGGCCATCGTGAACGACTGCCGCGCGGTGTCGGCGAAGCTCATCCGCTCGGAAAGGCGGCGGTCGGCGCCGGGGACGATCTGGACGGTGGTCATGCGGGGACTCCTCTGGCTGCGGTTCGGTCTGGGCGGGTGCGCCGGTGATGCTGAGGAACACCTCGTCGAGCGTCGGCTGCTGCACGCTGAACTCCTCGAGGCGGATCCCCTCCCGCCGCAGGGCGAGCAGGAGGTCGGTGACCCGATCCGGGTCCGCCATGGGAGCCGTCACACGCCCGGCCTCCGGCGAGGCGGTCGTGGGGACGTCCAGGACGGCCGCGACCAGGCGCCGGACCTCGGCCGTGTCGGCGGCGTCCGCGACGCGGAGGTGCAGGGAGGAGGTGCCGACCGAGCGCTTCAGCTCGCCCGCCGTCCCCTCGGCGATCACTCGGCCGTGGTCGATGACGGCGATCCGGTCCGCCAGCTGGTCCGCCTCGTCGAGGTACTGCGTGGTGAGGAGCACCGTGGAGCCGGACGCGACGAGGCGCCGGATGGTGTCCCACATCTGCGATCGGGTCCGCGGGTCGAGTCCCGTCGTGGGCTCGTCCAGGAAGATCAGCGGAGGCTGCGCCAGCAGGCTCGCCGCGAGGTCGAGCCGACGCCGCATGCCGCCCGAGAAGTTCTTCAGGGGACGCCGAGCCGCGTCGGTGAGCCCGAACTCCTCGAGGAGCTCCGCGGCTTTGGTGCGCGCCGCGGCCCGGCCGATGCCGAGCAGGCGGGCGAAGATCACCAGGTTCTCGGTCGCCGAGAGCGTCTCGTCGACCGACGCATACTGGCCGGTGACGCCGATCAGCTGCCGCACGATGCCCGCCTCGGAACGGACATCGTGCCCGAAGATCCGGGCGGTGCCGGCGTCGGGACGCAGCAGGGTGGCGAGCATGCTGATCGTCGTGGTCTTGCCGGCCCCGTTGGGGCCCAGGACGCCGTAGACGGTTGCGGCCTGCACCCGCAGGTCCACCCCGTCGACGGCGCGGTTGTCGCCGAAGGTCTTCACGAGCCCGTCGGCCTCGATGGCCCATCCTGTCGCCGTGGTCATGGCGCTCCTTCCGTAGGTCGTGGTCCGAGCATCGGCGCCCCCGCTTTCACCACGCTCACGCGCCGCTCACGCCGACTGTCAACCCTGACCGTGCGGACCCGGCGCTGCTCGCGCGAAGTGGAAGAGTGAAGGCATGACTTCTGCTGTCCCCACCGTCCCCCTCAACAACGGCACCGCCATCCCGCAGCTCGGCTTCGGGGTCTTCCAGGTCGAACCCGAGAAGACGCAGGAGGTGGTCGAGAGCGCCCTGGGCGTCGGCTACCGCCACCTGGACACCGCGGCCGCCTACCGCAACGAGCGCGGCGTGGGCGCCGCGATCGCGGCGTCGGACATCCCGCGCGAGGACCTCTGGGTCACCACGAAGCTCTGGAACGCGAACCACCAGCGCGACAAGGCGCTCGCCGGCTTCGACCGGAGCCTCGACCAGCTCGGTCTCGACTACGTCGACCTCTACCTCATCCACTGGCCGCTGCCGATGTTCGACGAGTACGTCGAGGCGTGGAAGGCGCTCGAGGAGATCGCCGCGAGCGGGCGCGCGAAGACCATCGGAGTGTCGAACTTCCTGCAGCCGCACCTGCAGCGCCTCTTCGACGAGACCGACGTGGTGCCGGCCGTGAACCAGATCGAGCTGCACCCGGAGTTCCAGCAGCGTGAGCTGGTGGAGTTCTCCAAGCAGCACGGCATCGAGATCGAGGCGTGGTCGCCGCTCGCGTCCGGGCAGATGGTCGACCGCGACGAGGTCACGGCGATCGCGGACAAGTACGGCAAGACCGTGGCCCAGGCGACGCTGCGCTGGCACCTCGACGAGGGCCGCATCATCTTCCCGAAGAGCAACAACCCGGGCCGCCAGCGCGAGAACTTCGACATCCTCGACTTCTCGCTGACCCCGGACGAGCTCGCGGTCTTCGACGCGCTCGACTCGGGACGGCGGGTGGGGGCCGACCCCGCCACCGCCGACTTCCGCTGACCGCGACGGCGCGCACGGGCGCGGGGAACGGCGTCGCCACGTACCTCCTCGCCTCCGTGCCGCTCCGGCTGGCCGGCGAGGGCGCGCGGGTGGCGCTCGCGGTCGTGGCCGTGGAGGAGGCCGGCAGCGTCGCGCTCGGCGGCCTGCTCATCGCGGTGCTGCTCGCGCCGACCGTGCTGCTCGCGCCGCTGGCGGGCGTCGCTCTCGACCGCTCGCCCCGGCCGCGCCTCCTCGTTCTCGGAGCGGCGCTGGTCTCCGCCGGAGCGCTCGCCATCGCGGGATTCCTCGGCGTGCTGCCGCTGTGGCTCATCGTGCTCGCGCTGCTTCTTGCCGGATGCTGCTCGCCCGCCTTCCTGGGCGGGCTCAGCAGCTACGTCGCGGACGTGGTCCCCGGCCACGAGCGGGCCTTCGCGAGCGACGCGCTCTCCTACAACATCGCGGGCGTCGCCGGTCCCGCGCTCGCGGCCCTGGCGATGGCGGCCGCGTCGGGGCGCGCCGCGCTGGAGCTCCTCGCCGGCGTCGCCGCCCTGGGTGCCGCGGCCGTCCTGCTGCTGGCCCTGCCCGCGCGTCCCGCTCCTGAGGTGCGCACCTCCGTCGTGGCCGATGTCGCACGCGGAACGCGCCACCTCGTCGGCCACCGTCCGCTCGCGCTGTCCACGCTGTCCGGGACGCTGACCCAGCTCGGAGCGGGCGGGTTCCCGGTCGCCGCGGTCGCCCTCGCCGCCGAGCGAGCCGGATCGGTCGGCGCCGCCGGCTGGGTCGTCGCCGCGTTCTCGATCGGCGGGCTCGCCGGCGCGCTGCTCACGGCGTGGAAGCCGGTCCGCCGGTGGACGGCCCATCGGGTCATGCTCGCGACGTTCACCGCCACCGGCCTCGGCACGATCGTGGCCGCGGTTGTGCCCGGCTTCGCCCTCACCCTCGTCGCGATGGGGATCGCCGGGCTCTTCACCGCACCGGGCGTCGCGGCCATGCTCGTCATCCGGCAGCGCGAGAGCCCTCCGGAGGTGCGCTCCCAGGTCTTCACCGTGGGCTCCGGCCTGCGCGTGTCAGCCGCCGCGGTCGGCGCGGCCCTCGCCGGCGCGATCGCGGGCATCGGCGCCGTCGGACTCACTGCCATCGTCGGAATCGTGTGGATCGCCTCGGCCGCCGTGCTGCTCCTCCCGCTCGCCCCGCGGTCGCGCGCCGCATGACGGCCGCGCGGCTGCCCTGGCCGGCCCTGCTCGCCGTCGGTGTGCTGGGCGGCTTCCTGTCCGGCCTCTTCGGCGTCGGCGGCGGGATCGTCATGGTGCCGCTCCTGGTCGCGCTCGCACGCTTCGACCAGCGGCGTGCGTCGGCGCTCTCGCTCGCCGCCATCGTGCCGGCCTCCGTGGTCGGGACCGTCGGCTACCTGGCCCAGGGCGAGGTGGAGCTGAGTGCCGCGATCGCCCTCGCGCTCGGCGCGATCCCGGGGACGCTCGTGGGCACCCGGATCCTGCGGCAGCTGCGGCTCGCCGTGCTGCGCTGGATGTTCATCGCCCTGCTCGTGCTCGTCGCCCTGCGCCTGGTGCTGGTCGTGCCCGAGCGGGGCGCCGAGGTCGTACTCGACCCTCCGCTCCTGCTCGTCCTCGTCGGAGCCGGCTTCCTCATCGGCATCGCGTCGGGTGTCTTCGGCGTCGGCGGCGGCATCATCATCGTGCCGATCCTCGTGGCCGGGTTCGGGATGGGCGACCTGCTGGCGAAGGGGACCTCGCTGACCGTGATCATCGCGTCGAGTGCGGTGGGCACGGTCTCGAACCTCCGGGCCGGCCTCGTCGATCTCCGGGCGGCCCTGCTCGTCGGCGGTGCCGCCGCCGTGACGTCCCTCGTCGGTGTCGCCTCGGCGTTCCTGCTGCCCGCCCGCGTCTCCGCGATCGCCTTCGCCGTGCTCGTCGTCCTCAGCGCGGCGCAGCTCACGATCCGCGCGCTGCGCGAGAGGCAAGGGGAAGACCGAGGGCGGGAGGCGCGTCTACCGTGGGGGAATGAACCGCCTCGCCGACGCCGTGAGCCCGTATCTGCGCGGCCACGCCGACAACCCCGTCGACTGGTACCCCTGGGGCGAGGAGGCGTTCGCCGAGGCGAAGCGCCGCGACGTGCCGGTCCTCGTGTCGATCGGCTACGCGACGTGCCACTGGTGTCACGTCATGGCCCGCGAGAGCTTCTCGGATCCCCAGCTCGCGCGTGCCCTCAACGAGCGCTTCGTCGCGGTGAAGATCGACCGCGAGGAGCACCCCGACGTCGACTCCACCTACATGGCGGCGGCGTCGGTCTTCACGCCCAACCTCGGCTGGCCGCTCAACGTCTTCACGACTCCCGACGGCCGTGCCTTCTTCGCCGGAACCTACTCGCCGCCGCGTCCCGTCGGCGGGCACCCCTCCTTCCGGCAGGTGCTCGACGCGGTCGACGACGCCTGGCGCGAGCGACGGGACGAGGTCGAGCGGACCGCGGCAGGACTCGCCCAGGCCCTCGTCGAGCCCCTGCCCGCGCCCTCCACCGGCGCCGCCGTCGACTTCGCCCAGGTCGCGCTCGAGCTGCTCTCCTATGAGGACCGCGAGTTCGGCGGATTCGGCGGCGCGCCCAAGTTCCCGGTCGCGCCGGTGCTGCTGCTCGCCCTCCGGCTCGGGCGCTCCGCCGCCCTGGGCGACGACCTGAGGACGGAGACCGCGGCCCTGGCAGCCCGGACCCTCGATGGGATGGCGGCCTCCGGTCTGCGGGACCCCGTCGAAGGCGGCTTCTTCCGCTACGCGACGCGGCGCGACTGGACCGAGCCGCACTACGAGCGGATGCTCTACGACAACGCGCAGCTGCTGCGCGCCTACGCCACCCGGGGCGACGCCGCGACGGCCGACGGGATCGTCGCGTTCCTGCGCGGAGTGCTTCGCCGGGATTCGGGCGCCTTCGGCTCGGCACAGAACTCCGAGAGCTACGTGGACGGGGCGCTGAGCGAGGGGGCTACTACGCGCTGGATGCGGCGGGCCGAGCCGGCCAGCCGCCGCCCGACGTGGACGAGAAGGTGCTCACCGGCTGGAACGGCCTGGCAATCGGTGCGCTCGCGACCGCCGGCCGGCTCCTCGGCCGCCCCGGCTTCGTCGAGCTCGCGGCCGGCGCCGCCGACGCCGTCCTCGGCAGCGCGGTGCAGGACGGCCGGCTCCTGCGCGCGACCCTGGACGGGCGGCCGTCCACGGCATCGGCGACGCTCGAGGACTACGGCATGCTCGCGCGCGGCCTCCTCGAGCTCGCGCTGGCCTCCGGGGAGGTCCGGTACGCCACCGTGGCGCGGGAGCTCACCGACGCGTGCCTCACGGGGGATCGGCAGCGCCCGTTCGCCCCTCCCGGCGGTGCCGACGCCACGCTCTCCCGCCGCGGCCTCGCGCTGCCCGCCGACCCGGGCGAGGGTGCGTACCCGTCGGGCACGAGCGAGCTCGCGGTCGCGGCGCTGCTCCTGCACGAGCTGACGGGCGAGGACCGGTATCGGGCGGCCGCGGAGGACGCCCTAGCGCCGCTCGCATCGGTCGCGGCGTCACGGCCGGTCTCGATGGGCGCCGCGCTCGAGGCCCTGCTCCGGCTCGAGGGAGGCGGGAGCGCCCTCCTGCTCGTCGGGGAGGCCGACGTCGAGCTTGACCGGGAGGCGCGGGGATCCGCGCTTGATGTAGTCGCGAGCGTCACGGACGCCCAGGCGACGGCATTCGCGGACGCCGGCTTCGGCCTGTTCGCGGAGCGCGCCTCCCGCAATGGGCGGGCGCTCGCCTACCTCTGCGAGGGCTTCGTCTGCCGGCTCCCGGTGGACCGGGCGGATAAGCTGCACGACGCCTTGGCGCAGGCGTCCTGAGCGCAGCCGTCCGGCTCCGGCCCGGGGTCGGCCGTGCAGGCGGCACGGGTCAGACCCAGCTGGTCAGCCAGACGTGCGCCTGCCAGAACCAGAACGGCGTCTGCATCCCCGTCCACAGGGGGTAGAAGAACGCGCTGACGAGCACGACCACGACGACGAACGCGGCGGCGATCGCCCGCGCGGGGCGCGCGACCCGCTCGGGTGGCGGCTCGCCGAGCATGCCCGTGAAGGTGCCGAGCACGGCCACGAGCGCGAGCAGCAGATAGGGCTCGAACGCGATGGCGTAGAACTGGAACATCGTGCGGGTCGGGTAGAGGAGCCACGGCAGGTAGCCGGCCGCCACGCCCATCAGGATGAGGCCGTCGCCCGATGCCCGGATCCGCGCGAAGCGATAGACCACGTACAGGGTCGCGGCGACGGCGGCCCACCAGAGGATCGGGTTGGCGATCGACCAGACGATCTCCGAGCAGTAGCCGTACTGGCAGCCGTTCTCGCCGGCCCCGCTGCCGCGGTAGTAGATCTGCGTCGGCCGGGCCAGCAGCGGCCAGAGGATCGCGGGGGTCGCATAGGGGTGGCTGGCGCTGAGCCCGGTGTGGAAGGCGTAGATGCCCGCGTGCCAGTGCCACAGGTTCTGCAGCACGTCGGGGACCCAGGCGAGCAGCCCGGTCCAGCGGGTGCCGCCTCCCGTCGCGATCCAGTTCCGGTCGTAGCCGCCGGAGGTCAGGAACCAGCCGGTGTACGCCGCGAGGTAGGCGGCGAGCGCGGGCGGCACCATGGACGCGAACGTGGCGGGAGCCTGCCGGACGATGGTGGCCGGCAGCCAGCCCGGGAACCCGGCGCGACGCCGGGCGACGGCGTCGGCCAGGACCGAGTACACGGCGAATCCGGCGAGGAAGTAGAGGCCGGACCACTTGACCGCGCAGGTCAGTCCGAATGCGACGCCCGCGGTGAGCAGCCAGGGGCGCCAGGCCAGTGCGGGTCCCCAGCCGCTCGGCGGTGCACCGTTCCGCGCCATGGCGTCCTCCGCCAGCCGCACGTCGCGCTGGCGCCGGTCGAGCAGCATCGCGCCGAACCCGAGGAGCGCGAACAGCATCACGAAGTTGTCGAGCAGCGAGACCCGCGACAGCACGATCGCGTGCCCGTCGACCGCGAAGAGGGCGGCGGCCAGCGTGCCGAGGGTCACGCTGCGGAACAGGGTCGTGCCGATCAGGGCGACGAGGAGCACCGCGAGCGTGCCGGCGACCGCGACCGAGAAGCGCCAGCCGAAGGGATCGGTGGGGCCGAACAGGAGCATCCCGAGTCCGATGAGCCACTTGCCGAGGGGCGGATGCGCGACGTACTCCGCCTCCGAGGTGAACCCCCAGACGTGCCCCGCGTTGAAGGTCGCGTCGTCGAAGCCCTGCGGCCACTTCCCCTCGTAGCCCAGGTTGAGCAGCGTCCACGCGTCCTTGACGTAGAACGTCTCGTCGAACATCAGCGACGAGGGATGCCCGAGCCCCGGAAAGCGGAGCGCCGCGGCGAGGACCGTGACGAGCAGCGGGGCCAGCCAGCGCCACCGGGGGACCCGGTCGAGGAAGGTCGAGAACGGACGGCCCGCCAAGGGGACCGCGGTGCTCAGGTGCCGGGCAGGGGCGATCTGGCTCGACACCGGCCCCATGATAGGGCTCGCCCCTCGGCCCTCCCCGATGGCGTGCTCCCACCGCGGTGCGGGCCTCGCACGCGGGAGGAGCAGACTGGAGGGCGTGATCGTCCTCGCCGCAACGCCCATCGGCAACCTCGGGGACGCCACCACCCGGCTCGTCGAGGCCCTCTCCACGGTCGGCGTCATCGCCGCCGAGGACACCCGGGTGACGCAGCGGCTCCTGGCCGGGCTCGGCGTCGAGCACCGTCCGCGCCTGATCTCGCTCAACGACCACAACGAGCGCGAGCGGATCGGGAGGTGCTCGCGCTCGCGGCGGACGCCGACGTGCTCGTCCTCAGCGATGCGGGGATGCCGACGGTCTCGGACCCCGGCTACCGGCTCGTGACCGCCGCCGTCGAGGCCGGGATCCGGGTCACGGTGCTGCCGGGAGCGTCCGCCGTGCCGACCGCGCTCGCCGTGTCGGGGCTGCCGACCGACCGGTTCGCCTTCGAGGGGTTCCCGCCCCGGAAGCCGGCCGAGCGCCGGGCGCTGCTCCGGGACCTCGCGCGCGAGCCGCGCACGCTCGTGTTCTTCGAGTCGCCGCAGCGCGTCGCCGACTTCCTGAGCGACCTGGCCGCCGAGTTCGGGGACGACCGCCGCGTTGCGGTGTGCCGCGAGCTGACGAAGCTGCACGAGGAGGTCGTCCGCGGCCCCGCCGCGGAGGTCGCGCGCTGGGCGGCCGGCGGCGTGCGCGGCGAGGTCGTGGTCGTCGTGGAGGGGGCTGCGCCCGTCACGGTGACCGCGAGCGAGGCGCTCGAGCAGGTCCAGGCGCTCGTCGCCGCCGGCAGCCGCCTGCGGGACGCGTCCGCCGAGGTGGCCGAGGCGACGGGGCTCTCCCGCCGCGAGCTCTACGAGGCGGCGCTCCGCACGCGCGGCTGAGGTGGCGCGGGCGCTGCGGCATCACGCGGGTCGTGCGGACATCCGACATCCCGCTGCCGGGCGTGGAACGTCCGCAACACCCGCGCGAGCGCGCTCCCTCGGCGCGTAACGCCGCCGAGGCGCCCGGACCGCCCCGCCTAGGATTGTCGGCATGTCTTCCGGCGCGTCCTTCTACATCACCACGCCGATCTTCTACCCGAGCGATGTGCCCCACATCGGCCACGGCTACACCGAGGTCGCGGCCGACGTGCTCGCGCGCTGGCACCGCCAGTCCGGCGACGACACCTGGCTGCTGACCGGCACCGATGAGCACGGCCAGAAGATGCTCCGCACGGCGAGCGCCAACGACATGACCCCGCGGGAGTGGGCGGACCGGCTCGTCGAGAGCTCCTGGCTGCCGCTGCTCGACACGCTCGACATCGCCAACGACGACTTCATCCGCACCACGCAGGAGCGGCACGAGACGAGCGCCGCGGCCTTCCTGCAGAAGCTCTACGACACCGGGTTCATCTACACCGGCGACTACGAGGGGTTCTACTGCGTGGGCTGCGAGGAGTACAAGCAGCCGAGCGAGCTCGTCGACGGCACCGGGCCGTTCGAGGGGCAGCGGGTGTGCGCCATCCACTCCAAGCCGGTCGAGCTGCTCCACGAGCGCAACTACTTCTTCCGGATGAGCGAGTTCCAGGACCGCCTGCTCGCCCTGTACGAGGAGCGGCCCGACTTCGTGCAGCCGGAGAGCGCCCGCAACGAGGTCGTCTCGTTCGTCCGGCAGGGGCTCGCGGACCTGTCGATCTCCCGGTCGAGCTTCGACTGGGGCATCCAGATCCCGTGGGACCCGCAGCACGTCGTGTACGTGTGGTTCGACGCGCTCCTCAACTACATCACCGCGATCGGCTACGGCCAGGATGAGGCCAACTTCGCGCGCCGATGGCCCGGCATCCAGCTCGTGGGCAAGGACATCCTCCGGTTTCACGCGGTCATCTGGCCCGCGATGCTCCTCGCCGCGGGCCTCGAGGTGCCGAAGCACGTGTTCGCCCACGGCTGGCTGCTCGTCGGCGGGGAGAAGATGTCGAAGTCCAAGCTGACCGGCATCGCGCCCAACCAGATCACCGACGTCTTCGGCTCCGACGCGTTCCGCTACTACTTCATGCGCGCCATCACGTTCGGCCAGGACGGCTCCTTCAGCTGGGAGGATCTGGCGGCCCGGTACCAGGCCGAGCTCGCGAACGGCTTCGGCAACCTCGCGTCGCGCGTGATCGCGATGATCACGCGCTACTTCGTTGGCGTCGTGCCCGAGCAGGGCGCCCCGCAGCCGGCGGACGAGGCGATCTCGGCCGTGGTGGCGAAGGCTGCGGCCGAGGCGGATGCGGCCATCGATCGGTTCGCGATCCACGAGGCGATCGGCGCCCTCTGGACGGTGGTGGAGGAGCTCAACGGCTACATCACCGAGCAGCAGCCGTGGGTGATCGCGAAGGACCCGGAGCAGCGCGAGCGGCTCGGCACCGTCCTCTACACGACCGCGGAGGGCCTCCGCGCGCTCGCGGTGCTGCTGTCGCCGGTGATCCCCGAGGCGACTCGGAAGCTGTGGAGCGCCCTCGGTGCGGAGCAGTCCCTCGGGGTGCTGCAGGCCCAGCCGCTGCGCTCGGCGGGGGAGTGGGGCCAGCTGCCCGCGGGTGCCACCGTCTCCCCGCTCGAGGCGCTCTTCCCGCGCATCGAGCCCGACGCGACGGCGGGAGCGACGCGATGAGCGACGCCTCCAGCTCCGAGCCGTCCAGCTACGTCCGCAAGCGGGACACGACCGAGGTCAACGGGACCACGCGCGACCTCACCTATCCGCCGCTGCCCGAGGCGCTCACCGTCCCGGTCTACGACAACCACACCCACCTCGAGATCGCCGACGGAGAGAATCCGATCGACTACCTCGAGCACCTCGACCGCGCGTCGAGCGTCGGCGTGCGGGGCGTCATCCAGGTCGGCGGCGATCTCGAGACCAGCCGCTGGTCGGCGGAGGTCGCGGCCAACGAGCCGCGGATGCTCGCCGCCGTCGCGCTGCATCCGAACGAGGCGCCCCGGTACGCCGCCGCGGGCCAGCTGCAGAGTGCGCTGGAGGAGATCGCGGAGCTCGCGACGCGCCCCCGGGTGCGTGCCATCGGCGAGACCGGGCTCGACTTCTTCCGCACCGGCGAGGAGGGCCGGGCCGCCCAGTACGAGAGCTTCGAGGCCCACATCGAGATCGCGAAGCGGAACGGCCTCGCGCTGCAGATCCACGATCGGGACGCGCACGACGAGGTCGTCCGGACGCTGAGACGGGTGGGTGCGCCCGAGCACACGGTGTTCCACTGCTTCTCCGGCGGGACCGAGCTGGCGCGGACCTGCGCCGACAACGGCTGGTACACCTCGTTCTCGGGCAACATCACGTTCAAGAACGCGGAGCCGCTGCGCGAAGCGCTCGAGCTCATGCCGCGCGCGCTGCTGCTCGTCGAGACGGACGCCCCGTTCCTGACGCCGACGCCGTTCCGCGGCCGGCCCAACGCGCCCTACCTCATCCCGCACACGCTGCGGGCCATGGCGGCCCGGCTCGGCACCGACGTGTCGATGCTCGCCGCTCAGATCTCCTCGAACACGGAGCTCGTCTACGGCTCGTGGCAGTCGGAGCCGCCGGTGCCCGACGAGGACGCGCCGACCCCGAGCGCCCTGGCATGACCGATCCTCGGCCCGCCCTGCTCGGACCGGCCGAGATCCGCGCGCTGGCCGGCCGGCTCGGCATCCAGCCCACGAAGAAGCTCGGGCAGAACTTCGTCCTCGACCCGAACACCGTGCGCCGCATCGTCCGCACAGCGGGCGTCGAGGCGGGGGAGACGGTGGTCGAGGTCGGACCGGGGCTCGGCTCGCTGACGCTCGGGCTGCTCGAGGCCGGAGCGCGGGTCGTGGCGGTCGAGATCGACGGGCGCCTCGCCGAGGAGCTGCCCCGCACCGTGGCCGACATCGGCGGCCCGGACGCCTCGGCGCGCCTCGAGGTCGTGCATGCGGACGCCCTGCGCGTGACGGAGCTGCCCGAGCCGGTGCGTCTCGTCGCCAACCTGCCGTACAACGTGTCCGTGCCGGTCCTGCTGCACTTCCTCGAGACGTTCCCGAGCATCCGCTCCGGCGTCGTCATGGTGCAGGCCGAGGTCGGGGAGCGCATCGCCGCCGGACCAGGCTCGAAGGCGTACGGCGGTCCGAGCGTCAAGGCGGCCTGGTACGGCGCCTTCCGCGTGGCCGGGCAGGTCAGCCGGTCCGTGTTCTGGCCCGTCCCGAACGTCGACTCGGTGCTGGTCGCGTTCACCCGGCACGAGGCGGAGCCGGACTCCGCGAAGGTCCGCGCCGCCACCTTCCGGCTCGTCGACGCGGCGTTCGGGCAGCGGCGGAAAACCCTCCGGCAGTCCCTCTCCGGGGTCCTCGGCTGCCCCGACGAGGCAGGGCGCATCCTCACGGCGGCGGGCGTCGATCCGTCCGACCGGGGCGAGCGCCTGGTGGTGGACGACTTCCTCCGGATCGCCCATGCCGCGGCCGGCTGAGCGCGCACCCGCGTCGGCGCACTGTGCGCGGGCGTTCCGGGACGGGCGTTAGGTTGGAGCAATGACCACGTCGGCCTCGCCCGTGCATGTGCGGGCCCCGGGCAAGATCAACGTGTTCATGCGCGTGGGCAGCCTCCAGGAGGACGGCTACCACGAGGTCGCGACCGCCTACCAGGCCGTCTCGCTCCTGGAGGAGGTGCGCGCGCACGCGGCGCCGGACTTCTCGGTGACCTTCGACGGGCCCGTCGACTGCTCGTCGCTCGCCGTCGACGGCAGCAACATCGCGATCAAGGCGGCGCGGATGCTGGCCCGCAAGACCGGCTACCGGGGCGGGGTCCGGCTCGAGATCACGAAGCGCGTGCCCATCGCGGGCGGCATGGGGGGCGGCTCCGCGGATGCCGCGGCCACGCTCCTCGCCTGCGACGCGCTCTGGGGCACCGAGCTGAGCCGTGAGGAGCTGCACGCGCTCGCGGCGCGCCTCGGCGCCGACGTGCCGTTCGCGCTCACCGGCGGCACCGCCATCGGGACGGGACGCGGCGACCAGCTGAGCCCCGCCCTCGCCAAGGGGCAGTTCCACTGGGTGCTCGCCCTCGCCGACTACGGCATGAGCACGCCCCGCGTGTACCAGGAGCTGGACCGGCACCGCGAGCGGCATGCCCTCGACATCTTCCCGGCGAGCCCGCAGCCCTTCGTCGATGCCGCGGTGCTGCAGGCCCTGCGCGCCGGCGACCCGCACATGCTCGCCGAGACGCTGCACAACGACCTGCAGGCGCCGGCGCTCCTGCTGTCTCCCGCGCTCGCGGGCGTCCTCGAGCTCGGCGAGCGCAACGGCGCGCTCGCGGGCATCGTCTCCGGGTCCGGGCCCACCATCGCGTTCCTCGCGCCGGACCTCGACGGCGCCATCTCGCTGCAGATCGCGCTCTCCGCTGCCCGCCTGCACGTCCTGCGCGTGACAGGCCCCTACTCGGGCGCGCGCGTCCTCTCCGACTGACGCCCGGGCCGCGGCCCTTCCCGCGCGTGTCGCAACCGTGCGGACGTGTCGCATCGGTGCGCGGTTGCGACACGTCCGGACGGTTGCAGTCGCCCGGTGAGCTGACCCGGCGCGTCCGCTCGCCGCGGACCCGGGCGAGCACCGGCCCGCGGGCGGCTAGCGTTGGAGCAGTGGCACACCTCCTCGGCGCCGAACGGCTGCACCTCGAGTACCCGACTCGCGTGGTCTTCGACGAGATCACGGTCGGGATCGCCGACGGCGACCGCATCGGGATCGTCGGCCGCAACGGCGACGGCAAGTCCTCGCTGCTCAAGATGCTCGCGGGGGAGCTGACCCCAGACGGCGGACGCGTGACCCGCCGGGGCGGCGTGAGCGTCGGCGTGCTCACTCAGCGCGACGCGTTCGGCGACGCCAGGACGGTGTCCGAGGTGATCGTCGGCGACACCCCCGAGCACGTCTGGGCGGGAGACCCGCGGATCCGGGACGTCGTCGCCGGCCTGGTCGCGGACGTCGCCTGGGACACCTCCCTCGCGGAGCTGAGCGGCGGTCAGCGGCGGCGGGTGTCGCTCGCCGCACTGCTCGTCGGCGACTGGGACGTCCTCCTCCTCGACGAGCCCACCAACCACCTCGACGTGGAGGGGATCGCCTGGCTCGCCGCGCACCTCCGCTCCCGCTGGGCGGCGACGAGCGGGGCGCTCGCCGTCGTGACCCACGACCGGTGGTTCCTCGACGAGGTGTGCACGATGACGTGGGAGGTGCACGACCGCATCGTGGAGCCCTTCGAGGGCGGCTACGCGGCGTACGTGCTGCAGCGGGTGGAGCGCGACCGGATGGCCGCGGCATCCGAGTCGAAGCGGCAGAACCTGATGCGCAAGGAGCTCGCGTGGCTGCGCCGCGGAGCGCCCGCGCGCACGTCCAAGCCGCGCTTCCGCATCGACGCCGCCAACCAGCTCATCGAGAACGAGCCGCCCATCCGCGACTCGGTGAGCCTCGCCCGAATGGCGACCTCACGCCTCGGCAAGGACGTCGTCGATCTCGAACACGTGTCCTTCCGCTACGCCGAGGAGGGGCGCGACATCCTCCAGGACGTGGAGTGGCGCATCGCTCCGGGGAGCGCACGGGCATCCTCGGTGCCAACGGTGCGGGCAAGAGCACCCTCCTGCGCCTGGTGGACGGCTCGCTCGCGCCCACCGCGGGACGGGTCAAGCGGGGAAGACCGTGAAGCTCGCCGAGCTCACCCAGCAGCTGGACGAGCTCGACGAGGTCGCCGACGACCGGGTCAGCGACGTCGTCGGACGGCTCCGGACCGGCTACGTCACCGGATCCGGGTCCTCCGCCGTGGAGCTCACGCCCGGCCAGCTGCTCGAGCGCCTCGGGTTCACGAGCGCGCAGCTGTCCACAGCCGTGCGCGACCTCTCCGGCGGGCAGAAGCGCCGGCTGCAGCTGCTGCTCATCCTCCTCGAGGAGCCGAACGTGCTCATCCTCGACGAGCCCACCAACGACCTCGACACCGACATGCTCGCCGCGATGGAGGACCTCCTCGACACCTGGCCCGGCACCCTCCTCGTCGTCTCCCACGATCGCTACCTGCTCGAGCGCGTCACCGACCAGCAGTACGCGGTGCTGGAGGGGCGGATGCGGCACCTGCCCCGCGGCGTCGACGAGTACCTCGAGCTGCGTCGGGCCCAGGACCGCGCCGCCGTGTCCCGCGCCTCTTCGGCGGCGGCGTCCACGTCCGCGGCGACGGCCGCCGCCGCATCCTCCGCCGGGGAGTTGAGCGGCTCCGAGCGCCGTGCCGCTGAGAAGGAGCTGTCGTCCATCGACCGGCGCCTGGAGCGGATCACCACCGAGCGGGACGAGCTGCACACCGAGTTCGCGCTCCACGACCAGGCCGACTACGCCGGGCTGCTGCGCCTGCAGGAGCGGATGCAGGAGCTCGACGAGCGTGAGTCGGAGCTCGAGACCCGGTGGCTGGAGCTCGGCGAGCAGCTCGGCTGACGTCGCCCTCAGCGCGGCCCTAGCCTCCCCATAGCCCGCCCATAGCTTCCGCTCCTACCGTCGCGACGGCTCGGAAGGAGACGCGGTGGCGCGGACGGCGGACGCAGAGGTGCAGGCGGGGTTCTCGAAGAAGGACCGGAAGGCCTTCGCCCGGGAGCAGGCGCGCATCCGCCGCGAGCTCGAGCGGAAGCGCCGGCGCCGCAACCGCATCCTCGGCTGGACAGGCTTCGCGCTGGGCCTCGTGGCCGCTCTCGCCGTCGCGGCCCTCATCGTCGTCGCCACCGTCCGCGCCGGGCTCGTCGGGCCGCTCAACATGCGCAGCGACGGCGTGCTGCTGAACGGCGACGGCTCGACCGTCACGCCGGTCGCCACCTCGGCGCTCCAGCCCGACCAGAAGCCGGTCGCGACCGACGCCGACTACACGAAGGTGCTCGCCGTCGTCCTCTACGTCGACTACGGCAGCGCGAAAGCCGCCACCTTCGCCCAGGCGAACGAGAGCCAGCTCGAGTCCCTCGTGAAGGCGGGCTACGCGAGCCTCGAGATCCACCCCGTCGCGCTCCTCAGCTCGAAGAACGGCGGCTACTCCACCCGCGCGGCGAATGCGCTGGCCTGTGTCGCCGACCACGACCTCGCCGCAGTCGCCGCCGTGCACAGCGCGCTCCTCGCCGCCCAGTCGACCGCCGGCAAGGACGGACTCAGCAACGACGAGCTCGTCGCACTGGTCGACAAGGCGGGAGCGACCACCGACGCCGACAGGGTCGCCGACTGCATCCGCGGCGGCCGTTTCGACGCGTTCGTCTCGGACGCCACGACACGGGCGAAGGCGGCCACGGTCGCGGGCGCCGGCCTCCCGACGATCCCGACGGTCGTCGTAGACGGCAAGCCGTATTCGGGCGCCTTGGACGACGCGTCCGCCTTCGAGACGTTCGCGACCACGACGGCTGCTGCGGCGGCCGGGGTGGATGCCGGCAGTGACGGCTCGGCGACCGACGGCTCCGCAACCGAGGGGACCACGACCGGCGGCACCGGCGCCACCGGCGCCGCCGGCTGAGGCTTCAGGCGCCGTCGAAGGAGTGGCTGAGCCTGCGCAGCAGCGCAGCGACACGCTCCTGGTCGGCGCGGGGGAGGCCCTCCAGCAGCTCCACCTCCGCGGCGAGGAGGCGCTCGATGGCGGAGTCGACCCGGGCGCGTCCCTCGTCCGTCATGACGACGAGCACGCCGCGGCCGTCGCCCGGATCGATCCGCCGCTCGACCAGGGACCGCTCGACGAGGCGGTCGATGCGGTTGCTCATGGTCCCGGAGGAGACGCCGGTCATCTGCAGCAGCGCCTTCGGGCTGAGCTGGTGCGGCGCGCCGGATCGCCGGAGCGGCGACAGGACGTCGAACTCCCACGGCTCGAGCCCCGCTGTCGCGAACGCGGCCTTGCGCGCCCGCTCGAGGCGGCGGGCGAGGCGGGTGACCCGGGACAGCACCTGCAGGGGAGCGAAGTCGAGCTCGGGTCGCTCGCGCTCCCAGGCGGCGACGATGCGGTCGACCTCGTCGCTGTCCGGCATGCCCCCATTATTCCGGCCAGCCCCGGCCCCGCGTCGGAGGCCGACTTGCCGAAAAGTCCCGCTATCCGCGCCTCATAGCGGGATTTTTCGGCAAGTCGCCCGCGTGACAGTGCGTCGGGACCGGTCGGGCGCCGTCTGGCAGACTTGACCTGCTCTCCGGAGCGGTCCGCCTTGGTGTAACGGCAGCACGACAGTCTTTGGATCTGTTAGGACCAGGTTCGAATCCTGGGGGCGGAGCGTCGAGCGTCTCCGCTCGTTCCGGGGTGGAGACGCACACGCGCCGACGACAGGATGGCGGCATGCGGATCCTGCACCTCGCGCCGGCATCGCTCTGGAGCCGAGCCGTGGAGACGGGCGGCTACCGCGGTTCCAGCCGGAACCAGAGCCTCGAAGAGGTCGGTTTCGTGCACGCCTCCACGGCCCGGCAGCTCCCCGATGTCCTCGCCGGTCTGTATGCCGACACCCCTCTGGACGACCAGGTCGTGCTGGTCATCGACGTCCCGACCTGCGACTCGGCCGGCTCTTCCGTGCGCTGGGAGGTGCCCGCTGACTCTGCGCAGCTCTTTCCGCACATCTACGGCCCCGTCCCCGTGTCGGCGGTGGTCGCCGTCCTCCCGATCTCCCGACAGGCAGACGGAAGGATCGTGATGCCCAGCCTCGCCGGACTGCGCGTCCTCGACGACCCTCCCGCGCCCTGACGGTGGGATTGCCGCCTGCGGACGTCGGGGCATCGAATCTCCGCGCTGCGAGCTGGTTGCCGTCCCTGCTCAGCCGCGGGATATCCACAGCAGAGTCGCGGCGAGGGTCCCCACGCCGACGACCATCGCGGCGATGAACCAGGGCACCGCGGGCGGCGCCCAGCGCTGCTGTCCCCAGCCGTGATAGCGGACCGTCTTCACCATTGACACCACCAGCAGCGCCGTCATCGCGAGTCCGCCGAGGATCGCCGGCAGCAGCCACGGCGGCAGGTGGATCACCATGACCCGGATCACCGGAGCGCGTCGATCGTCGCCAGTGGCACCACGCCGTCGAGGTTCCGGGCGAGCTCCGCATCGAGCGTGACGAAGGCGTCACCCTGCAGCTCGGTGAGGGCGACGTACTCCGCCGTGTAGGTGGACGCCCACCCGAGCCGATCTGCGACGTCCCAGGCGCGGCGGCGCAGGACGGAGTCCCCGAGCAGGCGGATCTTGAGCTCACCGGCCCGCGCCAGGCGCCTCCGCCCCTCCTCCCTCGACAGCTCGCCCCGCTGCACCGCCTCGTGCAGGGCGGCCAGGATCTGCGAGCGCACGAGCGCGGGGGCGAGCAGCCGGTGCGCGGCCGACACCTCCGCCTCCTCGGCGGCGAGAGCCAGGACGACTCCCGCATCCACGACGAACTTGGTCACGGCGCCCCCTCACCGCGCTCGGCGGTGCGCTCGCGCAGGAGGAGCCGTCGACTCGCGCACGATCAGCTCGGCCGGAAGCACCAGGTGCTCCTGGCGCAGGCCGGTCTCCACCCGGCGGCGGATCATGTCGAAGGCGCGCTCGCCGAGTGCGGCGAAGTCGAAGCGGACCGTCGTGAGAGGCGGCGCGAAGAACCGCGCCTCCGGCATGTCGTCGACACCGACCACGGAGATGTCGTGCGGCACCGAGATCCCTCGGCGTCGCGCCGCAGCGAGGAACCCGAGGGCCAGCTCGTCGTTCCCGCAGAAGACCGCGGAGACGTCGCGGAGATCGTGCGCCAGGCCCGCCTCGTAGCCGGCTGCCGAGTTCCACTCGCCGCCGACGATGATGGGGGCCACGGGCAGGGAGACCGCGGCCAGTGCGTCCTCGTAGGCGCGCTGGCGCTCCCGGGACTCGTCGCTGTCGGCAGGGCCGGACAGGTAGGCGATGCGCCGGTGGCCGAGCTGCAGCAGGTGCTGCATGGCCAGCATCCCCGCTTCGTAGGAGTCCGCCCCCGCGGAGTCCTGGAGCTGCAGCGGGCGCCCGGCGATGATCACCACCGGCACCTCCTCGCGGACCGTCTCGCCGAGGATCCTGCCGAAGTCGCCGTATCGCGCGGTGACGACGATGCCGTCGACCTGCATCGACAGCATGCGCTCGAGTGCCCGCGCGACCTCCGGGTCGTGGTCGGCGGAGTCGCTGACATGGGCGGTGATCAGCGTGCTGTCGGTCGCCTGCGCGCGGGCGCTCATGCCTGCGAGCGTCTGTGCGGCGCCGTAGTTCATGACGCCCGCGCTGAGCAGGCCGATGGTGTCCGTGCGCGCGATGTGCAGAGAGCGCGCGATCCGATTGGGGCGGTAGCCGAGCTCCTCGATCGCCGCCTGGATCCGGACCCGCGTCTCGTCGTGGACGTAGCCCTTGCCGGTGAGGAAGCGCGATACGGTCTGCGCCGACACCCCCGCGAGCCGGCCCACATCGCTCATGCGGGGGCGTGCGGGAGGAGGGGCGGCTGCGCCCGTCGTCATCGTCCGCACCGTGGGGGCGCCATGGTGGGTCACGATACCGCACCGGGCGTTATGGCCCGCAGGCCGCGTGCTGCCTCGCCAGACGGCCCGGAGAGCGTGAGAGCGTGACCAGGCCGACGCCCTCCTCTGCCGACAGCTCCTAAGCGATCGATAACTCACGGCGCGATCAGGTACTTCGTGGACGTTCTTTACGAGATTTCGAGCAGTAGGTTATCGTTCACACATTGGTGCCGGAACCGGCACCGTCGGACTCCAGAACATCGCCGTTCGCACCGCGCTCGGCGGCTGGAAACAGCAGTGAAAGGGACGCAACGATGCGAACGAAGCGCGCTGTCGCGGCGATCGTGGCGGCAGGAATGCTCGCCGCCGGTCTTGCCGCATGCTCAGCCGGGGACGATGCCGGCTCGGGTGCCACGACGATCACCTACTGGAAGCTCACCGATGCCGACGACGCATCGAAGAAGGCGTGGTCGGAGATCCTCAATGGCTTCGAGGACAGCCACCCGGACATCAAGGTCAAGGTGGAGGAGCGATCCACCGACGGGCACAAGGAGGCGCTGCGGACGGCACTCGGCACCTCAGGAGCGCCGGACGTCTACTGGTCCTGGGCGGGTCCCGGCATCGGCGGTGAGTTCGTCAAGGCGGGCGGAAGCCTGGACCTCAAGAAGTACTACGACAAGTACGACTGGACGTCGCGCTTCGGGGACTCCACCCTCTCCACCGTGAAGCAGTACGGCCAGTGGGACGGGGTTCCGAGCGGTCAGAGCGGCGCGGGCGTCTACTACAACAAGGAGCTGTTCGAGAAGGCGGGGATCACCAGCACGCCCACGACCTACGAGGAGCTCGTGGAGGACGCGGACAAGCTGGTCGCCGCGGGGATCACTCCCATCGAGTTCGGCGGCACGGTCAACTGGCACCTCATGCGCCTGCTCGACAACATCCTGATGGCGCAGTGCGGGTCCGACACATTCCAGGCTCTGGTGACGACGAAGGCCGACTGGAGCAAGGAGAAGTGCGTCACGGCGGCGTTCGAGGAGTTCCACACCTGGACCCAGAAGTACCTCACGAAGGGCTGGGCCAGCCTCAGCGACTCCGAGGCCAATGCCCTGTTCTTCAAGGGCGACGCCGCCATGGTGATCGAGGGCAGCTGGTTCGACAACGTGCTGCGCGCCAACGACGTGGACACCAGCAAGATCGGCGTGTTCCTCTTCCCCACGGGCACCGGCCAGCTGTACGGCGACGTCTCGAGCAACTACATCACCCCGACCTCGAAGCACCCGGATGAGGCGGCCGAGTTCCTCGACTACCTCACGAGCGAGAAGGCGCAGAAGATCAGCCTCGACCTCGTGGGCGCGCGACCGGTGAACACCGCGGTCCAGGTCGACCCGACCAAGGAGGACTCGCTCGACAAGCAGTGGGATCCGATCTTCGCGGACGCGAAGGGGCTCTACGAGTTCAACGACCAGGCCCTCTCGCTCGCGCAGACGACGGAGTACTGGCGCATCCAGAACCTCGTGGCGACCGACGAGCTCGATCCCGCCGACGCCGGCGCCGAGTTCCAGAAGTTCATCGACCAGCAGTGAGTGACGACAGGGGCGGGCGCCCGGCGCCCGCCCCTGTCCGCCGCCATCGACCGGGAGGATCGATGCCATGACCGCCGCCGTCCCGTCCGCTCCCGCACCCGCCCCCTCCGGCTCCCGCCGCCGTCGGCGCCGTTCCGGTTTCGCGACCGCCCTGCCCTTTCTCGCCCCCGCGCTGCTGGCCTACGCCGTGTTCGTGGTCGCGCCCATGTTCGAGTCCGTCAGGCTGAGCTTCTTCGAGTGGACCGGCTTCGTCGGCGCTCCCCAGGAGTTCGTGGGACTGAAGAACTACATCAAGATCTTCACGCAGGACGCGGTCTTCTGGACGGCCCTGCGTAACACGGTCATCTGGGTCGTGCTCTCGCTGATCATCCCGCTCACGATCAGCCTCGCGCTGGCGGTCGCGCTCAACCGCCCCCTCTTCGGGCGCAACGTGTTCCGGTCGATGTTCTACATCCCGGGTGTCCTCGCCTCCATCGCGGTGGCGAACATGTGGCGCTGGATCTACAACCCGAACTACGGCGTCGGAGAGAGCCTGGGAACGGCGTTCGGGCTTCCCTGGCTCTCTGACATCCAGTGGCTCGGCGATCAGAAGATCGCGCTGTACTCGGTGTTCGCCGCCTTCGTCTGGCAGTCGGTCGGCACCAACATGGTGCTGTTCCTCGCCGGGCTGCAGGCGGTGCAGAGCGAGCACATCGAGGCTGCGCGCATCGACGGCGCCAACGCGTGGCAGGTCTTCCGCAACGTGACGCTGCCCGCCCTCCGGCCGACGATGGTCATCGTCACCGTGCTGACGTTCATCGGCTCGATCAAGGTGTTCGACCTCATCGTGGGGATGACCGGCGGCGGCCCGGCGCAGCAGACGCAGGTCCTGGCGCTCTGGTCCTACCAGCAGTCGCTCGGCAACCACCAGTACGGGATGGGCAACGCCATCGCGACCGTGCTCCTGCTCATCACCCTGCTGATCGTGGTGCCCTACCTCGCCTGGACCGCACGTCAGGAGGAGCGATGAGCCCCATCGCCGGCGCCGCCGCCACCGCCCCGCGGTCGAGGACGGGTGCCGTGCGAGCAGGCCGCCGAGCGCCGGACTACGTGCGCATCGGCCTCTGGATCTCGCTGTTCGTCACGCTCGTGATCTGGACGCTGCCCCTGGTGTTCATCATCTTCACGTCGCTGAAGACCGAGCAGGACATCGTGGGGAGCCCGGTGTTCGCCCTCCCGCTGCATCCCGACTTCGGCAACTACGCCAAGGCGATGGAGGACGGCAACCTCCTGCGGGTCGGCACGAACTCGCTGATCATCGCGCTGGTCAAGGTGCCCATCGGGCTGGCCATCTCCGCCGCGGCGGCCTTCGCCCTCGCCCGCATCCGCTTCCGCAGGAGCAGGATCCTCCTCGCGGCGATCGCTCTGGGGTCGATGGTGCCCATCCAGGTGGCCATCGCGCCCCTGTTCCAGATCATCAACAACGCGGGACTCCTCAACACCTACATCGGCGTGATCCTGCCGTACATCGGCTTCGGGCTGCCCTATCAGACGTTCATCCTCTACGGCTTTTTCCGGCAGATCCCGGAGGAGCTCGACGAGAGCGCGCGGATCGACGGGGCCTCCTACTGGCGCCTGTTCTGGCAGATCATCCTTCCGCTGTCCCGCCCGGCCCTCGCTGCGCTGTTCATCCTCGACTTCGTGGCGACCTGGAACGAGTACGGCATGGCGCTCGTGCTCCTGCAGAGCCAGGACGCGTGGACGGTCCCGCTCGCCATCCAGGGCTTCCAGTCGCAGTTCACGAGCTCCTACGGACCGATCAACTCGTTCACGATCATGTCGGTCCTGCCCGTCCTCATCGTCTACCTCCTGTTCCAGCGTTATTTCGTGTCCGGCGCACTCGCCGGCGCGGTGAAGGGCTAGTCGTGACCTCCTTGACATCGTTCCCGTCCGCCCTGTCGGCGGACACCCCGGTCGCCACGGCCCTGCGCCATCCGCAGGCGCGTGAGCTGCTCGAGGACGCGCTGCCGGAGCTGCGCGACAGCGCGATGAAGATGATCCTCGGCGGGCGAGCACTGGGACTCGTCATCGCGACGTCACCGGCCACGGCAGCATCGCCGGAGCGGACCAGGGATCTGTGGTCGCGGCTCGCAGCCCTGCCGCCGGTCGCGGACGAGCACCGCTCACCCGCGCCGGCTGTCGAGCCCTCGCCCGAATACGAGGGGAGCGGCGTTCCGCGCGGATCGGCGCGCGCACGGTTCGAGAGGACGGTCCCGCTCTTCGGGCGCTTCGAGCTCGTCCTCGACGGTCCGGCGCACGGCAACCCGTTCACCGACGTGCGGCTCGGAGCGGTCGTCGACACGCCATCCCGCTCGGTGGAGGTTCCCGGGTTCTATGACGACGGGGGCGTCTACCGGGTGCGGTACCTCGTGGAGGAGCCCGGGGAGCATCGGTTCCGCACCACGAGCACCGCGCGGTCGCTCGACGGCATCGACGGCTCGTTCACGGTGGAGGAGCCGGCCGCGGGACACGGTCCGGTGCGCGTCGAGGGGGCCTTCCACTTCGCCCATGCGGACGGAACGCGCCACATCCCGGTCGGCACGACGGCCTATGCGTGGACCCACCAGGGCGACGACCTCGAGGAGCGCACCCTGGCGACGCTCGCCGCATCGCCCTTCAACAAGGTGCGCATGTGCGTGTTCCCGAAGTCCTACCTCTTCAACGAGAACGAGCCCGTCCGCTTCCCCTTCCCGGGGATGCCCGAGCCGGGTTCGACGTCCGGCGTTTCGATGTCGAGTTCTGGCGACACCTCGAGGAGCGGATCACGCAGCTGGGGGACCTCGGGATCGAGGCGGACATCATCCTCTTCCACCCCTACGATCGCTGGGGCTTCTCCTCGATGGACCCGTCCGCGGACGACCGCTACCTCTCCTACGCGGTCGCGCGGCTGGCCTCCTTCCCCAACGTGTGGTGGTCCCTGGCCAACGAGTACGACATCCTGACGGCCAAGACCGGGGAGGACTGGGAGCGGTTCGCGACGATCGTCCATCGGGACGACCCGACGGGGCACCTCCTCTCGATCCACAACTGCTTCGACTTCTACGACTACTCCCGTCCCTGGATCACCCACGCGAGCGTGCAGCGCCGCGACCTCTACAAGACCGCCGAGATGACGACCGAGTGGCGCCAGGCCTGGGGAAGCCCGTGGTGATCGACGAGTGCGCCTACGAGGGCGACATCGATCAGGGATGGGGCAACATCACCGGCGAGGAGATGGTGCGCCGCTTCTGGGAGGGGGCCGTGCGGGGCGGGTACGTGGGCCACGGCGAGACCTATCTGCGCCCCGACGAGGTGCTCTGGTGGTCGAAGGGGGCGAGCTGCGCGGCAGCAGCCCGGCGCGGATCGCGTTCCTCCGCGACGTCCTGGAGGACGGACCGAGGGGACTCGAGCCTCTCGAGATCGACTGGGACATCCCGAGCGCCGGCGTCGAGGGGGAGTACTACCTCTTCTACTACGGCTTCACGCAGCCCCGCTTCCGGCGATTCCTCCTGGACCCCTCCGTCGCGTACAGCGCGGAGATCCTCGACACCTGGAACATGACGATCGATCGCCTGCCGGGGGTCTTTCACGGCCGCTTCACCATCGACCTCCCGGCGCGGCCGTACATCGCCCTCCGCTTCCGGGCCGTCGGCCCCGTCGTCGCTCCCGACTCGTGAGCGAGGACCGGGAGGAGTTCGGCTACCTGCTCGCCCACTTCCGGGAGGAGCCGGATGGCTACGCCGAGCGCGTCTTCTTCTCGCTGAGCGCCGGCGACTCGCCTCTCCGCTGGATTCCACTGTGGGAGGGGCTGCCCGTGCTGACGTCCGACATCGGCACCACGGGAGTACGCGACCCGGCTCTGGTCCGGGGCGACGACGGCCGATTCCATGTCCTGGCCACGGACCTGCGCATCTATGGCGGCGACGGACGAGGCTGGGACGAGTGGCGGCGTCATGGCAGCCGATCGCTGATCGTGTGGGCATCCGACGACCTGATCTCGTGGTCCGGTCCGCGCGCGGTGACGGTGGCCCCGGAGGCCGCCGGAATGGCGTGGGCCCCGGAGGTGACCCGCGACGCCGAGACCGGGGAGCACATCGTCTTCTGGTCGTCCACGCTCTTCGGCGCCGAGGACGCCGGGCATCGGGGCGAGAGCTACAGCCGCATCCTCTTCTCCCGCACGCGCGACTTCGAGTCGTTCTCGCCCGCCGAGACCCTGATCGATGCGGGGAGGGACATCATCGACACCGCGATCGTGCAGCACGAGGGCCGCGTGTACCGGTTCAGCAAGCACGAGGAGCGGGGAGCGGAGAGCTGGGGCATCTACCAGGAGGTCGGAGACGGCCTCTTCGCGACTGATTTCCGTCTGCTCGCGCGTCGCATCGGCGAGGAGGTGCACCCGGATGTGGAAGCCCCCATCGTCGTCGAGGCGCCGGACGGCAGCGGGTGGTACCTGTTCCTCGATCGCTACGGCTCGGCTCAGGGCTACATGGTGCTCCGTACCGCGTCCCTCGAGAGCGGTCGATGGGAGCCGGTGCCCGAATCCGAAGTCGACATCCGGCCGGCCACCAAGCACGGCACGGTCCTGAGGCTGCACCGCGACGAGTGGGAGCGGCTCAGCCGGTTCGGACCCTCCGGGCTCGGGGAACCGGAGCACCGGTAGCAGACTCGCCTCCGGGAGTGGAACACGGCTCTGACCTGCGGTGTTGTATTCAGTGAGCCATCAGGAGGAACTGTGAAGGGTGATCGAGTCGAGGTCGTCGTGGATGCCACGGGCGACACTCGCACGTATGAGATCGAGGCCACGCGGGCCGGCCGGCGCGTGGATGTGACGCACGGCCGCGGACTCGTCGAGGTCACCGAGGTGACCCGTGGCGGCACCCCGGTGCGCACAGCACGGTTCATGGCGAACCGCGTGATCGCGCTGGTGGAGCATCCCGCGTCGGATGCCATCGCGCCCGACGACGTGGTGACGCTGCGCCCGGTCGCGTGACGTTGGGGGAAAGGTCGGGATCCGGGCGGGCTGCGGCGGGAGCGACCTGACTCGGAGGCCGGTGCGGCCCCCGCTCCGGCGTCACGCCGTGCGCCGCCCCGGTACGCTCGAAGGCGACAGGTACCGCGCGGCGTCCGACGCTGCACACGGCCGGCGCAGCGTCGCCGGCATGCAAGGGAGCGCAGTGTCCGAACGTCCTCTCGCCGTCGTCATCCTCGCCGCAGGGCAGGGCACCCGCATGAAGTCGGCGACGCCCAAGCTGCTGCACCGCCTCGCCGGAGTGCCGATCGTGTCGCACGTCGTGGCGACCGCCCGCGAGCTCGCGGCCGACCGGGTGGTCGCCGTTGTCCGCTACGAGCGCGACCAGGTCGCGGAGGCCGTCACGGGAGCGTTCCCGGACGCGGTGATCGTCGACCAGGACGAGATCCCGGGCACCGGCCGCGCCGTGGAGGCCGCGCTCGCGGCGCTCCCCGAGGGGTTCGACGGCGACGTGCTCGTCCTCAACGGCGACGTCCCCCTGCTCGATGCCGTCACCCTCCGCGAGTTCCTCGTCAGCCACCGGTCGGGCGACCGGGCGGCCTCCGTCCTGACCGCCGTGATGCCGGACCCCACGGGGTACGGGCGCGTGGTGCGCGGCGCCGACGGAACGCTCGAGCGCATCGTCGAGCAGCGCGACGCGACCGAGGACGAGCTCGCGATCGGCGAGGTCAACACCGGGGTCTACGCGTTCGGCGTCGCCGGGCTCCGGGATCTCCTGGCCTCGCTGAGCACCGACAACGCGCAGGGGGAGAAGTACCTCACCGACGTCGTCGCCGCGCTGCGGGCGGCCGGCTCTTCGGTCGGCGCCGTTCCGGTGTCCGAGGCGTGGCTCGTGGCAGGCATCAACGACCGGGCCCAGCTGTCCGAGGCCGCCGCGCGCCTCAACGCGCTGATCGTCCGAGGCTGGCAGCTCGAGGGCGTCACCGTGCAGGATCCCGCGACCACGTGGATCGACCTCACCGTCACCCTCGCGCCCGACGTCGAGATCCTGCCGGGCACCCAGCTGCGCGGCGCGACCGTCGTGGCGACTGGGGCGACGATCGGCCCGGACACGACCCTCGTGGACTGCGAGATCGGCGAGAACGCCGTCGTCAAACGGACCGACGGCACGCTCGCCGTGATCGGGGCGGGCGCCTCGGTCGGGCCGTTCGCCTACCTGCGGCCCGGCACCGAGCTCGGCGCGAACGGCAAGATCGGCACCTTCGTCGAGACGAAGAACGCGCACATCGGCGACGGCTCGAAGGTCCCGCACCTCTCCTACATCGGCGACACCGAGGTGGGGGTGGGCTCGAACGTGGGCGCGGGCACCATCACGGCCAACTACGACGGCGTCAACAAGCACCGCACCGTGGTGGGCTCCCACGTCCGGACCGGGTCGCATAACGTCTTCGTGGCCCCCGTTAGAATCGGCGACGGAGCGTATACCGGAGCAGGAACCGTGGTGCGGAAGAACGTGCCGCCTGGATCACTGGCCATCAACGTTGCTCCGCAACGCAACATCGAGGGCTGGGTTGCCTCCAACCGGCCCGGCACCGAAGCCGCGAGCGCCGCGGCGGAGAGCGGGAACGAGTGACGGGCATCAAGACTCACGGCGAGAAGCGTCTGGTGATCGTCAGCGGAAGGGCCCATCCGCAGCTGGCCCTCGACATCGCCGCAGAGCTGGACACCACCGTCGTCCCGACCGATGCCAGGACCTTCGCGAACGGCGAGCTCTACGCCCGCTACGACGAGAGCGTGCGCGGCTGCGACGCCTTCGTCATCCAGTCCCACACCGCCCCGATCAACCAGTGGCTCATGGAGCAGCTGATCATGGTCGACGCCCTCAAGCGCGCCTCGGCCAAGCGGATCACGGTGGTCTCCCCGTTCTATCCCTACGGCCGCCAGGACAAGAAGGGCCGCGGACGCGAGCCGATCTCCGCCCGGCTCATCGCGGACCTCTACGCCGCGGCGGGTGCCGACCGGATCATGTCGGTGGACCTGCACGCCGCCCAGATCCAGGGCTTCTTCGACGGGCCGGTCGACCACCTGTTCGCGATGCCCGTGCTGATGGAGCACATCCGCGAGACGGTGCCGAAGGAGAACCTCACCGTCGTCTCGCCCGACATGGGTCGCGTCCGCGTCGCCGACATCTGGAGCGACAAGCTCGGCGTTCCGCTCGCGATCATCCACAAGCGCCGCGACCCGCTGGTGCCGAACCAGGTGTCGGTGCACGAGATCGTCGGCGACGTCCGCGGCCAGGTGTGTCTCATCGTCGACGACCTCATCGACACGGGCCGGACCATCGCGAAGGCGGCCGCGGCGCTGAAGGCCAACGGGGCGGTGGGCGTCATCGTCGCCGCGACCCACGCGGTCTTCTCACCGCCCGCGGTCGAGCTGCTCAACAGCCCCGAGATCGACCAGGTGATCGTGACCGACACACTGCCGCTGCCGGCCGAGAAGCAGTTCGAGAAGCTGACGATCCTGCCGATCGCCCCGCTGATCGCGCGGGCGATCCACGAGGTCTTCGACGACGGCTCCGTCACGTCGATGTTCGACGGCGCCGCGTAGGCGCCGGCGAACCGACAAGCGCAGCCGACGGCGCCGCGTAGGCGCCGGTGAACCATAGCTGCTGCCGACGGCGCCGCTTAGGCGTGTGGTCTGCTGACCAAATCAAGGAGATTCGGGTCGCAGCCGGCCTGGATCCGCATGAGGCGGGCGGGACCGGTACTGCTTTTCCTTGATCTGGTCGGCTGACGTCACCTACTGGGCGGTCCAGCCGCCGTCGAGGGGGAGGATCGTGCCGGTGACGAGGCCCGCCGCGGGCGAGGCCAGGTAGAGGACCGCGGCCGACACGTCGTCGATGGTGCCGAACCGGCCGACCGGGATGCGGGCGAGGATGTCCTCCGCGATCTCCGGCGTATCGAGCCGCTCCGCGGTGCCCGGCGTGCGGATGTAGGTCGGGGCGATCGCGTTGACCGTGATGCCGAGCGGGGCCCACTCGAGGGCGAGGACTTTGGTCAGCAGGTTCACGCCGCCCTTGCTCGCCGAGTAGACCGCGTGCCGGCGGATGCCGACGAGGCCCGCCTGCGAGCTCATGTTGACGATCCGGCCGTAGCCCCGAGGCTTCATCACGCGCGCGGCCGCCTGCGCGGCGAAGAAGAGCCCCTTGAGGTTGACGGCCATCATGTCGTCCCAGTCGGCCTCGGTCACCTCGAGCGCGTCGTGGTTGGCGCCGAGGCCCGCGTTGTTGACGAGGACGTCGATGCGGCCGTGCTCGCGCCCCACCGCCTCGATCGCGGAGGCGAGCGCGGCCACGTCCGTCATGTCGGCGACGAGCGGCAGCACGCGGCCCCCACCGCGGCGGCCTCCTCCACCAGCGAGTCGAGGTCGCGAACGGCGCGCCCGGTGGCGACCACCACCGCCCCGGCCTCGGCGAGCGCCAGGGCCACCCCGCGACCGATGCCCCGGGAGGCGCCGGTGACGACGGCGACCTGGCCGTCCAGGTCGAACGACGGCAGCGTCATCAGTGCGAGTCGGTCGCTTCGATCTCCGTGCGGTCGCCGCTCCACAGGGTGTGGAACGTGCCCTCCTTGTCGATGCGCTTGTAGGTGTGCGCGCCGAAGAAGTCGCGCAGTCCCTGGGTCAGCGCCGCCGGCAGCCGGTCCGCGCGGAGACCGTCGTAGTAGGCGAGCGACGACGCGAACGCGGGCGCGGGGATGCCGCCCTGCACGGCCGCGATCACGACGCGGCGCCAGGCGGGCTCGGCGCCGGTGAGCGCCTCCCGGAAGTAGGGCGCCGTCAGCAGGGCGACGAGGCCCGAGTTCTCCGCGTACGCGTCGGTGATCCGGTTGAGGAACTGGGCGCGGATGATGCAGCCTCCGCGCCAGATCTTCGCGATCTCGCCCTTCTGGATGTCCCAGCCGTACTGCTCGGCGCCGGCGACGATCTCATCGAAGCCCTGCGAGTACGCGATGATCTTCGACGCGTAGAGGGCGCGGCGGACGTCCTCGACGAAGCCATCGGGGTCGTCGACGGTCCACGCCTCGGCCGGCCCGGGGAGGTCGGACGCGGCCGCGCGCTGGTCCGGCTTCGAGGACAGCGACCGGGCGAACACGGCCTCCGCGATGCCGGACACCGGGATGCCGAGGTCGAGTGCCGTCTGCACGGTCCAGGCGCCGGTGCCCTTCGCGCCGGCCTGGTCGAGGATGAGATCGACGAGCGGCTTCCCCGTCTCAGCGTCCACCTGGCGCAGCACCTCGGCCGTGATCTCGATGAGGTAGCTCTCGAGCTCGCCCTTGTTCCACTCGGCGAAGATGTCCGCGATCTCGGCGGGCGACTTGCCGGTGCCGCGCCGGATGAGGTCGTACGCCTCGCCGATCAGCTGCATGTCGGCGTACTCGATGCCGTTGTGGATCATCTTGACGAAGTGGCCGGCGCCGTCGGTGCCGACGTGCGTCACGCACGGCTCGCCCTCGGCGACCGCGGCGATCGACTTGAGGATGGGTCCGAGCGTCTCCCAGGCCTCGGCGGAGCCGCCGGGCATGATCGACGGTCCCTTGAGGGCCCCTCCTCGCCGCCGGAGATGCCGGCGCCGACGAAGTTGATCCCCGTCTCGCGCACCGCCTTCTCCCGGCGGATGGTGTCGGTGAAGAGCGCGTTGCCGCCGTCCACGATGATGTCGCCGGGCTCGAAGACCTCGACCAGCTGGTCGATCACCGCATCGGTCGGCTTGCCCGCCTTGACCATGATGATCGCCGTGCGCGGCTTGGCCAGGGCGGCGGCGAAGTCCTGCACCGTCTCCGCGCTCACGAAGCCCGCCTCGGGATGCTCGCGGAGGAGCTCGTCGGTGCGCGAGGTGGTGCGGTTGTAGACGGCGACCGTGTTGCCCTCGCGGCTCGCGAGGTTGCGGGCGAGATTCGAGCCCATCACCGCCAGCCCGACCACGCCGATGTTCGCCTGTGCTGCCGTGTCCGCCACGTCGTCTCCTTCTGCTGGGTGCGCGTTTCGAGCGTAGTCTCCGGCGCTCCGCCCAGGATGTCGGGGCATCCCGCCCAGCGGCTAGCGTGAACCGAGGGAGGCGGCATGAGCGGGACTGGCCGGGATTGGCCGCGGCGGCTCGCCCTCCTCGTGGCGGCGGCGTTCTTCATGGAGAACCTCGACGCGACCGTGCTGGCCACCGCGGCTCCGGCCATCGCCTCGTCGATGGGCGTCCAGCCGGCGGACGTCGGAGTGGCGATGTCGGCGTATCTGCTCGCGGTGGCGACGTTCATCCCCGCGAGCGGCTGGCTGGCCGGGCGGCTCGGCTCGAAGCGGACCTTCACCCTCGCCGTCCTCCTCTTCACGCTCGCGTCGGTCGCCTGCGCCCTGAGCGGCTCCCTCCTTCTCCTGACGCTCTCGCGCGTGGCTCAGGGGATCGCCGGCAGCATGATGGTGCCGGTCGGGCGCCTTCTCGTCCTGGGACGCACCGAGAAGGCCGACCTGCTCAAGGCGGTCGCGTATCTGACCTGGCCCGCACTGCTCGCCCCGGTGCTCGGACCGTTCCTCGGCGGGGTGATCACCGAGTACGCCGGATGGCCGTGGGTGTTCCTCGTGAACGTGCCGATCGGGGTCGCCCTCTTCGGGTTCGCCCTGCGGGTGGTGCCGCGCGACGAGCCGCAGCGACGCGAGAGCTTCGACGTGCGGGGCTTCGTCGCCGTCACCACGGCTCTCGGGGCCCTCGTCCTCGGGCTCGAGCTGCTCGCTCACCCCGCCACGGTCCTGGTGGGCGTACTCCTGATCCTCGCCGCCGGCATCCTCGGCGTCCTCGCGGTGCACCGGCTTCGCCGAGTTCCATCGCCCTTCCTCGACCTGGCGGCCCTCCGGCTTCCCACCTTCCGCGTCTCCAACAGCAGCGGCGCACTGTTCCGCGCTGCCGTCTTCTCGGCGCCGTTCCTGCTTCCCCTGCTCCTGCAGGACGGCTTCGGCTGGTCGCCCGTCGCGGCCGGTGCCATGGTGCTGTGGCTGTTCGTGGGGAATGTGGCCATCAAGCCGGTCACCTCGCCGCTGCTGCGGCGCGTGGGGTTCGCGCCGGTCATGATCGGCTCCGGCATCGGGCTGGCGCTCGCCTTCGTCGCGGTCGCGCTCCTGGGACCCGGGACGCCCGCGCTCGTCCTCGCCGCCGTGTTCCTCGCGAGCGGCGTCTTCCGATCGCTCGGCTTCACCGCTTACAACACCATCCAGTTCGCCGATGTGCCGGCCCCCGGCATGCGGCACGCCAACACGCTGTCCGAGACGGTCGCGCAGCTCGCCTCCGGGGTCGGCATCGCCACGGCCGCCGTGGCTGTGCGGATCCTCGAGGCGGTCCTGCCCGGAGGCGGCGCGCTGCCCGCCTATCGCGGTGCGCTCGCCATCATGGCGGTCGTCGCGCTCGTCAGCGTAGCCGGCGCCGCGATGCTCCCTCACGGATCAGCGGATGCCCTGCGCGTGCGGCGAGAGCGGCCGGCGACGGCTCGGCGGCCGACCGGCTGAGCCACGGGAGGCGTGCCCCGTGCCGGATCAGGAGCGGAACGCAGCCGCGAACAGTGCTCGCGCGCGCGCCGCCACCGCGTGCCGCTCCTCGGGGTCCGACCGGGACAGGGCCCCCGCGAGCATGAAGAGCGCGAGTTCGACGTCCTCCGCCGTGGTCGCGGGCGAGACCCGTCCCGCCTCCTGCTCGCGGGCGAGGATCGCACCGATCACGCCGCGCACCCGGCCGCCGAGTGCGCGGACGCCCGCGTCGTGCCGATGGGCGGTCACGAGCTCGACGAATGCCGCCCCGGCCATCGCCTGCTCGCCGGCCCGACCGAGGAGATCGTCCAGGGTCGAGTCCGGGCGGTCCGCCAGGGCTTCGAGGTCCTCGAGGTTCTCCTCGAAGACGGCGACGGCCAGCGCGGTGCGGTCGGGGAAGTGCCGGTACAGGCTGCCCTGACCGACGCCCGCTCGGCGGGCCACCGCGCTGAGCGGCGCCGACAGCCCGGCCGCCACGAAGATCTCGCGTGCGGCGGCGATCAGGGCGCGCCGGTTCTCCGGCCCCGCACGCGGTCCACGATTCGCTTTCGGGGCGTCCGTCACCGGTATAGCGTAGAACCGGACAGTGCTGTCCGGTAGCTCGAGCAATGGAGGAAGAACCATGGCCGCATCCCTCTCCCGCAACTCCTCGATCGGCGAGTGGCTCGACCACCCCGTGGGAGGTCCGATTCTCGGCGGCCTCCTCGCCCAGGCGGGCCAGAGCGCGGAGGTGCTCGCGCCCGTCCGTCCTCTGCCCATCAAGAACCTCGTCGCCATGAGCGGCGGCGCCATGACCGACGAGATGATCGACGGACTCGTCGCCCAGGCGCGTGCTGCGGCCGCGGAAGCCGGCGAGGAGTTCGCGGACGAGGACGATGCGGAGACGCCCGCCAACGAGTGGGTCGAGCAGACCACCCCGGGTCGCTTCGCGGGCAAGACCATCATCGTCACGGGCGCCGGGTCCGGCATCGGCCGGGCCACGGCATCCCGCATCGCCCGCGAGGGCGGCCGCGTGATCGCGGTCGACATCTCCCAGCCGCGGCTCGACGAGTTCGCCGCCTCGCTCCCGGACGCGGACATCGTGCCGGTCGCGGCAGACATCACCGACTACAGCGGCATCGCCGCCATCGTCGACGCCGCCGGGCAGGCCGTCGACGGGCTGGCCAACATCGCCGGGATCATGGATGACATGACGCCGATCCACGAGGTCACCGATCAGGTGTGGCAGCGCGTGTTCGCGGTCAATGTGGAGGGCACGATGAAGCTCATGCGTGCGGTCGTGCCCGGCATGCTCGCCCGCGGGCGCGGCTCCATCGTCAACACCGCGTCCGAGGCGGCGCTGCGCGGCTCCGCGGCGGGCGTCGCCTACACGGCGTCGAAGCACGCCGTGGCCGGCCTCACGAAGAGCAGCGCGTTCATGTACGGCCCGAGCGGCATCCGGGTGAACGCCGTCGCGCCCGGTCCCGTCATCACCAACATCGAGGCGAAGTTCGCGTCCGAGCTCGGCGCCCAGCGGGTGCAGCACGCGATGGCGATCCTCCCGACGCCGGTGATGCCGGACCAGCTCGCCGCCTCCATCACGTTCCTGCTGAGCGACGACGGCGTCAACATCAACGGCGTCCTCCTGCCCTCGGACGGCGGCTGGTCCGCGATCTGAGCACCGCGACGGGGCGGGCGGCGGCGCAGAACGGCTGCCGCCCGGCCCCGGCCGCCCCGGCCCGCCCTGCACGGATCGCTACGCTTGACCCGTGCCCCAGCCGCTCGCTCTCGTCGTGATGGGCGTCTCGGGCTGCGGCAAGTCGACCGTGGGCGAGCTGCTCGCCCAGGAGCTGCAGGTCGACTTCCTCGACGCCGACGACCTCCACACTCCCGAGCACAAGGCCAAGATGCACGCCGGGATCCCGCTCACGGACGCGGACCGCCGGCCGTGGCTGGCGACGGTCGGCGCCGCCATGAAGGCGGAGACGGACGCGGGGCGCTCGGTGGTCGTCGCCTGCTCCGCGCTGCGCCGCATCTACCGGGACGCGCTGCGCGAGGCCGCCGCCGGTCCCGTCTTCTTCGTGCACCTGCACGGCAGCCGCGAGCTTCTCGAGAGCCGCCTCGGCCGGCGGGAGGGGCACTTCATGCCGCCCACTCTGCTCGACTCCCAGCTCGCCACGCTCGAGCCCCTCGAGCCGGACGAGGCGGGCGTCGTCGTCGACATCGCGCTGAGCCCGCAGGCGGCCGTGGATGCCGCGGTCGCCGCCCTCCCGCGGGTGCGCTAAACTCGCCCACTGGACTTCGGCGAGGGATGCTTCCGCATCCGTGATCGACGCGGTGGATGGCTGCGGCTCTTCCTCACGCGCTGCGCGCTCGAGTTGAACGACACACACGGGCCATCTCGGCCCCACTGAGACTGGGCCCTGGCGGCCCGCGAGGAGAGCACAATGGCCGACCAGATCAAGGCCGAGGTCCGCGAGAGCTTCGGCAAGGGCGCAGCGCGCAAGCTGCGCGCCGCCGGGAAGATCCCCGCCGTCCTGTACGGCCACGGCAGCGAGCCGCAGCACGTGTCGCTGCCCGGGCACGAGGTGTCCCTCATCCTGCGCCGCTCCAACGCGGTGCTCGAGCTGGACATCGCCGGCACCACCCAGCTCGCCCTGGTCAAGGACGTGCAGAAGGACCCGGTGCGCCAGATCATCGAGCACCTCGATCTCGTGCTCATCCGCAGCGGCGAGCGCGTCCAGGTCGAGATCGCGGTGCACGTCGAGGGCGAGCCCCAGGCGGGCCTCACCGTCGCGCAGGACGCCGCGACCCTCACGATCGAGGCGGAGGCCACGCACATCCCCGAGCGCCTCACGGTCAGCGTCGAGGGCCTGGGCGAGGGCACGCACATCACCGCCGCCGAGGTGACCCTGCCGCAGGGCTCCGTGCTGGTCTCCGCCCCCGAGACGCTCGTCATCGCCATCGGCGCCTCGCAGGAGCAGGACCTGGGCGAGTCGGCCGAGGCCGCCCCCGAGCCCGCCGCGGATGCCGACACGGCGGCCGACAACGGCTGACCCGTCCGTGGACGATCCCTGGCTCGTCGTCGGTCTGGGGAACCCGGGCGCCGGGTACTCCGGCAACCGGCACAACGTCGGGCAGATGGTGCTCGCCACCCTCGCCGACCGCATCGATGCGCGGTTCAAGACGCACAGGACGAATGCCGCGGTCGCCGAGGGGCGCAGCTACCCCGCGGGACCGCGGCTCGTCCTGGCCAAGCCGAACACGTTCATGAACGTGTCCGGCGGGCCGGTCGCCGAGCTGCTCGGGTTCTACTCGCTGGAGCCCGATCGGCTGATCGTCGTGCACGACGAGCTCGACATCCCGTATGACACCGTCCGGCTGAAGCGCGGCGGCGGCCACGGCGGCCACAACGGCATCCGCGACATCATCGCGGCGGTCGGCACGGGCGACTTCACGCGAGTGCGCGTCGGGATCGGCCGCCCGCCCGGACGGATGCCGGCCGCGGACTTCGTGCTCAAGGATTTCGGCTCGACCGAGCGCGAGACGCTGCCGAACCTCCTGGAGGACGCCGCCGACGCGGTGCAGCAGATCGCGGCGGAGGGGCTAGCGGCGGCCCAGCTGAAGTTCCACACCTCCTGACGGTCGAGGTGGCAGTTGTTGCTGCCACCTCGCGCCGGAAAGAGCAACAAGTGCCACCTCGGCCGGCTACCCCAGGAGGTCGAGCTCCGACGGGGAGTGACGTGCGGGGAGGCTTCCGCCGCCCGCCGCGCTGCGCCGCCGCGCCCGCGAGCACGACCAGCAGGATGCCCACGACCTGCAGCGGCGCCGGCGTCTGGTGCAGCACGAGAAGGCCGAGCAGCACGCCGATGGCGGGCTCCAGGGCCATCAGTGTCCCGAACGCGGCCGGCGTCAGATGCCGCAGGGCGAGCATCTCCAGGGAGAACGGCAGAACCGGCAGCAGGATCGCGAGGCCCGCGGCGGCGGCGAGGACGCCGAGCGACAGATGGCCGGCCGCCTGCGGGACGCCGATGAGAGCCGCCGTCGCCGCTGCCACCGGGATGGTGAGAGCCAGGGCGCTGACGCCCGTGAAACGGTCGCCGACCCGCTGGGTGAGCAGGATGTAGACGCCCCAGCCGGCCCCCGCCAGGACGGCGAACAGGATCCCGAGCGGGTCGACGACGCCCTGCCAGGGCTCGGTGAGCAGGACGACGCCTGCCAGGGCGAGGCCCGGCCACAGCAGGGCCTTCGCGCTGTGGCTGCGGAGGGCGGCCACGGTCAGCGGGCCGAGGAACTCGATGGCCACGGCCGTGCCGAGGGGGATGCGCTCGACCGCCGAGAGGAACGCGACGGTCATCAGCCCCGTCGCCACGCCCAGGCCGAGCAGAGCGGGAGCGTCGCGGCGGCGAAGGCTCCGGAGTCGGGGCCGGCCGATCGCGATGAGGAGCAGCGCGCCCATCGTGAGGCGCAGCCAGGCGGTCCCGGCCGCGCCCACCTGGCCGATGAGGTTGACCGAGAGGGCCGAGCCGAGCTGCACGGAGAGCATCGCGGTGACCGCGAGCGCCCAGGGCGGAACGGGAAGGGCGCGCGCCGGTGTCGCGGCGGTCATGGGAGGCCGGCCGCCGATCCGACGCCCGGCTCGAGGATCGCCATGGTGAACCGCACGGCGCTGTTGCCCGGGTTCGCGTAGGCATGCGGAACGTCGCCCGAGAACGAGAGCGCGTCCCCGGCGCCGAGCAGGTACGCCTGCCCGCCCACCTGGACGGCGAGCGACCCCTCGTGCACGTGCAGGATCTCCTTGGTGCGAGGGGAGTGGGCGTCGCTGGGCTTCTCGTCTCCGGGCGCGAGCGTCCACTCCCAGAGCTCGAGCACGTCCGGCGACTCCGTGCCGGCGAGCAGGACGCCGCGCCCGCCACCCGTGCTGCTCCACAGGGTCGCGCCTTCGCCGCTGCGGATCACCCGGACCGGCTTCATCTCCGCGGGCGCCACGAGGGACGGCAGGCCGACGCCGAGCGCATCGCTGATTCGGAGGAGCGTGCCCACGCTCGGATTGGTCGCGCCCTGCTCGATGCTCACGATCATCCGGCGACTGACGCCGGCGACCTCGGCGAGCTGGTCCAGCGTCCACGCTCGGGCCTGGCGCTCCTGACGGACCCGCCCTCCGATTGCGGCAGCGAGCTCCACGGCACTCTCTTGCATGAGTGCACCATACTGCACTCATCGTGCACCCCGAAGCTTCTCTCGTCCGCCGAGGTGGCAGTTATTGCTGCCACCTCGGCCCTGAATGGACAACGAGTGCCATCTCGCCGCAGTCGGGCGGGGGCGTCCGCCCACGGCGGACCGGGGATCGGCGTCGGAGGGCCCGCGTACAATCCTTCGAGTGAGTTTGCATGGGATGACGCGCGCCCTGACGCGCTCTCCCTCCTTCGCCGATGCCCTCCGCTGGGCCCCCGAGACACCGACTTCTCCGTCACGGCAGGCCTTCAGCCGGCGCTCCTCGCCGCTCTGCTCGACGCGCGGGCCGAGGCCGGCAGCGCGTCGGCGCTGTTCGCCATCACGCCGACGGGCCGTGAGGCCGAGGCCCTCCGCACCGCGCTCGCCGCGCTCGTGCCTGCCGCGGAGATCCTCGAGTTCCCGGCCTGGGAGACGCTCCCGCACGAGCGGCTCAGCCCCAGCGCCGAGACGGTCGGCAAGCGCATCCACGCCCTCCGACGGCTGCGCGGCTGGACGGGGGAGCGGCCCCTCATCGTGGTCGGCGCCGTGCGCGCCGCGCTTCAGCCCCTCGCGAGCGACCTCGCGGACCTCGAGCCCGTCACCCTCACGCTCGGCGGCCGCGGCGTCGGCCTCACCGAGCTGACCGAGCGGCTCCCGCACCTCGCGTACGCGCGGGTCGACATGGTCACGCGCCGCGGCGAGTACGCCGTGCGCGGCGGCATCCTCGACGTCTTCCCGCCGACCGCCGAGCATCCCGTGCGGGTGGACTTCTTCGGCGACGAGGTCGACGCCATGCGGATGTTCTCCGTCGCCGACCAGCGGTCGCTGCCCGACGAGGTGCGCACGGTCGAGCTGCCCGCGAGCCGCGAGCTCCTCCTCGGGCCCGCGGTCCGGCAGCGCGCCGCGGAGATGGTCCACGAGTTCCCCAGCCTCTCCGGGATGCTCGCGAAGATCGCGGAAGGCATCCCGGTCGAGGGCATGGAGTCGCTGACGCCCGCCCTGGTCGACCGGCTCGTGCCCGTCACCGCGTTCCTGCCGAAGGATGCCGCGGTCGCCGTGATCTCGCCCGAGCGGGTCGCGAGCCGAGCCGTCGACCTCGCGGAGACGAACCGCGAGTTCCTGACGGCCGCCTGGAGCGCGGCGACGGCGGGCGCGCAGGCGCCCATCGACCTCGCCGCCGGTGACTTCCTCACGCTCAACGCCCTGCGCGAGACGGCCGACGGCCGGCCCTGGTGGACCTTCACGTCGTTCCAGACCGGTCCCGACGACGAGGGCGGGCGCGAGGAGGACGGCTACGTCCGGGTGCGCGGCGAGGCGGTCCCCGTCGCGCAGGGGGCACGGCGCTCGACCACGTCGCCGCCCGGCTCGGCGCCGGCTGGTCGCTCGCGGTCGCCGCGGCGGGCACCGGCCTGCTCGAGCGCAGCCGCGACGTGCTCGCGGAGCGCGAGCTCGCTGGTCGCCTCGTCGACGAGTTCCCCGAGAACCCCGAGCCCGGGGTCGCCTACCTCGTTCAGGCGGGCATCGACACCGGCTTCGAGCAGGAGGACGCCAAGCTCGCCCTCGTCAGCGAGCGGGAGTTCTTCGGCCGCGCCTCCGGCTACGACTCCCGCCAGGTGAAAAAGCTCGCGAGCCGGCGCAAGAACGTCGTGGACCCGCTCGCTCTGAAGGCCGGCGACTACGTCGTGCACGAGACCCACGGCATCGGGCGCTTCGTCGAGCTCGTGTCCCGGGAGGTGAGCACGGGCGGCCGCAACGCGGTGAAGACGAGCCGCGAGTTCCTCCTCATCGAGTACGCGCCCTCGAAGCGCGGCTATCCGGGCGACAAGCTGTACGTGCCCACGGACCAGCTCGACCTGCTCACGCGGTACGTCGGCGGCGAGGCGCCTCAGCTGAGCAAGATGGGCGGCTCGGACTGGGCCGCGGCAAAGGGGCGGGCGCGCAAGGCGGTCCGCGACATCGCCGTCGAGCTCGTCAAGCTCTACTCGGCGCGCATGGCCTCCAAGGGGCACGCCTTCCCGCCGGACACGCCGTGGCAGCGCGAGCTCGAGGAGGCGTTCCCCTTCGCGGAGACGCCCGACCAGCTGACGACGATCGACGAGGTCAAGGCCGACATGGAGCGGCCCATCCCGATGGACCGCCTCATCGCGGGCGACGTCGGCTTCGGCAAGACCGAGGTCGCCGTGCGGGCCGCCTTCAAGGCGGTGCAGGACGGCAAGCAGGTCGTGATGCTCGTGCCGACGACGCTGCTCGTGCGCCAGCACCTGGAGACCTTCACCGAGCGCTTCGCCGGGTTCCCGATCCAGGTTCGGCCGCTCAGCCGCTTCCAGACGGCGGCGGAGTCGAAGGAGATCATCAAGGGGATCGGCGACGGCACCGTGGACGTCGTGATCGGCACGCACCGGCTCCTCACCGACGGCATCTCCTTCAAGGATCTCGGGCTCGTCATCATCGACGAGGAGCAGCGCTTCGGCGTCGAGCACAAGGATGCGCTGACGAAGCTCAAGACCAACGTCGACATTCTCGCGATGAGCGCGACCCCGATCCCGCGCACGCTGGAGATGGCGGTCACCGGCATCCGCGAGATGTCGACGCTCGCGACCCCGCCGGAGGACCGGCATCCGATCCTCACCTTCGTGGGCCCGTACTCCGACAAGCAGGTGGGCGCCGCGATCCGGCGGGAGCTGCTGCGCGAGGGCCAGATCTTCTACGTGCACAACCGCGTCTCGAGCATCAACCGGGTCGCGGCGCAGCTCGCCGAGCTCGTGCCCGAGGCGCGCATCGCGGTCGCGCACGGCCGGATGCCCGAGCACGCGCTCGAGCAGGTCATCGTGGACTTCTGGGAGCGGAAGTTCGACGTGCTCGTCTCGACGACGATCATCGAGACCGGCCTCGACATCCCGAACGCCAACACGCTCATCATCGACCGGGCGGACAAGTACGGCCTGAGCCAGCTGCACCAGCTGCGCGGACGAGTGGGCCGCGGCCGGGAGCGGGCCTACGCCTACTTCCTCTGGGACGAGACGAAGCCGCTCTCCGAGACCGCGCACGACCGGCTCTCGACGATCGCCGCGAACAACGACCTCGGCTCAGGCATGCAGGTCGCGCTCAAGGATCTGGAGATCCGCGGCGCCGGCAACCTGCTCGGCGGCGAGCAGTCCGGCCACATCGCCGGCGTGGGCTTCGACCTGTACCTGCGGATGATCGGCGAGGCCGTCAGCACCTTCCGCGGCGAGGTCGCCGAGGGGCAGACCGAGCTGCGGCTCGAGCTGCCGGTCGATGCGCGCATCCCCGAGACGTACGTCGACAGCGAGCGCCTGCGCCTCGAGGCGTACCAGAAGCTGTCCGCGGCCAGCGGGCCCAATGCGGCCGACGATGCGCTCGACTCGGTGCGCGAGGAGCTCACCGACCGGTACGGCGAGCCGCCGGCCGAGGTGCAGAACCTCCTCGCGGTGTCCCGGCTGCGGCGCACCGCGCAGCGCGCCGGGCTCTCCGAGGTGGTCGTGCTCGGCCAGAACCTCCGCATCGCGCCAGCCGACCTGCCCGACTCCCGGCAGGTGCGCCTGCAGCGGATGTACCCGCGCTCGCGCGTGCTGCCTCAGGCCAGTGCGCTGCTCGTGCCGCTGCCCGGCGTCGACGGGCGGCAGCCGGAGGACCCGGAGCTCATCGCGTGGGTGGCGGAGCTGCTTCAGGCGATCTTCGCGACCGAGCCCGCCGCGACGCCGCGCTGACGAGGACCGCCGACGCGGCGATCGAGACCGCCGAGCCGAGCAGGACGGCCAGCGTGCCCTCGTCGGCGACCTCGGCCGACCCCGCGAACGCCAGCTCGTTCATGAGCAGCGACACCGTGAAGCCGATTCCGCCGAGGGCCGCGATGACGACGATCTCCTCCTCCAGCACGCGGCTCCCTCGGCGATGGGCGATGCGCACGGCGAGGCCCCCGGCCAGCGCGATCCCGGCGAGCTTGCCGACCGGGAGGGCGACGAGGATGCCCCAGAACGGCGCGCTCAGCTGGCCCGGGTCGACGGCGGGGATCGCCACCAGCGCGGCCGAGAAGGCGAAGAGGGCAGCACCACGCCGTTCGAGTACGGCTCCAGTGCTGCGCGGGTTCGGTGTGCGGGGAGGAGCTCATCACGAGCCCCAGGGCCACGCCCGCGATCGTCGCGTGCACGCCCGAGCGGAGCACGAAGTACCAGGCCGCGATCGCGAGCACCACCAGCACTACGACGAGGGCGACCCGGCCGGCCCCCGTCGCGCGCGAGCGCAGCGCCATGCTCAGCAGTCCGAAGGCGGCGACGGTCACGGCCCCGCCCGCCAGCATCAGCAGATCCGGCTCGTGCGCGAAGAACACGGCGATGATCACGATCGCGACGAGGTCGTCGAGCACGGCGAGGGCGAGCAGGAACGCGCGAAGACGGGAGGGAGGCCGCGGCCGAAGATCGCCAGCACGCCCAGTGCGAAGGCGATGTCGGTGGCGGTCGGGATCGGCCACCCGCGTGAGTAGCCGCTGCCGGCGGTGAGCAGGAGATAGAGCAGGGCGGGGACGACCACGCCGCCGGCCGCGGCGATCGCGGGCACGAGCGCCTTCGAGGGCGACGCGAGCTCCCCGTGAGTGACCTCGTGCCGCAGCTCGATCGCCACGAGGAAGAAGAAGACGGCGAGGAGCCCGTCGCTGATCCAGTGGCCGACCGACAGGTCGATCCCGAGGATCGGGAGGTGGCTGTCCCGCAAGGCGAGCACGGAGGGGCCGACGGGCAGATTGGCGAGCAGCAGCGCGAGCGCGGCCGCGGCCAGCAGCGTTGCGGCGGCGTACCGCTCGAAGCGGAAGACGTGCATGGAGCCTCCAGGGTCGACGATGTCGTGCCGACCAGACTTCCCGGCGCTCCTCGTCCAGATTAGCTTCTTGACGACCCTGGCTAACCGCACTAGCTTTACGGCTATGACACTTAGCCACATTCGCACCGAGGGCGGCCGGGTCGCCGTCGAGCTCACCGGCGAGGGACCCCTCGTCGTCTGCATGCCCGGCATGGGGGATCTCCGCAGCGCGTACCGCTTCCTCGTCCCCGCTCTCGTCGAGGCCGGCTACCGCGTCGCGGCCGTGGACCTCCGCGGCCACGGCGACAGCGACGACGACTTCGCCTCCTTCGACGACGAGGCGGCCGCGCGGGACCTCCTCGCGGTCGTCCAGGAGCTCGGAGGGCCCGCGATCCTGGTCGGCAGCTCGATGGCCGCCGGCGCCGCCGTGATCGCGGCCGCCGCCCGCCCCGAGCTCGTGAGCGCACTCGTGCTGCTCGGCCCCTTCGTCCGCGATCCCTCCGGCAGCCGGGCACTCGGACTCCTGATGCGCCTCGCGCTGCTCCGCCCGTGGGGGCCCGCGGTGTGGCGGAGCTACTACCGCTCGCTCCTGCCCGGCACGAAGCCCGCCGATTACGCCGAGCAGGAGCGAGCCATGCTCGCGAGCGTGCGCCGGCACTGGCGCTCCTTCGTTCACACGACCCGCACGACGCACGCGCCCGCGGAGGCGGCGCTCCCACGGGTCACCGCACCCGCGCTCGTCGTGATGGGCTCCGCGGACGGGGACTGGAAGGACCCGGCCGCGGAGGCGGCCTGGATCGGCGAACAGCTGCGCGCCGACGTGCTCGTCGTCGACGGGGTGGGGCACTATCCGATGGTGCAGGCTCCCGACCAGGTGAATCCGGCCGTGCTCGAGTTCGCCCGGCGGGTGGCCGCGAGTGCCTAGGGCCGGGCTCTCCCCGGCGGTCGTCGTCGAGCGGGCCGGAGTGCTCGTGGACGAGGTCGGCGCGGACCGTCTCACGCTCGCCGCGCTCGCCGCGCGCCTCGGGGTCGCCCTGCCGAGCCTGTACAAGCACGTGGACTCGCTCGCCGACCTGCGCCGGCGCATCGCTATCGAGGCGACCGCCGAGCTCGGCGATCGGCTGACCGAGGCGGTCGCCGGGCGGTCGGGACGCGCCGCGCTCGAGGCGCTCGCCGCGGCCTACCGGGACTACGCCCGCGAGCGTCCTGGCGCCTACGCGCTCACCCAGATCCCCCCGCACGCCGGTGATGAACGCCATCGCGCCGTCGCGGAGCGGGCGACGGGAGTGGTGTTCGCCGCGCTGCGCGGCTACGGGCTCGGCGGGGACGACGCGGTCGACGCCACCCGCGCCCTGCGCGCGATGCTTCACGGCTTCGTCCTGCTCGAGCAGAACGGCGGATTCGGGATGCCCCGCCGCATCGACGCGTCCTTCGATCAGATGGTGGCGGCGTTCGACGCCGCCCTCACGGCCTGGCCCGGCGAGTAGCCGCACGGGCCGATTCGGACATTCCGGGCCGCCGATTCGGCCCCGGATGCGCCGAATCGGCCCGCAATCGGACAGGGCCGCGAGTCCCTCCGGCCTGGGTAGGGTCGGACGGGTGCCCTCCGTGACCCTCCGCCCACTCACCCCCGCCGATCACGGCCGCGTGATCGACCTGAACAACGCGGCGTATCCCGCCGTGCCGAACGTCGACGCGGCGGAGCTGGCCGAGCTGGTCGCGCACACGAGCCTCGCGCTGGTCGCCGTCGCCGGGCACGCGGTCGTGGGCTTCCTCCTCGCCGTCGACCCCGGCGCCCAGTACGAGAGCGAGAACTACCGGTTCTTCGAGAGCCGCGGGGTGCCCTCGCTGTACATCGACCGCATCGTGATCGACGACGAGTTCCGTGGCGGCGGCGTGGGACGCGCGCTCTACACCGCGGTGTTCGAGCGCGCGAAGCAGGACGGACGGGCCGAGGTGACCTGCGAGGTGAACCTGCAGCCGCCGAACCCGCAGTCGCTCGCCTTCCACGAGCGGATGGGCTTCCGGCGCATCGGCCAGCAGGACACCAAGGGCGGCGCCTACACGGTCGCGCTCCTGGCTGCTCCCGTCTCCTGACCCGCAGCGGCGCCCGCGCGGGCCCTGCGGACATCTGCACCCCCGCACCCGGGCGCGAACTGTCCGCACGACCCGCGCCGTCCAGGCGCGGGAGAGGATGGGGGAGTGGCCGGCCTCGAGGAACTCGTCTCCGTGATGCGGCGTCTGCGCGCCGAGTGCGCGTGGGACCGGGAGCAGACGCACCGCTCGCTCGTGCCGTACCTGCTCGAGGAGAGCGCGGAGCTCGTCGACGCAATCGAGGCGGATGACGTCGAGGGCCTGCGCGAGGAGCTCGGCGACGTGCTCTACCAAGTGGTGTTCCACGCCGACATCGCCGCCGCGGAGGAGGGGTTCGACCTCGACGACGTCGCGGCGGCCACCGCGGAGAAGATGCGCCGCCGGCATCCCCACGTCTTCGGCGACTCGACGGCCGCGACGCCGGAGGAGATCGAGCAGCAGTGGCGCGAGGTGAAGGCGCAGGAGAAGTCGTCGCGCACGAGCATCCTGGACGGCATCCCGACCGGCCTGTCCGCACTCGCCCGTGCCGACAAGGTCCTCGGCCGTGCGCAGCACGCGGGCGTCGTAGCGGCGGACGCGGTGCCGCCTGCGCCCTTCGAGACCGAGGACGAGCTCGGCCCGCTGCTGCTCGCGCTGGTCCTCGCCGCGCGGGGCCGGGGCCTCGACGCCGAGCGCGCCCTTCGGACGACGCTCCGCGGCCTCGAGGCGGAGATCCGCGCGGGGGAGACGGACACTCGACCCGCCCACCCCGATGATTGAGGAGCGCCGCAGGCTCGTCTCGAAATCAGGCCCCTCCTCGCGGGGGAAGGCCTGATTCCGAGATGCCCGCTTCGCGGGCTCCTCGATCATCGGTGAGAGGAACCGACGCACGAAGGCGCTGACCCGCGCCAGCGCAGCGGTCCCAGAGCGGCTGGCAGGATGGGGGCGTGGCTTCCCCCGTCAATCCGCCGCGCGGCATGCGCGACTTCCTGCCCGCCGAGAAGGCCCGCCGCGAGCGCGCCCTCGGGACGATCAAGGAGGTCTACGCCCGGCACGGGTTCGACGAGATCGAGACGCCCGTCGTCGAGGACTTCGCCCGGCTGCACTCGGGAATGGGCGGGGACAACGAGAAGCTCGCCTACAGCATCCTCAAGCGCGGCCTGAGCGAGGAGGACCTCGCGGACGCGGCTGAGGCGAGCGACGCCCTGCGCCTCGCCGACCTCGGCCTGCGCTTCGACCTGACCGTTCCCCTCGCCCGCTTCTACGCGTCGCACCGCGGGGAGCTGCCGACCGTGTTCCGGTCCCTCCAGACCGGTCCGGTGTGGCGGGCCGAGCGGCCGCAGAAGGGCCGCTACCGCCAGTTCGTGCAGTGCGACATCGACATCCTCGGCGAGCGGGGCCCGCTGGCCGAGCTCGAGCTCATCAGCGCGACGACCGCCGCCCTGGACGCTCTCGGCCTCAGCGGGACCACAGTCCGGATCAACGACCGCCGCATCCTCACCCGCCTCCTCGCGTCGTGGGGCGTCGAGGAGCACTTCGGCGAGCGTGCCCTCATCACGATCGACAAGCTCGACAAGGTGGGCGTCGACGGAGTCGTCGCGGAGCTCGGCGAGCTCGGCCTGCCGACGGACAGCATCGCGGACTCGCTGCACGCCCTGGGCGCCGCCGGGTGGGACCTCTTCGACGGCCCGGACGGCGCGCCTGCGTGGCTCGACGTGCCGGCCTACGAGCACCTGCTCGCGCTGCGGGCCGCCCTGCCCGAGGTGGAGCTCGTCTTCGACCCCACGCTCGTGCGCGGGATGGGGTACTACACCGGCACGATCTTCGAGATCGCGCACCCCGGCTCGGGCAGCTCGGTGGCCGGCGGCGGCCGCTACGACGGCATGATCGGCCGCTTCCTCGGCGTCGATGTGCCCGCCGTCGGCTTCTCGATCGGTTTCGAGCGGATCCTCGACCTCCTGCCGGTCGACGCCGACGAGGGGCGGGGCGGAGTGGTGCTCGTGCACGATCCCGCGGCCGCCCCAGAGCAGGTGCTCGCGGCGAAGCGCACACTGCTCGAGTCCGCGCCGCGCGTGCGGATGGAGCGCCGTCCCCGCAACCTCAAGGGGATCCTCGGCGCGGCCGCCGCCGCGGGCTACAGCTCGTTCGCGACCCTCGGCGCCGACGGCGTGCTGGGCGAGCAGCGGCCCCTCGACCTGTGACCGGGATCACCGACCTCGCCGAGCTGCTCCGCTCGCTGGAGCCGGTGCGCCGCCCGGATCCCTACGTCCTCGTGTCGCTTCCGCCGGTCCTCGCGGGCCCTGAGCTGCGGGACCTCGCGGAGGCGGCGATCCGCGAGGACGAGGGCGTCTCCCTGGTGCTCCGCCGGCTGGATGCCGACGACCGGGGGATCGCCTACGACTTTGTGGCGGCGTGGGTGACGCTGACCGTGCACTCCTCGCTCGAGGCGGTCGGGATGGCGGCGGCCGTGAGCGCAGCGCTCGCCCAGGTGGGGATCCCGTGCAACCTGCTCGCGGGGTACCACCACGACCACCTCCTCGTCCCGATCGAGCGGGCGGACGATGCGATCGAGGCGCTGCGACGGCTCGCCGACGCGTGAGCACGGCCGCGGACGGGCGTCAGCCCCGGGCGTCGAGCTCCGCGACGAGGCGCCGCGGAGCCGTGTTCCGGTAGGACTCGTCGACGAGCTCCGCCACCTCGGACCAATCGGCGCCGCCGCCCGCGGTGAGGTCGATCCCCATCCAGCCCTTGGGTCCCAGATAGCCCGGCACGAAGCAGCGCGGGTCCTCGAGCAGGGCGAGCCGGGTGTCGACGTCCGGCAGCAGGAGCACGGCCTGCGAGTGGAAGAGCTTCTCGGGCCCCTTCGTGCCGCCGCCGTACACGGCGAAGGCGGTCCTCGTGCGGAACCAGGGGCGCCCGAACGAGATGCCCTCCTCCGCTTCGGGCAGGGCGAGGCAGATCTCCCGCACCCGGGCGAGCAGCGGGTCGTCCTCGTCGAACATCCGCGGGTGCTCCACGCCAGCTCCCTCCGCGCGGGGTGGGCCCGGCGCCCTCACTAGACTGCTGTGTCGGGCGGGCGACCGCCAGCACCGTTCGACAAGAAGGAGCCACCGTGGCCAGCATCGACGCCGTTGGAGCCCGCGAGATCCTCGACTCCCGAGGAAACCCGACCATCGAGGTGGAGGTCCTCCTCGAGGACGGCACCGTCTCGCGCGCCGCCGTTCCGTCGGGCGCGTCCACCGGCGCCTTCGAGGCCTACGAGCTGCGCGACGGCGACAAGGGCCGCTATGGCGGCAAGGGCGTCCTCAAGGCGGTCGACGCGGTCCTCGACGAGATCGGGCCGGCCATCGAGGGCATCGACGCGACCGATCAGCGCCTCATCGACGCGACCATGATCGAGCTCGACGGCACGGACAACAAGCAGCGCCTCGGGGCGAACTCCATCCTCGGCGTCAGCCTCGCGGTCGCGAAGGCCGCAGCGGACTCCTCCGACCTCCCCCTCTTCCGCTACCTCGGCGGCCCGAACGCGCACGTGCTGCCCGTCCCGCAGCTCAACGTGATCAACGGTGGCGCGCACGCGGACACCGGCGTCGACATCCAGGAGTTCTTCCTCGTCCCGCAGGGGGCGGACACCTTCTCGGAGGGTCTCCGCTGGGGCGTCGAGACCTACCACGCACTGAAGAGCGAGCTCAAGGCGCAGGGCCTCGCGACCGGCCTCGGCGACGAGGGCGGCTTCGCTCCCGAGCTGCCGAGCAACCGGCACGCGCTCGACCTCCTCCTCGTGGCCATCGAGAAGGCGGGCTTCACCCCTGGGCGCGACATCGCGCTCGGCCTCGACGTCGCGAGCACCGAGTTCTTCGAGGGCGGCTCCTACCGCTTCGAGGGACGCGAGCTGTCGTCCGCCGAGATGACCGCCTACTTCACCGAGCTCGTCGGCGCCTACCCGCTCGTCACCATCGAGGACCCGCTGGCGGAGGACGACTGGGAGGGCTACGCGGCCCTCACCGCCGAGCTCGGCTCCAAGGTGCAGATCGTCGGCGACGACCTCTTCGTCACGAACCCCACCCGGCTCTCGCGCGGCATCGCCGAGCGCGTCGGCAACTCGATCCTCGTCAAGGTGAACCAGATCGGCACCCTGACCGAGACGCTCGACGCCGTCTCCCTCGCCCACCGCAGCGGCTACTCCGCGATCCTGTCCCACCGCTCCGGCGAGACCGAGGACACGACGATCGCCCACCTGGCCGTCGCGACGAACGCCGGGCAGATCAAGACCGGTGCGCCTGCCCGGAGCGAGCGGGTCGCCAAATACAATGAGCTGCTGAGGATCGAGGAGGAGCTCGACGCCCAGGCGGTCTACGCCGGGCGGTCCGCGTTCCCCCGCTACACCGACTGACGCCTGCCGAGGAAGGAGACCGGTGCCCCAGCGCACGCGAGTCGTCCCGGTCGCACTGCCCGAGGAGACCACGACCCAGTCGTGGCTCCGGGGCATCCGGCTGTCCGGCTTCGGCGTGCTCGTGCTCGCCCTCGTCGTCCTCTCGATCGTGGTGCTCGCGCCCGGGCTCCGCGTGCTGATCGAGCAGCGGCAGGAGATCGCGGACCTGCAGGCGAGCATCGCGGCGCAGAAGGACACGGTGCAGGACCTGCAGGAGCAGCGCGCGCGGTGGAGCGACCCGGCGTACATCAAGGCGCAGGCCCGCGACCGGCTCTTCTACGTGATGCCGGGGGAGTACCCCTACCTGATCATCGACGACGCGGGAGCGGGCGCCGCCGGGGATCCGCAGCCGGCCAGCACCGGTCTCGAGGAGACCCACGTCGACTGGGCCGCCTCCCTCCTGTCCTCGTACTTCGCGGCGGGCCTCAGCGACGCGCCCGTCGACGGCCGATGACCACACCGCCCTTCGCTCCGCCCACCTCCGAGGACATCAGCCGGGTGTCGGAGCAGCTCGGCCGGCCCGCGCGCGACGTGCTGGGCATCGCCGCGCGCACCGCATCCGGAGAGCCCACCGTGGTCGCGACCGCGCCGCGCCTCTCCGACGGCACGCCGTTCCCGACCTTGTACTACCTCAGCCACCCCGGCGCGACGGCCGCGATCTCGCAGCTCGAGGCGGACGGCGTCATGCGCGAGCTCAACGACCTGCTCGAGCAGGACGAGGACCTGCGCGCCCGCTACCGCGCCGCGCACGAGGCGTACCTGGCGGACCGCGAGAGCATCGCGGTTGTGCCCGAGCTCGCCGGCGTCAGCGCAGGCGGCATGCCCACCCGCGTCAAGTGCCTGCACGCGCTGGCCGCGCACTCCCTTGCCGCCGGTCCCGGGGTCAACCCGATCGGGGACATCGCGCTCGAGCGCGCGTCGTGGAGCCCGGACGCCTGACGGCTCGGTCACCGGACCGTGCGGAAGAAGGCCCTGAGGTCCTCGACGAGCAGGTCCGGCGCCTCGATCGCCGCGAAGTGCCCTCCGTGCTCGTGCTCGCTCCAGTAGCGGAGGTCGGTGAAACGTGCCTCCGCCTGGCGGCGTGAGGGGCGGGGCACCTCGCGCCCGAACACCGAGGCGCCCGCCGGCACGCGCACGGGCTCGTCCGGCGGCTCGCTGATCCAGCGCCCGACAGTGGCGATGCTCTCCCAATACAGCCGCGCGGCGGAGGCACCCGTGCCCGTGAACCAGTACAGGCTCACGGTGTCGAGCAGCTCGTCCCGGGACAGCACCGCACCGAGGTCGCCCGCGTGGTCCGTCCACGCCCAGTACTTCTCGGCGATCCAGGCGCAGAGCCCGACCGGCGAGTCGACCAGGGAGTAGCCGATGGTCTGCGGGCGCGTCCCCTGGATCGCCGAGTAGCCGCCCCCGTCCTCGGCGCGCTCGCGCCGCTCCTCCTGCGCCGCCCGCTCCGACGGGGTCTGCGCGGCGCCCGGAAGCGGCCCGGCGAGGGGAGGGATCAGGTGGATGCCGACCGCGGCGGGATCCTGGACGCCCAGGAGCGTGCTGACGCTGGTGCCCCAGTCGCTGCCCGCCGCTCCGTAGCGGTCGTAGCCGAGCGTCGCCATGAGCTCCGAGAAGGCCCGGGCTATCCGCTCGACGCCCCAGCCGGACGTGCGCGGCTTGTCACTGAAGCCGTATCCGGGCAGGGAGGGGATCACGACGGAGAATGCGTCGTCCGGGGATCCGCCATGCCGCACGGGATCAGTGAGGGCGTCGACGAGCGGCAGGAACTCGAGGACGGATCCCGGCCAGCCGTGCGCGAGTAGCAGGGGAAGCGCTCCCGGGTGCGGGGACGGCGCGTGCACCACGTGCAGGCGCAGCCCTTCCACGCGCACGCGCAGCTGCGGAACGCTGTTGAGACGACGGGGGACCCGTTCCATGTCGTACTCGGTGCGCCAGTACTCGCACAGGGAGCGCAGCCAGCGGAGCGGGACCCCCTGCGACCAGTCCTCCACGGTCTCCTCGTCGGCCCACCGAGCGCGGGCGAGGCGGTTCCGCAGGTCGACGACGGCGTCTTCGGAGATCCTGGCCGTGAACGGGTCCACGGCGCCGGCGGGCTTGTCCATTCCGACAGTGTGGACCGGGCGCGGTGCGCGTGTCAGCGCGCAACAGGCGTCAAGATGAACAGGTGCGGGGACGGGCGATTCTCACCGGGGTGACCGCCCTCGCCCTCGTCGCTGCAGGTGCGGCGCCCGCGCACGCCGACACGGTGCGGGACCTCGAGTACTGGCTCGACGACTACGGCATCACGGACGCCTGGGACGTCACGCGCGGGGCGGGCGTCACCGTCGCGGTCATCGACTCCGGGGTCGCCGACATCCCCGAGCTGGCGGGCGCCGTCGTCGGGGGAACCGACGAGTCCGGCGAGGGCAGTGCCGACGGCCGCACGCCGGTCGGCGAGGGCGAGGAGCACGGCACCCTGGTCGGCACGATGGTGGCCGGTCGCGGCACTGCGGCGGGGCAGGGGATGGTCGGGGTCGCGCCCGAGGCGAACCTGCTCTCCGTCTCGGTCGCGTTCGGCTCCGGCGACCAGGACGTCGAGGACCAGATCGCCCGCGCCGTGCGCTGGTCGGTGGACAACGGCGCGGACGTCATCAACATGTCGCTGACGACGAACACGCTCGATTGGCCGGCCAGCTGGGACGACGCCTTCCTCTACGCCTTCGAGCACGACGTCGTCGTGGTCGCGGCGGCGGGCAACCGCGGCTCCGGCACCGTCGAGGTGGGTGCGCCCGCGACCATCCCGGGCGTGGTCGCGGTGGCCGGGCTCGACCGGGACGGCGACGCGAGCTTCGACGCCTCCAGCCAGGGCATCACCATCGCCGTGGCGGCACCGAGCGAGGAGCTCGTCGGCATCACCCCCGAGGGGACGCCCGTCTACTGGTCGGGGACGAGCGGGGCCGCGCCGCTCGTCGCCGGCGTCGTCGCGCTCATCCGCTCCGCGCATCCCGAGCTCGATGCGAACGACGTCATCAACCGTCTCATCCGCACGGCGACCCCCGCGACGCCCCCGTTCCGGGACCCATCTACGGGTACGGACTCGTGGACGCGGCGGCCGCCGTGACCGCCGACGTGCCCCACGTGGACGCCAATCCGCTCGCGGTGCCGTACGACCTCAAGCGGTGGATCGAGCTCTACCGGCCTGCCACCACACCGGCCCCCACGACCACTGCCGACGCGGAACCGGTGGCTCCGGCGCCCCGCCGGCCGGTCGATCCTCTCAGCCTGCTGCCGGTCTGGCTGCGCCAGGCGCTGCCCCGCACCTCGCTCCTCACCGACGCGATCCTGCCGCTCGGGCTCTACCTGGGGTTCGGCCTGCTGCTCGCCGCGGCCGTCACCGGCACGGTGCGGGCGGCAAGGCGCACCGACCGCAGGTAGTAGCCTGGTTGCGATCGTTTCAGGTGGCGAACGACCCAGGAGAGAGCAGACCGGTGCCCAGAATCCTCATCGTCGGCGGCGGCTACGCCGGCTTCTACACAGCGTGGAAGCTCGAGAAGCAGCTCCGCCGGGGCGAGGCGGAGATCGTCGTCGTCGATCCTCTGCCGTACCTCACCTATCAGCCGTTCCTGCCCGAGGTGGTCGGCGGCAACGTGGAGCCGCGGCACGCGATCGTCTCGCAGCGCCGGCACCTCAAGCGCAGCACGGTGATCACCGCGCGCGTGACCCAGATCAACCACGCCGCCCGCACCGCGACCATCACGCCCGAGGTCGGCGACCCGTGGGACATCACCTACGACATCATCGTCGTGACCGCCGGCTCGGTCAGCCGCACCTTCCCGATCCCGGGCGTCGCCGATGAGGCGATCGGCCTCAAGGCGATCGAGGAGGCCGTGGAGATCCGCGACCGGATCATGACCAACTTCGACAAGGCCGCGACGATGCCTCCCGGACCGGAGCGCGATCGCCTGCTCACGTTCATCGTCGTCGGCGGCGGCTTCGCGGGCATCGAGGTCTTCGCCGAGATGCGCTCGCTCGCGAGCGCGCTGCTGAAGTTCTACCCGCAGCTCACGTTCGAGGACACGCACTTCCACCTCATCGAGGCCATGGGCCGCATCATGCCCGAGGTGTCGCTCCAGACGAGCCACAAGGTGCTCAAGAACCTGGCCGAGCGCGGCGCCTACGTGCACCTCGACACCCAGCTGCAGTCCGCGGTCGGCGGCGTCTGCCAGCTCTCGACCGGCGAGTCGCTCGAGTCGGACGTCATCGTCTGGACGGCGGGCGTCATGGCCTCGCCGATGCTCAAGAACACCGATCTCCCCGTCGAGCAGCGCGGTCGCCTCCAGGTGCGCGCCGACCTCCGCGTCGAGGGCCCCGACGGCATCGTCGAGGGCGCGTGGGGCGCCGGCGACGTCTCCGCCGTCCCGGACCTCACCGGCGGCGGCGTCGGCGGATTCTGCGTGCCGAACGCCCAGCACGCCGTCCGCCAGGGCAAGCAGCTCGCGAAGAACATCGCAGCGGTGCTCCGCGGCGAGCAGCCGCAGGACTACCGGCACGAGAACCTCGGCGCCGTCGCGGGTCTCGGCCCCGGCCACGGCGCGTTCCAGTCCGGCAAGATCGGCATCACCGGGCCGATCGCCTGGCTGATGCACCGCGGCTACCACGGGCTCGCGATCCCGACGTGGGAGCGCAAGATCCGCGTCATCGCGAACTGGGTGCTCTCCTTCGTGCTCGGCCGCGACATCGCCCCGATCGAGAACCTGGACCAGCCACGCGAGTTCTTCGAGCGCTTCGCCTCGCGGCCGAAGCCGGCTGCCCAGGAATCGGCGGCCGCGACCGACACCAAGAAGGACAAGCTGCCCGGTGGCGAGGGCCTCTCGGCGCCCGTCTATGCGAGCCCCAGCCAGGGGAAGTAGTTCCGCCCCCGTAGCCCAACCGGCAGAGGCAGGCGACTTAAAATCGCCCCAGTGTGGGTTCGAACCCCACCGGGGGTACGAAGAAGGCGACCGTCCGCAGGGCGGTCGCCTTCTTCGTGTGTGCGCGCCACCGGCTGGATTGAGGAGCCCGCGAAGCGGGCGTCTCGAAATCAGCAGCGTTTCGCACGGGTTCGGGCCGAATCAGCGGGCCTGATTTCGAGACGCGGGCTTCGCCCGCTCCTCAATCATCGGTAGATCGTGCGCGATCCCAGGGAGCGGCGGGACCCCCGCTGATTGAGGAGCCCGCGAAGCGGGTGTCTCGAAATCAGCAGCGGGACGCACGGGTTCGGGCCGAATCAGCGGGCCTGATTTCGAGACGCGGGCTTCGCCCGCTCCTCAATCATCGGTGGATAGTGCTCGATCCCAGGTAGCGGTGGGACACCCGCTGATTGAGGAGCCCGCGAAGCGGGCGTCTCGAAATCAGCAGCGGGACGCCGAGGCTCAGGTGCTGGATCCGCCCTTTCGACCGCGGCACGAGCGATGCTGAGGCTTTCTCCGCGCGGCCTGGGAGTCCGGTGTGACCTCGGGGTGGCGTCGCTATAGTTGCCGCATGGAATTCCTGATCCCGATTCTCATCGTGGTCGCCCTTCTCCTCATCGTCGGCATCTACCTCTGGGCCACGTACAACTCGCTGGTCAGCCTCGGCGTGCGCGTGGACGAGGCCTGGAGCGACATCACCGTCCAGCTCAAACGGCGAGCCGACCTCATCCCGAACCTCATCGAGTCGGTGAAGGGATACGCCACCCACGAGCGCACCGTCTTCGAGGACGTCACACGCGCGCGCGCCGAGACCCTGAGCGCAGGCAGCCCTGCCGAGGCCTCCGCAGCCGAGAACCACATGCAGGCCGCTCTGAAGAGCATCTTCGCCGTCGCGGAGGCGTACCCCCAGCTGCAGGCCAGCCAGAACTTCCTGCAGCTGCAGAGCGAGCTCGTGGACACCGAGGACAAGATCCAGGCGTCCCGCCGCTTCTACAACGGCGGCGTCCGGGAGCTGAACACCAAGATCCGCATCTTCCCGAACAACCTGTTCGCCCGCTCGCTCGGCTTCACGAGCCGCGAGTTCTTCGAGGTCACGGAGCCCGCAGCGATCGCCGAGCCGCCGCGGGTGCAGTTCTGACCACCCGCGGCGCGCGCGGCCGGTAGCCGAGCGTGTACCGGGCGATCGCGCGGAACAAGCGCAACACGGTCTTCATCCTCCTGTTCTTCCTGGTCCTGATCGGGGGCCTGGGGCTCCTCGCGAACTACGCCTACGGGCGGCCGGGCGACTACACGATCGCGGTCCTCGTCCTCGCCGGGGCGATCCTCTACGCGGTGATGCAGTACTTCCTCGCCGGCCGCCAGGCCGTCGCGATGGCGGGCGCCGTGCCGATCCAGAAGTCGGACAACCCGCGGCTGTGGCGCATCGTCGAGAACCTCTCGATCACCACCGGGACGCCGATGCCGAAGGTGTACATCGTCCCGGACCCCGCGCCCAACGCATTCGCCACCGGCCGCGACCCGGAGCACGCCATCGTGGCGGCGACGACCGGCATCCTCGACCTGCTGGATGACGCGGAGCTCGAGGGCGTCATGGCGCACGAGATGGGGCACGTCCGGAACTACGACATCCGGGTCTCGCTCGTGGTCTACGGGCTCGTCGTCGCGGTGGGGATCCTCTCCGACATCCTGCTGCGCATCGCGTTCTTCGGGGGACGGGGCCGGGGCAACAACGGCAACCCTGTCGTGCTGGTGTTCGGCCTGGTCGCGCTCATCGTGGCGCCGATCGTCGCGACCCTGGTGCAGCTCGCGATCTCCCGGCAGCGGGAGTACCTCGCCGACGCGCCGGGGGCGCTGACGACCCGTCACCCGGATGCGCTCGCCAGCGCCCTCGAGAAGCTGGAGGCCTACGGCCGGCCGCTCCGCCGGCAGAACTCCTCGATGGCGCACCTGTGGATCGCGGACCCGCTCAAGCCGGGCGCCCTCGAGCGCCTCTTCAGCACCCACCCGCCGATCGCGGAGCGCGTCGCCCGGCTGGAGCGGATGGGCGGCAGCTTCTAGCCGCGCAGGACTATCCGCATCGTTTCGGACGATCCGCATCGGTCTGCCGTTGCGGTTTGTCCAAAACGATGCGGTCAGCCCGAGGGATGCGGTCAGGCGACGCTCTCGCCGCGCGCCAGCGCGGAGGACAGGGCCGGGGAGAGCGTGCCGCGCGGCTCGACGGCGACGGAGTCGAGCCCCTGCCAGGCGGCCGCATCGTGCAGGAGCGCCGCGATCCGCTCGACGTGTGCCTCAGCCCGGCCCTCCTCGGACCACGCGGCCTGCACCCTCAGCACTCCCGCCTGGCGATCGCTCTTCAGGTCGAGCCGGCCCACCAGCTCGTCGTCGACCAGGACGGGGAGAACGTAGTAGCCGAAGCGGCGCTGGGGAGCGGGCGTGTAGATCTCGATGCGGTAGTGGAAGCCGAAGAGTCGCTCCGTGCGGCTGCGCTCCCACACGACGGGGTCGAACGGCGACAGCAGTGCCGCGCTGTCCACCCGCCGTGGGACCCGGGCGTCGCGGTGCCGCCAGGCGCGAAGCGGCCGGCCGTCCCGCTTCCATCCCTCGACCGTCACCGGAACGAGCTCGCCCTCGTCCTCGAGGTCGCGCAGGGCCGCGCCCACCTCGGGGCCGACGAGCCGGTAGTAGTCGGCGAGGTCCCGGGCCGTGCCGACGCCATGGGCGCGCGCGGCACGACGGAGGAGCTCCCGGTACGCCTCCGCCTTCGGCACCTCCGCGTCCAGCACGGAGCGCGGCAGCACCTGCTCGGCGAGGGCGTACCGGCGCTCGAACCGGGATCGCCCGGCGGTCACGACCTCGCCCCACCAGAAGAGGTACTCGAGCCCCTCCTTCACATCCGACCAGCCCCACCAGGGACCACGGCGCACGTTGGCGTCGTGCTCGATCTCGCTGGCCGCCAGCGGGCCCTTCTCGGCGAGCTCCGCCCGCAGCCAGTCGAGCATCGCCCCGTTGGCCTGGACCCAGGGCTTGGTCGCGTGCTTCTCGCGGTACGCGTCCATGCGCCAGCGGAACAGGGACCATGCCTCGACGGGAATGAAGCAGGCGACGTGGGCCAGATACTCGATGTACGGGCCGCGCGAAGCGAACAGCAGCCGATCGAGGAGCGCGCGGTCATAGGCGCCGAGCCGGGCGAAGACGGGCAGGTAGTGGCTGCGCTCGAAGACGTTGACGGAGTCGATCTGGAGCAGCCCCAGCCGGGCGACGAGGGAGTTGAGCTGACGGGTGCCGACCGCGTCGGGCTTCGGCCGGCCGATGCCCTGTGCCGCGAGGGCGACGCGACGGGCCTGGGCGGCACTCAACGACTCGACCACGCGTCGACCCTAGCGGCGGCCGCCGACACCGCCGCACGCCTGGGGGCGCCGCGCAAGCCCGTCCTGGGGCGTGACGCCGTCAATAGACTGGGCCGATGGCACTCGGACGCAAGCGCGGCTCCTCCGGCGAGGAGTCGGCCCCCTGGTCGACGGACCGTCGACCACTCTCTCGGGCTCGACCGCCGGGACTCCCATGGAGGAGCAGAAGCAGGTCGCCCAGGCGCTCAAGCCCGAAGGCCACCTCGTGGCCGGCGAGCTCGCGGACCGCTCCGACTCGGTGACCCCGGGGATGCGCATCGCCGCCGCGTGGTCCTGGCGGGCGATCGTCGTGGCCGCGGCGTTCGCGATCGTCGTCTTCGTCGTGATCCAGTTGAGCGAGATCGTGATCCCGCTCCTCATCGCCGTGCTCATCGCGTCCCTGCTCGTGCCGCTCGTGCACTTTCTGACCCGGCACCACTGGCCCAGGTGGCTCGCGATCCTCGTCGCCGAGGTGGGCACCCTGCTGGCCCTCGCCGCCCTCATCTACCTCGTCGTGACGCAGGTCATCCGGGGCTTCGACGACCTGCGCAAGCAGAGCGTGCAGTCCTACGACCAGTTCAAGGACTTCCTCGCGAACTCCCCGTTCCAGGTGAGCGAGGCGCAGTTCAACGACCTCATCAACCAGGGCGTGCAGAGCCTGCAGCAGGACAGCGGAGTGCTCGTCTCCGGCGCGCTCTCGGTCGGCCTCACACTCACGCACGTCCTCACCGGGTTCCTGCTCGTGCTCTTCAGCACGCTGTTCCTCCTCATCGACGGCAAGGGCGTCTGGCACTGGGTGGTCCGGCTGTTCCCGAAGAAGGCGCGTCCCGCCGTCGACGGGGCCGGGCGGGCGGGCTGGCACACGGTCGGCGCGTTCGTCCGCGTGCAGATCCTGGTCGCCTTCATCGACGCGGTCGGCATCGGGATCGTCGCCCTCATCCTGCAGATCCCGCTGGCGATCCCGATCGCCGTGCTCGTCTTCCTCGGCTCGTTCGTGCCCGTCGTCGGTGCTTTCGTCACCGGCTTCCTGGCCGTCTTCATCGCCCTCGTCTACAACGGGCCGGTGCCCGCGATCATCATGCTGGCCGGCGTCCTGCTCGTGCAGCAGCTCGAGGGCCACGTGCTGCAGCCGCTCATCATGGGCAACGCGGTCAAGGTCCACCCGCTGGCGGTCGTCCTCGCCGTCATCGGCGGCGGCGTGCTCGGCGGTCTCCCCGGCACCTTCTTCGCTGTGCCCTTCGTCGCCACCCTCAATGTCATGGTGAAATACATCGCCCAGGGAACCTGGCGCGTGAACCCCAAACCAGAACTCGAGGACGTCGTACCCGATGCTTGATCCTTCCCCCGCTGCGCCCGCATTCGCGGGTCCGGGGTTGGCCGACTTCGAGCGCGCCCGCGCCGTCGTGGCCACCGTCGCCGAGCGCACGCCCATGCAGGACTCCCGCTACCTCGGGGGAGTCCTCGGCAGTCCCGTGCACCTCAAGTGCGAGAACCTGCAGCGCACCGGCTCCTACAAGATCCGCGGCGCTTACTACCGCCTGTCCCGCCTCACCGAGGAGGAGCGCCGGCGCGGCGTGGTCGCCGCGTCGGCCGGCAACCACGCGCAGGGCGTCGCGCTCGCCGCCCGTGAGCTCGGCATCCGGGCGACCATCTTCATGCCGATCGGCGTCCCGCTGCCCAAGCTGCAGGCGACGCGCTCGTACGGTGCCGAGGTGATCCTGCAGGGTCACACGGTCGAGGAGCCGCTGCGCGCCGCCGCCGAGTACGCGCTGAAGACAGGCGCGGTCCTCATCCCGCCGTTCGACCACCCCGACGTCATCACCGGCCAGGGCACCCTCGGGCTCGAGATCCTCGACGAGGTGCCGGATGTCGACACCCTGATCGTGCCGATCGGCGGCGGCGGCCTCGTCGCTGGCATCGCGAGCGCCATCAAGCAGAAGACGGCGGGACGCGAGCGGCCGATCCGGGTGATCGGCGTCCAGGCCGAGAATGCCGCGCCCTACCCCCAGTCGATCGAGCGGGGCGAGCCGATCGCGATCGAGATCGCCCCCACGATCGCCGACGGCATCGCCGTGGCGCGCCCGGGTGTGCTCAACTTCGAGATCATCCGCGACATGGTGGACCAGGTCGTCACGGTCAGCGACGACGAGACCGCCCAGGCGATGGTCGTGCTGCTCGAGCGCGCGAAGCTCGTCGTCGAGCCGGCCGGCGCAGTCGGCGTGGCCGCGATCCTCAGCGGACGCCTCGGCGCGGACCTCGGAACGACGGTGGTCGTGCTCTCCGGCGGCAACATCGACCCGCTGATGATGGAGCGCGTCATCAGCCGCGGTCTCGCTGCGGGCGACCGCTACCTCAGCCTCCGGATCGGCCTGCCGGATCGGCCGGGACAGCTCGCGATCATCTCGCGGCTCATCGCGGACGCCAACGCCAACGTGGTCGAGGTGCTGCACACGCGCCACGGCCGCGGCCTGCAGATCAGCGAGGTCGAGATCGAGGTCAGCGTCGAGACCCGGGGCCGTGACCACGCGGCCCTCGTCATCGAGACGCTGCGCGCCGCGGGCTACGACCCGCGCACTCCCGGCTCCTAGCGCCGCGCGCGCCCGCGACGCCGAACGCGCCCCGTCTCCGGGGCGCGCTCGGCGTTCTGGACCGCGTTCGGCGGCAGCGGTCAGCCGGCGGTGACGGCCTTCGGCGCCGAGCCGCCCGCCTTGAGCGCGGCGAGGCGCGCCTCGACCTCGGTCATCTCGCCGATGTCCTCGAGGTTCTCGAACTGGGCGTCGAGGCTCGACGCGGCGAGCTCCTCCTGGCCGCGGACGCGCGCCTCCTCGCGGCGGATCTTCTCCTCGAAGCGGCTCACCTCGCTCGTCGGGTCCATGATGTCGATCGACTTGATCGCGTCCTGCACCGTCGACTGCGCCTCGACCGTCTTGCTGCGCGCGACGAGCTCGTTGCGCTTGGCGGTCAGCTCGCCGAGCTTCTCGCGCATCTTCTGCAGGCCGGTCTTCAGCCGCTCGACCACCTCGGTCTGCGACGCGATGCTCGGCTCGGCGCTCTTCGCCTCGCCCTCCGACTGCATCTGGCGCGTGAGCGCGACGCGCGCGAGCGCATCGAACTTGTCCGCGCCCGCGGTGTCGCCGGACGACCGGAGCTCATCCGCCTTCGAGCTCGCGGCCAGCGCCTTGCGGCCCCACTCCTGCGCGTTCTCGACGTCCTCGCGGTGGTCGTCCTCGAGCAGCCGCAGGTTTCCGATCGTCTGCGCGATCGCGCTCTCGGCCTCCTGGATGCTGCCCGTGTAGTCGCGCACCAGCTGGTCGAGCATGAGCTGCGGGTCCTCCGCCTGGTCGATCAGCGCATTGATGTTGGCCTTCGCCAGCTGCGCGATGCGTCCGAAGATGGTCTGCTTCGCCATCGGTTCCTCTTTCTCTCGGTTGTTTCGACTTTCGTCGTTCGATACGTCGCTAGAAGCGCCCGCCGCCGCTGCGGCGTCCCCCGGACGAGCCCCCGAATCCACGGGAGCCGCCAAACCCCCCGCCCCCGGAGCGGAACCCGCCACCGCGGGACCCCCGCCGAAGCCGCCCCCGAAACCGCCGCCGAAGCCTCCGCCGCGCGAACCCCGCCGTAGTAGCCGCCGCTCCGGCCTCCGCCGCCCAGCATGCTGCCGATGATGCCGCCGAGGATCGCGCTCGTCATGTCGCCGCCCCCTCCGCCGCGGCCCACGACGACCGGCGTGCCGCCGCCGCCCATGCCCATGAAGTCGCTCACGTCCGACTGAGCGGCGGTCAGTGCGCTCGCGGCGAGCGACGCGGCCGACTGCGCCGAGGCCAGCGCGCCCTCGGGATCGCCCGCCGCCGACGCCTGGGCCTCCGCGTAGCGCCGCTCCGCCTCCGCGAGCCGCGTGCGCGCCTCGGCACCCACGCCTCCCCGGCGGGTCGTGATGAAGTCGCGGGCGGCCGCGATCTGGCTCGCCGCCGTGGACAGCGCACGGTCGAGGGAGGCCTGGGCGCGCTGGATGCGCTGCGCCCTCTCGCGGGCCGGCGCCAGGGCCTGGTCGATGCGCTGCTCGATGGTCGTGAGCGCTGTGAGCGCCGCGACGGGATTCCGGGGCGCCGGGCCCGCCGCCAGAGCCCGCTGCGCCTCGCCGACGATGCCGTCGAGCTCGGGAGAGGCCGTCGCCCGCGCCTGCGCCGTCATCCGCTGCGCCTCGTCGACGTCCTCCTGCAGCGCCTGGGCGGCCGCAGTCAGCTTGCCGGTGGCGGCGTCGAGGTCCGAGCCGGCCCGATCCACGGCGTCCAGCAGCTGGGCCGCCTGCCCGAGCGACTGCTGGGCGTTCCGCACCGCCACGGCCGCTGGCCCGGCCTTGCCCGCCCGGATGCTCTCCGCGGCCTTCGAGCCCTCGTTCGCCGCGAACTCGAGGAGCTTCTGCGCCTGCGCGGGGTTGTCCGCCACGCTTGCGACCGCCGACTCGTCGAACCGGGCGCGCAGCGCTGCGAGCGTGCTCTGCGCAGCGGGAATCCGCGCCCCGAGTCGCTCCGCGTCCGAGGTCATCGCCGAGAGGGCCTGAGGCGCGTTCTTGCCGAGCTCGCGCAGTTGCTCGAAGGCCTCCGCCTGGGTGTCGAGCTCCGCGTCCGCCTGCTCGCACAGGGTGATGATCTGGGTCGCCAGCTGGCGCTGCTCCTCCGGCGTCTCCGGCTCCGCGTCGTCCAGGCGCTGCTTGATGCGGAACGCCTCGCGCACCTTGCCCGTGGCCGACTCGAGGGTGGCGTGGAAGGGCGCGGTCTGCTCTGCGCCGAACTCGGCCTCGGCGAAGCCGAGCTCCTGCTCGCTCGTCTTCAGCGCATCGTCGAGCTGCACCAGCAGGGCGCCGGCCTTGAGATCGAGCTGCTTCTGATCGAGCTCCTCCGTCCGTCGCACAGCTGCCTTGCGGCGTGCGGCGCGCACCCGGACGAGGACCACGATGAGCGCGAGGAGCACGAACAGCGCGCCGAAGATGACCAGGGTCGGCACGATGCTGAACGAGCCGCTGCCGGCTCCGCCGCCTCCGCCGCTGGACGTGCCCGAGATGGCGTCGGCGAGGCCCTGCGCGGCGCCGGTCGCTCCGCCCGCCCAGTCGTCCTGGCCGAGCGCCGGGACGATGTCCTCACGCTCGATCGCATCCTGCTGATCGGCGGTGATGAGGACTCGGCGACCGAGAAGCGGTACTGGCGGTCCTCGACGGCGACGACGAGGAGCGCGTTGTTGCTCCCCAGGCCGTTGGCCGTCGCCACCTGGTCCGTCCAGGCGCCGATGTCGCTCGGATCGGTGGGGGAGTCGATGTACGCGACCAGCAGGGTGACGCCCGAGCTCTGCTGCAGGTCGTCGAGCGAGGACTGGACCCGCGACTCGTCGCTCGCGCTGAGCACCCCCGCCTGGTCGACGACGTCGGATCCGCCGAAGTCGACGGGCGCGACCGCGAACGCTGGGGCCGCGGTGCCCACGAGAAGCGCCGTCGCCATGCCGGTCAGGAGGATCCGCGCCCATCCCGGCGCGCGCCTCACCATGTTCGGTGCCACGTCTCCACAGTATCGAGCGGGTCTGACCGCCCGCATCAGGTTGCGGCAGTCTCCCGGCTCATGCGACGCGCGCTGCGGGTCACTGACCCGAGTAGGCCTCGACCGCGAGGACCTTGACCTCGATGGAGCGACCGTTCGGCGCCGCGTAGGTCGTGCTCTCACCCACGGCCAGGCCGAGGATGGCGCGGCCGAGCGGGCTCTGCTCGCTGTAGACGTCCAGGTCGCTGTCGCCGGCGATCTCGCGGTTGCCGACGAGGAACGTGGCCTCGTCGCCCGCGATGGTCGCGGTGACGACGGAGCCGAGGCCGACGGAGCCGTTGCTGGTCGGGGCCTGGCCCACCTCGGCAGTGCGCAGCAGCTGCGTGAGCTGGCGGATGCGCGCCTCGATCTTGCCCTGCTCCTCCTTGGCGGCGTGGTAGCCGCCGTTCTCCTTGAGGTCGCCCTCCTCGCGGGCCTGCTCGATCTTCTTCGCGATGTCGAGGCGAGCCGGGCCGGACAGCTGCTCGAGCTCCGCGGAGAGCCGGTCGAAGGCGTCCTGGGTCAGCCAGGTGACGGGTGGTTGCTGGGACATGGGTACTCCTGGGCTACGAGAGGGGGCCCGCGGGACGGATGGCGGAGCCGCTCAGGCCTCCACGGGTGCACGCGCACCCGTGTGAAAAGGCGAACCCCTACGCTACGGGAGCCAGCACTTGGAGATCAAGCCCGTGTTCGCGCGGCTCACGGTGCGGATCGTCTCGGTCAGGGAGCGGACCCGCTCCTCGGAGGCGGGGACGTCGACGACCTTCCAGCCGACCACCTCGAAGTGATCGTCGAGCGCCTGGACCGCGCAGCGCACGGGCGTTCCGGGATCCACGTTGAGGGAGAACCGGACGGCCACCTGGTCGTCGCCGACGATGTCGTAGCCCGTGTCGGTCGCGTCGATCGTGGGGGCGCTGCCGTCGAGCCCGGCCCAGACGACCCAGGCGGTGAAGACCACCACGAACGCGAGCGCCGCCGCGACGGCCAGCCATCTCCGCCGCCGCCGCGTCGCGGGCGTGCGCCCGTACCTGCTGTCGAGCGTGCCGCCATCGCCCGCCGGGGCCGGATGCGCAGACGGGGCCGCCGACGGTGTCGCCGATCGTGTCACGTCGCTCCCTGTCCCGCGGATTAGTCTGGAATCCACGCTACAAGGCCCGGCTGAACGCAGGGCCGAAAGGACCGATCGCCCTGAGCATCGCCGAGGCCTTCCTGCCGCTCGTCAGCACTCCGACGCCGAGCCCGTCCCCGGCGCTCGACGAGAACCTCGTCACTCCCGGGCCCGAGGGCTTCGTCATCTTCTTCTTCGTCGCGGTGATCACGATCCTGCTGATCCTCGACATGGTGCGCCGCGTGCGCCGGGTCCGGTACCGCGCGGAGGTGCGCGAGGAGATCGAGCGCGAGCAGGGCGGGACCCCGCCCTCCGCCTGAGCGCGTCGCGCTCCCGCTCAGCCGTACGCGGGCGAGAGGGCGATGAGCAGCGTCGCCGCCCAGTGGCACAGGAACGCGAGCACCGTGCAGGCGTGGAAGATCTCGTGGAAGCCGAAGTGCCCGGGGACGGGGTTCGGCCGCTTGAACCCGTAGACGAGGGCTCCCGCGGTGTAGAGCAGGCCCCCCACGAGGACGAGCAGCATCATGGCGGCGTTCGCCGCGAACAGGTCGCCGAAGAACACGACGGCCGCCCAGCCCAGGCCGATGTAGATCGGCACGTAGAGCCACCGCGGCGCACTGATCCAGAAGACCCGGAAGCCGATGCCGAGCACGGCGCCCGCCCACACCGCGGCGAGCAGGACGACGCCCTTCTCCGGCGGCAGCGCGAGCAGGGACAGCGGGGTGTAGGTGCCCGCGATGAGCAGGAAGATGTTCGCGTGGTCGATGCGCTTCAGCAGCCGCTTCGTCCGCGGCTTCCAGTCGAATCGGTGGTAGAGCGCCGAGTTGCCGAAGAGCAGCAGCGAGGACGCCATGAACACCGCGCTCGCCGTCTTCGCAACGCCGCCGTGCGCCAGGGTCAGGAGGACGATGCCGAGGATGATCGCGAGGGGGAAGGTGCCCGCGTGGATCCAGCCGCGCCAGGTGGGCCGGGTCTCGGCCGGCTGCTCCAGCTCGTCCTCGAGGAGCGGGATGTTCGGGATCGAGGCCCCGTCCTCGCGGTCCGCCCGCGCAGCCGACTCCTCGTCGGCCGCCGCCTGGTCCACCTCGTCGCCGCGCGCGCCGACCTGACCGCCCTGCTCCTCCACCGCTCCAGCGTAACCACCGGACGGAGCCGTGGGCGGGGTCGCCGGTCCCCGTCGGAGGACGTCGAGGACTAACGTGGGACGGGTGCTCCGACGGCAGAAGACCTCGCCGCGCAACCCCATCTACGCGCTCTACCAGCGCCGCATCCGCCGGTCCCTCGACGCGCAGAACCTCCCGCGGCACCTCGCGATGATCCTGGACGGCAACCGCCGTTGGGCCCGTCAGCTCGGGCTCGACAGTGCCGCCCACGGGCACCGCGCGGGCGCCGAGAAGTTCCGCGAGTTCCTCGTCTGGAGCGACGACGTCGGCATCGACGTCGTGACCCTCTACCTGCTCTCCACCGACAACCTCCGCGCTCGGGACAGCGAGGAGCTCAGCGCCCTGATCGAGATCATCGGGCAGCTCGCCGAGGACCTCTCGCACTTCCGGGACTGGCGCGTGAAGCACGTGGGCACGACCGCCGGACTGCCCGACGAGCTCGTCCGCACGCTCGAGGAGGCGGAGCGCCGCGGTGAGGGGAAGACCGGCCTGCACATCAACCTGGCCGTCGGCTACGGCGGGCGCACCGAGATCGCGCACGCGATGCGCAGCATCGTCGCGAGTCACCATCTCCAGGGCGGCACCATCGAGGACCTCGCCGAGATCCTCACTCCAGAGCTGATCGCCGAGCACCTCTACACGGGCGGGCAGCCGGACCCCGACCTTGTCATCCGCACCTCCGGCGAGCAGCGCCTCTCCGACTTCATGCTCTGGCAGAGCGCGCACAGCGAGCTGTACTTCGTCGAGGCGCTCGGTCCCGACCTGCGGGAGGTCGACTTCCTCCGCGCCCTGCGCGCCTACGGGCAGCGGCACCGCCGCTTCGGGAGCTGATCCGCTCCGCCCTATGCTGGCGAGCGACATGACTGCGCTCGAGAGCTATCAGGCCGGCTTCCTGGAGGAGCCCGGCTTCCTGAACTACGGCTCCTACGGACCGCTCTCCGCCGCCGTCGTCGCGGAGATCGACTGGCAGCGGGAACTGCTCTCCCGGTCGCGGTTCGGCGCGACGGACGCCATCGCCGAGCAGGAGGGCCGGGCTCGGGCCGCGCTGGCGACCGCGCTCGGGTTCCGGACCGACCAGGTCGTGCTCCAGCCGAACACGAGCACGGCCATCATGCAGGCCGTCTTCGGGATCACCGGGGAGTGCTGCTCTCCCGGGCCGAGTTCCCGAGCCTGCCCTTCGCCGCGGTGCGCGCCGAGCAGTCGCTGAGCGTGACGGCCCCGCTCTGGCTGGAGACCGATCACGGGCGCGTGACGCCCGGGCAGATCCGCGACCAGCTGACCTCGACCACCGTCGCCGTGGCGGTCAGCCTCGTCGACGCGCGCACCGGCTACGTCGCGGACATCGAGGGCATCCGGCAGGTCATCGGCGACCGGCTGCTCCTCGTCGACGCGATCCAGGGCTTCGGCGTGGTGGACGCGCCGCTCGAACTCGCCGATATCGTCGCGGGCGGCGGGCAGAAATGGCTGCGCGCCGGCTGGGGCACCGGCTACCTGGCGCTCAGCGACCGGGCGGTGGATCGGCTGACCCCGGTCTTCTCCGGCTACGTCGGAACGGCGGACGAGGACCTCATCCCCTGGGACGAGGTGCCGCCACCCGTGCGCGGCGCCGCCGCGTTCCGGGTCAGCGCGGCCGACCCGCTCGCCGCCGCCCGGCTGGCCGCGGGGCTCGAGGACCTGCAGGACGTCGGTGTGCCCGCGGTGGCCGAGGCGGTCGCCGATCGCGCGTCGCAGCTGATCGACCTGGCCGACGAGTTCGCGCTCCCCGTGATCTCCTCACGGGACGAGCGCGAGCGGGCCGGACTCGTCGTCGTGGAGCCCGAGCCCGACCACCTCACCCTGCTCACGGCGTCCCTCTTCAACCACGGGGTCGCCGCCACGGTCCGGCAGGGCCTCGTCCGCTTCGGGGTGCACGCAGGCACCACCGATGAGACGCTCAGCATGCTCCGAGCCGCGCTGATCAGCTACTCCTCGGCCCAGCGCATCCGCTGAGGCGGCGTTAATCCGGTCGTAACGTGCGGGTGGCGTGTCGCTCGCGGCGTCGTCGGAGGGGATGCGTAGCGTTCACCGCATCAGGTACGGCACCTGATCGAAACGGCCACATAAGTACGTTTCGCAACGTCCCACCGTGGCCGCCTCGCTGATTCGAGTGCAGGATTCCGCACTCGAGGTGGGAGTTGTTGTGGCATCAGCCGCCCGTTCCAAGTCCGCGACGAACGCATCGACGACGCAGGAGGGGCAGGCCGCCACGGCCGAACGCACCTACGTCCTCGATACGTCGGTCCTGCTGTCGGACCCGAAGGCGATCTTCCGATTCGCCGAGCACGCCGTCGTCCTTCCCGTCATCGTCGTCAGTGAGCTGGAGTCGAAGCGCAACGATCCTGAGATCGGCTACTTCGCGCGCCAGGCGCTGCGGAACCTGGACGATCTCCGCCTCCAGCACGAGCGGCTCGACTTCCCGATCTCGATCGGCGACGAGGGCGGCAGCCTCCGCGTCGAGCTCAACCACTCCAACATGGCGGTGCTGCCGTCGGGGCTGCAGCTTGGTGACAACGACTCGCGCATCCTCGCGGTCGCGATGAACCTGCAGAACGACGGGCTCGAGGTCGTCGTGGTCTCGAAGGACCTCCCGATGCGCGTCAAGGCGGCCTCGATCGGCCTCGCCGCGGAGGAGTACCGGGCCGAGCTCGCGCACGACCCCAGCTACACCGGGCTCGCCGAGGTCGCGCTCAGCGGGTCGGAGATGGCCGACCTCTACGAGTCGGAGCGCATGCGCACCTCGACGGTGGAGGGGCTCCCCATCAACACGGGGCTCGTGGTGTCCTCGGAGCGCGGGTCCGCCCTCGCCCGCGTGACGGGCGCCCGGGAGCTGCGGCTGGTGCGCGGTGACAGGGAGGTGTTCGGCCTGCACGGGCGGAGCGCGGAGCAGCGGCTCGCGATCGACATGCTCCTCGACCCGACCATCGGCATCGTCTCGCTCGGCGGCCGCGCGGGCACCGGCAAGTCGGCCCTCGCTCTCTGCGCCGGCCTCGAGGCCGTGCTCGAGAAGCAGCAGCACCGGAAGATCATGGTGTTCCGCCCGCTGTACGCCGTCGGCGGCCAGGAGCTCGGCTTCCTCCCGGGAGACCAGGGCGAGAAGATGTCGCCATGGGGCCAGGCGGTCTTCGACACGCTCGGCGCCCTGGTGTCGCCCAACGTCCTCGAGGAGATCGTGGCCCGGGGCATCCTCGAGGTGCTCCCGCTCACCCACATCCGCGGCCGCTCCCTGCACGACGCGTTCGTGATCGTGGACGAGGCGCAGTCGCTCGAGCGCAACGTGCTGCTCACGGTGCTCAGCCGGGTGGGCCAGAACTCTCGGGTGGTGCTGACCCACGACGTGGCGCAGCGCGACAACCTCCGGGTGGGCCGTCACGACGGCGTCGCGAGTGTCATCGAGACGCTGAAGGGCCACCCGCTGTTCGGGCACATCACCCTCACGCGGTCCGAGCGCAGCGCGATCGCCGCTCTCGTCACCGAGATGCTGGAGTCGAACGAGCTCGCCTGAGCCCTTCCGCCCGCCGAGATGCCATCTGGGGCTCCTCCTCCGAGAGGTCGGAGGACACCAGGTGGCATCTCGCGGCTGTGGACAGACGCGGACGGGGGACGGGCGGTCTCCCTAGGGTGACCGCATGGCGCAGCGGAGCGCTCTTCCCGTCCCGACCGCCGTGCGGCAGCGCCCCAGAGTGCCCTGGCAGCCCCGGATGCTCGCCTGGCAGCTGCCGGCCGCGCTCGCCCTCGCCGCGGCGGCGGTCGGCTTCCTCGGTGCGGACCCGCTCCTCCTCGCCGTGCTCGCGCTCGCCGCGGCGACGCCCGAGCTGGTCCGGATCGACCTGGCCGAGCACCGGCTGCCCGACGTCCTGACGCTCCCCGGCTACCCGGTGGCCGTCGCCGCCGTGCTGCTCAGCGCCGCGGCCGGCCGCGCCTCGCTCCTCTCGGCCGCGCTTGTGGGCGGAGGAGCGCTCGTGCTGCTCCTGCTCCTCGCGGTGGCGGGCGGCATGGGGCTCGGCGACGTCAAGCTCGCAGGCGTCCTCGGCCTCCTGCTCGGCGCGCGCGGGTTTGAGCCCTCCATCGCCGCGCTGCTCGTGGCGTTCCTCGCCGGGGGCATCGCCGCCGTGCCCGCACTCCTGCGGGACGGGGTCGGAGCCCGGCTGCCCTTCGGCCCGTTCCTGCTTGCCGGGTTCTGGGTCGGCCTCGCCGTCCCCGCGTGACGCCGGACGGTGCGGGGTCAGCCGAAGGTGAACGAGTACGCGTGCGCGCCGGGCGCGGCGAACTCGATCTCGAAGGTGCTCTCCGTGATCGGCCCCTGCTGGCGGATCAGCTGGTAGAGCCGCTGCTCGGTCACGGTGCCCCTGCCGCTCTCGTCGACGTCGCCTCCGCCGTTCCGCCCCGGGGGCTGCCCGTCGAGGAGCACCCGGAAGGGCACCGCCATGCCGCGGGCCGAGGGGCCGAGGATCATGTGCACATCGCGGGCCGAGAACGCGTAGGCGATCCGGCCCCCGGCTCCTCTCCGACGACGCTGTCGTTCTCGACGGTCCACGTGCCGGAGAGCGACCAGTGGTTGAGGCGCAGCCGGGCGGGCGCATCGTAGGACCGGGAGATGCCGCGGTAGGCGCCGCCGGGCGACGAGAAGCGCTCGCCGCGGTCGTCGCCGAGGTAGGTCTCGGGCGACCGGAGATTCCCCCAGTCGGCGGGCGCCTCCAGTCCCCGCCCCCGCACGTCGACCGGGGCCGTTTCGAAGCCGGTGACTCCGCCGTCCTCCAGCAGCCGCTGGATCACGCGCTCGGCCTCGGCATACCCGCCCTCGCCGAACTGGTGGTGCCGGACCCGCCCGGTCTGGTCCACGATGTACAGCGCCGGCCAGTAGTGGTTCGCGAACGCATTCCAGATGGTGTAGCCGCTGTCCACGGCCACGGGGTAGCCGACGTCGAGCTCGCCGATCGCCCGGCGGACGTTGTCGAGCTCGCCCTCGAAGTCGTACTCGGGCGTGTGCACGCCGACGACGACTACTCCGTAGTCCGCGTACTTCTCCGCCCACGCCCGTACGTAGGGCAGGGTCCGCAGCCAGTTGATGCACGTGTACGTCCAGAAGTCGACGAGCACCACCTTTCCGCGCAGATCCTCCGCGGTCAGGGGCGGCGAGTTGAACCAGGTGACGGCCCCGTCGAGGGCAGGCATGCGGAATTCCCGGGGAAGCACGTCCAGCATGCGGGAAAGCCTCCCGTGCCGGAGCGTCCGTCGCACCGGCCGAAAGGCCCCTGCGGTCGTGCCGGGGGAAGGGGCTTGCACCCGTGTCCGGGCGGGGTCATCCTGAGGCGGGGCAGCGAAGGAGCGGTCGTGGAGCAGCAGGACATCGCCGGCGACATGGCTCGTGCCCGCGAATACCTCAGGACCCTTCCGGCGATGGCCCGTTTCCACGACACGCCCGCCCGGGCGACGATGGACCACGACCTCGTCGTGCGGGTCGCCGGACCGGACGGCCTGCCGGACGGCATGCTCGCGGGCCTCGGCCCCGGCGCCTCGGTGCCGTCGCCGGGGTGGTACTTCCGCGCGTCGCTCGCCGCGAGCGTCGCGATGTTCATCACCATGCGTGCCGCGGAGAAGCACCTCATCCTCGACGGGCTCGTGGTCACCGTGGACGCCGAGTCGGACGACCGGGGCGCGCTCGGCATGGAGGAGGGCATCCCGTCGGGGCCGCTCGAGATGCGGGTGACGGTGCACTACGACGGGTCGGACGGCGACGAGTCGGCCGCCCGCGCCGTCATCGAGTGGGCGCTCGAGCACTGCACCGTCTACGACGCGATCATCCGGTCCGTGCCGGTCGAGCTGTCGATCGAACGGGGAGTGCCGGAGGCGGCCCCGGCCGCGGAGTCCAGCCCGGTGCAGGCAGCGAGCTCGCACTCGGGCTGACGCGCGGCCGGGCTTCTGTCCCGGTGTTCGGCTCAGCCGGGGTGCGTCATGGACAGTACGTCGAGCGCCGTGTCCAGCTGCTCCTCGGTCACCTCGCCGCGCTCCACGAAGCCCAGGTCGACGACCGCCTCGCGGATCGTGAGCCCCTGGGCGACCGCATGCTTGGCGACCTTCGCGGCGGCCTCGTAGCCGATCACCCGGTTCAGCGGCGTCACGATCGAGGGCGACGACTCGGCGAGGGCGCGTGCGCGCTCCACGTTGACCTCGAGCCCGTCGACCGTCTTGTCCGCCAGCAGGCGGCACGCGCTGGTCAGGAGCCGGATCGACTCGAGCAGTGCGGTGCCCATGACCGGGATGGCGACGTTCAGCTCGAAGAAGCCCGAGGCGCCCGACCAGGCGATCGTCGCGTCGTTGCCCACCACGCGGGACGTGACCATGAGCACGGCCTCCGGGATGACCGGGTTGACCTTGCCGGGCATGATCGACGATCCGGGCTGGAGGTCCGGGATGTGCAGCTCCCCGAGCCCCGTGTTCGGACCGGAGCCCATCCAGCGGATGTCGTTGCAGATCTTGGTGAGGCTCACCGCGAGCACGCGCAGGGCGCCGGACGCCTCGACGAGCGCGTCCCGGGCCCCCTGGGCCTCGAAGTGGTCGCGCGCCTCGGTGATCGGCAGGCCGGTGTCCTCGGCCAGGATCTGGATGACCCGCTGGGGGAACCCGGCCGGGGTGTTGATGCCCGTGCCGGTGGCGGTGCCGCCCAGGGGCACCTCGGCGACCCGGGGGACCGAGGCGTTGACCCGGTCGATCGCGAGCCGGATCTGGCGGGCGTAGCCGCCGAACTCCTGCCCGAAGGTGACCGGCGTCGCATCCATGAGGTGCGTGCGTCCCGACTTGACCACGTCCTTCCACAGCGACGCCTTGACCTCGAGCGAGGACGCGAGGTGGGTGAGCGCGGGGACCAGGTCCCGGAGCAGCGCCTCCGTGACCGCGACGTGCACCGAGGTCGGGAACACGTCGTTGGAGGACTGGGAGGCGTTCACGTGGTCGTTCGGGTGCACGGGGGAGCCGAGCGACGTGCTCGCGAGCGAGGCGAGCACCTCGTTCATGTTCATGTTCGAGGAGGTCCCGCTGCCGGTCTGGTAGACGTCGATCGGGAACTGATCCAGGTGCTCGCCGGCGACGACCTCGTCCGCGGCAGCGACGACCGCGTCCGCGATCTGCTGGTCGAGCACTCCGAGCTGCCCATTCACGATGGCCGCGGCCCGCTTGATGCGCGCGAGCGCGACGATCTGCGCGTCCTCGAGCCGGTCGCCCGAGATGGGGAAGTTCTCCACCGCCCGCTGCGTCTGCGCGGCGTAGAGCGCGCTCTTCGGCACCCGCACCTCGCCCATGGTGTCGTGCTCGATGCGGTAGTCGGTGTCCACCACTGCGTGGCTCCTTCGTGCTGGTCGGTCTGGCTCTGTCTGGACGGGAAAGCTGCGTCAGGCGGCGGAGACGCCGGCCTGCGGACGCCCGACGTCGCCGATCACGAGATCGAAGCCGGCCCGGCCCTCGGCCAGCCGGTAGTGCGCGCCGACCAGAGCAAGGCTACCGTCGGCGATCGCCTGGGCGATGAGCTCCGACCGGGTCATGAGCTCGGCGACGGTGTTGCGCAGATGGCGGCGGCCGACCTCGGCGGCATCGGTGCGCTCCGGATCGATGGTGCCGTCCTCGGCCGCGACGCCTACCTCCCGCACGGCCGGGATGATGCCGGCCACATGGTTGCGGATGAGTGCGGGCAGCCGCGGCGCCTCGCCGCCCTGCGAGTCGATGGCCGCTCGGACCGCACCGCACTCGTCGTGCGCGAGGACGACGATGAGCGGCACCTCGAGCACCGCGACCGCGTACTCGAGCGACGCCACCGACGAGTTGGAGATGACCTGGCCGGCGTTGCGCACCACGAACAGGTCGCCGAGGCCGGTGTCGAAGATGATCTCGGCCGCGAGGCGCGAATCGCTGCAGCCGAAGAGCGCGGCGAGGGGTTCTGCACGTGCGCGAGCTGCTCACGCCGCTCGACGTCCTGCCGGGGGTGCTGGGGCTCGCCCCGCACGAAGCGCTCGTTGCCGCGCACCAGCTCCTCCCACGCCGATGCCGGCGTGCGCTGTTCACTCATTCGCGTCCAGGTCCTTTCCCACTGCTGCCGCCAGCTGCTCGGCCTCGGCCGGGTCGGCCGTGCCGTAGACCGCGTAGATGCCGTCCGCCGTCTCGGTGGAGAGGGCGTACTCGACGTTGCCGTGCCCGCCGGTCTCCCGGTTGTCGTAGACGGTCCACTCGCGGCCGCCGATGCGGGTCGTCGAGTCGGCGCGGGACTTCTGGAGGAGCGTCGACAGCCACGTCGGGTTCGCGTCGACGCCCTGACTGAAGCCCAGGTAGTCCTTCGCCGGCGTCAGGAACCCGATGTACCAGGTGACGATCTTGTCGGCGGCGCTCGTCCGGAGCTCGGCCGAGTTCGAGCGCCAGCCGGAGCCGAGTTCCGGCACGACGAGGGGAGCGTCCACCGCGCCCTGGGCCTCCTGCGCGACCTGGCGGTAGTCCACGTCGGGCGCGAACTGCTGGTCGCCTCGCGGCACGATCAGCACGAGCACGAGGACCACGCCGAGAGAGGCGATCAGCGACAGCCAGAGGTTCGTGATCGTCTGCCGGGACCGGCGCTTCCTGCTGGCCTCGGCCTTCCGGGCGAGCGTCTCCTCCGGCGTCTCGGGGCGCCCGAGCTCGGCGACGATGGCCGGCTGGCGCTGGCGGCTCATGGCCGGGGCTGCGCGGAGGGCGACGCGTTTCGCGCGGCGTCCAGCCGGGCACGGGCGTCGAGCAGCCACTCCTCGCAGCGGCGGGCGAGCTCCTCGCCACGCTCCCACAGCTGGAGCGACCGCTCCAGCGTCTCGGCGCCCTGCTCGAGCTCGCCGACCACGCGGATCAGCTCGTCGCGCGCCTGCTCGTAGCTGAGCTCGGCGACGGGGAGGGCCTGTTCGGGCATGGCCACCAGTCTATTCGGACCCGCCGACGGGTCCGCCGGGGGCGCCGGCGGTCACGGTCTCCCCGGGCCTGGGGAGGGCGGCGCCGAGCGAGCCGGTGCTGACGGCGCCGAGGGAACCGTCGGGGAGGCGGAGGCGCAGGGCGGCGCCCGCCGGCGCCTCCTCCGTGCTGCGGAGGACCCGGCCGTCCTCGAGCTGTGCGATGGCGTAGCCGCGCGCGAGCGTGCTCTCGGGGGACAGCGCCCGGAGCCTGCCGCGCAGCTGCGCCGTCGTCGTCGAGGCTCGCTCGAGCACGCGGTGGAGCAGCTCGCCGCCGCGGGCGACGTAGCGGCTGAGCTCGTCCGCGCGGCGGTCCACCATCCAGGTCGGCGTCGCGAGCGACGGCCGGCTGCGGAGCGCGGTGATCCGGTCCACCTCGATGGCGACGGTGTGGGTGACCCGGCTGCGGATGCGGGCGCGCGCCTGCTCGATCCGGGCGAGCTCCTCGGTCACATCCGGCACGACCCGCTTCGCGGCGTCGGTGGGCGTCGAGGCGCGGAGGTCGGCGACCTCGTCGAGGAGCGGGCGGTCGGCCTCGTGCCCGATCGCGCTGACGAGCGGCGTCGTGATCGCGGCGACAGCCCGGATCAGCTTCTCGTCGCTGAAGGGCAGGAGATTCTGGAAGTCGCCGCCGCCGCGGGCGACGATGATGACGTCGACCTCGGGGTCGGCGTCAAGCCGGCGGATCGCACCGGTCACCTCGGCCGCGGCCCGATCGCCCTGCACCGACGCGTAGGCGATCCGGAACTGCACAGCCGGCCAGCGCAGCTGGGCGTTGCGGAGCACATCCTTCTCGGCGTCCGAGTCCTTGCCCGTGACGAGCCCGATCCTGGCGGGGAGGAACGGCAGTCTCCGCTTGTGCTCCCGGGAGAAGAGCCCCTCGGCGGCGAGCTGGGCCCGGAGCCGCTCCAGCCGCTCCAGCAGGTCGCCGAGGCCGACGTGGCGGATCTCGTACACCTGCATGGTGAGGGTGCCGCCCTTGACCCAGAAGTTCGGCTTCAGCAGCACGATCACGCGGTCGCCCTGCTTGAGGTCGTTGGGGATCCGCGCCCGGACGGACGACCAGACCGAGAAGCCGATCGTCGCGTCCTGCTCGAGATCCTTGAGCTTGCCGTAGACGGTCCCACCCGAGACGCTCCACTGGGTGATCTCGCCCTCGACCCACACGGTGCCGAGGCGGTCGATGTAGTCCCGGAGCTTGCCGGCGAGCAGCGCGACCGGCCAGGGGGCGTCGACGGTGGCGCGGCTCTCGCTCATCGGCTCCCCCTTCCGTTCCGTGCTCGTCATCCGCGGGCGCCTGCGCGATGGCCGCTTTCAGCGGCCCCGCACGCAGCGGCAACTACAATTCCGGGGTGAGCAACGCGACCATCGGCCTCGGCATGCCCCGGATCCCCCGGGCGCGGAACAGGCTAACCGATACCCCTGTCGCCGGGACCAAGCGCGTGCTCCTCGCCGCTCCCCGCGGATACTGCGCGGGCGTCGACCGCGCGGTGATCGCCGTGGAGAAGGCGCTCGAGCACTATGGCTCACCCGTCTACGTGCGCAAGCAGATCGTCCACAACATCCACGTGGTGTCCGAGCTCGAGAAGAAGGGCGCCGTCTTCGTCGACGAGGTCGACGAGGTCCCGGAGGGGGCGACCGTCGTGTTCAGCGCCCACGGAGTGTCGCCGGCCGTCGTGCAGTCCGCCGCGCTCCGCGGCCTGCACGCCATCGACGCGACGTGTCCGCTCGTGACCAAGGTGCACCGCGAGGCCGTCCGCTTCTCCCGCGACGACTTCGAGATCCTGCTCATCGGCCACGCCGGCCATGAGGAGGTCGAGGGCACCGCAGGGGAGGCGCCGGACCACATCACGCTCGTCAACTCGCCCGAGGACGTGCCGAACATCACGGTCAAGGACCCGGACAAGGTCGTGTGGCTGTCCCAGACGACGCTCTCGGTCGACGAGACGATGGAGACGGTCCGCCGGCTGCGTGAGCGCTTCCCGAACCTGCAGGATCCGCCCAGCGACGACATCTGCTACGCAACGCAGAACCGGCAGGTGGCGATCAAGAAGGTCGCGCGCGACTCCGACCTGGTGATCGTGGTCGGCTCGGCGAACTCCTCCAACTCGGTGCGCCTCGTGGAGGTCGCTCTGGAGCACGGCGCCAAGGCGGCCTACCGGGTGGACTACGCGAGCGAGGTCCGCCAGGAGTGGCTCGACGGCGTGCAGACCGTGGGCGTGACGAGCGGCGCCTCCGTGCCCGAGGAGCTCGTGCAGGAGCTGCTCGACGACCTCGCCGACGCGGGCTACGGGGACGTGCAGCAGGTGAAGACCGCCGAAGAGGACCTCATCTTCTCCCTGCCCAAGGAGCTGCGCCGCGACGTCGCCGGCCGGCAGGACGCCCGGGCGCTCGGCGGCCGCGCCCGCGCCGGTGAGCAGCAGTGAGCGATCGTCCCACCTCCGGTCCCGCACCCCGCTACGGCGAGTACGGACCCGTTCCCGAGCAGCCGCCGGTACCGCCCGTCGTCGCGGAGCCGGCCGCCGCGGTCCCGGCGCCGCGCGCGAACGCCGCGGCCCCGGCCGCAGGGACGCGCGTGTGGGACCGCCTCCTCACCGGCGTCCTGCTCGGACTCGGCACTCTCAACGTGCTCACCGGCATCCCGACCATGCTCGCCCTGCCCCGCGTGCTCGACGAGCAGTACCGGGCGCAGGGCTTCGGGACCTACACCTCCGACGCGCTCGCGGCCGCGATCGGCGTCGTCATCAACGTCGTGGGCGTCCTGCTGCTGATCGCCGCGATCCTGCTCGCGGTCCGCCGGCTGCGCGCCGGCCGCCTCGCGTTCTGGGTGCCGCTCGCGGCAGGCGCGACGCTCTTCGTCGTGACGGGCGTGCTCGTCGTCGCCGCGATGCTCGGCGACCCTGCCCTGCCCGCCTACCTTGACGGCGGGGCTCCCGCGGCAACTTCCGCGCCGTAGCCGCAATCGCGGAGCCTGCGGGCGTCAGCTCGCGGACTTGCCGTACGAGCCGAGCTCGCGGGTCGCCTCGACCACGCGCTTCGCCATGGCCGACTCGGCGATCTTGCCCCAGGCGCGCGGGTCGTAGATCTTCTTGCTGCCGACCTCGCCGTCCACCTTGAGGACGCCGTCGTAGTTCTTGAACATGGTGTCGGCGATCGAGCGCGTGAACGCGTACTGAGTGTCCGTGTCGATGTTCATCTTGATCACGCCGTTGCTCACGGCCTCGGTGATCTCGTCCTGGCTCGACCCCGACCCGCCGTGGAAGACGAGGTCGAGCGGCTTGGAGCCGTGGCCGTACTTCTCGGCGAGGCCGGCCTGGATCTGGCCGAGCAGCTCCGGGCGCAGCCGGACGTTGCCCGGCTTGTAGACGCCGTGCACGTTGCCGAAGGTGAGGGCGGCCATGTACCGGCCGTTCTCGCCGAACCCCAGGGCGTCGACCGTCTTCTCGGCGTCCTCGAGAGTCGTGTAGAGGTGCTCGTTGATCTCGTTCGCGACGCCGTCCTCCTCGCCACCGACGACGCCGATCTCGATCTCGAGGATCGCCGAGATGGCCTTCGTGCGGGCGAGGAGGTCGCCCGCGATCGAGAGGTTCTCGTCGAGCGGCACCGCCGAGCCGTCCCACATGTGCGACTGGAAGATCGGGTTGCGGCCGGCGCGGACCTCGTCCTCGGACGCGGCGATCAGCGGCAGCACGAAGCCGTCGAGGGCATCCTTCGGGCAGTGGTCCGTGTGCAGCGCGACGGTGATCGGGTAGTTCTTGGCGACCTCGGTCGCGAACGCCGCGAAGGCGAGGGCGCCGGAGGCGCGGTTCTTGACGCTCTGGCCGGCGAAGTAGTCGGCGCCGCCCGTCGTGACCTGGATGATGCCGTCCGAGCCCGCCTCGGTGAGCCCCTGCAGGACCGCGTTGATCGTGGACGAGGACGAGACGTTGACCGCCGGGTAGGCGAACCCCTCGTTCTTCGCCCGGTCGAGCATCTCGGCGTACTGGTCCGGGGTGGCGATCGGCATCGGCGTCTCCTTGCTGGGGGTGTCAGCCCAACTCTAGCGAGCGCGCCAGCACGCCTCCCGGGGCGACCCGGACCTCTCCGCGGTCAGGCGGTGTGCCGCGCCCGGTGGGCCGGAACGCCCGACGGGTCCATCAGCTCCGGCTCGTGATCGGCGATTGCCTCGAGCTCGTGCTCGATGACCGCGAGCAGCGCGTTGTCGGTCGCAGGGGTGCGGCCGGACAGCGGGGGATATGCGGGCGCCGTCTCCTCTCCCTCGCGCGACTCGTCCGCCGCGTCGGCGATCCCGGCCGGCTTCTCCGCGGCAGAGGCCGCGACGATGTCGGCCTCGACGACGTCGGCGTCGAGGATCTCCGCCTCGAGCGCGTCGTCCGTCAGCGGCTCGGAGGTGAACTCCAGCGCGGTGAGCTTCTTCGTGGTCGCGTCGATGTGCCGGGGCGTGGGGATCACCTTGGACTCGTCGAGCTTCTCGAGCTGGCGGGCAGTGACGAGGACGCGGCCCTCGAGCGAGCTCGCGAACTTGTTGTAGCTGTCGACGGTGCGCTCGAGCGAGCGCCGCAGCCCCTCCGCGTGCTCGCTGAGCGTGGCGAGGCGCTGGTAGAGGGTCTTGCCGAGGTCGAAGAGCTTCTTGGCGTCCTCGGTGAGCACGTCCTGCTGCCACGTGAACGCGACGGTCTTCAGCACGGCCCAGAGGCTGACCGGCGACGCGAGCGGCACGCGCTTGTTGAAGGCGTACTCGAGCAGCGCCGGATCCTGTTCCAGCGCTGCGGCCAGCAGCGACTCGCTCGGGATGAACGCGATGGTGAACTCGGGACTCGCGTCGAGACCGGTCCAGTACGCCTTGCCGGCGAGGGCGTCGATGTGCCCCTTCACCTGCTTGGCGTGGTCGGCGAGCAGCACGCGGCGGCGCACCTCGTCGTCGCCGGTGGCGGTGGCCGGGATGGCGCTCGCGTCGAGGTACTTCGAGTAGGGCACCTTGGAGTCCACCGCGATGGACTTGCCGCCGGGCAGGCGCACGACGAGGTCGGGACGACCGGCGCCGCTCTCGCCCGCGATGGTGGTCTGCAGGGAGAAGTCGACGCGGTTGGTGAGGCCGGCGGCCTCGACCACGTTGCGCAGCTGCGTCTCGCCCCAGACCCCGCGCGTGCTGTTGTTGCGGAGGGCGGAGGCCAGGGACTCGGCGGTCGCGCGGATCTGCTCGTTCGTCGTGCGGGTCTGGCTCAGCTGCTCGGCGATCGCCCCGTACTGCTGGGAGCGCTGCGCCTCCAGATCCGTCACCTTCGTCTGCATCACGCGCAGGGTCTCCTGCACCGGGCTGAGCGCCTGGAGGACCTTGCTCTCCACGGCGTCCCGCTGCTTCTGCGCCGACTGCTCGGACGCCTGCCGCTCCATGAGGTCGCGGAAGCGCAGCTCGTGAGCCGCCACCTGTGCACGGAGGCCCTCGGCGGTGGCGGAGATGGAGGCCAGCTCGCGCTCGAGCTCGCCCTTGGCGGCGGCCTCCTCGGCGCGCACCTGGAGCAGCGCGGCCTGGTGCCGGGCGTCGATCAGGGCCGGGTCCTCCGCCGGCTGCACAGCGCGGCTGCGGCGCTTCGCGAGGAGCGCGCCGAGGGCGATTCCGAGCACGAGCCCGACGACGAGGCCGAGGAGCAGGAAGAGGGCGAGGTCCATGGCGCACAGTGTCCTCGCGGGGTCCGACATCGGCGGCAGGACGCGCCCGCTGTCAGGCTTCCGGAAGTCATCTGGCGCTCCCCGGAGTCCGCAATAGAGTGTCGGCATGACCCTCATCGAGCACTGGATCGGCGGCAAGGCGCACCCCAACGGGACGGAGCGGACCGGTCCCGTGTTCGACCCGGCGCGCGGCGTCCAGCAGCACGAGGTGGCCCTCGCGGGCGAGGCCGAGATCGAGGCGGCCGTCGCCGCGGCGAAGGCCGCGTACCCGGCCTGGCGGGACACCTCCCTCGCACGCCGGTCGCAGGTGCTCTTCGCCTTCCGCGAGCTGCTCAACGCCCGGAAGGGCGAACTCGCCGAGATCCTCACCTCCGAGCACGGCAAGGTGCTCACCGACGCCGCCGGGGAGATCGCGCGCGGCCTCGAGGTCGTCGAGTTCGCGACCGGCTTCCCGCACCTGCTCAAGGGCGAGTTCACCGAGAACGCCTCGACCGGCGTCGACGTCTACTCGCTGCGCCAGCCGCTCGGCGTGGTCGGCATCATCTCGCCGTTCAACTTCCCGGCCATGGTGCCGATGTGGTTCTTCCCGATCGCGCTGGCCGCGGGCAACACGGTCGTGCTGAAGCCGAGCGAGAAGGACCCGTCGGCCGCCAACTGGATGGCCGCGCTCCTGAAGGAGGCGGGGCTGCCCGACGGCGCGTTCAACGTGCTGCACGGCGACAAGCAGGCCGTGGACGGCCTCCTCACCCACCCCGACGTGAAGAGCATCTCCTTCGTCGGCTCGACGCCGATCGCCAAGTACATCTACGAGACGGCCGCCCAGCACGGCAAGCGCGTGCAGGCGCTCGGCGGTGCGAAGAACCACATGCTGGTGCTGCCGGACGCCGACCTCGACCTCACGGCCGACGCCGCGGTCAACGCCGGCTTCGGCTCCGCGGGCGAGCGGTGCATGGCCATCTCCGTCGTCGTGGCGGTCGAGCCGGTCGCCGACGACCTGATCGCGAAGATCACCGAGCGGATGGCCACGCTGAAGGTGGGCGACGGCCGGAAGTCGTGCGACATGGGCCCGCTCATCACCGGGGAGCACCGGGACAAGGTGGCGTCCTACGTCGACCTCGCTGTGCAGGACGGCGCCGAGGTCGTCGTCGACGGCCGCGGCATCGAGGTGGACGGGGAGGCGGACGGCTTCTGGTTCGGCCCCACCCTCATCGACAAGGTGCCCGTCACATCGCGCGTCTACACCGACGAGATCTTCGGGCCCGTGCTGTCCATCGTCCGCGTCGCCAGCTACGAGGAGGGCGTCGAGCTCATCAACTCCTCCGAGTACGGCAACGGCACCGCGATCTTCACCAACGACGGGGAGCGGCACGCCGCTTCCAGAACGAGGTGGAGGTGGGCATGATCGGCATCAACGTGCCGATCCCGGTGCCCGTCTCGTACTACTCGTTCGGCGGCTGGAAGAACTCGCTGTTCGGCGACACGAAGGCGTACGGCCCGGACGCGTTCCACTTCTTCACGCGGCAGAAGGCCATCACCTCCCGCTGGCTCGACCCGAGCCACGGCGGCATCAACCTGGGCTTCCCGCAGACCACCCACTGAGACGGGCCCCGGGCCGGGCGCCGCGCCTTACCTGCTGGGCACCGCGCCTTCCCTTCCCTCGCTCAGCAGGCATTTTCGGCTTCAGCAGGCGGAAACGGCCGGATTCTGCCTGCTGAGCGCGATTCTGCCTGCTGAGGGAGAGGGCGTCGCGGGGAGAGGGCGTAGGGGGAGCGGGCGTAGGGGAGCGGCGGTCGCGTCAGTGCGCGGCTGCGTGGCCCCACATGCCGGCGAGGTGCGCCATCACGAAGGACGGGAACGACGCGATCTTCGCGTCGACGAGCATCGGCCGCGAGCGGGGACCGGCGAGCCAGTCGGCGATCGGGTCGAGGTCCTCGGGTGCCCGGACGGTGATCGCGTCCCAGCCGAAGCCCCGGGCGGCGGCGGCGAGGTCCGCGTCGGGGAAGACGACGGTGTCGAGCGGATGCCCGTCGGGCCCGAACTGGAGCGACTCGGCGCCGTAGGCGTGGTCGTCGTACACCACCACGAGCAGGGGGAGCCGCTCGCGTACCACGGTCTCGAGCTCTGCGGCGCTCATCAGGATGCCGCCGTCGCCCACGCACGCGACCACCTGCCGGTCGGGACGGCCGACCGCGGCGCCGATCGCGGTCCCCAGTCCGAGCCCCATCGACACGAAGCCGATCGGTGCGCACAGGCCGGCGGCGTCCGGCACGTCGAGGAACAGCATCGGGTAGGACGAGTGGTTGCCGATGTCGGTGCAGATGACGCGCTCGCGGGGAGGAGCTCGCCGAGGCGCAGGCTGAGCGTGCGCGGGTCGATCCGGCCGTCGCCGCCCTCGTCCTCGTAGGGGAGGTCCTTCCAGTGGGCGCCGGCCCCGATCCTCGCCGCGACCTCAGCCGTGCGGTACCGCGTCTGCCCGTCGCGGGGAATGCGCTCGGCGACCGCGCGCACCGTCTCTGCGACGTCGGCGCAGATCCCGAGGTCGACGCGGGCCTGGCGCCCCAGGGCCTCGCGGTCGCGGTCGATCTGCACGAGCGTCGCGTCCTCGCCGAAGACGGCTCCGCCGCGGGAGGTCCAGACGTTGAGGCTCGCTCCCCACGCGACGATGAGGTCGGCGTCCGCGAGCAGGCGCGCGGTCTCCGGGGTCGAGAAGCCGCCGGAGACGTCGAGGTCGAAGGCGTCGCCCGCGAAGAGGCCGCGAGCGGCCACGCTCGTCGCGAGCAGGGCCCCCGTGGCGGCGCCGAGCTCGCGGAGCGCCGGCCCGGCCGCGCGTGCGCCTCGACCGGCGAGGAGGACCGGGCGGCGAGCGGCGGCCAGCAGCGCGGCCAGCTGCTCGACCGCGTCCGCGGAGGGAGCGGCGGGAGTGGGGGCAGGCAGCGGTCGCGGCGCCGTCTCCTCGGCGGTCGCGTCGAGCACCTCGAGCGGGAGGTTCAGCACCACGGTCGCTCCGTCGAGCGCCGCCCGCCGGTATGCCCGGGCGGTCTCGCGGGCGGCGTTGCGAGGGGAGGTCACCGCGTGCAGCTCGGCGCCGAGCGCCCGGACCAGCGCCGTCTGGTCGAGGTAGAAGGAGAGGTCGGGCCCGGACGCGCGCGCCTCCGGAACCAGCACGAGCATCGGCGTGCGGCTCTTCACCGCCTCCACGATCCCCGTCACGGCGTTCGTGAGGCCGTTGCCGTGGTGCAGCGAGACCACCGGCAGGCGATCGGTCGCCCGGACGAAACCGTCCGCCATCGCGACCGCACCGGCCTCGTGCCGACTCGACACGAAGCGCGCCCCGCGGCCGACGAGGGCGTTGGTGAGCAGGAAGTTGCTGCTGCCCACGAGTCCGAACACGTCCGTGACGCCGAGGCGCACCAGCGTCTCGGCGACCGTGTCGGCGACGATCACGGCGCGGTGTCTGCCGCCGCTGCCCCGGCCCCCGACGCCGTCCTGCGCGTCGACTGGTCCCTGATCATCTCGGCGATCTCGGTGCGCAGTTGCACGAAGTGCTCCGATGCCCGGGTCGCCACCTGGTCGCGGGGCGAGGGGAGGTCGACCTCCATGGTCGTCACGATCGTCGAGGGGGACTTGGACAGCACGAGCACGCGGTCGGCGAGGTAGACGCTCTCGTCGATGTCGTGGGTGACGAAGAGGATCGTCATGTCGAACCGCCGGCGGACGTCGAGCATGAGGTCCTCGAGCTCCGCCCGGGTCTGGGCGTCGACCGAGGCGAACGGCTCGTCCATGAGGAGGATCTTCGGCCGGTAGGCCAGTGCCCGCGCGATGGCGACGCGCTGCTGCATGCCGCCGGAGAGCTGCCACGGGTACTTGTCGGCGGCCCCGCTCAGCCCGACCGCGTCGAGGCTCTCCCGGATGCGCTCGGCCCGCTCCTCCTTCGGGAGGCCGCGGGGCAGGACGAAGCCGATGTTGCCGGCCACGGTGCGCCAGGGGAACAGCGAGCGGCTGTAGTCCTGGAAGACGAGCGCGAGGTCCCGGGGCACGTCGGTGACCGGCTCGCCACCGAGGTACACCGTGCCGCGGGTCGGCTTCATGAGGCCGGACAGGCAGCGCAGCATGGTCGTCTTGCCGCAGCCGGACGGCCCGACGATCGACACGAAGGCGCCCTCGGGCACCGTGAAGTCGAGCCGCCCGATCGCCTCGTGGCGCTGCCGCCCCTCGTAGACGTGCCCGAGACCCTCGATCGTCAGCAGATCGGTCCCCGTCGTGGTGACGCTCATGACACTCCCTCTCGCGCGCCCCGATGCCATCTCGTGATCCGCGTCTCCACCAGGGCGAGGAGCGCGTTGAGGACGTAGCCGAGGATGCCGAGGAGCAGGATGCCCGCCCACATGTCGGCCATCCGGTAGGTGCGCTGGGCGCCGAGGATGACGTTGCCGATCCCGTCGGGCAGGCCCACCATCTCGGAGATCACCATGATGATGATCGCGACCGACAGGCTCACGCGCATGCCAGCGAAGATCTTGGGGGCGGCGCTCGGGAGGACGATGCCGAAGAACACCTTGCGGCGGTCGAACTCGAAGACCTTCGCGGTGTCGAGGTGGAGCGACTCCACCGAGCGCACGCCGTCGATCGTGTTGAGCAGCACCGGCCAGATCACCGCGAACGTGATGAGGGACACCCGCATCTCGGTCCCGAAGCCGAGCAGGATGAGGAAGATCGGGATGAGCGCCGGAGGCGGGATCGCGCGCACGAAGTGGACGATCGGCTCCACGTAGTCGCCGAACCTGCGGCTGCGCCCGATCGCGACCCCGAGCAGCACTCCGAGGATCACGGCGACCGTCCAGCCGCCGAGCATCCGGGCGAGGCTCGGCACGATGTTCTGCCCGACCGCCTCGGTGAGGAAGAGGGACGAGGGGGCCCGGACAGCCACAGCTGGACGAAGCGCTCGAGGATGCGCGACAGCGGCGGGAAGAAGAGCGAGTGCGCGAGCTGGGCGGCGATCTCCCAGACCACCGCGAGGCCGAGCAGCGCACCCCAGCGGATGGCGAAGTCGCGCAGGCGGCGCGAGTCCCTCCGGGGCCGGCGTGCGACGCGGACCCCGGTCGCGGCGGCGGTCATGCTGTCCCCTTGTCGGTCTGGCGGAGCGCGGGCTGCCAGGAGAGGAACCGGCGCTCGACGAGCACGAGCACGAAGTTGATGGCGAGGCCGATGAGGCCGGCGATGATCGTGGCCGCGTACACGAGGTCGGGACGGTTGCCGGTCGCGCCCGCGTCGAGCATCCAGCGCCCGAGTCCGTCCGAGGCGCCGGCGAGCAGCTCGGCGCTGATCGCGACGATGAGCGCCACGGACGCGGCGATGCGGATGCCGGTGAAGATGAAGGGCGCCGCGCTCGGCAGCGACACGGTGAGCAGCGTCGACAGGCGGCCCCGCCCGAAGCTCTTCGCCGTGAGCTTCGCGATGGGGTCGACGTCGTGCATGCCGTAGATGGTGTTGAACAGCACCGGCCAGGAGGTCGAGAAGACGATGAGCGCGATCTTCATCTCGGCGTCGTTGCCGAGCACGAGCATCGCGACGGGGATGAGGGCGACCGAGGGGATCGGGCGCAGGAACTCGATGACGGCACGGCTGCCGGAGTAGGCGGCCCGGGAGGAGCCGAGCAGCACGCCGATCGTGACGGACACGACGATGCAGATCCCGAGCCCGATGGCCCAGGCCTCGAGCGTCGCGAGGACCTGGCCGAGGAACTCCGGGTCGACCAGCAGCTGCCCGACGCGCATCAGCACGACGGACGCCGGCGGCAGGAACGCCTCCTTGACGATGCCGGAGCGGGAGATCACCTCCGCCACCGCGAAGAGTGCGAGGAAGCCCAGGGCTCCTCGCACGACCGCCGAGCGGCGGCTCGACCCGGCGCCGGCGCGACGCGGCGCGCGCGGGATCCGGGTGGTCAGGGACGTCATCGTCGTCGACCCCTTTCGGTGGTTCCGGGTGCGGACAGCGGGGTGCGGGGGCCGTGTCGGGCCCCCGCACCGAGGCTATTCGCCCTTCCAGGCGTACTTCGAGAGATCGTCGAGCGGCTTGTCGAGGAGCTTGTACTCGACCATGAGGTCCATCGTCAGCTTCGCGCCCTTGAGGTTCGGCGTGCCGTCCTCCACGAAGTTCGGCAGGGTGATCGCCTTGGCGAGCTCCGGGGTCAGGGTCGTGAACGTCGGCAGGATCTCACGGACCGAGTCCGGGTCGTCGATCGCCATCTGGGTCGCCTTGTCCATGGCGCGGACGAATGCCGCGACCACCCCGGGGTTCTCCTGGGCGTACGCGGTCGCGGTGTTCCAGGTGATCAGCGGGCTCTTGGACTGGCGGTCGTTGCAGGTCGAGGGCGACATGATGCTCTTCAGCCCCTGCGACTTGCCGATCGTGATGAACGGCTCCGGCACGAGTCCGCCGGCGATCCGGCCCTGGCTGACCGCGGCCCCCACCTCGGGGAACGGCACCTCGACGAGCTCGTAGTCGCCCGGCTTCAGCCCGGCGGTCGCGAGGCAGTCGCGGAGCTGGACCTCGGTGGCCGACTGCAGGGTGTTGACCGACAGCGTCTTGCCCTTGAGGTCCTTCGGCGAGTTGATGCCCGAGTCCTCGGCGACGATGACGCCGTTGATGCCCTCCTTGCCGGCGTTGGTGCCCTCGCGCACGACCTGCAGCTCGAGTCCCTGCGAGACCGCCGCGAGGACGTTCGCCCAGGTCGCGGACGTGAACTGCAGCTCGCCCGACACCAGCTGGGTCACGCCCACGGCGCCGCCGGCGATGGTCTCGATCGTGACGTCGAGCCCCTCGTCCTCGAAGTACCCCTCCTGCTGCGCGATGTACAGCGGGGCGTAGTCCCCGGCGGGCAGGGTGCCGACCGTGATGGCGACCGGGTTGTCCTTGCTGGGGCCGGAGTCGCTGTCGGACCCTCCGCCTGAGCTGGACTGGGGACTCGGGGATGAGCCAGAGCAGCCGGCGAGAAGGCCGGTGATGGCGAGTGCGGCGGCGACGGCCGCGACGGACTTCCGGGGGAACGTCATTGCTCTCCTTGCGTCTCTTCGTTGAGATGGTGCCGACCGAGGCGTCGTCCATTGACGCTCCAGCATTTTCAGGCTACCTGAAAGTTTGGGACCCGCCAAGGGGCGCGCCGGGACTCATCGCACGAAGGCGCTGAGGCCGGTGACGGCCCGGCCGACGATGAGCGTGTTGATGTCCCGGGTGCCCTCATACGTGTAGACCGCCTCGGCGTCGGTGAAGAATCGGGCGACGTCCGAGTCGATCACGAGGCCGTTGCCGCCGACGATCTCCCGGGCCAAGGCGACGGTCTCGCGCAGGCGGTCCGCGATCCAGACCTTGGCGAGTGCGGAATCCTCGTCGCGCTGGATCCCCTCGTCCCGGCGCTCCGAGAGGCGCACCGCGACGCCCAGCGAGCCGGTGATGTTGCCGAGCATGCGCACGAGCTTGTCCTGCACGAGCTGGAACCCGGCGATCGGCCGGCCGAACTGCCGGCGCTCGAGCGCGTAGCGGAGCGCCGCCTCGTAGGCGCCCGCTTGCGCGCCCGCGGCGATCCAGGCGACGTCGGGCCGCAGGGTGCGGAACAGCGCCGACACGTCAGCGAACGACCGGATGCGCTGCAGGCGGTGCGACTCGGGGACCACGACGCCGTCGAGGTCGATGTCGGAGTTGGTGACGATCCGGAGCGAGGCCTTCCGCTCGATCGTCGTCAGCGTCATGCCGGGGGCGTCGGTGCGGGCGAGGAAGACCTTCACCTGGCCGTCGGCCACGTCCCGGGCGAACACCGCGACGTACTCGGAATGCGCGGCATTGCCGATCCAGCGCTTCTCGCCGTCGAGGATCCACCGGTCGCCGTCCCGCCGGGCCGTCGTCGCGAGCCCGCGTGCCACATCGGAGCCGTGATCGGGCTCGGTGAGTGCGAAGGCGCCGGTGCGCTCGAACGACACGATCAGCGGATCCCACTCCGCCGCCTGCTCGGGGCTGCCGCCCTGGAGCACGAGCTCGCGGAACATCGCGGTCTGGCCGTGGAACATCATCCCGACTCCGATGTCGACACGCGAGAACTCGAAGGCGCGGAAGCCCGTGTAGATCGCGCGCGGCCGGCCGTCGGGGCCGAGGATGGCGGGATCGTCGATGAGGCGGAGGTCGCGGAGCGGCTCGCGGACCTGGATCGGCGTGACCGCCCGTTCCCAGGAGTCGGCGAGGATCGGCCTGACCTGGGTGTCGAGCACCTTCCGCAGGGCGAGGAGCTTGCCCCGCTCGGCGTCGGTGAGGCGCTCGCCGAAGCCGTACTGGTCGGAGGGGTAGAGCGGGGTCATCCGAGGCCGAGGAGACGGACGGCGTTGTCCTTCAGGATCTTCGGCCGCGCCGCATCCTTGATGTCGAGGCGCTCGAAGTCGGCGAGCCAGCGATCCGGGGTCAGGGCCGGGTAGTCCGAGCCGAAGAGCACCTTGTCCTGCAGGATCGTGCCCGCCTGGCGCACGAGGGCGGGCGCGAAGTACTTCGGCGACCAGCCGGACAGGTCGATGAACACGTTCGACTTGTGCGCCGCCATCGACAGGGCCTCGTCCTGCCACGGGACCGATGGGTGCGCGAGGATGATCGTGAGTCCCGGGAAGTCCGCCGCCACGTCGTCGATCAGCATCGGGTTCGAGTACCTCAGCTTGATGCCGCCGCCGCCCGGCAGGCCGGCGCCCACGCCGGTCTGGCCCGTGTGGATCACCACCGGGAGGCCGAGCTCCTCGAGCGCCGCCCAGAGCTCGCCGAAGGCAGGGTCGCTCGGGTCGAACGCCTGCACGCTGGGATGGAACTTGAACCCCCGGACGCCCGAGTCCGCCGCCAGCCGGCGGGCCTGCCCGATCGCGTCCTTCCCCCGGTGCGGGTCGACGCTGCCGAAGGGGACGAGCACGTCCGGATGCCGGGCCGCGCCCTCGGCGATCTCCTCGCTGCTGTTCGGGATCACGCCCATGGCGGTGCGGGCGTCCACGGTGAACACCACGGCGGCCATGGACCGCTCGCGGTAGTAGTCGGCGAGCTCGTCGACGTTCAGGGCCCGCGGGCTGTGGCCGAAGTAGGCGTCCATCCCGTCGAGCAGCTCCTGCGACAGCGACTGGCGCCCCGTCGAGTCCCTCTGGATGTGCACGTGCATGTCGATCGCCCGGAGAGAGGCGACGTCGAGGGCCGGCTCGTAGCGGGTCATGCGCCCACCCCTCCTCCAGCGTGCGCCGGCGCAGCTGGGCGAGGTCCACCTTGCCGCTGCCCGTGCGCTCGAGGTCCCGGACGACGAGCAGCCTTCGGGGCTTCTTGTAGCTCGCGAGCGCGTTGCCGACATGCGAGATGACATCGGCGGGGGACACCGCGGCCGGGTCCGCGACCGCGATCGCCGCCGCCACGATCTCGCCCCACCTGGCGTCCGGGATGCCGTAGACGACAGCGTCCAGCACGCTCGGGTGGGCGAGCAGCGCTTCCTCGACCTCGGCCGGGTAGACCTTCTCGCCGCCCGAGTTGACGACCGTCGCGCCGCGGCCGAGGAGCTCGATGTGCCCCTCCTCGTCCTCGACCCGCACGAGATCACCCGCGATGATGTGCCGCTTGCCCCGGATCTCGACGAAGTTCGCCGCGGTCTTCACGGGGTCCTTGTAGTAGCCCTTCGGCATCCCGCCGGTGAAGGCGATCCGGCCGACCGAGCCCGGCACCTCCTGCACCTCGTCCTGGTTCTCGTCGAGCACCACGGTGCCAGGCGTGAGCCGGAAGCGCGCCGGGAGCTCGGCCGCGGACCGGGTGATCCCGAGCGCCACCGCACCGCCCTCGGTGGAGGCGAGGATGTCGGTGATCACGAGGGCCGGCGCCAGGGCGTGCAGGCGCTCCTTCGTGGAGTCGCTGAACCGCATCCCGGAGGACAGCACGGAGGTGAGGGCGGGCAGCTCGGTGATCCCCGCCGCCTCTGCCGCCTCGAGCAGGGGAGGGCGATGGCGTCGCCCGCCACCGCCACGCGGGTGACCCGCTCGTCGAGGATCGTGCGGATCGCGAGGTCGGCGTCGAAGCGGAGCGTCGGCAGGACCACCACGGATCCGCCCAGCAGGAGGGCGTTGATGACCGTCGTGAGCGCGGTGCCGTGCATGTAGGGGGAGAGGGCCAGGGCCACGATCGGCTTCGAGTCCGCATCGGTGGCCATGCGGACGACGTCGTCGCCGCTCTCCGGCAGCGGCAGTCCCGCGCTGACGTACGCGTTGTACACCTGCATGGCGAGCATCTGCCGCGTGCTCCAGACCGCGGCCTTCGGCGCGCCGGTCGTGCCGCCTGTGTACATGAAGAAGTCGCTGTCGATCGGGTCCTCGTAGGGCAGCGGCTCGCGGGCGGCGTACCCCGCGAAGTCGAGCGCACCCGGCAGCAGCGGAACGTCGGGCACGTCCTGGACCTGCAGCAGCACGAGCGGACGCCCCAGCTGAGCGACCGCATCCGTCACCACGTCGGCGAGCGAGGCGGGGAAGAGCAGAGCCTCCGAGTCGGAATCCGAGAGCAGGGCAGCGACCTCGTGGGCCCGGTACCGGAAGTTGAGCGAGACCGGCACCACGCCGGTCCGCAGGGCGCCCGCGAAGGTCAGCAGCCACTCGGGGCGGTTGTAGAGGAGGATCGAGACCTTGTCGTCGCGGTGCACGCCGAGCTCGGCGAGCAGCGCGGCCACGCGGGCGGCCGCGTCGTCGAACTCGGCGAAGGTGAGCCGGTCGCCGCCGATCGTGACGACCGCCGGCCGGTCCGGGGCGGCGAGGGCGATCCGGTGCCAGAGGTCCGCGTAGTTCCCGTCCACCGTCAGTCCAGCGGAGCGAAGGTCGGGCCGGACAGCTGCGCGAGCGGCGCGAGCTCCGCATCCCACACCTGCTGGATGCCCTCGGCCGTCCAGCCGCCGTCGACGTCCCGCGTCGTCAGCGGCGCCGGGTGGGCGTAGAGGGTGAGCCGGTCCCCGCCGAGTCCGATCGCCTGGCCGGTGACCCCGGCGGACGCGTCCGAGACGAGCCACACCACGAGCGGCGCCACGTCGTCCGGGGAGCCGAGCGCGTGCTCGCGCCGGATGACCGGCGGGAGGGGCTCGCCCTGCTGGAACTTCTCCCAGGCGTCCTGGTAGATCGGCATGCTGCCGGTCATCGCCGTCATCGCGGTGGGGATGACCGCGTTCACGGTCACGCCTGCTCGGGCGAGCTCGAGCGACCAGGTGCGCGCCATGGCGACGATGCCGGCCTTGGCGGCGGAGTACGCCGTCTGCCCGAAGTTGCCGAACTGACCCGCGGGGGAGCCGATCAGGAGGATGCGGCCGCCCTCGCCGGCCTCCCGGAAGTGGATGGCGGCGGCACGCCCGCAGGTGAAGGCGCCGCGCAGGTGCGTCTCGATGACGATGTCGAACTCGTCGTCGCTCGCCTTCCACATCACCCGGTCGCGCAGGACGCCCGCGTTGGCGATCATCGCGTCGAGCCGGCCGAACTCGCCGACCGCCGTGCGGACCAGGGTGTCGGCGGTCTCGGCCGAGCCGACCGCGGCGACCACGACGGCAGCGCGGCCGCCCGCGTCGCGGACGAGCGCCGCGGTCTCCTCGGCGGCGTCCGCGTCCACGTCGTTGACGACGACGGCCGCCCCGGCGCGAGCGAGCGCGACCGAGTAGGCGCGGCCCAGGCCGCGGCCGCTGCCGGTGACGACCGCCACCTTGCCGGTCAGGTCGACCCCGCTCATCGGTAGTACCTCAGCACCATGTCCGCCACGCAGGCCGGCTTCGCGCCGCCCTCGATCTCGAAGGTCACGCGCGGATGCACCTGGTAGCCGCCCGCGATCTCGTCCACCTTGAGGACTTCGCCGATGACCCGCACACGTGCGCCGACGGGCACCGGGGCGGGGAACCGGAGGCGGTCGAGGCCGTAGTTGATGCCGACGCTCGCGCCGGTGACCTCGAACACCTCGGCCATGAGCGGCACGACGAGGCTCAGGGTGAGGTAGCCGTGCACGATGGTGCCGCCGAACGGGGTGCCGCTCGCGAACTCCTGGTCGAGATGGATCGGGTTGTGATCACCGGACAGGTCGGCGAACGCGACCACGTCCGCCTGCTCGATCGTCCGCCAGGACGAGGGCCCGAAGGACGAGCCGGCCACAGAGGGCAGCTGGTCGACGGGGACGGTGACACTAACCTCGGTATTCGACGTCATTCAGTCTGCTCCTATGCGCCATTGCACTTAGAATTCAGGCTACCTGAAACTGTTCGGCGATGTCGAGAGAGGAGCGGCCGAGTGAACGCGATGCGCGAGCCCGAGGGCTACCTCATCTACCTCATCAAGCAGGTCGAGCTCGGCGTGCGCCGCCCGTTCGAGGAGCTGCTCGCGGCGAAGGGGATCAGCACCCCGACGTACACCGCCCTGACGGTGCTGCGCCGGTGGCCGGGCATCACCTCGTCCGAGCTCGCGCGCCGCTCGTTCGTGCGCGCGCAGACGATGGCCGAGACCGTGAACGCCATGCTCGACTCCGGCCTGCTGCGCCGGGAGAAGGATCCCGCGCACGGCCGCCAGATGCTCCTCTACATCACCGCAGAGGGAGACCGCATGATCGACCGGGTGCGCGACGACGTGCAGGACCTGGACGCCGTGCTCGCCTCCGCGCTCAGCGAGGAGGATCGGCGCCAGCTCATCCACCATCTGCGTGCGTGCCGCGACGTCCTCCTCGCCCGCGAGGGGCGCGTCCGGGTCTGAGACGGCCGCCTCGTCTTTCCCTCAACAGGCATTCCTGCCGCCGACAGGCTGGACGCGGGCGGCATCCCCTGCTGGAGGCAATCCCGCCTGTTGACGGAGAGCGGCCCGGGCCGACCCGTCAGCCGGCGAGGGCGGAGGCGGTGGCCGGCGCGCCGATGCGGCGGATGCGGGCGCTCGTCGCCATCGAGAGCTCGCGGATGGTCTGGACGCCGTGGCGCTTCGCCGCGTGCACCACGATCGCCGCGCACGCCTCGGCGTCGGACAGGGCGTCGTGGTGACGGAAGTCCTCGAAGCCGGCCGCCATCGCCGCGACCGGCAGCTTGTAGGACTCCAGGCTGTAGGTCTTCCGCGCCACCTGGAGGCTGCAGAGGTAGTCGTATGCCGGGGCCGGCATGGAGCTGGCGGCGCATGCCGTCGTGATGACGCCCATGTCGAAGCCGGCGTTGTGGGCGACGAACACGTCCGCACCGGCGAAGCCGACCAGGTCACTCAGCTGCTCGCTCCAGAGCAGCGCGTCCTCGATGTGGCTCTCGTCGATGCCGTGGATCCGGGTGTTCCACTCCGAGAACCAGTCGTGCCCGAAGGGCGGGCGGATGTACCACGACGCGCGATCCACGACGCGGCCGTCGCGCACCTTCACGAGCCCGACGGAGCACGCGGAGGCGCTCGAGCGGTTGGCGGTCTCGAAGTCGATCGCAGTGAAGTTCATCCCCATGGCGCGATGGTTCCATCCGCCTCCGACCCCGCCGGCTCGCCCCGCCGACGACCGCGGAACCGTCCCCCGGGGCCTCTTTCCACGGCCGGAAGCTGACCAGATCAAGGAGATTCCGCGGCGAGAGGGCCTCCTGGAGCATGAACTTGCTGGTGGGGTAACGAATCTCCTTGATTCGGTCAGCCGGCATCGCCGGCGGACCGGGGACGTTACAGCGGGCCGGGAACACCCTCATGAGCGGCGGCGGAGCGTGGGCGTCGCGTCGGTGGGAGTGACCGAGCCGGAACGTGCACGTCGGCGGCGCCCGGTAGCGTTGTACCCCGTGGCTCTCACCATCGGAATCGTCGGACTCCCGAACGTCGGCAAGTCGACGCTCTTCAACGCGCTCACCCGCAACGAGGTGCTCGCCGCCAACTACCCGTTCGCGACCATCGAGCCGAACGTCGGCGTCGTCGGCCTGCCCGACCCGCGCCTCGACAAGCTCGCCGAGCTGTTCAGCAGCGAGCGCATCGTCCCGGCGACGGTCTCCTTCGTCGACATCGCGGGCATCGTCCGCGGCGCGAGCGAGGGCGAGGGCCTCGGCAACCAGTTCCTCGCGAACATCCGCGAGGCCGACGCGATCGCGGAGGTGGTCCGCGGCTTCGACGACCCGGACGTCGTGCACGTCGAGGGCCAGATCGACCCCGCCGGCGATCTCGAGACGATCAACACCGAGCTGATCCTCGCCGACCTGCAGACCCTCGAGCGCGCGATCCCGCGCTTCGAGAAGGAGGTCCGCGGCAAGAAGCTCGAGCCCGCCGTGCTCGACACCGCCCAGAAGGCGAAGGAGATCCTCGACGCCGGCACCACCCTCTCCGCGTCCGGCCTCGACGTCACACCCATCAAGGAGCTCGGCCTCCTCACCGCGAAGCCCTTCATCTACGTCTTCAACGTGGACGAGACCGTGCTGACCGACGAGGCGAAGCGCGCGCAGCTGGCCGCACTGGTCGCGCCTGCGGAGGCGGTCTTCCTCGACGCGAAGCTCGAGTCGGAGCTCATCGACCTGGACGCGGCGGATGCCGCCGAGATGCTCGCGAGCACCGGCCAGGAGGAGAGCGGCCTCGACCAGCTCGCCCGCGTCGGCTTCGACGCCCTCGGCCTGCAGACCTACCTGACGGCCGGGCCGAAGGAGTCGCGCGCGTGGACGATCGGCAAGGGCTGGACCGCCCCGCAGGCCGCCGGCGTGATCCACACCGACTTCCAGAAGGGCTTCATCAAGGCCGAGGTCATCTCCTTCGCCGATCTCGTGGAGACCGGCTCCATCGCCGAGGCGCGCGCGAAGGGCAAGGCCCGCATCGAGGGCAAGGAGTACGTCATGCAGGACGGCGACGTCGTGGAGTTCCGCTTCAACGTCTGAACCGCCTCCGAGCCCCGACGGCGGCGGGGCGGTCCATCTCGAGCGCCCCTGCGAGAGGGGCCGATCCGCGCCCTGGTGCGCTGTCGGCCGTTCATGGAACCGTGTGTGCCATGGAGATCCTCCGCCTGCAGCCGGCCGGACTCGTCGTGAGCCCGGCGTTCAGCCATGTCGCCGTCGTGCCGCCCGGCGCGACGACCATCTACGTCGGCGGCCAGAACGGCGTCGACGAAACCGGCGCCGTCGTGTCAGCCGACGTCGCCGAGCAATCCGTCCGGGCCGTCGACAACGCGAGCACGGCGCTCCAGGCAGCGGGCGCAACGCTCGCCGACGTGGTGCAGTGGACCGTGCTCATCGCCGAGGACGCCGACCTCCGCGCCGCGTACGGCGCCATCGCGCCCCGGCTGGCGACGGGCGGAGCGCCTCCGCTGGTCACGGCCGCGCGGGTCGCGGGCCTCGGTGTGCCCGGTGCTCTCATCGAGGTGAGCGCCATCGCCGCAGTCCTCACGCCCTGAGCGGAGCGCGGCGGACGCAGGCGCGCGACGCGCGCATGCCGTGCGCCCGTTCCGTCGCAGCGCCGCAATTAGGGTGGCGCCATGGGGGCGTCGAGCGGAATCCGGGCGGTACACGCGGCAGCCCTGGCGGCCGCCGTGATGGTCGGTGCGTCCGCCTGCACGGCTGCGGCCCCGACGCCGTCGGTGTCGTCCGCCACACCCGCGCCCCCGCAATGACACCGACCCCGACCCCGTCCGAATCCGCCGCGCCCGCGGCCGCCCTGCTCTCGGTCACGGCGGAGTCGGTCTCCGTCCAGACGGCGGACGGCGCGGTGCTCGCGTCCTATGACTACCGCCGGCTCACGTCCGACGTGGTGGCCGACCTGTCCGGCTTCCTCGGGGAGCCCACGCAGGTCTCCTTCCCCCAGAGCTCGCACCAGGGCGGTGGCATCACCTACCAGTGGGACGGGTTCCGGGTGTCCTCGGAGGACCGGTGGGCGACCATCCCCGACGCGGAGCTGCCGACCTACGAGCCGCGCTGGTGGATCGCGGCGACGGCTCCCTCCGCGCGCGGACTGGCCATCCAGACCATCGACGGCGTTCGCGTCGGCGACTCGACCCAAGAGGTTCTGTCCTCCCACCCGGAGGCCGTCGAGAGGGTGGAGCTGAGCGAGTTGCCGTCCCGGTACGACTTCTTCCTCGGGCCGGTGCCGCCGCCGATCCCCGAGGACGACCCCTCCTATTCCGAGTCGCACCGCTGGAGCGTGTGGGTCTTCGACGAGGACCCGACGGACGTCCTGCAGGAGATGCGGGCACCCTCCGCGAACTTCGGCGCCTGACGCCGGTCTCGTTCCGCCCGGAGCCTCGTCGGGCGCGCCGCCCGGGCGATGGCTCCGGTGCCCTGTAGGACTGGCAGTTCCTCCCAGTGCGCCACTCGGGCGCGGAGGAAGAAGGTGGGGCGCTCATGGCGGCGAACGATCAGGCCTACGTCGTGATTCAGGTCGTGCTCAAGGAGAAGGTGTTCGGCACAGGGTCCGGGAACCTGACCGAGCTCGAGAAGGCGATCAACGCGCAGGCCGCGCTCGGCTACCGTCTGCACACCATCACGACCGCCTCGTCGGGCAGCAAGGGCATCGTCGGCGGAGACCGCGTCCAGGCCACCCTGGTGTTCGAGCGGCTCTGATCGCCACAGCGGCGCGCAGCGACCAGCAGCGTGCGCACCGCCGGGAGGCCGCTCGCCAGGCTTCTGAACAGCACCGTCGAGCATGATCACGTGAACCGACGGGCGGACGGATCATGACGCGGCTCGACGTCCTCGCGGTCGTCGCCGTTGTCCTCCTGGGCGGTCTGACGGCGGCCGGGGCGGTGCTCACGGTTCGTCGTGCTCGGGATCCGAGGTGGCGGCGGGACCAGTGGATCGCCCACAACGCGACGGCAGGCTCGCGCACCCTCGCTGCCGGAATGTTCGCACTCTGGTGCGGGACCCTGCTGGTGGCGGGAGCGGTGACGCTCTTCTACGTGCACCCGCTGCTCGGTGTCGCCCTCCTGATCGCCGGTGCCGCTCAGGCCACCTTCGCCGTCTACCTGGCTCGGGTCGGTCGGCGGCCGCCTGAGGACGGCTGGTTCGACGGCGCCGATGCGGAGCCGGACGAGCAGTCGCGTCTCGACCGCAACACTTCGGACTAACCGCAACGGTGTCCGGTTGCGGTTAGTCCGAAGTGATGCGGCTGGGCGGCGCGGCCCCGACCGTCGCCAGCCCTACATGCGCCCGGCGTCGATCACCGCCGCCGCGAAGGCGTCCGGTGCCTCCTGCGGGAGGTTGTGCCCCACCCCGCCCTCGACCACCCGATGCTCGTACGGGCCCGTGAACCGGGCGGCGTAGGCCGCGGCCTCGGGGTGCGGGGCACCATTCACGTCGCCCTCCAGCGTGATCGTCGGCACCGCGATCGACGGCAGAGCCGCCAACCGACGCTCGGCGTCGTCGAAGCGGCGCTCGCCGTCGGCCGCGCCGAGCCGCCAGCGGTAGTTGTGGATCACCAGGTCGACGTGGTCCGGATTGGCGAAGGAGGCGGCGCTGCGGGCGAACGTCTCCGGCGAGAAGTCCCACTTCGGTGAGGCGAGCCGCCAGATCAGCTCTGCGAACTGGTCGCGGTACTGCTCGTACCCGGCCCGGCCTCGCTCGGTCGCGAAGTAGAACTGGTACCACCACGACAGCTCGGCGGCCGGCGGCAGCGGCCGGCGGTTGGCCGCCGGATCGCCGATCAGGTACCCGCTGACCGAGACGAGCGCCCGGCAGCGCTCCGGCCAGAGCGCCGCCAGGATGTTCGCCGACCGGGCTCCCCAGTCGAACCCGCCGATAATCGCCCTCTCGATCCCGAGCGCGTCAAGGAAGGCGACGGCGTCGAACGCGAGCGCGGACTGCTGCGCGTTCCGCGGCGCCGTCTCGTCGAGGAACCGGGTCGAGCCGAATCCGCGGAGGTGGGGGATGAGCACGCGGTGTCCCGCCGAGGCCAGCAGGTCCGACGCGTCGAGATAGCTGTGGATGTCGTAGGGCCAGCCGTGCAGCAGGAGCACGGGCGGGCCCGAGGCGGGGCCGACGTCCGCGTAGCCGACGCTCAGCTCCCCGGCGTCCACCTGGCGCAGCACGGCGAAGGTCGGAGGCGCCCCGTCCTCCGACGGCCGGGATGCGCGCGCGTCCCGCACGGCGGCCATCGGAAGCGTGGCGGCATCCGTCTCGAGCGTCATCGGAGCGACCGGAAGGCGGCGCGCATCTCCTGGGCGAAGAGCTCCGGCTGCTCCCAGGCCGCGAAGTGGCCGCCGCGGTCGAGCCGGTTGAAGTGGATCAGGTTCGGATACGCCTCGGCCGCCCAGCTGCGCGGGGCCGCGTAGATCTCGTCGGGGAAGACGCTGACCGCGACCGGCAGAGTGACGCCCTTGGGCGCGAAGAAGGGCAGCTTGCTCTCCCAGTAGAGCCGCGCGGAGGAGACCGCCGTCTTCGTGAACCAGTAGAGCGACACGTTGTCGAGGATGTCGTCCCGGCTGAGGCCCTCGGATCCGCCCCGGAACACCCGCGCGATCAGCTCGTAGCTGCGCGAGTCGTGGTCGAGCATCCAAGCCGCGAGGCCGACGGGGGAGTCCTCGAGCGCGTACAGCGTCTGCGGGCGGTTGCCCATCTCCTGCGCGTAGGCGAGGCCGTGGGCGTAGAAGAACGCGAGCTGGTCCCAGGCGCCGCGCTCCTCGGGGTCGAGATCGGCTGGCGGCTGGTCGCCGTTCGTCAGGGCCGTCTGGATGGCGTCCGGGACGGTGGCGGCCATGTTGGTGTGGATGCCGATCAGCCCGGGAGGCGTTTGCAGGGCCATCTGCTCGGTGACCGCATTGCCCCAGTCGCCGCCCTGGGCGACGTACCGGTCGTAGCCGAGCCGCTGCATCAGCTCCGCCCAGGCGCGGGCGATGCGCACCGGATCCCAGCCGCCGTCGGTCGGCGTGCCGGAGAAGCCGTGGCCGGGCAGGGACGGGATGACGAGGGAGAAGGCATCCTCCGCGGAGCCGCCATGCGCGGTCGGGTCGGCGAGCAGCTCGACGATCTTGAGCTGCTCGATCACCGAGCCCGGCCACCCGTGCGTGACGATCATGGGCAGCGCGCCCGGGTGGGGCGAACGGACGTGCAGGAAGTGGATGTCGACTCCGTCGATCTCGGTCACGAACTGGGGGAACGAGTTGAGCCGCGCCTCCACGGTGCGCCAGTCGTGCTGGTCGGCCCAGTAGCGCGCGAGCTCCTGGACGACGTCGAGCTGGACTCCCTGGGACGCGTCGGCGACGATCTCCTTCGCCGGCCAGCGCGTCGCGCGGATGCGGCGGCGGAGGTCGTCGATCTCGGCTTGTGGGATGTCGACCCGGAACGGCCGGATGTCGTGCCCGGTCTGGATGCGCGACTCGGTGATGGTGCTCATGGAACTCCTCCTTGGGACGACCCGGCGAGGGGCGTCGGATTCTGCGTGAGTCGCAAGCCGGTCCCTGCCGTTCCGGAGGGCGGAACAGAACGGACGACGGTGCGACGGGTCGAATCTGCTCCTCCTCGGCGGCGGCGTCCTCCGGAGGAATCCCCAATTGCGGGCGGAGGCCGACCGGGGATGCGGAGAACCCCTCAAGTCCGCGGTCGAGGACCGGGAGCCTCTAGACGACGCCCCGCCGGAGTGCGTAGGCGGTCGCCTCGCTGCGGCGGGCAACGCCGATCTTGCGGTAGAGGCTCGTCAGGTGCCGCTCCACGGTCCGGTCGCTCAGCCACATCACGCCGGCGATCTCCTTGTTGCTGAGACCCTGGGCCAGGAGACCGAGGACCTCGGCCTCCCTCCGCGTGAGCGGCAGGAGCGTGGAGCGCTCGCCGCCGGTCCCGGGGCCTCCGGCGGCACCGCGCGAACCGCGCTTGCCGCCTCGCGGTGCTCCTCGACGCTCGCCGGCGGAGCGGCGTCGGCGGCGAAGCGAGCGGCGTCGCGAACGCGGCGCGCGCCCGACACCAGCAGCGGCTCGAGGTCCTCCGCCAGGGTGCGCAGCAGCTCGGCCTGCCGCGCGACCGTGGCCTCTGCGGCGGTCAGCGCGGCCTGGGACCGCGCGAGCCGCCGGGCGGTGTGAACCGCGATCGCCGCCTGGCCGACGGCGACCCGGAGGAGGTGCGTCTCCCGGTCGGTCGGGAAGTCGCGTCGGCCGGCGGACACGAGCACCAGGCCGGGCTCCCACGGCAGCGCCAGCGGCAGGCTCGCGACGCGGAGCCGACCCGGGTCGCCTCCCGTCTCAACGTCCCGCGTCGTGACCCCGGGCGCGCGGACTGCGTCGGCGTCCAGCACCTGCCGCAGCTCACCGGGCACGCTGGGCCCCGACGGTCGCCACACCTCGAGCGGGTGGCCGTCGTGCGGATCGTCGAAGCGCGCGTAGGCGGAATCCAGCTGCAGGATGCCGGACAGCACGCTGAGGAGGCCAGACGCGATCTCCTCGGGGCGGTGGTCCACCCACATCGCGGGAAGGGCGAGGAGCGCGCCCATGTCGCGCATCCAGTGCCGGGAGTCGAGCGCCGGGCTGTCCTGCCCGCCCCGAGCTCCGCGCTCGCCGCCGTCCAGGGGGTCCACGCCGGCCCGCCGTCAGCCGTCAGCCGTCCGTCGGCCGGACGAGGCCGCGCTCACCGAGGAACGCGGACGGCGGCTCGAAGAAGGGGTTCTCCTGCAGCATCCCGCCGATCACGACCATCGGATGGGTGCGGAGGATGTCGACGATGAAGGACCCGTCGAAGAGCGTGGGGTCGTAGGCGCAGATCACGACGTGCTCGTGCCGGGCGTGGAGGAAGTTGGCGCGCGCCTCGAACTCGATGAGGCGGTCCTCGGCGTCGCGCTGCCCGACCGCCCAGCCCATGTCGGCCACCATCCGGATGCGCGGCGACCGGCGTGCGGTGAGCAGCTCGTCCAGCAGGCCGAGCATCTCCGCCTGGTCGAAGTGCCCGGTGCGGAGATAGGTGTCGTTCCAGGTCCGCACCTCGCATCGGTGCTGCTCGAGCAGCGCGCCCGCGTCGTAGCCCAGATGCCGGAGCCGATTCACCGGTCCGGCCGACCGGGCGGGGTCGACCAGGTAGAGGAGGCGATCGCCGCGGTCCACCCCATCGCTGACGAACGGGTCGAACAGCAGGTCCGCCTCGCGGGGACCGTTCACGAACGCGCACACGTGGCGGTAGCGGTCGAGCACGCCGCCCGCGAACGTCACCGGGCCGCCGCTGCGCTCGGCGTCGACCGCAGTTGCCATCTGACCTCTCGATTCCCGCGCAACCCGAGCCCGACGCCTGGAGGCTAGCGCAGGGCTCGGGCCGCCCACAACGGCGATGGTCGAGCGGGCGGGCCGGGGTCGGACCGCCCGTCAGGAGTGCAGCGGAATCCCCTTGGTGATCCGGTCGATCGCGTTCCGTGCACCGTGCAGCCCCAGCCCGACGAGGTCGAGGTCGCCGCTGCGCACCGCCGCCACTGCGGCCCGGTTCGCGGCGTCGTGCCCGGTGCCGAACAGCTCGGCGGTGTACACCGCGGTGCGGATGCCGCGGTCCACCGCACGCACCCGTGCGGCGGTCAGCTGCTCAGCGGTCGCCGAGAACACGAGGACCGGCTGACGGAGCATCGGGAGGTACTCGACGCCGTCCGCGTCGCGGTAGGGCTCGCCGAGCATGTCGTCCGCGCCCGAGAGGCCGCTGGACAGGAAGGCAGTCACGTTCAGCTCCTGCCAGGGCGCCAGATCGGCACGAAGCAGCACCGCGAGCTTGGTGTCGAAGCGGACGGGCGGGGCGGCGTCGAGCGTCATGGTCCGATGCTCCGCCGGAGGAGGGGGCCGAGTCTTGTACGTTCTTGACATGTCCACCGGGGAGCGGGTCCGCGCCTGGCGGCCGGCGGTCCCGCAGGTCAGCGAGGTGCTGCACGCCCGCTTCGTCGGCCACTCCTACCCGGCGCACACCCACGCGGAGTGGACGCTGCTGCTCGTGGATTCGGGCGAGGTCGCGTACCGGCTGGACCGGCACGACCTCCGCACCGGCGGGGCGCTCGTCACGCTGCTTCCGCCCGGGGTACCGCACGACGGCCAGTCGGCGCAGCCGAGCGTCGGCTTCCAGAAGCGTGTCGCCTACCTGACCGAGGACTGGCTGGGCGCGGGTGCGGTGGGCCGGGCGGTGGATCGGCCCGCCATCCAGCGCGCCGACGTCCTGGAGGGCGTGCGGCGGCTGCACGCCGCCCTCGCGACTCCCGGCGAGGAGCTCGCTGCGGAATCGCTCGTGCACCGCACGGCCGAGCTGGTCCGCGCGCACCTCGGCTCGACCCCTCTGGACACCGGCCCGCGCGCGGATCGCGGCCTCGCTCGGCGGTTCCGGGAGGTGCTCGACGCCGATCCCATCGCCCCGCCCACGCTCGTGGCCGCGGGGGCTCTGCTCGGCGTCCACCCGAGCTCGCTCAGCCGCGTGTTCGCCCGGGCGTACGGGCTGCCGCCCCACCGATACGTCACGGGCCGTCGCGTCGACCTCGCCCGCCACCTGCTCCTCGACGGCGCCTCGCCGGCCGACGCCGCGGCACTCGCCGGCTTCTCCGACCAGGCCCACCTGACCCGGCACTTCCGGCGCACTCTGGGCGTCACGCCCGCCGCCTTCGCGCGGAGCGGCGCGCACCGCGGTCTCGTCGCCTGAGGTTCGCGGCGTCCCGGGTCGGACGTCCAGAAAGCACTGGCACGCTGAACGCGTGACGGTTCTTCCCATGTTCCCGCTCGGCACCGTGCTGTTCCCCTCCATGCCGGCCGTGCTGCGTGTCTTCGAGGAGCGCTACCTGGTGATGCTCGCCCGGGTGCTGAGCGACGAGCCCTCCGAGTTCGGCATCGTGCTCATCGCGCGGGGAGCGGAGGTCGGCGGGGGAGAGCAGCGGTTCGACGTCGGGACGATCGCGCGCATCACCCAGCTCCTCGAGGGCGACGGCTTCGTCGGCCTCGTCGCCGAGGGCACCCAGCGCTTCGAGGTGGAGCGATGGCTCGACGACGATCCCCATCCGCTCGCGGAGGTGCGCCTGCTGCCGGAGCTCTCCTGGGACGAGGCGCAGCGCCCGCTGCTCGAGGAGACCGAGAAGGTCGTCCGCCGGGTGCTTGCCCAGGCCAGCGAGTTCGGAGAGCAGCGCTGGTCCGCGGACGTGGAGCTCGTCGACGATCCGGTCGCGGCCGCGTGGCAGCTGGCCGGGATCGCGCCCATCGGCGAGCTCGACCAGGTGGCGCTCCTCCGCTCCACCAGCGTCGGGGAGCTGCTGAACGAGGTGCAGCGCCTCTCGGCCGAAGTCGTGGACACCCTGACGGCGGCTCTCCTGATCGACGGTGTCGATGAGGAGGACGAGGGGTTCGGTCCCGCCGACGGCGCCTGACGCCGGCGGGAGGAGCGCTCAGCCGAGCGTCCTCCGCATGAGGATGCGCGGGAAGCCGTTCACGACCGAGGTCGTATCGGCGGCCTTCTCGAAGCCGGCCCGCTCGAACATGCTGCGAGTGCCGACGAACGCCATCGTGAGGTCGACCCGCTCGCTCCCGTTGTCGACCGGGTAGCTCTCGACCGCAGGGGCGCCCGAGGCTCGCGCGTAGGCGACCGCGCCGTCGATCAGCGCGGGGGTCACGCCCTGCTTGCGGAAGCCGGGGCGTACGCGGATGCACCACAGCGACCAGACGGGCAGCTCGTCGATGTGCGGGATCTTCCGCGAGTTCGCGAACGGGTGCAGCTCGGCCCGCGGAGCGATGCCGGCCCAGCCGGCGACCTCCCCGTCCCGGTAGGCGAGGACGCCCGGAGCGAGGTCCCGGGAGCAGAGCTCCCGCACCTTCTCGGCGCGCGCGGCACCTGCCAGGGACCGGTTCTCCTTGGAGCTCAAGCGCCAGGAGAGGCACCAGCAGACCGACGACTCCGGGTTCTTCGGCGCGAACATGGTCGCCATGTCGGCGAACTCGTGCGCCGGCTTCACCTCGATCGGCATCGACACCTCGCAGCACGGAGATCCGGGAAGGCCGCGGGGGCGACCTGCGTCCATCGTGCCGGATGCCTCCGACGCTCCGCGATGTCCGCCGCCGGGTCCATGACGACCGACCCGCGGTGTCGGCCGTGTCGACGCCGTCACACAGGGAACTGGATGCGGCGCAGCGGCTAGCGGCCGGCCGCCAGGATCCTGTCCGCGAAGGCGGCGACGGTCGACACCACCAGGGCCGCCACCTCGCGCTGGGGGAGCGGCGACGCCTTCAGCACGCGCATGCCGTGGTCGGCTCCCGGCACGGGGACGACCTGGATTCCGGGTCGATCGGCCGCCTCCTGCTCGACGAGGCCGGCGCTGCCGAAGGTGTCCCGGTCGCCCTGCAGAACCAGGACCGGGACGGAGGGGGTCAGCAGCTCCTCGAGGCGCGACCGCTCCGGGTGCGCGGGGGGATGAAGGGGAAAGGCGAGGCACACGACGCCCACCGCGCCCACCGCCGCGGAGGTGCGGCACGCGACACGGGCTCCCGCGCTCCTGCCTCCCACGAGGAGCGGCGCGCCGGCGGCGAGCTCGGTGACGGCCGCGGCCGACTCCAGCCAGGCCGCATCGAGCATCGGCGGACGGGGGCCACCCGGCCGCCGCGCACATGCCAGGGCTGCTCATGCCGGATCACGGTGAACCCGAGTCCCGGCAGACCGGCGGCGAGTGCGGTGAGGTCGAGCGCGCCCACCCCGCCGCCCGCCCCATGGCCCAGCCAGAGCACGCCGCGCGGGGAGTCGGCCGAAGCGATGTGCAGGCGCGCGGGACCGGTCGCGGTGGGGATCTCGACGAGCACGGTGCCGAGGGTACGCCGGGGCCCCACCCGCGGCGAAGCGCCCGTCGGGCGCCCTTCCCCGCGAGAGAAATGATGCCGAATCGCAATCCGAAGAACCGTTGCTCCGCGCCCCCTCGCGGGGGTACATTCGGCTTCCCCACTCAGCCGTATACCCGAAACGGTGATGGATATGGCGACCCACGCCTGCGTCCAGCAGTCCTCCCGCGCGCCCTCCGCGCACCCCTCCCGCGCGAGCTCGCGATGATCGCGCTCCCTGCCGACCGGTCGGCCTCGCGCACCGGCATCCGCCTCCTCGTCGCGACCGAGGTGCTGGGCTACGTCACCCTGGCGTTCCTCGTGCTCGCGGTCCTCGCGGGGGTCCTCGCGCCTGGCTGGGCGCCGCGGCCGCTCTCGCTGCAATGCTCGTCTGCCTCGGGCTCACGCTCGGCTCCCGACAGCGTGGTCCCCGCGCCGTCCGTGCGCCCGAGGCCGACGACCCGGACGAGTGGAGACCACCGTGGGCGGAGCTCTACGAGCACCCCACCGTGGTCGTCGCCCGCTCCGCCGCGTTCCTCTTCGGCGTATTCAGCGTCACCTCCAGCGCCGCGGCGCTGTGGGTCGACGGCCGCACCTGGTCGGTTCCCGCCGCGTACGCCAGCACGGCGCTCGTCGCCGTCGGCGTGTGGATGGTCGGCCGCCGGCGCTTCTGACGGATGAGACTGCTGCAGGTCGCGCTCCGCGCCGAGGCCCAGGAGCGCGCGGCGGCCTTCTATACGGCTCTCCTCGGCGCCCCGCCCGCCGGGCGGTTCGGCCCTCTGCTGTTCTTCCGGATCGGGGACGTCCGGCTGCTCTTCGAGGAGGGAGCCGCCCCCGCCCTGATCTACCTGGAGGTGCCGGATCTCCACGCCGCACTGGCCGCCCTGCCGGACGGCGCCGCCGTGGTCGAGGCTCCCCGCCGCATCTTCGTGCACCCGGATGATGCGCTCGGGCCCGAACGAGCGGAGGAGTGGCACGGCGCCTTCCGCGACCCCGAGGGCAACACGGTCGTCCTGGTGGCGCTGGTCCGGTCCTGACCGCGGACCCGCGCCGAGGATGTGCGGCGACCCCTGCCCCACGAGCAGCGCGAGCAAACCCCGCGGGCCGCGCCGCCGAACTCTCTCAGGCGGGCCGAACCCCCGCGCGAGAGGATCGACTCATGCGATGGACCCCGCTCCGCGCGCTCGCCACCCTCGCCGGTGCCGCCGCGCTGGCCCTCGCCGCGCCCCTGGCGGCGTCCGCCCACGACTCCCTGTCGTCCTCGACGCCGGCGGCGGACAGCACAGTGGACTCGGCCGACGAGGTCGCCCTCACCTTCTCCGGCGTCCTGCTCGAGCTCGGCGACGGGCAGCAGTCCACAGCGATCCAGGTCCGCCGCGACGGGCGGTACTACGAGACTGCGTGCCCTGCGCTCTCCGACCGCACGGCCTCCGTGCCGGTCGCGCTGGGAGCCGCGGGGACGTACGACGTGCTCTGGCAGGTCGTGTCGTCGGACGGGCACCCGGTCTCCGGCACCTACTCGTTCACCTATGCGCCCGCAGCGGGCGCCGAGGCCGCGGAGGGTTCCGCGCAGCCCGCCTGCGGCCAGGCGGCGGGCGCTGCGACCGGTCCGAGCGACGACACGATCCTCCTCGTGGCGGCCGGGGGAGTGGTCGCCCTCGCCGTCGTGGGGGTCGTCGTCGCCCTGCTGCTCGGCCGCCGCCGCACCCGGGCGGGAGCGGCTGTGGGTGCAGGTGATGACCGCGGAACCGGCGCGCTGTAGGCTCCCGATCATCAACTGAACATCGGGCTTCAGGGCCGACGCGGGAGAGTCCGGCAGCACGTGTGCTGTGCGGGCACCGAAGGAGCACATCTCCCCGAAATCTCTCAGGTACACGTACCGCGCCGGACCGGCCACTCTGGAAAGCAGGCGCCGTCGAGCGCCTCGCCCACGGTGAAAGCGACCCGCTGAGCGGCGCGCGAAACTCTCAGGCGCCATGACAGAGGGGGAGTTCTTGCCGAAGGGTGCCCGCAGCGCCTAGCCGAGGAGAAGAACTCGTGACCGACCTTTCGCCCGATCCCGCCAGCCGCCGCTCGCCGCTGCACGACCTCCACGAGGCGGCCGGTGCCACCTTCACCGACTTCGCGGGCTGGGAGATGCCGCTGCGCTACAGCAGCGACCTCGCCGAGCACGCTGCCGTCCGAGAGGGCGCGGGACTGTTCGACCTGACGCACATGGGCGAGATCCTCGTCGTCGGCCCACAGTCCGCCGCGGCGCTCGACTACGCGCTCGCCGGCGCCATGTCGGCTCTCGACGAGCGCCAGGCCAAGTACACGGTGATGCTGGACGAGAACGGCGGCATCATCGACGACCTCGTCGTCTACCGCACCGGCGAGGACCGCTACCTCGTCGTGAGCAACGCATCGAACCGCGAGGTGGTCGCCGCCCGCCTCCGCGAGCGGACCGAGGGCTTCGACACGCTCGTCGAGGACGAGACGAGGGACATCGGGCTGCTCGCCCTGCAGGGCCCCCATGCCCTGGACATCCTGCAGAACCTCGAGGAGCTCGACCTCCGCGGCGGCGTCTTCGACGGGCCGTCGACCGCGGAGGCCATCGCGAGCCTCGGCTACTACCGCGCGGTCGCGGGCGAGTTCGAGGGCCGCCGCATCCTCGTCGCGCGGACGGGCTACACGGGTGAGGACGGCTTCGAGCTGTACACGTCGCCCGAGGCGCTGCGCTCCCTCTGGCGCACGCTCCTCGAGATCGGCGCAGGCTCCGGGCTCCTGCCCGTCGGGCTCGCCGCCCGCGACACTCTCCGGCTCGAGGCCGGGATGCCGCTCTACGGCCACGAGCTCGGCCTCAGCATCCTGCCCGCCCAGGCGGGCCTCGGCTCCGCGGTGAGCCTCAACGGCAAGGGCGACTTCGTCGGGCGCGCGGCGCTCGAGAGCGGAAAGCCCGCCGACCCCGCATCCGACTTCGCCGGCCGCGTGCTGGTGGGCATCGCGTCCGAGGGCAAGCGCGCGGCCCGAGCCGGCTACGCCGTCTACGCAGGCGCGGAGGGCGGCGAGCGCGTCGGCGTCGTCACGAGCGGCGCCCTGTCGCCGACGCTCGGCCATCCCATCGCGCTCGCCTATGTCGACGCGGCCCTCGCGGAGGAGGGCACCCAGGTGCATCTCGACGTCCGCCGCACCCGGCTTCCGGGCACCGTCACCGCCCTTCCCTTCTACCGTCGCACCACGCGCTGAGCGCAGGACCGAGGACTCCATGAGCCGCGAAGACGACCTCCGGTACACCGCGGAGCACGAGTGGGTCGACGCCGCCGACGGCGTCGCGACGGTGGGGATCACCCCCTACGCCGCCGAGCGGCTCGGCGACGTCGTGTACGTCGACCTGCCCGAGGTGGGCGCGGCGGTGCAGGCAGGCAGTGTCATCGGCGAGATCGAGTCGACCAAGAGCGTCGGCGAGCTGTTCGCCCCCGTGACCGGGACCATCTCCGCGGTGAACGAGGCCGTCGTGAGCGCTCCCGAGACGGTCAACGCCGACCCGCTGGGGGAGGGCTGGCTCGTCCGCGTCGAGTACGCGGAGCTGCCGGAGCTGCTGGGGCGGTCGGAGTACGAGGCGCTCACCCGCTCATGACCCTCACCGCTCCCGCGCGGGTCCGCCCGGCGACGGCCCCCGATGCCTTCTCCCGCAGGCACATCGGCACCGACGGCGCCGCTCAGGCGCGCATGCTCGCCGTGCTCGGATACGACTCCGTCGACGCTCTCCTCGACGCCGCGATCCCCGCGGGGATTCGGATGGCCGAGGACGGCGCCTCGACGCTGCCCGCGGCCGCCACGGAGAAGCAGGCGCTCGCCGAGCTGCGTGCGCTCGCCGGGCGGAACACCGTCCGCCGCTCTCTGATCGGCCTCGGCTACTACGACACCCTCACTCCGGCCGTCATCCTGCGCGGCGTCCTCGAGAACCCCGCCTGGTACACCGCCTACACGCCGTACCAGCCGGAGATCTCGCAGGGCCGGCTGGAGGCACTGCTCAACTTCCAGACGATGGTCGCCGACCTCACGGGTCTCGCCACGGCGAACGCCTCGATGCTGGACGAGGGCACCGCGGTCGTCGAGGGGATGCTCCTCGCGCGCCGGGCGTCGAAGAGCGGATCCGCGCGCTTCGTGGTCGATGCGGATGCGCTCCCGCAGACCCGGGCACTGCTCGCCGCCCGCGCCCATGCCGTGGGGATCGAGCTGGTGGAGGCCGACCTGCGGCTGGGCCTGCCGGAGGGGACCTGTTCGGCATCGTCGTGCAGTACCCCGGCGCGTCCGGCGCGGTCTGGGATCCCCGGGAGGTGCTCGCATCGGCGTCCGCCGCCGGCGCCGTGACGGTGGTCGCCGCGGACCTGCTCGCGCTCACCCTGCTCACCTCGCCGGGCGAGCTCGGCGCGGATGTCGCGGTCGGCACGACTCAGCGCTTCGGCGTGCCCATGGGCTTCGGCGGCCCGCACGCGGGTTACCTCGCCGTGCGCGCCGGCCTTGAGCGGCAGTTGCCGGGCAGGCTCGTCGGAGTCAGCCAGGACTCCTCCGGCGCGCCCGCCTACCGGCTGAGCCTCCAGGCCCGCGAGCAGCACATCCGCCGCGAGAAGGCGACGAGCAACATCTGCACCGCCCAGGTGCTGCTGGCGGTGATGGCGAGCATGTACGCCGTCTACCACGGGCCGGACGGCCTCCGCTGGATCGCGCGCACCGTGCACGAGAGCGCCGTCGCCACCGCCGATGCGCTGCGGGACGCCGGCGTCTCCGTTCTGTCCGACTCGTTCTTCGACACCTTCCTCGTCGAGGTCGCTGATGCCGCCGAGCTGGAGCGCCGTGCCCGGAAGGCGGGCATCCTGGTCCGCATCGTCGACGAGACGACCATCGCCGTCGCGTTCGACGAGGTCTCCGCTGCCGACCTGCGGGCCGGCGAGCTCGACCTCGTGTCCCTCTTCACGCCGGGATCCGAGGCCCGGCCGCGGGCAGCCGCAGCCGGCGCGGCGGACCTGGTTCTCCGCGTGCCCGAGTCGCTCCGCCGCACGTCGGGCTTCCTCGGCCACCCGGTCTTCAACACGCACCACTCCGAGACGTCGATGATGCGCTACCTCTCCTACCTGGCGGGGCTCGACTACGCGCTCGACCGGGGGATGATCCCGCTCGGCTCGTGCACGATGAAGCTCAACTCCGCCGTCGAGATGGAGTCGGTCACCTGGCCGGAGTTCGCCCGCATCCACCCCTTCGCCCCCGCTGAGGACGTGCAGGGCTACCTGGAGCTCATCGGGCAGCTCGAGACCTGGCTCGCCGAGGTCACCGGCTACGACGCCGTCTCGCTCCAGCCGAACGCGGGCAGCCAGGGGAGCTCGCGGGGCTCCTCGCCATCCGGGGCTACCACGAGGCGCGCGGGGACGGCGGGCGGACCGTCTGCCTCATCCCCTCGAGCGCGCACGGCACCAATGCGGCCTCGGCGGTGCTGGCCGGGATGCGGGTCGTCGTGGTCGCCTGCGACAGCCTCGGGAACGTCGATCTCGAGGACCTGCGCGCCCGGATCGACGAGCATCGCGACGAGCTCGCGGCGCTCATGATGACCTACCCGTCGACGCACGGCGTCTACGAGCACGAGGTGCGCGCCATCACGGATGCGGTGCACGACGCCGGCGGCCAGGTCTACGTCGACGGCGCGAACCTCAACGCACTCCTCGGGTATGCGAGGTTCGGCGACTTCGGCGGCGACGTGTCCCACCTGAATCTGCACAAGACGTTCTGCATCCCGCACGGCGGCGGCGGTCCCGGTGTCGGCCCGGTGGCGGCGAAGAGCCACCTCGCGCCGTTCCTTCCCGGGCATGCGATGTCGCAGCGCGGCGCAGCGGAGTTCGCGGGCACGCCCGTGTCAGCGGCGCCATTCGGCTCGCCCTCGATCCTGCCGATCAGCTGGGCGTACGTCCGCATGATGGGGGCCGACGGTCTCCGAGAGGCGACCGGAGCCGCCGTGCTGGCCGCCAACTACCTCGCCGCGCGGCTCGCCGAGCACTTCCCGGTGCTCTACCGAGGCGACGACGGCCTCGTGGCGCACGAGTGCATCCTCGACCTCCGGCCGCTCACCGCCGCCACGGGCGTGACCGTGGACGACGTCGCGAAGCGGCTCGTCGACTACGGCTTCCACGCGCCGACCATGTCGTTCCCCGTGCCCGGCACGCTCATGGTCGAGCCCACCGAGAGCGAGGACCTCGCCGAGCTCGACCGCTTCGTCGACGCGATGGTCGGCATCCGCGCCGAGGCCGACCGGGTGGGAGCGGGGAGTGGCCGCTCGAGGACAACCCGCTCCGGAACGCCCCGCACACCGCCCATGCGCTGGTGGGCGAGTGGGCGCACCCGTACTCGCGAGAGGAGGCGGTCTACCCCTTCGCCCGGCCGGGCGCGGAGCCCGGGGCGCTCGCGGCCAGGATCCGCGGCAAGTACTGGGCGCCGGTCGGCCGCATCGACCAGGCCTACGGCGACCGCAACCTGGTGTGCTCGTGCCCGCCGCCGGAGGCCTTCGCGTAAGCCCTCTCAGCGGGGGAGCCGAACAGCCCAGGGAACCAGGCGAGGGCCAGCGGGTAGCCGACGAAGCTCACGATGTCGAGGATCCAGTGGGCGATCACCAGGGGCGTAGTGCGCCCCCACTTCGCATAGACCCAGCCGAAGACGACGCCCATCGCGAAGTTGCCGACGAAGGACCCCACCCCCTGGTAGAGGTGATAGCTCCCGCGCAGGGCGGCGCTGCCGAGGATCGTGGGCCAGCGTCCCACGCCGAGCTCCTGCAGCCGGGTGAACAGGTACCCGACGACGATGAGCTCCTCGGTCAGCGCCGAGCGCAGTGCGGACAGCACGAGCACCGGGATCGTCCACCACTCGGGGCTGAGGCCCGAGGTGACGATCGAGGGCGTGATCCCGAGCGCGCGTCCGGCCGCGTACAGGGCGAGCCCCGGAATCCCGATGACCGCGACGAGGAGCACACCGTTGCCGAGGTCGCGGAGGGGGCGGCGAGCGTCGAAGCCGAGTCGTGCGAACGCGCTACGTCCCGGCTCCCACAGCAGATAGAGCACGAGGACGACCGGCACGAGGTCGAAGAGGATGCCGAGCAGCTGGTAGACGAGGTCGAAGATCGGCCGGTCGCTGAGGGACGGGTTGAGCGTCGCCGTCTGCTGGGAGATGGGGACGGCCTGGGTCAGCCGGTTGAGGATCGCGACGATCGAGTACACGGCGGAGGCGCCGAGGGAGAGGCCGAGGACGACGGCGATCTCGATCCGCAGCCGACGGCGGGGGCCGGCTGCTGCAGGGAAGGGGCGGTCACCGCCGACAGGTGGGCGTGCCGCCCGGAAGGACGTGACGCAGCTTGGCGACCACCCAGTAGACCCCGTCGGCGACGAAGGACAGCGGCGGCGACTGTCCCAGCCAGCCGAGGAAGCGGAACGCGGCGCCCGGCTGCTCGCGCAGCAGCGCCGTCACGGCTGCCGCGCCCCCGTACTGCTTGCCCGGCGTTACGAGCCACACGCGCGACTCCGCCTCGGCGAGGCTCAATCCGTACCCCTCCAGGTCGGCCCATTGGTACGGCACGGCGGTCGGCATCGACGGAAGGTTCGCCTCGAGCCAGTCGACGCAGGACGAGCAGAAGCTGCAGTCGCCGTCGAAGATCAGAACGTTGTCCTGTGTCACAGTTCCCTTCGGCAACTTTCTTGCGTTGGGCGCAAGCATCCTCGAAATTAGTGCCCGCCAGGTAACGATACGGCCCGTCGATTTGGGCGCGCTCTGTACCCCACCTAGGGTACTGATATCCAGCGCCGTGGGGTCCCTTGCCTGCTCGGCGCTTTCCTTTGCATGACCTCAGGAGGAACACAGAGTGAAATTCAGACGTATCGGTCTGAGCGCAGCAGTGCTGGTGTCCGCCAGCGCGCTGGTGCTCACCGGTTGCGCAAGCGGCAGCAGCGGAGACAAGGCGTCCAGCGGCGACACCTCCGCGGTCATCACAGCGAACGGCTCCGAGCCGCAGAACCCGCTGGTCCCCACCAACACGAACGAGACCGGCGGCGGCAAGATCCTCGAGGCGCTCTTCGCGGGACTCGAGTACTACGAGGCCGACGGCAGCCCCAAGAACGACATGGCGGAGTCCATCACCACCGATGACTCGCAGACCTTCACGATCAAGGTCGCCAAGGGCCACAAGTTCACCAACGGCGAGGACGTCAACGCGGACTCGTTCATCAACGCTTGGAAGTTCGGCGCGCTCGCCTCGAACGCCCAGCTGAACTCGTACTTCTTCGAGGACATCGAGGGCTTCAGCTACGACGAGGACACCGAGCTCACCGGCCTCAACAAGGTCGACGACTACACGTTCACCGTCAAGCTCAGCCAGCCGCGGTCGGACTTCCCGCTGCGCCTGGGCTACTCGGCGTTCTACCCGCTGCCCGCAGCGGCGTTCGACAAGGACGGCAAGGTCGTCGACGGCTTCGGTGAGAACCCGATCGGCAACGGCCCGTACAAGTTCGACGGCAAGGACGCCTGGCAGCACAACGTCAAGATCGACCTCGCTCCGAACGAGGACTACGACGGCCCGCGCAAGCCGAAGAACGGCGGACTCTCGCTCGTCTTCTACGCGACGCTCGACGCCGCGTACGCCGACCTGCTCTCGGGCGGTCTCGACGTGCTCGACGCGATCCCGGACGCGAACTACGCGACCTTCGAGGACGACCTCGGCGACCGTGCGGTGAACCAGGCCGCGGCGATCTTCCAGTCGTTCACGATCCCGTCCGACACGACCAACTACTCGCACCCGGAGGCGTTCGCGCACTTCCAGGGCGAGGAGGGCCAGCTGCGTCGTCAGGCGCTGTCGATGGCCATCGACCGCGACCAGATCACCAAGGTGATCTTCGAGGGCACCCGCACCCCGGCGAGCGACTTCACGTCGCCCACCATCGACGGGTACTCGGACTCCCTCAAGGGCGCCGACGTGCTGAAGTACAACCCGGACGAGGCGAAGAAGCTGTGGGCCCAGGCCGACGCGATCTCGCCGTGGTCGGGCTCCTTCACGATCGCGTACAACGCCGACGGCGGCCACCAGGGCTGGGTCGACGCGGTCTGCAACAGCATCAAGAACACGCTGGGCATCGACGCCGCGGGCAACCCGTACCCGACCTTCGCTGAGGCGCGTGCGCTGATCACGAAGAACGATGCGGGCAAGCGCGAGGTGCAGAGCGCCTTCCGCACCGGCTGGCAGGCGGACTACCCCGGCCTGTTCAACTTCCTCGGCCCGATCTACGCGACCAACGCGAGCTCGAACGACGGAGACTACTCGAGCCCCGAGTTCGACAAGCTCCTCGACGAGGGCGCTGCCGAGCCGGACATCGACAAGGCGAACGAGCTCTTCCAGCAGGCGCAGGAGGTCCTCCTGAAGGACCTCCCGGCCATCCCGCTGTGGTACTCGAACGTGACCGGCGGCTACGGCGAGTCCGTGGACAACGTCAAGTTCGACTGGAAGTCAGTTCCGATCTACTACGAGATCACCAAGAACTCGTAACCCAGCAGGGCAACACCACGACGGTGGGGCGGCAGCGCGAGCTGCCGCCCCACCCTCATGACAGTGAGGTACTTTCTTCCAATGCTCTCCCGCTCGCGCCGAGGCTGATCAGGTGGCCTTCTACATCCTCCGCCGCCTGCTGCAGGCGATCCCGGTGCTCCTCGGCACCACGTTCCTCATCTACTTCATGGTGTTCGCCATGCCGGGAGACCCGATCCTCGCCCTGTTCGGCGAGCGGACCCCGAGCCCGGCCCTGCTCGCCCGCATCCGCGAGCAGTACCACTTCGACCAGCCGTTCATCGTCCAGTACCTCAGCTACGTGGGCAACATCTTCCGCGGCGACTTCGGCATCTCCTTCTCCGGCCAGCCGGTCAACACGATCCTCGCCCGGGCCTTCCCGGTGACCCTGAAGCTCGCGCTCATGGCGATCATCATCGAGATCGTCGTCGCGCTCTCGGTCGGGCTCATCAGCGGCCTGCGCAAGGGCGGCATCTTCGACGCGACGTCGCTCGTCGTCAGCCTCCTGCTCGTGTCGGTGCCGATCTTCGTGCTCTGCTTCATCGGCCAGTTCTTCTTCGGCGTCAAGCTCGGCTGGTTCCCCGCCACCGTGGGCGCCGACACCTCGATACCCCGGCTGATATTGCCGGCCATCATCCTGGCGCTGTTCGTGGTCGCCTTCTCGATCCGGCTCACGCGCTCGTCGGTCGTGGAGACCGCGACCGCCGACTTCGTCCGGACCGCCTACAGCAAGGGCCTCTCGCGGCGCCGCGTGGTGCCCGTGCACATCCTGCGCAACTCGCTCATCCCGGTCACCACCCAGTTCGGCGCGGACTTCGGCATCCTCATCGTGGGCGCCACCGTGACCGAGGGCATCTTCAACGTGCCGGGTGTCGGCAACACGCTGTTCCAGGCCATCATCCGCGGGGAGCGCCCGACCGTCGTCTCGTTCGTGACCGTCATGGTGCTGCTGTACCTGATCGTCAACATCCTGGTCGACCTCCTCTACGCCGTTCTCGATCCGAGGATCCGCTATGTCAAGTGAGTCCCGCACGGCCGGCCGGCCGGTCTCCGCGGAGCACTACGTCGCTCCCGTCGAGGAGACGCCGATCGCCGCCGTCGACACCGTCACGGTGGACAGCAAGCCGAGCAACCTCTGGCGCGACGCGTGGGGCGACCTCAAGCACCGCCCGATGTTCTGGATCTCTGGCGCGCTCATCGTCTTCATCGTGTTCGTCGCGCTCTTCCCCGGCCTCTTCTCGTCGGTCGACCCGGCGCGCTGCGACCTCCAGTTCAGCAACGGCGGCCCGACCGACGGGCACCCTCGGCTACACCAAGCAGGGCTGCGACGTCTACTCGCGCATCGTCCACGGCGCCTCGACGTCGCTGTCGGTCGGCATCCTCGTGATCATCCTGACGACCACGCTCGGCCTGATCTTCGGGTCGCTGGCCGGCTTCTTCGGCGGCTTCCTCGACACGGTGCTCTCCCGCGCCGGCGACATCTTCTTCTCGATCCCCTACATCCTCGCCGCGGTCGTCATCATGTCGGTGCTGTCGGCCTACCGGAACATCTTCGTGATCGCGCTGGCCATCGGCCTGTTCTCCTGGCCGTCGACGGCGCGCGTGCTGAGGTCCGAGGTGCTGCGGGTGAAGCAGTCCGACTACGTCGTGGCGGCGACCGCGATCGGGCTCTCGAAGCTGCGCATCCTGTTCCGGCACGTGCTGCCCAACTCGATCGCGCCGGTCCTCGTCATCACGACGCTGTCGCTCGCGGCCGCCATCACTGCGGAGGCGACGCTGTCGTTCCTCGGCGTCGGCCTGCCGGGAACGACGCAGTCGTGGGGCAACGACATCAGCCAGGCGCAGCGCGACCTGCGGACCAACCCGCAGACGCTCATCTACCCGTCGATCGCGCTGTCCGTCACCGTGCTGAGCTTCATCCTGCTCGGCGAGGCCCTCCGCGACGCGCTCGACCCGAAGGCGAGGGCACTCCGATGACCGCGATCCCCGTTTCCGGCGCCCCGCTGCTCGAGGTCCGGGACCTGCAGGTCGGATTCCGCACCCAGAGCGGCCTCGTGCCCGCCCTCAACGGCGTGAGCTTCACCATCGACCGCGGTGAGACCGTCGCGATCGTGGGGAGTCCGGGTCCGGCAAGTCGACGACCGCCGCGGCGATCATCAACCTGCTCCCGGGAACCGGCCGGATCACCGGCGGCTCGGTGCTGTTCGAGGGGCGGGACCTCGCGAACGCGTCCCGCCAGGAGCTCGAGGACATCCGCGGGAAGCTCATCGGCTTCGTGCCGCAGGACCCGATGTCGAACCTCAACCCGGTATGGAGCATCGGCTTCCAGGTCGAGGAGACCATCCGGGCCAACGGCCTCGCGACCGGCAAGAAGGCCGTCCGGGAGAAGGCGATCGAGGTCCTCAAGTCGGCGGGCCTCGCGGACGCCGACCAGCGCCTCCACCAGTTCCCGCACCAGTTCTCGGGCGGCATGCGCCAGCGCGTGCTCATCGGCATCGGACTCGCTGCGGACCCGCGGCTGCTGATCGCCGACGAGCCCACCTCGGCCCTCGACGTCACCGTGCAGAGGCGCATCCTCGACCACCTCGAGACGCTCACCGAGCGCAGCGGCACGGCGGTGCTCTTCATCACCCACGACCTCGGCCTCGCCGCCGAGCGGGCCGAGAAGCTCATCGTCATGTACAAGGGCAAGATCGTCGAGGCCGGCCCGAGCGTCGAGATCCTGCAGAACCCGCTGCACCCGTACACTCAGCGGCTCATCGCCGCCGCGCCGAGCCTCGCCTCCCGCCGCATCCAGGCGAGCGGCCAGACGCTCGGCACCCTCGAGCACGCGGAGACCGACGCGACCGACGGCATCGATCTCATCAGCGCCGCGGAGGCGCGGGCCGAGCACGTCGAGGCGGCGGTGGGCGAGCCGCCCGCGATCGTCGTCGAGAACCTCACCAAGGTGTTCAAGATCCGCGGCGGCGGGCTCAGGTCCGCCGAGTTCACCGCCGTCGACGACGTCTCCTTCGCGATCGCGAAGGGCACCACGACGGCCCTGGTGGGCGAGTCCGGCTCGGGCAAGTCGACCGTGGCGAAGCTGCTCCTCAAGCTGGAGGAGCCGACGAGCGGCGCGATCACCGTGCAGGGCCGCCGGATCGACGGACTGCGCGGTCGCCAGATGCTCTCGCTGCGCCGTGCGATGCAGCCGGTGTTCCAGGACCCCTACGGCTCGCTGGACCCGCTCGGCAACATCGGCAACACCATCGCCGAGCCGCTCAAGGTGCACAACGTGGGCGACCGGGCCAGCCGGCGCGAGCGGGTGTTCGAGCTCCTCGACCAGGTGTCGCTGCCGCGCATGATCGCCGGGCGCTACCCGAACGAGCTCTCGGGCGGCCAGCGGCAGCGCGTGGCCATCGCTCGCGCCCTCGCCCTCAAGCCCGACATCGTCATCCTCGACGAGGCCGTGTCCGCGCTCGACGTGCTCGTGCAGGCGCAGATCCTGCGCCTGCTCGCAGACCTGCAGGGCGAGCTCGGGCTGACCTACCTCTTCATCACGCACGACCTCGCCGTGGTGCGCGTCATCGCGGACAACGTCTGCGTGATGCAGAAGGGCCGGATCGTCGAGGCCGCGCCGACCGACGTCGTGTTCGACTCCCCGCAGGAGCAGTACACGCGCGACCTCCTCGACGCGATCCCCGGGGCGGGCATCAAGCTCGGGATCTGATTCCTCTGAGATCTCGTCAATTGAGGAGCGACCGCAGGGAGCGTCTCGAAATCCGGTGAACCGACCTCTGGACTCAGCCACTCGGTGGAGGCGTCCCTCGATTTCGAGACGCCCGCTCCGTGGGCTCCTCAATCAGCGGGCGTGGACACTGCGCTGAAGGGGCTCTCCTCAACCAACTCGGTTGATCCGGAGTAGACTGGACGACTGCTGGGGCCGTGTCGCGCCCTTCAGCCTTCCCGGCCGCTTCCCCGGCCCCTCTTTCCAAGGATGTTTCTCATGGCGTCAGCCGCGCGCTCCGACTTGCGCAACGTCGCGATCGTCGCACACGTCGACCACGGCAAGACGACCCTCGTGGACGCGATGCTCCGGCAGACGAACTCGTTCGCCGAGCACGCTCACCTCGAGGACCGCGCGATGGACTCGAACGAGCTCGAGCGGGAGAAGGGGATCACGATCCTCGCCAAGAACACGGCGATCTCCTACCAGGGCAAGCACTCGCCCGACCAGGCGATCACGATCAACGTGATCGACACCCCGGGCACGCCGACTTCGGCGGCGAGGTCGAGCGCGGCCTGTCGATGGTCGACGGCGTCGTGCTCCTCGTCGACGCGAGCGAGGGCCCGCTGCCGCAGACCCGCTTCGTGCTGCGCAAGGCGCTCGAGGCGGCCCTCCCGGTCATCCTCGTGGTCAACAAGACCGACCGGCCCGACGCCCGCATCCCCGAGGTCGTCGAGGAGAGCCACGACCTGCTCCTGGGTCTCGCGAGCGACCTCGCGGACGACGCCCCGGATCTCGACCTCGACGCGATCCTCGACGTGCCCGTCGTCTACGCCTCCGGCCGGGCCGGTGCCGCGAGCACCAACGAGCCGGCTAACGGCGACCTGCCGGACAACGCGGACCTCGAGCCGCTGTTCGACGCCATCCTCACGCACATCCCCGCGCCGACCTACGACCCGGAGCACCCCTTCCAGGCGCACGTCACCAACCTCGACGCGTCGCCCTTCCTCGGCCGCATCGCCCTGCTGCGCATCTTCCAGGGCGAGGTGAAGAAGGGCCAGACGGTCGCGTGGGTGCGCCTCGACGGCAGCACCCAGAACGTCCGGATCACCGAGCTCCTCAAGACGAAGGCGCTCGACCGCTTCCCCGCGGAGTCGGCCAGCGCCGGCGACATCGTCGCCGTCGCGGGCATCGAGGACATCACCATCGGCGAAACGCTCGCCGACCCCGAGGACGTCCGCCCGCTTCCCGCCATCACGGTGGACGAGCCGGCCATCTCGATGCTGATCGGCACCAACACCTCGCCGCTCGTGGGCCGGGAGAAGGGCTCGAAGGTCACCTCCCGCATGGTCAAGGACCGCCTGGACCGGGAGCTCATCGGAAACGTGTCCATCCGCGTGGTCGACGTCGGCCGTCCGGACGCCTGGGAGGTCCAGGGCCGTGGCGAGCTGGCCCTCGCGATCCTCGTCGAGCAGATGCGCCGCGAGGGCTACGAGCTCACGGTGGGCAAGCCGCAGGTGGTCACCCGCGTGATCGACGGCAAGACCCACGAGCCCTACGAGCAGCTGACGGTCGACGCGCCGGAGGAGTACCTCGGCGCCATCACGCAGCTCCTCGCCGGCCGCCGCGGGCGCATGGAGACCATGGCGAACCACGGCAGCGGCTGGGTCCGCATGGAGTTCCTGGTGCCCTCGCGCGGCCTCATCGGCTTCCGCACCGAGTTCCTCACGGTCACCCGCGGCACGGGAATCGCGAACGCGATCTTCCACGGCTACGAGCCCTGGGCCGGCGGCATCGTCACGCGCAACAACGGCTCGCTGGTGTCCGACCGCTCCGGCGTGGTCACGACCTTCGCCCTCATCGCGCTGCAATCCCGCGGCACCTTCTTCGTCGGCCCCACCGAGGAGGTCTACGAGGGCATGGTGATCGGCGAGAACTCGCGCTCCGAGGACATGGACGTGAACATCACCAAGGAGAAGCAGCTCAACAACATCCGTTCGTCCACCGCGGACGAGCTCGAGCGCCTCACCCCGCCGCGCAAGCTTTCGCTGGAGGAGAGCCTCGAGTTCGCCGGCGACGACGAGTGCGTCGAGGTGACGCCGCTCGCGGTGCGCATCCGCAAGGTGGAGCTGGACCAGACGCTGCGGGCGCGCAGCGCCTCCCGCCTCAAGAAGCAGAACGCGTAGCCCGCTCCGCCGCGCTCCTGATCCCCGCCGCCTGCGCGGATCGAGAGATTCGGCGCGGATCAGGAACTCCGCTGCTTCTCGAGCGCGGATCAGGACGACACGCCGTCTCGCGACGGCCGTGTCCTGATCCGCGCGTCTCGAGGCCGGGTCAGGCGCCCTCGTCGGGGTCGAAGGGCCACGCGGGGCGCAGCTCCAGCCGGCCGAACCGAGCCATCGGATGCTTCGCGGCGACCTCGATCGCCTCCTCGAGGCTCGCGCACTCCAGCACGTCGTAGCCGAGGATGGTCTCCTTCGTCTCCGCGAACGGACCGTCGGTGACGAGCACGCGACCCCCGCGCCGTCGCACTGTCGTTGCGCGCTCGGCCGGGTGCAGGCGGTTGCCGCGCACCCGGACGCCTCTGCCGTCCATCTCCTCGACCCACGCCTCCGCGGTGTCCTCCTCGGCGACGTACGGCTCGGCCTCCGGGTCCGCCGCCACGATCATCAGAAACTCCATGTCGTCCTCCTTGGGATCTGCGCCGCTCGGCGCATCATTCTCACGTCGAACCGGCATGCCGCGCTTCGACATTTCGCCATCTACTTGATTGGCAACCTCGAAGTTGCCTATTGTGACGGTGTGGAGGAGGTGTTCCCTGCCATCGCCGACCCGGCCCGGCGCCGGCTCGTCGAGGCGCTCGCGGAGCGGAACGACCAGACGCTGTTCGAGCTGTGCGTGCGCCTCCTGGGCAGCGGGCACAGCATGAGCCGGCAGGCGGTCGCGAAGCACCTCGGGGTGCTCAAGGCCGCTGGGCTCGTATCGACGACCGTGCAGGGACGCACGACTCTCCACCACCTCGACCCCACCGCGCTCGGCGGCGTGCGGGACTGGGTCGAGCGGATCGCGCCGCCGGCGGAAGAGGGACAGCAATGAGGATCACCACCACGAGCGTCTTCGTCGACGACCAGCAGAAGGCGCTCGAGTTCTACACGGGCGTGCTCGGCTTCCTGCCGAAGAACGACATCCCGCTGGGCGAGCACCGCTGGCTGACCGTCGCGGCGCCCGACGGCCCCGAGGGAGTCGAGCTCCTGCTCGAGCCGAACGATCACCCGGCCGTCCGCCCGTTCACCGAGGCGCTCGTCGCCGACGGCATCCCGTTCGCGAGCTTCGGCGTCGACGATGTCGCGGCCGAGTACGAGCGCCTTCAGGCGCTCGGGGTCAGCTTCGTCCAGCCGCCCATAGAGATGGGGCCGGTGACGACGGTCATCCTCGACGACACCTGCGGGAACCTGATCCAGCTCGCCAGCATCGCGGCGGGCTGAGCCGGACGCAGCGGCTGCCGGATCCGCGCCGAGCGGGACGGACGCCCCTGGCGGGGGCGGGGGAGGACACTACGCTCTCCGCTATGCAGAACCGCCGCCGTGCCGTGCTCGCCGTCCTGATCGGCGTCGCCCTCGCTCCCGGACTCGCCGGGTGCAGCGGCAACCCGATCGAGAACCTGATCCACAACGCCACCGGCGGCGGGGTCGAGCTCGGCGGATCGAAGGTGCCCGACGGCTTCCCCACGGAGGTGCCGCTCTACGACGGCGAGGTGCTCTACGGGATCGCGGTCGGCGGCGACGAGGGCGGCAAGACCTACAACGTCACCATCCGCGTTCCCGAAGGCGCCGGCGAGCAGATCCAGACAGACCTGACCGATGCCGGCTTCACCCTCGTCGGCGGCAGTGACCCGGCGGGCGAGGGGGAGCCGCCTACGACGGCGCGAACTGGGGCGTCGTCGTGGTGCTCACGAAGGACGGCGACGGCTGGGTGGCGAACTACACGGTGACTCCGAAGGACAGCAGCGACAGCAGCAGCTGACGTCGCCGTCCCGGCCGTGGCTGCGGGCTCAAGCGAAGAGCGTCTCGCCGACCCAGCCGCCGCGTGATGCTCCGGGCGGCACCGCGAACAGGGCGGATCCGACGTGCTTGATGTACTCGTTGAGGTTGTCCGAGGCGAGGCTGCGCTGCACCGTGATGAAGTGCTCCGGTGACCGCTGGAAGCTGAGGAAGAACAGGCCGGCGTCGAGGCGGCCCAGCTCGTCGCTGCCGTTCACGAAGTTGTAGCCCCTGCGCAGGAGGCGAGCGCCGCCGTTGACCGTGGGATGCGCGCGCCGGACGTGCGCGCTCGCATCGATGAGGGGCGCTCCGGTTGCGCCCTTGGCCGCGAAGTCCAGCTCGCTGAACTCGCGCCCGCCGGACAGGGGAGCGCCTTCGCCCTTGCTGCGGCCGATGACCCGCTCCTGCTCGCCGAGCGCCGCCCGGTCCCAGGTCTCGATGAGCATGCGGATCTTGCGCGCCACCAGGTAGGAGCCCCCGGTCAGCCAGGCCGGGCCGTCGGCCGCCTGGACCCAGACGTGCTCGTCGACGGCAGCGCCCTCCTCCGCCTTCACATTGGCGGTGCCGTCCTTGAAGCCGAACAGGTTGCGGGGCGTCGCCTGGCTCGTGGACGTCGAGGAGGTGCGGCCGAACCCGAGCTGCGACCAGCGGATGGCGGCCCGCCCGAAGGCGATGCGGCTGAGGTTGCGAATGGCGTGCACCGCGACCTGGGGATCGTCCGCGCAGGCCTGGATGCAGAGGTCGCCGCCGGTCGCGCCGGGCTCGAGCGCGTCACCGCGGAATCGGGGCAGCGGCTCGAGCTCGGCCGGCTTGCGGCCGGCGAGCCCGAACCGGTCCGCACCCTCGGCGGTGACGAACAGGGTCGGGCCGAAGCCGAAGGTGATCGTGAGGCCGCTCGCGGGCAGCCCGAGTGCCTCGCCCGTGTCCTCGGGGGTGCCACGTCGGATCCGCCGACCGCCCCCGTCTCGCCGATCTCCCGCCCCGCCGTCATCGCCGCTGCGGCGGCCGACCAGTCCTGCAGCAGCTCGACGAGGCCGCTCCGGTCGAGGCCGGCGGCGACGTCGAAGACGGCGAAGTGCAGCCGGTCCTGGGCGGGCGTCGTGATGCCCGCCTGATGCGGACCGCTGAAGGGGTAGGTGCGCGCGGTCGGAGCCGGAGCGGCCGCGACCGCGGCGGCCACTCCGCCGCCTCCTGCGGCAAGGCCCGCGGCGCCGGCGCCGACAAGTCCGAGCAGCCCGCGGCGGCTCAGCCCGCGGCGCGGAAGCCCGTCGGGCCCTCCTGACTCGGCGGGCCTGCCTCCAGGTGCGGCGTGCGTTCCTGCGGCGTCCGGCACTGCGGCGTCCGTCACTGCGGCGTCCGTCACTGGGCCGCCAGCACCGTCGCGGTGAGCCGGGACAGCGGCTCCGCGAGCGCGTTCACCGCGTCCGAGAGGGTCTTCCGGCTCGCGTCGTCCACCTCCGCGTAGGAGGTGAAGCCCTCCTCCAGCGAGCCGTGCTCGGCGAGCAGAGCACGCAGGTCGTCGAAGCGGCCTGAGATCTCCGTCGTCAGCTCGGTGCCGTCGTCGCTGTCGGCAGCGAGCGGGCGCACAAGCTCGAACGCCACGGAGGCGCCGTCGACGTTCGCGGCGAAGTCGGAGAGGTCGGTGTGCGACCACCAGTCCTCCTCGCCGGAGATCTTCCCGACGGCGACCTCGTCCAGCAGGGCGATCGCGCCGTTGCTGATGTCGGCGAGGGTGACGGAGAAGGAGTCCTCGGTGACCAGCTCCTGGAGCTGGGCGACGTCGGCGACCAGCCGGTCCGCGAACTGGCGCCGCTGCTCGGGTGTCGACGGCGACCACCCGGCGAGGGCGTCGGCCCCGTCCGAGTTCAGGTCGCCGGCCGCCGGCGGCCACAGGTCCTTCTCGATCCGGTGGAACCCGGTCCAGTCGAGCCCCTCCGCGACGGCGTCCACCTCCCGGTAGTCGATCTTCGGATCGAGGTCGCCGAACGCCTCGGCAGTCGGCTCGATCCGCTCGTACGGCACGCGCGCGGCCGCGAAGAGCGAGCGGGCCGTCTCGTCATCGCCCGTGGCGTAGGCGTCGGCAAGGGCTGCGACGGCGGGCACGAGCTCGCCCACCTGCGAGCGCACGTAGGCGAGGTATCCGGTGACCGCCTCGCCCGCGGCCGCCTGGTCGCCCGACGTCGACGCCTCGCCCGTGACGGTGAACTCGGTGAGCCCGATCGGGGCTCCGACCATCTGGAACTTGCAGCCGGTGAAGTAGGTCCCCGGCTCGAGCTGGGCGACGTAGGACACCGTCTGCCCCGGCGTCACGTTCTCCTTCTCGCCCGCGATGCGCAGCTTGTCCTCGGCCAGGATCTCGAACTCGCTGACGTCGGTCCCGGTGTTCTCGAGCCGGAACTCGACGGCGCCCGCCGGGGACGTGCTGGCCGACACTGCGCAGGTGTCATCGCTGATGGCGACGTCGATCCCCGCCGCAGCGGCATCGTTGCGGACGCAGCCCGCGAGGGCGGCGCTGAGGGCCAGCGCGGCCAGGGCGGCGCTGAGAACACGTCGGGGCATGGGTCTCCGGGAGAAGGCCGCGCTCAGGCGGGGGAGCCGGCCGGGTTGTGCCGGCGGGCCGGGACGGGGGCGCGGCGCACGTGCAGCCGCGCCGCGAAGAGGCCGCCCACCACGAGCAGGTACGCGATCCATCCCGCCACCTGGGCCCAGGTCGGCTCCGGCGTGAAGTTGAAGATCCCGGCGAGCAGGGAGCCGTACCAGGACGAGGGCGGAACGACGGCGGCCAGGCTGAAGGCCGCGGAACCGCCGCCGGGCAGCAGGCCCGCCTCCTGCAGGTCGCCGATCCCGTAGGCGAAGACGCCCGCGACGATGACGACGAGGAACGCGCCCGTCCAGGTGAAGAAGCGGCCCAGGTTGATGCGGACCACGCCGCGCGCGAGGAGCCAGGACAGCCCTGCCGCGGTGAGCAGACCGAGCAGGGCGCCGGCGGTGCCGAGCGCCGCGGAGCCGGTCGAGTTCACGGTCGCCCAGACGAACAGTGCGGTCTCCACGCCTTCGCGCCCGACGCTGAGCGTGCCGATCAGGACGATGCCGATGCCTGCGCCGGCGAGTGCCGTGTCGAGCCGCGACTGCAGCTCGTGCTTGAGTCCGCGGGCGTGCGACGCCATCCAGAAGATCATCCAGGTGACCATGGCGACCGCCACGAGCGAGAGCCCGCCGCCGAGCGCCTCCTGCGCCGCGAAGGAGAGCCCGTACGGGCCCCAGGTGAGCGCCGCTCCGACGCCGAGGGAGGCGAGGATCGCGATCCCGATGCCGACCCAGAGGCGGGGGAGCACATCGGTGCGGCCGACCTTGCGGACGTACGCGACGAGGATGCCGACGATGAGGCCGGCCTCCAGGCCTTCGCGCAGGCCGATGAGGTAGTTCGCGAGCACAGGGGATCGATTCTCGAGGGGCGGACGATGGCCCGGAAGATTGGTAAGGCTATCCTTACCCCGAGAACCCTATACATGCCGTCCGGACGCTGTCCAGGTCGGGGCCTCCAGGGGCTCGACATAGAATGCGGCGTGCTTCCGGCCGTCTCAGAGGATCCGCCCTCGCTCCTGATGCGCGTGGTCGGCGGACTCTCCTGCCTCGTGCTGGGAGCCGCCACAGGCGTCATCGGAACCTTCGCGCACCAGTCCGGCTGGACGCTGCTCGGCGCTCGGCTGCCCGTCGGGCTCGTGGCCGCACTCCTCGCGGTCGCCTGCCTCGTGGCGGGGCTGCGCCTCGCGCTCGACTCGCGCCTCTACGCCGGACTTGCGGCGGTCGGCATCCTCGTGGCCATCGGCGTCCTCGCGCTGCCCGGGCCCAGCGGCTCGGCGCTGCTGCCCGCCAACTTCGCCGGCTACGGCTGGACGCTCGGACCCGCCGTGATCAGCGCGCTGGTGCTGGCCTGGCCCCGCGGGCTCTCCCGCGATTCGGGGCGCGGTCCGCGCGGGTGGAATACTGACGGGGGAGAGGAAACCGCCCAGTGACCTACGTGATCGCACTGCCCTGTGTCGATGTCAAGGACCGTGCCTGCATCGACGAGTGCCCGGTCGACTGCATCTACGAGGGCGACCGGATGCTCTACATCCACCCCGACGAGTGCGTGGACTGCGGAGCGTGCGAGCCGGTGTGTCCGGTCGAGGCGATCTACTACGAGGACGACCTGCCCGACCAGTGGTCCGACTACTACCGGGCGAACGTCGACTTCTTCCAGGACATCGGGTCGCCGGGCGGCGCCGCCAAGGTGGGCGTCATCCACAAGGATCACCCGGTCGTCTCCGCCCTTCCGCCCCAGGCCTGACGGGTCCGCGCGCCCTCGTGCGGGGGCGCCCGATCGGCGGGGTGCGCCGATGCCCGCGCCACGCCCTAGGCTGAGTCGGTACCGTTCCGGCGCCACGAGCGCGCGGAATACCCCTGAGAAGAGTTCGTGAGGAGCGCTGTGGGCGGAGTCGGCCACACCGGCGATGAGCAGAGTGTCACGCTCAGCTTCCCCGGCGGTGAAGCGCAGTTCCCGGTCATCCCGAGTGTCGACGGGGCGTCGAGCATCGACGTGTCGACGCTGACGAAGAAGACCGGATACACCGCCCTGGACCAGGGCTTCGTGAACACCGCGTCCACGCGATCGGCGATCACCTACATCGACGGCGACAAGGGCATCCTGCGCTACCGCGGGTATCCGATCGAGGAGCTGGCGCAGCAGTCGACCTACCTCGAGACCGCCTGGCTGCTCATCTACGGCGAGCTGCCCACGGCGAGCCAGCTCGAGGAGTTCGACGAGAAGATCCGCCGGCACACGCTGCTGCACGAGGACCTCAAGCAGTTCTTCAGCGCCCTGCCGCACACGGCGCACCCGATGTCGATGCTCTCCAGCGCGGTCTCCGCGCTCTCGACCTACTACGAGGACTCCCTCAACGTGCACGACCCGGAGCAGGTCGAGATCTCGACCATCCGTCTGCTCGCGAAGCTGCCCGTCATCGCGGCGTACGCGCACAAGAAGAGCCTGGGCCAGGCGTTCCTGTACCCGGACAACTCGCTGAGCTTCGTCGACAACTTCCTGCGCCTCAACTTCGGCACGCTGGCCGAGCCGTACGAGGTGAACCCTGTCCTCTCGAAGGCGCTCGACCGCCTGCTCATCCTGCACGAGGACCACGAGCAGAACGCGTCCACCTCGACCGTCCGCCTCGTCGGCTCGACCGAGGCGAACATCTTCGCGTCCGTCTCCGCGGGCATCAACGCCCTCTACGGTCCGCTGCACGGCGGCGCCAACGAGGCCGTGCTCAAGATGCTCAGCCAGATCCGCGACTCCGGCGAGGGTGTCGCCAAGTTCGTGGAGCGGGTGAAGAAGAAGGAGGAGGGCGTGCGGCTGATGGGATTCGGCCACCGCGTCTACAAGAGCTACGACCCTCGCGCCAAGCTCGTCAAGGAAAGCGCCGACGAGGTCCTCGAGGCACTCGGCGTCCAGGACCCGCTGCTCGATCTCGCGCGGGAGCTGGAGCAGATCGCCCTCGCCGACGACTACTTCATCCAGCGCAAGCTGTACCCCAACGTCGACTTCTACACGGGCGTCATCTACAAGGCGATGGGCTTCCCGGCCCGCATGTTCACAGTGCTCTTCGCGATCGGCCGGCTCCCCGGCTGGATCGCCCACTGGCGCGAGATGAACGACGACCCGGCCACCAAGATCGGCCGCCCGCAGCAGCTCTACGTGGGCCCGCCGGAGCGCCATATCTCCCGCTGACCTGCGCGCCCGCGGCGTCCGCGCCGTGCGACACGGCGGGCCGAATCGGGCAATCCGGGCCGAAGCGGTGGCCCGCTTTGCCCGAATCGGCCCGTATTGCGCTGCGCGGGTGAAACCGCCAACCCGCGGGTCCAGCTACACCCGCGAGGTGGCGGCTTCACCCGCGGAACCCTCCGCCCGCGCCAGGGGCGACCGGACTCAGGCGGTGTGCAGGGCGGCGTTGAGCTCGATGCCCTCGCCCTGGCGGGGAACCGCCTCCACCGTGCCCGTGAGGGAGTTGCGGCGGAACAGCAGGTTCGGCACCCCCGAGAGCTCGCGGGCCTTCACCGTCTGCAGGTTCCCGTCGGGCGTCCGGGCGGCGCCGACGAGCGCGACCTTCGTGCCCGCGGTGAGGTAGAGGCCGGCCTCGACGACCGAGTCGTCGCCGATCGAGATGCCGACGCCCGAGTTCGCGCCGAGCAGGGCGCGCTGGCCGATCACGACGCGCTCCGTGCCGCCGCCCGACAGCGTGCCCATGATCGATGCGCCGCCGCCGATGTCCGAGCCGTCGCCGACCACGACGCCCTGCGAGATGCGCCCCTCGACCATCGAGGTGCCGAGCGTGCCCGCGTTGTAGTTGACGAACCCCTCGTGCATGACGACCGTGCCGGGCGCGAGGTGGGCGCCCAGCCGCACCCGGGAGGCGTCGGCGATGCGCACGCGCGGCGGCGTCACGTAGTCGGTGAGGCGCGGGAAGCGGTCGATGCCCTGCACCTGGATGCCGTTCCTCAGCAGCACCCGGCGCCGGCGCTCCACGGCATCCGGATGCATCGGGCCCGCCGTCGTCCACGCCACGTTGGGGAGGTGGGCGAAGATCCCGTCGAGGTTGATCTCGTTCGGGCGGACCAGGAGGTGCGAGAGCAGGTGCAGGCGCAGGTACGCGTCCTGCGTGGATGCCGGGGCCCGGTCGAGGTGGAGGTCGACGGTCACCGCCTCCACGCGGACCTCGCGCATCGGGTCCGGACCCGCCTGCTCCTCGAGTGCTGCGGGCTGGATCCAGCGCTCGCGCCCGGCCGGGAACGGGCCGAGCTTCGGCTCGGGGTACCAGGTGTCGAGCACGGTGCCGTCCGAGGCGATCGTGGCGAGTCCGTATCCCCAGGCGAGCCGTGCATCCTTCGACATGCCTCCAGGGTATCGACCGGGCCCGTGCCCAGCGCGGGTCCCGTCACCCGGTACGTTCCGGCCCGGAAGGTACGGCGCAACGCGCACTCCGGGCCGGAACGTGCTGCGGGGACGGCGGGGCCGCCGCCTCCTGATAGGGGCCCTGGGTAGGGTGAACCCATGCCGCCGCTCGACCTCACCGCCTCGTCGATCGACCTGACCCGGGCGATCTGCGACATCGAGTCGGTGTCGGATCGAGAGGGGCCGCTCGCGGACCTCATCGAGGAGGCGGCGCGGGCCGTTCCGCACCTCACGGTGTCCCGCCACGGCGACACGATCGTGGCCCGCACCACGCTCGGCCGCGAGCAGCGCGTCGTCATCGCCGGCCACATCGACACGGTGCCGCTCAACAACAACCTCCCCACGCGCTTCGAGACGATCGACGGGGTCGACTACCTCTGGGGCCGCGGCACCGTCGACATGAAGGCCGGCGTCGCCGTACAGCTCAAGCTGGCGGCCGAGCTCGCCGAGCCGGTCGCCGACATCACCTGGATCTGGTACGACCACGAGGAGGTGTCGGAGGCGAAGAACGGGCTCAACCGGCTCTCCCAGTCGAACCCGGAGCTGCTCGCGGCCGACTTCGCGATCCTCGGCGAGCCCACCCGCTCCGAGATCGAGGGCGGCTGCAACGGCAACCTCCGCGCCGAGATCCGCACCCGTGGCCTCCGCGCGCACTCGGCGCGAGCCTGGGTCGGCGACAACGCGATCCACAAGGCGGCGCCGATCCTCGACATCCTCGCCGCCTACGAGCCGCGCAACGTCGAGGTCGACGGGCTCGTGTACCGCGAGGGCCTCAACGCGGTCGGCATCACCGGCGGCATCGCGGGCAACATCATCCCCGACGAGTGCATGGTGCATATCAACTACCGGTTCGCGCCCAGCCGGAGCGCCGAGGAGGCGGTGGCCCACATTCACGAGCTGTTCAGCGGCTTCGAGGTGGAGATCGTGGACCTCGCCGCCGGCGCCCGGCCCGGCCTCGACGCCCCCATCGCGCAGCACTTCGTCGCCGCGGTCGGCGGCACTCCGATGCCGAAGTACGGCTGGACCGACGTCGCGCGCTTCTCGCGGCTCGGCGTCCCCGCGGTGAACTACGGGCCCGGCGACCCCATCAAGGCGCACGCCGACGACGAGCGGGTGCCGCTCGCGCAGATCACGGACTGCGAGCGGGGGCTCCGGGCGTGGCTGACGGGCTCGGCGAGCTGACCCGGGCGCCGGCGGTCTCCCCACCGGAGCCCCGCGAGGCCTCCCTCTGGCAGCGGACGCCGTGGTGGGTCCGCGTGGTGCTCGTCTACGCCGCGGCCCGCGTCCTGACGACGATCGCGCTCGCGCTCACGGCCACGCAGCTGACGCCGCAGTCCCGCGCGGGCGCCAACCCCGACTTCTTCTCCTACACGGCGCTCTGGGACGGCTACTGGTACTGGTACATCGCCGCGGTCGGCTATCCCCACCAGCTGCCACTGGATGCCGCCGGCCACGTCGCCGAGAACCAGTGGGCCTTCATGCCGGTCTACCCCTGGTTCGTGTCCGGCCTCGCGGCCGTCACGGGGACCTTCTGGCCGGCCGCCGCCTTCCTCGTCTCCCTGCTGTTCGGCTTCGGCGCCGCGCTGCTGCTGTACCGGCTGTTCCTGCTCCGGCTCGCGGAGGACCAGGCGTTCTTCGCGGTCGTGCTCTTCTCCGTCGCGCCGCTGTCCTTCATCTTCCAGATGGCCTACGCGGAGGCGATGCACACCTTCCTCCTCGTGCTCGCCCTCTACCTGCTGACGCAGCGCCGCTGGCTGTGGCTGTTCCCGGTCACGGCGGTCATGGCGCTCACCCGCCCATCGGGGCTCGCCTTCGCTCTCGCGCTCTCCATCTACTGGCTCGTGCGCTTCCGCATGCGGGACCGGGATCCCTTCCCCGGAGAGAGCAGCTGATCGCGGGCGGCCTCGCGGTGTTCAGCGGGATCATGGGACTCGCCTGGGCCGGCATCGCCTGGCTGGTCACCGGCTCGATGACGGCGTACACCGACACCGAGCTCGCCTGGCGCGCACCCGTCATCGGCTACCAGCACCTCGTGCCGTTCGCGCCATGGTTCCAGGCGTTCTCGCTCTGGTTCGGCTCGCCGCTCGGCGCGATCGTCGTGGTGCTCGTCGTGGCCGCGTTCGGCGCGCTGCTGTTCCACCCGGCCGTCCGGCGGCTGGGACCGGAGATGGTCGCCTGGGTGGGCAGTTACGCCCTCTACCTGCTCGCGGTGTTCTTCCCGCAGTCGAGCACCTTCCGGCTGCTGGTGCCGATGTTCCCCTCGCCGGGGCGATCGCCCAGCCCCGATCGACCGCCTACCGCATCTCGATCGTCGTGGTCTCGCTGGCGCTCCAGTTCGGCTGGCTGTGGGCCACCTGGGGTCCCGTCTCGTCGTACTGGTCGGTGCCCTGACCCGCGTGTTCACTCTGCCGGCAGCTCACGCGCAGGCGCGTGGCTCGAGCCCCTCACGGCCCGACAAGGCGAAAGCTCCGGTCAGCACCGTGCCGGCCGAGGCTTCGCCGTTGCGCCATGGTCCAGCTACGAACGCCCTCGGCGCACTTCGGTGACGAGCACACCATCCCCGAAGACAGTGGACCTCGTGAGGGCCCAGTCGGTCTTGTCGGGCGTCTCGCCCCAGAGGCGCGTGCCATGGCCGAGGATCACCGGGAACTGCATCAGGTGGATCTCGTCGACCAGGTCGAGGGCAAGCATCGCCCGCACGAGACTGATGCTGCCCGCAACCGAGATGTCGCCGTCGATCTCAGCTTTCAGGCGACCGACCGCATCCGGGAGAGCGCCCGCCAGCACGGTGGTGTTGTTCCAGACCGGCCGGGTGAGGGTGCTCGAGACGACGTACTTGGGCATGCCGTTGTACTTGTCCGCCAACCGCCCTTCGTAGTGCGGCCACGCACCGGCGAACCCCTCGTACGTGGTGCGGCCCAGCAGCAGGGCGGATGCGCCGAGCGCCTCCTCCTCCTTGTACCGCTCGCCGTCAGCTCCCCGATCGAACGCGAAGCTCCAGTTCGGGTATTTGAAGTCGGAACCGCCGGGCGCCTCCACCACGCCGTCGAGCGAGATGAACTCGGTCACGACGATACGGCCCATGTCACGCCTCCCCGATGAATGCGCGGAGCGCGGGCGCGAGCACATCTGCCGTGGCGGAGTGGTTCTCTCCGGGTACCGGCCTGAGCGTCGCGGTGGGCAGCAGATCGGCGACGGCCTTCGCGCCCGCAGCCAGGAAGGGCCACGTGCTCTCGCCGTACATCACCAGAACCGGGATGCTGATGCGGTTCCAGCGGTCGGCACTGAGTGGCTTCCCCGCCATCGCGTCTCCCACCTGCCGCCCGTCGTAGGAGATCGTCGGAGCGACTGCCTCCAGGCCCGGCCACATCTCGCTCGCGCGCATGCCGCTGACGAACTCGGGCGGCATGAGCACGGCCGCGGTGAGGAAGAGCTCGGCCGCATCGCCGGGCCGGCCTGCGGCGATCGCCGCCTCCAGGCGTCGCACGTAGTCGTCGGGCAGGGGAGGACGGGCGTCATCGGCGACGGCTGGGGGCTCGAACAGGGCGAGTCGTGCGATCGGGATTCCGGCCTGTGCGGAGTTCAGCGCAAGGAACCCTCCCGACGACCAGGCGAACACGGTGGCAGGGCGGCCCTCGCCGGGGCCCGCGATGATCGCAGCCAGATCCTCGAACTCACGCTCGACCGCGTAGGGGGCGGTGTCTCCGCTCTCCGCGTCCGCGGCGGTCGTAGGTGATGACGCGGAATGAGTCAGCGAGCAGTTCGCCGACCTTCTCGTTCTCCGGGGTGACCGCGCGGTACGCGGTCGCGCCGTCGACGATGATGAGCGGGTCGCCGTCACCCCACGCCGAGTACGCGATGGTGGTGCCGTCGGCCGACGCAACAGTGCCCTGAAGCAATTCGTCTCCTTTCGTTCGCCGGGTGGCTCCCACCGCGACGCACCCACGTTAGGAAACGCCTGGCTCTTCCCTCTTGTACAGAAGCGACAGGGCATCCGACTGCCCCTGCGGGTTCCGCAACTGGGTCGCCGTGCGCCCGATGTAGCGCTGCAGCGCGCGCGCCAGGTGGGGCTGGTCGTAGTAGCCGAGCCGGTGGACGACATCGAGGGCCGGCACCCCTGCAGCGATGAGGATCGCTGCTTCTCGCGCTCGGTCGATCTGGCGGATCGCTCCCTGCGTCAGGCCTGTCGCTCCCGCGACGCGCCGCTGCACCGAACGCGATCCGACACGCGCTGCGCCGCCCCACACCACCTCGTCGACGAGAGGGTCGCGCACGAGCAGCGCGGCCCGCACGAGCTTCTCGACGAACTGCTCGGCATTGTCGAAGTCGGGCAGTTCCCACTGCTCCCCGGCGAGCACGAACGAGCGCGCGGTCGCGTGGACGCTCTCGACTCCGCCGTCGACGATCCCTGCGACCGGCAGGTGCGGCATCCATGCGCCATGCGCGAACGTGATCCCGAACGAAGCCGAGTCCCCGGAGAGTTTCGCCTCCGATGCTGCCGTCTCGGGTCCGCGAGCAGCGGCGTGCACTACGCCGTCCTCCTCCCAGAACACGAGCTCCCAGTTGGACGTCGCGATCGACGTCATCGTCTCGGTCCCTGACGCTCGGCCTCGCCAGACGCGAAGAACGTAGGCCGAATCGGACGCGCGGTCCTCACTCTCGATCGGCATGCAGGCCCTACGCCCGTCCGGGACAGCTGCGGTAGGGCCGCCCTGGAAGCGTGATCACTCCAGCCACTCCGTCACGAAGCGGTCGTTCGCGTGGATATGCACCGACTCGAAGAAGCCGCGGTCCAGCACCTCGAACTTGTGCGGCACGGACGCCGGTACGACGAGCACCTGCGCACCCGCGAGCACCACCTGCTCATCGCCCGCGGTGAACAGCGCCTCGCCCCGTCGGACGATGAAGGTCTCGCTGTACGGGTGGCGGTGCAGCCGCGGCCCCGAGCCGACCACGTCGGTGTACTCCTGGATGATCGAGATCTCGGCGCCCGAGAGGACCCCTCGAGGTCTCTGTCGAAGGGCAGATCAATCACCTTGACTGTCATGACGTCCATTGTGGATGCGAGGCTCGACATATCCCCGCTCAGCCGGCCCACGAAAGCCTGCCGGCTCCAGCTCACGCGTGCGACCGCCCTTCCGGGCAGGATCGCGGACGCCCCTGGGACCGTTCCCACGCCGCTGTTTTGGCGCATGTCCGCGCCCTACGGGATAATGGAGTCGAACCTGCCGAAAGGGGCAACTCGATGGCCGCAATGAAGCCGAGAACCGGAGACGGGCCGATGGAGGCCGTCAAGGAAGGTCGCCTCATCATCGTGCGCGTGCCGCTCGAGGGTGGCGGCCGTCTGGTCGTCTCCGTGAACGACGCCGAGGCCCGGGAGCTGCACGCCGCGCTGGGCGCCGTCGTCGGCGTCAGCTGACGGCGGTCACAGCCGGACGAGCTGCAGGAGGCCTCCGCCCGCGGGCGACAGCGTGCTGAGCACGGCGGGGGAGGTCCCGATCTCCTCGAGCACGGTGCGGAATGCGGTGGAGACCGCGTCTCTCCGCACCGGGTTCGCCACGTCGCCGTGCCAGAGCGCGTTGGCGACGAGCACGAGCCCGCCCCGACGGACCAGCCGGAGGCCGTGCTCGACGTACTCGATCACGCTGCGCGGATCGGCGTCGATGAGCACCAGGTCGTAGGACTCCTCGTTCATGCGGGGCAGCACGTCCTGAGCGCGCCCGGAGATGAGCCGGAAGCGGCTCGTCGCGACCCCCGCCTCGGCGAACGCCGCACGGGCCGCGGCCTGGTGGTCGGGCTCGCTGTCGATCGAAGTGAGGGTGGCCGTCGGCGCGCCCGTCAGCATCCACAGCCCCGAGACCCCGGTGCCCGTGCCGATCTCGACGATCGAGCGCGCCTTGAGGGTCGCCGCGAGCACGGCCAGCTGGGCGCCCACGGCGGGCGAGACGGCGTCCACCCCGAGCTCCAGGGAGTGCTCGCGGGCCAGCAGGATGGCGTCGGGTTCCACCACGTAGTCGTCGGCGAACTTCCAGTTCGCGTCCTTCTCAGTCATATCGCCCCCAACCCTATGCGCCCCGGGCTCTCCCGGCCGGAGCCCTCGCCCAGCGCGCGCGGCTAGGGTGATGGCATGTTCGGCTTGACCTTCGAGAAGCTGCTGCTCATCGGGGTTCTGGCCGTCCTGATCGTGGGTCCGGAGCGGCTTCCGCGCTATGCGGCGCAGCTCGCGCGCCTCGTCCGGTCGGTGAAGAGCTTCGCCGACGGCGCGAAGACGCGCATGCGCGACGAGATGGGTCCGGAGTTCGACGAGGTCGACTGGAAGAAGCTCGATCCGCGGCAGTACGACCCTCGCCGCATCATCCGCGAGGCGCTGCTCGAGGACGAGCAGCAGCAGGTCCGCCCCGTGCGCCCCGCCCCGCCGCCGAGTCGCCCGCGCCTCGATCCCAGCGCCGCCGCACCCTTCGACGCCGAGGCGACCTAGCTCATCCGCGGCGCTCGACGCGGGCGCGGTCATCGGCCCACGCGTTCTCCAGCAGGGAGAGCACCGTCTCGAGCGTCCGCGGTCCGGGATCGACGACGGCGATCCAGCCGAGGGATCCGTACACCGGATGCGGCAGGATCGCGTCGGTCTCGCCGAAGTCCCTCTCGGCCGCGGCGGGCTCCTGCAGAAGCTCAGCGGATCGGCGGGAGCCGACGTGGACGTTGAGCCGCCATCGCCCGCCAGGATCGAGGCGCGAGGCGTCGTCGCCGGGGTAGTCCTTCGTGACGATGGTGGCGAAGGGCTGCCTGTTCTGCGGGACCTCCCCATCCGGCGCGTAGTAGAAGAAGTGATCGCCCCAGGCGATCTCCGGGTACTCGCTCCCGGCAGAGGGGGCGAGCTCCAGCACTCCGTCGAAGCTCCGGATCGTCTCGAGGATGCGCTCCCAGCTCATGCCTCCAGTGTGGACTTCGGCCGCCGGCCGATGGGCGCCGGAACCGGCACCGGATGCGCCGATACACTGCGGCCATGGCCGATGTCGTCCCCGCCGAGCGCCTGCCGGCCCGCACGATCGCCGGCTACGCGATCGGCTCACTGGCCACGGGCGGGTTCAGCACCCTTCCCGGCCTCGTCCTCGTCTACTACCTGACCGACACCCTGGGCGTCGCGGCACTCGCGGCCGGCATCCTGGTGACGGTCGCCAAGATCTGGGACATCGTGATCGACCCGGTCATCGGCGCGGTCAGCGACACCGACCTCGCTCGCACCGGATCTCGGCGGCGCGTGATGGTGATCGGCGGGGCGGCCATCCCGGTGCTGTTCGCGCTCACCTTCGCCGTGCCGGCCGGCATCGGCACGCTCGGCTCGGGCCTCTGGGTGCTTCTCGCCTTCCTCGCGGCCGCGACCGCGTTCAGCCTCTTCCAGGTGCCGTACATCGCGCTGCCCGCCGAGCTCACGCGGGGATACCACGAGCGCACGCGCCTCCTCACCTGGCGCGTGGTCGTCCTGACCTTCGCGATCGTCCTCTTCGGCGCGGGCGGACCGGCACTCCGTGGGGCCGCGGCGGACCCGCGCACGGGCTACCTGATCATGGCGATCGTGTCGGGCGTGCTGCTCGGCGTCGGCATGCTGCTCTCCACCCGGGTGGTGCCGCGCGGAGTGCGTGCCGACAGCGGCCGCCGGGCCGGCATCGCGGCCGGCTACCGGGCGGGGCTCGACGTCCTCCGCCGGAGCCGGCCCTTCCGGGCCCTCCTCGCCGCGTTCGCCCTGCAGGGCCTCGCGACCGGGATGATGCTCGCGGGCGCCCAGTACGTCGCGACCTACGTGCTGCGTTCCGAGGATGCGGTCACGCTCCTCTTCCTCGCCCTCATCGCGCCCGCACTGGTCTTCGCGCCCGTGTGGGGCGCGGTCGCGCGGCGGATCGGCAAGGAGCGAGCCTTCGGGATCGCCTCGGTGATCTTCGCGGTCGCGGCGGCGAGCCTCCTGGTGCTCGCGGTGGCACCCGGGCCCTGGGTGTACCTGCCGGTGGGCGTGGCCGGCGCGGCCTACGCGGGACTCCAGTCGCTGCCGATGGCGATGCTGCCCGACGTCATCTCGGACGACGCCCGCGCGGCCGGTCCGGGCGCAGCGGGCGCCTTCGGCGGCGTGTGGACGGCGGGGGAGACGACCGGCATGGCCCTCGGCTCGACCGCGCTCACCCTGGTGCTCGCCGCGACCGGATACGCGGAGCGGGTCGCCGGCGAGACCGTCACGCAGAGCCCCGCCGCGGTCACCGGGATCGTCGTCAGCTTCAGCATCGTCCCGGCGGTGCTCGTGGCGCTGAGCCTGGTGCCGATCTCCCGGTACCGGCTGCGCCGGGCGGACATCGACGCGGGAGAGAGCGCCCGGGAAGGAGCGGCCGCGTGACCGAGCTGGGGGAGGCGGCGGAGGCCGCACTCGAGCGTCTCCGCTCCTACCGGACTGGGGACGCTCCGACCCATGGCGGGCACGTGCTCAGCTATGTCTACGACCCGGGGTCGGCCGAGCTCGACGAGCTGGCCGCCCGGGCGATCCGCATCATGCAGCCCGTGAACGGGCTCGACCCGACCACCTTCGGCTCCGTCGCCGCGATCGAGCGCGACCTCGTCCGGTTCGCCCGCGACCTCCTGGGCGGAGACGAGGAGGTCGTCGGCACGATCACCTCGGGCGGCACCGAGAGCTGTCTGCCCGCGGTGAAGACGGCGCGCGATCTCTGGCGCGCGGCCGGCGGCACCGGCACGCCGCGCCTCCTGGCCCCGGTCACGGTGCATGCCGCCTTCCACAAGGCCGCGTCCTACTTCGGGCTCGAGCTCGACCTGGTGCCCGTGGATCCCCTCACCGGGGCGCCGACGGCCGACGCGGTCATCGCGCGCCTGGGGTCCGACGTCGCTCTCGCGGTCGTGTCGGCCCCGTCCTACCCCTTCGCAACCCTGGATCCGGTGCGCCCGGTCGCCGCGGCGTGCGCGGACGCGGGCGTCCCGCTGCACGTCGACGCCTGCATCGGCGGACTCGTGCTGCCGTTCGCGGAGGGCCTGCCCGACTGGGACCTGCGCGTCCCCGGCGTCACCAGCCTCTCGGCAGACCTGCACAAGTACGGCTACGCGCCCAAGGGCGTGAGCGTCCTGCTGCACCGCGGCGCGGACCGGCTGCGCGCCCAGTACTTCGCGACCACCCGGTGGCCCGGCTACCCGGTCGTGAACCCCACGATGCTCGGCTCGCGCTCCGCGGGGCCGGCGGCCGCGGCCTGGGCCATCGTCCAGGCGCTCGGGGTCGACGGCCTCGGCGCCCTGGCCCGCACGGCGCTCGAGGCCACGCGGTCGCTCGTCGACACGGTCACGGAAATCGAGGGACTGCGGGTGGTGGGCACCCCGGCCGGTCCGCTGTTCGCGGTCGCCGCCGACGACTCCGCACATCCGGATGCGCGGGTCGATCCGCACCACTGGGCGGACGCGCTGCGCGGCCTGGGGTGGCAGCTGCAGTTGCAGCCGGGCCTGGTCCAGGAGGACGGCGTCCGGCTGCCGCATACGACCCACCTCACGGTGACGCCGGTCACGGCGCAGGTCCTGCCCGAGCTCCAGGATGCGCTGCGCGCGGGCGCGGACCTCGTGCGGGGCATCCCGCAGGTCGCCCCGATGGAGGCGATCGCGGCGCTGGGCGGTGACGTGACGGCCGTCCTCGACGGGCCCCTGCCGGAGAGCCTGGCGCCACTGCTCGCCCTCGTCGAGGGGCTGCCGCCGGAGCGCACGGAGCAGCTGCTGATCGAGCTCCTCGCCCGCCTGATCGAGCCCTAGCCGCATCGTTTCGGACTCTCCGTATCCGGAGACCGATGCGGAGAGTCCGAACTGATGCGGTCAGTCGCCGAAGTGCGCGGCCTCCTGGCGGAGGAGCTCGATCACGAGCCGCACCGAGGGGCGCTCGGCGCGGTCCGGACGGGAGAGCGCGCTGATGTGCCGGACCGCGGACACGCCCACCAGCGGGCGCAGCTCGAGCGCGGGGGCGGAGGAGCGGGCGGTGAACCGCGGGAGGATGGCGACGCCGGCGCCGGAGGCGACGACCGCCTCCGTGATCCGGGTGTCGCTGAATCGCTGAGCCACTCTCGGCGGCCGGCCGGAGATCCGCTCGATCTCGGTCAGCACCTGCTCGAAGGGGTAGCCGAGCGGCACCCCGATCCAGGTCTCGTCGACGAGGTCGGCGGCCTCGAGCACCGCGCGGCTCGCGAGCGGATGGCCGACGGGCAGCGCCACGTCGAGCGGCTCCACGAGGAGCTCATCGACAGTGAGGCCGGCGTCGGCCCAGCCGCGAGGCCGCGAGGGGAGTGGGCGAGCACCACGTCGAAGTCGTTGGTGAGGCGGGGGAAGTCGGGGAGCTGCGGATCGCGGTCGCTCACGACGAGGGACAGCCCCGGGGTCGCTGCTGCGGTCTTCAGGAGCCCGGGGATGAACATCTGCCCGGCCGTGGGGAACGTCGCGATGGACACCTCGCCCGCGGGGGCGTCGACGAACGCGTTCCAGACCGCCTCCGCGCGCTCGATGGCGACCGCGATGTCGGTGGCGGTCCGCGCCAGGGTGCGCCCGGCGTCGGTGAGGACGATGCCGCGGCCGCTCCGCTCGGTGAGGGGGAAGCCGATCTCGCGCTCGAGTACCTTGAGCTGCTGCGATACCGCCGACGGCGTCCGATGGGTGGCAGTGGCCACCGCGGTGATGCTTCCGCGCTCGCCGAGCTCGCGCAGCAGCTCCAGTCTCCGGACGTCCATGGTCCGCAGTCTATTGTTCAGCTCAGCTTCACGAAAGACTAAGAACTATTCGATTGTGCTAAATACCACGGATGCGATTCGATGGACCCGTTCGCACCGGAAAGGCCGGTGCGGCCAGCAGAAAGGCCTCTCGTGACCGCCGCACTCCTCGTCCTCACCGCCATCGGTGCCCTCTCCGCCGCCGGAGCCGTCGCCACCGTGGTCGTGACCGCGCGCGACGGATACCGCCGCACCCCCACCCGCCGCTCCGCCTGACGCGAACTGCCCACTTCTGCGGCAATTCGGCACCGACTTGCCGCAGAACTGGGCAGGTCAGCGGAGGGTGACCGGAAGGCTGCGGCCGGCGAGGCTCGTGCTCCGCACCGCGAGCCGCGCCGCGATCGCCTCGATCGCGACCGCCGCCGGATCCTCCGGGCGCGCGACCACGATCGGCACGCCTCTGTCGCCGCCCTCGCGCAGGTCCACGCTCAGCGGAACGGACCCGAGGAGCGGGACCGCCTCCGGCTGCCCCTGCGACAGCCGCGCCGCCGTCTCGAGGCCGCCGCCGGAGCCGAAGAGCTCCAGCACGGTGCCGTCGGGCTGGGCGAGGCCCGCCATGTTCTCGATCACGCCGATCACGCGCTGCCCCGTCTGCCGGGCGACGAGGCCGGACCGCACAGCGACCTCCGCGGCCGCCGGCTGCGGCGTCGTCACGACGAGCACCTCCGCGTGCGGAAGCAGCTGGCCCACCGAGATGGCCACGTCGCCGGTGCCGGGCGGCAGGTCGAGGAGCAGGACGTCGATCTCCCCGAAAAACACGTCGGTGAGGAACTGCGCGACCGTGCGGTGAAGCATCGGACCGCGCCAGGCGACCGCCTGCCCGCGCTGCTCGGGCGACAGGAACATCCCGATCGAGATCGCCTTCACGCCGTGCGCGACGGGCGGCAGCATCATCTGATCGACCCGGGTCGGCGTCGCGTCCGCGGGGATGCCGAGGATGCCCGGGATCGAGAAGCCGTGCACGTCGGCATCCACGACGCCGACCGCGAGTCCCCGCCGGGCGAGCGCCACCGCGAGGTTCGCGGTGAGGGTGCTCTTGCCCACGCCGCCCTTGCCGCTCGAGACGGCGATCACCCGGGTGAGCGAGTCGCGGCCGAACTGGGCGCCTCGCGCTCGCGGCCCGCGCAGCTTGAGCGTGAGCGCGTGCCGCTGCTCGGGTGTCATGACCGACGTCTCGACGGTGACGGCCGTGACCCCGGGCGTGGAGAGGGTCGCCTCCTGCACGTCCCGCTGGATGCGGTCGGCGGCCGGGCAGCCGACGATCGTCAGCCGCAGGCCCACCGTCGCGTGGCCGGTGGGGTCGACCGTGACGCCGCCCACCATGTCGAGGTCCGGGATCGGCTGGCGGATCTCCGGGTCGATGACCTGGCGGAGGCTCTGCTGGACGCGGTCCGCGAGGGTCGCCGCGTCCACGGCGCTCACGCGGACCTCGTGCCCGGGGCGCCGCGGCGCGGCTCGCTGTCCGCCGCGTTCTCGACATCCCGCTTCTCGAGATCCTCGAGGAGCGACCGCAGCTCGGCGCGGATGAAGTCCTTCGACGCCATGTCCCGCACGAGCAGCCGCAGGGCGACCACCTCGCGGGCCAGGTACTCGGTGTCGGCGAGGTTCCGCTCGGCCCGCTGCCGGTCCTGCTCGATCTGCACGCGGTCCCGGTCGTCCTGCCGGTTCTGGGCGAGCAGGATCAGCGGCGCGGCGTAGGACGCCTGCAGCGACAGGATCAGCGTGAGGGCGGTGAAGCCGATCGCGGCGTCGTCGAAGCGCCAGCCCTGCGGCGCGAGCGTGTTGTAGAGCATCCAGGCGATGACGAAGAGGGTCAGCCCGAACAGGAACCACGGCGTGCCCATGGCGCGCGCGATCCACTCGGTGAACCGGCCGAAGCGGTCGCGGCTGGTGCGCTGCCGGCGACCGCGGAGGACGGAGGCCCGGAGTCCCTTGGGCGCGTCGAGCCGCGGCTGGCGGTCGCGCTGGTCCTCATCGATTCGTGCCATCGCTCGCCCTCCTTCCGCGCACGGCGGCCGCGACCGCGGACGGACGCCGCACCGGGACGGTGCGGGACCGGGTGGGTCGGGTGGAGTCGGGGTTGCGCCAGTCGTCGGGCAGCAGGTGGTCGAGCACGTCGTCCACGGTGACGACGCCGACGAGCCGCCGGTTCTTGTCGACGACCGGCACGCTCACCAGGTTGTAGCTCGCGAGGATGCGGGTGACCTCCGAGGCGGGGGTGTCGTCCTGGACGGGCTCGGTGCTCTGATCGAGGAGGGTGCCGAGGCGCTCATGCGGCGGGTAGCGCAGCATCCGCTGGAAGTGCACCATGCCGAGGAATCGCCCGGTCGGCGGCTCGTACGGGGGCAGGGTCACGCACACCGCCGCGCCGAGCGCCGGCGCGAGCTCGTGCCGGCGGATCAGCGCGAGGGCCTCGGCGACCGTCGCGTCGGCGGACAGGATGATCGGCTCCGGCGTCATGAGACCGCCGGCGGTGTCGGGCTCGTACTCGAGGAGCTTGCGGACGTCGTCCGCCTCCTCCGGCTCCATCAGCTCGAGGAGGGCCTCGCCGCGCTCGTCCGAGAGCATGCCGATGAGGTCGGCGGCGTCGTCCGGCTGCATGGCGTCGAGCACGTCGGCGGCACGCTCGTCCTCGAGGCGGCCCAGGATGTGCACCTGCTCGCTCTCGGGCATCTCCTCGAGCACGTCGGCGAGGCGCTCGTCCGGCAGCTCCTCCGCAACCTCCAGCATGCGCTGCTCGGGCAGGTCGAGGAGGGTGTTCGCGAGGTCGGCGGGGTTGAGGTCGGAGTAGCTCGCGATCAGCTGGGTCGCCGACTGGCTCTGTCCCTTCGCGGCGCGCTCGCGGACCTGGTCCCAGGGGACGAAGAGGGTCGGGCCTTTCGAGAACGGGCTGGGGCTCGTCTTCGGCCGGCGCACGAAGAGCTGGCCGACCTCCCAGTCGCCGGGGCCGACGTCCTCGATGGCGACGTCCTCGATGGTCGCCTCACCGGAGCCGTCCGCAAGCGTCACGCGACGGCCGAGCATCTCCGCGATGATCCTCGTCTCGCTCGCGCGCTGCTGGAAGCGCCGCAGGTTGATGAGGCCGGTCGTGATGATCTGACCCGAGCCGATGCTGGTCACGCGCCCGATGGAGACGAACACCCGCCGCTTGCCGGGGATCTCGACGACGAGCCCCACGACGCGCGGAGGGTCGCTTCGTCGGTACACGACGATGACGTCGCGCACCTTCCCGACACGGTCGCCCAACGGATCGAACACGTTGCAGCCGACCAGCCGGGCCACGAAGACCCTGCTCGCGCTCATGCGTCCAAATCTACTCGGCCCGCCCCCGGCCCCACGCCGACCGGTCGGCGCCAGTCGTTGCGCCACCGGGCCGGCCGGCCTGGTCCGGGCGGGACGAGGGAGGAGAGGGCTTACGCCTTCGCAGTGAGGCGGGCGAGATTCTCCAGCTCGTTGGTGCGACCGGCCACGAGGCGTCCCGTCCATTCGTCGTCGTGCATGGGCTCGATGGTCATGATGACGCGGGTCCCGCCCTCGACGGCGACGAGGTCGACCGTGGTGAGGTGGTCGTAGGGCTCGTGGTCGGGCACGAAGTCGATCAGCGACGTGTAGGCGAGCCGGCGCGGCCGATCGACCTCGGTGAACGTCTTGCGTGACTCGGTCGTGAGCGGCATCCCGTACTGCTGCATGAAGGCGACCTGCTCCGGTGCGACGGCCGTCATGGTGTACAGCAGCTCGCCGCCTTCCGCGAGATCGAGGTGGTGCACGTCGGTGCGGAACCCGTCGGGGGCCCACCACTGCCCGATGCCGTCGGGGGTGGTCCAGAGCTCCCAGACCCGCTCCGGGTCGGCCGTCACTGTCCGCTCGATCGTCGAAACCATGGTGATCCCTCTCGCTTCCGTGCCGCCATCCTGGTCGGCGTGCAACTAATATATTCGTTGTGACGAATGTGTCAAGATGCGAGCATGGAGGCATGGCGCCCGGCGGAATGCTCTCCACGCTGGCGGAGCCGACCCGGCTGCGCATCGTCGAGCTGCTGGCGGGAGGGCCTCGCACGGTGGGGGAGGTGGCGCTCGCGCTGGACGCGCTCCAGCCTCAGACCAGCAAGCACGTGCAGGCGCTGGAGGCGGCAGGGCTCGTGACCGTTCACCGCCTGGGGCGCCGAAAGGTCGTGTCGCTGCGCCGCGAGGCGCTCCAGGAGCTCGGGGAGTGGTTCAGCGCGCTGGCCCGGCGCACAGCGTCGGACGACGCGCTCGAGCGCTATGCCGCAGGCGTGGCTGCCGAGGAGACGCGCGCACGGATCGGCGCGGGCCTCGCGCGGCGGATCACGCTGCGTCGTTCGCTGCCGGCGTCGCGATCCGACGTCTGGAGGGCCTGGACCACCCCCGACCTCCTGGCCCGATGGTGGGCGCCCCCGCACTTCGAGGTGCTCGTCGCAGAGCTCGAGCCGGCTCCGGGAGGCGTTGCGCGCCTTGTTCTTCAGGAGCCGGACGGCGCCGTCCACCGGGCTGAGGGGGAATGCGTCAAGGTCGACCGCGAGCGACGGCTCGAGTTCACGCTCGCACCCCTCGCCCCCGGTGGGAGCCCGCTGTTCGTTCCCCTGTTCCAGCTGGTGCTCACCGACGCGGAGCCGGCGCCGGGAGGGGAGGACCGCGGGCGAGGGGGAACGGACCTCGAGCTCACCATCGAGGTTCCGGACGCGGCGCCGGGCTCGGCATCCGCCCTCGCCGGGCTGGAGCCGGGCTGGACGGCACTGCTCGACCAGCTGTCCGGGCTGCTCACCAGCGGTCCCTCGGACGATTCCTCAGGTCCGACCGACCCGGTTGCGAGGTGATCGGGGACAATGGGGGCATGACCACGCCTTCGCCGTTCAGCGCCCGCCCTCAGCAGCAGCAGCCGACGCTGCCGCGCGGCGAGGTGGTCGGCACCTACGAGACGTACGCGGATGCCCAGCAGGCCGTGGACAAGCTCGTGAAGGCCGACTTCTCGGTGAAGGACGTCTCGATCGTGGGCAACGACCTCAAGAGCGTCGAGCATGTCACCGGGCGCCTCACCTACGGGAAGGCCGCAGGCGCTGGTGCGCTGTCGGGCCTCTGGATGGGCGTGTTCATCGGCATCGTGCTCGTGCTCTTCTCCCCGGCGAGCCCGGGCGTTCTCGGCGTCGCCCTGGCCGCGGCGCTCATCGGCGCCGGCTTCGGCATGATCCTCGCGATCGCCAGCTACGCGGTCACGCGCCGCGTCCGCGACTTCACCTCGACCCGGGCAGTCATCGCGGCGAACTACACGATCGTCGTGCAGTCCGACACCGCCGCCCGCGCGCAGAACATCCTGGGCCGCGGCGACGACCTCCCGCCCGCCCTCTGATGCCTCTGACCTCTCGCTCAGCAGGCAGTTTCCGGCCTCAGCAGGCCGAATCGGCGTGATCCGGCCTGCCGAAGCGGATTCTGCCTGCTGAGGGAGGAGTGGCGCCGCCCCTGCTAGCGGGCGAGCCGCGCCACCCAGGCTTCGACCTCGTCGGCCGTGCGGGGGATGCCCGCCGAGAGGTTCTCAACGCCCGTCTCGGTGACCAGCACGTCGTCCTCGATGCGCACGCCGATGCCCCGGAACCGCTCGGGGACCGTGAGGTCGTCGGGCTGGAAGTACAGCCCCGGCTCGATGGTGAACACCATGCCGGGCTCGAGGACGCCCTCCCGGTAGAGCTCGCGCCGCGCCTTCGCGCAGTCGTGCACGTCGATGCCGAGGTGGTGGCTGGTGCCGTGCACCATGTAGCGGCGGTGCTGCTGGTTCTCCGGCTGCATCGCCTCCTCGGCGGTGCCCGGGAGCAGACCCCACTCCGCCGTCTTGCGCGCGATGACCGCCATGGCGGCCTCGTGAACCTCGCGGAACCGGATGCCCGGCCTCACAATCGCGAAGGCGGCGTCGGCGGCCTCGCGCACCGCCTCGTAGACGAGCCGCTGGGTCGGCGTGAAGCGGCCGTCGACCGGGATCGTCCGCGTGATGTCGGCCGTGTAGAGGCTCGGCAGCTCGACGCCCGCGTCGATGAGGATGAGGTCGCCGGGGACGACCGCGCCGTCGTTGCGCGTCCAGTGCAGGATGCACGCGTGAGGGCCGGATGCGGCGATCGTGTCGTAGCCGACCGTGTTGCCGTCCGCGCGGGCCCTCGTGTTGAAAACCCCTCGACGATGCGCTCGCCGCGCTCGTGCTGCTGGACGCGCGGGAAGTCGGCGACGACGTCGTCGAAGCCGAGCGCGGTCGCCTCCACGGCGAGGCGCATCTGCCCGATCTCGTACTCGTCCTTCACCAGCCGGAACTCGCTCAGGGCGCGCGCGAGCTCCTCGCTCGTGTCCGCGTCGAGGTCGTCGTCGGCCGAGGTGAAGCGCGCGAGGGGCGCGGTGGCGAGGCCCAGGTCGGCGGCGACGTGCTCGAGGGTGGGGCGGGGGCCGATCCAGAACTCCCCGATCTCGGGGTTCGCGTAGAACTCGTCGGAGTCGCGGCCGGCGGCCGGGCGGAAGTAGAGGGTCGCGGTGTGAGCGTCGCCGGTCGGCTCGAGCACGAGGACCGCGCCGGGCTCGCTGTCGGCGCCCCAGCCGGTCAGCCACGAGAAGCCGGAGTCGGCGCGGAACGGGTAGTCGGTGTCGTTGGAGCGCACCTTGCGGTCGCCGGCGCGGATCACGAGACGCTGCCCGGGGAACAGCTCCGAGAGCCGCCGGCGCCGCTCGGCCGCATACGGGGCCTGGTCGCGCTGCGGCGGGGTGACGAGCACTCGGTCCGCCCAGCCGCTGCCGATGTACGCGCCGAAGGAGTCGGGGAAGCCCGCGGCCCGGTTCGTGGTGGCGCGCGGGGCCGGACCGGTCGACCCGGTGGGGGCCGCGTCGCCGGATGCGGCGCCGTCGGGGACGACCTCCTCGGGGACGATCCGCTGGGTCGGCACCTCCTCGGCCTCCCGGACCGGTCCGGTCGCCTCCGGTGCCTCGAGATCTGCCACGCGCTCCGACTCGTCGTTCATCCCTCCATTGTCGTCGCCGGAGCGGGGCGGCGCCCACCTGTCCGCTGCCGCGGGGAAACGGGGCGGAAAAGCGACGGAAGTCGGCAGGTCAGCCCGCGCGGGTGAGCTGGACGAGGATCGGCCGGTGGTCGCTTCCGGCGCTGTCGCGGTCGCCGATCACCCGGTACCCGGTCACCCGCCAGGAGGAGTCGCCAGGACGTGGTCGATCGGGGTGCCGAGAAACGGCGGCAGCCACGTGGGCCAGGTGCCGACCGCGCCGCCGCTGCCCAGGCGTCCCGCATCTCGGCACTGGCCGAGGTCGGTGCGCGTCGCGGCGGCGTCGGGAGCGGGGCCCTCCAGCCCGGTGAAGTGGTCGACGGTCGCGTTGAAGTCGCCCGCCATCACGACGTCGGGGCCCTGGCACTGGGCGGCCAGCCACGCGAGGTCCGAGCGCCAGTCGGCGGCGTTCGAGGGAGTCGGCGCGACGGCGTGGGCGGAGATGATCAGCGGGCCACCGCCGGTCGGCACCGCGACGATGCTGGGCAGCACCGACGTGTTGGAGGCCCCGGCGCCGACCACGTAGGAGCCGAGCGCCGAGCTGATCAGCAGCGAGGTCGACCGGGCCTTCGACACCTCGTCGTACGCGACGGTGTAGGCGACCAGGGGCAGGCCCGCGGCCCGAGCGCGGGCCGCGACGTCCTCCGCGGTCGCGCGCGTCGTCTCCGGCAGCGCCACGACCTCGGCCTGCGCCTCGATCACGAGCTGCGCGATCCGCTCGGCTCCCGGGGCGTCGCCGAGGGTGTTCCAGCTCAGCACCGTGAGGGTGGCGGCGGAGGGCGTCTCGAAGCTGCTGCCCGCGAGCCCGCGACCCGCCAGCACGGCCACCTGGACCCCGGCGAAGGCGAGGAGCAGCGCCGACAGGACCGCGAAGAAGCGGCGACCGGACCGCACGAGCAGGGCGAGCAGCGTGCCCAGCACCGCGGCCACGACGGCGACCAGGGCGGCCGCACCCCGCAGCGAGACGGCCTGGGCCAGCGGCGACGTGCGTTCCAGGCCGAAGACCTGCGGCCAGACGAGCGCGAGGAGGGTGCCGGACACCGCCAGCACCACCACGGCCGCGAGCGCTCGGCGGATCACGCGCTCACCATAACCGAGGCGACCCGCGCCGCCCGGGAGGGCGCGGCCTGTGAGGCGGCGGGCCGGACGGACCCGCCGATCTAGCATGGATCCCATGCCTCTTCGCGGTCCGGTCGACCTGCACACGCACTCGAGCGTGTCCGACGGCACCGAGACGCCAGCCGAGCTGGTCGCCGCCGCGGCTGCGGCGGGGCTCGGCGGCGTCGCGCTCACCGACCACGACTCCACCGCCGGCTGGGCCGAGGCGACGGAGGCGGCACGCCAGGCCGATGTCGACCTGATCCCGGGCATGGAGCTCAGCACCCGCACCGGGTGGGCGAGCGTGCACCTCCTGGGCTACCTCTTCGATCCGGCCGACCCCGGCATCCTGGCCGAGACGGAGCGCATCCGCACCGACCGGCGGACCCGTGCCGAGACCATGGTCCGGCGCATCGGGCACGACTACGAGCTGGACTGGGACGACGTGCTCGCCCAGACGACGCCGGACGCCACCGTCGGCCGGCCGCACATCGCGGATGCCCTCATCGCACGGGGTCACGTCCGGGACCGAGGAGAGGCGTTCTCGACGATCCTGCACTGGCGCGCCGGGTACTACGAGCCGCACTACGCCCCGGAGCCACTGGAAGGCGTACGGCTCGTCGTCGCGGCGGGCGGCGTCCCGGTGCTCGCGCACCCGGGCGTGAGCACGGACCGGATCGTGCCCGAGGACTACCTGCGCCGCCTGGTGGACGCGGGGCTCTTCGGGCTCGAGGTCCGACACCGCGACAACAGCGAGGCCGGCAAGCGCCGCCTGCTCGAGCTGGCCGCCAAGTACGACCTCGCGATCACCGGCTCGAGCGACTATCACGGGACCGGCAAGCACAACCGGCTCGGCGAGAACACCACAGACCCGGAGGTCGTCGAGCGCCTCGTCGCGACCGCGACCGGCTGGGCGCCGATCGTCCGCACGCCCTAGCCCACTGGGCGAGGGTGTCGCGGAGGGCGGCGGCACGCTGCATCGGAGAATGTGCGCATGACCGCTGAGCCCTCACCGCCCGGTCTCGTACGGGTGTGGCTGCAGCTCCTCGGTGCCGCCGTGGCGTGGGGCGGCCTCACCGGTGCCGCCGCGTTCACGGCGGGCTTCCCGCCGTGGCGGGGGACTACCCGGACCTGATGCTGCGCTCCTGGCTGTTCGGCCTGGTCTTCGCGGTGCCCATGGGCGCCCATGCCGGCCTGCTGTCGATCCTCGCCGGGGCCGGCTCGTATTGGGCGATCTCCCGCCTTCTTCCCCGCTCACGTCTGATGCCGGCACTCATCGCGGCCGTGATCACGCTCGCGGCCGCCGTCGCGCTGTCGAGCGTTCTCTACCTGTCGGCCGCCTATTTCGTGACGGCCGTCGCCATGGCCCTGATCGGGTGCGCGGCGGGGTTCGCAATGGTCCGGCGAGCGACGGCGGGACGAGCGCCACTCGTGCAGCCGAGCTAGCCGACCGGGCCGCGGAGCTCTCCAGAAGGTGCGGAGTGGGCGGTGCCGGCCGGCACCGGAGCGCCGTCGCGCGTCGATTCATATGCGGCCGGCCGCTGCTGCGCCCGCCGGATCCGCTCCACATCGAGCTTCACGGTGCGGTCGAAGGCGTAGATGCCGTTCTCCTCCTGGAACACGTCGGTCAGCTGGGTGTAGCAGTAGCCGAACATGCGCGGGTCGTCGAGGAGGACGCCGATCAGTCCCTCGAAGCGCGCATAGAACTCATCGAGGTTGCGCACCCGGTCGCCGTAGCCCCACGAGTCGAGGAGGTCGTCACCCGCGCCCGCGTCACGGGAGCGGGCGGGGTTCCACCAGATGCCGCCGAACTCGGACACGAAGTACGGCTGCCCCGCGTAGGGCAGCGACCACGGGCCGTCCTCGCCGACGTTGACGTACGGCATCCCGTCCGCGAGGCCGCGCTGCTGCTCGGCGAACTCGGCGGGGTCCTGGAGGTAGGAGTGCGAGTCGTAGACGTCGGTCCGCTCCCTGTGCGAGTAGCCGGAGGCGTCGATCACCGGGCGGGACGGATCGGCGAGCTTCGTCGCGAGGAACATCGCGTGGGTGACGTCGTCGAGCGCGGTGGTGCGGTCGTGCCGCAGCTGCGCCGTCTCGTTGAGCGGGCACCAGCCGAGAATTGCGGGGTGGCTGATGTCGCGCTCGAGCACCTCGAGCCACTCGCCCACGTGGGACGCCGTCGGCTGTTGGTTGGCGCCCGTGCCGCCGAGCCCGTTGACGCCCCAGTCGCCGAACTCGCCCCAGACCAGGAAGCCGGCGCGGTCCGCGTGGTAGAGGTAGCGCTCCTCGAACACCTTCTGGTGCAGGCGGGCGCCGTTGAAGCCGGCCGACAGCGCCAGCTGGATGTCCTCCCGCAGCGCCTCGTCGGACGGCGCCGTCATGAGGGTGTCCGGCCACCAGCCCTGGTCGAGCACGAGGCGCTGGAAGACCGGTTCGCCGTTGAGCAGCAGGGCCTGCCCGTCGATGGACACCGACCGCAGGCCGGCGTAGCTGGTCACCTCGTCGACGGTCTCTCCTGCAGCATCGACGAGCTCGAAGACGACGTCGTAGAGGTGCGGATCCTCGGGCGACCAGGCGCGGACCGCATCTTCGGGGAGCCGCACGTCCAGGGCGGGGGAGAGGTCTAGGTCCGCGCGGGTCTCGGCGGAGGCGATCGGGCGGCCGCCCGAGAGCACTGTCGCCCGGAAGGAGTGGCCGGGGGCGTTGCGGCTCACGGCCGCGCGGAAGGTGAACGCGCCGTCCGCGAACCGGGGTGTGGTGGCGACTCGACGCAGGTGCACGGGCGGCACGGACTCGAGCCACACCGTCTGCCAGATCCCGGTGGTCCGCGTGTAGTAGCAGCCGTTGTTCAGGAACTGGCGCGCCTGCTTGCCGCGCGCCTGGGTGTTGTCGTGCAGGTCCCGGGCTCGCACGGTGAGGATGAACTCCGACCCCGCGGCGAGCGGACCGAGGTCCAGGGTGAACGAGCTGAACCCGCCGCGGTGCCGCCCGGCCTCGACTCCGTCGACCCACACGGTCGTGTCGTAGTCCACCGCTCCGAAGTGCAGGAGGACCACGCCGAACCAGTCGTCCGGCACGCGCACGGTCCGGCGGTACCAGACCGCCTGCAGGTAGTCGGTGTCGCCGATGCCGGACGCCGCGGACTCGGGTGCGAACGGCACCAGGATGCGGCCCGACAGCGGCGCCTCCACGAGCCCGCGCTGCAGCCCCGAGTCGCCCTGGTCGATCTCGAAGTCCCACTCGCCGTTGAGGATCAGCCAGCGATCCCGGACGAACTGCGGGCGCGGGTGTTCCGGGCGGGGGAGAGCGTCCGACATGCGCTGCTTCCTGCGTCGTTGCGAGAGGTCGTTGCGGAAGGGAGTGCGGTCAGGACGCCGCGGCCGACCCGATCAGGCGGATGCGGCCGGCTGCGACCCGCCGCGACGACGCCGGCGGCGCGGAGCCGATGACCCGTCGTGCGTGCCGGAGCCCGGGGTGTGCTCGGCGTGCGCCTGCGGTCCGCCGCTCTGGGCGGAGCCGCCCGATCCGCCGCGGGTGCGGCGACGCGAGCGGGACCGTGCTGCGCGCTCCTCCTCGGAGCCGGAGCCTGAGCTCGTCTCCGTGGCGCTCCCCGACTCGCTGGCCTCAGGTGCGGGCCGGTGTCCGGGGATCCGCCCGCGCGTGCCGTTCGGGATGTTGAGGTCCTCGAACAGGTGCGGGGAGGAGGAGTACGTCTCGACCGGCTCGGGCTGGCCGAACTCCAGCGCCCGGTTGATGAGGGACCACTTGTGCAGGTCCTCCCAGTCCACGAACGTGACGGCGATGCCCGTCTTGCCCGCGCGGCCGGTGCGGCCCACGCGGTGCAGGTAGGACTCCCCGTCATCCGGGATGGTGTGGTTGATGACGTGGGTGACGTCGTCGACGTCGATGCCGCGCGCGGCGACGTCGGTTGCGATCAGCACGTCCTTCTTGCCGGCCTTGAACGCCGCCATGGCGCGCTCGCGCTGCTCCTGGCTGAGGTCGCCGTGCACGGCTGCGGCCTTGAAGCCGCGGTCGGTGAGCTCCTCGACGAGCTTCGCGGCGGCGCGCTTCGTGCGGGTGAAGATGACCGTCTTGCCGCGGCCCTCCGCCTGGAGGATGCGCGCGACGACCTCGTCCTTGTCCATCGAGTGCGCCCGGTAGACGAGGTGCTTGATGTTCGCCTGGGTGATGCCCTCGTCCGGGTCGGTCGCCCGGATGTGCACCGGCCGGTTCATGAACCGGCGGGCCAGCGCGATGATCGGACCCGGCATGGTGGCCGAGAACAGCATGGTGTGCCGGGTCGCGGTGGTCTGCGCGAACAGCTTCTCGATGTCGGGCAGGAAGCCGAGGTCGAGCATCTTGTCGGCCTCGTCGAGCACCATCTCGCGCACGTTCGCGAGAGAGGAGCCGCTGGCCGGCGAGGTCGAGGAGGCGTCCCGGCGTGCCGACGACGATCTGCGCGCCCGCCTTGAGCTGCTCGATCTGGCCCTCGTAGGCCTTGCCGCCGTAGATGGAGACGACCGAGGTCGGCCGGTTCGAGGTGATGACCTCGAGGTCCTCGGTCACCTGGACGCACAGCTCGCGCGTCGGGACGACCACGAGCACCTGCACGCCCGGGGCCGGCTCGAGGCCGAGCCGCTGGACGATCGGGATGCCGAAGCCGAGGGTCTTGCCCGTTCCGGTCTTGGCCTGGCCGATGATGTCCTGGCCGGAGAGGCCGAGGGGGATGGTCTGGGTCTGGATGGGGAAGGGCTCGAGGATGCCCTTGTCTGCGAGGGCATCGACCATGTCCTGGTCGACGCCGAGTTCAGTGAAAGTCACGAAGTGGATGCGCCTGTCGATAAGTGCGCCCGTAGGTCCTAGGCGCTCGTCCGTTCCGGCAGTCTCGCTCGGAACCCGCCCATCCTACCGGCTCGCCGCCCGGTGAGGGCGGGGAGCCGGCGGTCCGCGGTGCTCTGCTCCGCGGCGCACAGCCGCTCGCCCCTAAGCTGTGCTGGTGATCTCCTGGCTCGGACGCCACGGCGGCGGCGCCGAGTCCCCGCGGTCGCGGAAGCGCGGTGCTCCGCTGCCCATCGAGCGCGTCAGCATCGAGGCCCTGCGGACCGATCCGATCAAGGTGCTCGCCCAGGCGGCCTACCTGCAGCTCGGCCACTTCGAGGCCCTCTCCCGGGCGGCCTCCTCTGCGCCCGACCTCGACGCCAAGCAGGCGCTCTCGGCTGCCGCCGGACTCGTGCTCGCCAAGCACCGCGCGCTCGTGGCCGAGCTGAAGCGCCGCGGCGCCGACCCGACGGCCGCGATGGCCCCGTTCCGTGACTCCGTCGACGCCTTCTTCGAGGCGGCCGGGGGAGCCGACTGGTACGAGACCCTCGCGAGCGTCTACCTCACGTCGGGCCTGCTCGACGACTTCTTCTCCCGCCTCGCGGGCGGGGTGCCCGACGGCGGCCCCAAGTTCGCCGAGGTCATCGCGGGCGACAGCGGCACGGAGACCCTGGTCCGGCTGCTCGCGGCCGGCATCCGCGAGGACGCCCGGGTCGGCTCGCGGCTCGCGGTGTGGGGGCGGCGCCTCGTCGGCGACACCCTCCTCCTCGCCCGGACGGCCCTGCCGCCGACGGAGAAGAACGCGGAGCACCGGATCGAGCCTGTCCTCACCGAGCTGATGGCGGAGCACACCCGCCGCATGGACCGCCTGGGCCTCACCGCCTGAGCCGGGGACGCCTCACCTCTTCAACCGAAGATTGAGGAGCGCCGCCAGGCGCGTCTCGAAATCACGCCCTCATCGGGGTCGAGCCTCGGGGAAACCGCTGCTGATTTCGAGACGCTCGCTGCGCGAGCTCCTCAATCAGCGGGTTCGGTTGGGATCTTGTCCGAGGCGTCAGCGGGCGGTCGTGCGGCGCGGGTTGATCAGGGCGCTGAGGCGTGCCGCGTCGGCGCGCTCGCGCGAGCGGCCCAGCCGGAGGGCGGCGGCGCCGCAGACGAGCGCGGTCGCGAGCAGCGTGATCCACCAGATGAGTCCGGCGTCCCACTTCAACCCCGCCCACGTGAGGGCCACCCAGATCAGGGCGGACACCGCTGCGCCGAGCGCGGGGAGGAGCAGAACTCCGCTCGTGGAGCGGTGCGGCAGCGAGTAGCGGGCGATCAGGCCCAGGAGTATCCCGCCGAGGACGACGAAGAGGAGCTCCACGGAAGTGTCTAGGCGACGAAGCCGACGCGCCGGGTCTTCTCGGACCCGAGCTCGATGTAGGCGAGGCTCGCGGCCGGCACGAGGTAGACCTTGCCGTCGCCGTCGAGCAGCTTCACGAACTTGGCGCCGCTCTCGAGGGCGTCCGCGACCGTCTTCTCGATCTCGGCCGCAGGCTGAGTCGTCTCGAAGTTGAGCTCTCGGGGGCTGTTGACGATGCCGATGCGAATCTCCACGGCCTGAGCCTACGACAGCGCGCCGAGGGCGCCGGGCTCCGTTCTCTGTCGGCGCACGCGGTTACCGTGGAGAGGTGGGGATTCGGGGATTCGCGCCGTTCGTGGCGGTCGAGGACGAGGTCGTCCTCGACGACTCCCAGCGCGCCGTCCTGGACCTCCCCGCCGATGCCAGCGCGATCGTGGTCGGGCCGCCGGGGTCCGGCAAGACGACCACCCTGGTCGAGCTCGTCGCCGCGCGCGTCGCGGCGGGCTGGACTCCGGGCGAGCTGCTCGTCCTGTCGCCGGCACGCCAGGCGGCCGGCCGGCTCCGCGACCGCATCGCCCTGCGGCTCGGCGTGCCGACGGGTGGCCCCGTCGCCCGCACCGCCGCCTCCGTCGCCTTCGAGATCGTCCGCGCCGACGCCGCCCGCACGGGCGAGGATGCCCCGCGCCTCCTGACCGGCGCCGAGCAGGACTCGATCATCGGCGCGCTGCTCGAGGGGCATCTGGAGGAGGGCGGCGGCCCCGACTGGCCCGAGGATCTTGACGCGGACGTGCGCCGCCTCCCGGCGTTCCGCACCGAGCTGCGCGAGCTGATGGCCCGCGCGACCGAGTCGAACCTGTCGCCCGCGGCCCTCGCGGAGCTGGGGATGCGCGAGGGGCATCCGGAATGGGCCGCGGCTGCGCGGTTCGCCGAGGAGTACCAGCGCGTGGTCGACAGCTTCCGCTCCTCGTCCTACGACTCGGGTGAGCTGCTCGCGGAGGCGACCGCCCTGATCCGGGCCGGCCGGGCGCCCGCGGGACCCCGGCTCGTGCTCGTCGACGACGCCCAGGAGCTCGGCAGCGGGACGGCGGAGCTGATCGCGGCGTGGGTCGCGCACGGCACCGCCGTTCTCGCCTTCGGCGACCCCGACATCGCGAGCACCGGCTTCCGCGGCGGCCGCTCCGACCTGCTCGCCCGGTTGGGGGCGACCCTCGGCATCCCGTCGATGCCGACCCTGGTGCTGACGGGCGAGCATCGGGCGGATCCCGCGATCGCCCGGGTGACCGCAGGCATCACCGCGCGCATCGGCACCGCGGGATTCGGCACGCACCGCCTCCGCCCCACCGCGGACGACGAGACCGGAGCGGACTCCGGCGCTACCGCCGTCGTCCGCATCGAGGCGCCCGGGCGGCCCGAGGAGATCGCCCGGCTCGCGCACCGACTCCGGGAGCTGCACGTGCGCCACGAGGTGCCGTGGAACCGGATGGCGGTGATCGTGCGCTCCGGCCGGCTGGTGCCCGCCTTCGCCCGCGGTCTCGCCGCCGGCGAGGTGCCCACCCGCACGAGCCTCGCCGCGCGTCCGCTGCGCGAGGAGTGGGCGGCGCGGCATCTCGTCGACGCGGTCTCGGTCGCGGTCGGCTCGCTGCCCTTCGACGCCCCGACGCTCGCCCAGCTGCTGCTCGGGCCGCTGGGCGGCATCGACGCCATCGCCCTGCGCCGGCTCCGCCTCGCCCTGCGCCACGAGGAGCTCGCGGGGAGGGCGCGCGGCCGGCGGAGGAGCTCCTGGTCGAGGCGATGGCAGCTCCCGGCCGCTTCGCGACTCTCGACACGGCGCCTGCCCGGCGCGCCGGCCACCTGGCGGAGACGATCGCCCAGGTCCGCGACGCGCACGGACGCGGCGCCTCCATCGAGGAGCTGCTCTGGCTCACCTGGGAGCGCAGCGGCCTCGCGCGCACGTGGGGCGCGCAGGCGCAGGGCACCGGCGTGCTCGCGGACGAGGCCAACCGCCACCTCGACTCGGCGGTCGCCCTCTTCACCGCGGCCCAGCGCTTCGTGGAGCGCTCGCCGGGGCAGCCGGCGACCGACTTCCTGGCCGAGGTGCTCGGAGCCGACCTCCCGGAGGACACGCTCGCGCCGCGGGCCCGGCAGGATTCGGTCCTCGTGTGCGCGCCCACCGCGGTGCTCGGCGCCGAGTTCGACGTCGTCGCCGTGTCTGCGCTGCAGGAGGGGATCTGGCCGAACCTCCGCCTGCGCGGAACGCTGCTGCACCCCGATCGCCTCGCCGCGGTGCTGGAAGGCCTGCCCGTCGAGCAGATCGACGCCAGGAAGGCGGTCCTCGACGACGAGCTGCGCATGTTCGCGCTCGCCGTGTCGCGGGCCCGGGCCGCCCTGGTGCTCACCTCGGTGGCGAACGTGGACGAGCAGCCGTCGTCGCTCCTCCGGCTGATCCCGGACGCTCCGCTCGACCCGGGGACCGGCCGGATGCCGCTCACCCTCCGCGGCATGGTGGGTGCCCTCCGCCGGGAGCTCGCCGGCAACCCGGGCTCGCCGGCGTCCGCGGCCCTCGCGCGCCTCCGCGAGGAGCGCGTCCCGGGCGCGGACCCCGCCACCTGGTACGGAGTGCTCGCCCCGAGCACCGACCTGCCGCTCGCCGACCTCGAGGACCCGGAGACGCGCGTCACCGTGTCTCCGTCGCGGCTGGCGACGGTCGAGAAGTCCCCGCTCGGCTGGTTCGTCGACGTCATGGCGGCGAGCCCCTCGGGCATCGCCGCCAGCATCGGCACCGTGCTGCACGCGGCGATGGAGAAGCTGTCGCTCACGCCGGGCGCCGACCTCTCGGCGCAGGCCGTCATGGCCGCCGTGGACGAGCGGTGGAACGAGTTCTCGTTCGAATCCCCGTGGGTGGAGGAGTACGAGCGGCGGCGCACCACGCGGCTCGCGGAGGGGCTCGCGGACTACCTGTCCGCCTTCGATCGGGACGGCCACCGGCTGCTGGGGGCGGAGTCCGGGTTCGAGTTCGATGTCGGCCCCGCCCGGGTGCGCGGCACGATCGACCGGGTCGAGCTCACCCGCGACGGCGCTCTCGTCATCGTCGACCTCAAGACGGGGCGGCGGTGGCCGACGAAGGACGAGCTGCCGGAGCACGCCCAGCTCGGGCTCTACCAGCTGGCCGCCGCATCCGGCGCGCTGGAGGGCCTCCCCGAGCAGGCGGCGCCGGGGGCGCCAAGCTCCTCTTCGTCGCGGACGGCGTGGGCGGGCGGATGTTCCGCGAGGCCGCGCAGGAGGCCCTCGGCGAGGAGGCGCTCGAGTCGTTCCGGTCGCGCGTGAAGGCCGCGGCGGAGCAGATGGCCGGCACGCTGTTCCCCGGCGTGGACGGCCTCGACGACCGGGACCCCTACGCGCGGTACGCGTACCGCATCCACCTCGTGCCTGCGGTGTCCGCATGACGAGCGCCGCCCAGATCGCCGCGGCCCTCGGCCTGCCGGAGCCGACCGACCAGCAGAAGGCCGTCATCGAGGCGCCCCTGCAGCCGAGCCTCGTCCTCGCCGGCGCGGGCAGCGGCAAGACGGAGACGATGGCGAACCGGGTCGTCTATCTGCTCGCCAACCAGGCGGCGGCGCCGAGCGAGATCCTCGGGCTCACCTTCACCCGCAAGGCAGCAGGCGAGCTGTCGGAGCGCGTCACGAAGCGCGTGGACGGGCTCGGCCGCACGCCGCTCGCACCGGGGAGATCGACCCGTTCGACGCCCCGACCATCGCGACCTACAACTCGTTCGCCAGCGCCCTCTTCCGCGAGCACGCGCTCGCCATCGGCCGGGAGCCGGATGCGCTGGTGCTGGGGGAGGCGTCCGCCTGGCAGCTGGCCCGCCGGGTCGTGGTCGCCAGCGAGGACGACCGGCTGGTCGGCCTCGAGAAGTCGGTGGACCGGCTGACCGAGGGCGTGCTCGCGCTCAGCCGCGCCATGGCGGACAACATCGTCGGCGCCGCCGAGGTCGGCCGCATGGTCGACGACTTCGGGCGGCTGGAGAACCTGCCGTACGGCAGCCCCCGCGCCAAGCAGCAGTACAAGAGCCTCCGTGACGCGCTCGCCATCGTCGGCACGCTTCCCCGCTCCTCGCGCTCGCCGAGGAGTACGCCCGGCAGAAGGTGCGCAGGGGCCTCATCGAGTTCTCGGACCAGATCGCCCTCGCGCTCGAGATCTGCCGCCGGGTCCCGGGCGTCACGGACGCCTACAAGTCCCGCTTCCGCGTCGTCCTGCTCGACGAGTACCAGGACACGAGCGTCGTGCAGACCCGCCTGCTCGCCCAGCTGTTCGGCGGTGGCGGCGTCATGGCGGTGGGCGACCCGCACCAGTCGATCTACGGCTGGCGCGGGGCCAGCGCGAGCAACCTGGCCCGCTTCGGCCGGGACTTCGGCGGCGCCGACGGCGCCCCGACCTTCGCCCTGTCCACGAGCTGGCGGAACCCGGGCCGCGTGCTCGACGCCGCCAACACGCTGGTCGCGCCGCTGTCGGCCGCGTCGCCGATCCCCGTGGAGCGCCTCGAGCGCCGGCCCGGCTCCGGCGACGGCGAGCTCGCTGTGGTCTTCGGCGAGACGGTCCTCGAGGAGGCGGCGGCCGTCGCCGACTGGTTCGGCGAGCGGCTCCGGCGCCGCGGCGGCGCGCCGCCGACCGCCGCGATGCTGTGCCGGTCCCTCAAGAAGGTCGCGGTGTTCACGCGCGCGCTCGCCGACCGCGGCATCCCCTTCCGCGTGCTCGGCGTGGGCGGTCTCCTCGAGGACCCCGCCGTCGTCGACCTCGTCGCGACCCTTCGCGTGCTGCACGACCCGACGGCCGGGCCCTACCTCCTCCGCCTGCTGACCGGCGCGCGGTGGCGGATCGGCGTGCGCGACGTCAAGGCGCTGCGCGAGCTCGCCTCGTGGCTGTCCGCGCGGGACGCCGGCCAGCAGCAGCTCGCCGAGGAGGTGCGCGACCTGCTCCGGGCCTCCACGGTCGCCGACGAGGGCGCCTCGATCATCGACGCGCTCGACTTCCTCACCACCGCGCCCGAGGGGCACGGCGCGCTGCGCGACTTCAGCGAGGAGGGTGTCCGCCGCCTCCGCGCGCTGGGTCGTGAGCTGGCCGCGCTCCGCAGCCGCGTCGGCCTCGACCTGCTCGACCTCGTGGCGCTCGTGCAGCAGGAGATGCTGCTCGACGTCGAGGTGGCGGCCAACGAGTCCGCGCCGATCGGCCGCGCCGGGCTCGACGGCTTCACGGAGCTCGTCGCCGACTTCGTCGCGGGCGACGCGTCCGGCGGGCTCGGCTCCTTCCTCTCCTGGCTCGAGCTCGCGGAGGAGCGCGAGAACCTCAGCCCGCGCACCGAGGAGGCCGAGCCCGGCACGGTGCAGGTGCTCACCATCCACGGGGCCAAGGGCCTGGAGTGGGACGCGGTCGCCGTGCCGCGGATGGTCGACGGGGAGCTCCCCGCTCCGCCGCGCAGCAAGCAGGGCTGGCTGGCCTTCGGCGAGCTGCCCTACGAGTTCCGCGGCGACTCCGCGGACCTGCCGCACCTGCCCTGGCGCAGCGCGGACACCGGCAAGCAGTTCGACGAGGGCTACACCTCCTACTGCGGCGCGGTCACCGACGCGTTCGCGGCCGAGCAGCGCCGCCTGGCCTACGTCGCCGTCACGCGCGCGAAGGACGCGCTCCTGCTGTCCGGCTCGTTCTGGTGGAACCAGCGCAAGCCCCGCGGGCCGGGCCTGTTCCTCCGCGAGCTGGAGGCCGCCGGGCTGATCGAGGCGGGCACGCTGCCCGAGGCGCCGATCAGCGAGGAGAACCCGCTCGACGACCTCGTCGCCCACGTGCCCTGGCCCAGCGCGCCGCTCGGCACGCGGGAGGAGCGCGTCCTCGCCGCGGCCGCTGCGGTGGGCGACGCGAACCCCGCCTCGCCCACGCCCTGGTCGGAGCACATCGACCTGCTCGTGGAGGAGCGGGCCCGCCGGCTCCGCGAGGCCGAGCTCGTCGAGCTGCCGGTGCGCATCTCGGCCTCCGCGTTCAAGGACTACATCACCGACGCGGCGCGCGTCGCGAGCGGGCTGCGCAGGCCGATGCCGCAGCGTCCGTTCCGGCAGACCCGGCTCGGCACCCTCTTCCACTCCTGGGTCGAGCAGCGTTACGGGATGGGCGGGCTCGATGAGCTCGTGGACGCCCTGCCCGCCGACCGCGACCTGGACCTCGACGACCTCGTGGAGAGCGAGGAGCTCGAGGTGCTGCAGCGCACGTTCGAGCAGTCCGAGTGGGCCGACCTGCGGCCCGATGCCGTGGAGCTCGAGATCCATCTGCCGTTCGAGGACCGCATCGTGGTCTGCAAGATCGACGCCGTGTTCGAGCGCGACGGGCGCTTCGAGATCGTGGACTGGAAGACCGGCAAGGCGCCGAAGGACGCGGACGACCTCGCCCAGAAGCAGTACCAGCTGGCCCTGTACCGGCTCGCGTTCGCGGCCTGGCGCGGAGTCGCGCCGGAGTCGATCGACGCCGCGTTCTACTTCGTGCAGGAGGACCGGGTGATCCGGCCCGAGCGGCTCTACTCCGAGAGCGAGCTGCGGGAGCGGTGGTCGAAGGCCACCTGAGGCCGCTCGTCGAGCATGCGCTGCACCTCGTCCACGTCGAGGATCGGCCCCGTCTCGTGCGCGAGGCCGCCCGCGATGTGGCCGTGGACGCTCTGCACGAGCACGTCGAGCATCTGGACGGCGTCGTCGACGATGCCGCTGTCCCGGGTGTCCATGCCGAACAGGAGCCACTTGGCGAGCTCCAGCTCGGCGTAGAGCATGGCGCGGCGGCGCAGCTCGTGCACGTCCGAGCCCGGGCGGTGCTCGGCATAGGCCTCGAGCACCTGGTCGACGGTGTCGGGGCTCGGCGCCGAGAGGATCCAGGACAGATCGCGCGCGGGGTCGCCGATGCGCAGGTCGGACCAGCCGATGATGCCGACGATGCGGTCCTCCGCGTCGGCGCTGTGCAGCAGCGCATCCGCGTTCATGGCGCCGTGGATCACGGTGGGCTGGTACTGCCAGAGCGCCGTGTCGTCGGTGGCGCTCTCCCAGCGGGACAGCAGAGCCGCCGGCACGAGCGAGGTCGCGGCGGCGCGATCCATGACGCCGACCACCGAGCGGAGGCTGTCGATGGCCGTGACGACGGGCAGGCCCGCGTCCACCACGAAGCCCGCGGGCAGGGAATGGATGGCGGCGATCGCGCGGCCGATCGACTCGGGCAGCGGGCCGGGATAGAGGCGCTCGAGGCGCACGCGGCGGCCGTAGACGAACTCGTAGACGGTGGCGCGGCGAGCCGGGCGGCCGTCCCGCGACCGGAGCACCGATTGGCCGACGAAGGAGGAGAGGGCGAAGGGGAGGCGCGTGCGCACCCCTGAGCTCAGCGAGGCCAGAGCGGTGAGCTCGGCGTTCTGGGCGGCTTCGGCGGCGTCGGAGTTCGGGACCCGCACCAGGTAGTGGCTCCCGTCGCGGGCTGTGAGCAGCGCCGTGTCGAAGTCACCGTGCCGGTTGGAGCTGAACGGCTGAGCCGCCGCGACATCCAGCCCCGCGACGGCGGACGTCGCCAGCGCGGCTAGAGTGAGGTGGGATCTGGCCATACCGCTCAGGGTAGGTCGGGACCCCTCCATCCCAGACTTCCGCCACGCAGAATGCCCAGGTCGATGCCAGGATCGCTCACTTCCCGGCTGGCCCTCTCCCGGTCCGCAATCGACCGCGACTACCTCGCTCGCTCCCGGCCCGGCCTCCTCGACGAGCTGCTCGCGGACCCGGCCACCCGCGCGGTCGTGCTGTCCCGCGGCTCCGCGCTGCTCGCGCCGGCGGACCCGCCGCGGCTCGACCTGCGGCCGCTCGCCGAGCTGCCGTCCGCGCGCCTCGTCGTCTACCTCGGACGCCTCCTCGAGGGCGCGGACGCCGGCAGCCCCGTGGTCGCCGCCGTGCTCGACGACGAGGCGGCCGACGCTCTTGCGGCCGACCGCGCACGGTGGGGCGACCTCCGGCGCCTCGGCGCCGAGCTCGACGCCCGCGATGCCGGACTCTTCACGCAGGCGCTCGGGATCACCAACTGGCACGCCTCGCACGGCTTCTCGCCGCGCACGGGCGAGCCGACCCTACCGGCGCAGGGCGGCTGGGTGCGCTACCCGGCCGGCGAGGACGACGAGGCCGGCGGCCACCACGTCTTCCCCCGCACCGATCCGGCGATCATCGTCGGCGTGACCGACGACCAGGACCGGCTCCTGCTCGGCGCCAACGCGATGTGGGGCGGCGAGCGGTACTCGATCCTCGCCGGCTTCGTCGAGCCGGGCGAGTCTCTCGAGGCCGCGGTCGTCCGGGAGATCCGCGAGGAGTCGGGGCTCACCGTCGTGGATCCCGTCTACGTCGGCTCCCAGCCGTGGCCGTTCCCGGCCTCGATCATGATCGGCTTCCGGGCCCGCGTCGATTCCGCGCTCGGCGCCGAGCCGGTGCCGGACGGGGTCGAGATCGTCGACCTCCGCTGGTTCACCCGGGAGGACCTCGCCGACGGCACGCGCACCATCGGCATCCCGGGTCGCTCCTCGATCGCGCGGGCGATCATCGAGCAGTGGTACGGCGGGCCGCTCGACGCTCCCTGAACTGACTCGCCACCGAAGCACCGGGGTCATTGCCGGGCCACTATGGTCGACGGCGAGGCGGCCGACGGGCTGCGCAGTGTCGGAGGACGTATGCCGGTGACCGTGGTGCATCCTGTCCGGCCTCTCGCCGGCCTGATCGGCGAGGACGCCGTCCTCGAACGGGTCGCCGACGGCTGCCTCTGGACCGAAGGGCCGCTTTGGATCCCGCTGCGAGGGGTGCTCCGCTGGAGCGACATCCCCGCGAATCGGATCCTCGAATACGCGGAGGCGCTCGATGAGGTGACCGTCTACGCGACCGACGCCGAGTTCCCCAACGGGCGCGCGCTCGCGCCGGACGGCAGCGTGATCCAGTGCTCCCACGGCCGGCGGCGGGTCGAGCGGGACAGCGGCGGCACGGTGACCTCGATCGTCGACTCGTGGTCGGGACATCGCCTCAACTCGCCGAACGACGTCGTGATCGCCGCCGACGGCGCGGTGTGGTTCACCGACCCGTCGTACGGCATCACCGAGCCTCGGGAGGGGCACCCGGGCGAGCGCGAGTACGGCGACCACTGGGTCTTCCGCTACTCCGTGGGGGAGCTGCGCCCGGCCGTCCTCGACGTCGAGGAGCCGAACGGGCTCGCCTTCTCCCCGGACGGACGCATCCTCTATGTCGCGGACTCCTCCTCCGTACGCAAGCCCGAGGGCGTCGGGAACAGCTGGATCCGGGCCTACGACGTGGACCGCGACGGCCGGTGCAAGAACGGCCGCGTCTTCGCGCGCATCGAGCCCGGCTTCCCGGACGGCATCGCGGTCGACGAGAACGGGAACGTCTGGTCGTCGAGCGCGGACGGGGTGATCGTCTTCTCGCCCGCCGGCTCCGAGCTGGGCCGGATCGCGATCCCCGAGCTCGTCGGCAACCTCTGCTTCGGCGGGGCCGACGGCCGGACGCTCTACGTCGCCGCGAGCACGAGCATCTACCGGGTCCGCACGCTGGTCCGCGACGGCTCGCCCGCCGGCGGCGGGCAGGGCTGACACCGCGACAGGGCACCCCCTCCCGGGAACACCGCAGGGGCGCGTGCGATCATCGAGCAGTGGCACGGCGGACATCTCGACCCTTCCCGATGGCCTCCTGGAGCCGGGAGCTCCGGGGTTGAGCGCCGAGGACCTGCTCGAGGGGCTCGATCCGGAGCAGCGCGGCGCCGCGGAGACCCTGCTCGGCCCCGTCTGCCTCCTCGCCGGAGCCGGCACCGGCAAGACCCGGGCCATCACCCACCGCATCGCCTACGGCGTGGCCTCCGGGGTGTACCCGCCGGGCAAGGTGATGGCGCTCACCTTCACCACGCGCGCCGCCGGGGAGCTGCGCACGCGCCTCCGCAGCCTGGGCGCGGCCGGCGTGCAGGCCCGCACGTTCCACTCCGCCGCGCTGTCGCAGCTCAGCTACTTCTGGCCGCAGGTCGTCGGCGGGACGCTGCCCCGCGTGCTCGACAGCAAGGCGCGCCTCCTCGCCCAGGCGGCGGAGGCGGTGGGCGTGAAGGTCGACACACCGGCGCTCCGCGACATCGCGGCCGAGATCGAGTGGCGGAAGGTCAGCGGCATCTCGATCGAGGACTACGCGCTCCGTGCCGACGACCGGCCGCTGCCGCAGGGCCTCGACGGGGGACGGATGAGCTCCCTGCACCGCGCATACGAGGAGCTGAAGGACGCGCGGCGCCAGATCGACTTCGAGGACGTGCTGCTCGCGACGATCGGCATGATCGAGGAGGAGCCACGGGTCGCGCAGCACGTGCGGGAGCAGTACCGGTTCTTCGTCGTCGACGAGTACCAGGACGTGTCGCCGCTCCAGCACCAGCTGCTCGCCGCGTGGCTCGGCGACCGGCGGGACGTCTGCGTCGTCGGCGATGCCAGCCAGACGATCTACTCGTTCGCGGGCGCCCGGGCCGACTACCTCCTCGGCTTCGGCGGCCGCTACCCGGACGCGCGCGTCATCCGGCTGGAGCGCAACTACCGCTCGGTGCCGGGCGTGATCGCGGCGGCGAACCGGCTGATGCGCGACCGGCCCGGCGCGCTCTCCCTGGTCGCGGCGTCCGCGCCCGGCGAATCGGCCGAGCCCCCGGTGGAGGTGACCGGCTACCCGACGGAGCCCGCGGAGGCCCGGTCCATCGCGGACGACGTGGCGGCGCGGATCGCAGCGGGGGAGCGGCCGCGGGACATCGCGGTGCTCTACCGGATCAACTCCCAGTCCGCGGCGTTCGAGGCGGCCTTCGCGGAGCGCGGCATCGCCTGCGCGGTGCGAGGGTCGGAGCGGTTCTTCGAGAAGCGTGAGGTGAAGGAGGCGATGATGATGCTCCGCGCCGCCGTCCTGACGCTCGCGCAGGAGCCGCTGTTCAAGACGGTGAGCGACGTCCTCCGCTCCCTCGGCTGGTCGCAGCAGCCACCCGAGGCGCCCGGCGCCATCCGGGACCGCTGGGAGTCGCTCGACACGATCATGGGCCTCGCGGAGGAGGCGCCCGCGGGAACCTCGCTCGCGCAGTTCGTGGAGGACCTCGCCGAGCGGCAGGCCGCCCAGCACGAGCCCACCGTCGACGCGGTCACCCTGGCGACCCTCCACTCCGCGAAGGGTCTCGAGTGGGACCGGGTCTACGTCGCAGGGCTGTCCGAGGGCTACCTGCCCATCAGCTACGCGAAGACGCCCGAGACCATCGAGGAGGAGCGGCGCCTCCTCTACGTCGGCGTCACCCGGGCGCGGTCTGCGCTGCGGCTGTCCTGGGCCGCCGTCGGCCCGCACCGGGCGACGCCGCGGGAGCCGTCTCGGTTCCTGGAAGAGCTCGGCACGAGCATCCGGGATGGGGCGGCCATCGCCGCTCGCTGACGACCCCGTCGGGTCCGAGGCGCAGCGAGAGGCCCTCGAGGCCGGTGCGCCGCCCCGAGGTCAGCGCCGCCACGGCGCGCAGCAGCACGACCGCGACCTGGTGGACGAGCACCGCCGAACCCGCCGCCGTCGCCGGGTGACGCCCGTCGGTGAGCTGCGCGGCGACCGCCGACCAGCCGCGGTCGTCCTCCGCCCGGTGCCGGCCGACGCAGTGCAGGCACGCGGTGAGTCCGGGGAGGACGAGGGGACCGACCTCGACCTCGGCGTCCCCGAACACGACCGGGAGGTGCGGCACGTCCCGCGCGAGCCAGGCGGCACCCGCTCCCGGGAGCGGAACATGGGCGGCGACGAGGACCGCGAGGCCCGGCCCGTCGCCCGACCTTCCCGTGAGGCGGGCGGAGGCGCCGAGTGCCCCCGCGAGCGTCGCAGCGGGCCCGGCCAGGTCGTCCTCCGGCCCGCGCTCGACGAGGACGCGCAGCTCGGGCGACGCGGGTGCTCCGTCGTGCACCGCATCCCCCAGCCGGGCGAGCAGCCGATCGACCGTGCCGGGCGGGGCCCCGGACTGCTCGGCGATCACGTCGAGTGCGGTGCGGGTGGTTCCGATGCGCAGCGCCCCGATGAGGCTCTCCTCGGCCGCCGAGATGCCGTCGAGGACGACGTCGGGCCGGTCCGCTCCGAGCTGGAGGGAGGAGGGGAGTGCCAGACGACGCTGAGCCGGGGATCGATCCGCAGAACCATGCCGGGCATGGTGCCCCAGCCCGACCGCGCCCGCCGGTTATCCCCAGACCGGATCCTCCCGCCCGCTGATGAGGAGCCCGCGGAGCGGGCGACTCGAAATAGGCAGGCGTTCCTGCACGGGAGCCTGATTTCGAGACGCGGCCTCGCCGCTCCTCAATCATCGGGAGTGCGGGCACCCACCCGCCGTCAGCTCTCGGTGGGGCGATCCGTGTCGTCGTCGCGGAGGAGGTCCTCGATGGCCTGGTCGACGTCGTCGCCCGCGTCGGGCTCCTGCAGGCGCCGCACGAGCGCCTCGGGATCGTCGATGTCGGCCGAGTCGGGGAGGAGGTCGGGGTGCGACCACAGCTCGTCGCGCTTTTCCGGGCCGAGCCGGTCGCCGACGATCTGCCACATGGCTGTCGCCTCCCGGAGGCGGCGCGGCCGCAGCTCGAGGCCCACGAGGGTGGCGAACGCCGACTCCGCCGGTCCGCCGGCGGCCCGGCGCCGGCGCACCGTCTCGGCGATGGCATCCGACTTCGGCAGCCGCGCGGTGGCGTGCGCGGTGACGACGTCGACCCAGCCCTCGACGAGCGCGAGCATCGTCTCGAGCCGCGCGAGCGCCGCCTGCTGGGCGTCCGTCTTCGGCGGGATCAGGGCGCCGCTGACGAGCGCCTGGCGCAGGCTCTCCGGGTCGTTGGGGTCGAAGGTCGACGCCAGCTCCTCCACGCGGTCGGTGTCGATGCGGATGCCGCGGGCGAACTCGGTGATGGAGGAGACAAGGCGCATCCGCAGCCAGCGGGCGTGCCGGAAGAGGCGCGCGTGGGCGATCTCCCGGACCGAGAGGTAGAGCGCGATCTGGTCGGCCGGGATGTCGAGTCCGTCGCCGAAGGCCTGCAGGTTCTGGGGGAGGACCGCCGCGTGCTCCTCGAGCAGCGGGATGCCGACGTCGCCACCGGACACCACCTCGGCGCTCAGCTGCCCGACGACCTGGCCGAGCTGCACGGCGAAGAGGGTGCCGCCGACGCCGCGCACGAGGCGGTTGGCGTTCTGCAGGAGGCCCGCCATCTCCTCGGGCGCCTGATCCTTCAGGACAGACGTGAGGGCGTCGGCGATGCTCGAGGCGACCGGCTCGGCGAGCTGGCTCCAGAACGGCATGGTCTGCTCGATCCACTGCACGCGCGTCATGACCCGCGGCGGCTCCGGCAGGTCGGAGATCTGCGTCGCCTCCTCCAGCCAGAGCGACGCGACGTGCATGGCCTGGTCGAGGTCCCGGCGCTGCTGGTCCGTCGGCGTGAAGCTCGTGCGGGACGCGACGGCCTTCGCCTGGTCGGTGGCGACCTGCCAGTTGATGCCGTCGCCGCTGCTGCTCAGCGCACCCTGGAGCTGGGCGAACAGCCGCGCCATGCTCTCCGGGTCGGCGGGAAGTCCCGCGGCACCGGCCAGCTTGGCGGGGTCTACTCCGGCCCCACCGGAGAGCAGCTCGCGCAGGATCTCCCGCAGCTCGTCATCCGGCTCCTGGTCGTCCGGCGCCATCGGCCTGCTCCTCTCGGCGGCCTGGGGCGCCCGTTTCGGGGCGGCTTCCCAGGGGTGCTCGCTCAGGATCTACGGTAGTGCGGGAGCTCGACCCCAGGCTGTGGACGGGCCTCCGCCGCTTCTGCCCTTCGCGAACAGCAGGGCACCGACGACGAGAGACGCCGTGACCACCCCCACCGACCTCCGCGAGGCGAGCTTCCGCCCTGTGCGCCCCCAGCGGAGGGACCCCGGCGGAATCGGCTGGATCCTCGTGACGATCGGGCTCACCCTCGTGGCGCTCCTCGCGATCAGCCCCTCCGGCTACGTCATCGAGCAGCCCGGTCCGGTCTACGACACCCTCGGGTCGGTCGGCTCCGGCGACGACGCCACGCCGCTGATCCGCATCCCCGGCGAGGAGACCTACGAGACGACCGGGTCTCTCGATCTGCTGACGGTCTCGGTGACCGGTTCCCCGACCCGCGCGCCGGACCTGCTGCAGGTCGCGCTCGCCTGGTTCGACCGCACCAAGTCGGTCCAGCCGCTCGAGGCCGTCTTCCCGCCCGGCACCACCACCGAGCAGCGCGACCAGCAGGCCCGCCTGCAGATGCAGAACTCCCAGCAGGAGGCGGTCGCTGCCGCACTCACCGAGCTGGGCTACGACATCCCGCGCGAGCTCACCGTGCAGTCCATCCAGTCCGGAGCGCCCGCGGAGGACTCCTGGCGGAGGGCGATCAGGTCGTCTCGGTCAACGGCACGGCGGCCGACGACCTGCCCGCGCTCCGCAGGGCGGTCGCCGCGAACGGCAAGGCCAAGCCCGCCGAGATCGGCATCGTGCGCGACGGGGAACCGCGCACCGTCGACGTGACGCCCGTGGAGCTGAACGGGAACCTCGTCGTGGGCGTCGGCATCGCCGTGCAGTACGACTTCCCCTTCGACGTGCAGATCGAGCTGCCCAACGTGGGCGGCCCGAGCGCCGGGATGATGTTCGCCCTCGGCATCTACGACAAGCTCACCCCGGGCGCCCTCACGGGCGGCGAGAGGGTCGCGGGCACCGGGACGATCGACGCGGAGGGAGCGGTCGGCCCGATCGGCGGGATCCGGCAGAAGCTCTACGGCGCCGAGCGCGCGGGCGCCGACTGGTTCCTCGCCCCGGAGGCGAACTGCAACGAGGTCGTCGGCCATGTGCCGGACGGCCTCCGCGTCGTCAAGGTCGCCACTCTGCAGGACTCGATCGACGCTCTCGAGGCGATCGGCAGCGGCTCCGGCACCTCCGGATTGCCCACATGTACCGCCGGGTAGGCTCTGCACCGTGACGTCCACAGCCGCCGCACCACGCCGCAAGAACCGCGCAACCCTCGCCATCACAGCGGGCGTCGTCGCGGCGCTCCTCATCGCCTTCTTCATCTTCGCCGGGCTCTACGCCGACATCCTCTGGTTCGACCAGCTGGGCTTCCTCAACGTGCTGCTGACCGAGTGGGGCTGGGGGATCGGCCTGTTCGTCGCCGGGTTCCTGGGCATGGCCGTGCCCGTCTTCCTCAGCATCCTGCTGGCCTACCGCTTCCGCCCCATCTACGCGCGGCTGAACTCCCAGCTGGACCGGTACCAGCAGGTCATCGAGCCGCTCCGCCGCCTCGCGATGTTCGGCATCCCCGCCGTCATCGGCCTGTTCGCCGGCGTCTCGGCATCCACGCGCTGGCAGGCGGTGCTCCTCTACTTCAACCGGACGCCGTCCGGCACCAAGGATCCGCAGTTCGGCCTCGACGCGTCCTTCTACCTCTTCGAGCTGCCCTTCCTCCACGGCCTGGTCGGCTTCGCCTCTGCCGTCGTGCTCGTGGCCGGCCTCGCCGGGCTCGCAACCGCCTACCTCTACGGCGCGATCCGCGTCGCCGGGCGCGAGGTGCGCATCTCGAAGGCCGCCCGCGTGCAGATCGCGGTGATGGCCGCCCTCTACATCGGCCTGCAGGCGCTCAGCATCTACCTCGACCAGTACCTCACGGTCACGCAGAGCGGCGGCCTCATCACGGGCGCGAGCTACGCCGACGTGAGCGCCGTCATCCCGGCCCGGAACATCGTCGCCGCGGTCGCGGGCATCGTCGCGATCCTCTTCCTCATCACCGCAGTCATCGGCCGCTGGCGGCTGCCCTGATCGGGACCGCGCTGCTCATCGTCACGAGCCTCATCGCGAGCTCCATCTACCCCTGGGTCGTTCAGCGCTTCCAGGTCGACCCGAGCGAGCTGAGCCTCGAGCGCCCCTACATCCAGCGCAACATCGACATGACGCGGCAGGCGTACGGCGTCGCGGACGTCGAGCAGATCCCCTACGACGCCTCCACCGAGGCCGAGCCGGGCGCCCTGCGGCAGGACGCGGTGACCACCGCGAACATCCGCATCCTCGACCCCGCGATCGTCTCGCCGTCGTTCGGCCAGCTGCAGCAGTTCCGGCAGTACTACCAGTTCCCGCGCGACCTCGACGTCGACCGCTACACGGTCGACGGCAAGACCACCGACACGGTCGTGGCCGTGCGCGAGCTCAACCAGTCGGGACTCGGCGACGGCACGACCTGGTACAACCGCACCGTCGTCTATACGCACGGCTACGGCGTGGTCGCGGCGTACGGCAACCGCCGCTCGGCGGACGGCCAGCCCGTGTTCCTGGAGTCGGGCATCCCGTCGAGCGGGTCGCTCGGCGACTTCGAGCCGCGCGTCTACTTCGGCGAGTTCTCGCCGGGCTACTCGATCGTCGGGGCGCCCAAGTCGGCCGACCCGATCGAGCTCGACTACCCGTCCGGGGCGACGCAGGGCTCCACCGAGGGCACCTCGCAGGTGTACACGACCTTCACGGGCGACGGCGGGCCGAAGCTCGACAACTGGTTCACGCGGCTCATCTACGCCCTGAAGTTCCAGTCGGAGCAGGTGTTCCTGTCCAACGCGGTGAACTCGGACTCGCAGATCCTCTACGACCGCGACCCGAAGACCCGCGTGGAGAAGGTCGCGCCGTACCTCACCCTCGACTCGGACGCCTACCCGGCGGTCGTCGACGGCCGGCTCAAGTGGATCATCGACGGCTACACGACCTCGTCGTCGTACCCGTACTCGAGCACGCGCAGCCTGAGCGAGTCGATCGCGGACACCTACACCCCCGCGCCGGCGTATGCCGTGGACGACATCAACTACATCCGCAACTCGGTCAAGGCCACGGTCGACGCCTACGACGGCTCGGTCAGCCTCTACACCTGGGACAAGACCGACCCGATCATCGCCTCCTGGCAGAAGGTCTTCCCGACGGAGCTGAAGCCGATGAGCGAGATGTCGGCGCAGCTGATGAGCCACGTCCGCTACCCCGCGGACCTGTTCAAGGTGCAGCGCTCGGTCCTCGGCCAGTACCACGTGACGGACGCCGGCTCCTGGTACCAGCGCGACAACGCGTGGCGCGCGCCGAACGACCCGACATCGCCGGCCTCGAACACGACGCTGCAGCCGCCCTATTACCTGACGATGCAGATCCCGGGCACCGACAATCCCGCGTACTCGCTCTACTCCACGTTCATCCCCAACCGGACGGGCGCGGAGAGCCGCAGCGTGGCGACCGGCTACCTCGCGGTCGACTCCGATGCCGGATCGGGCAAGGGCGAGGTGGCGGACGGGTACGGGAAGCTGCGGTTGCTCACCCTGCCGAACAACGTCCCCGGCCCCGGCCAGGTGCAGAACATCTTCAACTCGGACACGAACGTCGCGAACCAGCTGGCGCTGCTGACCCGGGGCGACACCTCGGTCGAGCGCGGCAACCTGCTGACGCTTCCGGTCGGCGGCGGCCTGCTCTACGTGCAGCCGGTCTACGTCCGATCGAGCGGTGAGACGACGTACCCGCTGCTGCGGAAGGTGCTCGTCTCGTTCGGCGACAAGATCGCCTTCGAGGACACCCTGGATGCCGCCCTCGACAGCCTCTTCGGCGGCGACTCGGGTGCGAGCGCCGGCGACACCGGCGTGCCTCCCGAGGACAGCGGAGACACCACGGGCGGAGACACCGGCACCGATACGGGCGGGAACAACGGCACCGGCGGCGACACGGGCGGGACGGCGTCGAACCCGGCGCTCGAGCAGGCGCTGGCCGACGCGAACCAGGCCCTCCAGGACCGCGCCGCCGCCTACGCGAAGAACGACCTCGTCGCGGCGGCTCAGGCCGACGCTCGCCTGCAGGACGCGGTGGAGCGCGCGGTCGCGGCCTCGGCGGCCGGCTGACCCGGGACCGTCATACCGCGGGTGTAACCGCCGAAGCGCGGGTGTAACGACACCCGCGGCAAGACGGTTACACCCGCGGCGCGGGTGCGCTCTCCGGCACCCCGCGTGCGCTTTCCGTCACCGCGCGCCGCTTCACGTTGAGCAGGTGTCGGTCCATCGCTTTCGCCGCCTGAGCGGGGTGACCGCCCTCGAGCGCGAGGAGGATCGCGCCGTGCTCGGCGATCGCCTGGTCGGAGTCCGTGATGCCCGAACCGCCGAACTGACGGAAGCGCTGGACGTGGCCGCGCAGCGTCGTGTGGGCGGACAGCAGGTAGGGGTTCCCGCTGTGCTCGGCGATGAGCCGGTGGAAGAGCTCGTCGGCCTCCCAGTAGGGCCGGTAGTCGCGGAACGTGGGACCGGTCGGGGTCTCGACGAGGACCTCGATGGTCCGGCTCAGCTCGTCGCGGAGCGCGACTGTCATGTGCCGCGCGGCCAGGCGAGCGCTCATCGGCTCGATGGCACGGCGGGCCTCCATCAGCTGCCCGAGCTCCTCGGTGGTCGGCAGCGGGGGACCGCGTAGCCCTTGAGCGCGATGCGTGTGACCAGGCCCGTCGCTTCCAGGCGGGCCAGCGACTCCCGTACAGGAGTGGGGGAGACGGCGAGCTCGGCCGCGATCCGATCGATGGCGAGCGGTGCGCCGGCCGGGTACCGACCGTCCATCAGTCGCGCGAAGAGCTCGTCGTAGACGAGGTCGGCGAGCACCTGCCGACTGAGCGGAGCGGCTGTCGGCATCCCGTCTCCTTCCGGCGTTCGTGACTGGACTCGAATCCTATAGGATCTAGTATCCGGATGGCCGCCCCCAGCGCGCCGTCCGCGGCGGTGTCGCCTCCGCGCTTCCGCTGATCCTCGAGGAAGCGGGTTCGTGTGGCACTGACGGCGGACGACTGGCCCATCACGGCGGCCCTCCTGCAGTCGCCCGGCATCCGCCGGGACGGGAGCTCGGTGCAGGATGCGCCGGCCGAGACCTGGCGGGAGAAGTTCGAGGAGGTCGCGGACGCGGGTTTCGACGCGGTCGACCTCACGGACAGCTGGGTTCGACCCGGCGACCTCGCGCCGGAGCGGCTGGACGAGTTCGCCGGCGCCGTCCGCGCCGCAGGCATCGCGGCACCCGTCATCTCGCTCGTACGCAAGAGCGTGCTCGATGCGCAGCACGGGGACGCGAACCTCGCCTACTCCCATCGATCCATCGAGGCCGCGGCGGCGATCGGAGCGCGCGTGGTCTGCGTGGGACTCCACCAGGCGCTCACCCCGGCGCAGCAGCAGGCGCTGTGGTTCTGGACCGTCCCGGGCCACGTCGACCCCGACGACCCGGCCGAGCGAGCGAGAGCCGTGCGGCGCTTCCAGGAGCTCGGACGGCACGCGGCGGAGGTGGGCGTCCTGCTCTCGCTCGAGCTCTACGAGGACACCTACCTCGGCACCGCCGAGTCGGCGGTCCGGCTGGTCGAGGAGGTCGGGATGCCGGAGGTCGGGCTCAACCCGGACGTCGGCAACCTCGTGCGCCTGCATCGGCCGATCGAGTCCTGGCGTGAGCTGTACGCCGCCACCCTGCCCTACGCCAACTACTGGCAGGCGAAGAACTACGCACGGGACGAAGACCCGATCCGCGGGTGGTACACGGCCGTCCCGGCCCCGCTCGAGACCGGCATGATCAACTACCGCGAGGTCTTCCAGGAGGCCCTGGCCGCGGGATTCCAGGGCATCGTCTGCACCGAGCACTACGGCGGCGACGGCCTGAGCGTGAGCGCGTCCAATCGCGACTACCTCCGCCGGTACGCGATGCCGAAGCGGGACGGCTACCGGCTGGGCACGAGCCGCGTGACGCAGCCCGGACTCGCGCTGCCCCGGACGGATTCGAAGAACGAGGGGCTCCGGCCCCAGAGGGAGGAGCGGTCATGACCGACAGGGTCGCGGTGGTGGGGTCCGGATACATGGGCGGCGGGATCGCGCAGGTCCTCGTCCTGGCCGGGTACGAGGTGGCGATCGCCGACGTCACGCTCGAGGCCGCGCAGCAGAGCCGGGAGCGCCTCCTCGCCGAATCGCGCGCCTTCGTGGCCGACGGGCTCTTCCCGCCCGACGCGACGGAAAACCTGGAGGAGCACCTGGTCGCCGCCACGCTGGAGGACGCCGTCGCGACAGCGTCCTTCATCGAGGAGGCGGTGCCCGAGCGCCTCGACCTGAAGCGGGACACGCTCGCCCGCATCTCCTCGGCCGCGCGGCCGGACGCCGTGATCGGGAGCAACACGTCGAGCATCTCGATCGCATCGATGGCCGAGGCGGTCGACCGCCCCGAGCGATTCCTCGGGGTGCACTTCAGCAACCCCTCGCCGTTCATCCCGGGGGTCGAGGTGATCCCTCACGACGGAACCTCCGACGACGCCGTCGCCGTCGCGCGAGCGCTCGTGGCCGCGGTCGGCAAGCAGTCGGCGCTCGTCCAGGACAAGACCGGCTTCGTGCTCAACCGGCTCCAGTTCGCCCTCTTCAACGAGGCCGCGCGAGTGGTGGAGGAAGGGGTGGCGTCCGCGCGCGACGTCGACGCGATCATCCGCACCACCCTGGGCTTCCGGCTGCCGTTCTTCGGCCCCTTCGCGATCGCCGACATGGCGGGCCTCGACACCTACGCTCTGGTGTTCGGGTCTCTCCACGCGGCCTATCCGGACCGGTTCCCGATGCCGCAGCAGCTCGCGGAGCTCGTCGAGCAGGGCCACTTCGGCACCAAGACCGGCAAGGGCTTCCTGGAGCTCGACCCGGCACGCGTGGCCGAGGTGGTGGCGTACCGGAACCGCGCCTACGTGGCGATGTCGAAGCTCCTCGCCGAGCTGGGCCCGGCACCCCTCGACTGACCTCGGGAGGGACGGAGTGGCCTGCCGTCAGCGCGGCGCGGCGATGCGAACGGGAGGAATGCCGGGGCCGAGGCGCCCGTCCTGGCGCAGCCACTCCACCGCCTCGGCCACGGCCCCGAGCGACGTGGAGTCGGGGGCGTAGCCCAGTCGCTGCCGGGCCTTCTCGATGCTCATCGAGTGGCTCCGCGCCACGTGCTGGTAGGCGGCGTCGCGGAACTCGGGGGCGAGGGAGGCCTGGAAGTCGTCGAACGGCACGAAGCGGAGCCGGGCCTCCTGACCGAACCACCCAGCCGCCGCCTCGGCGAATCCGCGGAGCGTCAGCGCGCTCTCCGAGACGGCGTGGAACGCCTCGCCCTCCGCCCGCTCCGGCTGCTCGAGGCACAGACGGATCAGCTGCGCGACGTCGGCGGCGTGCACATGGTGCACCGTCTCGAGCCCGAAGCCCGGGAGCAGGAGCTCGCCGCCGGTGGCGAGCGCTCTCCACACACCGACGTCCGTCGTGCCCTGCGGGGTCACGATCGGCCAGCCCGGTCCGGAGATGTGCCCCGGATGGACGATCGAGACCCGCACGCCGTCGGGACGGTCCGCCTCGGCGAGCAGCAGCCGCTCGATCGCCTCCTTCCCCATCCCGTACTCGCCCCACGGCCGCTTCGGCGCATCCTCCTTGGCCGGCACCTCGGTGAGCGTGCCGTGCGTCCAGATGGTTCCGGTGTGGACAAGATGGGCGCCGCTGCCGCGCAGGGCGTCGGCGAGCTGCCGGGCGGAGTCGACGGTGAAGCAGACCATGTCGACCACCGCGTCCGGGGCGAGTGCGGCGATGCGGCCGGCGAACACGCCGTCGGCGTCCTCCGCCTCCCTGTCCGCGATCAGCCGCTCGACCTCGGTCCACGCCTCATGCTCCCGGTAGGGCGCAGACCGGCCGCGGCTGACGGCGACCACCTCGTGCCCGTCCGCCACAAGGCGAGGGACCAGGTAGGTTCCGACGTGCCCCGTCGCTCCGATGATCACGACGCGCATGGGCGCTCTCCTCCCGCCGGCGATCAGCTGCTCAGCGCGGACGCCGAGGGTGCGTCCGCCGTCTCGCTCTCCTGCCCGGGGGCGTCGTCGAAGGTGATCTCCGCGAACTCCCGCACGCGCGCGGTGAGCGCGACCTCGACGGGGAGCCGCTCCATGGAGGATGCGCCGTAGAAGCCGTGGACGCCCCTGGCGTTGTTGAGCACGTAGGCCGCGTCCGTCGGGGTCGCGATGGGTCCGCCGTGCACGAGGACGATCACATCGGACCGCACCGCGCGTGCGGCATCCGCCCACTCGTCAGCGAGCCGGACGCAGTCGTCGAGGCTCTTGGCCGTGTCCGCGCCGATGGTCCCTCCCGTCGTGAGGCCCATGTGGCAGACGACGATGTCCGCTCCCGCCTCGGTCATCGCCGTGGCGTCCTCCACCGAGAACACGTACGGGGTGGTGAGCAGATCCGCCGCATGGGCGTGCGCGATGGTCTCGACCTCCAGCGCGAAGCCCATCCCGGTCTCCTCGAGGTTGGCGCGGAAGACGCCGTCGATCAGACCTACCGTGGGGAAGTTCTGCACGCCGGAGAAGCCCTGATCCCGCAGCTGCCGGACGAACCTCGCCGGATCGAAGAAGGGGTCGGTGCCGTTGACGCCGGCCAGGACCGGCGTGCGCTTGGGGATCGGGAGGACCTCGCGACCCATCTCGACGACGAGGTCGTTCGCGTTTCCGTAGGCGAGGAGCCCGGACAGCGAGCCTCGCCCAGCCATCCGGTAGCGGCCGGAGTTGTAGATGACGATGAGGTCGGCACCGCCGTCCTCCTCGCACTTCGCGGAGAGCCCCGTCCCGGCGCCCGCGCCGATGATCGGCCGCCGCTCGGCGATCTTCGTTCGCAGGCGCTCAAGGATCTCGGATCGTGCGATGAAGGGCATGCTGTCCTCAGAGGGTCTGTGCCGGGGTGGGCAGTCGAGTGATGTGGGCGTGCAGGGTGTCGACCATCGCATCGGCGAAGGCGGGATCGTTGACGGAGACGTCCAGCTCCTCGAGGTGGACGGAGGAGCCGGCCAGACCGGAGCGGATGGCTGAGAACAGGGCGGCGTCGGCCGAGGGGTCGTAGAAGGGACCTCCGGGGACCGCGATGGCGGAGATCCCGCCGAGGGGAAGCAGCACCGAGGCGGGGCCCGTGGATGCTGCGACCTTGCGGGCCAGCTCGGCGCCGAGCTCGGCGCACTCCGCCGCGGTCGTGCGCATCAGCGTGACGCTGGAGTTGTGAACGTACAGGTTGCGGTCGCGGAACTCGGCCGGGACGGTGTCGCGCGGCCCGAAGTTCACCATATCGAGTGCGCCGACCGACACCACCTGCGGGGTGCCCGTCTCCGCCGCCGCGGTGAGGCGGGACGGTCCCGCATCGAAGACACCTCCCACCAGGTGGTCCGCGAGCTCCGTCGTGGTGACGTCCAGCACGCCCGCGAAGAAGCCCTGGCGGATGAGCGATTCCATCGCGCGGCCGCCCGAGCCCGTCATGTGGAAGACGAGGACCTCGTATCCCAGCTCCTCGAGCCGTTCCCGGGCACGGGTCACACTGGGGGTCGTCACTCCGAACATGCTGGCCGCCACCAGGGGCCGGGCGTCGATCCGGGGGAGAGGGGCCGCGGTGACCATTCCCGCCATCGCGGCGGCGGCATTGGCCAGGATCTTCAGCGAGATCCGGTTGATGCCCGCGACGTCGACCACACTGGGAGCCAGGATGAGGTCGGTCTCGCCCACGTAGGCCTCGGTGTTGCCCGAGGCCGCCGTCGAGACGATGAGCTTGGGGAACCCGAGCGGGAGGTCGCGGAAGGCCGCCGCCGCGATCGACGTGCCTCCTGTTCCGCCGAGCGCCAGCGCGCCTTGGATCCGGCCGGAGGCGTGCAGCTCCGAGACGATGGCGGCGGCGCCACGAGCCATGACCGCGAGGGCGGCTCCGCGGTCGGCGCGTTCGACGAGCTCCGAGAGCGCCGTTCCGCCCGCTTCGGCGACCTGAGCACGGTCGACCTCCGGCTGGAAGCCGGGCGAGCCCAGCACACCGGTGTCCACCATGACGGTCGCGATCCCGGCAGCCTGCAGGCGGTCCAGGACGAAGCGGTACTCGTCGCTCTTGGTGTCGAGCGACCCGACCAACACAACTCTGTGCGGCATTCTGCTGCTTTCTTCCGATGAGAGGCTGCTGCGTTCTTCCTCGTGAAAGAGTGGCCCAACCTCTCGTGGCCTCCCCATAATGGGCGGATGGCCGGAGACCAGGGGAGTGCCAATTCCTTCAAATTGGCCGCGATTGGATCGACGCGCCTCGTCCGGCTGCTCGGCGACTGGCAGACCGGTCGCCTCGCACTCCATGAAGACCTGGCCGCGCAGCTGCGCCGGCTCATCCGGTCCGGGGTGCTCTCCTCGGGAACGCGCCTTCCGGCCGAGCGCCCGCTCGGCCAGGCGCTGAACCTGAGTCGCAACACCGTCAGCAGAGCGCTCGACGTGCTCCGGGGCGAAGGCCTGCTCTCGAGCAGACAGGGCGACGGCACCTACGTCACCTTCCGCCCGATGCCCGGCTCCCATCGCGGCGACGATCGCCTGGGCTCCTTCGTCGGCGGTCGCGATCTGCGGAGGATCGACCTGCGGAGTGCGGCTCTTCCCGGCCTGTCGATGGTCACCGACGAGATCGCGAGGCTGGACGGATCACGCATGCGAGCGCTCGTCGCGTCCCACGGCTACGAGCCCGTCGGCCTGCCCGAGCTCCGCATCGCGGTGGCCGAGTACTACTCGAACCTGGGGCTGCCCACCGAGCCCGAGAACATCCTCGTGACGTCCGGCGCTCAGCAGGCTCTCCGGCTGTTCGCCGCCTCGATGGTCAACCGAGACGCGACCGTGGTGCTCGAGGAGCCCTCCTTCCGCGGGGCGATCGAATCGCTCAAGGCGCTCGGAGTGCGGATCGTGGGGGTGCCGTCCGGGGCCGACGGGATCGACATCGACAAGCTGGCCAGCACGGTGGCGCGCGTCTCTCCGGCCCTGATCGTCCTGCAGTCGACCGTGCACAACCCGACAGGATCCGTCCTCGACGGCTTCCGGCGGAGCCGGGTGGCGGCGATCGCCGCGCGACACGGCGTCCCTGTCATCGACGACGCCACCCTTGCGGACACCATCATCGACGGTGATCGCCGGCCCATCCCCTGGGTGCGGGGAGCGACCTGATCGTCACCGCGGGCTCGCTCAGCAAGTCGTTCTGGGGCGGTCTGCGCGTCGGCTGGCTGCGCGCGCACCCCGACATCATCACGGAGCTCGCCTCGGTGAAGGGCGGCATGGATCTCGGCACCTCGCTCCTCGCGCAGCTGGTCGGCAGCCAGCTCCTGCCGAAGATCGAGAGCGCCCGGGACGAGCGCTTCCGCACGCTCTCCGAGTCGCGCCGGCTGGCCCTCGAGGCGATCGGCGAGCTCCTGCCCGAATGGGCGCCCCAGATGCCCCAGGGGGCGGCTCCCTGTGGATCCGGCTGCCCGAGCCGGGCGCCAACGCCTTCGTGCAGCGGGCGGAGCGCTACGGGGTGCGTCTGCTGCCGGGAACCACGTTCAGCAGTGCCGACCAGTTCGACGATCACGTGCGCCTGTCCTATGCGGACAGCCCCGAGGTCACGCGGCACGGCATCGAGCTCCTCTCCCGGGTCTGGCAGGAATGGCGCCCGTCGATGGATGCCGGGGACGCGCGCCCCGCCATTTAGGAGCCAAACGCTTCCAATTGGCCCTCTCGTAGTCGATTGGCCCCCGCGAGGATGAGGGCACAGCGGAGCATTCTGTGCTCCCCGACACCGATGTCGCACCTTCCGTGGGCGGCGCCGGTCGACGAGAAGAGAGAGCAATGCCGAACGCACCTGAGACCGGCAGGCGGGGCGGTCTCACCCCCGCCACCGCCGTTGTGATCGAGCCACAGCCATGGGGCCGCCTCGAGTGGATGGTGTCCGACGCCATCGGCAACTCCGATGTGCTCACGGTGGGCAAGTGCTTCATCCAGCCCGGGGAAGCAATCCCGTGCACCACCACCCGAACTGCGACGAGGTGCTGCACGTGATCCGCGGACGCATCCGTCACCGGGTCGGGTCCGAGTACGTCGAGATGGGGGCCGGCGACACCATCTCCATCCCCGTGGGGTCGGTCCACAACGCGGAGAACATCGGCGACGAGGAGTGCGAGCTCCTCATCACGTTCGACACGGCGCGCCGCCAGGTGGTGGGCGAGTGAGCCGCCATCGCGTCGCGATCGTCGGGGCGGGCAACGTCAGCGACATGCACTTCCGCGGCTACCTCGAGCACCCCGACCGGGTCGACGTGGTCGCCGCGGTCGACCCGATGCCGGAGCGGCGGGCCTGGGTCGAGGAGACCTTCGGGATCCCCACCTTCGCCGACATCCCGGCCCTCGTCGCCGGCGCCGACTTCGACGTCGCCGCCGTCTGCACGCCGAGCAGCGTCCGGCTGGAGGCGGTCGGGGAGCTGGCTGCGGCCGGCAAGCACATGCACGTCGAGAAGCCGATGGCGGACGGGGTGGAGGAGGCGCGCCGGATCGTCCAGGTGGCCGAGGACGCCGGAGTGCTTCTCGCGGTCGACCAGAACTTCCGGGACCACTACTCCTTCGGCCTCGCCCGCGACGCGATCCGCGCCGGACGCATCGGAGCCGTGCGCGGCATCGACCACCGCGAGCTGATGTGGCGGGAGGTGACGGGCTGGCGAGCGGAGGCGACGCACCACGCGCTCTCCGTCATGGGTGTGCACTGGTTCGACGGATTCCGGTACCTCCTCGACGTCGACGCCGACTGGCTGGTGGGAACCGCGTGGCGCTCGCCGTCGATGGAGGCCTCGGGCGAGACCGACGCCGTCATCCACGTCCGGTTCGGGGAGGTCGGCGTCAACTACACGCAGAGCTTCTCGAGCCGCTTCGAACGCGTCGAGACGATCGTCCTGGGCGAGACCGGGACGCTGGCCTTCGGCTACGACACGCTCCAGATCGCCGACGCCGACGGCGTCGAGACGATCGACAACCCGTGTGCCGGGCCCGGCAAGCCGCTCTCCGCGTACCGCAGCCTGGAGCGCCTCCTGGACGCGATCGACGAGGGTCGCGAGCCCACGAACTCCGGACGGGACAACCTCAAGACGCTGTCGCTGCTCGACGCGGCCTACCGGTCTGCGGCGACGGGGGAGACCGTCGAGTTCACGAACGGGGTGCTCGCATGAAGATCGCCTTCTCCAAGCCGACCCGCGACGAGGAGGAGCTCGCCACGCTGCTCACGGGGTATCGCGCCGAGGGCTACGAGGGACTCCAGCTCAAGATGGGGCAGTTCCTCCCCTTCGTGGACGACGCAGAGGGCTTCCGCTCCCGCTGGGGCGACGACCCGGGAACGGTCTCCGGCCTCATCTTCTTCGACGACCTGTCGGACGGTGGCAAGGAGCGCCTCCAGGCCACCATCGACTTCGCCGGCGCGGTGGGTGCGGAGAGGGTGATCTTCTGCCACAACCGCGACCGCGAAGGCGTCACGCCCGAGGTGCTCCGCGGTTTCGCCGGCACGCTCGCCGACTACGCCCAGCGCGCAGGCGACCGGGGCGTCCGCTTCTCACTGCACCACCACTACGGCCAGCCGGTCATGCTTCCCGACGACGTCGAGGAGTTCTTCGGCGCAGCGGACGGACGCATCGGGCTCACGGTGGACACGGCGCACCTCGCCAAGAGCGGGATCGAGGACATCCCCGGCTTCCTGAGCCGCTTCGCCGACATTGTCGACAACATCCATCTGAAGGACTACGCCGGCGGCGAGTGGCGCCTTCTCGGCGAAGGCGAGCTCGACCTCACGGGCATCCTCGGACAGCTGCGCAGTCAGGGCTTCCAGGACTGGCTCTGCGTGGACGAGGAGTCCGCCGCCCCCTGCAGGTCGGCCTGCGCCAGTCGCGCGCCTGGCTCGACGCGCACCTCTGAACCCTCTGCACCACCTCTCATCAACGACGAAGGAGAACCCATGTCCCTGCGATCAGGGCGCACCCGCGCCCGCGTCCTCGCCCTCGGTGCGGCCGCAGCGGTGGCCGCCGTCCTCACCGCCTGCAGCCCCGGCGGAGCAGGAGGAGGCGCCGCCTCCGAGGCTCCCAAGGATGGAAAGGTCACGCTCACCTGGTGGGACTACTACGCCCCGGGCGCCACCGAGGACGCGCTCCTCGGCCTGCTGGACAAGTACCAGAAGGAGAACCCGAACGTGACGGTCGAACGGCAGTTCATCGCCTACGAGGACCTCAAGAAGAACCTGCTGCAGTCCGCGGGAGCGGCGGCGCTTCCCGACATCGTCGTCATCAACGGACCCGACCACGCTCAGTTCGCGGAGCTCGGCATCGCGGCGGACCTCACGGACAAGCTCAAGGAGTGGGGCGAGCTCGACAAGTATCCGAAGGGCGTCATCCAGTCCTCCTCGCTGAACGGCAAGAACTACGGCGTGCCGATCACCGCGAACTGCCTCGCCCTCTTCTACAACAAGGCTCTGCTCGCCGACGCGGGCCTGAAGCCGCCGACGACCTGGGACGAGCTCGAGTCGACCGCGAAGGCGCTCACGACGCCTGACCACTACGGCTTCGCCTACTCGGCCATCAACAACCAGCAGGCCGTCTTCCAGTGGCTGCCCACCCTCTGGCAGGCCGGAGGCGACCTGACCAAGCTGGATTCGCCGCAGGCCGCCACCGCCCTCGAGTACTGGTCCGGTCTCATGCAGGACGGCAGCGTGTCGCGGGAGGCCCTCAACTGGGACCAGGCCGCCGTCGCGAGCGAGTTCGCGCAGGGACGGGCCGCCATGATGATCAACGGCCCCTGGCAGTTGCCCTTCCTGGCGAAGGAGGCGCCGAACCTCGACTACGGCGTCGCGCTCCTGCCTGCCGGCAAGGAGAAGGCGTCAGCGCTCGGTGGCGAGAACTACATGATCGTCGACGGGCCGCACACCGACGCCGCCTGGGATCTCGTCAAGTGGATGCAGAAGCCTGAGAACGTCGAGGCTCTCGCCGCCGGCTCCGGCAGCCTGCCCACCCGCACCGACGTCGACCCCTTCACCGACGATGCGAACATCGCGGTCTTCGCCGACGAGCTCAAGGTGGCCCGGCCCCGTGCCTACGGTGCCAACTACGCCGAGATCGCGGACCAGGTGGTTGCGGCCATCCAGAGCGTGCTCACCGGATCGTCCGACGCCAAGAGCGCCCTGGGTACGGCCGCGACGGCTGTGAAGCCGCTGCTGCCGAAGGGATGACCGTCACCGTCCGCTCCCGTCCGACGGCGGCCGCCCCCATGGGGCGGCCGCCGGCCGGCGGAGCCGTGGCTCCGGCCTCAGCCGCTACCTGTTCGTGCTGCCGGCCGTGCTGTTCCTCGTCGCGTTCATGTTCTACCCGCTCGCGTACACGTTCTATCTCAGCGTCTTCGACGTCAACGCGGCGAACTTCATCCGCGGCGGCGCCCCGTTCATCGGGCTGCAGAACTACGGCGAGTTCCTCTCCTCGCCCGGCTTCTTCCCCTCCCTCGTCATCACCCTGATCTTCACGCTGGGGTCGCTGCTCTTCCAGCACACGATCGGGTTCGCCTTCGCCGCGTTCTTCAACCGCGGCTTTCCCCTCTCCGGCTTCCTCAGGGCGATCATGCTCGTCGTCTGGGTGCTTCCCGCGGTCGTCTCGGCGAGCCTGTGGCGCTGGATCTACAGCGGCAGCTACGGCCTGCTGAACGCCTTCCTCGGGTTCCTCGGGATCCACACCGAGGAGGCCTGGCTCACGAACCCCAACCTGGCGCTGATCGCCGTGATCGTCGCGAACGTGTGGGTGGGCATCCCGTTCCACATGCTCCTGCTCTACGCGGGCCTGCAGGGCATCCCGTCCTCGCTCTACGAGGCGGCGAGCATCGACGGCGCCGGGCCGTGGCAGAAGTTCCGGAGCATCACCATCCCGATGATGCGGCCCGTCATCCTGACGACGCTGCTCCTCGGGTTCGTCCACACCTTCAAGGCGTTCGACATCATCTACGTGATGACCTCGGGCGGTCCGGCCAGCGCGACCAACGTGCTGTCGATCGCCGTCTACCAGCTCTCGTTCAACTACTTCCGGCTGGGCGACGGCGCCGCCGCGGCGAACATCCTCCTCGCGATCCCGCTCTTCCTCTCGATCGTCTACCTGTGGCTGCGCCGCAGAGAGGAGTCGTCACTGTGAGCGTCGCTCCCGCTCCCCGAGTCCACCGGACGCGCCGCAAGTGGCACCTGACCGCCATCGGCATCGTCCTGGTCGGCCTGTTCATCTTCCCGCTCTACTGGATGATCACCACCTCGGTGAAGACGCCCGACGAGCTGTTCGCGAGCCCGCCGACCTGGGTCCCGACCCACCTGGACCTGGACAACTACGCCATCACGGTGTTCGGCAACGCCCAGATGATGCGCTCGCTCGGGAACAGCGTGCTCATCAGCGTCGGCACCACCGTGCTGACCCTGCTGCTCGCGACGCCGGCGGCCTACGCGATGGCGCGCCTCCGGCTGCGCTGGACCGGCCTGCTGCTGCTGCCGTTCCTCGTGGCACAGCTGCTCCCCGCCATCAATGTTGCGCTGCCGATGTTCGCGCTGTTCAGCCAGTTCGGACTCGTGAACACCTACCAGGGCGTGATCCTCGCGGACACCGTGAACGCTCTCCCGTTCGCCGTGATCGTGCTGCGGCCCTTCTATCTCGGCATCCCACGCGAGCTGGAGGAGGCGGCCTCGGTCGACGGAGCGACGCGGTTCCAGGCCTTCTTCCGGATCGTGCTGCCCCTCGTCCGCCCCGGGCTCGTGACCGTCGGCGTGTTCGCGTTCGTGATGACGTGGGGGAGTTCGTGTTCGGCCTCACCCTGGCGACCAAGCAGGAGTTCCAGCCGGTCACCGTGACGCTCAACTCGTTCATCGGCCAGTACGGCACCCAGTGGGGTCCGCTCATGGCGGCGTCCACGATCGTCGCGATCCCCATCGTGATCGTCTTCGTCATCTTCCAGCGGTACATCACCGGAGGCCTCGCCGCCGGGTCGGTGAAGGACTGAGGCGGCTGCCCGCGGTGCGAGGGCCGGTCATCGCCCCCTCGCAGGTCTGGTAACGTTGTACTCGCATCGCGGGGTGGAGCAGCTCGGTAGCTCGCTGGGCTCATAACCCAGAGGTCGCAGGTTCAAATCCTGTCCCCGCAACGAAAGAGAAAGGCCCCGCTTCGGCGGGGCCTTTCTCTTCGTTGAAGGGACCGGACGCGCACGTGCTCGTGGGCCCACGCCGCGAGGGGCGCGGTGGGCCGGTTGAATCGGTGACCGGCCTACCAGCGCTCACGTCTCGCGGTCAGTAGTCCGTGTCGTGCCCCGAGTCGGTCGCGATCAGGTCGGTGGCGTCCTCCTCGGAGAACTCCACCTCCTCCCACTGCAGGGGGATGCCCGCGGTGAAGAGGACCTCGAGGCTTCCCTTCCTGCTTTCGGATCGGGGAAGGGTCACATACCCGCCGCCCGCGCGCACCGCCGCCAGGATCTCCTGCTTCAGGCCGCTGATATCGGCGGAGTTGGGGATCGCGAACTCCCGGTTCCCGAAAGACAATCGGTGCAGGATCACGTAGTGCTTCCGCTCTGTTCCGGGGCCGAATCCGGCCTCCTCTCCTGACGGTACGAGGAGGAAGGACTCTGTGCCGCCGCAGGGCGCCCCACTTCTGGCCTTGCCGGGCCCCCATCGGGCCCAGGGTGAGGGGCTAGGCGCGCCACCAGGTGTCGAGTGCGGAGGCGGGCACCTGACGCTTGTGCTCCGTCGCGCGGTAGCGGGTCTCGATGGCCTGGGCGACCTCGTCCGGGACGTCGCCGCCCTCCAGGTACGTGTCGATCTGGGCATACGTGAGGCCCAGGTTGGCCTCGTCGGTCTGGCCCGGGTTGCCGTCGAGGAGATCGGCGGTGGGCGCCTTCTCGTAGAGGCGGGCGGGCGAGCCGAGATGCTGCAGCAGGGCGCGGCCCTGCCGCTTGGTGAGTCCGGTCAGCGGGGTCAGATCGACGCCGCCGTCGCCGTACTTGGTGAAGAAGCCGGTCAGCGCCTCCGCCGCGTGATCGGTGCCCACCACGAGCAGGCCGCGCTCGCCCGCGATCGCGTACTGGGCGACCATGCGCATGCGCGCCTTGACGTTGCCCTTGTTGAAGTCGGACAGCGTCTGCCCGGTGGCGTCCGCGTAGTCCTCGACGACGCCGTCGACGCCGTTCCGGATGTTCACCGTGAGCCCGGGCGGGGCGCCGATGAACCCGAGCGCGAGCTGCGCGTCATCCTCGTCCGCCTGGACGCCGTAGGGCATCCGCACCGTGACGAAGGTGCGCTCCTTCCCCTGCTCCGCGAGCCCCTCGATCGCGAGCTGGCACAGCCGGCCGGCGAGGCTCGAGTCCTGGCCGCCGCTCACGGCGAGGACGAGTCCTTTCGCTCCCGAGTCGAGGAGGTAATCGGTGAGGAAGCCGACGCGCTCGCGCACCTCGCTCGCCGGATCGATCTGGGGCCGGACGCCGAGGGCGGCGATGATCTCCTGCTGAAGTGGACGCATGGAGCCAGTGTTCCGTATGGACCCGGTGCGGCGCACGGCGTTGCCGGCCATCAGGAACGGACGGGGTTCGCCCCGAAAGCGCCACTCGGCGGAAAGGCACGACGGTGGTCGCACCCGGGTGGAAGGATCGCGGGGTGAGTCCGCGCGCCCTTGTCCTGTTCGCCGCCCTCGCGATCGCGTGGGGGATCCCGTATCTGCTGATCAAGGTGGCGGTCGGCGAGCTGGACCCGGCGATGGTCGTCCTCGCCCGGAGCGCGCTCGGGGGCTGGTCCTGCTGCCGCTCGTCCTGCTGCGCCGCCAGGTGATGCCGGTGCTGCGCCGGTGGAAGCCGCTGCTCGCCTACACGGTCGTGGAGATCGTGCTGCCGTGGTTCTTCCTCAGCTCGGCCGAGACCCGGCTGCCCAGCTCGACGGCGGGGCTGCTGCTCGCCGCGGTCCCGCTCGTCGGAGTCGCCGTGGCGTTCCTCTCGGGAAGGCCCGAGCGCTTCTCCCTGCCCAACTGGATCGGGGTGCTCCTCGGGATGCTGGGGGTGGCCGCGCTCGTCGGGCTGGATGTCGCAGGCTCGGACCTCGTCGGCGTCGCCGAGATCGCGGTGGTCGTGGTGGGCTACGCGATCGGCCCCGTCATCCTCGTCCGCTGGATGTCGGACTTGCCGGGTACCGGCGTCGTCGCGGTGTCCCTGCTGCTCTCCGCACTGATCTACGTGCCGGTCGTCGCCCTGACGGGAGGCTGGCCGGCCGAGCCGCCGTCGGCAGCCGCGATCGCCTCGGTGGTCACGCTCGCGGTCGTCTGCAGCGCGGCCGCGTTCCTCATCATGTTCGCGCTCATCGCGGAGATCGGTCCCGTTCGCACGACGACCATCACCTACGTCAACCCGGCGGTCGCGATCATCGCCGGCGCGGTCGTGCTCGGGGAGCGGGTCACCATCTGGACGATCATCGGCTTCGCGCTCGTGCTCGCGGGGTCGTTCTTCGTGACGCGGCGGCGCCGCGATCCGCTGCCGACGACGGAGCCGGCGGCGGTCGAGACGGCCACGGGCTAGGGCGAAGGGGAGCCGACGGCGCCGAGCCTCAGGCCCGGACCAGCGCGCCCATCTCGGCGACGACCGTGCGGATGCGCCCGGCGAGCTCGTCGGGCGACGTCGCGTTCCAGCGATGCACCGCCTCCACGAGCGCGGCCATGACGAGCGTCGCGGCGGTGCGTGCGGTCTGCTCGTCGGTGCGCTCGACCGCGGCCGCGACGATCGCGAGCCGCAGGTCCGCCATCCAGCGCAGCACCATGGGCACCAGCTCCGGGCGGGACCGCACCAGGTCCTTCATCCGGATGCGCTCAGACGGCAGCTCGAACGTGTGGGCAGCCAGGTCGCAGAGGTCGTCGACGAGGCCGCCCGGGCCTCCTGCGAGGAACCGCCGGCGGACGTCCTCGGTGACCAGGACGACGGGCAGGCCGAGGGCGGCATTGCCCTTCGACGGGAAGTAGTTGAAGAAGGTGCGCGGCGAGACGCCGGCTTCGGCGCAGATCTCCTCGACCGTCACGCCGGCGAGCCCGCGCTCGCCGATCAGCCGGACCGCGGCCTCGTGCAGGGCCTGCCGCGTCTGCCGCTTCTTGCGCTCGCGCAGGCCCGGCTCGGCGGGGTCTCCGGGACCGGGAGGCAGCGCCTCGGTGTCCTCGGTGATGCTCACAGCAGCTCCTCGGGAGTGGTGGGGGAGGGCCGCCCGTCGAGACGGGCGGCCCTCGATGAGTCAGCGACGCCGAGCCGGCTCGGGTGCGCCCTCGCTGATCGGGCCGGTGAAGGACCCGGCCTCCGCGGCGGCGAGGCCCGCCTCCGACTCCAGCTGTGCGCTGGCGGCGGCGTGGTCGTCGGCCTGCTCCTGCAGCGCAGAGCGCTGGCGCAGCGGCGGCACCTTGAAGAACAGGCTCAGGAGGAACGCGAGCAGGATCACCGCGAAGCCCACCCAGAAGACCATGACCGTCGAGGTGTTGAAGCCGGTGAGGAACGGCCGCGTGAGGCGCTGGTCGGCCCCGTTGAGGAACGACGTGTCGCTGATGCTGCCCGACGAGCTGGACGCCGAGCTTCCGGCGGACCCCGTGATCTTGTCCGCGATCTTGGGCTCCACCTGTCCGACCCAGTAGCCGCGCTGGGCGGCGTCGGTCCAGTCGACCGCGAGCTTGCCGTCGATGACCGAGGCGTGCGCCTGATCCGCGGCGGCGGCCAGCGCCTGCTGCTCAGCCTGCGGCCGGGCGGCGGCGACCTGCTGTCCGATGATCGTCGCGGCGGCCGCGGCGGGGATCGCGCCGGCGTCGACCTGCTGCTGGACGGCGGCCGTGACCTGCTGGGTCACGGCCTGGTCCGCGGCGGCGGTCGCCTGCTGCGTCCCCGTGTCGAGACCGGTCTGGATCTGCTCCCGGACCGGCGTGACGATGGGCGACCAGATCGCCTTCATGGCGCCGGCGTTCTCGGGAGCGCCGGCCACCGAGGGGGTCAGCGCGGCGTCGAGGGCGCTCGTCAGGTCCGCCTTGTTCCCCATGGCGCCTGCGATGTTCGTCGGCAGCGCAGCGAACAGGATCGACAGCAGCACGGCGGTGCCGAGCGTGCCGCCCATCTGGCGGAAGAACGTCGCCGCACTGGTCGCCACACCCATGTCCCGAGGTCCGACGGACGCCTGGGAGGCGAGCGTGAGGCTCTGCATGAGCTGGCCGAGGCCGAGACCGATGAGGAACATGGCGATGAACAGGAACCACAGCGGCTTGTCGATCGTCATGAAGGTCAGGACGATGTAGCCGATCGTGGTGAACGCCGTGCCGAGCACCGGGAAGATGCGGTACTTGCCGGTGCGGGCGACGATCTGGCCCGAGGCGATCGACGCGATCATCAGGCCGCCCACGAGCGGCAGGGTCGCGAAGCCGGACTGCGTCGGGTCGAGGCCGAGGACGATCTGGACGTAGAGCGGCAGGGTGAGCATGGCGCCGAACATCGCGAAGCCGACCAGGAAGCCGATGACGGTCGCCATCGAGAAGGTGCCCGAGCGGAACACCTTGAGCGGGATGATCGCGTCGTCCTTCATGAGCGACTCGACGACGATGAACGCGGCGATGCCGAGCGCGCCGATGACGTAGCAGGAGATCGAGGCGGCGGAGCCCCAGCCCCACGTGCGGCCCTGCTCGGCGACGAGCAGCAGCGGGCCGAGCGCGAGGATCACGGTCGTGGCGCCCCACCAGTCGACGCGCGCCTTCCCTGTCCGTCGCCGATCTTCGGCAGGTGGAGGAACGCGAGAACCATGGCGAGCGCCGCGATGCCGATCGGCACGTTGATGAGGAGCACCCAGCGCCAGCCGTCGATGAAGAGGATCTGGTCTGCGCCCGCGAGCACGCCGCCGAGCAGCGGACCGATGACAGAGGAGATGCCGAAGACCGCGAGGAAGTAGCCCTGGTACTTCGCGCGCTCACGCGGGGCGAGCATGTCGCCGAGGATCGCGAGCGGCAGCGACATGAGCGCACCGGCGCCGATGCCCTGGACGCCGCGGAAGGCGGCGAGCATCAGCATCGAGGTCGAGAAGGACGCGAGGATCGCGCCGAGCACGAAGACCGCGATGCCGAAGACGAACAGCGGGCGGCGGCCGAAGATGTCGGAGAGCTTGCCGTAGATGGGCGTCGAGATCGTCGAGGCGATCAGATAGGCCGTGGTCACCCAGGCCTGCTGGTCGAGTCCGTGGAGGTCGTCGCCGATCGTGCGGATCGCGGTCCCGAAGACCGTCTGCCCGAGAGACGAGAGGAACATGCCGGCCATGAGGCCGTAGATGACGAGGAGGATCTGGCGGTGCGTCATGATCGGCTTCGCCCCGAAGTCGGGGCCGGCCGATGCAGGCCGTGCGCCCTGCGCGGCCGCTGGTGCGGTGGTGGTTGACATGAGTCCTTTAGGGAAATGGGATTAGAGGAAGCGGCAAGCGCACGTCCGCGGACAGCCCGGCAAGTCCGGAGCGGTCGCGAACAGTCATTGCAGTGAGTGCAACTTTACAATCTGTGCACCTATTCCCGGTCGCTCGACCCGCCCATTTTTCCGAGAGGACCGCGGTGACCTCGCTCCGCCCGCCGTCCGAGGATGCGCTCGCCGACGAGGGGATGCTCGTGGTCGCGGCCGCGCTGCGGCTCGCGCTGAAGAATCGCCTGATCCTCCGTGCCGTCGCCGAGCGCGCGGACTTCGACGAGGGCTGGCTGTTCGAGTCCTCCGGAGCGAGATCGCCGTGCTCGTCGCCGAGAAGGAGGCCGAGAACGTGCGGCTCGCCGGAATGATCCCGCGGGCGCACCGTCGCCGCGGCACTCCCTATGCCGCCGACGACTACCGCAGGCGCGACGTGCCCGTGCTCGAGCTGCGGCAGAGGGTGAACGCCGGCCTGATCGAGCGCCTCCGCGCTCTGGCCGGGGACGAGGACTGGATGCGCCGTCAGGTTCAGGAGGCTCGGGAGGCCGCGCTGATGGAGATCGTCCATCCGCGCCTCGACCCGCCTCCGCCGGCGCTCGACGACCTGTACTGGAGCGAGCGGGACGATCGGATCGCGAGGCTCGCTCTCGACCTGGCGGAGCTCGCGTCGGAGTCGGGCTGACGGAGGAAGGCCCGGCTACGCCAAGCGAAGAGCGTTCGTATACGGTGCTTGTGACCCGGCACGCGGTCGCCCCGCCCCGAAAAGGAGTAGCCCGAACGTGATCAGCGAGAGCGACCTGCTTGACCGTGTGCCGAGTGGCCTCTACATCGGAGGCGAGTGGCGGCCCGCCGAGGATGGCGCGACGCTCGACGTCTTCGACCCCGCCACCGGCCGACGGGTGAAGACGATCGCCTCGGCCTCGGTCGCCGACGGCAAGGCCGCCCTCGACGCCGCCTGCGACGCCTTCCCCTCGTGGTCGAGGACCCCCGCCCGCGACCGCAGCGAGATCCTCCGGCGCGCGTTCGACCTCCTGCAGGAGCGCAAAGACGAGTTCGCCCTCCTGATGACGGTCGAGATGGGCAAGCCCCTCGCCGAGGCCAAGGGCGAGATCGCCTACGGCGGCGAGTTCATCCGCTGGTTCAGCGAAGAGGCACCGCGCATCCAGGGCCGCTACGGCGCGAACCCGGAGGGCACGGGGCGGATGATCGTGTCCCAGCATCCAGTCGGACCGTGCTTCCTCATCACCCCGTGGAACTTCCCGCTCGCGATGGCCACCCGCAAGATCGCCCCCGCCCTCGCCGCGGGCTGCACGGTGGTCATCAAGCCGGCCGAGCTCACCCCTCTGACGACCCTCTACTTCGCCCAGCTCCTCGAGGACGCCGGACTGCCGAAGGGCGTCCTCAACGTCATCACGACGAAGACGTCCGCGGCCGTGTCCGAGCCCATCATCCGCGACCCGCGACTGCGCAAGCTCTCCTTCACCGGGTCGACGCCGGTCGGCCAGAAGCTCCTCGAGCAGGCGGCCGGGGCCGTGCTGCGCACGTCCATGGAGCTCGGTGGCAACGCGCCCTTCCTCGTCTTCGAGGACGCCGACCTCGACAAGGCGGTCGACGGCGCGATCGCCGCCAAGTTCCGCAACATCGGCCAGGCCTGCACGGCGGGCAACCGCTTCCTCGTGCACCGGTCCGTTGCCGACGAGTTCGCGCGCCGGGTCTCGGAGCGCGTCCGCTCCTTCGGCATCGGCCGGGGGACCGAGGAGGGCGTCACGATCGGCCCGCTCATCAACGACAAGGCCGTGGAGAAGGTGTCGAGCCTCGTGGACGACGCGGTCGAGCGCGGAGCACGGCTCGAGACCGGCGGCAAGATCATCGACGGCCCCGGAAGCTTCTACGAGCCCACCGTGGTCGTCGACGTCCAGCCCGGCAGCGACATCCTCCGCGAGGAGATCTTCGGACCGGTGCTCGCGATCCAGCCCTTCGACGACGAGGACGAGGCGGTCCGGCTCGCCAACGACACCGAGTACGGGCTCGTCTCCTACGTCTTCACGCAGAGCCTCACGCGCGGTCAGCGCATGATCGAGCGGCTCGAGACCGGGATGATGGGGCTCAACACCGGCCTCGTCTCCAACGCCGCTGCCCCGTTCGGCGGCTGGAAGTTCTCCGGACTCGGCCGCGAAGGCGGTGCCGAGGGCATCCTCGAGTACGTCCAGACGAAGTACACGCTGACGCCCAACCCGTTCAGCTGAGCCGCCGCGACATGACCTGGCGCGAGCGCCTCGGGGCGGTCGGGGTCTGGCGGGGCGTCGGCGATGTCGACTCCTCTCTTGCCGCCTCGCTCGAGGGCCTGGGCTTCGGTGCGCTCTGGCTGGGGGATCCCCGGATGCGGGCTTGGCCCGCGCCGAGGAACTCCTGGATGCGACCGCGCACCTCCAGATCGCCACGGGCATCGTCAACATCTGGAAGGCCGACGCGGACGAGCTTGCCGACTCGTACCACCGCATCGAGGCCCGTCACCCGGGACGCCTGCTGCTGGGCATCGGATCCGGTCACCGGGAGGCGACCCCGCAGCGGACCCTGCCCCTCGACGCCATGGCCCGGTACCTCGACGTGCTCGATGGTCGCGATGTGCCGGTGCAGGCGAGGGTGCTCTCCGCTCTGGGGCCGCGCATGCTCGCCATGGCGGCCGAACGCAGCGCCGGGACTCACCCGTACCTCACGATCCCCTCCCAGACCCGCGAGGCGCGGGACCTGCTCGGCGCCGGGGCGCTAGTGGCACCGGAGCAGACCGTCGTGCTTGATCCCGATCCCGTCTCGGCGCGACGCACCGCCCGCGCATTCCTGACCCGCTATCTCGGCATGTCCAACTACACGCGCACCATGCGTCGCGGCGGCTTCACCGAGGCGGACGTCTCCGGAGACGGAAGCGACGAGCTCGTCGACGCCATCGTGGCCCACGGCGACTCGGGGGCACTCGCGGCGGCCGTCCGCGCCCATCTCGACGCCGGCGCCGATCACGTCTGCCTGCAGGTCCTGCCCCGGCGCGGTGACATCGTCGGGACGCTCGGGGCTGTCGCCGGCGAGCTCGGTCTGGTCCCGGACGGAGGTGCCCGACCAGGAGCGGCGCCCCTCCGGACGTAACCCGCACGGGCGCGTGGCAGGCTGAGGCTCCCGCGTCCCTCTTGCCAAGGAGCACACCATCACCGCACCGACGAGCCCGCACGCGGCCCGCGCCTGCGAGCTGGACGCCGCCGACCCGCTCGCCGCGTTCCGGTCCGAGTTCCTGCTCGACCCCGAGGTGCGCGCCTACTTCGACGGCAACTCGCTGGGGATTCCGCTGGCCGCCTCCCGCGACCGGCTGGCAGGGCTTGTCGGGACCTGGTCGTCGCGCCTCATCCGCGCCTGGGATGAGGAGTGGATGGCGCTCCCGGAGACCGTCGGCGATCGGATCGGGGCGCTCACCCTGGGCGCCGCGGCCGGACAGGTGGTCGTCGGCGACTCGACGACCGTCCTGCTCTACAAGCTGATCCGGGCCGCCCTGGCCGCCCGCCCCGGCCGCGACGAGATCGTGATCGACGACGACAACTTCCCGACCGACCGGTTCGTCGTCGAGCGGATCGCCGCAGAGCTCGGGAAGACCGTGCGCTGGCTGCCGGTCGACCGGCATTCGGGGGTCGAGCCGGCGCAGGTGCGGGAGGTCGCGGGGGAGCGGACGGCGCTCGTGGTGCTGAGCCACGTGGCGTACCGCTCCAGCCACCTCGCGGACGCCGCCGAGATCACCCGCATCGCGCACGACGCGGGCGCCCTCGTGCTGTGGGACGTCTGTCACTCCGTGGGCTCCGTGCCCATCCAGTTGGACGGGTGGGGCGCCGACCTCGCCGTCGGCTGCACCTACAAGTACCTCAACGGCGGACCGGGCTCGCCCGCGTTCGCCTATGTGCGCGCCGACCTCCAGGACGAGCTCGAGCAGCCGATCGCGGGCTGGATGGGATCGGCGGCGCCGTTCGACATGGGACCGCACTACGAGCCGGCCCGCGGCATCCGCCGTTTCCTCAGCGGCACCCCGCCGATCGTCGCGATGCAGCCGATGCGCGACATGCTGGATCTGATCGAGAGGGCCGGGATGACCGCGGTGCGGCGGAAGTCCGTGGCGCTCACCGAGTTCGTCCTGGAGATCGCCGACGCCGACCTCGCGGCGGCGGGGGTGACCGTGGCGACGGCGCGGGACGCCGCCCGCCGCGGCGGCCACGTCACCCTGGAGCACCCCGACGCCCGGGCCGTCACGGCACGGGCGTGGGAGCGCGGCGTGATCCCGGACTTCCGCGGACCGCACGGCATCCGGATCGGCCTCTCGCCCCTCAGCACCTCCTTCGCCGAGGTGGCCGACGGCCTCGCCGTGCTGCGGGAGTGCGTCGAGGGCTGACCCGCCTTGCGCGGGTCGTGCGGACATTCCACGACTGGCAGCGGGGGTGCGGCTGTCCGCACGACCCGCGGCGTCAGCGCTGCCGTCGGGCCCTTCGCCGCTCCCGCCACGTCATCGCGGCGTAGGCGGCGGCCTCCCTGTCGCGCTCCGCCTCCGCCTCCCGCAGCCTGGCTTCCCGCCGGCTGCGCCAGGCGGCGACCTCCGCCTCAACGTCGCGGGTCGGCGTGATCACCGGGGGCCCTCCGAGCAGCTGGCGACGGGCCTCGATCACCCGGGCGTTGAAGTCATGCAGCAGTTCGCGGACGACCGCCTCGCTCGCCGTGGCATCCAGCCGGCCCGCGAGCTCTTCGTTCTCCTTGCGGAGGGTGAGCGCAGGCGGACCGAGTCCCGTGAGCTGCTCGCGCTCGATCTTCCGGCGGATCCACCAGTCCGGGTCGTGCGTCTGGTGCAGGTCCGGAAGCGGCTTCCCCGTCCCGGGGAGGTCGTCGAAGTCGCCCCGGCGCATGGCCTGCTGGATAGCCGCCTCCACCATGCCGGCACGCTGATCGGGCGTCAGCCGGCCGGCGTCCGACTCCTCGTCGTCCTCCTCCGGCGCGCTGCGGTCGACCCGGTACCGGGCGGCGGAAAGCCGGGAGTCGGGGCGCGGGCGTCGGGAGGTCATGGCGGAGTCCTTGCCCGACACGGTAGCCGACAGCGGCTGAGACGGAGATGAGCAGGGTTCGACCATGGGCCTTCCGACCCCCTGCCGGCCGCGCATCGCGGCGTAGCGTCGGCCGGCGGAGGGCAGGTGGTGGCCATGGACGCCGAGGACGACGACGGTCCGCCGGTCGCGGTGGCTGTCGTGGGGAGCCGCACGGAGGCCGACCTGATCGTCGGATTCCTGCGCAGCCACGGACTCGGCGCGCGCAAGGCCACCGACGACGCGGGCGGCCAGGAGCCCCAGCTCCAGCTCGACGGCGTGCGCGTCGTGGTCGCAGCGTCGGAGGCGGACGACGCCCGGAGGCTCCTGGCCGAGGTCGAGAGCGAGTCCTCGGCCGGCTGACCGCTGTCCCCGCCGGAACGCCCGGGCGCCGGCCCCGGTGAGAATCGATCGCAAGGAGACCCCCGTGAGCACCACCCTCGAGACGGCGACCGCCGCCCGCCCCTTCTCGGTGCACATCCCCGAGGAGGCGCTTCTCGACCTGCGTCGCCGCGTCGCCGCCACGAACTGGCCGGACAAGGAGACGGTCGACGACCAGTCCCAGGGCGTGCCGCTCGCCGTGATGCAGGAGCTCGCGCGTCACTGGACGTCCGGCTACGACTGGCGCCGCTGCGAGGCGCGCCTCAACGAGCTGCCGCAGTTCCTCATGGAGATCGACGGGCTCGACATCCACTTCCTGCACGTGCGGTCACCGCACCCGGACGCGCTGCCGATCGTCATCAACCACGGCTGGCCCGGGTCGATCCTCGAGCAGCTGAAGCTGGTCGGGCGCCTCACCGATCCCACTGCGCACGGCGGGCCGGCGGCCGACGCCTTCCACGTGGTGATCCCCTCCATGCCCGGCTACGGCTTCTCGGAGCGGCCGTCCGGCACCGGGTGGGGGCCGGAGCGCATGGCGCGGGCATGGGCGGAGCTGATGAGCCGGCTCGGCTACGACCGCTATGTCGCGCAGGGCGGCGACTGGGGCGCGTTCGTGGTCGACCAGATGGGCCTGCAGGCGCCCGCCGGGCTGCTCGCCATCCACACCAACATGCCGGCCACCGTCCCCGCGGACGTGGACCGCGCGCTGCTCGCAGGCGACCCGCCACCAGACGGACTGTCTCCCGAGGAGCTGCGCGCCTACCAGCAGCTCGTCCGGACGTTCGGCCAGGTCGAGTACGCGAAGTACATGGCGGCGCGACCCCAGACGCTCTACGGGATCGCCGATTCGCCGATCGGGCTCGCCGCCTGGCTGCTCGACCACAACGATGCCGACGGCCAGCCGGCCGCGGCCGTCGTCGCCGCCCTCGACAGGGAGAGCAGTGAGACGGGCGAGCTCACCCGGGACGAGCTCCTCGACAACATCACGCTCTACTGGCTGACCGGCACGGGGGTCTCGGCCTCCCGGCTGTACTGGGAGTACAAGGGCGGCTTCTTCAACACGAAGGGCGTGACCATCCCCGTCGCGGTGAGCGTCTTCCCGAGCGAGCAGTACGAGGCCCCTCTCAGCTGGACCGAGCGCGCCTACCCGAACCTCCTCTACTACAACCGCGTCGCGCGGGGCGGCCACTTCGCGGCCTGGGAGCAGCCGCAGCTCTTCGCGGAGGAGCTCCGCCGCGCCTTCCGCTCCCTCCGCGAGAACGGGAACGGGGATCGATGACCGCCGAGCGCACCGCCCCCGCGGAGAAGGACCGGGCCGACCCGCCGCGAGGATCGGGACAGGACGACGCCGACCGGCGGCCCCCTCCCTGCTCGACCGGATGCGCGGCCGGGGAGACGGGGAGAAGCCCGTCCCCGCGCCCTGGCGAGTGGAGGGCATGCCGGCCAAGTCGCCCGGTCCGGAGGACAGGCGCTCAGGGGAGGCAGCTTCTGGTGGCTGCTGCTGGTGTTCCTCGTGATCAACTGGCTGCTCATGCTCGCCCTGACCGGGCCCGCCCCGCGCACCTCCGTCTCCTACACGTTCTTCACGGCTCAGCTCGACGCCGGCAACGTCGAAACGGTCACGTCGTCGGAAGACGCGCTCATGGGCGAGTTCACGAAGCCGGTGGACTACCCGCCGGGCGCGGAGGACGCGGCGCCCGTCGAGCGGTTCTCGACCCAGCGGCCCGCGTTCGCGCAGGACGACCTGCTCGCGGCGCTCGAGGCGAAGGACGTCCCGGTCAACGCCGAGCCGCCCGACGCGGGAGCGCCGCTCTGGGCGCAGCTCCTCCTGGGGTTCGGGCCGACCCTGCTCCTGCTGGGGCTCGGTTTCTGGTTCGTGCGGCGCAGTGCGTCCGCTGCCGCGGGCGGGGCGCTCGGCGGGTTCGGCAAGTCGAAGGCGACGCGGTACTCGCCGGAATCCGGCCGACGTGTCACCTTCGCCGATGTCGCGGGTGTCGACGAGGTCGAGCACGAGGTGCGCGAGATCGTCGACTTCCTGCGCGACCCGAAGCGCTATACGCGGCTCGGAGCCCGGATCCCGCGCGGCGTCCTGCTGTCCGGTCAGCCGGGCACCGGCAAGACGCTGCTCGCGCGGGCGGTGGCGGGGGAGGCGCAGGTCCCCTTCTTCTCCATCGCGGCCTCGGAGTTCATCGAGGCCATCGTCGGCGTGGGGGCGAGCCGGGTCCGCGACCTCTTCGACCAGGCCAAGAAGGTGGCCCCGGCCATCATCTTCATCGACGAGCTCGACGCGATCGGGCGGGCGCGAGGCGGCAGCTTCTCCACCGGCGGGGTGGACGAGCGGGAGCAGACGCTCAACCAGATCCTCAGCGAGATGGACGGCTTCGCCGGGGATGAGGGCGTCGTCGTGCTCGCGGCGACGAACCGCCCCGAGATCCTCGACCCGGCACTGCTGAGGCCGGGACGCTTCGACCGGAGGGTGAGCGTCGACCCGCCCGACCTCGACGGCCGGCTGCAGATCCTCCGAGTGCACACGCGCTCGGTGCCGCTCGCGCCGGACGTGGACCTCGCGGCGCTCGCCGCGGCCACTCCCGGCATGGTGGGAGCGGATCTCGCGAACCTCGTCAACGAGGCAGCGCTGACCGCCGCGCAGCGCTCGAGCGAGACGGTCTCGAGCGCCGACTTCGGATCGGCGCTCGAGAAGATCCTGCTCGGCACCGTGCGGGGCATCGTGCTCTCGCCGGAGGAGAAGCTGCGGACCGCGTACCACGAGTCGGGGCACGCCCTGCTCGGCATGCTCACGCCGGGCAGCGACCCGGTGCGCCGGGTGACGATCATTCCGCGGGGTCAGGCGCTCGGCGTCACGCTGCAGACTCCGCAGGCGGATCGCTACGGCTACTCGGAGCGCTATCTGCGCGACCGCATCACCGGCGCGCTCGGCGGACGGGCCGCGGAGGAGCTCGTCTACGTCGACGTGACGACGGGCGCCGAGAGCGATCTGGAGCAGGCGACGCAGCTGGCCCGCCGCATGGTCGGCCGATGGGGCATGTCGCCCGCCGTCGGGCCGGTGTCGGTGCTGCCGGCCTCCGGCCAGGAGCAGCCGTTCGCGGTCGACGGGGTGTCGCCGGCGACCCGGCAGCTGGTCGACGACGAGGTCCGGCGCATCCTCGACGACTGCTACCGGGACGCGCTGCGGACGCTCTCCGAGAACCGGGAGCGGCTCGACCGGCTGGCCCGGGCACTGCTCGAGCGGGAGACGCTCGGCGAGGACGAGGCGTACGCCGCGGCCGGGGTGACGCGGGAGACCGCCCCAGCAGCGATCGCGAGGGGCGAGGCTCCCGGCGGGGAGCGGGCCCCGGGCTCCCGCCCGAGGATGCGGAGGTCGCGCCCGCCCTGCGGTGAGGAGACGGCGCCGGGCGGGCTGGCACTCGTGCCCCCCGGCCGCCCGGCTCAGTCCGCGACAGCGAGGGCCACCGCGGAGCGCAGATCCTGGACGAACTCGTCCGGACGCTCCCAGGCCGCGAAGTGGCCGCCCGAGGTGTGGCCGTCGTTGAAGACCCGCACGTCGAACACCCGCTCGGCGAACTCTCTGGGCGCGGGGAGGAGGTCGCGGGGGAACTGACCCACCACGGTGGGCACCTCGAGCCGGCCCCGCGCGGCCGGATTCCGCTGCGCGTAGGGCCCGAACGACGTGCCGATGCTGCCCGTCACCCAGTACAGCGTCAGCCACGTGAGCAGGTCGTCGCGGGGGAAGACGCTCTCGACATCGCCGCCGCAGTCGCTCCAGCTGCGAAGCTTCTCGACGATCCAGGCGGCCAGCCCCGCCGGGGAGTCGCCGAGGGCGGCGGCGAGGGTGTTCGGCTTCGTGCCCTGCTCGGCGATGTACCCGCCCTCGGCCGCTCGCCAGGCCGCGACGGCGTCCGCGTACCGGCGCTCCTCCTGCGTCAGGTCCGCCGGATCGACGTTGGCGAGGTGCCCCAGTGGGATGTCGGTGAGGTGCAGGGCGGCCACCCGGTCCGGATGCGTGCGCGCGATCGTCTCCGCCACCCCGGCGCCGATGTCGCCGCCGGAGAGGACGTACCGGCCGATCCCGAGCTCGGCGAGGGCCTCGGCGATCGGCTCGGCCATGGTCTCGCGAGAGCTGGCCGGCCCGTCCGAGTACGGATATCCCGGCAGGCAGGGTACGACGACGGAGACGTCGGTCAGCAGCGGGAGCACGCGGCGATACCGGAGGAAGGAGTCCGGCCAGCCGTGCAGCAGCACGACCGTGGGCGCCGCGGGGTCGGCCGCGCTCTGGTGGATCGCGCGGATGCCGCCGGCGCTGCGGGTCCACGGCAGGGCGAGCAGCTCCGCCTCCGCGGCGCGCCAGTCATAGCCGTCGGCCCAGTACGCGAGCAGGTCCGCGAGGTAGGCGCCGTCGGTTCCGCGCTCCCAGCCGCCCGTGACACCGGAAACGCGGCGGGTCCGCCGGAGCCGGGTGCGCAGGTCGTCGAGAAGCTCCTGATCGGCGGCCTCCGGTGGAGCTCCCATCCCGCGTTCCTCCCTCGTTCCCGGCGGGTCGTCGCCCGCGCGATGTCACCCTAGGACGCACCGCCGTCAGTGGGGGAGGACGTTCGGAAACCGGTCGATCGCGCCTCCGCGTCCGAGGGGCCTCGCGGCTCTACCCTCTGCCCATGGCGATGCGGACACTCATGGACTCCACCACCGGCCGGTACCGCCTCACGACCGAGTCGGGCAGCCAGTACATCGTCGACCTGGACCAGAACAGCCTGGTCCGGATGCGCGGAGCGGCCCCGCCGTCGGCGCTCGACGACGACCCGTCGCCCTCCGAGCCGCTGCGCCGCGACGGGCGCCCGGTCGCCCTCGTCTCGATCCGCGAGGCGACCGTCGGCCGGTCGGGGAGTTCCTCGTCGACCTCGAGGAGCCCGACGTGGCCGCCACGGTGCGGGCGACGACCATGATCACGGCGATCGAGCAGATCGAGTCGGTCAGCATCTGACCGGGCCGCGGGCGGCGAGGCGCGACCACCATAATGGCGGGATGCCGTCCGCCCCGCCGCCCGCCGGGCACCCCCGGTTCGCGCGCGCCTACGCCCGGGCGGTCGGCGACATGGATGCGCGCGGCGGAGCCGAGCACCGCCGCGAGCTGCTCGCTCCCGCCCGCGGCGTGGTGGTCGAGGTCGGCTCGGGGACCGGCAGCAACTTCGCCCACTACCCCGACGCTGTGGAGCGGGTGATCGCGATCGAGCCCGACCCGTATCTGCGCGGGCTGTCCCAGGAGGCCGCCGCCCGTGCGCGGGTGCCGGTGGAGGTCCGGGACGGCATCGCGGAAGCGCTGCCCGCCGCCGACGCCAGCGCTGATGCGGTCGTCGCGAGCCTCGTCCTCTGCAGCGTGACCGATCAGCAGGCCGCGCTCGCCGAGTTCCGGCGGGTGCTCCGCCCCGGGGTGCGCTCCTCTTCTACGAGCACGTGCGCTCCGCCTCGCCGATTCTCGCTCTGGTGGAGGACGCGGTGACGCCGCTCTGGTCCCGGGCCGCCGGGAACTGCCACCCCAACCGCGACACGCAGGCGGCCATCGCGAGCGGCGGGTTCCGGATCGCCTCCATCCGCCGCTTCGGCTTCGCCCCCGGGGCGCTCACCCCGCGCACCGCGCACATCCTCGGCGCCGCGACGATCGACGACGGCACGCGGTAAGCGATTCCTCCGGCAGCACGCAGCCCCCGGCAACTGGGGGCCGCGTCCCGACCTCCTCAAGCAGAAACGGAACCCCATGTTCGTGTTCGGATTGATCCTCCTCGTGCTGGCCGTCATCGGCCTGACCGTGTCGGCCCGGCTCAAGGTCTTCGACGCGCCCGCCGCGGGAACCGACCGCAGTGGCCGACGCGGCGACGCCGGGGAGACCCTGGAGCCGCGCCGGAACAGGACCCCCAACCACATCGTCCGCTGGGTGAGCACCGGCCTCGGTGCGCTCGGCGTGATCTTTCTCGTGCTGTCGTCCTTCTTCGCCCTGGACCCCGGCCAGGCGGCGGTCCTGCGCGGGCAGTTCACGCGCGCGGTGGACGGCATCGAGACCAGTGAGGGTCTGCACACCAAGGCGCCGTGGGACGACGTGATCGAGTTCGACGTCCGCAACCAGCAGGTCAAGTACATCGCCGACGGCAGGACCACCGACAACGCCGGGGGCCTCCCGGACGGGGCCCAGATCACGGTCCAGGACAAGGAGGGGGTCAGCGCGAACATCGACGTCACCGTCCAGTACTCCATCGCCCGTGACGCGGTCGGCGACATCTACCGCGTCTACCGGGACGAGGAGGGCCTGCGGCAGAAGCTGATCCTCAACGACATCCGCTCCGTAGTCCGGGACGTGCCCGGAAACTTCACCACGCTCGAGGTGCTGACCGACCGCCCCGCGGTCCGCGCCGCCGTGGTGAAGGCGCTGGAGGCGAAGTGGGAGGGCAAGGGCCTGATCGTTGAGGACGTGTCGCTCCAGGAGATCCGCTATCCCGACACGGTGACCACGGCCTTCGCGGACGCCCAGCAGGCGCAGATCGCGGTCACCACAGAGCAGGCCAAGCTGGACGCCACCAAGGTCTCCGCTCAGCAGAAGGTCGTCCAGGCGCAGGCCGAGGCGGACGCCAACGCCCTCTTGAACAGTTCCCTGACCCCCTCGATCCTTCAGCAGCGCTACCTCGACACGCTGAAGGAGCTCGCTGCGGCGGGCAACCTGGTCATCACGGATGGCACCAACTCGCAGATCCTCGTCCAGCGCTGAGGCCGTGACTTCGGGCGAGGCCGACCCGCAGTCGCGGGGAGGGACGGGGCCGCCCGTCCGCGACAATGGGGGCATGTCCGCCCCCTCGTGCTCTCCGCCCACGCCCTGCTCTTCGACATGGACGGCACCCTCGTCGACTCCACGGCGGTCGTCGAGGTCGCGTGGGGCGCGATCGCCGATCGCTTCGGCGTCGACAGGGAGGTGATGCTCCCGACGATCCACGGGGTCAGGGCGGAGGAGAGCATCCGCCGGTGGGCGCCGCCCGGCACCGACATCGATGCCGTCGTCGCCGACCTCTCGGCGGCCGAGATCGCTTCGTCCGGGGAGACCATCGCCCTGCCCGGGGCGGTCGAGTTCCTGAACGCCGTGCCGGTGGAGCGGCACGCGCTGGTCACCTCCGCCGAGCTGCCGCTCGCGGTCGCGCGCATGGCGGGTGCGGGCCTGCGGCTGCCGCAGTTCGTGGTCACCGCCGAGGACGTGCCCCAGGGCAAGCCGGCGCCGGACGTGTACCTCCTCGCCGCGCGCATGCTGGGCGTCGAGCCGCGGGACGCTGTCGTGTTCGAGGACGCCGAGGCGGGGATCCGGGCGGGACTCGCGGCAGGAATGCGCGTCGTCGTGGTCGGCGACCACGAGAGCGAGAGCACCCGAGGCCTGCCTCGCATCACCGACTACGCCGGGGCCGGCGTCACCGCCGGTCCGGGTGGGGCGCTCGAGGTCGTGCTGCCGCACCGCCCCTGACCCGCCGAGGTGGCACTAGATGCTGCCACCTCGCCCCGGAAGCAGCATCAGCTGCCACCTCGCGGGAGCCTCACGTCCTCGCCGGTGCGCAGGACGGCCGGGCCCACGCGCAGGCGCCCGTCCGTCACCGGGCCGGTGCGCAGGCCGCCGCGGCTGCGGAAGGCGCGGTGCGCTCCAGGGCCCACCGTAACGTCGAGCCAGGCGCACGGCCGGCAGGGCCGCGAGTCGCGGAAGACGACCTCGCCCTCGCCGCTGTCCAGGCTGAACGGCGTCCCGGCCAGGGCGTCCACGTCCACTCCGCGAAGCAGGATGTTGCGCCGCGTCGACGTCAGGTCCGGCGTCGGCACCGAGAGGTCCTCGGCCACCGCCTCGAGTGCCTCGGCCGCCTGCAGACTGACGGAGGAGTCGCGGTGTGCGCGCTGCCCGAAGTACCGGTCCCCGACGATGCCGAGCCCGGCCCGCACGTCGATGCCCGCCACCAGCTCGGATCCCTCCGCCGGAAGGGGGCCGTCGGCCGGTCGGCCCTCGTACCGGTGCACGGGCGAGGCGAGCAGCTCGACGATCTCCACGCGCTGCTCGGCCACGGAGGAAGACTAGGTGGTCGAGGATGGTCGGGTGACTGAAGACCTCGGCGACCTCCACCCCGACACCGTGGCCGTGACGGCCGGACGGCCCGCGAACGAGCCGGACCAGCCGCTCAACCCGCCCGTCGTGCTCGCCTCGACCTATGTCGCGGGGGCGCTCTCGAGTACGGCCGGTACGGCAACCCCACCTGGACCGCCTTCGAGGACGCCCTGGGAGCGCTGGAGGGCGGGAGTTGCCTGGCCTTCGCGTCGGGCGCCGCCGCGACCGCCGCCGTGCTCGACCTCGTCCCGCCGGGCGGCCGGGTCGTGGTGCCCCGCCACTCGTATCAGGGGACCCTCGCTCAGCTCCGCCACGCGGAGGAGCGCGGGCGCGTGGTGGCCGTTCCCGTGGACATCGCCGACACCGAGGCGGTGCTCGCCGCGCTCGACGGCGCTGCCCTCGTCTGGATCGAGAATCCGACCAACCCGGCGCTGGAGGTGGCGGACGTGGACCGCATCGCCGCCGCGGCTCGGGCCCGGGGAGTGCTGGTGGTCGCCGACAACACCTTCGCGACGCCGATCCTCCGCCGCCCGCTCGAGCAGGGCGCGGACATCGTGCTGCACTCCGCCACGAAGGCCATCTCCGGCCACAGCGACGTGGTCATGGGCGCGGTGATCACGCGCGACGACGCCCTCCACGCGGACCTGCTCACCCGCCGGTCCCTGCACGGGGCGATCCCGTCGCCGCTCGACGCCTATCTCGCGCTCCGGGGGCTGCGCACCCTGGCGCTCCGGCTGGAGAGGAGCCAGTCGAACGCCCAGGCGCTGCTGGCCCGGCTTCGCGCCCACGCGGCCGTCGAGGACCTCCGCTATCCCGGCTTCGGGACGATCCTCTCGATCGTCCTCGCCGACGCGGCGTCGGCCGACGCCTTCGTCGCGGCCGTGCGGCTCTGCCGGCACGCCACGAGTCTCGGCGGCGTCGAGACGACGCTCGAGCGGCGGCGCCGCTGGGCGGGGAGGCGGCGACGATCCCCGAGGGTCTCGTGCGCATCTCCGTCGGCGTCGAGCACATCGACGACCTCGTCCGAGACCTGGAGCAGGCGCTCGACGCTGCGGCGAAGCCGGCCTAGAGCGGGAGCGCGGTCAGCAGCGCCAGCGGTAGATCTGCCCGTCGCGGAGCTCCGGCGGCGACGCCGGCGCGGGCAGGTCCCGGACGTCCGCGAGCAGCGCGAGGACGTTCGACCTGCCGCGCACCACGTGTCCGTCGGGCAGCGTCCAGTGCAGGTAGGGATGCAGCAGGAGGCGCAGCGCAGCCCGGTTCCCCGCCGCGGCGGCGTCCCGGGCGGCGGTAGCGGCGTCCCCGCTCTCGGTGCCGCCGGACGTGGCGGTCATTCAGGGCAGTGGATGCGGGTCGGGACCGGGTGGATGCCCCGCTCGATGCGGTGCAGATCCATGGGCTTGCCGCACATCGGGCACACCCTCTCCGCGTGGGGCTGCTCGGGAGCCTCGACGTTGCCGCGCCCGACGCCGACCTGGGCGGCGCCGGAGAACTGGTAGGTGAAGCGGTTCCAGCGGTTCCAGAAGCCGGGACGACCCACATAGGGGTTGCTCTTATCTCGGATGCCCACGAATAGTTAATGTACTCGCTAATATCGAAGCATGGACGCGGACCTGCTGAGACTCGACCGTCAGGTCTGCTTCGCGCTGGCCGCCGCGAGCCGGTCGGTGATCGGCCTCTATCGGCCGGTGCTCGAGCCGCTCGGGCTGACGCACCCGCAGTACCTCGTGATGCTCTCGCTGTGGGAGAAGAGCCCGCGGCGCGTGCGGGAGATCGCCGACCAGCTGCTGCTCGACTCGGCCACGCTGAGCCCGCTCCTCAAGCGGCTCGAGGCGGCGCGGCTGATCGAGCGGCGGCGGGATCCTGCGGACGAGCGCGCGCTCAACGTCACCCTCACGCCGGCCGGCGCCGCCCTGCGCGAGCGGGCGGAGGCCGTCCCGGCACAGGTCGTCGAGCTGCTCGGCATCCCGGTGGACCAGCTCGAGGAGACCCGGGATCTGCTCACCCGGCTGATCGCCGCCAGTGCTCGCGCTCAGGGAGGCGCGGCCGCTCCGGCCGCCGTGGAGGACGTGCCGGCGTAGCCCGCGGCAGGGCTCGCGCGCGGGTCGCGGGAGCCGTCTGCCTAGCATGGGGGATGCGCGAATTCTCGGTCCCCCAGGAACGCAAGCTCGTCACGGAGCTGCCCGGCCCCAACTCGATCGCCCTGCAGGCCCGGCGGGAGGCGGCGGTGTCGCGCGGCGCCGGCACGCTCGCGAACATCTACATGGACCACGGCTCGGGCGCCATCCTCGTCGACGTGGACGGCAACCAGATCATCGACCTCGGCTGCGGCATCGGCGTGACCACGATCGGTCACGCCCACCCCGCCGTCGCCGCGGCGGCGGCCGAGCAGGCCGGGAAGCTGACCCACACGCTCTTCACCGTGACCCCGTACGAGAACTACGTGAAGGTCGCCGAGAAGCTGCAGCAGATCACCCCGGGCGACTTCGACAAGCACTCGATCCTCGTCAACTCGGGCGCGGAGGCGGTCGAGAACGCCGTCAAGATCGCGCGCAAGCACACCGGCCGCCGCGCCATCGTCGCGCTCGACCACGCCTTCCACGGCCGCACGAACCTCACCATGACGATGACCTATCGGCCGTGGCCGGAGCGCGCCGGCATGGGTCCGTTCCCGGGGAGATCTACAGCGTCCCCACCAGCTACCCGTTCCGAGACGGGCTCTCCGGCGAGGAGGCGGCCGAGCACACGATCGACTACATCACCACCCACATCGGCGCGACCGAGATCGCGGCGTTCTTCGTCGAGCCCATCCAGGGCGACGGCGGCATCGTGATCCCCGCTCCCGGCTACTTCGCCCGCATCGCGGAGTTCTGCGCCGAGAACGGCATCGTGTTCGTCGCCGACGAGATCCAGGCGGGCATCGGGCGAACCGGCACGTGGTACTCGATCGAGCATCACGGCGTCGTCCCCGACCTCGTCACGAGCGCGAAGGGCATCGCCGGCGGGTTCCCGCTCGCCGCGGTCACCGGGCGGGCGGAGATCATGGATGCCGTGCAGCCGGGCGGGATCGGCGGCACCTTCGGCGGCAACCCCGTGTCCACGGCGGCAGCGCTCGCGACGCTCGAGGCCATCGAGTCCGAGGGGCTCCTCGTGGAGGCTCAGCGGGTCGAGCGCGCGCTGACCGCAAGGATCGGCGACTGGGCCGAGCGGTTCGACCTCGTGGGGGAGGTGCGCGGCAAGGGCGCGATGTTCGGCGTCGAGCTCGTGCTCCCCGGCACGCGCACCCCGAACCCCGAGGCGTTGACCTCGGTGATCAGGTACGCGGCCGAGCGGGGCGTGCTCGTCCTCGACGCGGGCTCGTGGGACAGCGTCCTCCGCTTCCTGCCCAGCGTCGTGATCAGCGAGGCTCTGATCGACGACGCCGCGTCGGTGATCGAGGAGGCGTTCGCGGCCCTCTGACCCCGGCGCCTTCCCCATAGCGGCTGTTCGCGGGGCGCAAGCCCTGCTGGGAGGGCCCCCTGCGGCGTACGGTGCGGCTGAGTCGAGGCTCCGGTCCCCGACATCAGAGGAGGAACGATGACCACGTACAAGGTCGGCTATTTCGTCGGCAGCCTGTCCTCGAAGTCCGTCAACAGGATCCTGTCCAAGGCGCTCATCCGCCTCGCTCCGCCCGAGCTCGAGTTCACCGAGATCTCGATCCGTGACCTGCCGCTCTACAGCCCGGACCACGACGCGAACTTCCCGCCGGAGGCGCTCGCGCTGAAGGAGGCGATCGGCCGGTCGGACGCGGTGCTCTTCGTCACCCCGGAGTACAACAGGTCGATCCCGGGCGCGCTCAAGAACGCCATCGACTGGGCGTCGCGGCCCTGGGGGCAGAACTCCTTCGACCACATCCCGGCCGCGGTGATCGGCGCCTCCATCGGCTCCATCGGCACGGCGGTCGCCCAGCAGAGCCTGCGCGGCGTCCTCGCGTTCGTCAACGCCCGCCAGATGACGGCGCCCGAGGCGTACATCCAATACTCGCCGGAGGTCTTCGCCGAGGACGGCGAGGTCCTCGTGGAGAGCACCGCCCTCTTTCTCGGCAGCTTCATGAACGAGTTCCGCGACCACATCATGCGCGTGCTCACGGTGCTTCCCCGCACGTAGCGGAGGCGCCCTTGCGGCACGAACCGCCGCGGCGCAACCCGGGGCGGTGATCCGCGCCGAGGACGAGCATGGCTCTGCGGGCACTCCCGCGAGCAACTCGGAAAGGTCGACGCATGAAGTATCGGTACCTCGGCAACAGCGGTCTCAAGGTCTCCGCCATCACGTACGGCAACTGGCTGACCCACGGGTCGCAGGTCGAGAATGACACCGCGAAGGCGAGCGTGCACGCCGCACTCGACGCGGGGATCAGCACCTTCGACACCGCCGACGTCTACGCCAACACGGTGGCCGAGGAGGTCCTGGGTGAGGCGCTCGACGGCCAGCGCCGCGAGGGGGTCGAGATCGCCACCAAGGTGTTCGGTCCCATCGGCCCGAAGGGGCACAACGACGTCGGGCTCTCCCGGAAGCACATCCTCGAGGGCATCAACGGCTCGCTGCGCCGCCTCCGGACCGACTACGTCGACCTCTACCAGGCCCACCGGTACGACGTGGAGACTCCGCTCGAGGAGACGATGCAGGCGTTCGCCGACGTGGTGCGGCAGGGAAAGGCCCTCTACATCGGCGTCAGCGAGTGGACCGCCGATCAGCTCCGCGACGGCCACGAGCTCGCGACCGAGCTGGGCGTGCAGCTGATCTCCAACCAGCCGCAGTACTCGCTCCTGTGGCGGGTCATCGACGAGGAAATCGTGCCCACGTCGCAGGAGCTCGGAGTCTCCCAGATCGTGTGGTCGCCGCTGGCGCAGGGAGTCCTCACCGGCAAGTACCAGCCGGGTGCGCAGCCGCCCGAGGGCAGCCGCGCCACGGATGAGAAGGGCGGCGCGAACATGATCTCCCGCTGGATGCGGGACGACATCCTCGAGGGCGTACAGCGCCTGAAGCCGATCGCCGACGACCTGGGCGTCACGATGGGACAGCTCGCGCTCGCCTGGGTGCTCAAGAACGACAACGTGGCGTCCGCCATTGTCGGGGCGTCCCGGCCCGAGCAGATCGGCGAGAACGCCGCCGCGGTCGAGGTCGAGCTCGACGACGAGGCGATGGGCCGGATCGAGGACGCCGTGGGCGGCATCGCCGAGCGGAACCCGGAGCTCACCAAGGAGTCGTCGCCCAAGACGCGGCAGGCCTAGCGCGAGGAGCCGCGCCCGCTTCGCCCGCGCCCGTGCGTTCCGCGGGTGGAACCGCCATACCGCTGGTGTAGCAACATCCGCGGGAAGGCGGTTTCACCCGCGGTTCCCGCGGCGCGCGGGTCCGCGTTGCCCCACCCTCGCCTGCCTCGGTGCACCACAATCGTGCACATGAGCATGCGACGGGAGGGGCGCGCGGGCCGCAGGCGGCTGAACGGGCGTCAGCTCCTGTGGTGGCTCTGGCCCGAGTTGCCGAGCTCCTGGTCCGAGGTGCCGGGGCGGCTCCGCCCGGCCCTGATCCAGATCGCGCGGCTCACGGTCGCGGCCGTCGTCTCCTACCTCGTCGCAGACGCCCTGTTTCCGGGCATCCTCGACCTGACCGCGCCGCTGACCGCCCTCCTCGTCGTGCAGGCCTCCACGGTCGGCACGCTCCTCATGGGCGTGGTGCGGGTCGGCGCGGTGCTCACCGGAGTCCTGGTGGCGGTCGGCATCTCGGCGTCCCTCGGACTGTCCTGGTGGACGCTCGCACTCGTCATCGCCGCGTCGCTCCTCGTCGCCATGATCCTGCGGCTCGGCGACCAGACGCTGGAGGCGCCGATCAGCGCGATGCTGATCCTCGCCGTGTCCGCCGCCCCCGGTGTCGCGGCCGAGGTGCGCATCGCGAACACGCTCATCGGGACGGTGGTCGGCATCGCGTTCAGCCTGCTGGTGCCGGTCGCGATCCCGAACGCGCAGGCGAGCGAGGCAGTGCGCCGGATCACCCGGTCCCAGGCGGCTCTCATGGACGAGGTGGCCCTCACTCTGGGCGACCGGCCGCCGCATCCCGAGGAGGTGAAGGCGTGGCTCGACTGGTCGGAGTACATCCGCGACGAGATCACGCAGGCCTCCTCCGCGGTGGAGGCGGTGCGGCAGAGCCGACGCCTGAACCCGCGCGCGCTCGCGACCGCGCTCGTCTATCCGGGCCTCCGCTCCGCCGTGAACAGGCTCGACCGGGCGCTCACGGCCGAGCGTGCCCTGCTCGCCGCCATTGCCCGCGAGTCGGCGGGCACCGACGAGGCGCCGAACACCGCGGGCGCCGAGCTGCGCAGGGCCTTCGCGGTCGTGCTCGACGACGTGGCCGGCGGACTGCGCGCGTTCGGCGACCTCATCGACGCCGAGTACGGGCGCGGAGCCTCCGATCGCGCCGACGAGGCGCTCGCCCGCACGCTCGAGATCGTCAGCGAGACCCGCGCCGTCCTGACCGAGCTCATGCTGCTCGAGGTGGACCCGCGCGAGCAGACCGAGCTCTGGATGCTGCAGGGCTCCGTGCTGGCCGCCCTCGACCAGGTCGTTGCGCAGCTGGACCTCGAGAACACCGAGCGGAGCGCCGAACCCTGGCTCACCCGCAGCGGCATCGCCGCTCTCCGCACCAACTGGCTGCCGGTCATCGCGCCCGGTGCTCGCACACGGCGGCAGCGTTCGCTAGCCCGCGAGACCGATCGGGACGAGGCCTAGCCTGAGGCGATGACCGACGGCACAGCTGAGACCGGCAGCGAGTCCATCTCCGAGTGGCTGACGTCGCTCGCGCGCACCGGGGCCAATCCCGGTGGCGGGGCGGCGGGCGCCGTCATGGCGGGGATGGCGGCGGCGCTCGCCGAGATGGTGGCCGCCTACCGCACCTCGGCCAAGTCGGCGGACGTGGTCGACTCGGCCAAGGCGACGGCCGCGTTCGCCGCGGCGATGCGGACCTCCGCGCCCGCCCTCGCCGATGAGGACACGGCCGCCTCCTCGGGCTTCGCCGCGGCGTACCAGGTCGGCCCGGAGGAGCGAGAGGCGGCGAAGCGGGCTGCCGGCCTTCGCGCGGCCGAGTCGTCCGTCGAGCTCGGGAAGTTCGTCGAGCGGCTCGTGCCCGTGCTGCGCCAGCTCGCGGGAGAGGCGGGGGAGTTCCTGCTCTCCGATGTGGGAACGGCGTCCGCTGCCTTGGCCGGGGCGCCCGCGCGGCCGGGCTCAACATCTTGGCGGACCTCCGCATCGCAGGGGACGACGCCGCCGGGCGCGACGATCTGCGGGACGCGGTGAAGGCGCTGGACGCCACAGCGGGGGAGCTGGACGCGATCGTCGCCGAGGTGTGGGAGCGCCTGTCTCCCTCCACAGACGGAGATTCCAAGAGTTCTCAACAGGGCGTCTGATCAGGTCTTCTCAGTGTCGGCGGTGTCGGTGGCTGGGGCGAGAATGCTGGCATGGGAAGCCCGATCGACACCCTTGCGACGCTCACCGCAGCGCTCGCGCAGAGGGTCGCGGAGCTGAACTGGGTGGGCACTGAGGCCTCGCTCGCGGAGATCGCCGACGGGCTCCCCGACTCCGAGGTGCTGGCCATCGTTCGCGAGCTCGGGACCGTTTACAACGTGTTCGGCGCAACCATGGCGGCGTTCTCCGGAGTTGTCGCCGAGCGATCGGCGCGCGGAGTGCAGGATCCGTTGGCCAAGCAGCTGGGCGAGAGGTCGGCGGCGGCCGTGGTCGCTGCGACGACTGGCGCGCCGATGCAGGAGGCCGCGGGCTGGTGCCGAGTCGGCTTGGAGCTGGCGCCTCGACGGACGCTCGGCGGCGACCCTCTGCCCTCCTTGCGGCCGACCGTGTCTGCCGCCCTGGACCGCGGAGAGCTGTGCGTGGAGTCGGCGCGGCTGATCCTCGACGCGCTCGCCGAGATGGCGCTTCGCCTCGATCCCGTGCAGCTGGAGTCGCGGGAGCGATTCCTGGTCGGCGAAGCTCCGATCGTCGGGGTGGCTGGTCTGCGGCGGCTGTGTCGGCGAATGGTGGATCAGGTGAACCCGGACGGGGTGCTGGCCCGTGAGGAGGACGCGAGGGTCCTGAACACGGCGCGAGTGATCCGTCGCGGGGAGGGGCGGTACCGGTACATCTGGGACACCGACGCCCTGCATCACGGCATCGCCCAGGCCGCGACCACACCGCTGACGAACCCGCGCCGCGCCGCTTCAGCGGATGGTGGCGCCGAGGCAGGCGAGGTCGAGGGGGAGGCGCCGGACGCGGATCCGGCGCTGGCGGACACCCGGACTCGGGCGAGCGGTTGCACGACGCGCTCGCGGGGATCTTCTTCGCCGCGATGCGAGCCAACCCGGGGATGTGTCCGGGACCGCGGTGACCCTGCTGATGACCGCCGATCACGAGGCGATCACGTCCGGGATCGGCACCGCCACGATCCTCGGGGTGGACGAGCCGATCAGCGCCGGCGCTGCCCGGCGGCTCGCCGCCGAGGCGGGCATCATCCCGGTGATCATGGACGGCAAGTCGGTGCCGCTGGACATGGGGTCCACGAAGCGGCTGTTCACCGAGGCGCAGCGCTACGCGATGGCACTCCGGGACGGCGGCTGCGTCTGGGGGTGCTGCCCGGTCCCGCCGAACCAGTGCCAGTCGGCGCACATCCGGGCCTGGCGCGACAGCAAGAGCACCAACATCGGCAACGGGATCCTGCTCTGCGAGTACCACCACCAGAGATTCGACCTCGACGGCTGGGACCTCGAGTTCAATGACGGTCCCTACCTGATCCCGCCGGCGCACATCGACCCCACCCGCACCCCACGACGCTGCCAGCAGCGCGCCATCGCCCCACCCGACCCGCCGACCGCCCGTGCACGGGAAAGCGGTCAGCAGCGCGCGACGGCGCCGCCCGATCTGCCGCCGTGATCGGGACGGCGGCAGCTCAGCGCAGCGTCTTGCGCGACGTGATCTGCCCCGTGTCGAAGCCGAGCAGGTGCAGGCCGCCGTGGAAGCGGGCGTGCTCGATCTTGATGCAGCGGTCCATGACCACGGTGAGGCCCTTCTCCTCGCCGTACCGGGCCGCCTCCTCGTTCCAGATCCCCAGCTGGACCCACACCGTCTTCGCCCCGACGGCGAGCGCCTCGTCGATGACCGACGGGATGTCGCTCGCCTTGCGGAACACATCCACGATGTCGGGCACCTCCGGCAGCGAGGCCAGGTCCGGGTACGCCTTCTCGCCGAGGATCTCGTCCGCGTTGGGGTTCACGAAGTAGACGCGGTAGTCGCTCGACTGCAGGAGGTACGTGCCCACGAAGTAGCTGGAGCGCGTCGGATTCGGCGAGGCGCCGATGATCGCCACCGACTTCGCGCGGCGGAGGATGCCGAGGCGCTCCTTCGCCGACGGCCCCACCCAGGTGCGCTGGGACTTCAGCAGCTTCGCGAGCGGCGAGCTCGCCGGCAGCTCGCAGGTCAGGCCGTTGGCGAGCGTCACCGTGTCGCTGGCCGTTCCTGAGATCGTCATGCGCCCGCCTTCCCTGCCGCGTCCAGCGCCTGGTCGATGTCGTAGAGGATGTCCTCCACATCTTCGATCCCCACGCTGATGCGCACCAGCCCCGGCTGCACTCCTGCCTCCGTCAGCTGCCGCTCGCTGAGCTGGGCGTGCGTCGTCGAAGCCGGGTGGATGACGAGGGTCTTGGCGTCGCCGATGTTCGCGACGTGGCTGGCGAGATCCAGGTTCTCGATGAACGCCCGACCGGCATCCCGGCCGCCCTTCACGCCGAAGCTGAACACCGACCCCGGGCCCTTCGGAAGGTACTTGGCCGCCCGCTCGTGGTGGGGGTGGTCGGGGAGCCCCGCCCAGTTCACGTACTCGATCCGCGGGTCCGCGGCCAGCGACTCGGCTACGGTGCGCGCGTTGTCGACGTGCGCCTGCAGCCGGAACGGCAGCGTCTCGACGCCCTGGGCCAGGAGGAACGCGGAGTGCGGGGAGAGCGCGGGGCCGATGTCCCGCAGCTGCTCCGCGCGAAGCCGGGTCAGGAAGGCGTACTCGCCGAAGTTGCCGTGCCAGTTGAGGCCGCCGTAGTGCGGGACCGGCTCGTCGAAGAGGGGGAAGCGCCCGCTCTCCCACGGGAAGCGCCCGCTCTCGACCACGACGCCGCCGAGCGTGGTGCCGGAGCCGCCCAGGAACTTGGTCGCCGAGTGGATGACCACATCGGCGCCCCACTCGAGCGGCCGGTTGAGGTAGGGGGTAGCAATGGTGGAGTCGACGATGAGCGGGATGCCGGCCGCGTGGGCCACCTCGGCCAGCCCCTCCAGGTCCGCGACCTCGCCCGACGGGTTGGCGACGATCTCGACGAAGAGCAGCTTTGTCTCGTCGCGGATCGCGGCGGCGTAGTCGGCGGGCTCGCTGCCGTGCACGAACGTCGTGTCGACGCCGAAGCGCCGGAGGGTCACGTCGAGCTGGGTGACGGAACCGCCGTACAGGGAGGCGCTCGCGACGATGTGGTCGCCGGCGCCGGCGAGCGACGCGAAGGTGATGTACTGCGCGGACAGCCCGCTTGCGGTCGCGACTGCTCCCAGGCCGCCCTCCAGCGACGCGATGCGCTCCTCGAAGCTCGCGACCGTGGGATTCGCCAGGCGGCTGTAGATGTTGCCGTACTTCTGCAGCGCGAAGCGGGCAGCGGCATCCGCGGTGTCGTCGAAGACGAAGGCGGAGGACTGGTAGATCGGCAGCGCGCGTGCGCCGGTCACGGGATCGGGGATGTTGCCCGCGTGGATGGCACGCGTGCGGAAGCCGTACTCGCGGTCGGGCACGGCGGTCACCACCACGCCGGTCGAGGCGCGGCGAGCTCCCGGCCGAGGAAGGGCTCGGCGCGCGCGACGGCCAGCTCGATGCGCTCCCGCAGCCGGTCGCTGCTGACCCGGTAGTCCGTGAAGTCGGAGTCGCTCGCGTAGACGCCGACCGGCAGGGTCACCGCCTGGAAGAAGCCGAACAGCGGGCGCAGCTGGTGCTCGATGATGAGCGCGTGCCGGTCGCTGCCGCCCGTGGCCGCCAGAAGCACCGGCGTATCCACGAGGGCGTACTGGTCGACGAAGTCGAAGAGGTGCTTGAACAGTCCGGTGAACGTGGCGCGATAGACGGGGCTCGCCACGACCAGCAGGTCGGCGGACTCGATGCGCGACAGCTCCTGCTCGGCCACGTCGGGCAGCTCGGAGCGCCGAATCGCGCCCCCGAGGTGCGGACCGACCCGGTTCAGCTCGACGAGGGTGGTGTCCACCTCTCTCGTGGCGGCGACCTGGTCGAGGATCGCGCGGACCAGGGCGGTCGTCTTCGAGGGCGCCGTGAGGCTGCCGGAGACGCCGACCACCCGCAGGGGTCGTTCCGTGGAGGGGAGCATCCTGCGACGCTAAGCCGGTCCTTCCCGGTGCGTCATCCGGGCGCGTAAGACAGCGTCACTGTGTGACGCCCCGTTTCCGGCGGGGGTGACGCAGGCGCCGACTGCCGACCAGTCTGTCGGCCATGCCCAGACAGATTCGCTTCAACGCCTTCGACATGAACTGCGTCGCCCACCAGACGTCCGGCCTCTGGCGTCACCCCCAGGACCAGTCGGCCCGCTACAAGGACCTCAGCTACTGGACGGAGCTCGCCAAGCTCCTCGAGCGCGGGACCTTCGACGGCATCTTCATCGCCGATGTGCTCGGCACGTACGACGTCTACGGCGGGAGCAACGAAGCCGCGATCCGCCACGGCGCCCAGGTGCCGGTCGGCGATCCGCTGCTCCTCGTGTCCGCGATGGCGCTCGTCACCGAGCACCTCGGCTTCGGCGTCACGGCGGGAACCGCCTACGAGCACCCCTACCCGTTCGCCCGTCGCATCTCCACGCTGGATCACCTGACGAAGGGCCGGATCGGCTGGAACGTCGTCACCGGCTACCTCCCGTCCGCGGCCCGCAACATGGGTCACGACGACCAGCTCGAGCACGACGACCGCTACGACCACGCCGACGAGTACCTCGAGGTCCTCTACAAGCTGTGGGAGGGCTCGTGGGAGGACGACGCGGTGATCCGCGACGCCGAGTCGGGGTCTTCACCGATCCCGCGAAGGTCCACGAGATCGGCCACAAGGGCAAGCACTTCACCGTGCCCGGCATCCACATCTCGGAGCCCTCGCCGCAGCGGACGCCGGTCATCTACCAGGCAGGCGCCTCCCCCGTGGGGTCGCCTTCGCCGCCGGCAACGCGGAGGCGATCTTCGTCGCGGCCCCCACCAAGGAGGTGCTCAAGGGAACGGTGAAGCGCATCCGCGACGCGCTCGAGCTCGCCGGCCGCGATCGCTACTCGGCCAAGATCTACACGCTGCTCACGATCATCACCGACGAGACCGAGGAGAAGGCGCAGGCCAAGTACGAGGACTACCTCTCCTACGCGAGCGAGGAAGGCGCGCTGGTCTTCATGTCGGGCTGGATGGGCATCGACCTGTCCCAGTACGACCTCGACGAGCCGGTCGGGAACGTGAAGAGCAACGCCATCCAGTCGGTCATCGCCGGCTTCGAGGAATCCGCGCGGCACGGCAAGGAGTTCACCGTCCGCGACATCGCACGGCACGGCGCGATCGGCGGCCTCGGCCCGTTCATCGTCGGATCCGGCGCGAAGATCGCCGACACGCTGCAGGAGTGGGTGGAGGACACCGACGTCGACGGCTTCAACCTCGCCTACGTCATCACGCCGGGCACCTTTGAGGACATCGTCGAGTTCGTGATCCCCGAGCTGCGCAAGCGCGGCGCGTACCCCGAGGCGTACGAGGAGGGGACGCTGCGCAACAAGCTGCACGGCCGCGGCGACCGCCTGCCGGACGAGCACCACGGGGCGCAGTTCCGGGTGGGAGCGGTGAGCACGCTGGACGCCGAGAGCGCGGAGTCGCAGGTCCCCGCCGCCGTCTGACGCCCCCGGATCGAGACCGCTCGGCCGTCGTTGACGGTCGAGCGGTCGCGTCGCTACGGTCGGGCGCGTGATCACCGCTGACGATCTTCGCGGCATGCGGGTCTTCGCCGCGCTGCCCGAGGAGGCGCTCGACTACCTCGTCCGGAGCGTCGAGGACATCCGGCTGATGCCGGGGAGTACTTCGCCCACGAGGGGGACGAGCGCGCGCTGTTCGTCGTCGTGGAGGGGCGCGCGGAGATCACGAAGGTGGTGAACGGCGAGGAGCGCGTGATCGGTGTCCGCAAGCCGGGCCAGTTCTTCGGCGAGGTGCCGATGACGCTGAGCGCGCCCTTCCCCGCGAGCGGCCGGGCGGTCGGGGACGCACGTGTCATCAAGCTCGACGTGACCGTCTACTACACGCTGGCGGCCCTCGCGCCCGCCGTGCCGACCCGCGTCGCGGGGCTCGCGCGGCGCTACCTCGACTCCCTCCAGGAGCTGGCCGCCGAGCAGCCCGAGCATCCGATCCGGCTGGTGGGTCCGCGTCAGCACCGCGCCACGCACGAGCTGGCGGGCTTCCTGGCGCGCAACCATGTCGCCTTCGACCGGATGACGCTCGACGAGGCGGCGCCCGGCAGCGCCTACCCGGTGCTCGAGGTGTCCGGCGACCGGCGACTCGAGGCCCCGCCGATGCGCGAGGTGGCCACGGCGGTCGGGCTGCACGTCGAGCCGGATCGGACCGACTACGACGTGATCATCATCGGCGGCGGTCCCGCCGGGCTGACCGCGGCCGTGAATGCCGCCGCCGAGGGACTGCGCACCGTCCTGCTCGAGTCCCTCGCGCCCGGCGGGCAGGCGGGCACCTCGTCCCGGATCGAGAACTACACCGGGTTCCCGTTCGGCATCTCCGGCGACGACCTCGCGAGCCGTGCGCTCAAGCAGGCGAAGCGTCTGGGCGCGGAGGTCGTGGTCACCCGGACGGTGGCAGAGCTGCGGCACGAGGAGGCCGGCCTCGGAGGGTCGCACGCAGGCGGGCGGCGGCCCGACCTGAAGGCCATCGTGCTGGACGGCGGAGACGTGCTCCGCGCGCCCGTGGTGCTCCTCGCGACGGGTGTCGAGTGGCGCACCCTGCCGATTCCGGGCATCGCAGGGTTCCTCGGCAACGGGGTCTACTACGGCGCCGCGCGCAGCGACGCCTCCATCGCCCAGGGGAGCCGCCTCTCGATCATCGGGGCGGGCAACTCCGCAGGGCAGGCGGCCCTGTTCTTTTCGCGGCACGCCGCATCGGTCACCATGATCGTGCGTGGCGCCTCCCTCGAGGCGAGCATGTCGCGCTACCTCATCGACCAGATCGCGGCCAACGACCGCATCCGGGTGGAGACGCGGAGCGAAGTCGTCGACCTCGGGGGCGACACGGGTCTCGAGACGATCGACGTCCTCGACAAGGCCTCTGGCGAGACCACGAGGCGGGACTGCGACGTCCTGTTCGTGATGATCGGAGCGGACGCCGTCACCAGCTGGCTGCCGCCGTCCATCGCCCGCGACTCGCACGGATTCGTGCTGACGGGGCAGGATGCCGCGGTCGCTCCGCACTGGACGCCGGAGCGCCGGCCTTTCGCTCTCGAGACGAGCTCCGCCGGGGTCTTCGCGATCGGCGATGTCCGGTCGGGCTCGGTGAAGCGCGTCGCCGCAGGGGTCGGCGAAGGCGGCATGGCGGTGGCGTTCGTCCACCAGTACCTCGCACTCGAGCCGTCTCCTGCGGTCGGCACACCGTCCCAGAGGTCGTGAACGGGGGCGCGTCCATAGAGTCCCCACAGACAGGCCGCGGATGCTCGAACCATGGACCCCCGGCGCCTCCGCGGCCTCTTCCCGCCGCGCCGCCCGCGCTTCCTGCGCGGTCCCTCCATCGCGCATCCGGTGGTGGCGCCCGTGATCCGGACCAACCGGCTGGTCCTCCGGCCGCACCGCATGGAGGACGCACGGGTGTGGTGGGAGCTGGAGAACCAGCGCACCGCGCGGCGATACCTGGGCTGGCCGCTGCGGGATCGGCGGCGCAGCCGCGGGCACCTCCGGCACCGGACGCGGCACACGCGACTGAGGCAGGCAGACGACTTCCTCGCGCTGGCGGTGGAACGGGACGGCCGGCTCGTCGGCGACGTGTCGCTCCATCTTCGGAGCACCCACGCGGAGTCGCGCGCTGCAGAGATCGGCTGGCTCTTCGACGAGCGCGTCGCGGGGCGCGGCTACGCGACCGAGGCGTCCGCCGCGATGCTGACGCTGGCGTTCGAGCTGCTGGCGGCGCAGTGGGTGTTCGCCGTCTCCCACCCGAGCAACGCCCGCTCCATCGCGCTCGCGCAGCGCCTCGGCTTCTCGCCCGCCGCGGTCACCGAAAGCCACGCGACCCTGCTGCTCACCGCCGTCGACTGGGCTCGAGCCGGCCCGCGCCTGCGTCGCGAGTTCGGCATCCGGCTGCCGGGCGAGGGCCCGGCACGGGCTCGGGCGGTCCTTGTCGCACGCTGAGGAGGCACGTCGGCAGCGCGAGCGGCAGCGGGTCAGCGCCGGAGCCGCCGCAGGGCGAGCCTCGGCGCGCCGTCCGAGGTGGGCGGTGAGAGGGCCGGCACCGACCCCGTGCGGGCGAACTCCGCCCAGACGCGGCGCAGCTCGGTGCCGTGTGCGACCAAATCCCGCAGGTCGGCGGTGCCGACGCTCACCGCACCCACCCAGCGCTGCGCCGGGAACAGCAGGGGCAGGTCCACCGTGTGCGCCGCGCCCATCGGACTCCCGGTCGGCTGCCAGTCCAGCTCGTACTCGGTGACGCGCGCACCCGCCTCCGCGAGGAGCGTCGCGAAGCGGCGCCCGTCCCGCCGGTACACGCGGTCCGTCGTCAGCCGGACGGTGAGCGGCCGGAGGCGGCGGACGCCCGGCAGCCGGAACAGGCGGCGGAGCGCCGGGGACACGGTCGCGAACAGCGAGGTCTCCTCCGCCGTCCAGCCGATGAGGGCGTCGAGTCCGGGAGCGGCCCGCCGCCAGGCGGCCTCCGCGTCGCCCTCGGCAGGAAGCGGAGCCGCGCCGTACTGCGGGCCGAACGGCATGCCCCCGCGGAAGCCGAATCGGAGTGCGGAGCGCTCCGCCCGGGCCTGCGCGCTCTCGAGCAGTCGGAGAGGTGTGGTCGCATCCATCGCCCCCGCCGCCCTCGCCATCGCGCGGCTCATCCTGCCGCGCCCCGAGCGCAGGCCGAGCGGCGCGCTCTGCAGGATCACGCGCGCGAAGAGGCCGGATGCGGCCGGGCTGAGGAGGAGGTGCGCGATGGAGTCGGCGCCCGAGGACTCGCCGGCGACGGTGACCCGCTTCGGATCCCCGCCGAACGCCGCGATGTTCTCAGCGATCCAGCGCAGCGCCTCGAGCTGATCGAGGAGCCCGAGGTTCGCCGGCCGGTCCGCCCCGCCGAGGAAGCCCAGGACGCCGAGCCGGTAGGTCACCGTCACGACGAGCACCGACTGCTCCCGCACGAGCGCAGCCGCGTCGTAGACGGGCAGATCGCCGCCGCCGGAGACGTAGGAGCCGCCGTGGATCCAGACGATTACGGGCAGCTGCTCTCTGGCCGGCACGTCTGCCGGTCGCGTGATCGACAGCCGCAGGCAGTCCTCGTCGTACGCCACCTCGGCGGCGAGACCCTCCATGAGCAGGTCGGACGGCGCCAGCGGCTGCGGGCACGCGGGGGAGGGCGTCCAGGCCGGGATGGTGTCGGCGCTCGCCGGGACGGGCACCGGCAGCCGGAACCGCTCCGCTGTGGCATAGCGGATGCCTTGCACGCGGACGACATCGCCGTCCCGCCACCCGACGTAGCGCCCGGTGGACGCGGCGAACTCGGCTCTGGAGTCTGGTGCGGGAGACATCGTCGTCGCGAGCATCCCACACCGCTCCTGGGCGGCTCCCGAGCCGGGGCGCGTACCCTGGAGGGCATGCCTCCCGAGACCCTTCCTGTCGCGCGCCCGCAGGTGCGCCCCACCACGGAGGGCTGGTCGCAGAAGCTGGACGGCAGCGGACGTCCGCTCCTGCAGTTCGCATCCCCCAAGCGCGGCAAGCCGCCCGCGCACCTCGCCGACCTCACCGTCGAGGAGCGGAAGGCGCGGCTCGTCGAGCTCGGCTTCCCGGCATTCCGTGCACGCCAGCTCGCGACCCACTACTTCACGCACTACACGAGCGACCCGGCCGACATGACAGACCTTCCGGCGGACACCCGCCACGAGCTGGTCGCCGGGCTCCTGCCGCCGCTGATGACCGAGCTGCGCCGTCTCACGACGGACAAGGGCGACACGATCAAGTTCCTCTGGAAGCTGCACGACGGTGCGCTCGTGGAGTCGGTGCTCATGCGGTACCCGGGCCGGATCACGCTCTGCGTGTCGTCCCAGGCCGGCTGCGGCATGAACTGCCCGTTCTGCGCGACCGGCCAGGCGGGCCTCACCCGGAACCTGTCGGCGGCCGAGATCCTCGACCAGGTCGTGCGGGCCAACCGGGCTCTGGCCCAGGGGGAGCTCCGCGGCAAGCGCAAGGACGAGACCACTCCGGAGCGGGTCAGCAACATCGTCTTCATGGGCATGGGGGAGCCGCTCGCCAACTACAACCGGCTGATGCACGCGGTCCGCACCATGGTCGCGCCGCAGCCCGAGGGTCTCGGCATGAGCGCGCGGCACATCACCGTGTCGACGGTCGGGCTCGTCCCCGCCATCCACAAGCTGGCCGACGAGAGCGTGCCCGTCACGTTCGCGCTGTCGCTGCACGCGCCGGACGACGAGCTCCGCGACGAGCTCATCCCCGTCAACTCGAAGTGGAAGGTCGACGAGGCGCTCGATGCCGCCCGGGCCTACTTCGAGAAGACCGGGCGCCGGGTGTCCATCGAGTACGCGCTCATCAAGGACATGAACGACCACGGCTGGCGTGCGGACCTCCTCGCGCAGAAGCTGCTCGCGCGCGGGCACGGCTGGGTGCACGTCAACCCGATCCCGCTGAACCCGACCCCGGGCTCGATCTGGACCGCCTCGGAGCCCGAGGTGCAGGACGAGTTCGTGCGCCGCCTCAACGCCGCGGGCATCCCGACCACCCTCCGCGACACGCGCGGCAAGGAGATCGACGGGGCCTGCGGGCAGCTCGCCGCCGCGGACGACTGAGGCGGCGGCTTTCGCCGCGTCCGCTCAGACGGTGACGCTGAGGTCCGTCATGCCCTGGACGTCGAGCGTCATGCGGTTGCCCGTCTTCACCACCGTGAAGAGGGTGTGCCGGCACGACGGGCAGAGGACGATGAAGCCCGCAGGGTCGAGCTCCACCACGGCGGTCGCGAGGACCGAGCCCGAGCCGCAGGGCGCGCAGGTCACGACCGCCATGGTCATGTCCGCGCTGAGGAGCTCGCTGAGCGGACCGGCGATCGCGTTGCCGTCGACCCGCACGAACTCGGATCCGTCCGTGAGTCGCGCCATCAGTACCCTCCGAATCGTTCGGTTCTGACCCGGGCCTCCTCGTGGCCGAGGTCGAGGAGCAGTCGCGACGCCGCCTCCACGAAGCCCGTCGGCCCGCACACGTAGACCGTGGGCTGCTGCTCCGCCGGGATGGCGGCGGCCTCGAGGGTGTCGCGCATCAGGCGGCCCGGTGCTGCCGGCCAGCCCTCGGGCGCAGATCGGGTGTAGACCCAGTCGAGGCGGAACGAGTCGCTCTCGAAGCCGGCGAGCTCATCGGTGAAGTAGGCGTTCTCCGGCGTCCGCACGGAGTAGAGGAGGCGGAACGGCGCGGTGCTGCCCGTCCGATGGTGGGCGCGCGACATGGCCATGAGTGGGACGACGCCGGAGCCGCCGGCGATCAGCTGCACCGGCTCGGGCTGGGTCTCCCGCCAGACGAAGTAGCCGCCCAGCGGTCCGCGCACCTCGAGCTGGTCACCGGGCTGCACGTCGCGCACCAGGTAGGGCGACACCTCCCCGTCCGGCAGCTCGTCGACAGCGAGCTCGATGGTCGTCGCCGATCCCACCGACGCGATCGAGTAGGACCGCACCGCCTGGTAGCCGTCCTCGGCGGTGAGCCGCAGGTCCAGATGCTGCCCCGCGAGGTTGCCCGGCCACCCCGGCACGTCCACCATCAGGATCCGGCCGCTCGGCGTCGCGGATTCCGCGCTCACCACCGTTCCGGTCAGCCAGAGCGAGGCTCCTACCAATAGCGCTGTTCCTTCCAGGGATCGCCCCGGAGGTGGTAGCCGTTCTGCTCCCAGAAGCCGGGGTCGTCGTTCTGTTGCATCTGCAGTCCGCGGACCCACTTCGCACTCTTCCAGAAGTAGAGGTGCGGCACGAGCAGCCGCATCGGACCGCCGTGCACCGGCTCGAGCGGCTCGCCGTCGAACTCGAAGGCCAGCCAGGCCTTGCCGCCCAGCAGATCGTCCAGCGGCACGTTGGTGGTGTACCCGCCATAGGAGTGCGCCATCACGTACCGGTACTCGGTGTCGACTCCGGCGAAGATGCTGTCGAGGGAGATGCCGCGCCAGGAGGTGCCGAGCTTCGACCAGCGCGTGACGCAGTGGATGTCGGTGGCCACCTCCTCGATGGGCAGGGCCATCGCCTCGGCCCAGCTCCACTCCGTGCGGCCTTTCTCGGTCTGCAGGAAGAACCTCCAATCGTCCGTGTCGACGAACTGGGTGGGCCCAGCGGACAGGACCGGGAAGTCCTCGGTCAGGTACTGACCCGGCGGCAGGCTCGGATCCGACTCGCGCCTGCGCAGACCGAACCCACGTGAGAAGACCGACATGGCACACCCCTCGTCCTTTCGCCGCAGGCTAGCGAGAAACGGGTGGCGGCGCGAGAGCCGGGCGTCCCGGAGGAGCGGACGGCTCAGCGCGCGACGGTGTCCCCGGCCGGGGCCCCGGCGACGGCCGCCGCCATGCGCCGCTCGATCCGCTCGGAGAGCCCCGTCCACGCCTCCTCGAACGTCGCGAGCCCCTGGCGTTCAAGGGTCGCCACGACGTCGTCGTAGTCGACGCCGGTCTGCCCCAGCGCTTCGAGCACCCGTTCGGCGTCCGCGTAGGTGCCGCGGATGGAGTCGGCCGGCACCTCCCCGTGGTCGGCGACGGCTCGCAAGGTGGCCTCGGGCATGGTGTTCACCACGCCGGGCGCCACGAGGTCGACGACATAGCGGGTGTCCGGGTAGGCCGGGTCCTTCACCGAGGTCGAGGCCCACAGCAGCCGTTGCGGGAGGGCGCCGGCATCGCGCAGCGCGGCCCAGCGCGGTGAGGCGAGCAGCTGCTCGTGCATGCGGTAGGCGAGGCGGGCGTTGGCGATCGCTGCGCGCCCGCGGAGCGCGAGGGCGCCCGGCGTGCCGATGCGGTCCAGCCGTGCGTCGATCTCCGTGTCGACGCGGGAGACGAAGAACGAGGCGACCGAGGACAAGGACGCGAGCGGCCGGCCCACTGCTGCCGCCGCCTCCATACCGGCGAGGAACGCCTCCTGCACCTCGCCGTAGCGGGCGAGCGAGAAGATCAGCGTGACGTTGACGCTGATGCCCTCGGCCAGCAGTGCCGAGATCGCGGGGAGGCCCGCACGGGTGCCCGGGATCTTGATGTACAAATTGGGCCGGTCGATCAGCTTCCACAGGGTCCGCGCTTCGGCGCGCATGGCGTCGGCGTCATGGGCGCTGCGGGGGTCGACCTCGATCGAGACCCTGCCGTCGATCCCGTCGGTCGCGTCGCTGACGGGACGCAGCACGTCGCACGCGTCCCGCACATCCGATGCCGTCATCGTCCGGATCGCATCCGCGGCGTCCGCCCCGTCGGCTGCGAGCCGCCGCAGCTCGTCGTCGTAGACGGAGCTCTCCGCGAGGGCCTTCGCGAAGATGCTGGGGTTCGTCGTGACCCCCGAGACGCCGTCCACCCGGACGAGTCGCGCGAGGCTGCCCGAGGCGAGGCGCTCCCGGCTGAGGTCGTCGAGCCACACCGACACCCCCGCGATCCGAAGGGCTTCCAGTCGTCGATCCATGGTGCTGTCCTTCCGCGATCCTGGCTCAGGACGCGACCGCGACCTGGCCCCGAGTGAGCTCGTCGAGCAGGACAGGGCGGCGGGAGGCGATGAGGGCCTGGATCTCCTTCTTGGCCTTCCACACGTTCACGTGCATCCCGGCGACCACGACGCCCGCGTCGTCGCCCTCGGGGAGCACCCAGAAGGCGACGAAGCGCCCCGATTCGGGTTCGCCGCGGAGGACCAGCCGTGCCTCGGCGGCGAGCGAGGAGTAGCCGGCGTACTCCATGCCGAGGTCGTACTGGTCCGTGTAGAAGTACGGGACGGCCTCCAGGCCGGCGCCCGGACCGAGGATCGACCTCGCGGCGGCCTCGCCTCCGGCGATGGCGTTTGCCCAGTGCTCGCTCCGCTGGTGGCGGCCGAGGTAGGGGTCGTAGACGAGGGCGACGTCTCCCGCGGCATAGATGTGCGGATCCGTGGTGCGCAGGAACTGGTCGACGAGGATCCCGTTGTCGGTCTCCAGCCCCGCGGCCGCAGCGAGCGCGGTGTTCGGAACCGCCCCGACGGCGATGAGGACCGCATCGGCGGGAAGCACCTCCCCGCTGCCGAGCCGGACGCCCGTGACGCGGCCGCCGAGTCCCAGGATCTCTCGCGCCGAGGACGCCATGCGGAATCGGACCCCTTCGGCCTCATGCCGCCGCGCGAAGACGGCGCCGATCCGGGGCCCGAGCGCGGCGGCGAGCGGGACGTCGTCTGGTGCGACCACGGTGACCTCGCTGCCGTGGCCCCGGGCGGTCGCGGCGACCTCCATGCCGATCCAGCCCGCGCCGAGGATGATCAGCCGGGGCGGGCGGCCCTGGAGCGGCCGCTGCAGGATGTTGCGCATCGCACGCGCGTCGTCGAGCGTCCGCAGGTAGAGGACGCCTTCGAGGTTGGCTCCCGGGAGCGCAAGCCGGCGCGGCGACGCGCCCGTGCTGAGCAGCAGGTCGGCGTAGGCCACCGACCGCCCGTCGGCCAGATGGACACGCTGCTCCTCGGTGTCGATCGAGCGCGCCGCCTGCCCGAGCATGAGCTCGATGTCGAGGCGGCGGTAGTCCTCTCCGGACGCCACCTGCAGGGAGGACTCGTCGTCCGTGCCGGCCAGGAACGCCTTCGAGAGCGGCGGCCGGAGATAGGGCGGGTGGGCCTCCTCGCCGATGAGGGTGAGTGGCCCTGTGTAGCCTTCCTCGCGCAGCGTCCGCGCGGCCGTGGCGCCGCAGAGTCCCGCGCCCACGATAACGATTCCTGTGCTGTCCATGATCGGACTCCCCTTCGAGCGGGGCGGCGGATGCGTCGCCTTCTAAAACTTGATAACCTGAAGTTAGAAGCACAGGGTGCCACTGTCAAGGGCACGGGGGAGGGTCGCGTGGACGAGCTCGCAGCGGAGTCGGTCCTGGCAGATCCGGTGCGCCGGGCGCTGTACCGGCTGATCCTCGCCTCCTCCCCGGATCCGGTGAGCAGAGGCGACGCGGCCGACGCGCTCGGCCTGCCGAAGAGCACCGTGGCAGCGCACCTGGCGCGCATGGCGCGCGACGGCGTGCTCGTCGTGAGCATGCGCAAGACGGGGGAGCGGTCGGGGCCGGGGTCGGGCCGACCGGCCGCCTTCTACTCCGCGGCAGCGCCCGACGTCGCGATCTCGATTCCGCCGCGGCGCTACGACCTGATGGGGGACCTGCTGGCGGGGGCCGTCGAGGATGCGGTGGAGCGCGCGCCGCAGCTCGCGGCCGAGCTGCGCGCGACTGCCACGGCTCGGGGGCGGGCTATGGGACAGGCCGCCGGCGGCGTGGAGCAGGCTCTCCAAGACAACGGCTATGAGCCGGTGCGCGACGAGGACGGATTCGTCCTCGCCAACTGCCCGTTCCACCGGCTCTCCCGGTCGCACCGCGATGTGGTCTGCCTGCTGAACGGCGCTCTGCTGCAGGGAGTGGTCGAGGGCTCAGGGGTCGCCGCGTCGGTCGATGCGGTGCCGGTGGGCTCCCCTGCTGTGCGCGGATCACGCACGGCGCCGCACGAGCCGGCGCGCCTCAGACGTAGCTGTCGACCGGCGAGCGGCGCTCGCGAGCGGGCGCCGACTTCCAGACCCGGCCGTACTTGGGCAGGTCCGCTGCGCCGGCCAGCCCGGCGCCTTCCAGCTCCGCGACGGGGATGCTGAGCGGCGAGACGGCGGAGCCCGCGCACTCGTAGGTCACCGCGGCGACGGAGTGCCACGGGTTGGCGCAGCGGTGCGCCGATTCCCGGGTGGTCGACATGCATTCCGGACACACGTAGTGCTCCCACCAGTCCTGCAGCACCGGTGTCGTCATCTCGTCGAGCCCGTTCATGATCGCTCCTGTCGCTCCGCTCCGTCCCTACACGGGACTGTCGTACACCCGGCTGCCGACAGTGGCCGCGCGCCCCGCCAGGAGACGCCGAAAGCGTTACCGTGTCGTCGTGGCGGCCGATCTGCAGTACGAGTTCACCGCGGCCCTCTGGCCGTGGGAGGTGCGGCGGGACCTCTGGACGTTCGTGTCGCTGCCCGATCGCGCGTCGGCGGAGATCGCCGAGTTCGCCGACGGGCTCACGCGCGGCTTCGGGTCGGTGCCGGTGCGGGTGCGGATCGGCACGATGACCTGGCGGACCTCGGTCTTCCCTGGCGGCACGGGTGGGGGCTACGTGCTGCCGGTCAAGCGGGCGGTGCGGGAGGCGAACGGGGTCGAGGTGGGCGACGAGGTCGCCGTCTCGCTCGAGGTGCTCGTCGGCTGAGCCCGATGCCCCGGCGCGAGCGGGGAGAGGCGCCCGTCAGATCGGGGCCGACAGGGCCGCGAGCGTCGCGCCCGTCAGGCGCCCGGCCTCGGGATTGGGCGGGCCGGGCTCCTGCTCCCAGCGCGAGAGCTGCAGCGAGGTCTCCACGACGAGCCGGGCCCGCTCCCAGCGTCGCGACGCGAATCGGGTCGCCAGGTCTTCGAAGGGCAGACCGGCCTGCGCGAGCTCTCCGAGGACGACGGCGTCCTCCAGCGCGAGGCCGGCGCCGAAGGCGATGTGCGGGGTCGTCGTGTGGACGGCATCCCCGAGGAGCAGGGCTCGGCCGCTGTGCCACGGGGGTGGGACGAGAAGCCACTGGAGGGCGCGGAAGTCGACCCGCCCGGCGGCGCTGACGTCGTCGATGACCGCGGGGGCGAAGCCCCCGAACCGTGCAGCCCGTTCGAGGAAGAGCCCGAGAAGATCGTCGGAAGCCGGCCGTTCGGGTCCGAGCGTGGTGTCGAGCATCCAGAGGTAGAGCCGGCCGTCCGGGAGAGGCACCAGGCCGAGGCGGATCGGACCGCCCAGCATCATCGTGTAGTGCTCGAGGCCGGGCGGGCTGACCGCCTCGGCGCGCCAGATGGACTGTCCGGCGTAGGCCGGCTCCGGGGCGTCGGGCAGCACCGAGGAGCGCAGGCTCGAGTGCACGCCATCGGCACCGAGGACGAAGTCGGCGCGGTCCGTTCGGCCGTCCGTGTACTCCACGTCGACGCCGTGCTCGTCCGCCTCGAGCCGGGAGACCGTCGTCTCGTAGCGGATGTCGATGCCCAGCCGGGTGACCTCCTCGATCATCACCTCGTGCAGACTCTCGCGCGCCATCCCGAGGAACGGGGGTCGTCGGGCTCGTTCACATTGAGCTGGGGCACGGTCGCGACGATCGTGCCATCCGGCCGGCACATGTCGATGACGTGATGGGGCCGACCGACCTCGAGCAGCTGCTTGAAGATGCCCAAGCGCTTGGCTGCGCGGAGCGGCGCGCTCTGGAGGGCGATGCCGATCCCGGCCGGGCGACTCGGCGGGGAGACCTCCACGATCTCGCACTGCAGTCCCGCATGGGTGAGTGCGATGGCGCTCGCGAGACCGGCCGGTCCGCTGCCGACGATGAGCACCCTGCCGGCCATGCCTCAGCCCTCTCGGTTGTAGTAGGGCCAGGGCAGGAAGCGGCGCTCGCCCCGCCGATCCGGTCCCTGCAGGGTGAGAGCGCCGGTCGCCGCCCACTCCACGCCCCGGGGGAACATCGAGATGAACTCGATGCGCCGGAACGTGTCGATGTCGTGACCGATGGTGATGGTGAAGCAGCGCCCGGCGCCGTACTCGTTGATCCAGGCGAGCGGCTGGTGCGTGTTTATGCCCGGCAGCGCGGCCAGGCCCTCGGGCGGGATGGCGACCGGGTAGTGCGACATCGGCCAGCGCGGAGCGTTCTCGTACGACTCCAGGTCGTCGAAGACGGTGAGCAGAACCTCGGTTCCCTCGTGCAGCTCCACCCCGGTGAGGATGTCGTCGCCCGTGACGGTCCAGGTCTTGCTGATGCCTTCGGTGATGGGATGACGGGGTTCGGCGGTGTGCAGCAGGGCCTCGCCCCAGGGCCGAGGGCGCAGTCCGGTCGGAACGCTGAGCTTGGCCCCGCGCATCACGTTGTACTCCTCGGGGTAGCCCCAGTCGTCCTCTTGCGCGGCCGAGCCATGGAACCAGACCATGCCCTTGCCCTTGTCGTGGACGAAGCTCAGCAGGGCGTCATCTGTCTCGGGGCCGAAGCCGACCGCCTTCTCGTGGTAGCCGTCCCGGCCCTCGAAGACGACGATGATCACGTCGTACTTGTCGATGATGTCCGAGGTCAGCCCCCGGGGTCCTCGGTGACCCGGACACGGAACCGGCCGGTGTCCTCCAGGAGAGTCGTCAGCCACTGGTTGTGCGCCCGGAAGCTCCGGAACTCGTTGTCGTGCTCGCGGGTCATGTGACCCGACAGGATGAGGGCGTTGAGCAGCTCGGGCATGGCGGTGTCCTTCTGTCCCGCGACGCGACCCGTGGTGCCTCGGATGGCGATCGCCCCGAGGTCGGGCCCTGGGGACCCCGACGTCGGTGCGAGCCTACCCACTTCTGTCTAAAGTCGTCCAAAGAATCGGGTGACCGGGCGGGAGTGTCGTGCCCTCGCCGGTCAGCGCCGGACGAGCCGGTAGCCGGCGTCCTCCAGCGAGCGCGTCATGTGCGCGGCGTACCAGGTCGTCCAGTCGGGGTCCTGCGCGCCCGTCCGTCGCTCGTGCTCGCCGTGGGCGGCGGCCGTCCGCTGGAGAGTGTCGAGGATCACGTTCTGCAGGTTCGGGGCCCAGCCGGGGTCGAACCCGCGGTCGGTCGATTCGAGTCTCATGGCCTCGACCGTAGGAAGTCGCTCCGCCGGCCGGAAGAGACCAACGGCACCCGGGGCCGCTGAGCGGGGCCGGGTCGGTCCGCTGCTCGCGCGCAGGAAGCGGGGGCTCCTGGGCCCGTGGGAATAGGGCGACCGAGGAGTAGGTTGTACGCAACATCGTGGAAAGGAGCTCATATGAAGGTCCGTAATTCGCTGGGTTCGATGAAGAAGATGCAGGGTTCGCAGATCGTCCGGCGCCATGGGCGCACGTTCGTCATCAACAAGCTGAATCCCCGGTTCAAGGCCCGTCAGGGCTGACCGTCCAGCATTTCCAGCCCACTTCTGAAGCGGCCCCGGTTTCGACCGGGGCCGCTTCCCGTTAACCCGGCGCGCCGACAGCGCGGGTGTAGCCGCCAACTCGCTGGTCTCGTAACACCCGCTGAAGAGCGGTATCACCCGCGGTGTAGACCCGTCCGGCGAGCCGGGCCTTTTCGCTATTCACAAGTTCGTGAAAACGGCGTACGCTCGCGCGCCATGACGACAGTGATCGAGGTCCGGGACCTCGTGAAGAACTTCGGCCGCGTGCGTGCACTCGACGGCCTCGACCTCTCCGTGGACGCGGGGAGGTGCATGGCTTCCTCGGCCCGAACGGCGCCGGGAAGTCGACGACGCTGCGCGTCCTGCTCGGCCTGCTCCGCTCCAACGGCGGGAGCGCCACCGTGTTCGGCCGCGACCCGTGGGCGGACGCGGTGGACATCCACCGGGACCTGGCCTACGTCCCCGGCGATGTGAGCCTCTGGCCGAACCTCACCGGCGGCGAGACGATCGACCTGCTCACCCGCATGCGCGGCGGCGCCGAGCCGGCGCGTCGGGATCGCCTGCTCCGCGAGTTCGAGCTGGACCCGAAGCGGAAGGCGCGTGGCTACTCGAAGGGCAACCGGCAGAAGGTCGCGCTGGTCGCCGCCTTCGCGCGTCCCGCGAAGCTGTACATCCTCGACGAGCCCACGAGCGGCCTCGACCCCGTCATGGAGTCGGTGTTCCGCGCCGAGGTGCAGCGCGCGCAGGAGGACGGCGCGACCGTGCTCCTCTCGAGCCACATCCTCAGCGAAGTCGAGCAGCTCTGCCAGCGCGTGACCATCATCCGCGCGGGGCGGGCGGTCGAGACCGGAACTCTGGCCGAGATGCGGCACCTCACCCGCACCAGCTTCCGCGTCGCCACCGTGGCGCCCTCGGCGCAGCTCGCCGCACTGCCCGGCGTGCACGACCTGCACGCGGAGGGCGACCACCTCGCGTTCGACGTCGACACGGATGCTCTGCAGCCGGTGCTCTCGGCCCTCGCCGCTGCGGGGGTCAGCTCGCTCACGGCGGCTCCGCCGTCCCTCGAGGAGCTGTTCCTGCGCCACTACGGCGACGAGCTCCCCGTCCTCGAGGAGGCGTCGGCGAGATGATCCGGCTGATCCTTCTGCAGGCCCGTCGCGACCGCATCTTCCTGACCGTCTGGGTGCTCGGCATCACGCTGCTCCTGTTCGTCAGCACGGCCGCCGTCGCCACCGAGTACGGAAGCGATGAGGAGCGCAGCCAGATCCTGGGGCTCGCTCTCACCACTCCGGCCCTGCTCGCCCTGCGCGGCGTGCCGAACGGCGCCGGACTCGGGTCCGCCGTCTTCTTCCAGACCTTCGCGTCCTATGCGGTGGGGGTCGGCCTCATGAACACGTTCTTCGCGACCCGCCACGGGAGGGCGGATGAGGAGCGGGGCCGGCGCGAGCTGGTCGCGGCCACTCCCACCACCCGGTCCGCGAGCCTCGTCGCGACCCTCCTCCTCGGCCTGATCGCGAACATCGTGCTCGGCATCCTCGCGTTCCTCGGCTTCGTTGCCGGCGGCACGGACGCCCAGGGGGCGGTCGTGGCGGCCCTCGCTCTCGCGCTGATCGGGCTGACGTTCCTCGGTGTCGGGGCGCTCGCCGGGGAGCTCGTCGCCACCTCGCGCGCCGCGAACGGCGTCGGCGCGGTGGCCGTCCTCGGCGCCTATGCGCTCCGGGCGATCGGCGACGCTCTCGGCACGCCTGACTTCGACGCGCTGCGCCTCGAGACCGCGTGGCCCAGCTGGCTCTCGCCGATCGGCTGGGGTGAGCAGACCCTCGCCTTCACCGAGAACCGGCTGGGTCCGCTCGTGCTGCTCCTCGCCCTCGCCCTCGTTGCCGGCGGCGGTGCGCTCGCGGTCCGATCCCGGCGCGACCTCGGAGCGAGCCTCCTGCCGGAGCGGAGCGGGCGGGCGGTCGCTCGCGCAGGACTGCGGAGCCCCGGCGGGCTCGCCTGGCGGCTGCACTGGCCGTCCCTGCTCGGCTGGGCGATCGGCGCCGCGCTGCTCGGTCTCGTCGTCGGATCGCTCGCCACGGTGGTCGCGAATGCGTCGGAGAACTTCCCGGAGTCGATCCAGGTCGTTCTGCGGAGCCTCGCGCACGGCGGCCGCAGCGACATCATCGGCGTCTTCGTCGCCGCGATCGCCGTGCTCATCGGGCTTATGGCTGCGGCCGCCGGAATCCAGGCGGTGCTCCGGGCGCGCGAGGAGGAGGCGGACGGCCGCGCGGAGCAGGTGCTCGGGGGCCCCGTCTCGAGGCCGCGGTGGCTGCTCGCCTCCGTCGGCATCGCCACCGTGTCGGTGCTCGTCGTGCTGCTCGCGACCGCCGTGGCGACGTTCGCGAGCTTCGCGTCGGCGGGCGACCTCGACAGCGGCTGGCGCTCGGTCGGGCAGATCCTGGTCCAGGCGCCCGCGGCCCTCGTCTTCGTCGGCATCGGCGCACTGCTGATCGGGGCGCTGCCTCGGCTCTCGGTCGGCCTCACCTGGGGGCTCTTCGCACTCGCCGCGGTGATCGGCCTCCTCGGCGGGCTCCTGCGGCTGCCGGACTGGGTGCTGGACGCCAGCCCGATCACCTCCGTGCCCGCCGTGCCCTTCGACTCGGTGGGCGACGCGGTCCTGGCCCTCGGCATCGCGGCGGCCGTGGCGATCGTGCTCGCCCTCGCAGGGGCGGCCCTCTTCCACCGACGGAACGTGCCGGCGTGACCTGGGATGCGGGACGGCAGGAGTTCGTCGCGGCGGCGTCTACGGAGCTCGCGGCGCAGGGGTTTCCCGCCATGCCGGCCCGCGTGCTCATGGCGCTCACCGCGAGCGACGAGGCGCGGCTCACCGCGGAGGAGCTGCAGAGCATCCTCGGCATCAGTGCGGCCGCGGTGTCCGGAGCGATGCGCTACCTCATCCTGCTCGGCTTCGTCCGGCAGACCACGGTGCCCGGCTCCCGCCGCCACCTGTATCTGCTGCCGGACACCTCGCCCTGGTACACCGCGACCCTCGCCCGGTCGAGCATCTACGAGCACACGACGGCGATCCTCGACCGCGGGGCCGAGCTGATCCCGGAGGACTCACCTGCGCGCGCCCGCGTTGCCGAGATGGCCGGGTTCTTCCGTTTCCTCCAGCGGCGGATGCCGTTGCTCCTCGACGAGTGGATCGCGGAGCGGGACGGGCTCGCCGGAGGCTGAGCCCATCCCGGTCCGCCTACCGCGAGGCGCCCAGCTCTTTCTGCACGTACCAGGAGTTGAGCATCACGAGCTCGGCCGGCTCGCCGCCGTGGTCGCTCTCGACGACGACCCAGCCCGGGTAGTCATGGGCTCGCAGCTCGGACACGAAGGCCCGGACGTCGACCAGTCCGCCCTCGGTGCCGAGCTCGAAGAACCAGCGCTCGATGCGCCGGCCGCCGCCTCCGTTGAGCATGGTCGCCTCGGCGCCGGGCATCAGGTACTCCTCGCCGGTGTCGGCGAACCGCGTGTCCTTCAGGTGGACGTGCGTCACCCGGTCCGCGTGGTCGCGGTAGAAGCCGACGGGGTCGATGCCGCCGATCGTGAACTCCGCGGTGTCGAGGGCCAGCCCGACGAGGGCGGGATCGGTCGCGGACAGGAAGGTCTCGAGCTGCGCGCGCGAGTGGATGCCGGAAAGGCAGTCGTAGTGCACGGCAAGGCCGATGCCGGACGCGCGCGCCAGTTCACCCACGCGGTTCCACAGCGCGGCCACACGTCCGATTGCATCGTCGTCCAGCGGGCCGGTCATCCATGCGGACGCGACCGGCCGGACCACGAGCTGCTCCCCGCCTGCGGCGGACAGGAAGTCGAGGTAGGGCCGCGCCGCAGCCGCGATGCGCTCGTGCTGGGACGGGTCGAGCGACATCAGGAAGGCGTAGCCCTCCTCCTCCGTGGGAAGACCCGGATCCCAGAAGATGCTCGAGATCCCTGCGATCGATCCCTGCGCGAGGAAGCGCCGGAAGCCCGCCACGTCGCCGTGGTTCGCGAGGATGACCTCGGGGCGGCCGAGGTTGTCCCAGCGTCCGCCCATGCCGCTGCTCAGCTCGAGGTGGTCGAATCCGAGCGCCGAGGCCGTCTTCAGCGCCCGGAGCTGGTGCTCGTGCCGCACGAAGACGTCCATGCGGTAGTTCCACTGGTTGAGGGCGTAGGCCCAGCGCAGGGTGTCCTTCATCGGGTGCTCAGCTCCTTCTCCGCTTCCGCCTGCGCCTCGGCGAGGACGTTGTCGATGTACCACTTCGCCACACAGGTGGCTTCGGCATAGCTGCCGCCGAACGTGTCGGCCTTGTCGTGCTCGACGGTGAGCCAGCCGTCGTAGCCGGAGGTGACGATCTCCCGCATCAGGGCGGGGAAGTCGACGAGTCCTCCTGGCGTGCCCATCTCGTAGAACCAGCGGTCGACGCCGGGAGCCATCATCTCGGGGTCCGGCGGAGTCCGGTACGCCTCGTTCGTGTCGACCGTGTGCGTGTCCTTGAAGTGGAAGCCGGTGCAACGGTCGCGGTAGTCGCGGAACATCTGGACCGGATCGACTCCCGCGATGGTGTGCTGGGCGGTGTCGCAGAAGAAGAACACCGTCTCCGGGTCCGCGTACTGGAAGAAGAGGTCGAGCTGCTCGCGCGTGCGGATGGCGCCCCAGAACTCGAAGTGGCACGTGGTCTTCATGCCGCGGGCCAGCGTCATCTCGCCGACCCGGCTCCACAGCTCCGCCATGGCCTTGATCTTGTCGTCGGTCACCGGCTCGGTCTGGTAGTACGTGCTCGACGGCATGACGATGAAGTTCTCGACCGCGAGCCCGTCGACGGCGTTGGCGGTGTACTCGCAGTCCGCGAAGATGCGGTCGTGCGTCTCGCGCACGTGCGGCGCGGTGTAGGCAGTCGCAGACGGGTAGGCGGTGAAGAGCCCGGTGATCTTCTCCATTCCCACCTCACGGAGCCGCTGCTCGAAGCCGGCGAGCGAGCCGTACATCCCCGCGAGCGCGGGGAGCGTGAAGAAGAACGTGTCGAAGCCCGTGAAGCCGGTGGCGGCGAGCTGCTTGAGGTAGCGGTCCATGTAGGCGCGGTTGAACTGCGGAGGCAGGGGTCCCTGCGGAGTCTGCGTCACCCAATGGTCCATGTAGGACCACTTCGTCCAGGTCATGTTCGGTCTGCCTCTCGTTCGGATGATGGGGATGGTGCGCCGAGCAGGCGGCCCGGCTGCGTGCTGCGCGGGCGGTGCGGCGAGGTGTGGCGGGAAGCCGGATGGCAGGGCCGCCGCGAGCCTACCCACTTCGGTCGGAAACCGGCCAAAGAATTCCGCGCACCGCCCCGAACGGATGCGCCGGGCGGTAGAAAGGAGTACGGAGACGATTCCGGCCGACCGCATCGCGGGCGCGGCACGACGAGAGGATGCGAGCGATGGCGCGACCCATCACCCTGTTCACCGGCCAGTGGGCCGACCTGCCGTTCGAGGAGGTGGCCCGGCTCGCCGGCGAGTGGGGGTACGACGGGCTGGAGATCGCCTGCTGGGGCGATCACCTGGACCCGTGGCGGTGGGATGACGAGGCGTACGTGCAGGGCAAGCTGGACGTGCTGGAGCGCAACGGCCTGAAGGTGTGGACGATCTCCAATCACCTCAAGGGTCAGGCGGTGTGCGATGACCCGATCGATCAGCGGCACCGGGACATCCTGTCCGACCGGGTGTGGGGCGACGGCGACCCCGAGGGTGTCCGCCAGCGGGCCGCGGAGGAGATGCAGAACACCGCACGTCTGGCCGCGAAGCTGGGGGTGAAGACGGTGACCGGGTTCACCGGGTCCTCGATCTGGAAGTACGTGGCCATGTTCCCGCCCGCGTCGCAGGCGATGGTCGATGCCGGCTATCAGGACTTCGCCGACCGGTGGAACCCGATCCTGGATGTGTTCGACGAGGTCGGGGTGCGGTTCGCGCACGAGGTGCACCCGTCGGAGATCGCCTACGACTACTGGACGACGGTGCAGACCCTCGAGGCGATCGGGCATCGGGAGGCGTTCGGGCTGAACTGGGATCCGAGCCACATGGTGTGGCAGGACCTCGACCCGGTCGGGTTCCTGTGGGACTTCAAGGACCGGATCTACCACGTGCACTGCAAGGACACGAAGAAGCGCCTGGGCAACGGGCGCAACGGGCGGCTGTCCTCGCACCTGGCTTGGGCGGACCCGCGCCGCGGCTGGGACTTCATCTCCACCGGCCACGGTGACGTGCCGTGGGAGGACGCGTTCCGGATGCTCAACGCGATCGACTACCAGGGCCCCCTCTCGGTCGAGTGGGAGGACGCCGGCATGGACCGCCTCGTCGGCGCCCCCGAAGCCCTCGAGTTCGTCCGCAGGCTCTCGACGTACGAGCCCTCGGCCGCCGCGTTCGACGCCGCGTTCAGCACCAAATAGCGCGAGCTGCAACCGAACGGACGTGTCGCAACGGCGCACCGTTGCGACACGTCCGCACGGATGCGACACGCCGGCGCTACGTGACCCGGAGCGGCAGCTCGCGCGAGGTCGTGCCGTCGGTCACGGTGATCGTGAAGGCGCCGGGTTCCACCACGAACTCGCCGCTTTCCGAGTTGGTCCAGAAGCCGAGGTCCTCGCGTGACAGCGGGAAGGTGAGCGTCCGCTGCTCGCCCGGCTCCAGGGTGACCCGCTCGAAGCCGCGCAGTCGCCGGACTGCCGGCGCGATCGAGGCGACGAGGTCGCGGACGTAGACCTGCACGATGTCGTCACCCGTGCGGTCGCCGATGTTGCGGACGGTCACGCGAATGGTCACGGTGTCGCCCGCGGCGAGCCGATCCTGTGCGATCGAGGGCTCGACGGAGACCGCATCGAGCTCGAACCTCGTGTAGCTGAGCCCGTGCCCGAAGTCGAACTGCGGGCCGAGGGGCAGGTCGAGATACTTCGACGTGTAGTGGCCGCCGGTGTCGGCGGGCCCCACGAGCCCGACGTCGGGCCGGTCGTCGCCCAGCACGCCGCCGCTGACAGCCGGACGTCCGGTCTCCTCGTGGTCGTAGTAGACGGGCACCTGGCCGACCGAACGGGGAAGCTCATCGGCAGACGGCCGCCCGGGTTCACCTCGCCGAGCAGGGTGCGCGCGATCGCCGGCGCCGCCTCCGTGCCGAGATGCCAGGTGAGCAGCACCGACGGCGCTCGGTCGATCCAGGCGCTGACGTCGAGCGGTCGGCCGGTCGCGAGGACCACGACGAACGGGACGCCGGTGTCAGCCAGGGCGGTGAGGAGCCGCTCCTGGTCGCCGGGGAGCCGGATGTCGCTGCGCGACGCGGCCTCGCCCGAGAGGGAGCTCGGCTCGCCGACGGCGACGATCACCAGGTCCGAGGCCTGTGCCTCCGCGACGGCCTCCGCGAGGAGTCCGTCGTCCGGCCGCAGGAAGTCGGCGCCGTCGGCGACCGTCAGCTCGACGGCGTCCGGAAGGAGCTCGCGCAGTGCGTCCTCGAGGGATCCGGCCGGCGTCGCGAAGTGCTGCACCCAGGCGCCGAGGTGGTCGGTGCTGCGCGCGTAGGGTCCGGTGAGGAGCACCCGCCGCGCGCCCGGGGCGAGCGGAAGCAGGTTGCCGTCGTTCTTCAGCAGCACCGTCGATCGCTCCGCCGCCGTGCGTGCCGCGGCACGCGTCGATGCGGTCGCGGCCGTCGCGGCACGAGGAGCGGCTACGTAAGGCCGGTCGAAGAGTCCCAGCGCGAACTTGAGCCGGAGGACGCGCCGCACCGCGTCGTCGATGCGGGCCTCGTCGACCTCGCCGGGCTGCAGGATCGGCTCGCCCGAGTCGCTGACGACGTTCCCGCCCATCTCGACATCGAGTCCCGCGCCGAGGGCCAGCCGCACCGCATCCGCTACGTCCGTGGCGACCCCGTGGGGTACGAGTTGGGCCACCCCGTCGGCATCGCCGACCACGATCCCCTCGTGGCCCCAGTCCGTCTTGAGCACGTCCGTCAGCAGCCGGCGGTTGGCGTGCATGGGGACGCCGTTGAGCGTGTTGAAGGACGCCATGACGCTTGCGGCACCGGCGGCCACCGCGACGCGGAACGGCTCGAGGTAGGTGCTCCGGAGTCGGTGCTCCGAGAGGTCCGCGGTGTTGTAGTCGCGACCGCCCTCGGCCAGTCCGTAGCCGGTGTAGTGCTTGAGGCAGGCGAGGATCGCGTCGGGTGAGGCGAGGGACTGCCCCTGGTAGCCCCGGACCTTGGCCGCCCCGAATACGCCGGTGAGGTAGGCGTCCTCCCCGAATCCCTCGACCACCCGTCCCCACCGCGGGTCCCGCGACACGTCGACCATGGGGGAGAAGGTCCAGTTCACTCCGGCCGAGCGGGCCTCGGCCGCCGAGATTCGTCCGTCCAGCTCCGCGACCGCGGGATCGAAGCTCGCGGCCTGCGCGAGCGGTGTCGGGAAGATCGTGAACTGGCCGTGCACCACGTCGAGGCCGATCAGCAGCGGAATGCCGTGCTCGCTCTCCTCGACCGCGACGCGCTGCAGCTCGTTGGCGGCTTCCGCGGTCGGCGGCCAGAAGAGCGCCCCGATGCCGTTCCTGGCGAGCTGCGCAGCCTCTTCGGGGTCGCGCCGCCACACGATCTGCAGCTGGTTCAGCTTGTCGGCCCAGGACATCCGGCCGAGCAGTGCGTCGATCGAGGCGGTGGTGTCGCGGTCGGTCATGTCGTGAGCCAGTGCGCGATGCGGTCGACGCTCGCCTGACCCGCCGCCGAGTAGGGCTGGTCGAGGTGGCCGTGGTGTGCCCCAGGCTCCAGCTCGACGACGACCTGCCCGCCGGCCGCCGTGATCTGCCGGCCGTACTCTTCGCCTGAGGCCCGCAGCTGATCGACGTCGGAGTTGAGGATGTAGACCGGCGGCAGTCCGGAGGCGTCGCCGTTCCCGGCGAACGCGTAGAGGTCGGCGAGGCTCTCCTCGGAGCCCACGAAGTTGAGGTTGAGGTAGCGGGAGGTGACGGGATCCATGCCGGCTCCGTCGAGCGTCGCGAGCTTCGCGGACAGCTCGGGGGACGGAGTCGGGAGCACGGGGTGCAGCACCGGATAGACGAGCACCTCGCTCGCCGGGAGCGGCTCCCCGGCGTCCCGGATGCGCGCCACGACGCCTGCGACGAGATTGCCGCCGGCGCTCGCGCCGCCGATGTGCAGCAGGTCGGGTCGGACGCCCAGCTGATCGGCGTTCTCGACCGCCCAGCGCCAGGCGGCGAGCACGTCGTCGGACGGCACCGGGAAGTGGACTCCGTTCAGCGCCTTCGAGTAGTCGATCGCCAGCACGCCGATGCCGCGCGCGGCGAGGAGAGTGCGACCCAGTGCGACTCCGGCATGTCGAGGTGCCCGCCGATAAAGGCGCCGCCGTGGGCCCACACGAAGCCCGCCGAGATGGGCACCCCGGGCATGCGGTACACACGCCCGGGGTGGTCGCCGTGCGGCCCGGGGATCGCGACGTCGGTGACGCGCACCGCGTCGAGTTCGGGGAACGCGGCGACGAGCGAGGCCGTGTCGATGTCGGTTCGCGGATCGGCCGGCTCTCCGTGCGTCTCGAGGTAGCGGATGCCATCGGCGATCGGCAGCCGCCGGAAGTCCGTCACGCCAGTGCGCCGACGCGGCTGGGCGCGAGGGTGCGGATCAGCGCGTGCTGGCGACGGAGCTGGTCCGACGCCCGGTAGGGGATCCGGTCCCCCTCGTACTCGCTCGACAGCCAGCCGGTGTAGCCGGACTCCGCGACCACGTCGAGGATCTCCGCCCACGGGATGTAGCGGTCGACCAGCTGGTCGTCGATCTCGTGGAACTTGGCCTGGAAGTAGACCACCTGGTCCATCACGTCGCGAAGATCGTTGACCGGCACCACCGGGGGAGTGGGGAAGGCGGGGATGTCGCCGGTCCCGAGCTGCGACCGGAGGCCCGGCTCCGTCCGGCGGTGGTGCGACAGCTGGAAGACGCCCGTGTCGATGAGCAGGCCGAAGCTCGTCGTGCCGGTGCGCTCGATGAGGGCGAGGTAGTCGTCGACGGCCTGGGAGCGGATGGATGTGGGCCAGTGGATCTCGGGGCAGATCACGATGTTCCGGTCGTGGGCGAGATCGAGGTTGCGCTCGACGACCTCGGACCAGATCGGGTCGGGGACGAGATCTCCGGTGACGACGCCGATCTTCGGGCGCACGAAGGAGAAGCCGAGCCGCGAGGCGAGCTCGATGTCCAGCGTCAGCTGAGCCGTGCCCTCCTCCACCGTCATCGAGCGGTCGAGGTGGCGTCGCGTGTCGAGCCAGGAGCCGTAGAGGGTGGGGGTCAGTCCGAGACGCTCCACCAGAGCGTGCCAGCCGTCGATCCATGCCGTCGAGAGCTCGGGGTAGCCGAGGATGTGGCCCTCGCCCAGGATTTCGATCCCGGTCGCTCCGAGGTCGGCGATGTCCTCGGCGCAGTCCTCGAGATCCATCACGACGCCGAAGTCGCCGGTGTAGCTGTAGAGGGAGACGCCCAGCTTGAAGGCGGGTTCGGTGCTCATCGGACGATGGTCGCCTTTCTGCTGGCGGTCCAGGTCTGTGGCTGCAGCTCGACCGGGATGTAGGACATGCGGAAGCTGAGGGCGACGGTGACGTCGTGGATCCCGACCGAGAGCCCACCGGGCTTCGGCACGCGGAGGGTGGCGGGCGCGGTCAGCGGCCAGCGCGCCGTCTCCGAGTCGCGCAGGTCCCCGGCCGTGTAGTCGGTGCCCTCGATGCTCCAGACGATCGACTCGGAGGGGAAAGTCTCGCCGTCGACCTCGACGCGCACGCCGTCGATGAGGTTCGTCCAGGTGCCTCGGTAGTAGGGCGAGCGGATGCGCACCTCGAACCCGGTGCGCTCCTCGCCGGACCCCGCGTTGCGGAACCCCTTGGCCTGAATCATGGCCTGTTCGAGCATCGGCACTCCTCCTCCTCGCGGCGTCGTCGCCGGGGCGGCGGCGTCAGTGCGCGCTGAGTAGGACTCTGCGCGATGCGCGGGGAGGGCACAGACGAGATCGGTGATTTCGGGTATCGCGCTGACCGATACCGGCGGCACACCCGGGGGCGTCGTGCTTACCGAACTCGTCCTCGGCGATTACACTCGCACCGACGCCGGGGCCCGTCGGGCCCGTCGGACAGGCCATCGCCGGGTCCGCGCACACCGCCGCGTCGTCCGCCTCGTGCGGCTGACTCGCCAACGGTGATGCATTGATCCTCTCTCCCGCCCGCCTCCGCGCCCTCCTCACGGCGCTCCTCCTCGTCTCGCTGCTCGGCGCGCTCGACCACACGATCGTCGCGTCCTCCCTCGCCACCGTCGCCGGCGAGCTCGGCGGACTCGAGCAGATGAGCTGGATGATCGTCGCCTACACGCTCGCGTCGACCGTCGCGATGCCGGTGTTCGGCCGCCTCGGCGACCTCTACGGCCGTCGCGGGCTCTTCCTCACGAGCCTCGCCGTGTTCCTCGTCGGGTCCGTCCTGTGCGGATTCACCCAGGACATGACCCAGCTGGCCGGCGCGCGCGTCTTCCAGGGCATCGGCGGTGCGGGCGTCCAGCTGCTGTCGCAGACGATCATCGCCGACGTGGTCGCGCCGCGGCAGCGCGCCAAGTACCAGGGGATCATCGGAGCGGCGTTCCCCATCGCGATCGTGATCGGCCCGCTGGCCGGCGGTCTCATCACCGATTCGGTGGGCTGGCGCTGGATCTTCTGGGTCAATGCGCCGCTCGGGCTGCTCGCCCTGCTCCTCGCGGTCCGCAACATCCCGAAGACGGGACGCAGCGCAGCGGCGGGCACCTTCGACGTGCCGGGGGCGGTGCTGCTCGGCATCGCCACCACCGGGCTCGTGCTCGCCGTCACGTGGGGCGGCAGCCTCCTGAGCTGGACGTCCCCCGCGCTGCTCGCGATCGTCGCCGTCACCGTCCTCTCGTCGATCGCGTTCTTCGTCGTCGAGGCCCGCGCCGAGCATCCGCTCGTGCCCCTCGGCATCTTCCGGAGTCGGGTCGTCGTGATCGCCACGATCCTCGCGTCGGTGGTGGGCATCGGGCTGTTCAGCGTCGTGTCCTACCTGCCCGCCTACATCCAGATGATGTACCGGACCACGGCGACCGTTGCGGGACTCGTGCCCGTGGCGTCGGTCCTGGGCATGCTCGTCACGTCGCTCCTGAGCGGCTTCGTCGTGGCGAGGTCGGGCCGCTACCGGATCTTCCCCATCCTCGGCACCGCGGCCGGCGCGGCGGGCCTCGCCGGGATGTCCCTGATCACCGACCACGTCCCGCTCTGGCTGCCGATGGGGCTCATGGCGGTCGTCGGCCTCGGCACGGGCGCGTTCATGCAGCTCGTCGTCGTGATCGTGCAGGGCGTCACCGACCAGTCGGCGCTCGGCGCCGTGACCTCCGCGGTGAACGTGGTGCGGCAGATCGGCTCGACGGTCGCCACGGCGGTGGTCGGGGGAGTGTTCGCGCTGCGACTCGTGGAGGGGCTGCCCGGGACGGTGGACGCGCGAACGCTGACGCCGAACCTCCTGCACACGCTCCCGTCGGCGACGCAGGCGCAGGTGGCGGACGCCTACAGCTCGGCCATGTCGCCGATCTTCCTCGCGCTCGCCGCGGTCTACGCCGTCGGCTTCGTCGCGGCGCTGCTGCTGCCCCACACTGAGCTGAGCAACGAGCTGCAGCACACCCCGGCGGAGTCCGAGGCTCTCTCGATCTGACGCGAAGGAGCGTGACACGTGGTCGACCGCGACCTCTGGAGAAGCTTCCTCACCCCGCCCGCCGAGGCGCGGCCGCGGGTCTGGTGGCACTGGATGAACGGCAACATCGACGAGGAGGGCATCGCCCTCGACATCGAGTGGATGAAGCGCGTGGGGATCGGCGGAGCCCAGGTCTTCGAGGGCGGCATGAACGCGCCGCAGCTCGTCCCGGAGCGCCTCGTGTTCCAGTCCGAGGGGTGGCGGAAGGCGATGCGCTTCGCTGCTGAGCGGGCCGGCGAACTGGGGCTCGAGCTCACCATCGCGACCTCGGCCGGCTGGAGCGCCGCGGGAGGCCCGTGGGTCGCCGAGGCGGACGCGATGAAGAAGGTCGTCTGGAGCGACGTCGTCCTGCACGGCGGCGGGCCGATCGCGACGACGCTCCCGGAGCTCCCGTCGGTGGCCGGGCTCTACCAGGACGTGACGAGGCCGGGAGCGGTGGACGACGGGAGCGGCTTCGCCCGCACCACGCGCGTGCTCGCGGTGCCGGCGGGTCCGGGCCCCCTCGCGCCCGCGGAGATCCTCACGAGCAGCCCGGTGGACAGCACGAGGCCCCTCACCGACGGCCGCTTCGGCCCGGCGGTCGTCCTGCCGCGGGACATGACGGACGGCTCCGCCGAGTGGATCGCGTACCGGTTCGACGAGCCGGTCACCGTCCGGTCCGTCACGGTCGGCCTCCCGGCCCGGCGCGGCTTCGGCGCTCCTCCGGCCGTCGACGCGACGCTCGAGGTCAGCGAGGACGGCGAGACCTACCGGGCGGTCGCCGAGCTCCCGGGCAGCGCCTCTCCGGTGCGGTCGCGCAGCTTCCCGCCGATCACCGGCCGCTGGTTCCGGCTCGTGCTCACGGGTGGGCCCGCCGCAGCAACCGTTCCGCCGATGGCGCCCGGCGTGCTCCCGCTGCCGTTTCCGCCTCCCGCTCCCGAGACTCTGGTGTCCGAGTTGGCGCTGTGGTCCGACGGAAGGATCTCGGCCGCGGAGGAGAAGGCCGGGTTCGCGGCCGCGGCGGACTACTACGCACTGGCATCGCCGGACGGCGGGGCGGCCATCGACCCGGCCGCGGTCGTCGATGTCACTGATCTCACCGACGAGACCGGTCGGCTCGCCTGGGAGGCGCCGCCGGGCGAGTGGCGCATCCTCCGGTTCGGGTACTCGCTGACCGGACACACGAACGGTCCCGCGCCGGCCGAGGCGACCGGGCTCGAGGTCGACAAGCTGGATGCCGAGCGTGTCGAGCGGTACCTGCGCACCTGGCTCCAGATGTACGACGAGACGGTGGGTGCAGAGCTCCTGGGGAGCCGGGGCATCCGGGCGCTGCTCAGCGACAGCATCGAGTCCGGCCCGCAGAACTGGTCCGACGGCCTGCTCGACGAGTTCGCCCAGCGCCGCGGGTACAGCGCTGTGCCGTGGCTGCCGGCGCTCGCAGGCTTCACCGTCGGCAGCGCGGCCGAGAGCGACCGGTTCCTGTGGGACTGGCGGCAGACGATCGCCGAGGTCTTCGCCGAGAGCTTCTACGGGACCATCGCCCGCGTCGCGCACGAGCGCGGGCTGACCTACTACGCCGAGGCCCTCGAGGATCACCGGCCGCAGCTGGGCGACGACATGCAGATGCGCAGCCATGCCGACGTGCCGATGGGGGCCATGTGGACGAAGGAGGAGGGCCGCGACTTCAAGGCGACCTACGTCGCCGACCTCCGCGGCGCGTCCTCGGTCGCCCACGTCTACGGCAAGGCCTTCACCGGCGCCGAGTCGATGAGCGCGTTCGGGCACCCCTACGCCTACGCACCCCGGCACCTCAAGCCGGTCGTCGACCTCGAGCTCGCGCTCGGCGTGACGCGGTTCTGCATCCACACCTCCCCGCACCAGCCCGCCTCGATGCGGCCGCCCGGGATCTCGCTCACGCCGCACCTTGGCCAGACCTTCACACGCCACGAGACGTGGGCCGAGCAGTCCGGGGCGTGGATCGACTACCTGGCCCGTTCGTCGTTCCTGCTCAACGTGGGCGTTCCCGTTGCCGACGTCGCGTACTTCTACGGCGAGGAGGGGCCGCTCACGGCGGTCTTCGGCGACCGACTGCCGGACGAGGTGCCCGACGGCTTCGCCTTCGACTTCGTCGGAGCGAACGGTCTGCTCACGGCGATCGACGTGACGGAGGACGGAGGGCTGGTCTCGCGCGGCAGGGCCGCCTACCGGCTCCTGTACCTGGGCGGCACCGCGCGCTGGATGACCCTTGCTGTGCTTCGCCGCCTCGCCGAGCTCATTGCAGGCGGCGCCGTCGTGGTGGGGGAGCGACCGCTGGGCTCGCCGAGCCTCGCCGACGACGACGCCGAGTTCGCCGCCCTTGTCGAGCGCCTCTGGGGAACGCCGTCTGCGGAGTCGCCGGAGGTCGGCCGCTGGCGGGTGCAGGAGACCACGCTCGCCGCGGCGCTCGCGGCCGAGTCTCTCGAACCGGACTGGAGGTCGGACTCGGGGCCGCTCGCCGTCGTGCACCGCCGGCAGGACGACATCGACGTCTACTTCGTGAGCAACCCGTCGGCGCAGGAGCTCGCGACCACGCTGAGCGTCCGGGCCACCGGCGCACGGGTCGAGTGGTGGGACGCGGTCGCGGGGCGCCGGCACGCGCTCGCCGGGGTGCAGGCGGCGGGGCGCACGGAGGTCGAGATCACCCTGCCCGCGCATGGCGCCGGCTTCGTCGTCCTGGGGAACACGCCGGCGGGCGGTGCTCTCCCGGATGCCTCGTGGTCGCTCGAACGCAGCGAGATCGCCCGGCTCGAGCGCGACTGGTCCGTGGCGTTCTCCCCGGCCGCCGGGCCCGACGTTGCGCCCCTGACGCTCGCCGGGCTCGGTCCCTTCACCGCGGCGGACGGCGCCCCGGCGCTCTTCTCGGGCACGGCGGTGTGGAGCACCGAGTTCGACCTGACCTCGGAGGCCGCGGACGCAGAGGGGCGGATCGTCCTGTCGCTCGGCGACGTCCTCGAGCTGGCGACCGTCAGCGTCAACGGCTCACCGACAACGCCCGTCTGGACGGAGCCCTTCGAGGTCGACATCACCGGCCTCGTCCGGCCCGGACGCAACCGGCTCGAGGTCGCGGTCACCAACACATGGGCCAACCGGCTGATCGCCGACGCCGCGGCCCCCGAGCAGGCCACCACCCAGCTGACGGGCCCGGTGTTCGAAGCCGATGCGGTCGTCCCCGCTTGGGGCCTCGGCGGTCCCGTGACGCTGAACATGGAGGTCATCAGGCACATCGCCTCTCATCACGAAGAGTGATTGGGGCTATAAATCGCCTGCGTGTGATAGTTGCCCCGCGCCGGGGACCCCAGCCGGCGCGGGGCCCGACCGGCAGCGGTCGGGACGACAACGAAGTCACACGAGAGGCTCACCGCATGAACCAGTCCCGGCCCTTCGGGCCCTCCCGGCTCGCCCTGGTGGCGATCCCGGCCACAGCAGCCCTCCTCCTCGCCGGGTGCTCCGGCGGAGGCTCGGGCAGCGGCGGCAATGGCGGCGGCGACGCCGCCGAGCCGCAGAGCATCACGCTCGCCATCGGCTCGGCGAACCCCAACGAGCACCAGTTCCAGGATGTCGCCAAGGCCTACGAGGCGGCGCACAAGGGCGTCTCCATCAAGGTGGAGAACCTCCCCGGCGAGGGCTACCCGCAGGCGATCGCCACCCGCGTCCAGGCCGGCAACGCGCCGGACGTGTTCCAGGTGGCGTCCGGATCCGGGCAGGCCGACTCGATCGCGCCGCTCGCCAAGGCCGGCCTCCTGCTTGAGCTGTCGGACCCCGACATCAAGGACCGTCTCGCCAAGGGCGAGGAGGCCGACTTCCAGTACAACGGCAAGGTCTACGGCGTGCCCACGGCCACCGCCGTGAACGGCGTCGTCTGGAACCCGGACCTCGCGAAGCAGGTCGGGCTCGACGTCACCGCCGAGACGAGCCTGGACGACATCATCGCCCAGTGCCCGGACGTCGCAGCAAAGGGCGTCGCCGTCTTCGGCCTCGCCGGCGCCGTGCCGTTCAACCCCGGCATCGCGAGCATCGAGCTGGCAACGTCGATCGTGTACGGCCCCACCCCCGACTGGAACAAGCAGCGGGCCGACGGCAAGGTCAAGTTCGCGACCTCCAAGGAGTGGAAGTCCACCCTCGACTACCTCAAGAAGATGTTCGAGGCGGGCTGCTTCCAGCCCGGTGCCGAGGGTGCCGGCTTCGACGCCCTCACCAACGGTGCGTCGAGCGGGAAGATCATCGGCTTCTTCGCCCCGAGCGGTGCGGCCAAGTCGATCATGGACGGCGCGGGCGGACACGTGACGCTCACCGTCCTGCCCTTCCCGGCGCCGAAGGGCGTCGACCCGATGATGTCCGTCAGCTCGGACATCTCGGTCGCCGGCAGCTCCAAGACGAAGAGCCCCAAGCTCGTGGCGGACTTCCTCAAGTTCTTCACTGAGAAGGAGGGCTCGAAGACGATGGCCGACGGTCAGGGCACGCTTCCCGTGAACGCCACCGACACGTCCGACCTGCTCCCGCAGTACGCTCCGGTTGCTGACATCCTGACGAGTGGGAACACCCGCCCGTTCGCGTCGGTGACGTGGCCGAACCCCAAGGTCTACGACGACCTGGGCAGTGGCGCCACCGCCGTGATGACCGGCCAGAAGTCGGCTGACGAGGTGCTCAAGCAGATGGACTCCGACTGGGGCTGATCGGCCTCAAGGAGGGTGCGCCGAAACGTCGGCGCACCCTCCCCACCTCCTTCACGACACACGGCCAACCAAGCCCGTAAGGAATCGACATGAGCGCATCGACGCGCACGGTTGACAGGAACGCCGGGACCCCGGCGCGCGCCGCCCGGCCCCCTCAGCCCTCTACTGCTCGCCGGCGCACCTACAAGATGGGCCACGGGTACTGGTGGTGGGCCCTCCCCGCCGTGATCCTCATGCTCGGGGTCGTCTACCTGTCCACCGCGTCGGGCGCGTTCTTCGCGTTCACGGACTGGACAGGCATCGGGTCCTTCAACTTCATCGGCTTCGACAACTTCGTCCGGATCACCCAGAACCCCGAGTTGGTCGGCGCGCTCATCAACACGCTGCTGCTGGCGGCCGGCTTCCTGATCTTCACGAACGTCCTGGGCCTGGCTTTCGCCATCGCCCTGAACCGCGGACTGAAGACGCGCTACCTGCTGCGCACCCTGCTCTTCATGCCGGTGGTCCTCAGCCCGATCGCGGTGTCCTTCGTCTGGAAGTTCATCTTCGCGTACGAGGGTCCGCTCAATCAGTTCCTCGGCGCCGTCGGCCTCAAGAACCTGCAGCAGGTGTGGCTCGCGAGCCCCACCCTGGCCCTCGGCTGCGTTCTGGTCGTCATGGTCTGGCAGAACATCGGCTTCACGATGGTGCTGTACCTGGCGGGCCTCGCGACCGTCCCGCCGGAGCTGGAGGAGGCGGCAGCGCTCGACGGCGCCGGTGCCTGGACTCGGTTCCGCACCATCGTGGTGCCGATGATCCAGCCGTCCATCGCCATCGCGTCGACCCTGTCGCTCATTCAGGGCCTTCGGGTCTTCGACCAGGTGCTCGCCCTGACCGGGGGCGGTCCGGGCGGGGCGACCGAGACCCTGGCGACCGAGGTGTACAAGACGACCTTCGTCTACCAGCAGTTCGGTTTCGGCGCCGCGATGGCGCTGGTTCTCAGCGTGATCATCCTCATCTTCGCGATCGCCCAGCAGGCTGCGACGCGTGACCGTACCGGAATCGGAGACTGACAGATGTTCCAGTACACCCGCCGAACGCTGATCCTCGAGATCGTCATGATCGTCGTGACGCTGCTCATGCTCCTGCCCTTCTGGATCCTGATCGTGACGAGCTTCAAGACCCTGCCCGAAGTGCTGAGCAGCCCGGCGCTCGCGCCGCCCACCGCGCCCACCTTCGACAACTTCTCGACGCTGCTGTCGCCGGAGAGCTCCCAGTCGGCGGGCATCATCCAGGCGCTCCTGACCAGCATCCTCATCACCGTGGGCAGCATCATCGGGCTCGTCGTGCTGGGGTCGACCGCCGCCTACGTGCTCGCTCGGAGCACGCGGAAGTGGAGCACCCGGACGTTCTTCCTCTTCGCCATCGCGATCATCCTGCCCACCCAGCTGGGCACCCTGCCTCTCTACATCGGCGCCAAGGAGGTGGGACTGGTCGGCTCACCATGGGGCATGATGCTCATCTACACCGGGATGCTCCTGCCTCTGTCGGTGTTCATCTACGCCGGGTTCTTCCGCCGGCTCCCGCGCGACTACGAGGAGTCGGCCACCCTCGATGGGGCGTCCCGCTTCCAGGTCTTCTCCCGGGTCGTCTTCCCCCTCATGTCGCCGGCGACCGGCACGGTCGCGATCCTCGCGGGCCTCATCGTGTGGAACGACTTCTTCACGTCGCTCATCTTCCTGAGCGGCTCGGCATGGCAGACGCTGCCCGTGGCGATGTACAACTACGTGGGCTCGCTGGTGTCCCAGTGGAACCTGATCTTCGCTCTCGTCCTCGTCTCGATGCTCCCGATCCTGATCTTCTACGTGTTCGCGCAGCGGAAGTTCATCCAGGGCTTCGCCGGCGGGCTCAAGAGCTGAGCGTGGAGCTCGTCGAGAACCAGCGCAGGGGCGACCAGGACGACGGCACCTTCCTCAACCCCGTCATGTCCGGAGACCATCCGGATCCCACGATCCTCAAGGACGGCGACGACTACTACCTGACGTTCTCGTCCTTCGAGGCGTATCCCGGACTGTTCCTCTGGCACTCGCGGGACCTCGTCAACTGGAGCCCGATCGGTCCGGCCATCACCACGCCGCTCGGCAGCGTGTTCGCGGTCGATCTGGTGAAGCACGGCGACCGGTACTTCATCTACATCCCGATGATTCCGACCAGCCTCGCCCCGCAGCCCGGCGGGCCTGCGCGGACCTACGTCATCTGGGCCGACGACATCCGCGGGCCATGGTCCGAGCCGATCGACCTCGGCATCCGGGGCACCATCGACCCTGGGCACGTCGTGGGCGAGGACGGCAAGCGTTATCTCTTCATGAGCGGCGTGACGCGCATCCAGCTCACCGACGACGGCCTGGCGACGGTCGGCGAGATCGAGAAGGTCTACGACGGCTGGCGCTACCCGGACGACTGGGTCGTCGAGGCGTACGCGCTCGAGGGCCCCAAGCTGCTGCGCCGCGGCGGGTGGTTCTACCTCGTCAGCGCGGTGGGCGGCACGGGCGGCCCGCCCACCGGGCACATGGTGATCGTCGCCCGCTCGCGGTCGGTCGACGGGCCCTGGGAGAACCACCCCGCGAACCCGATCATCCGCACCGTCGACGCGGCCGAAGCATGGTGGTCACGCGGCCACGCCACTCTGGTCGAGGGCCGCGCGGCGACTGGTGGGCCGTCTATCACGGCTACGAGAACGGCTACCGCACACTCGGCCGGCAGATGCTGCTCGAGCCGATCGAGTGGACGGAGGACGGGTGGCCGCGCGCCCTCGGGGGCGACCTCTCCGCGCCGCTGCCGATGCCCACCGCGAGCGCCGGTGCCCCGCACGGCATGACGGTGTCCGACGACTTCAGCGTCGGTGCCCTCGGCACCCGATGGACGTTCTACCTGCCCGGCAGGGCCGAGGCGGAGCGAGCGACGTTCGGCGACGGACTCCGGCTCCTCGCGAAGGGCGACGATCCGGTCTCCAGCTCCCCGCTGGCCGTGATCGTGGGCGACCACGCCTACGAGGTCGAGGTCGATCTCGAGCTGCACGGGGACGCCGAGGGGGCCTGCTGCTCTTCTACGACCGCCGGCTGTTCTCGGGCGTCGGCGTCACGGCCGAGCGGATGGTCACCTACCGGTCGGGGGAGTCGCTCTTCCACTGGCGGGAGCCGGCCCCGGCGGCGCGCCGGTGGCGGCTGCGGATCACCAACGACCGCCACATCGTCACCATGCACTACCGCGCGGGCGACGGGCCCTGGACGCGGCACGGCCTGCGCTTCGAGACCTCCGGGTACCACGCGAACGCGGCGGTCGACCTGGCGAGCCTCCGACCCGCGCTCTTCGCATTGGGCGAGGGCGCGGTCACCTTCCGGAACTTCCGCTACCGCGCCCTCTGAACTGCCCACTTCTGCGGCATGTCGCACGCGAATTGCGACGGAAGTGGGCAGGTCAGGGCGCTGACGCGCTGAGCGACTTCCCCGCCTCCACGAAGAGTGCGCGCATCCACTGGTGCTCCGGGTCGCGCTGGTGCACGGGGTGCCACCAGAGCGCCTCGGTGATCGGCGTCGCCTCGAAGGGCGGATCCAGGACGCGGACACCCTCGGTGCGCTCCGCGAGCGTCGCGAGTCCGCGCTGCAGGAGACCCAGCCGGTTCGAGCCCGCGATGAACGACGGCAGCGCGAGGAAGCCCTCCACCACCGCCTGCACCCGAGGCTCGATGCCGAGCTGCTGCAACTGCCGGGTCGCCGACGTGAAGGCCGAGCGCGACGAGTAGGTGAACACCCACGGCAGCTCGCGTGCATTGTCCATGGTCACCGTGTCGCCAACCGCGGCATTGTCGCTCGCGACCACGACGACCCAGGAGTCGGTCCGGATGTCCTGGTAGGGCAGGTCGGTGAGGAAGCCGTGCGGAATGATCAGGCCGTCGGCGGACCGGAGCCGGTTGACCGCGTCCTCGACGATCTGCGGGTTGTGCTGCACGAAGCGGAACCGGACACCCGGTGCCCGCTCCGCGGCCAGGGCCGAGGTGCGCGCGCCGAGGGTCGCGAAGGCGTAGTCGGACCCGTAGATGGTGAACTCGCGCGTCGACTCGCGCGGGTTCCACGTGGCCTGGCTCTCGAAGACGCGGCGGTTCGCGTCCATCGCGGCGGCGGTGTGCTCGGCCAGCCGGGAGGCCAGGGGTGTCAGCTCGTAGCTGTTGCCCTGCCGGGCGAGGATCTGGTCGTTGAAGTGGATGCGCAGCCGCGCGAGGGATGCGCTGAGGGCCGGCTGGCTGAGGTGCAGCTGCTCCGCCGCCCGCGTCACGCTGCGCTCGGTGAGCAGGGCGTCGAGCGCCACCAGCAGGTTGAGATCCAGCCGCGAGAGCGGAGCCTGATCAGCCACAGCAGTGTGTTCCTTCGGCGTTGAGTGAACGATCGTCAATTGTATCCATGGCGTCGATCCCCGAGCCTGAGGGCATCCTGGCTGTCAATCCTGCTGACGCGATTCGCCCCTCGTCCAACTTATGTCGCATATAGGCAATAGGGATGTGTGTTCTCCGAACCGGTCGTGTTGACTGGCCCGTGACCGCACCGCTGCGGGTCCCCGGAGCCGGCATGCCGATGGCCTCCGCGAGGTCTCGCGGACGAGACCAGGAGGAACGCCATGTACCAGCTCGCCCCCAACATCGAGCTTCTCTTCACCGAGGCGGGCGACTACCAGGACCGCGTCCGAGCCGCGGCCGCGGCGGGCTTCACCGCCGTCGAGATGTGGGGGCCGACCGGGGTCGACGCGCCGGCGAAGCCGAAGGACCTCCCGGCGCTCAAGGCGGCGCTCGTCGAGACAGGGACCCAGCTCACGGCCCAGCTGTCGGAGCCGCGGACGCAGTTCATGATCCCGCCCCGCGACCATTCCGAGTTCTACCGGAAGCTCGACGAGGGCGTCGCGATCGCGCACGACCTCGGCTGCCCGAGGATCGTCGTGGGCAGCGGCACCGGCTTCGGCGGGTCGAAGCGCCAGACGCAGCTCGACGAGCTCATCGAGATCTACCGCAAGGCGATCGCCCAGATCGCCGGATCGGACATCACCCTCGTCCTCGAGCCCGTCAACATCCGGGTCGACCACCCCGGCGCCCTGCTCGACCGCACCTCGGAGGCCGTCTACGTGGCCCGAGGCGTCGACTCGCCCTTCTTCGGGGTCCTGTACGACATCTACCACTCGGCCGTCGAGGGGAGGACATGCAGGCCGAGCTGGCGGGCGGCGGCGACCTCATCAAGTACGTGCAGCTCGCCGACGCGCCCGGTCGCGGCGAGCCGGGGACCGGCGACCTCGACTGGACGGAGCGCCTCGGCCTGCTCCGCGCCTCCGGCTACGACGGCCCGATCGGCCTCGAGTACTACCCGCAGACCCCGTCCGCCGAGTCGGTGCGCCGCATCGCCGAGCTGGCCGCCACCGCATGACCGTGCGCGAGTACCCCGAGGCCGTCGACGTCGTGATCGTCGGCAGCGGCCCGAGCGGAGCGGCCTACGCGCGGATCCTCACGGAGCGGGCGCCCCAGGCCACCATCGCGATGTTCGAGGTGGGCCCGACGGTCACCGACCCGCCCGGGGCGCACGTCAAGAACATCGAGGACCCGGAGGCCCGGGCTCTCGCCCAGGAGCGCTCCGAGGGACCCGGCGCCGGAGCGGCGACCGTGGCCAATCCCGGCGAGGTCAAGGCGGGGTACCGACGGGCCCGGCCGGGCACCTTCCTCCTCGAGGATGGCTACCAGGTCGATGGCGAGGACGGACTCCCGGTCGCCGCCATGTCGAGCAACGTGGGCGGCATGGCCGCGCACTGGACCGGGGCCTGTCCGCGCCCCGGCGGCAGCGAGCGCATCGCCTTCCTCGGCGACCTCGACGAGCTGCTCGCGGAGGGCGAGCGCCTGCTCGGCGTGCGGACGGACGCCTTCGCGTCCTCGCCGATGGCCGAGCTCGTGCTGCAGCGCCTGTCGACCGCACTCGACGAGGGTCGCGAGCCGGAGGCCCACGTGCAGCGGATGCCGCTCGCGGTGCACCGGCGCGACGACGGGCGGCTGGTCTGGTCCGGGTCCGATGTCGTGCTCGGCGACGAGACTCGCGGCAATCCGAACTTCCGGCTCTTCGACGAGTCCCTCGTGACCCGGGTGCTCCTTGAGGACGGGCGCGCTGCCGGAGTCGAGGTCCGCGACCAGCGCTCGGGCGAGACGTCCACCGTGCGTGCCCGCTTCGTGGTCGTCGCGGCCGACGCGCTGCGCACGCCGCAGGTCCTGTGGGCGTCCGGCATCCGGCCGGCCGCACTGGGCCGGTATCTCAACGACCAGACGCAGATCGTCTTCGCGTCGCGCATCCGGGAGGCGAAGGCCGCCGAGTCCTCGGAGCGGACCGGCGCCGGACTGAGCGAGGGGAGCGGCGTCAACTGGGTGCCCTTCACCGACGACGTCCCGTTCCACGGCCAGATCATGCAGCTGGACGCCTCGCCGGTCCCGCTGGCCGAAGACGATCCCGTGGTGCCCGGCTCGATCGTCGGACTCGGGCTCTTCTGCGCGAAGGACCTGCAGGAGTCCGACCGGGTCGAGTTCGACGACGAGACGCGGGACTTCTACGGAATGCCCGCGATGCGCATCCACTACACGCTCACCGAGCGCGACCACGAGGTGCAGGCCCGGGCACGCGAGGAGATCGTGCGCCTCGGCCGGATCGTCGGGGAGCCCCTCGACGAGCGGCCGTTCACGATGCCGCTCGGCGCCTCTCTCCACTACCAGGGGTCGTTCCGGATGGGCACGACCGACGACGGCACCAGCGTCTGCGACCCGGACAGCCAGGTGTGGTCGACGCCCTGCCTCTACGTGGCCGGCAACGGGGTCATCCCCACCGCCACCGCGTGCAACCCGACGCTGACCTCGGTCGCGCTCGCGGTGCGCGGAGCGAGGCGGATCGCGAGCGAGCTCGCGTCATGACGATCGGCGGGGACCGCCGACGACAGAACCAACAGAGTCCGCGCGCCCGGCAGGGTGCGCGACGCGAACAAGGAGGTTGCGGTGATACCGGATCGGATCATCGAGCAGGGAACGCTCACGACGGACGGCTCGAAGGCCACCGTGGAGGTGCGCCTTCCCTGGTACCGGGCGCTGCCCGGATCGAGCATCTCGGAGGTCGGCTTCGCCATCGACGGAGTGCCGGCGCAGGCGGAGTCCCTCCGCTGGACGATGAACGGACGCACGTTCCGGCTCGACGAGCTCGCCACCGAGCTCGACGAGTGGTGGTTCCCCACCGACTCCGCCGTCGTGTCCGCCGACCTCCCGGTCGAGCCGGGCGAGGGCGAGCACCAGGTCGACGTCGAGCTCAAGCTCTACATCCCCTACATCGTGACCGACCAGGGTGTCCTCCGCATCGAGGAGCACGACACCAAGACCATGAAGGCGGCGAAGAAGTGACCGAGACGCTCGGCGCGCCCATCCAGGGCGTCACGCTCTACAGCTTCACCCGGGCCGTGCACGGCCGGGAGTACGACCTCGAGAGCCTCATCCGCAAGGTCGCGGCCGACGGCTTCGGCCCGGGACTCGAGATCATCGGCTTCTCGAGCTTCCGCGGCTTCCCGAAGCTCGACGACGCGTTCGTCGGCTGGTTCAGGGACCTTGTGGCCGAGGTGGACCTGGTCCCGACCTCCCTGGCGATCAACGCCGACGTCGGCATCCGCCGGGACCGCCTCCTCACCCAGGAGGAGCTGGTCGAGTACATGACCCCGCAGATCGAGGCCGCGGCGAAGCTCGGCTTCTCGATCGCGCGCGTGCAGATCTCGCTCACCCCGGACGCGATGGAGGCGCTGCTCCCGATCGCCGAGCGCACCGGCGTCACGCTGGCGCTCGAGGTGCACGCGGATCAGCACGCCCGCCACGAGCGCGTGCTCGCCCTCCGCGACCGCTACGAGAAGATCGGCTCCCCGCTGCTCGGCTTCACGGCCGACTGGGGCGCCACGGTCAAGGGCTTCGCGCCGTCGCTGATCGAGGCGTACCGCCGCCGAGGGGCCTCCGAGGAGCTCCTCCAGGCGGTCACCGAGCTGTGGAACCAGACGTACCAGGACGGCCCGCCCGACAACCAGGGCGAGCACGGGAAGCGCTTCGGCGCCTTCATCGGCCTCGCCCACCAGCACGGGCGGCCCGACCTCGGCATCGACTTCGGCATCAACGGCACCGGCCTGTTCGGCCCGGCGCCGGTCGACGGCTGGCTGGAGATCGCGCCCTGGATCCGCCACGTCCACGGCAAGTTCTTCGGCATCGACGAGAACGGCGAGGAGCCCTCCGTCCCGGTCCGTGAGCTCATTCAGCTCCTGGTCGACATCGGCTACACCGGTGCGATCTCGAGCGAGTACGAGGGCTGGCACTGGAACTACTGGCAGAGCCCGTTCGACATCATCCGTGGCGAGCAGGCCGTCCAGCGCTCCGCCGCTGCCGATGCCGGCTCCCGGATGGTGACCGACCCCGCGGAGGCGCGCGCCGCCCTCGCCCGCCACCTCGCCCAGCCCGTCCGCGGCTGACGGAAGGATCGACATGACCGACGAGAAGAACGACGAGAACGGCATCGCGGGGACGGGCATCAAGCTCGGCATCACGCTCTACTCGCTCACCTCCGAGTTCGCCGCGGGCCTCTACACGCCCGAGACGCTCATCCAGGCGGTGCACGCCGAGGGGCTCGGCACCGGTGTCGAGTTCAACATCGCGCAGATGCTGCGCACCTATCCCGACGTCGACGACGAGTTCGTGAAGCTCTGGCGCGACAGCATGGACCGGTACGGCCTGGAGCCCAGCGCGGTCGGGACCAACCTCGACATGGGCCGCCGCAAGGACCGGGACATGACGCCCGACGAGGAGCACGACTTCCTCGCCCGGCAGCTCAAGACCGCGAACACGCTGGGCTTCAAGAAGGTCGTGATCCGCTCGGCGGGAAAGGAGCTGCTGCGCAGCCTGCTGCCGCTCGCCGAGCAGTACGACCAGAAGCTGGGCTACGAGATCCACGCACCGTCGGGGCCCAACGACCCGCAGGTCGTCGCGATCCGCGAGCTGTACGACGAGCTCGGCTCGGACCGCCTCGGCTTCACCGCCGACTTCAGCTCGACCATGCACAGCCTGTCGCCGACCCTGCTCCGGACGATGCGGCAGATGGGCATGCCCGAGGAGTACTTCCCGGTCATGGACGAGATCTGGCACCGCCCGACACCCATGTACGTGCGGAACGGCGAGTTCGAGGAGTTCCTCACCTCGGAGGGCTTCGACTGGGCCCGCCTCGGACCCTTCACCCGGCTGGCCTTCAACATGCACGGACTCGTGCCGCCGGAGGAGTGGCTCGACATCATGCCGCAGATCTTCCACGTGCACGCCAAGTTCTACGACATCGACGAGACCGGCCAGGAACCGGCGATGGACATCCCCCGGATCGTCCGCCAGTTCGTGAAGGGCGGCTACACCGGCTACCTCTCCAGCGAGTGGGAGGGGCACGCGTTCTCCGACCTCGGCGAATCCGACCCCGTCGACCTCGTCAAGCAGCAGCACGCGCTCATGCGCCGTGCCATCGAAGACACCGTCGCCGAGAGCGTGCCGAGCCCCGCGGGCGCATAAGCCGCGGCGGCGAGCCCCGAATCCTTCTCCATCTCCCCGTAGTCCCTGCCCGACCCATCGAAAGAGGATCCATGACCACCACCGAAGACAACACCACCGCCGAGCTGCGCGCCGAGCTCGCGGAGCTGCGCGCCCAAGTCGCCTCGCTGAGCCAGGTCGCGCAGTCCGCGCACGACCGCGGCGCGATCGAGAACCTCTTCAGCCGCTACATGCACCTGCACAACGCGTTCGAGGACGAGCAGATCATCCCGCTCTGGGTGAGCCGCGGCACGGAGGGCATCCGCGCGCGCTACACGAACGCCGGCGAGTACACCGAGTACGACAGCGTGATCCGCTACCACCAGGGACGGCCGCGGCCGGTCGGCAAGCTGATCCTGCACGCGACCACCACCCCGGTGATCGAGGTGGCCGCCGACGGGAAGACGGCCAAGGGCGTCTGGCTGATGGCCGGCACGGAGTCCGGGCTCACCGACCCCGAGGTCGCCAAGGGCTTCCCCGACATGTACTCGCCGAACCTGGTGCAGGGCAAGAAGGTGTGGGCGCACTGGGTGTGGTGCAAGTACGGGATCGACTTCCTCAAGCAGGACGGCGAGTGGAAGATCTGGAAGTTCCGCTGCTACGAGCTCGCCCGCGCGCCCTTCGAGGAGAACTGGGTCAGCTTCGGGGAGAAGAACCAGGGCGCCTTCGACCTGGACCTCATGTACTTCGGCGACGACGGGAAGCCCGTCTTCATGCCGAAGGCGGACCGCCCCGTGCCCTCCGAGAACCACCCGTACAGCCCCAGCACCGTGCAGAAGCTGGAGCCGGTGCCGCCCGTCCCGCACGACACCTTCGTCGACACCTTCTTCGACTGAGCGCCCTCGCAGTCGCAGACCACGAACCTCGAGACCTGGAGCCGACATGGCCACTCACAACTCACTCTTCGCCGAGAAGGACGTCCGGCGTCACCCGGACGGCATCGCCGTGTCGCTGCAACTGCCCTGGTACCGCAGCCTGTGGCTCTCGGCGGTCGACGACGTCGCGGCGTCCGTGAACGGCGTCGACGTGCCGAAGGACCGGCTGCGCTTCGAGCTGCAGGGGCGGAGCTACCGCATCGAGGAGCTGCCCGAGCAGTGGGACACGCTCTGGTTCGTCGCCGACCGTCCGGACGTGGTGATCTCCCTCGACCCGGTCCCGGAGCCGGGGGAGAAGCTCACCGTCGAGGTCGTGCTCACCATGCGGCTGCTCTACATGCAGATCGCGCCGCAGCGGTACGTGACCAACCGCGTGCCGGTCGAGCGCGAGGTCGTGCTCGCCTGACGCGAGGAGAGGCGATCATCATGCAGCAGCTGCCGAACGGCTGGACCCTGGCCGCGAGCTCGTTCAACTGGACGCCGGAGGTGATCCGGGCGGAGCGACCCGCGCCGGAGATCGTCGCGGCGATCGCGGGGGACGGCGTCGCGACCGTGATCGAGCTCGAGGCCGGGCAGGCCCTGCGGTCCTTCCCGGAACCCACCGCCGAGGAGGTGGACGCGCTCCGCAGCGCCGTCGAGGAGGCGGGGGCCGGATCAGCATCGTCGGCGCGAGCATCGACGACTTCGGACCGGACGGCCGCCCGCGCACCGAGGACGAGCGCTGTGACTTCCTCCTGCCCCAGCTGCACGCCGCCAGGCGGCTCGGGGCGACCGGCATCCGCCTGCCGATCGGCGAGGCGGGGCCGGCGCTGCTGCGCCGACTCCAGCCGCTCCTGCACGAGCTGGAGCTGACGCTCTACGAGGAGATCCAGGGGCAGCAACCACCGGACGCTCCGGCCGTGGCTTCCGCCATCACGGACATCGCCGACCTCGACGATCAGCGCGTGCGGCTGCTCGTCGACACGAGCATGCTGATGCCCGCCCTGCCCCCGAGCTACCTCGAACTGCTCGCGACCGCGGGGCTCCCCGCGGACCTGATGTCTCGGCTCACCGAGGACTGGCGGGCACCCGAGACGCTGCAGGCGGTGATCGCGCTCCTCCGATCGGGGGAGTTCCGCCCGCGGTGCACACCCTCTACATGAACCTGCTGATCCGCTTCGGGCGATCCGATGCGGGCGTCCTCCGGGAGGTGGTGCCGCTGGTCGGAGGGTTCCACCTCAAGTTCTGGGACTTGGACGACGCCGACGAGCGGGTCTCCGGGCCGCTGCGCGATCTCGGGCGGCTGCTCGCGGAGACGGGCTTCCGCGGCACGCTCACCAGCGAGTGGGGTGGCCACGAGTGGCTGAACGGGGATGCGAACGCGATCACCCGACAGCACCTGGATCTCGCGGCGGCCGCCCTGGTGGCAGGAGCCGGGTCGGGCAGCAGCAGCGCACGAGAGGACCGGTAGGGCGATGGAATCGGTACTCCGCAGCGACGCGCTGCGTACGGGGGCGGGCGGTGTCGAGCTGCGGCTCGCCCTTCCCTGGATCCGCTCCATGCCGGTGTCCTGCGTGCGCGCACTGGACCTGACGATCGACGGGGATCCGGTCGAGGGGCTCTCCGTCCTGCTCGGCGGCCGCCGGGTGGACCCGTCCGGGCTTACCGGGGAGCGGTCCTGGTGGTTCCTGCAGGACCGGCTCGTCCTCGCGGCCGACCGTCCGGTCCGCCCCGGAGTGCACGCGGTGGCCGTCGCCTTCCAGCTCCTGGTGCCCTACCTGCGGACGGGACCCGACGCCCCGCTCGTGCTGCCCTTCCGCGCCGAGGCGGACCTGCTGCTCGACGCGGCGCCTCTTCCGAGCGTCTCTCGCGACGTGGCCTGAGCGGATCAGGCGGAGATCCGCGCGGCCCGGTCCCGCAGGACCTCCAGCCGCGGGCGCCCCTCGGTGAACCATCGCGCGAACGTGGCGTCGAACAGCTGCTCCCGCAGCATCTCGGCGCCCCCGCGCAGCGGCTCGCGCACGTCTCCGAGGGACTGCTCGACGTCGAGGTCTCGGGTGGCGAGGGGCTGCGCGAGCTCCGCGATCTGGTGGCGCACCTCGGCGAGGAAGACGTCCCCGGCGCCGGCGCCGACCGCGCCACCCAGCACGATGACGGCGGGGTTGAACATGTTCACGAGGGAGGCGAGCGCGGCGCCCACCGTGCGGGCGGACGATCGCACCAGCGAGACGGCGAGCGCGTCGCCGTCCTCAGCCGCGCGGGCGATCTGCTCCGCGGTGAGCGGCCCGTCGCCGCCCCGCAGAGTCGTGGCGGTTCCGGCGGTCATGGCCGCCTCCGCGTCCCGGACGAGCGCCCACCCGCCGGCGACCGCCTCGAGGCAGCCGACCTTGCCGCAGCGGCAGGCCTCCTCGGAGTCCCGCACCCGCTCGTGGCCGATGTCACCGGCTGCGCCGTTCGCGCCACGGTGGATGCGCCCCTGCGAGAGCAGCCCGACGCCGATGCCCGTGCCGACCTTGCAGTAAAGGAGGTCGGGCCGCTGCTCACGGCGCCGCGCTCGCTCACTGAACGCGAGCAGGTTCACGTCGTTGTCCACCCACGCCGGCGCCCCGTACCGACGCTCGAAGGCGCCGCGCACGTCGAAGCCGTCCCAGCCCGGCATGATGGGCGGCACTACCGGCCGCCCCGTGGCGAAGTCGACAGGCCCCGGAACCCCGATCGCGATGCCCCACAGCGGAGAGTCGCCGTTCGCGACGAGGAGGTCGTCGATCATGGCCATCGCCGCCTCGAGCGTCTCTCCCGGCCCGCGCGCGATGTCCCAGCTCCGATGGCGCTGGTCCAGCACGTCGCCCTCGAGGGCGGTGAGGCCGACATGGATGTGCATGGCGCCCAGGGCGCAGATGAGGAGGCGCCCCTGACCGGATCGGAATCGCAGGGTCCGCGGTGCCCGGCCCCCGACGACGGCCCGAACTCGCCGTCCTCCAGGTAGCCCAGCTCGATCGCCTGGTCGATGCGCTGGGTCACGGCTCCGCGGCCGAGTCCGGTCAGCCGCCCGATCTCGGGCCGGGTGGCGGCCTCCCCGAGCCGGACCAGGTTGACGACGTGGAGCAGGCTGGTGACCTCGTCCGTCTGCGCGCCGAAGCGCAGAGAGGAATGCCTGGCCATGCTCGATTCTCACACGGACCGAGTCCCGCGCCGCCCGAAGCCGGCGACTTCGGCCGACATGGAGCAGAAGTCGGCGCTATCGTTCGAGCACGTCGGGAGCGGAAGAAGGGGAGCGGATGGCTCGGGGAGTCGGCTTTCTCGGTGCCGGGCCGGGAGTGTCCGCGCTGCACCTGCCGACCCTCGCGCGCCTCCCGGATCTCTTTCGGATCGCCGCGATCGCCGACGCCGGCAGCGGACGGGCAGAGCGGCTCGCGGCGCGGGCCGGCGCTCTCGCCCCGCGCGATGCCGAGGAGCTCGTGGCGTCAGCGGGCGTCGAGGTCGTGGCCATCTGCAGCCCCCGCACCTGCACGCGGCTCACGTGCGGCTCGCCATCGGCGCCGGCGTTGGGGCGATGCTGTGCGAGAAGCCTCTCGCGACGACCGCGGAGGAGGCGCGAGAGCTCGTGGACCTCGCCCGGGCAGCCGGGGTCGCGCTGGTGGTGGGGACCAACCACCTGTACGACCCGGCATGGTCGACGGCCCGGCGCGCGCTCGCGGAGCTGGGCGGCGAGGTGAAGACAGCAGCCGCCACGCTGCTCCTGCCGCCGAACGGCCGGTACCACGCGCTCGTCGGCGAGTACGACCGGCCGGACGCGGCCCCGCCGCGGGGGCGCCGGACTGGACGGACCCGAACGTGGCGGCGGGCGTGGTGCGGCAGCTGCTGCTCGGGCTCGGGATCCACGATCTTCCCGCCATCCGCGAGCTGGCGCCCGAGTTCGAGCGCATCTCCTTCGCTCGCGCCGTCCCGCCCATCGGCTATGCCGTGGGCTTCCGGTCGAGCAGGGTGCAGGTGCAGCTCGCCGCCGTGATGCTCCCGGACGGCCCGGATGCGCAGTGGCGCCTCAGCATCGGCACCACCCGCGGCGTCGTCGACATCGACTATCCGCCCGCATTCGTCCACGCGGGGTCGGCGGTGGTCCGGGTCCGGACCGCCGAGGGCCGGCTCATCGAGCACCCCGCCGATCCCGACGACGGCTACGTGCGCGAGTGGCGGGCGCTCGACGCCGAGCTCCGCGGCGATCGTGCCATCGACTACGACGGGGTGCTGGCGGACGCCCTGTTCGCCATCGCGATCGCCGACGGCGCCGCCGACGTCGTCCGGGGCGTGCCCGCATGACCCCGATCCGTGTGCACACCGAGGTCCCCGCCTACGCCGTCGCCCTCCGCGAGCTTCCCGTCTCCGCGGTTGCGGCGCCGGCCGCGCAGGCGGAGATCCATGTCGTCGAGGGCTCCGCGCGCCCGGACGGGCAGCTCGCCGGAACGGTGCTCGTCCTGGCCGGTGATCCGCCCGCGTCCGCCGCCGGCATCGAGGCGCTTAGGAGAAGCGGTGCACGAGTCGTGCTGGAGCGGCGGCGCCTGCGGCGAGACCTCGTCGACGACGCCCTCGCCGCCCGCGCAGACCGTGGGGCGGCGCCCCCGCGGATGCTCGTCGCCGAGTGCCTCGCGGGAGCGGAGCAACTCGCCGCAGTCCTGCGCGACGCCCTGGGCTGGAGCCGGGAGCTCGGAGGAGCGCTGACTCAGGACCAGTCGTCCGCCGACGACGAGGCGGTCTCTGCGCTGCTGGCCGCCGGCCCCGATCGCATCCCGGTGCTCCTGCGCGCGACGGTTGCCCCGGATGCCCGCAGCTTCGTGCGGGTCAGAGCGCTCGGCGAGGTGACGACCGAGATCGTCGTCGAGGAGCTCGGGAGCCGCTGCTCGGTGTCGACGACGGACGCCGCCGGGCGGGAGGAGGCGCCCCGCCGCTTCGAGTCGGTCGAGCGGTTCACCGTGCGGCGCGCGCTCGCGGCCCTCGCCGGTGAGGACCTCCACGACGACGTCGCGGACCTCGTCGCCGATGCCGCGCTGGTGGACCACATCCTCTCCGGCCGCTCCGGAGCGGCATAAGCCGAAGTGATCCACGGAATCGGAAGACTCCGATTCCTCGATCCTCCGCCGGACCGGATAGTGGACGGAGGCCGGTGTCCGTGCCGTTCCGGAAGGATCGATGATGATCAAGCTGCTCTCCCACCTCTCCTATGTGGCCATCACATCGCCAGACGTCGAGTCGTCGGTCGAGTTCTACGTGAAGCAGGTCGGCCTCACCGAGGTGGACCGGGTCGACGGGGCCGTGTACCTGCGCTGCTGGGGCGACTACTACGCCTACTCGGTCGTCGTGGTGCCGGGCGACGAGCCGTCGCTCGAGACGATGGCCTGGCGGGTCTCGAGCCCCGAGGCTCTGCAGGAGGCGGCCAAGCGTGTCGAAGCGGCGGGCGTGACGGGCGGGTGGGTCGACGGCTACAAGATCGGCCGCGCCTATCGCTTCACCGGACCGTGGGGTCACAGCATGACGCTGCACTGGGACGTGGAGCGCCACCAGGCGCCGGGTTCCGTCGCCTCGATCTACCCCGACCGTCCCGAGAAGCGCAGCAAGGTCGCCGGCGCTCCCCGCCAGCTCGACCACGTCACCGTCGCGACGAGCGACGTCGACGCGTTCGCCGCCTGGTACAACGACGTGCTGGGCTTCCGCATCATGGCCCGCACCGTGCTCGACGAGGCGCCCATCTCGGTGTTCTCGGTGCTCACGACCAACGAGAAGTCGCACGACCTCGGCGTCGTCCTCGACGGATCCACTCGCGCGGGTCGCGTCAACCACTACGCCTTCTGGGTCGACACCCGCGAGGAGCTCCTCATCGCGGCAGACGTCCTTCTCGAGAACGGCACCGCGATCGAGTACGGCCCCTCCATCCACGGCATCGGCGAGCAGAACTTCCTCTACTACCGTGAGCCGTCGACGCTGCGCATCGAGCTGAACACGGGCGGCTACCGCAACTACGTGCCGGACTGGACGCCGAACACCTGGAAGCCGTCGCTCGGCAGCAACAACCTCTACCGCAACAGCCGGATGCCCATGTCGATGACCGAGTCGTTCCCGCCGGCCGACGGCCCCTCCGCGACCGAGGAGGGCGTGCCGGACGAGATCAAGGACGCGCTGCTCAACCCCTATGCCAAGCAGGGGCAGGGCTGAGCGCAGCCTCCGGGGGCCCTTCCGGGGCCCCGTCTCCTTCGTCCGGCGCACCGCTGCGCCGAACCAGCAAGAAGCAAAGGATCCCCATGCCGAACGGACTGCTCGATAACGCGAGCCTGCGCCTGCACCCCGAGGGTCTCGCCCTCTCGCTGACGATCCCCTGGTACCGCAGCCTCTGGCTCTCCTCGGTCACCTCCTTCACCCTCAGCGTCGACGGCGAGGAGGTGCCCGCCGCCGACCTGTCCTTGGAGCTCGACGACACCCGGTACTCCCTCGACCAGCTCCCCGAGCAGAGCGACGTGCTCTGGTACCTGCAGGAGCATCCGCTGCTCGTGGTGCGCCGCGACCAGCCCGTCGCTCTCGGCGAGGCCCACAGGATCGACCTGGTCGGCGACCTGCGCCTGCCCTACATGCAGATCGCACCGGGCCGCGACGGCGGCGCCGGCATGTACGTGCCGAACCACGTGGAGGAGCACCGGACGCTGGCGGTGACCGATCAGGGCGCCGAGCCGCCCGCGCTCGTGAACGACGTGTCCGCGCCCCCGCCCGCCACCGAGGCGGACCCCTTCAAGCTCGGGCTCACGCTCTACTCGGCGAGCGCCGAGTACCGGGCCGGCTGGTACGACCTCGACGGGCTCCTCGACCGCGTCGCCGAGCTCGGCATCGGCCCCGGCATCGAGATCGTGGCGTCCCAGATGCTGCGCACCTATCCGGTCGTGTCGGACGGGTTCGAGCGCACCTGGCGCGCCGCCTTCGACCGCCACGGCTTCGACGCGAGCTCGTTCGGCGCCAACCTCGACATGGGACGCCGCCGGGACCGCGACATGACACCGGACGAGGAGTTCGAGTTCAGCGAGATCCTCTTCCACGGCGCCAAGAAGCTCGGCTTCCCCCTCATCCGCATCCAGAGCGCGAAGCCGGAGCTCCTGCGGCGGCTCCTGCCGATCGCCGAGGAGCTGGAGCTCAAGCTGGCCTACGAGATCCACGCCCCCATGGGCCCCAACTCGCCCGAGATCGTGAAGGTGCGAGACCTCTACGACGAGATCCAGTCGCCGCTGCTCGGCTTCGTGGCCGACTTCTCCTCCACGATGCACAGCATGTCGCCGACGCTGCTGCGGGCGGTCCGCCGGGCGGGACTGGACGACGAGGCGGTCGACACGCTCCAGCGGATCTGGGCCACCGACGCGTCCATGCGGGAGCGGCAGCAGGAGTTCATCGGCTACCTGAACGGCCGCGACTTCGACCCGGGCCGGCTCGGCGCCTTCGCGCACCTCGCCTTCAACATGCATGGGCACGTGGACGTGCACGAGTGGACCGACATCATGCCCCAGATCCTGCATGTGCACGCCAAGTTCTACGACATCGACGAGAGCGGCCAGGAGCCCGCCATCGACTACCCGGAGCTCGTGCGGGTCTTCGTCGAGGGCGGCTATCGCGGCTACTGGTCGAGCGAGTGGGAGGGCCATGCGTTCGCCGAGCTCGGCGAGGTCGACCCCCTTGTTCTGGTGCGCAAGCAGCACGACCTCATCCGCCGCTCGATGAGCGAGGTTCCGGCCGCGACCCGGTGACGACGGATCGGCCGCGCGTCGCGCGCACCGCACGCCCATCCTCGAAGGAGAGACCATGACGGACACGCCCACCATCGCCATCGTCGGCAGCGGCCCCATCGGCGCCGCGTACGCGCGGGTGGTGCTCGAGAGCCACCCGACCGCGCGCGTCGTGATGTTCGAGGCCGGCCCGCAGCTGACCGAGCGCCCGGGCGCGAGCGTGCGCAACATCCCCGACGCCGACGAGAAGGCGCGGGCGCGCGAGCTGTCCCAGGGCCCCCAGGCGGGGTCGCTGCGGGAGTCGCTCGGGCTTCCCGCCGGCGTCGTCGTGGAGGGCATGTTCACCGCCCGGCAGGGCACCCACCTGCTCGACTTCGGCGGCGAGGGGAGCGCCCACGCGCCAACGTTCCCGGCTGCGGCGGCCTCCACCAACGTCGGCGGCATGGGTGCGCACTGGACCGCCGCCATCCCACGGCCCTCCGGCTCCGAGCTGGTGTCGTTCATCCCGGGAGACGAGTGGGAGGACCTCGTCTCGACGGCCGAGAAGCTCCTGCACGCCAACAGCGCCGCGTTCGCCGACTCGCCCATCGGCGGCGCCATCCGCGCACTGCTCGACGAGGAGTTCGGCGCGGAGCTGCCTGAGGGTCGCGGCGTGAGCACGCTTCCGGTCGCCGGCGACCCGCAGCCCGACGGCACGATCCAGTGGGCGGGCGCCGACGTGGTGTTCGGCCCCCTCATCGAAGTCGGCTCGCCGCTCGCCGAGCGGTTCGAACTGCGCGACCTGAGCCTGGTCCGCCGCGTCGAGACGGAGGGCGCCCGGGCCACCGGGGTCACGGTCGAGGACCTCCGCACGCACGTGACCCGGTTCGTGCCCGCCGACCTCGTCGTCGTCGCGGCGGACGCGTTCCGCACTCCGCAGCTGCTCTGGGCGTCGGGGATCAGGCCGCCGGCGCTAGGCCACTACCTCACAGAGCATCCGATGGTCATCTCGACGGTCGCGCTCGACGGCGAGCGGATGGCACGGTTCGCGACCGAGGACGACCTGAAGGTGGAGCTCGCCCGCCGAGCCCTCAATCCCGCCGACCCCGTTGGCGCCGTCAACCGCATCCCCTCGTCGGAGCCCGACCACCCGTTCTCGCTGCAGGTCATGTACGCCGAGAATCCGCCCTTCCCGCTCGACCCCACCCACCCGCACGCGGGGAACACCTGGGGCTACGTGAACATGGGCTACGGCGCGCGGAAGCAGCCGCGCTTCGAGGACGGCGTCACGTTCGACGACGCGGAGCTCGACTATCGCGGCTTCCCCAACATGACGATCTCCTACGAGCTGGGCGATCAGGAGAAGGCGGAGATCGAGCGCGCGACGGCGATGCTGCGCCGCGCCGGCAAGTCGCTCGGCACCTTCATCGCCGAGCCCCGGCTGCTGCCGCCCGGCTCGAGCCTGCACTTCCAGGGCACCACGCGCATCGGGGAGGTCGACGACGGCACGAGCGTCGCCGATCCCTTCTCGCGCGTCTGGGGCTTCGACAACCTGTACGTGGGCGGCAACGGCACCATCCCCACGGCGACGAGCATGAACCCGACGCTCATGAGCGTCGCGCTCGCCGTTCGCGGCGCCCGGAAGGCGGCCGCGGACCTGGCGGCCGCTGACGTGACCGGAAGCGAGGGGATCCCCGCGGCATGACCGCGCCCGAGATCGCCCTTCCCGGCCTGTCCGGACGCACGATCGTCGTGACCGGAGCGGCCCGTGGCCAAGGGGCCGCGGAGGCCCTGCTGCTGGCCGCGAACGGCAGCCGGATCATCGCGGCCGACCTGGCAGCGGAGGCGCCCGCCGAGCTGGTTGAGGCGGCCGCCGGCTTGGCGGGCTCGGTGGAGTACCGGACGCTCGACGTCGCGGACCCGGGCGGGTGGAACCGCCTGGCGGACGAGCTCGAGGGCGAGCCGGTGCACGGCCTCGTCAACAACGCGGGCGTCGCGTTCCGGGCCCGCCTCGGCGAGGTCGAGCTCGATGACTGGAACCGGGTGCTCGCGATCAACCTGACCGGCGCCATGCTCGGCATGCAGGCCGTCGCGCCGCTGATGGCTCGCGGCGGCTCGATCGTCAACATCGGCTCCGCCGCCGCCGTGACTCCGCACCACACCGCCGCGTACACGGCCAGCAAGTGGGGCCTGCGGGGTCTCAGCGCCGTGGCCGCGACGGAGTACGGGTCGCGCGGGATTCGCGTCAACCTGGTCAATCCGGGCTACATCGAGACGCCGCTCATGGCCTCGGCGCCGGCCGCCATGACCGCCGCGCAGCTCGCCCTCACGCCCCTCGAGCGGACCGGACAGGCCGAGGAGGTCGCCGCGGTCGTCGCGTTCCTCCTCTCCGACGCGGCGTCCTACGTCACCGGAGCGGAGCTCGCCGTGGACGGCGGGTTCTCCTCGTCGCGCGGGGTCAAGTACATGTCGGACACGATCGCGGCGGCCGCTCGCGCGGGGGATCCGTCGCCGGCCGATTGGGACGAGAACACCTTCCGTGAGACAGTCGAGACGTGAGCGTCCTTCTCAGCGTCGAGGTGTCCTGATGCGTCCTGCCCGCACGGTCGATCCCGCCATCGCGCGGTCCTGGCTGCTGGTCAACGGCACCCAGCCCGCGACCTTCGACACCGCCTCCTCGTCGCGCGCCGACCAGATCGTGCTCGACATCGAGGACGCCGTGGATCCGAAGCGGAAGCCCGAGGCGCGCGAAGACGTCGCCACGTGGCTGGGCAACGGCGGCCACGCGTGGGTCCGCATCAACGACCGGTCGACCCCGTTCTGGCAGGACGACGTCGAGCGGCTCCGCGGCGTGCCCGGACTCCTCGGCGTCATGCTCGCCAAGGTCGAGGCCGGCGAGCACGTCACGGAGACGTTCGAGCAGCTGGGCGGGGCGACTCCCGTGCTGCCGCTCGTGGAGTCGGCGCTCGGCATCGAGTCGGCCGTCGACATCGCCCGGGCCCGCGGCGCCTTCCGCCTCGCGTTCGGGAGCGGCGACTACCGCCGGGACACGGGCACGAGCGCCGACGACCTCGCGATGGCGTATCCGCGGTCGCGGCTCGTCGTCGCCAGCCGAGTCGGCGGTCTTCCCGGCCCCATCGATGGTCCGACCGTCGGCAGCAGCCACCCGCTGCTGCGCGAGCAGTCCGCGCTCTCGGTGGCCCTCGGCCTCACCGGCAAGCTGTGCCTCCGGATGGAGCAGATCTCCGTCGTCAACGAGGTGATCAGCCCGACGTCCTCCGACATCGAGTGGGCCGCCGAGTTCCTCCGTGCGTTCGAGGCGCGAGGCCGCGAGATCATCGACGGCAGCGACCTCCCGCGGCTCGGCCGGGCACAGAAGATCCGCCGGCTCGCGACCGAGCTGGGCGTCGACGGCGGGGCGTTCGAAGGACTCTGATGGCACGCCGGCGCGTCGCCCTGCCGTTCACGGAGCGGGCGCTCGCCGGCGTCGACAACGTCTTCTTCCTGCTCGGCGCCGTCGCGGCCGGCTGGCTCGCCGTGCTCACGGTGCGGCGGATCCTGATCGGCGGGATCGAGGACCTCTGGCTGGTCCTCGTCTTCTGGGTCGTGCTCGCCTACCTCCTCCTGCCGCGCGTGCACACGATCCTCACCCGGGTCTACGTGCCGGACTACTTCATCGGGCGCACGCGCACCTACGAGGGCCTGCTGGGCGACCCGGTCAACCTCGGCTTCCTCGGGAACGAGGACCAGCTGCACACGGCCATGCGGCTCGCCGGCTGGGACCGGGCCGACGAGCTCGGCTTCCGCAGCGGCCTCCGGATCGTCACCTCAACGCTCACGCGGCGCAGCTATCTGACGGCGCCCGTCAGCCCGCTCTTCCTGTTCGGCGGCATGCAGGAGTTCACCTACCAGCAGCAGGTCGCCGGGGATCCCCGGCGGCGGCACCACGTGCGGTTCTGGAAGACGCCGCCCGGCTGGCTGCTGCCCGGCGGCGCCCGCGCGGACTGGCTCGCCGCCGGCACCTACGACCGGAGCGTCGGCCTCTCGATCTTCACGCTGCAGATCACGCACAAGATCGACGCGGACATCGACCAGGAGCGCGACCACATCGTCGCGACGATCCTGGCGGGCAGCAGCGAGGTCGAGCGGACGGTGATCCGCAACTTCTCCTCCGGCTTCCACTCGCGCAACGGCGGGGGCGATGCGATCGCGACCGACGGCGATCTGCCGATCCTCGACGTCCGCGCCATCCGGGCGGCGCCCGCGGAGGCGCCCCTGCCGGACACGGCGACGGCCGGCCCCGGTGCCGCCGCAGGAAGCGGAAGGCCCGTGCGCGCCTCCGCGCGGTCTCTTCTCGACACGGCGAAGGACACGGCGGCGTCGAACCGGGTGAAGCGGCCCATGACCCTCTACGCCGGCTACCTGCTCATGCTGGCTCGCGTGGCCCTCGCCATCGTCGTGGCGCTGGCCGCGGCGTTCGGCGCCATCGGGTCGTCCGTCATGCCGCGCATGCAGTCCTGGCTGCTCGGGGTGCCGGAGGGCCCGGACCGGGTGTGGATCCTGCTCCTCCTCATCCTCGCGGCAGGCGGCGCCTACCTGTTCGTCGCCCAGTACACGTTCTGGGGCCACCCCGACGCCCGCTTCGTGGCGCTCACCCTGAGCGTCGCGGGCGTGGTCCTCGCCCTGCTCGCGGGACCCGTGGAGCCGACCGGGCTCGGCTTCCGCATCTGGGTCCTCGAGCTCGCGCTCGACGTCGGCATCCTCATCACCCTCTCCGCGGGCGACGTGCGCGAGTTCCACGTCCGCACGGCGCACCGCGCGGGGTGGCGCAGCGTCGTCACGGTCAAGGAGTCCTGAGGCGGGACAGGACGGGCCGATTCGGCGTTTCCGGGCCTCAGCGGCGGCCCGGATTGCCCGATTCGGCCCGGGGTCCCCGACGCGGTCAGCCCCGGTAGAAGTCCCGGACCAGCTCCGCGAAGGCCTCGGCCTGCTCGATCTGCGGCATGTGCCCCGTGTCGAGGAAGAGGTGGGTCCGGGCGTGCGGCAGGGCGGTCTTCGCGGCCTCGAGGTGCACCGCGGGCAGGATGAGGTCGCGCGCGCCCCACACGACGAGCGTCGGCAGGTCCTGCTCGGCGAGCCGGGCGAGGAGGTCGCGTCGCCACCCCTCGCGGACGCCGCGCACGGTGCCGAGGTCGCGGCCCATCTCGAGCATCGCCTCCCGCGGCCGCTGCGCGAGCACGTAGGCCTGCTCCACCCGCTCCTCGGTGGAGAACGACGGGTCGTGGAAGATGCCGCGCAGAGTGCGGGCGGCCGAGGATCGGCGCGGCCGGAGGAGGACGCGCGTCAGCGGGCGGAGGGCGAGGAGTCGCAGGCCCAGCGCCACCTCCCGTCCGAACCCGGCGCTGTTGACGAGGACGAGGTCGCGCACGCGCTCCGGATGCTCCGCCGCGAACGCCATCGTGACGGCGCCGCCGAGCGAGTTGCCCAGAAGATGCACGGGTTCGGTCACGCCGAGCTCGTCGAGGAACGCCGGCAGCCAAGCGCTCAGCCGCTTCAGCGTGGTCGGCCCCTCCAGCCGGTCGGACCAGCCGAACCCGGGGAGGTCGACGCTGATCACGCGGTAGTCGCTCGAGAGCAGGTCGTGCTGCTCCGTCCAGTCCTCGAGGCTGCGGCCGATGCCGTGCACGAGCACCACCGTGTCGCCGGCACCCGTGTCGCGGTAGCGGACCGATCGTCCGCCCACGACGAGCTCCGCCGTCGCCCCCGTGCTCACCGCGCCGTCGCCTCCGCCGTCGGTCGCAGCGCGTCCGCGGACCGGCCGAAGCGCACGCCGTCGGTCAGCGGCCCGCGGCGCATCAGCTGAACGTCCTTGAGGTAGTTCTGGTGCAGCCGCCACGGAGCGGCCGGTCCCTGCTTGGGCAGCAGGTCGACGCTGCGGCGGACATAGCCGGAGCTGAAGTCGATGAGCGGCTCGAGCGTCGACGGATCGAGCGGCGGGGCGACCGGCGTGACCGAGTCCTCTCCCGTCCGCTTCATCCGGTTGAGAAGGCGGCAGACGTAGCGGGCGACGAGGTCGGCCTTCAGGGTCCAGGATGCGTTGGTGTAGCCGATGGTGAGCGCGAAGTTCGGCACGCCGGACAGCATCATCCCCTTGTAGGCGATCGTCCTCGCGACGTCGACCGTGCTCCCGTCGACGACGAGCTCGATGCCGCCGATCGGCAGCAGCTTGAGACCCGTCGCCGACACGACGACGTCGGCCGGCAGCTCCTCGCCCGAGCGCAGCAGGATGCCGTGCGGGGTGAAGCGCTCGATGTGGTCGGTGACGATCTCGGCGCGGCCCGCCCGGATCGCGGCGAAGAGGTCGCCGTCCGGCGCGACGCACAGCCGCTGGTCCCATGGCTCGTAGGAGGGCGTGAGGTGCCGCGCGATGTCGTAGCCGGCCGGCAGCGTCCGCACCTGGTCCCGGCGGAGCGCCGACTTGACGATGCTCGGCGCCTTGCGGCTCAGCGTGTAGGTCACGATCGAGTAGAGGACGTTCTTCCAGCGCACGATCGGATACGCGATGCGCGCGGGAAGGGACTGGCGCATCCGGTCCGCGAACCGATCCCGGCTCGGCCTGGACGCGATGTAGGTGGGGGAGCGCTGCAGCATCGTCACCTTCGCGGCCTCGCGGGCGAGGGTCGGCACGAGCGTGACGGCGGTCGCCCCGCTGCCGATGATGACGACCTGCTTGCCCGCGCAGTCCAGGTCCTCCGGCCAGAGCTGAGGGTGGACCACGGTGCCCGCGAAGTCGTCCCTGCCCGGATAGTCAGGGGTGTACCCCTCGTCGTAGCGGTAGTAGCCGGTGCAGACCGAGAGGAAGGAGCAGGTCAGCTGCGTCTCCTCGCCCGCATCGCCTCGGCGGACGGTGACAGTCCAGCGCGCGTCGGCCGACGACCACTCGGCACGCTGCACCCGGGTGCCGAAGCGGATCCGGGACTCGATGCCGTACTTGCGCACCGTGTCGGCGAGGTACGCGCGGATCGACGAGCCGTCGGCGATGGTCTTCGGCTCCCGCCACGGCTCGAACTCGTAGCCGAAGGTGAACATGTCGGAGTCGGAGCGGATGCCGGGGTAGCGGAACAGGTCCCAGGTTCCGCCGACCGCATCCCGGGACTCGATGATCGCGAACGTGCGGTCGGGGCACTCCCGGACGAGGTGGCAGGCGGCGCCGATCCCGGAGATGCCTGCGCCGACGATCAGCACGTCCACGTGGTCCACGGCTCGTCCCCGCCTTCGTCGTCCCGGAGCCTCCGACGCTAGCAAGCCGCGCCCGGGACATCCTGAACCCGACTTCCTCGACCTGCCCACTTCTGCGGCAAGTCAGCGCCGAGTTGCCGCAGAAGTGGGCAGGTCGAGGAATCCTCCGGAGGGCACACGGGTTGTCGAAGATGCGGCCGTCCGGGCCGGCGAACGACAGGAGACTCCATGCGCATCAAGGTCATCGGCGGAACCGGCTACGCCGGCAGCCACATCGTCCGGGAGGCCGTGTCCCGCGGCCACGAGGTTACCTCCTACAGCCGCAACGCCCCGGCCGAGCCGGTCGAGGGCGCCGTCTACCGGACGGGCAACGTGCTGGAGGACGACTTCCTCGCCGAGACGGTGGCGGACGCCGACGCGGTGTTCGAGACGCTGTCGCCTCGCGGCGAGCTCGCGGGCCGGCTCGAGGAGGTCGTGGACCGGCTGATCCCCCTCGCGGTCGGGGCCGGCGTCCGGCTGGGCGTCCTGGGTGGCGCATCGTCCATGCACGTCTCGGAGGGCGGGCCCCGGCTGATCGACCTCCACGAGCCGGCTCCGGAGGTTGCTCCCGAAATCCACACCGGCATCGCGCTCCTCGAGACTCTCCGCGCGGCGCCCGAGGACCTGGACTGGTTCTACGTGAGCCCCGCCGCCAGCTTCGGCTCGTGGGTGCCGGGCGAGCGCACCGGCTCCTACCGGCTGAGCGACGAGGTGCTGCTCACCGACGAGAACGGCGACTCCTCGATCTCCGGGGCCGACCTGGCCATCGCCGTGGTGGACGAGCTCGAGCAGGCCGCGCACCGTCGCCGGCGCTTCCACGTCGCCTACTGACCGCGCCTAGTGCGAGGCGGGCCCGGCCGCAACGGGTCCGCCTCGCCGGGGGTCGGAGAGTAGAACGGGAGGGTGAAGACTCTCACCTTTCCCGGGACCGACCTCGTCGCGTCCAACGTCATCCTCGGCCTCATGCGCATCCAGTCGCTCAGCGACGAGGAGGTGCGCACCCTCGTCAGCACGGCCCGCGACGCGGGGATCAACTTCTTCGATCACGCCGACATCTACGGCAAGGACCGGCACGGCTGCGAGAAGCGGTTCGGCGATGCCGGCGCCATCGCGGCCTACGACCGCGAGGAGGTGATCCTGCAGAGCAAGGTCGGGATCCGGAAGGGCTGGTTCGACTTCTCGAAGGAGCACATCCTCACCTCGGTCGACGAGTCGCTCGTCGCACTGCAGACCGACTACCTCGACATCCTGCTCCTGCACCGTCCCGACACCCTCGTGGAGCCTGACGAGGTCGCTGAGGCGTTCGACACCCTGCACAGCGCGGGCAAGGTGCGCCACTTCGGCGTCTCCAATCACACGCCGGGCCAGGTCGAGCTGCTCAAGCGCTCGCTGAACCAGCCGCTGCTCGTCAACCAGGTGCAGCTGAGCATCCCGCACGCGCCGCTCTTCGCTCAGGGCATCGCCGCCAACATGGCGGGTCTCGACCAGTCGATCGACCGCGACAACGGCATCCTCGACTACTCGCGCCTCAACGGCATCACACTGCAGGCCTGGTCGCCGTTCCAGGGCGGGTTCTTCACCGGGGTGTTCGTCGGCGACCGGGACAAGTTCCCCGAGCTCAACGACCTGCTCGACGAGCTGGCGGAGAAGTACGACGTCACCCCGAGCGGCATCGCGGTGGCCTGGATCACGCGGCATCCCGCGAACATCCAGGTCGTCCTCGGCACGACCAAGCCGGAGCGCGTGCAGGAGTCGGCTGCGGGCTCCGAGATCCCGCTGACCCGCGAGGAGTGGTACGGCCTGTTCCGCGCCGCCGGCTACAAGGTCCCCTGAGCCCGCGAGGTGGCAGTAGGTGCTGCCACCTCGCCGAGGTGACAGCAACAACTGCCACCTCGGGCGGCCCCTACAGCGCCTGGAGGATGACCGCGGAGCCCTGCCCGCCGCCGCCGCAGATGCCCGCGGCGGCGAGCGTGCCCGGCTCCGCCTCCGCGAGGCCGAGCGCCAGGTGCCCGACGATGCGCGCGCCGGATGCGCCGATGGGGTGTCCGAGGGCGATCGCGCCGCCGTCCCGGTTGACCCGCTCCGGATCGACGCCGAGCTCGCGCACCGACTGGACCGCGACGGCGGCGAACGCCTCGTTGATCTCGATCGCGGCCACATCCCGCACGTCGACCCCCGCGCGCTCCGCGGCGAGCGTGATCGCCTCCGCCGGGCGGCTCAGCAGCGACACATCGGGGCCGGCGACCATGGCGGTGCTCAGCACGGCGCAGAGAGGCGTGAGCCCGCGCTCGGCCGCCCACCGCTCGCTTGCGACGACCACCGCGGCGGCGCCGTCCGTGATCGGCGAGGCGTTGCCCGCGGTGATCGCGCCGGTGGGGGAGAAGGAGGGACGCAGCTTCGCGAGCGACTCCGCGGAGGCGTCGTCGCGGATGCCGTCGTCGGCCTCCACCGTCCGGGTCGCCTTGCCCGCCGTGACCTCGACCGCGACGATCTCCTGGGCGAGCGCGGGGCGGGCGGCGGACGCCATCCGGTGCGACCGCAGCGCCCAGGCGTCCTGCTCCTCCCGGGTGATGCCGCGTGCCGCGGAGTACTGCTCGGTGGAGGCGCCCATGCTCCGCTGCTCGAAGGCGTCGGTGAGCCCGTCGTAGTCGGTCGAGTCCTGCAGGGTCACCGGGCCGTACTTCGCGCCGGCTCGCGACCCCGGGAGCAGGCGGGGGCCTCGGTCATGGACTCCTGCCCGACCACGAGCACGACCTCCGCCTCGCCGAGCGCGATGCGGCGGTGGGCCTCGGTGACGGCCTCGATGCCCGACAGGCAGACCGCGTTGAGGGTGATCGCGGGACGGGTCATGGGCACGCCGGCCGCCACCGCCGTCTGTCGCGCGGGATTCTGGCCGGCACCCGCCTGGAGGACCTGGCCGACCACGACCTGGTCGACGTCCTCGGCGGACACCCCGGCGCGCTCGAGCGCCGCCCGCGCCGCCGCCGCGCCCAGCTGGACGGCGGGGACGCCCGCGAACTGGCCGCCGAAGCGCACGAAGGGCGTCCGGGCGTAGCCCAGGAGGACCGCGCGGGGCAGGGTCGAGTCGGGGACGGTCATGGTGCTCCTCCATCGGTGCGGGTTCGGATCCAGGGTCCTACGGGCGCGGCCACCCCGACTGCACCCTTCCGCCTGGCGGAAGTGCGCGCGCGGAGGAGGAGTGCACCTGGCACGTTGGGAAGACGCGTCGATCGAGGGAGACCGCATGCAGCACCGAGTACCGGTCGCAATCGTCGGCGCGGGCCCGGCCGGCCTCCTGCTCGGCCACATCCTCCGCGCCCACGGCGTCGACTTCGTGCTCGTGGAGCACCGCTCGCGTGACCACGTGCTGTCCCGGATCCGCGCCGGCGTGCTCGAGCAGGCGTCCGTCGACGTGCTCGACCGCTACGGCCTCGCCGAGCGCCTGCACACCGACGGCCTCGTCCACGGCGGCATCCACCTGCAGGTCGAGGGGCGCCGCACGCACATCGACTTCGAGGACCTCGTGGGCCGCACGGTCACCGTCTACGGCCAGCAGCGCGTCGTCGAGGACCTCATGGCGCGCCACGACGAGCTCGGCAGCGCGGTCTTCTACGGCGCGAGCGACGTGACGCCCTCGGGTGTGGATGGCGACGCGCCCCGCCTCGAGTTCCGGCACGACGGCGAGGACCACGTCGTCCAGGCGGACTTCGTGATCGGCACCGACGGCTATCACGGCGTCTGCCGCGGGCTGATCCCCACCGAGATCCTCGACGTCGCCGAGCGCTCCTACGACGCGGCGTGGCTCGGCATCCTCGCCGACGTCGCGCCGAGCACCGACGAGCTCATCTACGCGCTGCACCCGGACGGCTTCGGCATGCACTCCATGCGCAGCCCCACGGTGTCGCGGCTCTACCTGCAGGTCGATCCGACCGACGACATCGCGAACTGGAGCGACGAGCGGATCTGGGCCGCCCTGCAGGAGCGTCTCGGCACCGCGGGCTGGACGCTCACCGAGGGCCCGATCACCGAGAAGTCGATCACGCCGATGCGCTCCTCCGTCGCGTCGACGCTCGCGTACGGGCGGCTCTTCCTCGCGGGGGACGCGGGCCACATCGTGCCGCCCACGGGGGCGAAGGGCCTCAACGCGGCGATCGCTGACGTCGCCATGCTGGGCGAGGCGCTCGCCGCGGCGAACGGCGGAAGCGACGGGCTCCTCGCGAGCTACAGCCGCCGAGCGCTCGAGCGCCAGTGGAAGATCCAGTACTTTTCGCAGTGGATGACGGACATGCTGCACACCCCGGGCGCGGAGACGCCCGAGGGGGAGCGGCCGTTCCGGTACCGGAGCCGGGTGGGCCAGCTGGCCTACGTCACGGGTTCCCGCCACGCGCAGCAGACCCTGGCCGAGCAGTACACGGGATTGGCGATCGAATGACAGCAGAACCCACGCAGGACGACATCACCCGGGAGATCCAGGAGAAGCAGCGGGAGGCTGCCGAGCGGGGCATCCCGTCGCGGCACCCGTCGCGCGACTTCGCACCCTACCGGTCGAGCATCCTCCGGCACCCCACCCACGAGCTCGTGAAGACGGACCCGGAGGAGATCGAGCGCACGACGCCCGCCTTCGGGCACATCGACGTCGATCCGTACGAGAGCGACCTCACCATCCAGCACCCCGGGGAGCCCCTCGGCGAGCGGATCATCGTCGAGGGCCGCGTCGTCGACGGCGACGGGCGGCCGGTGCGCAACCAGCTGATCGAGATCTGGCAGGCCAACGCGTCGGGCCGCTACATCCACAAGCGCGACCAGCATCCCGCGCCGCTCGATCCGAACTTCACCGGCGTCGGCCGCGCGCTGACCGGGGACGACGGCAGCTACCGCTTCGTCACCATCAAGCCCGGCCCGTACCCGTGGGGCAACCACCGCAACGCCTGGCGGCCCGCGCACATCCACTTCTCGCTCTTCGGGAACGCCTTCACCGAGCGCCTCGTGACGCAGATGTACTTCCCGGGCGACCCGCTGTTCGCGCTCGACCCCATCTACCAGTCGATCCCCGACCAGGCGGCTCGGGACCGGCTCATCTCGACGTACGATCACAACCTCTCCGTGCCCGAATGGGCACTCGGATACCGCTGGGACATCGTGCTCACCGGTGCGACCGCCACCTGGATGGAGGACGAGCATGCCGACCACTGAGCCCGATCCGATCGCGACCGACAACGCCGTGTCCGGGGAGGAGCACCCCGTCCTGACGGAGCGCCTCGCCCGCGAGCAGCCGCTCGAGGGCCTCCCGCCGCTCGTCCAGACCCCGTCCCAGACGGTGGGCCCGTTCTTCGGCTTCTCGCTGCCGTATGACGGAGGACCGGAGCTGGTTCCGCCCGCCTCGCCGGGCTCCGTGCGCCTGCACGGCACGGTGCGCGACGGCGCGGGCACGCCCGTGCCCGACGCCATCATCGAGCTCTGGCAGCCGGACGCCGACGGCCGCATGGTCCAGGAGCCGGGCAGCCGGCACCGCGCGCGTGGGGTCTTCACGGGCTTCGGCCGCGCCGCCGTCGACGCGGGAGGGCACTACGAGTTCACGACCGTCGTGCCCGGCGCGACCGGCGACGGACCCCGCTGGGCGCTCCTCACCCTGTTCGCACGCGGCCTCGCGCACCACCTCTTCACCCGGGCCTACTTCGTGGCCGAGGGGGAGGCGGAGCCGACCGACAGCCTGCTGAGCGGGGTCGCGGAGGACCGGCGCGGCACCCTCCTCGCCCGCCAGGACACGGCCACCTCGTACCGCTTCGACATCACCCTGCAGGGCGAGGGCGAGACGGTCTTCCTCGACTACCCGGCCGCGGCGCGCTGATGGCGGACGTGCCCTTCGACGTCGGCCTGCTCGACCCCACGGGGCCGGCAGCGGCGACGATCGTCGGGGACGACGCCTACGTGCGCGCCATGGTCGACGCGGAGGAGGCCCTGCTCGGCGCCCTCGCGACCGCGGGCGCCGCGCCGAGCGGGCCCTCCGGCCTCGGCGACATCGAGCTCGATGTCCCGGCCATCGCGGCGGCCGGGCGGGCCGGCGGGAACCCGGTGATCCCCCTGCTCGCGGCGCTGAAAGCGGGCGCGACCGGCGAGGTGCAGGCCGTGCTCCACCAGGGCGCGACGAGTCAGGACATCCTCGACACGGCGGCCATGCTCGTCGCCGCCCGAGCCCGGACCGCGATCGGATCCGCGCTCGGACCGGTGCTCGACGGTCTCGCCACGCTCGCGGAGGAGACGCGGCACACGCCCGTCGCCGGGCGGACGCTCGGCCAGCAGGCCGCGCCCACCACGTTCGGCCTGCGCGTCGCGGTGCTCCTCGACGGCATCACCCGCGCATGGCGCGCGCTGGAGGCGGTCGAGCTGCCCGCGCAGCTCGCCGGCTCCGTTGGCACGCTCGCCGTGCTGGCCGACGCCCTCGGCGAGGACGCGGCCGCCCAGGTGCGCCGCGAGTACGCTGAACGGTTGGGCCTCGCCGACCGCCCCGTCCCGTGGCACGTCGAGCGGAGCACCGTCGCCTCCCTCGGCGCCGCGCTGGCCGTGCTGCTCGGCGCGCTCGGCAGGCTCGGCCTCGAGATCGCGCAGGGCGCCCGCACCGAGCTCGGCGAGCTCGACCTGGAGCTCGCGGAGGGCGAGGGTGGATCCTCCGCGATGCCGCAGAAGCAGAATCCCGTCGCCGCGGTGCTGCTCGTGGGCGCCGCGCGGCGGGCCCCCGGCCTCGCGTCGACCCTGCTCGGGGCGGAGCTCGCGCTCGACGACCGTCCGTCCGGCGACTGGCACGCCGAGTGGCAGCCGCTTCGCGAGCTGCTCCGGCTGGCCCTCGAGAGCGCCGACCTGGCCGCCGCCGCGGTGGCCGCGCTCGCCGTGCGGGACGACCGGATGCGGGAGAACCTCGACCTCTCGGGCGGCGCGATCCACGCCGAGCGTGCTCAGTGGGCGCTGGTGCCGTTCGTTGGCCGCGCCCGAGCCGCCGAGCTCGTCCGGACCGCGCTGCACGGCGACGACTTCGTCGGCGCGCTGGCGACCGCCGTGGGTGCGGAGCCGGATGCCGGCCCGGATGCCGTCGAGCGACTCCGCGCGGTGACGGGAACGGGTGGACCCGTCGGCCTGTCCGACCGCATGATCGACGCCGCCGTCGCGGCCTCCCGGAGGAGCGCATGATCCCCGTCGTCCGCGGTGTCCTCGACCCGACCAGCTCGACCGATCAGGCCGCCCCGCTGCTCGTGCTCGGACCCTCCCTCGGCACGGTCTCGGACGCCTGGGCCCCGGCCGCGAGCCGGCTGACGGCCACCCATCGCGTCGTCCGCTTCGATCTGCCGGGCCACGGCATCAGTCCCGCGACCCGCGAGCCGTTCACGATGGCGGACCTCGCGGCCGCGGTCCTCGTGCTCGTCGACTCGCTCGGCGGCGGGCGCTTCCGCTACGCGGGCGCGTCCCTCGGCGGCGCGATCGGCATCGAGCTCGCCGCAGGCCCGGCGGGCGATCGCCTCGACGGCCTCGCGGTGATCTGCTCGAACGCGAAGATCGGCGAGGCCGAGGGCTGGACCTCGAGGGCCGAGCAGGTGCGCCGGCAGGGCACCGCCTCACTGATCGCCGCGACGAGCGGCCGCTGGTTCGCGCCCGGCTACCTGACCCGCGAGCCGGATGTCGTCGGGCGGATGCTCAAGGACCTGGTCGACGTGGACGACGAGTCCTACGCGCTCTGCTGCGAGGCGCTCGCCGGGTTCGACCGCCGTGCCGACGCCGGCTCGATCACCGCGCGGTCGATCGTGATCGCCGGCGACTCCGACCCTGTCGTCACCGCCGACCAGGCGGCCGAGCTCGCCGCGGCGATGGGCGCACGCAGCGAGCTGCTCGCGGACACGGGCCACCAGGCCCAGGTCGAGCGGGCCGACACGGTCGCCGCCCTGCTTACCGCCGCGTTTCCCGCGAATCGGTACGACGCCGGCATGATCGTGCGCCGCGAGGTGCTGTCGGGGCCGTACGTCGACGCCTCCCTCGCCGGCATCACGCCCGACACCCGGGACTTCCAGCGGTTCATCACCGAGTACGCGTGGGGGAGCGTCTGGACCCGGCCCGGACTCGACCGGCGGATGCGCAGCGCCGTGACGATCTCGAGCCTCGTGACCGCGCACCACTGGCACGAGCTGGAGCTGCACCTGCACGCCGCGCAGCGGAACGGGCTCACGAAGGAGGAGATCACCGAGATCCTCCTGCAGACCGCGATCTACGCGGGCGTCCCCGACGCGAACACCGCCTTCGGGATCGCCAAGCGCGTCTTCGCGGAGACCGCCGCCGCCGCGCAGAACGACGACGCCTCCGCCCACGCGGCGGACGACGAGGAGGACTGATGGACAAGAGAGTCGCCACACCCGCCGAGGCGGTCGCTGACATCCCGGAGGGCGCCTCGATCGCCGTCGGGGGTTCGGCCTGAACGGCGTCCCGATCGAGCTCATCCGGGCCCTGCTCGAGCAGGGGACCGGCGACCTCGAGATCGTCTCGAACAACCTCGGCGTCGACGGCTGGGGGCTCGGGCTCCTGCTGGCCGCCGGGCGCATCCGCCGCGCCATCGGCTCCTATGTGGGGGAGAACAAGGAGTTCGCCCGCCAGTACCTCGGCGGCGAGATCGAGCTGGAGCTCACGCCGCAGGGCACCCTGGCGGAGCGCCTCCGCGCGGGCGGCGTCGGCATCCCCGCCTTCTACACCGCGAGCGGCGTCGGCACCCTGGTGTCGGAGGGCGGCCTGCCCTGGCGCTACGGCGCGGACGGCGGGGTGCTCGTCTCCTCGCCGCCGAAGCCCACCGCGAGCTTCGACGTGCTGCTCGGCAAGGACACCGAGTACGTGCTCGAGCAGGCGATCCGCACCGACTTCGCCCTCGTGCGCGCCGCCAAGGCCGACTGGCACGGCAACCTTGTGTTCGAGAAGAGCGCTCGCAACTTCAACCCGCTCGTCGCGATGGCGGGACGCGTCACCATCGCCGAGGTGGACGAGGTCGTCGAGCCGGGCGCCCTGGACCCGGACGAGGTCCACCTGCCCGGCATCTACGTCGACCGCGTCGTCGGGCTGACCCCGGAGCAGGCGAACGATCTGCCGATCGAGAAGCGCACCGTGCGCACCCGACAGGAGGGCTGACATGCCACTCACGCGAGACGAGATGGCGGCGCGCGCCGCCCTGGAGCTGGAGGACGGCTCCTACGTGAACCTCGGGATCGGCCTGCCGACCCTCATCCCCAACTACCTGCCCGAGGGCAAGACGATCGTCCTGCACAGCGAGAACGGCATCCTCGGAGTGGGGCCCTACCCCTGGGAGGGCGAGGAGGACCCGAAGCTCATCAACGCGGGCAAGGAGACGGTGACCGTCCTCCCCGGCGCCTCCTACTTCGACTCGGCGGCGAGCTTCGGCATGATCCGCGGCGGGCGCATCGAGGTCGCGGTGCTCGGCGCTATGCAGGTGTCCGAGCGCGGGGACATCGCCAACTGGGCGATCCCGGGCAAGCTCATCAAGGGCATGGGCGGCGCCATGGACCTCGTCGCGGGCGCCCAGCGCGTCATCGTCGTCATGGAGCACGTCGCCAAGAGCGGCGAGCACAAGATCCTGACGGAGTGCGCCCTGCCGCTCACCGGCAAGGCGTGCGTCAACCGGATCATCACCGACCGGGCGGTCTTCGACGTGACCGAGGACGGCCTCGAGCTCATCGAGCTCGCGCCCGGCGAGACCGTCGACGGCGTCCGCGAGCTCACCGGCTGCGCCTTCCGGGTCGCCGACTCCCTGACGGCGGTGGCCTCGTGACCGAGCTCCGCGAAGCCGTCGTCTGCTCGCCCCTGCGCACCCCGGTCGGCCGCTTCAGCGGCGTGCTCGCGCCGCTGTCGGCCCTCGACCTCGCCACGCACATCCTCAAGGCCCTTCTCGAGCGCACCGGGCTGCCCGGCGACGCGGTCGACGACGTGCTCTTCGGCCAGTGCTACTCGACGATGGAGGCTCCGCCGATCGGCCGCGTCGCGGCGCTGGACGCGGGACTGCCGATCACCGCGACCGGCTACCAGCTCGACCGCCGCTGCGGGTCAGGGCTGCAGGCCGTCGTGAACGCCGCGATGCAGGTGCAGACCGGCGTCTCCGACGTCGTGCTCGCCGCCGGCGTCGAGTCGATGAGCAACGCTCCGTACTACTCCGAGCAGGGCCGCCGCGGTCTGTCCGGTCCGCTCGTGTTCCAGGACGCGCTGACCCGCGGTCGCGAGCGCGCCGGAGGGCGCTTCCACCCGCTGCCGGACGGCAACATCGGATCGGCGGAGGTGCTGCGCAAGGAGTACGGGATCACGCGCGAACGCCAGGACGCCTACGCCCTGCGCTCGCACCAACGCGCGGTCGCCGCGCAGGACGCGGGCCTGTTCGACCGCGAGATCGTCCCGGTCGAGGTGCCCGGGCGCAAGGGTCCCACGCTCGTCGACCGCGACGAGCACCCGCGCCGCGACACGACCCTCGAAGCGCTCGCCGCCCTGCGCGCGCCGCTCGCGAAGAAGGACCCGGAGGCCACGGTCACGGCCGGCAACGCGAGCGGCCAGAACGACGCTGCCGCGGCCTGCATCGTGACGACGCCGGAGCGTGCGGCTGAGCTCGGCCTCACGCCGATGCTCCGGCTCGAGAAGTGGGCGGTCGCGGGCGTGGAGCCCAACCGGTTCGGCATCGGGCCGGTCCCGGCCGCGAACCGCGCCCTGCAGCGTGCGGGCCTGACGTTCAAGGACCTCGACCTCATCGAGCTCAACGAGGCCTTCGCGGTGCAGATGCTCGCGTGCCTCGACGAGTGGGGCATCGAGGACGAGGACCCCGCCTCAACCCGCGCGGCGGCGGCATCTCGATCGGCCACCCGCTCGCGGCGACCGGCGTCCGGATGCTCGCGACGCTCGCGAGCGAGGCGCAGGACCTCGACGCCCACTGGGTGCTCGAGACCATGTGCATCGGCGGCGGCCAGGGGCTCGCGGCGGTCTTCGAGCGCGTCGGCTAGCGCTGCGGCTCGCGCGGGTCCTGCGGACAGAACACGGCTGGCAGCGGGGGTGCGGATGTCCGCACGACCCGCGTCGCCTCAGCGCTGTGCCGCGGCGCGGCCCGTCGCGTCGTTGCGGTCGGTGGCGAGCGCACGACCGATCGCGCGGGCGGTGGTGAGGATGGCGGGGAGCAGGGCGTGCGTGTCGACGCCCAGCTCGCTGACGACCGAGACCGCTCCCACCGCCGCTCTCGGCCGGACGAAGATCGGCGCCGCGATCGACGTCGACCCTGGCGTGAGGTGGGCGCGCAGCTCGAGGTAGCCCTGCTGACGCACCCCCGCCATGGCGGACCGGAGCTCGTGCTCCGACTGGATGGTCGCGTCCGTGTAGCGCTTCATGGGTGCGGCGAGGACGGCGCTGACGGTCGCGGGATCGCTGTAGGCCAGGAGCGCGATGCCGCCGCTGGTGGCGTGCACCGGCAGCCGGCCCCCGGCCCCGCCCTCGAGCCGGACGGCGTTCCGCGAGCGGAGCCGCTCGACGATGACCGCCTCGGTGCCGTCGAGCACCATCAGCTGCACGTTCTGGTGGGTCACCTCGTAGAGGTCCTCGAGGAACGGCAGGGCCACCTCGCGGAGACCGTGCGAGCGGGGCGCCAGCATCCCGAGCTCCCAGAGCCGGAGGCCGATCCGGTAGCCGCCCGTCGGCAGGCGCTCGAGCATCCCCTCGCGCTCCAGCTGTCCGCAGAGTCGATGCGCGGTCGTGAGCGGAAGTCCGCTCAGCCGGGCCAGCTCGGAGAGGGTGCGCTCGCCGTCAGGTGCACCGGCGAACGCGGTCAGCAGCGACAGCGTCCGCCCGAACACGGACCGTGGGGCGGGTGTGGTCATCGGACCTCGACCCTAGCCGCACCTGACCCTTCTGGTTCGCGGACAGTCCGCACTGATCGATCGGTTCCCCGCCTCACATTCCGGGAAGCTGCGGCGTCTTCTGGAGTATGGGAACACGACTCCGGCAGGCGATCCTGCTGCTCTCCGTGGCCGTCGGCCTGTTCACGGGCGGATGGGCCGGCTTCGCGCCGCACAGCTTCTACTCCTCCTTCCCGGGGCTCACGCATGCGTGGGTCGCGGTGGACGGGCCATACAACGAGCACTTGATCCGGGACGTGGGCGCCCTCTACCTGGGCCTCGCTGCGGGAGGGATCGTCGCGCTCCTCCTCAAGGACCCGTCCGGCTCCCGCGTGCTCGGGGGCGCATGGCTCGTCTTCGGCGCCCTGCATGTCGGATACCACGCCCAGCACCTGGACCTGCTGGACCCGATCGATGCGTGGGGCACTCTGCTCGCGCTGGCGGGCTGCCTCGCCTTCGCTCTGCTCCTCCTCCCGGCCAGGCGGCGTCCCGCGGCCGATGCGACCGCAGGCCGGCACGAGCACCTGGCGGCGTCCCGATGAGGGTCGCGGTGGCGGGCGCCACGGGAGCGGTGGGCGTGCACGTGGTCGCCGCGCTCGCCGAGCGGGGCGTCGAGGTGGTGCCGCTCACCCGGGGAGCGGGGGTCGACCTGCTCACCGGGAGCGGCCTCGACGGGAGGCTCGACGGCTGCGACGCGGTCGTCGACGTCGCGAGCGTGCAGACGCTCCGGACGAAGCAGGCCGTCGAGTACTTCACGCGTTCGACCGAGAATCTTCTTGCGGCCGAGGCCGCCTCGGGCGTCGGGCACCACCTGGCGCTCTCGATCGTCGGGATCGATGGAGCGGAGGTCGGCTATTACGCGGGCAAGGTCGCGCAGGAGCGCGCGGTGGTGGGTGGATCGATCCCCTGGACGATCCTCCGCGCCACGCAGTTCCACGAGTTCGCGGATCAGCTCCGCGCGCGGGGAAGGCTGGGGCCGGTGATCGTCGTGCCCACGATGACGATTCAGCCCGTCGCGGCGGTCGAGGTGGGGGCCGCGCTGGCCGACGCCGTGCTCGCCGGTCCCTCGGGTCGCATCCCCGACCTCGCCGGCCCGCGCGTCGAGCAGCTGGCGGACCTCGTGCGCCGCTGCGAGCGGGCTCCGGGTGCGCGCACACCCGTGTTCAGCGTCCCGATGCCGCGCCTGATCATGAGGACGAGCGGGCTGCTCGCCGGGCCCGGCGCTCGACTGGGGAAGGTCTCCTTCGACGAATGGCTCGCCGGGCGCACACGCGACTGATCGCCGTCGGCCGTCAGCCGGCCTACTGGGTCCAGGTCGTCAGCTTGTCCGGATTCATGGTCAGCCAGACGTGCTCGACCACACCCGCCACGACGGACAGGGTGACGACCGCCAGCGGGGCCGTCCCCACCCGGATCACCGCAGCCGGGACGCCGCCCACCGGCTCGATGCTCACCCGTCCATCGGGGTTCTTCGCCGTCACCCCGAGCACGAAGCGGGCGACGCGATCGCTGCCCTGCACTGGCCGGAGCGCCGCGCTCACCCGGCCGCCGCCGTCGGATCGCAGCTCCACGCCTGGGCTCAGGACGGCGATCAGGGCGCCGAGATCGCCGGTCTCGGCCGCCCGCAGGAACGCGGCGAGGACCTTTCCGTGCGTCCCCGCATCCACTTCGCCGGCCTGGCGCTCCCGCACGCGTCGTCGTGCGGACGTCGCGAGCTGCCTGCTCGCCTCCTCGCTGCGGGAGAGGACATCCGCGATCTCCCGGAACGGCACCGCGAAGACGTCGTGCAGCACGAAAGCGACCCGCTCGGCGGGGGAGAGGGACTGGAGGACGACGAGGAGGGCCATGCTCACCGCCTCGCTCTGCGCGGCCCGATCAGCAGGGTCCTCGGACGGCGTGCCGAGGAGCCAGGAGGCGTTCGCCGGCTCGGGCAGCCACTCGCCCACGTACTCCTCGCGCCGCGCCCGCGCCGAGGTGGCCATGTTGAGGGCGACCCGGCCGGCCACCCGAAGCAGCCAGGCGCGAGGAGACTCGATGGCCGCACGCTGCGCGTCGGAGAGCTGCGACCACCTCGCCAGAGTCTCCTGCGCTGCGTCCTCGGCATCCTGGACGGTCCCGAGGATCCGGTAGGCGAGGCCTACAAGGGCGCGCCGCTCGGCGAAAGCGACATCGGACACGGATTCCACGACTCCAACCAACCAGACGGGCAGGCCGACTTGCCAAAAAGTCCCGCTATTCGGCCTGAATAGCGGGACTTTTCGGCAAGTCGCTCGATCAGCGGATGGACTTCCGCTCGTAGATCGCCAGGGACCAGGCGTAGCCGACGACGGTGATCACGACGCTCCAGCCGATCGCGAGCGCCGGGCTCCAGCCGAGCGGGGTGCCGAGCAGCAGCCCGCGCAGGGTCTCGACGACGGGCGTGAACGGCTGGTACTCGGCGAACCACTGCATCCACTGCGGCATCGAGCCGGTCGGCACGAACCCGCTGCCGAGGAAGGGCAGCAGGACGAGCAGCGTCGGCAGGTTGCTCGCGGTCTCGACGGACTTCGCATTCATGCCGAGCGCCACGGAGATCCAGCTCACCGCGAAGGAGATCAGGGCGACGATCCCGAAGGCCGCCAGCCATTCGCCGGGGCCCGCGGAGGGCCGGAATCCGACCAGCAGGCCCACCCCGAGCACGATGACGACCGCGAGGATCGCCTGCAGGGTGTTGCCCAGCACGTGCCCGGCCAGGACGGCCGCCCGCGAGATCGCCATCGTGCGGAAGCGAGCGGTGATGCCCTCCGTCATGTCCATCGAGACCGTCGTCGCGGCGCCGCCGCCGGTCCCGGCGATCGTGACCGCCAGGATGCCGGGCATCACGTACGCGAGGTACGCCTCCCGGCCCGCGGCGGGGTCCACCCCGGGGAGGCCGGCGCCGAGCGTGCCGCCGAGGACGAACACGAACAGCAGGAGGAAGACCACGGGACCGCCGATCACGAAGATCGTGAGTCCCGGGTAGCGGACGATGTGCAGGAGGTTGCGGCGGAGCATCGTGACCGCGTCGGCGAGGACGTGCGACTGCCGTGACGAGGGCGTTGCCGCCGGGTGCTCCGCTGTGAGGGTGGTCATGACTCGGTTCCCTTCGTGTCGATCCGGCTCGACCGCTCCTTCTTGCCGGTAAGGGCGAAGAAGACGTCGTCGAGGTCCGGGGTGTGGATGCTGAGGTCGTCGACCTCGAGGTGTGCGGCATCGAGACGGTCGAGCACCGTGCGCAGCGCGCCGACCCCGCCGTCGCTCGGGACGGTGAGGGTGAGCCCCGCCTCGTCGGCGTCGCTGCCGTCCAGCAGCCGAGCGGCGGCGTCCAACGCCGGCGCGTTCCCGAAGCGGACACGGATGTGCCCGCCGGGCACGAGCCGCTTGAGCTCGTCGGGCGTGCCCTCGGCGACGATGCGCCCGCCGTCGAGCACCGCGATGCGGTGGGCGAGCTCGTCCGCCTCCTCCAGCTGCTGCGTAGTCAGCAGGACGGTCGTGCCGTCGGCGACGAGGCCGCGCACGATGTCCCACATGGTGTGCCGGCTGCGCGGGTCGAGCCCGGTCGTCGGCTCGTCGAGGAAGATCACGCTCGGCGTCGAGACCAGGGTCATCGCGAGGTCCAGGCGGCGCTTCATCCCGCCGGAGTAGGTGGCCAGCGGCTTGCGCGCCGCGTCGGTCAGCTCGAACTGCTCGAGCAGCTCCGCGGTGCGGATCTTCGCCCGCTTGGCGCCCAGGTGGCGCAGGCGGGCCATGAGCAGGAGGTTCTCCTCGCCCGTGAGCAGGCCGTCGACCGCGGAGAACTGACCGGTGAGGCCGATCGACGCGCGGGCGCCGTCGGGGTCCCGCACGACGTCGGACCCGTTCACCGACGCCGTGCCGCCGTCCGGCCGCAGGAGGGTCGAGAGGATGTGCACCGTGGTCGTCTTGCCCGCGCCGTTCGGGCCGAGCAGCGCGGTGACCGTGCCCGCCCGGACGCTGAGGTCCACGCCGTCGAGCACGACCTTGTCGCCGTAGGACTTGCGGAGCCCGCGGACGTCGATCGCTGGAGTCGTCATTGCCGTCTTTCCCTTCGTGTCGCCGGCGGGCTATTGCGCGCGCCGAATGGAGATGTCGCCGTACTGGGTGCGAGCGCGCACGGCGACGGTGCGCTCGGACGGACCCGGCACGCCGCCGCCGTCGAGCTCGTTGCGCACGCGCCCGGCCTTGGAGGAGAGGTCGAGCCATGCGGGGATCCCCTCGCGCACGCCGATGCTGATCTGGCCGTAGCCGCTCTCGAGCTGGACCGAGCCTGCCGTCACCTCGGTCACGCGGATGCTGCCGTACGCGGTCTTGGCCGTGACCGATGCCAGGGCCCGCTCGATCTCGAGGTCGCCGTAGGAGAGCTTGGCCTCCAGGTCTCCTCCGGCCTCGCCGACGGTGACGTTGCCGTGCGACGCCTTCAGCGTCGCGTCGCCCGAGACCGACCCGATGCGGATCTGGCCGTGATCCGCCGTCACCTCGACGGCGCCGTCGGCCGCGCCCAGGGTCAGGTTGCCGTTCCCTGCCCGTGCCCACAGATCGCCCGTGGTGTCGAGCTCGATGGGCCCGCCCATGGCCTTGACCCGTGTGGCGCCGAGGCGCCCGGCGGTGTGCACCCACCCGCCCGAGCTCTCGGCGGTGAGGCGCGAGCCGCTCGGCAGCTCGATCCTCAGGTCGACCGACTCGTTGGGGCCGATCCAGCTGACGCGGGGCCGGGGACCGGTGATGGTGAGCCGCTGGCCGTCGAAGGCGACCTTCGTCTCCTCCGCGCCGCGCACGTCGGCCGGCTTGTCCGGATTGGTGGGGGATACGGTCACGACCGTGTCGGTGCGGTCGCTCGCGATCACCTCGATCGCGCCGACCGGGAGGTTGATGGCCAGGTCGATCGGGGCGGGGGTGGGGTAGGTGGGCATGCTGGCGCCTCCCTTTCTGAGGGCGTGGGGAATCGGCCCCGCGGGTTCGCGGAGCTGGTGGGGGAGCGGCGGGGCTAGCGGGCCCAGCCGGCGAAGCTGTCGCCCGTGCGCAGGGTGCGCTGGGCGGATCGTCTCTGCTTGGGTTCGAGGGCTGCCGCCACGGCGCGGACCAGCCAGGTGTTGACCGAGAGGCCGTCCGCCGCGGCGGCATCGTCCACTCGCGCCTTCAGGGCGTCAGGCAGGCGCAGCGTGGTGCGGGAGGTGCTCGCGTCGTCGAGCTCCGCGATCGGGACGGTTCGCTCGTCCGCCTCCGACTCGGTGCTCGGAGCGCTGACCACGAACTCGACATCCCGGCCGCGGAGGCGGAGGTCGACCGATCCGGGCGCCAGGTCGCGCGTGATCTCGCCTGCCGCGGCGGACAGCGCGTCGAGCAGCACGAGCCGGGTCGCGGCGTCGAGCCCGGCGGCGAGCCGCTCGGCGGCCGCGCGGGTCTCCTCGCTGGCGTTCTCCGCGGCCTCCACCAGCTGACGCTGGAGGTCGGTGACGTACTGTCCGAGTTCCATGGCATCACTATGACACCACTGTGGTGTCACGTCAAGCACGAATGGTGTCAGGCCTGATTCCGGCGCGGGCGCCGCTTGACCCTGCCCTTGGGGGCAGGCTCTAGCGTGGCCGCATGAGGATCGGGGAGCTGGCCCGCGAGGCCGGCGTGAGCGTCAAGGCGCTGAGGTACTACGAGTCGGTCGGACTGCTCCGGGCGGAGCGACTGCCCAACGGGTACCGGGACTACGGGGCCGTGGATGTGCGGCTGGCGCGCGAGGTGCACGCCCTCTCGAGCCTGGGCATCCGGGTGGACCGGACGCGGCCGTTCCTCGACTGCCTGGTGGCCGGCAACGAGCGCGCCGACGACTGCCCCGACTCGATCCGCGCCTACCGCGCCGCCATCGCCGAGCTCGACGAGCGCGTGGCCGTCCTGAACGCCCGGCGCGCGGCGCTCGCGGCCCTGCTGGAGGAGGCGACGGCGCGGCCCGCCCTGTGCGAGTTCTCGGCGGGCGATGAGATGTCGGAGTCGGTCGCGGCGGCGGCGGCGCAGTCGTGAAGGCGGTGACGGACCAGAGCTTCGACGCCGAGGTCCTGCGGATGACCGGAACCGTGGTGGTCGACTTCTGGGCTGCCTGGTGCCCGCCGTGCCGGGCGCTCGAGCCCGTGCTCCAGCGCATTGCGGACGCGCATCCTGACCGGCTGACCGTCGTCAAGATCGATGCGGACGACAACCCGGAGTCGGTGGCCCGGTACGGGGCGCTCTCTCTCCCGACGCTCAAGGTGTTCCGGGAAGGGCGGCTCGTGAAGACGCTCGTGGGGGCGAAGCCTCAGCCGGTGCTCGAGGCGGCGCTGGCCGACTTTCTGGTCTGAGGCCTCTCGCGCCCGTCGGGGGCGATGTGTACCGTGTCCACATCGCGCGACGAGTCGCGCGGAGAGAGAGGAATGCGCGTGAGCGACGACGTCCGGGAGAGGCCTGCCGACGAGCTGCGAAGGAGGCTGAGTGGGCCCGTGCTGGAGCCCGGCGACGACGCCTTCGAGGAGCTGCGGCCCGCGTACGCCATGGCGGGAGAGCCCGCAGTGCTCGTGCGTCCCGCGACGGCTGCGGAGGTCGCAGAGGCGGTGCGCTTCGCCGCGACCGTCGACCTGCCGGTCTCGGTGCGCAGCGGCGGCCATGGCGCGGCGTCGTTCGCCAATCCGGGCGGGATGGTCATCGACCTCGGCCTGCTCGCCACGGTGGACGTCGGCGAGGAGGGAGTGGTCCGCATCGGCGGCGGCGCGACCTGGGGTGCCGTGGCAGAGGCCCTCGCCACGTCCGGCCTCGCCCTCACCTCGGGCGACACCCGCAGCGTCGGGGTGGGTGGACTCACGCTGGGCGGCGGCATCGGCTGGATGGTCCGCCAGTACGGGCTCGCGCTCGACAGCCTGCGCTCCGCCGAGGTGGTGCTCGCGGACGGCCGGATCGTGACCGCGAGCGCGGCCGAGAACCCCGACCTCTTCTGGGCCCTGCGCGGCGGCGGCGGCAACTTCGGCGTCGTCACGAGCTTCACCTTCCAGGCGCATTCCGTGAATGGCGTCGTGTTCGGCACGCTCACCTTCGGCCTCGACGACCTCCCCGGCCTCCTGCGCGGCTGGCGCGACGCCATGCGGCAGGCGCCGATCGACCTCAACAGCACGATCCTCGCGATGCCCGCGTTCGGCGACGCCCCGCCCGCCCTGCTCGTCTTCGTCTGCTGGGCCGGTGCCGAGGAGGAGGCGGACGAGGCGATCGCTCCGCTGCGTGCCCTCCCCGGACTGCTCGCCGACGAGGTGGCGCCCCGGGCGTACGCCGACATCCTCGACGATCCCCACCCGCCGGAGGGGCCGATCACGGTGGTCGACTACAACGGCTTCACCGACGACTTCGACGACGCGACGATCGACACCCTCGTCGAGGCGCATGCAGGCGCAGGGGCCGCCGTGCTGATGCTGCGGTACCTGCGCGGCGCGCTCAACCGGGTGCCGGCCGAGGAGACGGCATTCGCCCATCGGGGCAGCGAGGTGCTGATGATCCTCGCGGCCTTCCTCGGCCCGGACGCGGGTGCGGACGGGGAGGCGGCGGTCCGCCGGCGCTTCGCAGTCCTCGACGCGCACACCACCGGCGCGTACAGCAACTTCTCCGCACATGCCTCGGCGGACGTCCTCGCCCGGATCTTCCCGCCGCAGACGCTCGCGCGCCTGCGGCAGGTGAAGCGTGTCTACGACCCGGACAACCTCTTCGCCCGGAACCACAACATCGTGCCCGCCGAGGGCGCTATGTCGGCGACCGCGCTCGGCTGACCCCCTGCTCGCCGCCCAGACGCGTCGAATCGGGCATTCCGGGCCGCCGATCCGGCCCGGATGCGTCGAATCGGCCCGCCGACCCGTGGACGGACGTCCCCCGACTCGCCGAGACTGGTGCCATGCCCGAACTCCCTGAGGTCCATGCGCTCGCGGCGGATCTCGGCGCGCGCCTCACCGGCCGCACCATCGACCGGCTCGACGTCGTGTCCTTCGCCGTCCTCAAGACGTTCGACCCTCCGGCGTCGGCCCTCAGCGGGCACGTCGTCACGGGGGTCAGCCGCCATGGCAAGTTCCTCGACATCGCCACGGATGCCGGCATCCACCTCGTCATGCACCTGGCACGGGCCGGCTGGATCCGCTGGCGGGAGTCCGCGCCCGTGCCGTCGGGGCGGCCCAACAAGGGTCCGCTGGCCGCCAGGCTGGTGCTCGACGACGGATCGGGAATCGACATCACCGAGGCGGGGACCAAGAAGAGCCTCGCGATCTACGTCGTCACCGACCCGGCCACGGTGCCCGGGATCGCCCGGCTCGGCCCCGACCCGCTGGCTCCCGGCTTCACCGAGGCGACGCTCGCGGGCATCCTGGCCGGTCAGGGGCGGGCCCAGATCAAGGGCGTGCTGCGCAACCAGTCGCTGATCGCCGGCATCGGCAACGCCTACTCGGACGAGATCCTGCACGCGGCCCACATGTCGCCCTTCAAGCCGGCGTCCTTCACGCCCGAGGAGACGGCCCGGCTGTTCGAGGCCATGCAGACGACGCTCCGCGAGGCGGTGGCGCGCGCCGACGGCGTCGCCGCGTCCGAGCTCAAGAAGGAGAAGAAGTCCGGCCTCCGCGTGCACGGCCGGACGGGGGAGGCCTGCCCGGTGTGCGGCGACACCGTCCGCGAGGTGATCTTCGCCGACTCCACGCTCCAGTACTGCCCGACCTGCCAGACCGGCGGCAAGCCGCTGGCCGACCGCGTCCTCTCCCGCCTCCTCAAGTAGCTCAGCTCGCCCTCGCGACGGCTCGCGGGCAGCCGACTGGTATCGATCCCACTCCGGTTCCCGCCAGGGGTCGATGCCCGCCTCCCGGTGTGCTAGTCAGGAGGGGAGGGAGGCTGACGTGGCCGTTCGGCGCACCGTGGCGACTCTTCGATGACGTCACCGTGGCTCACCTTCGGCGCGCGCCGGGGAGCGCCTGAGCCGACCCCGCCGACCTCCTCCCCGTTGGGGCTGATCCTGTGGGCGGCCCGGCTCCAGACCGGACCAATCGTCGTCAGCATCCTCCTCGGCATGGGCTGGGTGCTGTGCCAGGCGCTCTGGCCGCTCCTGCTCGGCGCCGCGGTGCAGAGCGCCACCGAGGGGTTCCGGCCTGAGCTGTTCCCGCCGCTGCTGGCCCTTGCCGGGCTGGCCGTCGCGCAGTCGCTCTTCGGGACCTTCAACTACCGCTCGTCGTACTCGAACTACCTGCGCACCACGGCATCCCTCGCCCGCCTCGTCGGCCGCAGGATCACCGCAACGGGCCGGGCAGCCACGCGCGAGCGCAGCTCGGGCGAGCTCGTGGTCACCTCGACGAGTGACGCCGTCCGGGTCGGGCGCGTCTTCGACGTGATCCCGCGGCTCGTGGGCGCCGTCGTGGCGTGGCTCCTCGTGACGGCGCTGCTCTTCACGTCCGCGACCGCGCTCGGCCTCATCGCGCTGATCGGCGTTCCGGTCTCCTGCGCCGTGCTGGCCCTCCTGGTGCGCCCGCTCGAGCGGACCCAGGCGGAGCAGCGCGGCAAGCTCGGCATGCTGTCCGCCATCGGCGGGGACGCGGCGGCCGGCCTCCGGATCCTCCGCGGCATCGGCGGCGAGGACGAGTTCGTCGCCCGCTACCGCTCGCAGTCGCAGACCGTCCGCTGGGCAGGGGTGCGCATCGCCGGCGTGCAGTCCTGGCTCTTCGGGGCGCAGGTGCTGCTGCCGAGCATCACCATCGCCCTCGTCGTCGGCACCGGCGCGCGCCTTGTCCTCGGCGGCGACTGGACGGCGGGGAGCTCGTCACGGCCTACGGCTACTCCGCCTTCCTGATCCTGCCCATCTCGACCGGCGTCGAGGCGGTGGCCACGCTCACCGGCGGCCTCGTGGGCGCGCGGCGGATCCTGGGCGTGCTGCGCGTGCAGCCCCTGGTCCGGGACGACGGCACGGCGCCCGCGCCCCCGCCCGGTGCCGACCTGCACGACGAGGCCAGCGGGCTCACAGTGCGTGCCGGCCGCCTCACCGCGGTGCTCGCCGAGCATCCGGACGAGAGCGCCGCGCTCGCCGACCGGCTGGGCCGCTACGACGACGACGGCTCCGGAGGGACGGTGCTCTGGGGCGGGGTGGACCACTCGACGGTCCCGCTGGCCGAGGTCCGCCGGCGCATCGTCGTGTCCGGGGCGACCCCTCAGCTCTTCAGCGGCCCCCTCCTCGACGGGCTCACCATGCGGCCCGCGCGCAACGGCGACCGGGACGAGGCGCTGCGCGCCGCCGGCGCTGCGGTCGAGACCGCCTCCGCCGGCGACATCCTCGACGCGCGTCCGGCCGGCTGGGACGACATCGTCGACGAGCGCGGCCGGTCCTTCTCCGGCGGAGAGCGGCAGCGGCTGAGCCTCGCCCGCGCGCTGCTCACCGAGGCGGAGATCCTGGTGCTCGTCGAGCCCACGAGCGCCGTCGACGCGAGGACCGAGCAGCTCATCGGCGAGCGGCTCGCCGAGGCCCGGCGGGATCGCACGACCGTGGTGGTGACGAGCAGCCCGCTGCTCCTGCGCCACGCCTCCTCGGTCGCGCTCGTCCTCGACGGCCGAGTCGTCGCCGAGGGACGGCACGAGGAGCTCCTCGGCCGGACGGACGAGCTGGGCCGGCGCTACCGGGGCCTCGTCCTGCGCGGAGAGGAGGCGCAGGATGCTGCTTCCCGTCGCTGACCGGTTCCAGGTGCGCCAGGCGACGCTGCGGCTCCTCCGCCTGCACCGGGGCGCGTTCGCGGTGGTCCTCCTTCTGCACGCCCTGGCCGCGGGCGTCGCGCTCGTGCCGCCTGTCGTCATCGGCTGGATGGTGGGCGAGATCGCGGCGGGCTCCGCCGACCTCTCGGTGCTCACCGGTGCCACGAGTGCGCTCATCGCGGCCGCCCTGGCGCAGGCGCTCCTGACCCGCTTCGCGCAGAGGCAGGCGGTCGTGCTGGGAGAGCAGATCATCGCGAGCCTGCGCGAGGACCTGGTGCGGGACCTCATGCGCCTCCCGCTCGCCGCCGTGGAGAGCACGAGCAGCGGCGACCTGCTGTCCCGCACCACCAACGACGTCGAGAGCCTCGCGATGACGGTGCGCTACGGGATCCCGCGCATCCTCATCGTGGCCATCACGATCGTCGTCGCGACCATCGCCGCCCTCGTCGTGAACCCGCTCGTGACCGTCGCGGTGTTCCTCGGCGTGCCCGTGCTCGTGCTCGCGTCCCGCACGTACCTCCGGCGCTCGGCGGCGGGCTTCCAGCGGCAGCTCGCGACCATCGGGCGCCTCAGCGGCGTCATCAGCGAGACGGCAGAGGGCATCCGGACCATCGAGGCGCTGAGCCTGGAGGAGCAGCGCGACCGCGAGCTCGATGACGCGCTCGACGCTCGGGTCGCCTCGGATCTCTACACGCTGCGGCTGCGCAACTTCTTCTTCCCGACCGCCCAGCTGTCCATGGTGCTGCCCATCGTCGTCGTGATCGGGTGGGGCGCCTTCCTCGCGTCCCAGGGCCTCGCCGGGGTGGGCCAGGTCACGACGGTCGCGCTCCTCGCAGCCCAGCTCGTCGGCCCCATCGGCGAGCTGATGGCCTGGCTGAACAGCCTCCAGGTGAGCGCGGCGGCCCTCGCGAGGATGATCGGGGTCGGCGCAGCGGTGTCCGCTCCCGGGGAGCCGGTCGAAGCCCCCGCCGGCGCGACCATCCGGGCGGAGGGGGTCCGCTACTCGTACAAAGACGGCGTCGACGTCCTGCACGGCATCGACCTCGAGCTCCGGCGGGGCGAGCGGCTCGCGATCGTCGGCTCGACCGGGTCAGGGAAGTCGACCTTGGCGCGACTCGTGAGCGGCATCGAGGCACCCCGCGCAGGACGGGTCGACCTCGGCGACGTGCCGCTCGTCGACCTCTCCGTCCGCGACCTGCGGACCCACGTGGCGCTCGTGACGCAGGAGCACCACGTGTTCGTCGGGAGCATCGCCGAGAACCTGCGGCTCGCGCATCCCTCGGCCGACGACGACACCCTGATGGAGGCGCTCGCCGTCGTCGGCGCCGACGGATGGGTCCGGTCGCTCGCGGAGGGCCTCGACACGGGCATCGGATCCGGCGCGCACCTCCTGACTCCGGCGCAGTCCCAGCAGCTGGCCCTTGCCCGCCTGATCCTCCTGGACCCGGAGACCCTGGTGCTCGACGAGGCCACGTCTCTGCTCGAGCCGGGTGCCGCCCGCGCGCTGGAGCACGCGATGTCGGTGCTGCTCGAGGGGCGCACGGTCGTCGCGATCGCGCACCGCCTGCACACCGCCCACGACGCGGACCGCATCGCGGTCATGCACGACGGCCGCGTCACCGAGATCGGCGGCCACGACGAGCTTCTGGCCCGCGGCGGCGAGTACGCGCAGCTGTGGCGCGCCTGGAACAGCGAGTCCTGACTCCGCGAGACGGCGTGGGCGGCCGCGCGTGTCGCAACGAAGCGGACGTGTCGCAACGGCGCACCGCTGCGACACGTCCGCACGGATGCGACGCGTTGCTCAGCGCTTCCGCCAGAGCGGAATCGTGGCGAGAACCGCGGCGACGACACCGCCCGCGGTGAGCAGCCCGCCCTCCCCGAGGAACCAGCCGCTGTCCGGGCCGAGCACCGTCGCAGGCTGGGCGACGAAGTAGAGCGAGGCGTTGAGGGCCGCGTGCAGCACCAGGACGGGCCAGATGCTTCCGGTGCGCACTCGCAGCCACACGAGGGGGAAGGCCAGCGCCATGCACTGGATAGCGAACATCAGGATCGCCCACGCTGCGGGAACCCCCACGGCGATTCCGCCGGGGAGGAACAGCATCATCGGGACGTGGAAGGCGGCCCAGACCGGTCCGTAGATCAGCGCGGTCCGGTCGGGGGACCGCGTCTCGGCGAGTCGGGCGACCAATAACGAGCTCCAGCCGAGCTGCTCGCCGAGGGCCAGCAGGATGTACGGCGCCAGGCCGGGAAGGAGCCCGACCAGTGCGGCGACGGGCGCCGGCACGCCGAGCATCGCGCCGAGCCGGTCGGCGCTGAAGCCGGCGATCCCGGTGGCCCAGGCAACGGCGTAGGCGAGCAGGGTGCCGAGGAGTCCGATCAGCCAGGCCGCGGGCAGGGTCCGCCACGGCGTCCTGCGGAATCCCCAGGCGGGCGGGCGGCCCGAGGCGGCCCACGTGACGAGCGCGGCGAGAGCCGGGGCGAACGCCTGGCCGAACAGGGCGACCTGAGCGCCGACCGGCGCCCGGTCGATGTGGGCGAGGTCGACGCCCTGGGAGACGGCGTAGGCGACGGCGGGCAGGACGAGGGCGGCGAGCGAGATGCCGAAGACGGCGACCTGCTGCCGGGTGGAGAGGCGGGCTGAGACGGGGGTGGGAAGTGTGGTGGTCATTGCCCCAGTCCAGCGCGGACGGCGGTCCGGACGCCTGAGGCCCGGGTCCTGTTCCGGTCCTGATCCGCGCGAAGATTCTCGGCGGCCGAGGGTCCCATGCGGATCGGGACCCGGGTCCTATTCCGGTGCGGGGATGGGAGTGGAGAGGATGAACGCATGCACCCTGCCGTGTCGCGCTGGCCCTGGGCGATCCCCGCAGGAGCCCTCCTCGCGGTCCTCGTCGGCTCCGCCCTGGCGGTCGCCGCTCGGGTGCCCGAGATCGGCTACCTTGTCGTCGACGCGGTCGTGGGGGTCACCTATCCCGCGGTAGGAGCCCTCATCGTCGCCCGGCGGCCCCGGCACCGCGTCGGCTGGCTGTTCTGCATCGGAGGCGCCGGCCTCGCGCTGCAGGCGCTGACGGGAGGCTATGCCGCGCTGGGCGAGCAGGAGGCCTGGCCGGGTGCCGAGCTGGCCGGCTGGGTCTCGAACTGGATCTTCTTCGCCGGCCTCGGCCCACTCCTCTTCCTCCCGCTGCTCGTGCCCGACGGCCGGCTGCCCTCCCCGCGCTGGCGTCCGGTCGGGGTGCTCATCGCGGTGGCGATCGCGGTCGATCTCGTGCTGCTCATGTTCCGCGACGTGGTGTGGGTGTGGGGCCGGGAGACCCCCAACCCCGTGGGCTTCGTCCCGACCGACACGGTCATGGCGCCGGCGTTCACGGTGCTCATCATCGTCATCGCGGTCGCCGGGGTGTGGGCGCTGGCCGCACGGCTCCGTCGGCCCGACCCCCTCGTCCGGCGACAGCTGCTCCCCGTGCTCACGGCGGCCGTCCTCCTCGCGGCCGCGCTGGTCGCCGACGGGCTGCTGCCGTCCTACTCGCCCGTCGGCACCACTCTCATGGCGGTCGCGCTGCCCCTGCTGCCCATCGGCGTCGCCGTCTCGATCTTCCGGTACCGCCTCTTCGACGTGGAGGTGTACCTGCGGCGCACGGTCGTCTACGCCCTGGTGACCGCGATCCTCCTGGCGATCTACCTCGGGGTGGTGGCCACCTTCCACACCCTGCTCGGCACCGAGGGCGGCGTGGTCGTCCCCCTGATCGGCACGGCGGTCGTCGCGGTCGCCTTCGCCCCGCTGCGGGACCTGCTGCAGCGCGCCGCGGCCCGCCTCCTGTTCGGTTCCCGCGGCGATCCTGCTGCCGCCCTGTCGACGCTCGGTCGCCGCCTCGAGGCGTCCGCGGACGCCGGCGGGCTGCTGGATGGTGCCGCCGAGACCCTTGCTCGGGCACTGCGGCTGCCCGCGGTGGCGATCGCCGACGCCGACGGAGTCGTCGTGTCCGCCGTCGGCGAGCCTGGACCGGAGGCGATCCGGATCCCGCTGCGCTCGGGCGGACGGACCGAGGGGAGCTCACAGCCGCGCACCGGTCGCCGGGGGAACGGTTCTCGGACGCGGACCTCGCCGTCCTGCACGAGGTGGGCCGGCACCTCTCGGTCGCGCTCGCGGCCGGCCGGCTGTCGCGCGAGGTGCAGCAGTCCCGGGCGCGCCTCGTCGTGGCCCGGGAGGAGGAGCGCCGCTTCCTCCGCCGGGAGCTGCACGACGGCCTGGGCCCAGGACTCGCGGCCATCGGCCTCCGGCTCGACGTGATCGCGGCGAAGGCACCCCCGGAGCTGGCCCCGTCGGTCGCCGGCGTCCGCGATCTCACCCAGTCTCTCGTCGCAGACGTCCGGCGCATGGTGCACGACCTGCGCCCGGCGGCCCTGGATGAGCTGGGCCTCGTGGGCGCGCTCGAGGATCTGGCCCTGGGGCCGGAGCGGGGACCGGACATCAGCGTGCGGACGCCCGATGGCCCGCTGCCCGGACTGTCCGCCGCGGTCGAGGTCGCGGCCTATCGGATCGTGCAGGAGGCCCTCACCAACGCGCTGAAGCATGCTCAGGCGCGCGAGGTGGTGATCACCGCCTCGGCCCGGGGAGACCGACTGCGCCTGCAGGTGGCCGACGACGGACGGGGCCTGCCCGAGGAGATCCGCGAGGGGGTCGGCAGCGGCAGCATGCGCGAGCGCGCGGTCGAGCTCGGCGGCGAGCTGGTGCGGCGTCCACGCGCCGAAGGCGGCACCATGGTCGAGGCGGAGCTTCCGCTGTGACGTCGCCGGAGGAGTGGATGGACGAGGAACCGCTGCGGGTGGTGCTGGTGGACGACCACCCGCTGCTCCGGCACGGCCTCCGCGCTCTGCTGGAGGATCTCGGTGGCGCCACCGTGGTGGGGGAGGCGTCGAACGGCGAGGAGGGCATCGCCCTCGCCCTCGAGCTCGACCCCGACGTCGTCGTGATGGACCTCGTGATGCCCGGGCTCTCCGGCCTCGACGCGACCCGGAGGCTCATCGATCAGCGCCCTGAGCTCGGCGTCCTGGTCCTCACGATGAGCGACGACGACGCGTCGGTCTTCGCCGCCCTCCGCGCCGGTGCGCGCGGGTATGTGCTCAAGGGGACGGGCGGCGCCCAGTTCCTCGCGGCCGTGCGCTCTGTGGCTCGAGGTGAGGCGGCGTACGGCGCCGGCGTCGCGAGCCGCATCCGCCGCTTCCTCACCGCCCCGCCGCAGCCGGACGCGAAGCCGTTCCCCGACCTGACCCAGCGGGAGCGCGAGATCCTCGATCTCCTCGCCGACGGCCGCACGAACACCGAGATCGCCCAGACGCTGTTCCTCAGCTCGAAGACCGTGAAGAACCACCTGACCAGCATCTTCGCCAAGCTGCAGGTCGCCGACCGGGTGCAGGCGACGATCCGAGCCCGCCAGGCGGGACTCGGCGACTGAACGCGCGGCCGGCGGCCGCCTCTGCCGAGCGGGCGTGTCGCAACCATGCGGACGTGTCGCAACGGCGCACCGATGCGACATGTCCGCCCGGATGCGACGCATCGGCCCGGTCAGTCGTCGAGCAGGCGCTCCAGAGTCTCGGCGAGCGCGCGCTGGGCGCTCGGATCCAGGCGGCCGCCGATCTCGCGCGCGATGCCGGCACGGTAGACGCGTGCGGCGTCCCGGAACCGACGGCGTCCCTCCTCGGTCAGCAGCGCGAAGGAGGAGCGGCCATCGTCCGGATTCGCCTCCCGGACGACGAGGCCTGCGGCGGCCAGCTCGTCGACGATCCGGCTGACCCGGGTGCGACTGAGGACGACCCGTTCGCCGAGCTCGCTCATCCGCAGCCGTCCGCCGGCTGAGGAGAGCTCGAGCAGCACGTCGTACCAGGCGAGGGAGAGGCCTGCCCCGGCTTGAAGCGCGCGGTCGAGGGTCGGCACGAGGCGGGCGTGCACCCGCAGGAGGGCGCCCCAGGCCCGTTCCGCATCCGTGGAGGTCATGGGGTGAATCTAACACTTGCGTGCAGACGCACACAACTAGTAGCGTGCGTACGCACACAAACCGACCTTCCTCAGGAGGAAGACATGACCACCCTGTTGCACATCTCCGCCTCGCCCCGTGGCGAAGCATCGGAGTCCTTGGCTTTGGCCGCCGAGTTCCTCGACTCCTTTCGAACCGCCCGTCCCGAGGTCGCCATCGAGACCTGGGATCTCTGGGACGGGACGCTTCCGTCCTTCGGGCCGGACGGCGCCGGGGCCAAGATGCGGATCTTCGCCGGCGAGAATCCCGTCGGCCCGCAGGAGACCGCGTGGCACCGGGCCCGGCTCGCGTTCGAGCGCTTCGCCGCCGCGGACCTCTACCTGTTCAGCGTCCCGATGTGGAACGCCGGCGTCCCGTACATCCTCAAGCAGTTCATCGACGTGGTGAGCCAGCCCGGCATGGTGTTCGGCTTCGACCCGGACGCCGGCTACACGGGCCTGCTCGAGGGCAAGAGCGCGGCCGTCGTCTACACGAGTGCGGTGTACGGTCCCGGCCGTCCGGCGTCGTTCGGAAGCGACTTCCAGCAGCCCTACTTCGAGGACTGGCTGCGCTGGGCGGGCATCGAGGACATCACGTCGGTCGCCTTCCGGCCGAACCTCGCGACTGCGGACGCCGCCGAGGGCCGCCGCCGTGCGCACGCCGAGGCCCGGCAGGCGGCCCGCTCGTTCGGCCGCGCGGCCCTGGCGGCCGCCTTCTGAGGCGTGTCGCATCCGGACGGACGTGTCGCAACGGTGCACGGTTGCGACACGTCCGCACGGTTGCAGTCGACCGTCGAGCTGCTCCCGCATCACTTCGGACTGACCGCATCGGTCTCCGGTTGCGGTCAGTCCGAAGTGATGCGGTTGAGGCGCGGCGGGCGAGGGCGGCCAGGCGAGCCGGAGAGCCGCCCGGCTAGGCTGACCGCATGAGTGCGGACGCGCAGCTCGGCGTGGCGGTGGCGCAGTTCGCGCCCGGCCGCGACGCCGTCGAGAACCTTGCCCGGATCACCGGTCTCGCCCACCTCGCGGCGCAGCGCGGGGCGTCCCTCATCGTGCTGCCCGAGTACTCCTCGTACTTCTCGGACCCGATGGACGGCAGCTTCGCCGTGAACGCGCAGCCGCTCGACGGGCGCTTCGTGTCCTCTCTCATCCAGCTTGCGGGGCGCCTTCAGGCGACCCTCGTCGCCGGCATGGTCGAGCAGATCGGCAAGGGCCCCCGCTTCTCCAACACCCTGGTGGCGGTCAACGGCGGCGGGATCCTGGCCACCTATCGCAAGCTGCACCTCTACGACGCCTTCGGCCAGAGGGAGAGCGACTGGGTGGTCCCCGGCGACATCGAGGATCCGGACATCTTCGAGGTGGGCGGCATCAAGGTCGGGATGCAGACCTGCTACGACATCCGCTTCCCGGAGGTCACCCGCAGGCTCGTCGATGCGGGCGCGGAGCTCGTGCTGGTGCCCGCCGAGTGGGTGCGCGGCCCGCTCAAGGAGCACCACTGGCGGACCCTGGTCACCGCCCGCGCGATCGAGAACACCATCTACGTGGCGGCCGCCGACCACGCGCCCCCGATCGGGGTCGGCAACAGCCTCATCGTCGGGCCGATGGGCGTGCACATGGTCGAGATCGGCGAGGCGACGGATGTGGCGGTCGCCTGGATCTCCCGCCAGCGCCTCGCCGACGTGCGCGCCAAGAATCCCGCGCTGTCCCTCCGCCGCTTCCGCGTGGAGCCCCTCCAGCCCGGCGGCTGACGAGTCACCCAGCATCACTTCCTGCGCTAGGTGGGAGGACGGGCGTGTGTCGTCGTGCTGACTGCACAATGTCCTGCTGAAGGGCTGGTCCACCGTCGCTCAGCAGGTGGCATCCGCGTCCAGCAGGCTGGATCGGCCCGGTCGGGCCTGCTGAAGTAGGAAGGTGCCTGCTGAGCGAGAGCAGTCGGGCGCAGGGGCCGCCCTCACCTGGACGGCTCGCCGGCCTACGCCCGGAGCCCGGCGAGCTGGGCCGCAGCTCGCTCGAGGACGTCGAGGCGCTTGCAGAACGCGAACCGCACCAGCGACCGGTACTGGCCCGCCATGTCGGCGTGGCAGAAGGCGGAGATCGGGACGCCGGCGACTCCGGCGAGCTGGGGGAGGCGACGGCAGAACGCGGCGCCGTCCTCGTATCCGAGAGCCGACGCGTCCGCGACGATGAAGTAGCCGGCCGCGGGCAGCGTGAGCGAGAACCCGGCCGCCTGCAGTCCGCTGGCCAGCAGGTCGCGCTTCCGCTGCATGTCGGCGACCAGGCCCGTGAAGAAGGAGTCCGGAAGGCGGAGCCCCGCGGCGATCGCCGGCTGGAACGGCCCTCCGTTCACGAACGTCAGGAACTGCTTCACGGCGACGATCGCGCGCACGATCTCCGCGGGCGCGGTGATCCAGCCGATCTTCCAGCCCGTCGTGCTGAACGTCTTGCCGCCCGAGGAGATGCTGACCGTCCGCTCCCGTGCTCCCGGCAGGCTCGCGAGCGGCACGTGGCGCTCACCGTCGTAGACCAGGTGCTCGTACACCTCGTCGGTCACGAGGATGGCGTCGTGCTGGTGGGCCAGCTCCACGAGCAGGGCGCGGATCTCCGGCGTCAGCACGGTCCCGGTTGGGTTGTGCGGATCGTTGACCAGGATGAGCCGGGTCCGGTCGGTCACGGCCGCCCGCAGCTCGTCGGGATCGGGCTGGAAGCCCTCGCCCCGCAGCGGCACCGTCCGATGCGCCGCGTTGGCAAGCTCGATGACCGCCCCGTACGCGTCGTAGAAGGGCTCGAAGGTGAGCACCTCGTCGCCGTCCTCGACCAGGGCGAGGATGGTCGACGCGAGCGCCTCGGTGGCGCCCGCCGTGACGAGGACCTCGGTCAGCGGGTCGAACTCCAGCCCGTAGAAGCGCTGCTGGTGCTCGGCGATCGCCTCGCGCAGCACCGGCATGCCCATGCCGGGCGGGTACTGGTTGAGCCCGGACGCGATCGCCGCGCGCGCCGCTTCGAGCACCTCGTCGGGGCCGTCGTAGTCGGGGAACCCCTGTCCGAGGTTGATCGCGCCGGATTGGTCGGCGAGCGCCGTCATCTCGGCGAAGATCGTCGTCCCGGCCGAGCCATCCGGACCGAGGAGCAGCGCCCCGTGCGCCGCACGCCGCCACGATCCCTGCACAGCCACGAAAGGAAACGCTACAGCGCACGCTGTGGAGAGGGGGTCGCAGGTTACGCCCCGTGCCTTACCTTGTTGCCATGCCCGGGCGACGGCTGAGGACAGCGGCGGTGCTCCTCGTTGCCTTGGGGATGCTGACCGCGTGTGCTCAACCGGCGCCAGCCCAAAGCTCGCCGCGGGTCACAGCTTCGATACCCTTCGCGGACGAAGAAGCAGCGAGAGCCGCGGTCGAGGACGCTTACAGCCGGTATGAGGAGACGGCAGACGCCGTCGCTCACGACGGCGGGAAAGCTCCAGAGCGTTACGAGGCGGTGGCCATGGGGTCTGCGCTCGAGGAAGGGTTGCGCGCTGCCGAGCAGTACACGGAGGCAGGAGCTCGCGCGGATGGAGCGACTCGAGTCGAGTCGGTTCAGATCCAGCGTGTTGACTCCACTGACCGACTGAACGCAGTGACCGCCTATGTGTGCGTCGACGTTTCCGAAGTAGACGTTGTGGACAGCAGCGGACGCTCGCTGGTTTCTCCCGATCGGGACCCTCGAGTGCTCTTCTTGGTCACGGCCGGATTTGACGCGGACGTGCTCAAGATTTCCAAGCGAAGCGTGTGGGCCGATCAGTGCTAGCGACGTGGCTCGGCCCAGCGGTGATCCTTCTACCGCTCCTGGTCGCTGGGCATATGGCTGAAGAGCCTCCTTGTTCGGATTTTGAGCTGCGCACAGGACACTGTCCTTCAACGAGTGCCTCAGTTCACGACGATGCGGTCGAGGTATCTGCCGATTCGCGTGATACCGAGGGGCGGGAGGAAGGGCGGTTGACGGCCCCCGACTCCTCCACCCCCACCGTCGAGTTCGTGTACCGCAACGCGAACGACTGCGGCTCCACCGACGCCGTCGCCGCGCAGCTGATCTGCCGCAATGACATCTCGGTGACGCTCGGCGGAACGGACCTTCCGTTCCGGGTTCTCACCATGGCGGACCTGGAGAGCTTCCGGCCGACTCCTCCTGTGCTGACGGCAGAGCCGAACGGATGGGCGATCGTCGGCACGCCGGCGAACTTCGTCGCGGGCGCCGAGCAGGAGGTGGTGCCGGGGGAGCTGCTGGGGGAGCGCGCGGAGGTGCGGTTCACACCCCTCTCCTACACGTGGAGCTACGGCGACGGGGAGACCCGCACGACCGTCGAGGCGGGAGCGCCGTGGTCGGAGCTCGGGCTCGACGAGCTGTCGCCGACGCCGACCAGCCATGTCTACCGGGAGCGGGGAACGGTCAGCGCGACGCTGACCACCACCTACGGCGCCGAGTACCGGTTCCTCGGACCCGACTGGACCGCGGTCAGCGGCACCCTCGATGTCACCGGGGCACCGTTCCCGGTGGTGGTCGTCACGGCGACCACGATGCTGGTGACCGGAGACTGCACGGCGACCAGCGGTCCGGGCTGCTGACACCGAGCGCGACCTGGCAATGTGGCGCGGATCCTGTCTCAGGGGAATGCGGACCAGCCCTGACATGCTGAACCCAGCACCTGCATCAGTGCGCCGCTGAGGTTCGATAGCCCTTTCATAGGATTTCCTTCGACCCTCCTCAGTAGCGGTTAGTGGTTCGTCCAGCGAGGCGAGCCAAGCTGAGTGCACTGAGAGGAGCACCACCATGACAGAGAACCCGCAGGCCCCCGAGGGTCAGCAGGGTGACCAGCGCGAGGTCCCCACCACGGACGCGCGCACCACCGAAGGCGCCACCGAGCGCATCCCCCAGCCGTCCGCCGCAGCGCCGGAGACGCCCGTCACCTCTCCGACCGGCGCCGCCAGCCCCGCCGAGCAGCAGCCGCCCCAGGCCCCCGGCGTCGCGCCCAGCTACGCGACCACGCCGACCACGCCGACCACGCCGACCGCGCCGACCGCCGCGTACCCCGCGCCGACGGGTCCGACCGCCGCGTACCCGGCGCCGACCGCGCCGACTGCTGCGTACGCCGCGCCCTCGACGGGTGACGGATCCTCCTTCGGCCCCGCCGCGACGAACGGCACCAGCACCACCACGACGACCACCGCTGACCGGCCGGCTCGGCGCCGCGGCATCGTGCTCCCCGTGATCGGAGCGCTCGCCGTGGGCGCGCTCATCGGCGGTGGCACCGGAGCCGGCATCTACGCTCTCGCGAGCAGCGGCGACAGCGACAACGTCACGACCTCGTCGGCCACCGCTCCGAACGTCACCGTCAACCGGACCACGGATGCGACCACGGTCACCGCCGTCGCCGCCAAGGCATCGCCCTCGGTGGTCACGATCTCGGTGAGCGGCAGCGACTCCGCCGGCACCGGCTCGGGCATCGTGCTGAGCGCCGACGGCTACGTCCTGACGAACACGCACGTCGTCACGCTGGACGGCGCCACCGCGGATGCGAAGGTGCAGGTCACGACCCACGACGGGCACATCTACGACGCCACCGTCGTCGGCACGGACCCGATCGTCGACCTCGCGGTCATCAAGCTGACCGGCGCGAGCGGCATGACCCCGATGACCTTCGCGGACTCCGACAAGCTCAACGTCGGCGACTCGGCGGTCGCCATCGGCGCCCCCTCGGCCTCAGCGGCACGGTCACCGACGGCATCGTCAGCGCCCTCAACCGCAGCATCACCGTCGCGTCCTCCGCGGTGCCGGACCGGTCCGGTGACGACACCAGCGACCAGGGCGACCAGGGCGGGGACGGCTCCCAGGGGCCGTTCGACTTCTGGAACTTCGACCTCCCCGGCCAGCAGCCGAGCACGACGGGCGCCTCGAGCAGCATCGCGCTCCCGGTGATTCAGACCGACGCCGCGATCAACCCCGGCAACTCGGGTGGCGCCCTGCTCAACGCGAGCGGCGAGCTGATCGGCGTCAACGTGGCCATCGCCAGCGCCGGGTCGAGCTCGGGCGGTCAGAGCGGAAGCATCGGCGTGGGCTTCGCCATCCCGGCGAACCTCGCCAAGCGCGTCGCCGCCGAGATCATCGACAACGGCGCCGCGACGCACGGGCTCCTCGGCGCGACGGTCGCCGACTCGACCGCCCAGGACGCGAACGCAGATGTCGCCGGCGCCTACATCGACAGCGTCTCCGCGGGTGGTGCGGCCGCGACGGCGGGCCTGCAGAAGGGCGACATCATCACCGGGTTCAACGGCAAGCCGGTCACCTCGCAGACCGACCTCACGGCCCAGGTCCGCTACCTCGCCGCGGGTGCCAAGGCGGAGCTGACCTACGTCCGCAACGGCAAGACCGAGACCGCCACGGTGACCCTCGGGACGCTGAAGCTCTGATCTCTCGCGACCCCGTCAGCGGCGGCCAGTGCGATTCTCTCGCGCCGGCCGCCGCTTCCGTTCGCGCGGGCGGGGCCCCGGCCCCTGCCCGCCTGCGAAACGGCGGGGACACGCGCCGCTGATACACTCCGGAAACGATGGCTGAGCATCACCCGGATCCCCGTCCGACGCCGGGGGTTCCGGCGAGACCGCGCCTCTGGGGCCGCTTCCCGCCGTCTCGTACGTGATGCCCGTCCTCAACGAGGCTGACCACATCGAGGCCGCGGTCGCCAGCCTCATCGCCCAGGACTACGCGGGCGACTTCGACGTCATGCTCGCGCTGGGTCCGAGCACGGACGGCACGGATGCGGTCGTGCGGCGCATGCAGCTCGCGGATCCCCGGATCCGGACCGCTCCCAACGAGCTGGGGACGACCCCCGAGGGCCTCAACATCGCGATCCGGGCCACCGTGAACCCGATCGTCGTCCGGGTCGACGCTCACTCGCAGCTGCCGACCGACTACACCCGCATCGCCGTGGAGACGCTGCTGCGGACCGGTGCCGCGAACGTCGGGGGAGTCATGGCGGCGGAGGGCAAGACGCCCTTCGAGACCGCGGTCGCCCTCGCCTACGGCTCGCGCGTCGGCCTCGGCGGCACGCCCCACCACGTGGGCGGCGAGGAGGGACCGGCCGACACCGTGTACCTCGGAGTCTTCCGCCGGGACCGGCTGGAGGCCGCCGGCCTCTTCGACGAGAACATCCGCCGCGGGCAGGACTGGGAGCTGAATCGTCGGCTCCGTGAGCAGGGCGACACGGTCTGGTTCAACCCTGCCCTGCGCGTCACCTACCGCCCGCGCTCCAGCTACTCGCGGCTCGCCCGCCAGTTCCTCAGCACCGGGATGTGGCGCGGCGAGCTGGCTCGGCGCTACACGTCCGCGAACGGCCTGCGCTACTTCGTCCCGCCCGCCATGGTGCTCGCGGTCGCGGTGGGCCTCCTCCTCGGCCTCTTCGGCGTCGTCCGGCTCGCGCTCGGGCACGGCTCCCGGTGGCCGCTGATCGGCTTCGCGATGCCGGCCGTCTACGTCGCCTTCGTCGTGCTCGCGACCCTGCTGGTCGCCGCCCGGCACGGCGTCCGCACCGCGACCTGGTTTCTTCTAGTGTTGCCGTGCATTCACTACTGCTGGGGCATCGGATTCTTCTTCGGCGTCGCGAAGCTCACCCGCAACATCCAGGCCTACACCGGAAGGTGACGATGCCCGCTGCGTCCGCGCCCCGGACTGCCCCGCCCACCTCCATCGCCGAGCTGCGCACCGTCGCGCAGCCGCCCGAGGTCCGGCAGCGCCGCAACGCCGAGCACTGGACGGCCTCGCTGTACCTCAGGCGTCTCTCGCCGTACCTGACGTGGGTGCTGCTGCGGACCTCGATCAGCGCCAACGGCGTGACGGGCCTGATGATCCTGGTCGGGTGGTCCACGGCGGCCGCCCTCCTCATCCCCGGCGTCGGCGGTGCGCTGCTCGCGGTCGTGCTCGGGCAGCTGCAGATGCTCGTCGACTGCTGCGACGGCGAGGTCGCGCGCTGGCGCGGGACGTCGTCGCCCGCCGGTGTCTTCCTCGACAAGGTCGGCCACTACACGACCGAGGCGCTCATCCCGATCGCCCTCGGCATCCGCGCGGCCGGTTTCCCCTTCGACGCTCCCGAGGACTTCCTGTGGACCACGCTCGGGCTCCTGCTCGCGCTCGTCATCGTGCTCAACAAGGCGCTCAACGACATGGTGCACGTCGCCCGGGCGAACGCCGGCCTCGAGAAGCTCGCAGACCACCGGGATGAGGCGGTCCCCTCGCAGCGCCTCGTCGCCCGCCTGCGCCGCGCCGCTCGATTCGTGCCCTTCCACCGCCTCTACCACTCGGTGGAGCTGACCCTGATCGCCTTCGCCTTCGCGGTGATCGGGCTGCTCCTCGCCCTCGCCGGTCGCGCCGATGCGGAGCTGCTGGCGGACCGCTGGATGGTCGGGCTCCTCGTCCCGCTCGCGCTGCTGGCTCTCATCGGTCACTTCGTGGCGATCCTCGCCTCCAAGCGTGTCCGCGGCTGATCCCACGATCGGAGTCGTGGTCCTCACGCAGGGGACCAGGCCCGACGAGCTGCGCCGCGGCCTGCAGAGACTTCTCGACCAGTCCGGCGTACACCTCGACGTCGTCGTCGTCGGCAACGGCTGGGACCCGGCGACGCTGCCCGATGGCCTTCCGGACGTCACTCGCCCTCTCGCCCTCTCGGAGAACCTCGGCATCCCCGCGGGCCGCAACGCGGGCGTCGCCGCAGTGTCCGGGGAGTTCCTCTTCTTCCTCGACGACGATGCCTCGCTCGCCTCGCGCACGTTCCTCGCGGACGCCGTCGCACTGATCCGCGCCGATCCGAGCCTCGGCCTGATCCAGCCGCGCGTGGTCGATCCCTCGGGCACCGCGTCGCCGCGCCGCTGGATCCCGCGCATCCGCAAGGGCGACCCCACGCACTCGAGCCCCGTGTTCTCCTGCTGGGAGGGGGCGGTCCTCCTGCCGCGCGCCGTGTTCGACGAGGCCGGCGGCTGGGGCGGTCCGTACTTCTATGCTCACGAGGGCATAGAGCTCGCGTGGCGGGTGTGGGACACGGGTCGCCGCGCCTGGTACGCGGGGGAGCTGGTCGCGCACCACCCCGTCATCCAGCAGACGCGGCATGCGTACTACTACCGGCTCAACGCGCGGAATCGCGTCTGGCTGGCTCGCCGCAACCTGCCTCTCCCGCTCATCCCGCTCTACGTCGGCGCCTGGACGGCCATCCAGGCCCTGCGGTTCGCCCGCCGGCCCGCGGGCCTGCGGGCCTGGCTCGGCGGGTGGATGGAGGGGTGGCGCGTCGACCCGGGCGGCCGCCGGCAGCTGTCCTGGCGCACGGTCGCCAGGATGACCGCGGCGGGGCGTCCGCCGATCGTCTGACCCGGGCCGCCGTTACCCTGGGCGGGTGGGTGTGCTGAATGACGCCAAGCTGGCCTGGCGGATGGTCGACCGGCTGGTGCGGGGCCGAGCGGACCGGAACCGCCTCGCCCAGCGTCTGCGGACCCGGAAGCCGCTGCCGAAGCAGCACTACGAGATCGCGGTCTACTTCGCCGACGGCGCCGTCAACCTGTACCAGCTGCGGCAGTGGTACGAGCCGCTGCTCGAGCTGAGCAAGCGGCATCCGGTGCTCGTCCTCAGCCGCACGGCTTCCGGCGCCCTCCAGCTCCTCGAGGAGTCGCCGCTTCCCGTCGCCTACGTGCGGCTCGTGACCGACCTCGAGCGGATCATCGCCGAGCAGCCGCTCAAGCTCGTCCTCTACGTGAACCAGAACGCGCGCAACTTCCAGATGATGCGGTACAGCCGCCGCTGGCACGTGTTCATCAATCACGGCGAGAGCGACAAGATGTACATGACCACGAACCAGTTCAAGGCGTACGACTACAGCCTCATCGCCGGCCAAGCCGCGCGGGAGCGGCTCGGCCGGGTCCTCTGGGACTACGACTTCGACAAGCGCGCGCTGCCGATCGGCCGTCCGCAGGCCGACTACTACTCGGGCACGCTTCCGTTCCCTCCGGATGAGCGCTCTGTGGTGCTCTACGCGCCGACGTGGGAGGGCGACCGTGCGGGCGCCGCCTACGGCTCGGTGGCGTCGCACGGCGTGGCTCTGGTCCGGGCGCTCCTCGCGACGGGCCGTCACCGCGTGATCTACCGCCCGCATCCCCGCAGCGGCGTAGTGGATGCCGCCTATGGCGCCGCGAACCGGGAGATCATCGACATGATCGCCCGGGCGAACGCCGCGGACCCGTCGGCTCGGCACATCTACGACACCGGTGCCGAGGTCGGCTGGCAGCTCGGCGCGGCGGACATGATGATCGCCGACATCTCGGCCATGGTCTATGACCGGCTCGCCACCGGAAAGCCGCTACTCGTGACGCGGCCGCTCGATCCCGAGGCCGAGATCGACGCCGGTGGTTATCTGAGCGACGCCGAGTGGCTCACCGCTGACCAGGCGGCCGACGTCGTACAGCGGGTCGAGGACCTCTCGCACGACGAGGCCGCGGCGGCACGGCTGCGCGGCTGGGTCGAGCACTACTTCGGCGACACGACGCCCGGCGCGGCGACGGCCCGGTTCCACGCGGCCGTCGACCAGCTGCTGGAGGAGTGGGAGCGGCACGCCGCGCTGCACGAGGCGGACGGACCCTTGGACCACGGCGGGGAGTCGGAGGACGACGCCGACGACTGAACAGCGTCGCCCGCGGGGTCAGTCCGTGCCGGGCCCCAGCGCGGAGGTCGGGTTCGCCGACTCAGGCTCTGCACCGCCCTTGCCGCGCCGGCGCGGCAGCGACAGGCGCGGCCCGCGGCGCACGCTCCTGAGAGTGTCGTCGGTCGCGCGCCGGGGCTGCGGCTCCAACTCGTTCCGGAGCAGCAGCGGGGCGGGCGGGAAGGCCTCCCTGGCGGACTTGATCACGCGACGGCCGAGCAGGTGGTTGCCGGTCCCACCGAGCACGGCGCCCACCCCGAACGGCACCATCCGTCCGAGCACGGACGTGCCCTGACGGGCGACGAACCGCCGCACGAAGGAGCGCTTGAGCCGCTCGGACAGCTGACCCACGAGGGTCCGAGGCAGGCTGTTGGTGATGAGCTCACCCCAGTACGCGGTGCGGGCCAGCCCACCGCCGCCGAACTGCCCGGCGAACTGCTTCACCAGGTCTTGTCCGCCGGCACCCAGCATCAGCGCCATGACCAGCGAGCGGGACCGCTCCGGCTCGACGACCGTGATGCCGTGCACCTCCGCGACCGACTGGGCGAACAGGGCGCTGGCCTCGAGGAATCCAGCGGTCTCGACACCGCTCAGTGCGAGCGACGCGGCGGTGCCCACACCCGGGATGACAGCGCTGGCGCCCACTGCTGCCCCGCCGGTCGTGACCGCGGCGAGGTACCGCTTCTCGAGGATGGCGATGATCTGAGCCGGGGAGGCGTCCGGATGACGGCGGCGAATGCCCCGGATGTGCGCGAGCACGAGCGGCCTCTGCACATTGAGGAGGCGATCGAAATTCTTCACAACGACCTGGGGCACTTCGTCCTGCTCCGCCATGGGGGCAGTCTACGAGGGCGCTCCCGGGCGAAGCTGGGGGTGGACAGCGCCTCTGGAGCCGGGGCGGTGGCACCGAAGCAGTCGGGCCGGGGCGGTCAGGCGCCGGTGTCGGCCGCGTAGCGGGCGAGCACCTCGTCGATGGGCGCGTCGAGCGCAAGCCGGCCGCGGTCCAGGTACAGGCCGCGCGTGCAGAATCGGCGCAGGTCCCGCTCGCTGTGCGAGACGAAGAACAGGGTGCGTCCGCCGTCCAGCAGCTCCTGGATGCGCGCGTAGCACTTCTCCCGGAACCCGCGGTCGCCCACGGCGAGCACCTCGTCGACGAGCAGGATCGGCTCCTCGAGTCGCGAGATCACCGCGAACGCGATCCGCACCTTCATCCCGCTGGAGAGATGCTTGTACGGGGTGTCCAGGAAGTCGCCGATCTCCGCGAACTCGATGATCTCGTCGAAGCGCTCGTCGATCTCGCGCCGCTGCATCCCGTGCAGCCCGGCGGTCAGGTAGACGTTCTCGCGCACGGTGAGGTCGTCGACGAAGCCGCCGGTGATCTCGATGAGCGGGGCGACCCCGGCTCGCACGGAGACCGCGCCCTCGTCCGGCAGGACGACTTCGGCGACGAGCTTGAGCAGCGTCGACTTGCCCTGCCCATTGCGGCCGACGACCCCGATCGCCTCGCCGGGCCGGACCGTGAACGACACGTCTCTGAGAGCCCAGAACTCGTTCGGCCGCAGGCGGCGGGACTGGCCCGAAAAGAGGTCCTTGAAGGTACGGCGGCCGCGCCGGTTGCGGCGGAACCGGATGCCTGCGTCCTTCACCTCGATGACCGGACCGGCCGGTGCTCCGGCCGCCGTGGGGGAGCGGGTCGGACTCGTCACGTCAGATCTCCTTCAGCACGGCGCGCTCCGTGCGGCGGAAGACGGCCAGGCCGATGCCGAACAGCAGGACCGACATCGCGGCGCCGACCCCGACCAGATACCAGTCGAGCTCCGACGCGAAGAACGCCGACCGGTACAGGCTGAAGACGCCGCTGAGCGGGTTGAAGGCCGCCCAGGTGTGCAGGCCGGCCGGGAGGTTGTGCGTCGAGTAGATGATCGGCGAGGCGTAGAAGAGGAAGCGCAGCGCGAGCTTCACCGCGCGCTCCAGGTCCCGGAAGAACACCACGAGCGGGGCGACGATGAGCCCGACGCCGGCGGTCAGGATCGCCTGGAGCAGGATCGCGACCGGCAGCAGGGCGAGGCCGGGGGTCACCGACGCGCCGCCGAAGATCGCGAACACCGCGACGACGGGGATGCTGAACAGGAACTCGATGCCCTTGGAGAGCACGAGCCGGTTGACCCAGATGGTGCGCGGGATCTTCGTCGAGCGGACCAGCTTCGCTTCCTTGAGGAAGGCCCGCGTGCTGTCGCCCACCGCGCCGTTGAACCACATCCACGGCAGCAGAGCGGACAGCAGGAAGACGATGTAGGGCTCCTCGCCGACATCCCGCTGGAAGACCTGGGTGAAGACGAACCAGTAGATGGCCGCCATGACCAGCGGGTCGAGGATCGACCAGAGGTACCCCAGCGCGCTCGTGGAGTAGCGGACCTTGAGGTCGCGGGTCGTGAGCAGCCACAGGATCTGGCGGTACCGGCGGCTGCCCGTCGCCCGCACGCGCGGGGAGCCTCGAGTGCCGCCGATGTCACGGCGAAACTCTACCGACCGGCTCGGAGCGGCAGCCGTGCCCCGCCGTCCGGCTTGCACCGGCCTGATTTCGAGACGCGCCTGCGGCGCTCCTCAATCATCGGTTGGCACGCAGCTCTCTACCCGCTGATTGAGGAGCCCGCGGAGCGGGCGTCTCGAAATCAGCAGCGCCGGCGCCGGGGATCAGACGAAGAGGTTGGCGCGCGCCAGGTCCTCGGCGAAGTCGACCTCGACCGCGTACAGGTCGGAGATGTCGAGCGGCTCGACGAGCATGCCGTCCTGCTCGATGGAGACCTCGATGCCGCGCTCGAAGTAGTCCTGCGCGCCGACCCGGTTGAGCTGCCGGATGAGGGCGGCCTTGTCCCGGCTCGAGACGTAGTTGATGCCGACCGCCTCGCCCAGGGCGTTCTTGACCGTCTTGGAGAGCTCCTTGATGTAGCCCTCGGCGGTGGTCGTGTACTTGACCTCCTCGTCGGACACCGAGGAGGTGTTGACGGTCACGAAGGACTGGTCGCGGTGCACGAGCTCGCCGCAGCGCACGAGGACCCGCGGGTCGAAGACGACGTCGCCGTTCATCCAGAGCACGCCGCCGGGGCCCGAGGCCTGGAGGGCGCGGAGGAGGCTCTTCGACGTGTTGGTCTGGTCGTAGCGCTCGTTGTAGACGTAGTTCGCCTCGGGGAACGCCTCGATGATGTGCTCCAGCTTGTACCCCACGACGGTCGTCACTGACGCGTCGCGGCCGAAGGCGTAGCGGATGTTGTCGAACTGCTGGCCCATGATCGTGCGGCCATCGCTGAGCTCGGTCAGCGGCTTCGGAAGCGAGCGGCCGAGGCGTGAGCCCATGCCTGCGGCGAGGATGACGATCTGGGTGGTCACGTTGTTCTCCTGGAATTCACGTCAGCAAAGTTGTACCCGACACCCTTGTCAGCCGTCCCATGCTACCGGCGGGGTACACGGAAGGGGTATGCTTCCGCGCCGCTCCGTGTCCCGATCGTTAGGTTTAGTGGGCCCCGTTCAGGCGCCGTTCAGCTGATCCCCTGGCTTCTGGGCCCTTTCGGGCGCCGGGCCGAGCGGCCGGCGGTTGGTAGCGTTGCCCTGTGAGTGACGCGCCGGACCAGCTTCCGTCCCCCGACGTGCCCGAGACCAGGGTCGGCGGAAACGGGGCCGTGCCGGTCGGCAGCGAGATCGGGCCTGCGGCGGGGGCAAAGACGCCTCGCGCCACTCCGCCGCGCGCCCGGACGGCGGGAGGCAAGACCGCGGTCCCGCGCCCTGCGGCGGGAGGCGTCCGGAAGCCCGGCCCGACCTCCGCATCGAGCGCTGCCGCGTCGAGCGAGTCGGTCGTGCATGACGAAGGAGCCGTCCCCAAGCCGGCTGGGCCGGGCCGGCCGGCTGGCGCGAAGGCCGCGGGGGCCCCCGCGCCCGGACTCGCACCCGGACCACCGCCGCGACCTCGGCGGCGGAGGCCGCCCCGGACACCGACAGCGCGGCTCGTGCCGCGGCAACGGCGGCACGACCTGCGAAGCCGGCGTCCACCGGAACCGCGAAGAAGGGCAACGGATCGCGCCGCGTCCAGGTGCCGGGGATCACGGCGGCGGCGAAGGCCGAGGAGCCGACCAGCGTGGAGCAGCCCTTTGAGGTCGGGCAGCCGACGGAGGTTCAGCGGCCGTCCGTCGCGCAGGAGCCGGCCGCCGCGCAAACGGCGACCGAGGACGTGCTCGTCGAGACGCCTCCCGCCGAGATCCGCCCCGCGATCGGCGACCCCGAGCAGGCGCCCGCCGCAGAGGAGGCGCCGCTCGATGATCCGGGCGTCGACGAGTATGCGGCCGAGCCGCCTGCGGATCACGAGGAGCCCCTTCTCGAGGAGCCCGCTCTGGAGGAGCCCGCTCTTGAGGAGCCGGTTGTCGAGGAGCCTCTCCTCGAGGAGCCCCTTCTCGAGGAGTCTCTCCCCGACGAGCCCGATCCCGAGGAGCTTGCCACCGAGGCGGCCCAGCCGGAGGCGCCCGTCGAGCCGACGCTGGACGACCCCGTCGAGGCGCTCGCCTCGGACGCCCCGCCCAAGGCCGACCTCTTCACCCCGCCGCTCGACCTGCAGACGCCACCCGCGACCCCGCGTCCGATGCCCAAGCGGCGCCCCGTCCGTCCCGAGGCGCCCGCCCGCGACCTGGGCGACGTCGTGCTGTCGATCCAGGGTCTCAGCAAGCGCTTCGGCGAGACCGTCGCGGTGGAGGACCTCGACCTCGAGGTCCGGGAGGGCTCCTTCTACGGGATCGTGGGCCCCAACGGCGCAGGCAAGACCACGACCCTGTCGATGATCACGGGCCTTCTCCGGCCCGATGCCGGCCGCGTCACGGTGCACGGCATCGACGTGTGGGGCGATCCGGTCCGCGCGAAGCGGACGATCGGCGTCCTGCCGGACACCCTGCGCCTCTTCGACCGCCTGACCGGTGCCCAGCTCCTGTACTACTCCGGCACCCTGCGCGGCCTCGACAACGAGACGGTGCGCGCGCGATCTGCGGACCTGGTGAAGGCGTTCGGCATCGAGGACGCGGTCGATCGGCTCGTCACCGACTACTCGGCCGGCATGACGAAGAAGATCGCGCTGGCCGCGGCGATGATCCACTCGCCGCGCCTGCTCGTCCTGGACGAGCCGTTCGAGTCCGTCGACCCCGTGTCGGCGGCCAACCTCAACGAGATCCTGCAGAAGTACGTCGAGGCGGGCGGCACGGTGGTCCTGTCCAGCCACGGCATGGACTTCATCCAGCGGGTCTGCGATCACGTCGCGATCATCGTCGCGGGCCGCGTTCTCTCGGCCGGGACCATGGACGAGGTCCGCGGCGAGAACACGCTCGAGGAGCGCTTCGTCGAGCTCGCCGGCGGCCGCAAGGCGGCCGAGGGCATGGAGTGGCTGCACTCCTTCACCGACTGATCGCGACGCCTCCCCACTGTCGCGCCGCGCGGCGCTAGTCCTGGATCCGCAGTCCCATCGCGCTCGCGAGCAGGGGCGCGAGGAGCGCGAGCTGGTCGCCGTCCACGGTGGCGCCGCGGAGGCTCTCCACTCCGCAGATCTCGGAGAACTCGGCGCCGCGCAGGTCGGTGTCCGTGAAGGTCGCACCCTGCACGGCGAACACGGCGATGCTGCTGCCGGGGAAGGCGGTGCGGCGCACCTTGGCGCCGCCCAGGTCGAGCTCGTCGATGCGGCAGTCCTGGAAGACCACGTCCGTGAGGGTCGCCCCGCGCAGGTTCACGAAGCCGAGCTTGCAGCCGACGAAGCGCACCGCGGTCCAGTTGGCGTCGTAGAGCTCCGCGGAGCCGAGTCGGCCCTCCTCGACGAGCACGTCCCGCCAGGTCGACCGGGGCGCACGGAAGACCGGCACGTCCACGCGGCGCACCCGCGTCTCCAGGACGCGTGCTCCCCGCAGGTCGGCGTCGGGCCCGCGGAGGCCGTCGAAGTCGCACTCCGACAGAGTGCTGTTCGCGAGGCTCAGGCCGGTCAGGTCCAGGTCGGTGAAGGTGAGCGCATCCACCCGATCGCCCGCGTCGAGGTCGCCCGGGAAGCCAGGAGCGAGGTCGTCGAGCCGCATCGAGGGAGCGCGAGGCGCCGGGAGGCGTGCCGCCATGTCCTCCTCCGTCCCCTGAGAGTGCCCTGCGCCCGACGCTACCCGATCGGCCTCGAAGCGACTGCTCAGCTGAGCAGGCGGCGATGCAGCTCCGCGAAGGCTGCGGCGTACTGGCTGGTCGCGGGGTAGTTGCTGTGCGTCGCGACCTTCTCGTAGGGGCCGGGCTCCAGCTCGGAGGCCCCCGATCGACCAGGTTGCCCTCGTCGTTCGAGTACGAGTGCACGGGGAAGCCGAGGAAATCGGTGCGCCGCCACAGGTTGATCCAGGCAGGGCCCGACGGATGGTCGAGCAGGTCGCACAAGGTGGGCGACATCGCCCGGCCCGAGAAGGTCTCCTGCTGCGGCGTCTCGTCGAGCAGGATCTGGCGCAGCCACGGATCGGCGCCGAACAGCGTGGGACGCAGTGTGGACCGCGTCCCGAGCACGCGCGGCCCGAACAGGTCGGGGAAGAAGCGCCCGAAGTATGCGCGCGGCTGACTGCCGTAGGTGAGGAGGCCGATGCGGTGCAGGGGCGCCTCGACCACGGCGTACCGGGCGAAGAGCGTGGCGATCGCGAGGACCGTTCCGAGGCTGTGTGCCGACACGATCACCTTCCGGTCGGGAGCGAGCGGGTCGCCGAGCCAGCGCTCGATGCGGTCGTTCAGTTCCGGCACCACCCGCTCGGAGTAGGAGGGCGGCCCGAAGGGATGACCGGCGCGGGGCAGGAAGCAGATCAGGTCCCACAGCATCCCGACCGGCCGCTCCTTGTTGGTCAGCGCGTTGGCCGCCACGGCCGCGACGACGGCGAGGGCCGACGCACCCAGCACCGCGATCGCGATGTCCTGAGCCGGCTGCGAGAAGCGGATCCAGTGCGCCCAGCCCGTGGTCGAGGAGGTCCCCACCTGGGTGTCGACCGCGACCGTCGCCGCGACGCCGAGCGCGATGGCGGCCGCCACGACAGCGAGCAGCGGCTCGCCGCGGTGGGCCAGGGCCGCGAACCGGCGGGCGCGGAGGACTCGCACGACCAGCCGGTCGTCGGAGGTCGCAGCGGGCGGCGTGCCGCCCGGATAGGCGGGCAGCGGCGCCACCTCCCGGCCGCCGTCGCGCGGCACCGCCGAGGTGAGGACGGGCAGCCGGACGAGCCTCGCGACGACGACCGCGACGAGCACGAGCGCCTCCGCCACCAGCATCCCGAGCAGGACGAGGCCGAACTCGACGTAGGCGTCCGGCGTGTGCAGGACCGGCGGGGCCGACGAGGGCACCCGCCACATGCCGAACACGGGCGGCGCCGCGGGGGACCCGAGCCAGCGCCCCACGCCCACGACGAGCAGGCTCGTCAGCAGCATGGTCGCGCCGAGCGCGAGGAGGAGCACCACTCCGGGGCCGGCTCCGCTCCAGGCTGTGCGCGCGTGCTCCGCGCCGTCGCGCGCCCCGAGCACGACCACCAGGACGAGCTGGGCGGCCACGAGGACGGCCGCCAGACCCTGCCACAGCAGGTCCAGGGAGCCGGACTGCTGAGGGGCGAGGTAGGGGACGGCCAGGAGCGCCAGCGCGGGTGCCAGCAGGAGGAACGACAGCCAGGGTGGAACGCCCCTGCGCCAGCCGAGGCCCGAGAGGGCGATCATCAGGAGGGCGATCAGCAGGGCGCTCGGCGTCGCCACCAGTCCGAGGAACCGGGATGCGCCGCCGGTCGCGCCCGAGCCGGTGCCCGTCGGCACCGCGCCGGCGATCCCGTTCCCGAGGAAGAGCGGCACCGAGGCCGCAAGGAGGATGCCGGCCGAGCGGCGGCGGCTGCGCACCACCTCGTCGCTCTCGGGCGTCTCCGCGACCGCGGCGACGAGCGCGACCACGAGGACCAGGCCGAGGGCGGCGAGGATGCCGAGAACGGCGCTAGCAGGGGAGGACGCTCCGAGCCGCTCTGGGGAGAGGCAGCCCGCCGTCAGGAAGCCGCCGGGCTCCGCGCACTCGGGGTGCCCGGAGTAGACGCGGTCCCAGGCCAGGAGGACGGTCACGAGGAGCAGCACCGCGGCGAAGTGCAGCCGCTCGGTCGTCGACCCGAGGCGCGCCTTCGACCAGAACCCGGGGGTCGCCAGGGTCGGTGCGCTCTCGCTGGTCCCCGCCGCGAGGCGATCCGCCATCGCCGTGACGCCCGCCTCGTACCGCACGCGGCCGCGACGCGCGAGGACGTAGAGGAGCAGCATGCCGCCGACGGGGACGAGCGAGAGGATCGCCAGCCGCAGGCCGCGATCGAGCCCTGCGAGCGCGTCGAAGGCCGCGGGCAGCTGTGAGCAGACGCCGTCCTTCGTGTAGCACTGCACCCCGATCAGGTCGAGCGAGACCGCCGCAATGGCGCAGACGTACAGCAGCGTGAGGCCCAGTGCGAAGAGCCGCACGAGGGCGGCGCCGCGGCCGGGGACCCAGCCGTTGCGGATCCGCTGCGCTCGCATCCGACGCGTCCAGTACGCGACGTTGCAGAGTCCGAACGGCAGGATGAACAGCCAGCCGATGTGCACCGCCAGCTGGCCGAGGAGCGGCAGCGCCGTTCCGCCCGTGCGGGCGAGGAGGCCCCAGGAGTAGGCCTCGCGCCGCACGTCCGTCGGCCGATCCGGGGTGTCCTTGTCCGCCACCCAGAAGCCGCCCGCCTCGTCGCCGTCGACCTGGTGGACCTCCGACTCCTTCACGCCCAGCATGGTGCCCGGGAGGGTGTTCTTGACCCCGTGGACCCGCAGCTCGAGGACGGAGGGGCCGGACGGATGCGGCATCGGGCCTCCCTCGGTCGGCCAGAAGATACGCCCGCCGCTGCCGGCCGAACCAGAGCCTTTCGGCGCAGTGCGACGGGGGCCGTCCGCGGTTCAGGTCCGGCCAGGGGCGACGCGCCGGGCGCCGCACCCCTCCTCTAGGCTGGGGGCGAAACCGGATGACCGCAGAAGCCCCAGCCCCCAGCAGACTCGACCTGCTCGCTCGACCGAGGCGAACCTCCTCGGCACAGCGGTGCGCCTGAAGCTGCGTCTGCTGGTGAACTCGTTCAAGCGCAGCCCGTGGCAGGTCGTCGGCCTGGTCCTCGCGGTGCTGTACGGCTTCGGCGTCGCGGTGCTCGGCGTCGCGCTGCTCATCGGACTGCGGTTCGCCGATGCCGAGCTGGCCCGCAACGCGACCGTTCTCGGCGGCTCCTTGATCGTGCTCGGCTTCCTGCTCGTGCCGCTCGCCTTCGGAGTGGACGACACCCTCGACCCGCGCCGCTTCTCGCTCTACGGCATCCCGAACACCCGGCTGGCGACGGCGCTCGCGGTCACCGCGCTGATCAGCGTGCCCTCGGCGGCACTCGCTCTGATCGCCCTGGCCTCGATCGTCACCTGGTCGCGGGATCCCGGCATCTTCCTGCTCGGCGTGATCTCGGCGCCGCTCGTCCTGGCCACGTGTGTCCTCGCCGCCCGCGTGAGCACCTCCGTCGCGGCGTTCCTGCTCGCCACCCGCCGCGCGCGCGAGTTCATGGCCGTCGTGGCGATCCTGGCCCTCGTCCTTATCTCGCCGGTGATCGTCGTCCTCTCGAGCATCGACTGGGCCGCGGACGGGGAGCGGCAGGTCGCGGGATCGCGGACATCCTCTCCTGGACGCCTCTCGGCGCCGCATGGGCGTTCCCGGGCGACTTCGCGACCGGGCGGACGGGCGCCGGCTTCCTGCACCTCCTGATCGCCGCGGCGACGATCGCCCTGCTGTGGCTCGCCTGGCGGGCCCTCGTGGCCTGGATGCTCGTCACCCCGGCGCGCGAGGCGCGGGCGAAGACCTACGGCGGGCTCGGCTGGTTCGACCGGCTCCCGTCCACACCGACCGGCGCGATCGCCGCGAGGAGCGCGACGTACTGGTGGCGGGATCCGCGCTATCGGATGTCTCTCATCGTGATCCCGATCACCCCGATCCTGATGATCGTGCCGCTCCTGGTGGTCGGTGTGCCGGTCCAGATCCTGGCCCTGATCCCGGTGCCGATCATGTGCCTGTTCCTCGGCTGGTCGACTCTGCACAACGACGTGGCCTTCGACAACACGGCCATCTGGCTGCACGTCGCGTCGGGCACCCGAGGCCGGGCGGACCGCTTGGGCCGCCTCTTCCCTGCGCTCGCCCTGGGACTCCCCGTGCTCATCATCGGCTCCGTGATCAGCGCCGCCGTCTACGGCGACTGGAGTGTCCTCGGCGGCCTGCTCGGCGTCGGTTCGGCACTGCTGTTCGGCGGCATGGGATTCTCCTGCGTCACGTCGGCGCGCTTCCCCTATCCCGTCGTGCGCCCGGGCGACAGCCCGTTCAGCCACCCGCAGAGCACGACCGCGACGACGGTGGTCGTCCAGGGGTTCGCGCTCACCGCGTCCCTGCTCCTCACGCTGCCCGCGATCGTGTTCGCCGCGCTCGGCTTCCTCGGCTCGGACACCTGGTTCTGGGCGTCGCTCGGCGCCGGGGTCTTCGTGGGCCTCGTGGCGCTGTGGGGCGGGGTGCTGCTCGGCGCCCGGATCTTCGACCGGCGCGGGCCGGAGCTGCTGAGCGCCTCCCTGCTCAACTGAGGCGGAGGGACTCCGGTCGGGACGACCGGCAGCGGGCCGCGCGTAGACTTCCGCCATGGCACCAGCGGACTCTCCCGGAACCGGCGGGGGCACCGACACCCTCGACCGCGAGCTCGAAGAGCTCCTCGAGAAGGAGCAGCTCGACGAGGGCGACCACGACCGGTTCGCCCATTACGTCCGCAAGGAGAAGATCGTGGAGTCGGCGGTCACCGGGAAGCCGGTCATCGCGCTCTGCGGCAAGGTGTGGGTGCCCGGACGGGATCCTCGAAGTTCCCGGTGTGCCCCACCTGCAAGGAGATCTACGAGTCCCTCAAGGACTGACGGGCGACACCGAGGCGCCTCCCGCGTCCGGCGTCACTTGTAGACGGTGGGCAGCACCGGGTCGCCGCCGCTCAGGCGGAAGGCGTCCGGCGGCAGCTCCGCCATCGCGGCGGCGTGGTGCTCGCGCGCGAGCTTCGTGCCCTCCGGCCCCAGCCAGCGCGGGTCCGGGACGCCGCCCTCGGCGAGCGTCACGTGCAGCGCTCGCTCCGCGTGCTTCGGCGCGGGGTGGGAATCCGACCCGTGCTCCTCGATCCGCAGGACCTCCGCTCGGGCCACGCCCGAGTCCGACAGGCGCCGGAACGCGTGCTTCCGGCCGCCGACGCTCGACTTCCCGCCCGAGGACTTCTTCGCCACCGAGACCCACTCGCCCTGGTCGTCCTGGTGCGCGACCAGCTTGTAGACCATCCCGGCGGCCGGGTAGCCCGAGCCGGTGACGACCGACGTGCCGACGCCGTACGCGTCGACGGGGGAGGAGCTGAGGGACGCGACGCTGTACTCGTCGAGGTCGCTCGTCACGGTGATGCGCGTCTTGGTCGCGCCGAGCGAGTCGAGCTGGGCGCGCACCTCCGCCACCTGGCTGGCCAGGTCGCCGGAGTCGATGCGGACCGCCCCGAGCTCGGGGCCGGCCACCTCCACGGCACGGCGGACCGCGGTCGGGACGTCGAAGGTGTCGACGAGGAGCGTGGTTCCGGTGCCGAGGGCGGCCACCTGGGCGCGGAACGCCTCCTCCTCCGTGTCGTGCAGGAGGGTGAAGGCGTGCGCGGCCGTTCCCATGGTGGGAACGCCCCAGCGACGCCCCGCCTCGAGGTTCGAGGTCGCCGAGAATCCGGCGATCCAGGCGGCGCGGGCGGCGGCGACCGCGGACCACTCGCCCGTGCGGCGGGACCCCATCTCGGCGACGGGGCGGCCTGACGCCGCCGACACGACGCGCGCAGCTGCGGTCGCGACGGCGCTGTCGTAGTTGAGGACGCTGAGCAGCACGGTCTCGAGCAGCACGCACTCGGCGAAGGTGCCCTCGACGACGAGGATCGGCGAGCCCGGGAAGTAGATCTCGCCCTCCTGGTAGCCGGTGATCCGGCCCGTGAACCGGTAATCGGCGAGCCAGTCGAGGGTCGGGCGGCGCACGATGTGCTCGTCGGACAGCCACGACAGTTCGTCATCGGTCAGCCGGAAGTCGGCGACCGCCTGCAGCAGCCGGCCGGTGCCGGCGACGACGCCGTAGCGACGGCCGCCGGAGAGGCGCCGGCCGAAGACCTCGAAGACGCTCTGTCGCTCGGCGGTGCCGGCTTGGATGGCCGCGTCCACCATCGTGTACTCGTACCGGTCGGTGAGAAGCGCCGTGCTGTCCGTCACCGGGCCAGCCTACTGACGGCACACCCCCGCCGACTTCTCGACGGGGGCGGGGAAAGCCCCACGACGGGGGACTGCCGCGCCCCCGCCGCGCGTCCCTAGCATCGGGTCATACCTTCCGCGCTACCCGGCGCGGATGCGGCCGCTCCACCCCGAGCGGTTCCCTCTGCCCGAGAGGCATGCCCATGTTCTCCCTGCCTTCGCCGAACGCCGACGACCTCGCCTTCGCCGCCCAGCTGCACGAGGGGCTCGAGGCGATCCCCGTCACCGTCGCCGTCATGGTGCTCGTGGCCCTGGCCGCCGCGCTCGCCATCACCACCCTCCGCCGCCGCGAGACCGGCCGCGAGCTCGCCACCGCCTCGGCGGAGGGCGCCGCGGCCGAGCGCCGGAAGGTCGACGCCTAGACTGAGCCGGTGGCTGACGCACCGATCGGAGTCTTCGATTCGGGCGTCGGCGGTCTGACGGTCGCCCGCGCGATCCTCGACCAGCTGCCCAACGAGTCGATCCTCTACGTCGGCGACACCGCCAACGGGCCCTACGGTCCCAAGCCGCTCGCCGTCGTCCGCGAGCTCGCGCTCGACATCATGGACGACCTCGTCGCGCAGGGCGTGAAGCTCCTCGTCATCGCCTGCAACACGGCGTCCGCGGCCGTGCTCCGCGACGCGCGCGAGCGCTTCACCGAGGGCTACGGCATCCCCGTGGTGGAGGTGATCCTGCCCGCGGTCCGCGCCGCGGTGCACCAGACGCGCAACCGCCGGGTGGGCGTCATCGGCACCGTCGCCACGATCACGTCGCGCGCCTACGACGACGCCTTCGCGGCGGCCCCCGACCTCGAGCTGGTCTCCGCCGCCTGCCCGCGCTTCGTGGAGTTCGTCGAGGCCGGCGTGACGACGGGCGACGAGCTGTTCGCCGCCGCCAGGGAGTACCTCGCGCCGATCGTTGCCGCCGACGTCGACACCCTCGTGCTCGGCTGCACCCATTACCCGCTGCTGTCCGCAGCCATCCAGTACGTGGTGGGCCCGGACATCCGGCTGGTGTCGAGCGCCGAGGAGACCGCGCGCGACGTGTACCGCCGGCTCGTCGAGCACGGGATGCTGCGCACGACGCCGACGCGCCCCACGCGGGTGTTCGAGGCGACCGGCGACGACGCCGACGAGTTCAGCCGCCTCGCCCGCCGCTTCCTGGGGCTCGAGGCGCCCATCGCCGAGTCGGTGCTCACCGGGTCGATCCAGCTTCCCCACCTGAGAGGTGCTCCATGACCGCCACCCGCGTCGACGGCCGAACCCACGACCAGCTGCGGGAGGTCACGATCGAGCGCGGCTGGAGCAAGCAGGCCGAGGGCTCCGCGCTCATCTCGTTCGGCCAGACGCGCGTGCTGTGTACCGCCTCCTTCACGAACGGCGTGCCGCGCTGGCTGTCCGGCAAGGGCTCGGGCTGGGTCACCGCCGAGTACTCGATGCTGCCGCGCGCGACGAACTCGCGCAGCGACCGGGAGTCGGTCAAGGGCAAGATCGGCGGACGCACGCACGAGATCTCCCGGCTGATCGGCCGCTCGATGCGGGCGATCATCGACCTCAAGGCGCTGGGGGAGAACACGGTCGTCCTCGACTGCGACGTCCTCCAGGCCGACGGCGGAACCCGGACCGCGGCCATCACCGGCGCGTATGTGGCGCTCGCCGACGCGGTCGAGTGGGCGCGGGAGAAGAAGTTCATCGGCCAGCGCTCGGTGCCGCTCGTCGACAGCGTGGCGGCCGTGTCCGTCGGCATCATCGACGGCGAGCCCATGGTCGACCTCGCCTACACCGAGGACGTGCGCGCCGAGACCGACATGAACGTCGTGGCGACCGGTCGCGGCCTCTTCGTGGAGGTTCAGGGCACCGCCGAGCGCGCGCCCTTCGACCGGCGCGAGCTCGACTCGCTGCTCGACCTCGCCCTCAGCGGCACGGACCGGCTCGCCGCGGTGCAGCGCGAGGTGCTCGGCCTGCCCGCCGACTCATGAGCGACGCCGGCGTGCGCGTCGTCCTCGCCACCCACAATGCCCACAAGGTCGAGGAGCTGCGGCGGATCCTCGGACCCGAGCTCGGCATCCTCGAGCTGGTCGGCTACGACGGGCCCGAGCCGGTCGAGGATGGCAGCACCTTCGAGGAGAACGCGCTGATCAAGGCGAGGGCCGCCGCGGCGCACACCGGCCTCCCGTCGATCGCCGACGACTCGGGCATCGCCGTCGACGCGCTCGGGGAGCGCCGGGCATCCACTCCGCGCGATACGCGGGCACGCGCATGGACGCGGACAACGTCGCGCTGCTGCTCGCCAACCTGGAGGGCGTGGAGGACCGCACGGCGCACTTCCTGTGCGCGGCCGCCGCCGTGCTCCCGGACGGCACCGAGCACGTGGTGCTCGCGGACTGGCCGGGGAGCGTCCTCGAAGCCGCGGCGGGAGAGGGCGGCTTCGGCTACGACCCGATCTTCCGCCCGGAGGGGCTCGAGGTGTCCTCGGGGGAGCTGACGGCCGCGGAGAAGGACGCGATGAGCCACCGCCGCCGCGCCTTCACGGCCCTCCTGCCCTGGCTCCACGACCGCCTCGGCTGAGCGCGGGTACGCCCCGCCTTCCTTGCCGAGGTGGCACTTGTTGTCCGCAAAACCGCGAGGTGACAGCAACAAGTGCCATCTCACGGTCGCTAGAGGTCGCCCTTCGGCGCTGAGCTCGTGAGCCTCGCTCGGCGAAAACCTCGGATGCCGCCGATGAGCAGGAGCACGCTGAGCGCGGCCAGACCGAGGGGGATCGGTTGCAGCCCGTGGACCAGGAGCATGACCCCTGCCGCCGCCAGCGCGTAGGCGGGAATCAGCACCCACGACCAGGCGGCGATCCGCGAGAGCGGCGCCTTGCGAGCGAAGCGCTCGATCTCCGCGGCGACTCCCTCGGGAGAGGATCCGGTGGTGCGCTGGATGCGCGCGATCCTGCTCAGCCAGACCATCCCGGGGCCGAGAACCCCGAGGAGCAGCCCCATGATGAGAGTGAGGTAGCCCTGCACCTCGCCGCGGAAGACCCACGCCGTGCCGAGAACGAGCCCCGTCACTGCTGTGACGGATCCGAGGATGCCGAGACCGAGGAGCAGCTTCTCCACCCGTCGCGCCGTCCTGGTCTGGTCCTTCGCCATCCCCGCATCCTGGCGCAGACCGCACCCGACTTGCCACAGAATCCCGGTTCAGAGCCCTCGAAGCGGGATTCTCTGGCAAGTCGCCCTTACCCCGCCATCCGTGCGCTTCGGGCGGCGCGCGGGTCCAGCGGTTTCCGGGGAGCAGGTGGGACCGTACGGTGGAAACGATGGACCACGACCACACCTCGGGATCGACGGGGCGGCGCCTCACCGCCGCGCTGGTCATCGTCGCGGTCTTCCTGCTCGTCGAGGTCGTCGGCGCGGTCCTCTCCGGATCGCTGACCCTGCTGGCGGACGCCGGCCACATGGCGTCGGATGTCGTGGGCCTCGTGATCGCGCTGGTCGCCACCGGCGTCGCCGCGCGTCCGGCGACCGACCGGTCCACCTTCGGCTACCGGCGGGCCGAGGTGCTCGGCGCTCTCGTCAACGGCCTCATCCTCGCGGGTGTCGCGCTGTGGGTCGGGATCGAAGGGCTTCGCCGGCTGTTCGCGACCGATGACCACCCGGTCCTCGCCGGCCCGATGCTCATCGTCGCCGTGCTCGGCCTCGCCGCGAACGTCGCAGCCCTGGCCGTCCTGCGGGGCGGGCGCGGCCACAGCATCAACCTCCGGGCCGCCTACCTCGAGGTCCTCGGCGACCTCATCGGCTCGGCCGCGGCCATCGTCGCCGCCGTGATCATCCTGCTGACGGGGTTCGCGGCAGCGGACGCGATCGCGTCTCTGTTCGTCGCGGTCCTGCTCGTGCCGCGCGCCGTCACCCTGCTCCGCGACGTCGTGTCGGTGCTCACCGAGTCAGCGCCGTCGGGCACCGACATGGCCGCGATCCGCGCGCACATCTGCTCCACCGTGGGCGTCGTCGACGTGCACGACGTTCATGTCTGGGCGATCACGCACGGCTCTCCGGTGTTCACGGCGCACGTCGTCGTCGACTCCGAGGTCTTCCACCGGGGCGACACGGACCGCCTGCTCGACGAGCTGGCCGGGTGCCTCTCCGGCCACTTCGACGTGGCGCACTCGACGTTCCAGCTGGAGCCGGCGGGCCACGCCGAGCACGAGGACCACGGCCATGCGTGACGTCCCGCACGCGGGCGCGTCCGGGGCCGCCGCACCGGGTCAGTAGAGTTCCGCCATGGACACGGCGGCCGTTCCCGGGGTCGCGCCCGCACGCGTGCGCCTCTGGACCCTCCTCGGCCCGGCCGTCGTCGCCGGGGTCGCCTACCTGGATCCGGGCAACGTCGCGAGCAACATGACGGCGGGCGCGCGGTACGGCTACCTGCTCGTGTGGGTCGTGATAGCCGGCAACACGATGGCGTGGCTCATCCAGTACCTGTCCGCGAAGCTCGGCATCGTCACCGGGCGGAGCCTTCCGGAGAACCTCGGCCACCGCATCCGGCGCCGCCCCGCGCGCATCGCCTTCTGGGTGCAGGCGGAGCTCGTGGCGATGGCGACGGACATCGCCGAGGTCATCGGCGGGGCGATCGCGCTTCAGCTCCTGTTCGGCCTCCCGCTGCTGCTCGGCGGAGCCATCACGGGTGCCGTGTCGCTCGCCCTGCTCACCGTGCAGACCCGGCGAGGGGCGCGCCCCTTCGAGCGGATCATCACCGGGCTCGTGGTCGTCATCGCCCTCGGCTTCGGTGCGGGGGTTGTCGTCGGGCCGCCCGACCCCGCCGAGGCGGTCGCCGGACTGGTGCCGCGGTTCGCGGACAGCGGCTCGGTCCTCCTCGCCGCCTCGATCCTCGGCGCGACCGTGATGCCGCACGCCATCTACGCGCATTCCGCGCTGACCCGTGACCGCTTCGGCGAGGCCCTCACGGTCGGCGACCGCTGGCTGCGGATCCGCGCCACGCGGCTGGACGTCACCATCGCCCTCGCCGTGGCGGGGACGGTCAACGTCATCATCCTGCTGGTGGCGGCCGCGTCGCTCCGCGGGGTGCCCGGCACGGAGACGCTCTCGGGCGCCCACCAGGCGCTGTCGGACGGGCTCGGCCCGATGGTGGCGACCCTGTTCGCCATCGCGCTGCTCGCATCCGGGCTCGCCTCCAGCTCGGTGGGCGCCTACGCGGGCGCCGAGATCATGCACGGCCTGCTGCACGTCCAGGTTCCGCTGCTGACCCGCCGGCTCGTCACGCTGATCCCCGCGCTGCTGCTGCTCGCGATCGGCGTGGACCCGACGCTCGCGCTCGTGATCAGTCAGGTCGTGCTGTCATTCGGCATCCCCTTCGCGCTGATCCCGCTCGTGCTCCTCACGGGACGCCGCTCGATCATGGGGGACGCGCGCAACACCGCGTTCACCACCGTTCTGGCGGTGGTGGCCGCCGTCCTGCTGGTGGCCCTCAATCTGACACTGCTCTGGCTGCTGGTGACCGGCGCCTGACGCCGGCCACCTCAGCCGAGAGGTGCCGGAGGACCAGCGACGGGTCCGGCGCGGACGCGCCTAGTCGACCTTCTGGTCGAAGGCCGACGGGTCGAGCGCGAGCGCCTGAGCCGTCGCGGCATCCGCGGCCCGGCCCTCCGCACGCGCCTTGCGCGCCTTCCGGGTCGACTGGATGTAGTGGTAGATCGTCGGCACGAGGGCGATGAGCACCGCGCCGATGAGGATGACGTCGATGTAGTGCCGGACGAAGTCGGCCAGCGGCGGGATGTAGCCCAGGAAGTAGCCGATCAGGGTGAGCCCCGCTCCCCAGATCAGCGCGCCGACCAGGTTGTACAGCGAGTACTTCTTGTAGTTCATCTTGCCGACGCCCGCAGCGACCGGCGCGAAGGTGCGAACGATCGGCACGAAGCGCGCGACGATCACGGCGAGGCCGCCGAAGCGCTCGAAGAACTTGTTGGTGCGACGGACGTTCTCGATGCTGAAGAGGCCCGTCTCCTTGCGCTCGAAGATGCGCGGACCGGCCTTGTGACCGATCAGATAGCCGACCTCGCCGCCGAGGAACGCGGCGAATCCGATCGCGAGACAGACCCACCAGATCGGGATGGTGATCCCGCCCTTCTCGGCGAGATCGTGCATCCCGTAGAAGGTCAGCAGGCCGGTGATGATGAGCAGCGTGTCGCCGGGCAGCAGGAATCCGATGAGGAGGCCCGTCTCCGCGAACACGATGAAGCACACCCCGAGCAGGGCGAACGCGCCGAAGGTCGTGATGAGGGCATCCGGGTCGAGCCAGGGAATGAGAGCGGTGTGCACGAAGCTCCTGACATCGGCGCGGCGAGGCGCGACGGAAGGCGGTCAGTGGGTCGCACTCAGGGTAACGGGGGAACCCGGGGATGTGGGGAGAAAGGCCGCGCCTGGTGGGGCGGCAGTGGCATCAGGTGATGGTGCTGCCCGGGGCGGAGTCGTCGAGGTCCGGATCGTAGCCGGGCTCCAGCTCGGAGACGACCTCGGCATGGGGCTGGCGGAGAGTGGCGATCCGTCGGTCCAGTTCAGCGAGCAGCTGGCCGGAGTCGAGGTCCGCCTCAGGACCGTCGACCTCCGCGGAGGTCATCTGGCTTGCAGGCCCGAGGAGGATGTCCACGGAGCGGACCGCGCCAGCGTCGTCGACGGTGGGGAGTTGGACCACGTCGTCGGTCGCTGCGCGCCCCATGAGCTTGGCGTATTCGAGCACCTTGGCGGCGATGGCATCCGTGGTGACGAACTGAGCGTCGGCGTAGGCGATTCTCCTCATGCCTCCAGTGTTTCCACAGGAGCCTCCTGCCGATAGACCTTGCGAAGGACGGTGGCTTGGAATACCGGTGCCGCTCGGATGTCAAGCATCTAGGCCTTCCGGCCGTCCGCGCCTAGCCTGCGAGAGTGAAGCACCTCACCTATTCCAACAAGTCCATGCTGGTCGGCGACATCGCGGCTGACCTGATGGTCGAGTACGCGGCGACCCTGGCTCATAAGCGCGACGGTGACACCGTCAGCCTGAACGTCATCAACGCGGACGGGAACGAGGCTGAGGCGATCTTCTTGCTGGACACGGGCGCTCCGCTGATGGCGGAGACGGTCAACTCCAGCCTGCCCGAACCGGGGAACGCCGAAGCGGAGGCGTACATGCGCGGCCAGATCATGGAGCGCTCCGACCCGTCTCCTGCGGCATCCCAGGATCAGGAGACGTCGTCCGCCTACGAGCACTTCGACTTCGATACCGCAGCACCGGTCGAGATCGACTAGGCGTAGCGAGGTCGACTAGGCGCGGCGCGGCGCGGCCCGTCCCGAGGAACCGCCGCTCCTAGTAGTCCGTGAAGTCCAGGCTCGCGTACGCCCGCGCGCCCCGAGGCGGGTCGAACGGGTAGGCCAGGTCGCCGTCGTCGCGGACGTCCTCGGCAACCTCTTCGTGTTCCACGACGATCGATACGCCCGCCGTCACGAGAACGGAGACGGTGCGGTTGCCCACCTCGACGAAGCTGACGAACCCGGCGCCGGCGAGCGCCGCTTCCACGACCGACATCTTGATCAGTTCGGGGTCGTGACCCTGCGCCAAGTAGAAGGTCTGGTTGGCGACCCGGATCCGCGTTCGCAACATGTGGGTCCCCTTTCGCCGCCTCTCTTCCGGCGGCGGTCAATCCGAAAACGATATGCCTGCTCCAGCCTCATGGCAAGCCGAACCGCTTGACGCTCAAACGGGTTGACACCGGCGCTGGTGCGCGCAAGGGTGTGCGGAGCGCGCGCTCGCGGCGGGCCGGGGCGGGAGACCGACGAATGGGCAAGCTTCACTACGGGGATGCCCTCGTCGTCGAGTTCGAGGACCGCCTGCTGGCGCACCTGCAGATCGCCATCGGCGTCAAGCTCCGCCGCAACGAGTCGTTCCACTTCGCGTGGCGGGACGAGCAAAGCGTGGGCGGCGGGCGGAGCACGATATGGATGCATCCTGCCGTCCCTTTACGGTTCCACTACCGCTCACGCGCGCTGCCTTCGCTGAACCTGCACTGGGTGGACGGGCTCATCGGGACGGCCAACACCGCGGCGGGGCTGCGCATCATCCCCGAGCCCAAGGAAGAGCAGGCCGAGCGGAAGTAGCGCCGCCCTCGGGGAGGATGCCGACAGGTCTCGGGCGCGGCCGTGGCACCGTGCGGAAGGCGGGACTTGAACCCGCACGCCCAAGGGCACAGGAACCTAAATCCTGCGTGTCTGCCAGTTTCACCACTCCCGCGAGCGCGACCAGTGTATCGGCGGGGTTGCACGGCCATTGCAGCGCCGATCCCGTTCCGAATGAGAGGGCTCCCGGCTTCTAGCGTTCCTCGCATGGCACCGGACATGACGCTGCTGGACACCCAGCCGATCTCCCTTCCCGACCTGGTCGACCTCGGCCGCGCGCCCACCCCGCGCTCCGGGGGCGCTCCTGTCCGCCCGGCTCCCGCCGCTCCGGCTCCCACTCGCGTCGCGCCATCGCCGGCCGCCGCCGGGTGGGAGCCGGACATCCTCGGCCGCGGCTTCGAGCAGCGCACCCTGCGGCTGCCGGACGACGACGAGGGCGCGGTGGTCGCGACCGTGGTTCGCCACGCTCCCCGCACGCCGCTGACCGGGCCGGCGGACGACGTGGACGTCCTGTACGTGCACGGCTGGTCCGACTACTTCTTCCAGACGCACCTCGCCGAGTACTGGGCGGGTCTCGGCGCCCGCTTCCACGCGCTGGACCTGCGCAAGTACGGCCGCAGCCTCCGCAGCTGGCAGACGCCCGGCTTCGTCGCCGACCTCGGCACCTACGACGAGGACCTCGAGGCCGCGCTCGAGGCGATCGGCCACGGCCGCACCCAGCGCTCCGACCGCCGGCTGGTGCTCATGGGGCACTCGACCGGCGGTCTCACGCTCAGCCTCTGGGCCGATCGCCACCCGGGTCGGGTGGCGGCGCTGGTCCTCAACAGTCCCTGGCTCGAGTTCCAGGGCGACTCGCTCGGCCGCCTCGCGATCGCGCCGATGATGGCGCTGTCCGCGCGATTCCGGCCGCAGGACGAGCTGCCCCGCATCGACCTGGGCTACTACGCCCGCACCCTCCTGGTGGACTACGGAGGGGAGTGGGACTACGACCGGGTCTGGCGGCCCGAGCACGGCTTCCCGGCCACGCCCGCGTGGCTCGCCGCGATTCTGGCCGGGCACTCCGCGGTCGCCCGCGGTCTGGAGATCCAGGCGCCCGTCTTCGTCTGGCTCGCGAAGCGGAGCGCGCTGGGCCCGTTCTGGCACGAGCGGATGCGGACCTCCGACGTGGCGCTCGATGTCGAGGAGGTCGCCCAGCGCGCGCTGAAGCTCGGGCCCGCCGTGACGGTCGTGCGCGTCCCGGACGCGGTGCACGACATCACGCTGTCCGCCCCCGGGGTGCGCGCGAGGGCCGAGGCGGAGCTCAGCCGCTGGCTCCGCGGCTACGTCTGCTGAGGACCCGGCAGCGGCGCCTTCAACCCCTGCCCGGGAGTTCTCGCCCGGTTCTACCCTGAGCGCATGGCGACGGCATCAGCGGCGAAGTCGGAGGCGCAGCACGACGCAGGGAGGCTGCGGCAGAGCACGTGGTTCCGTGCGGGCGCCCGCACCGGCTTCGCGGTCGCGGGGCTCCTGCACCTGCTGATCGGCGCGCTCGCGATCTCCGTCGCGGTCGGTGGAGGCGGTCAGGAGACCGACCAGTCGGGTGCGCTCGCCGCCCTCGCGACAAACCCGCTGGGCAGGGTGGTGCTGTGGGTCGTGGTGGTCGGCCTCTTCGCCGTCGGGGTGTGGCAGGTCCTCGAGGCGATCACGGTCGGCGACGCGGACCCGAAGAAGCGCAACGCGAAGCGGATCAAGGAGGCGGGGATCGCGGTCGCGTACTTCGCCGTGGCGGTGACCGCGTCCCAGTACGCGACCGGAGGCGGAGGAAGCACGGAACAGGGCACAGAGGTTGCCACCGCGGGGCTTCTCGGCAGCCCGCTCGGCGTCGCCCTGCTCCTCGTCGTCGCTGCGATCGCGCTCGGTGTGGGCGCCGGATTCATTATGTCCGGCTTCAGGAAGAGCTTCGAGGAGACTCTCGTGCTCCCGCCCGGCGCAGCAGGCGGGGCAACCGTGCTCCTCGGCCGGGTGGGCTACGTGGCCAAGGGCATCGCGGTTGCGGTCATCGGCGTCCTCTTCGCCACCGCCGTGTTCACGGCCGACCCGAAACGAGCGGGTGGCCTGGACGGGGCGCTCAACGCACTCGCGCGGCTCCCGTACGGCGTCGTGATCCTGCTGGTGATCGGGATCGGCTTCGTGGCATACGGGCTCTTCTACGGCGTGCGCGGGTGGCGGGCGCGGCTCTAGACCGATTTCCCTCGAGGGGTCACAGCTCGTCGTAGAAGCCGGCGGCCACGTCGGGGAGGTCCGGCTCCGGGGCTGCCCGGTTGGACCGGTCGCTGCTCTCGAAGACCAGCAGGGCCTTCCGGGTGACGAAGAGGCGCACCTCCCGGCCGTCCTCGGCCGCGAACTCGACCCAGCGGTCTCCCGATCGGGCCGCCTCTTCGATGGACGCCTTCAGCGCGTCGAGATCCGCGTCCTCCGGCAGAGGGTAGGACTCGTCCTCGAACCTCAGCCAGGTATGTGCCACGTAGGGACACGCCACGGCCTCCCGAGGATGCCCCGTGCGCCATTGCGTCTGGGCGCCCCGACGACTAAGTGGCCGCGCGGTGTTCCGACCGGCGGTGCCGGGCCCTCCGCCACATCGCCTGCGGCACGAGGTGCGAGACGGCCCAGAGTCGGAGCAGCCTCTCCCGCACCGACAGCGCGGGCGAGAGGTCGGGCAGCGCTGCCTCGTCGATCTCGTAGCCGCCGTCGCCGGCGTCGTACCGGAGTGCGGACGACCGGACGACACGGTGGGGCCAGAACTCGGCCTCCGGCCGGTCCAGGACGAGGACGTCACCGGCGGAACCCGTGGGCGACCAGGACGCCTCCTTCTCGTGCCAGAACTCCTTGCTGCTGACCCTCCTCCGGACCCGCCGCTCGATCTGCGGCGGAGTGCGGTACTGCAGGTGGCGGAGCCGGATCCGGATGGGCGATGCGGCCTGTGCCGCGATCGCTCCCCAGCGCACCCCGGGGATGTGACGGAAGAACCGCTCCTCACCCCAGCCGGTGGCGTAGTAGCGCGGAGTGTCCGGCGTCCAGTTCCGCGTGTAGCCCTCCGGGGCCGCGTCGTACGCCTCGAGGTCGCGGTCGGTGAAGTAGTACTCGATGCTCGCGCTGTGGACGACCCCGTAGCGGAGGGGGACCCGGGCGAGCACCTGCCGCGGGTCGTCGACGAAGAACTCGTCAGCATCGAGCCACGCCCACCAGTCGCCGAGCTCGGCGCGGTCTCTCACGCCCTCGACGACGCGCTGGCGCAGTGCGATGGTGAAGGGACCGGTGTTCCGCTCGCGCAGCACCACCCGGGGATCCTCCTCCGCCAGGCGCTGGAGGATCTCCCACGTCCCGTCGGAGCTGCTGTCGTCCATCACGTAGATGAAGTCGGCCCAGCGGAGAGCGGCGCGCACGGCACTTTCGATGATGTCCGCCTCGTCACGAACGAGACAGATCGCGTGTATTCGAGGCATGCGCTCTCATCCCCTCGGATCGCGGGAGACTCTACCGTTCGCGGCCTCCCCAAGCCGTGATCCAGTCCGGCCGAGTGCCGCTGTGGACAACCGCGGCGGCTCGGCCCGGCAACGCCGACACTGGGCGGGTGGCGAGCACCGTCGGGACCATCACCGAGCGCGTGCGGGCACGCGTGCGCCGGGACGGGGTCGACCTGAGCGCCGATCGGGCCGCCGCCGTGCGCTACGTGCGCGATGAGGTGCAGCGGTATTCGGAGCACGCGCTCGGCGGCGGCGAGCCGCTGCTCGGGGACGAGGAGGCGACGGAGTCGGCGGTCCTCGCCTCGCTGACCGGGTTCGGGCCGCTGCAACCGCTCCTCGATGACGAGGGCGTCGAGGAGATCTGGATCAACAGTCCCACCCGCGTCTTCGCGGCCCGGGACGGAGTGGCCGAGCTCACGCCGGTCCTCCTGGAGGAGGGGAGGTGCGCGACCTGGTCGAGCGGATGCTGCAGTCCTCCGGCCGTCGGGTCGACCTGTCTTCGCCCTTCGTGGACGCGTCCCTGCCAGACGGGTCTCGGCTCCACGTGGTGATTCCCGACGTGACCCGGCGGCACTTGGCCGTCAACATCCGCAAGTTTTCCCGGCGCGTCCGGGACCTCAACGCCCTGGTCGCCCTCGGGTCCCTCGACCGGCGGGCCGCGGACTTCCTCCGCATGGCCGTGCAGGCGCGGCTCAATGTCCTCGTCTCCGGAGCAACGCACACCGGCAAGACGACCCTCCTTGGCGCCCTGCTGGCAGCGTCCGCGCCGGGGGAGCGGATCGTGACGGTGGAGGAGACGTTCGAGCTCGCGCCGGGCGGGCGGGATGTCGTCGCTCTGCAGTGCCGGCAGCCGAGCCTCGAGGGCACGGGCGAGATCACCCTGCGCCGGCTGGTGAAGGAGGCGCTGCGGATGCGCCCCGACCGGCTCGTGGTGGGAGAGGTCCGCGAGGCCGAGGCTCTCGACCTCCTGATCGCCCTCAACAGCGGCGTGCCCGGCATGTGCAGCATCCACGCCAACAGCGCCGAGGACGCCCTCCGCAAGCTGTGCACGCTGCCACTGCTCGCCGGCCGCAACATCGACGGCGCGTTCGTGGTGCCGACCGTGGCGTCCTCCGTCGACCTCGTCGTCCACTGCGTCCTGATGCCTGACGGCCGGCGGCGGATCGCCGCGGTCGCGGAGCCGCGCGGCGGTCGCGACAACGCGCCGCTCACGGCAGTCGACCTGCTCGCGCTCGAGGACGGCGAGCTTCGGCCGACCGGGGCGCTCCCAGAGCGCTCGGCGCGCTACGCCGCCGCCGGTCTCGACCCCTCCCTCCTGCTGCGGGCGACCGGGTGAGGCTCCTCCTCTGTGCGGCCTTCGGCGCCGGACTCCTGCTCCTCGCCTCCCCGTGGATCTGGCCGGGCGGCTTCTCCCGCCGACCGTCGGGCCGCGGGTCACGGCTTCGGGAGGCGCTTGCGCAGGCAGGACTCGACGGCATCCCGCTGCGGGCTCTGCTCGCGCTGTCGCTGCTCGCCGCCCTCGCCTCGGGAGGCCTAGTGCTGGCCTTCACCAGTGCGACCGCGCTCGGTATCGCCGCGGGCCTGCTCGGGCTCGCGCTGCCCGCCCTTCTCGTCGGCTCCCGCGCCCGCCGTGCGCGCCGGGCGGCGCGGGCGGCCTGGCCGGATCTCCTGGACCACCTCGTCGCCTCCCTGCGGTCGGGCGTCCCCCTGACCGAGGCGCTCGCCGGGCTCGCCGCAGTGGCCCCGCCGTCCTTCCGTGCGCCGTTCGCCGCGTTCGGCGCGGCCTACGCGTCCACCGGGAATCTCGGCCTGTGCCTCGACGAGCTCAAGCAGCGGCTCGCCGATCCGGTCGCCGACCGCCTCCTCGAGACCGTGCGGATGGCGCGCGAGGTCGGCGGCACCGAATTGCCCGGGGTCCTCCGAGCGCTGGGCGCCTCGCTGCGCCAGGAGGCGGCGGTGCGCGGCGAGATCGAAGCGCGCCAGTCATGGACGCGCGGTGCCGCGCGGCTGGGGCTCGCCGCGCCCTGGGTCGTGTTCGCGCTGCTCAGCACGAGGCCGGAAGCGGCCGCGGCCTACGGGACGCCGTCGGGCATCGCGCTCCTGCTCGGCGGGCTGGTCGTCTCCCTGGTCGCGTACCGTCTCATGCTCGCGGCCGGCCGCCTCCCGCCGGAGCGGCGGTGGTTCCGGTGACGGCGCCGATGGGCTGGGCGCTCCTGCTCGGCGCGGTCCTCGGCGTCGGCCTCTGGGCGCTGCTCGGCGTCGTCCCGCGGATCTCCGCGCCCCGCCTCGCAGACCGCATCGCCCCGTCCCTCACCGACGTGTCGGCGGAGGCGCGGAGAATCGTGGCACGACGACCGGTGGACCCTCTGCCGCTGCTCGGCCTGCTCGGCGCACCGCTCCTGCTCTGGGCCCGCGCCACCCTCGACCGCGCCCTCGGCGGCCGGGACACCATCGCCTGGCGGCTGCGGGCAGCGGGGGATCCGCGCACGGTCGAGCGCCATCGGTCGGAACAGCTTCTGGCGATGGCCGCCGGCGCCGTGGTAGGCGGGGTCGCGGCGACGCTGACCCGGACGGGCGGCCCGCTGGTGCAGCTCGCCCTGCCGCTCACGGCCGCGGCACTCGCGCTCGTCGGCCGGGACTGGCTGCTCGCCCGGCGAGCTAGGCGGCGCCTCGAGCGGATGCGCGAAGAGCTGCCGACGGTGCTCGAGTTCCTCATGCTCGCGCTCGCGGCGGGCGAAGGCCTGCCGGACGCGGTCCGCCGCATCGCGCGCATCGGCTCGGGGAGCTCGCGGGCGAACTCGCCGGGGTGACCGCGGAGGTGCGAACCGGCGTGCCCTTCGCGGTCGCGCTGGCCCGGCTCTCGCGCGACCTCCGCCTGCCGCCCCTCACCCGCGCGGTCGAGCACCTGGTCGCCGCGTCGGAGCGCGGCGCTCCTCTCGTCGACGTGCTTCGCGCCCAGGCCGAGGACGCCCGCACCGAGGCCAAGCGCGACCTCCTCGAGTCGGCGGGGCGGCGGGAGATCGTCATGCTCGTCCCACTGGTGTTCCTGATCCTGCCGGTCACGGTGATCATCGCCGTGTTCCCGGGACTGCTGGTGCTGCAGACCGGGTTCTGACGCCCTCGCCGGCGGGGGCGCTGACCGAATCACGGAGAATCGCTCTGCTGGCGCCCGTCCATGCCGATCCGGGGACGGTTCGGCCCGGATCTCCGTGATTCGGTCAGGCACCCGGCGAAATGGCGCCGGGATGCAATAGGGCCGCCGGGCCCTGTCGGATAAGGCGGCCCCGATTCCACCAGGCGGGGGCCGGTTCTGGCCCTTACCCAAGCGTGGCCGGAGCGGTAGGGCTCAGGCCTCCCAGAAGCCTCGGCGTCACCTTCATCCCCATGAGTTCCAGGTGCGTCTCTTCGTCCATGCGATCCTCTCGCAGGGATCGTCGGGCCACACCAGACGTAGCTCCACTTAGGCTTCGGGCATGACCCTGGCCCAGGCCGCAGCAGCTGCAGCACCCACCCTGGATCCCTTGGTTGCGCTGCTGTTCGCAGGTGTCAGCGGTGCCGTGGTGGCCGGTGCTGGAGGGCTGGTCGGCATCTGGCTCCAGGGGCGCAGGGAGCACCAGCGCTGGAAGCGCGAGGAGCGCCTGCGAGCCTATGTGGCATTCCTTCGCAGGCTTGACCAGTACAACGTGGACCTCCGGCGCTCCGCTGCGAAGGGGAGACGGTTCATCCGTTCGGATACCAGCGACGTCATCTCTACCCTCGTCTTGCTAGGGCCCCGGGCCGTGGCAGATGCTGGGCGAGACGCGATAACGGCCATGCTAGATAAAGGGCAGGCCATCAGGGAGCTTCCGGAAGAGGAGCGAGGGGACGTCTCCAAGTACGAGCAGCACACACGCGACTTCAACCAGGCACGAAGTCGCTTCCTGCACGCCTGTCAAAAAGAGCTGGGTCTTAGCTAGCAAGCGCCCACAGGAGTCTCTGGCTCCCTCTTCCGCATGGACCGCGCCCTCAGTTCGTACACCGGGATGCAGAAGGGCCGCCGGACCCTGTCGGATCCGGCGGCCCCTACTCCGCTAGGCGCGGGTCAGTTCTTGCCCTTGCCCCCGCCGTGGCCCGAGTTGCCCGGGCCGGAGTTGCTCGAGCCCGAGTCGCTGTCGTCGGAGACGGTCGCGCCGCCATCGTCGTCGCCGGACTCGACCTCGCCGGCCGAGTCGTCGTCGCCCTCGTCTGCGGCGTCGTCCGCGCCATGGCCGCGGTTCTGGTGGGCCGCCTCGGAGACGGCCTCGCCGTGCTCGCGACCCTGTGTCGAGTCGTCGTGTGCGGCCTCCGTGACAGCGGTCGCGTGCTCCGTCTTGCCCTGGTCGGCGGTGCCGTCGTCGTCACCCACGACCGGCACAGTCGGGTCGACCGTGGTGCCGTCGTCTGTGGTGGTGTCGGGGATCGTCGTGCCGTCGTCCGTCGCGTCGCCGTCGACCGCCGGCGTCTCGTCGTCGGTCGAGACCGTGCCGACGATGTCGTTGAAGGACTGCTGAATCGGCGTCGGCAGCGCCTGCGCCGCTCCTGCGCCGACCGCGCCGACCGCCATGACGGTTGCGCCGATCGCGATCTTTGCCGCGAGCCCGAGCCCGGTGAACCAGCTGAAAACCATTCGTATTCTCCCCCTGTGCGGAAGCGGAGCCGCGAACGCGGCCGCTCCTCGATCGGATGCCGGCGGAAGACCCCCACCGCCGGCGAGATCCACGACGCGGAGTCGAGGCGAGCGGACAGCGCGGCGGAGGGCCGCGGAGCCGACTCGTAGGAAGCGAGCCGCAGGTCCTCGATGAACGCCGCGACCGGCTCCAGCTCGGCGCGCCCCGCAGGGGCGGTGCCGTTCAGGAGGGCTTCGACGTCCGCAGGGGACAGGCGGTTGTTCCTCATCTCACTACTCGCTATCGCTGAAGGGCCGCACAGGGGTACGGGTCGGGGAGATCTTTTTCGAAGTGCCTCGAGACCCCGGCGCTGCAGGGCCTTCACGGCGCCCGGGCGCTTGCCGACGATGTCCGCGATCTCGTCGATGGTGAGGTCGCCGAGGATGCGCAGGACGAGCACATCGCGCTGCGCCTCGGGCAGCTCCTCGAGGAGCCGCCGCGTGGAGGCGTCGCCGATCCGGTCGAGCGCCTCGTGCTCGGCGCTGGGGGAGCTGCGGAGGTCGCCGTCGTCGGTCCACTCGAACGTCGGCCCGCGCCGGGATCGGCGCCGGAGGTCGTCGACCAGTCGGCGGTAGGCGACGGTGAAGACGAAGGACCGGAGCTGCTCCTGACCGCCGGAGAACCGGGGGAGCTGCTCGAACACGGCGAGGAAGACGTCGCTCGTCAGGTCCTCGGGCTCCTCGGCTCCGCGGGCCCGGAGGAACCCGTGCACGGCGGGTGAGAGGTCCCGCCAGAGCTCGCCGAGCGCCCAGGGCGCTCCCGCCTGCGCGGCGACGAGCACGCTGGCGAACACGTCGCTGCGGGTTCGAGAGTCTGCGCCGGCCATCGGGCCGACCGTAGTGACCGAAGCCGGGCGAGCGGATTGCCACGCCGCGCCGAGGGAATCCGGGCGTCAGCCGGGGATGCGGCCGACGGCGAATCGGAACCAGTTGCTGAGCCGGTAGGCGCCTCTGCCGGTGCGGAACCGGGATGCGGCGGCCAGGACGACCGGGCGGAGGTCGGCGATGACACTCGGTTCCTCGCCGAAGAGCACGCCGCGGACCAGCGCCTCCTCGTCAAGGACCTCCCACGGCGTCTCCACTAGGCCCGCCGCGACGAGCTCCAGTCCGGCGATGGCGAGGAGCTCCTCGAGGCCGCCCGCCCGGCGCAGCTCGCCGTCCGGACGGAGGTCCTCCCCGTCCGCCTCCGCGACGGCCGCCTCCACGACCTCCAGGTCGTTGCGCGATCCCTCGGCCCAGTTCGCGATCCCGATCACCCCGGCGGGGACGGCCACCCGGCGGAACTCGGCGAGGGCGGCGAGCGGATCGTCGGCGAACTGGAGGGCGTTGACCGCGGTGACCGCGTCAAAGGAGGCATCCGGCCAGGGAAGGGCCTCGGCATTCCCAAGCCGGAGGCGGGCGTCGACGCCGACGCCGAGGCGCGCTCGCGCGACCGCCAGCATGCCCGGAGCCGGATCGGCGCCGGAGGCCTCGGCGCCCAGTGTGTGGAGCAGCTGCACGAACTCGCCGCTGCCGCAGCCCACGTCCAGGACGCGCAGTCCGGGTCGGATGTCCATGGCTGTGACGAGCGCCCGCTGAGCCGGCGCGGCCAGGTCGCCCCAGTATCGCGCCCAGTCGGCCGCCGCAGCGGACCAGAGCTCCGCCGCCGCATCGTCCATTGCGCCCATTCTCAGCCGTTCGGGGCCCAATCGCGGCACACTTTACGCTCGCTCGCGCCGCGACCCTTGCGTCGAGCACCTCTTCCCCGCGTAGTACTTGATCTGTTACAGTACTCGACATGATCGACCAGCAGGCGGAGGACCTCGGCGACGCGTTCGCCGCCGACCTGCTGCGCGGGCACACCGACACGATCGTGCTCGGCGTGCTGCGCCGGTCCGACAGCTACGGCTTCGAGATCTTCAAGACGATCCGTGAGGCCACGGGCGGCTCCTACGAGATCAAGGAGGCCACCCTCTACGCGAGCTATCGGCGCCTGACCAAGGACGGGCTCGTGGAGGCGTACTGGGGCGACGAGACCCAGGGCGGCCGCCGCAAGTACTACCGGATCACGGACGCCGGCCGCGAGGTGTACCGGCGCAACGTCGACGCGTGGATCGTCACGCGCGGCGTCATCGACTCCCTGCTCGACCTGGACGGTGGCCGCCGCCCGGCCGACGATTCCGGAAGGAACCCCTCATGACGCAGCATGGCCCCGCGCGCTCATCCATCGGCATCCACCGGATGCTCGACGACGCCTTCGCCGGGATGGAGATGACCCCGGACCTGCAGGACCTCAAGGAGGAGATCCGCGCGAACCTGGTGACCCGCGCCGAGGAGCTGGAGCGCTCCGGGGTGCCGGCCCGCGACGCGGCCGCACAGGCGATGGCGGAGCTCGGCGACATCCGCTCCGCGCTTGGCGACGGCGAGGCGGGCGGCGATGCGGCAGCGAGCACACGGCCGTCCCCCACCGTCCTCGAGGAGTGGGCGCGCAACCGGGTGCGGCCGAAGCCGGCCTTCGTGCTCCGCACGGTCCTGCTGTCGGCACTCGCGCTGATCGCGCTCCTCGTCGTGGTGCTCGACCTGTTCGCCGTCGTGGACACCTCGTCGGCGCTGCGCGGCGTCGCCCTTGCAGTGCTGGCGCTCGCCGCCGGGGCGCTCGTCACGGACGGCCTCCGGCAGGAGACGACGGGCAACTACCCGCTGCCCCTGCGCCGAGCCGCCGCCTTCGGCCTGGCCGCCGTCGTCCTGCTGATCGGCGTGGGCTGCGGCCTGATGTCGGTTCCCGGCTTCTCGGCGGGCTGGATTCTCGCCGGCGTCCTTGCGACGGTGCTCTCGATCGCGCTGCTCACCTACCTCGGCGTCACCCAGACGAACCGGCACAAGCCGTGGCGGGTGCACGCGGCCAGCAACACGCAGATCCCCGACCGGTTCACCGAGGACCCGGCCTCGGCCGCCCGGTTCGGGATGTACACCGTCGCGATCTGGGTCAGCGCCTTCGCCCTCTTCGTCGTCCTCAGCTTCACGATCGGCTGGGCGTGGTCGTGGCTCGCCCTCCTCGCCGGGTTCGTCGCCATGATGCTCGTCCTCGCCAACATGCTCTTCCCCGCCCGCAGACGCTCGGAGTAGCGCCCGCTCGGGCGCGACGGCCCGCCGCCGCGCCGCCTCTCCCGCATTCCCTCACCCCCGCCCGGAAGGACGTTTCCCATGCCCTCGTCCCCTTCGCCCGGCCTCGCCATCGAGGTCGACGCACTCACCAAGACCTACAAGGCCGGCCGGAAGCCGCCTGTCCACGCCCTGCGCGGCCTCACGTTCTCGGTCGCCGCCGGCGCGGTGTTCGGGATGCTCGGACCCAACGGCGCCGGCAAGTCGACCACCACGAAGATCCTCACCACGCTGTCCCGGCCGACGTCGGGCGAGGCGCGGGTGCTCGGGCTGTCGGTCGCCCGGGATGCGGCAGGCGTGCGTAGGCGCGTCGGCTATGTGTCGCAGGGCACCAGCACGGACCCCCTGCTCACGCCGACCGAGAACCTCGTGATGGCGGCCCGGCTGCGCGGAGCGACCACGACCGACTCGCGCACGCGTGCCGCAGCGCTGCTTGGGGAGTTCGGGCTCGCCGATGCGTCGGCCCGTCCCGTCGGCAAGCTCTCGGGCGGCATGCGGCGGCGGCTCGATGTCGCGGCGGCACTGACCCACCGGCCGCAGGTCCTCTTCCTGGACGAGCCGACCACCGGCCTCGACCCGGAGGCCCGCGCCGCGATGTGGGCGGAGATCCGCCGGCTGTCGGCGGAGGAGGCCCTCACGGTCGTCCTCACCACGCACTACATGGAGGAGGCCGACCGCCTCGCCGATGAGCTGATGATCGTCGACCGCGGCCAGAAGGTCGTCGCCGGCAGCTCCGCCGACCTCAAGGCGGCGCTGAACGGCGACACCCTCCGCGTCCAGCTGTTCGAGCCGCGCGCCGATGTGGTGCGGGCCGCCGCCGCGACCGTGCCCGGCCTGCGCGACGTCGTCGTCGAGGTGAACGGCACCACCGGCGAACTGGTCACGCGCTCCGACGACGCCTCGGCGGCGGTCGGCTCCGTGATCGCCGCCCTGGATGCCGCAGGCGTCGCCTTCGGCGCGGTCGCGGCGTCCCGCCCCACCCTCGACGACGTGTACCTGCACTACGTCGGCCACACCTTCGGGTCGGCCTCAGCAGAGGCCGCCACCTCCTCCCGGACGGACGCCGTCCTCGAGCACGCGCAAGGAGAAGCAGCATGACCGCCCTGTCCGCACCCCGCAGCCTCAGCCGCGCCTCCTGGAGCACTCAGGTCGCCCAGGTCGCGCGACGGTGGATCGTCGTCTCCTGGCGCCAGCCGTGGGGACTCTTCATCTCCCTGCTGCAGCCGATCGTCTGGATCGTCCTCTTCGGCCAGGTGTTCCGCTCGCTCGGCACGCTCCCCGGCTTCGGCGGCGACGGCTACATCGGCTACCTCGTCCCCGGGGTGCTCATGATGACGGTGCTCTACTCGGGCGCCTGGGCCGGCACCGGCTACATCGACGATATGAACTCCGGCGTGATGGACCAGCTGCTCAGCGCGCCGATCGGCCGGTCGTCGATCATCACCGGACAGCTGATCCAGCAGCTGCTGCTCAACCTCGTGCAGTCGGGCATCGTGCTCGTGATCGGCTGGCTGGCCGGCGCACGGTTCGACGGCGGAGTCGGCGGCATCCTGCTCGCCCTCGCCGCCGCGACTCTGCTCGCGGCGACGTTCTGCTGCCTCTCCGTCGCGGTGGCGCTCCTCGCGCGCAGCCAGGTGGCCCTGATCGGCATCTCGCAGGTGTTCGTCCTTCCGGCCACCTTCCTTTCCACGACGCTCATGCCGGCCGCCCTGCTGCCGGACTGGGTGCAGAGCGTGGCGACCGTCAATCCGCTGAACTGGGCCGTCGACATCGCCCGGACCGGCCTGGCCGGCACCGAGGATTGGGGAGCCGTCGGACTGCATGCGGTGCTGCTCACGGCGCTCGCCGCCCTGGCCCTGCTGTGGGCGGTGCGGTCGATCCGCAGCTACCAGCGGTCCGTCTAGCCCGCAGGGCTCGAGCGAAGGTCAGGAGCGGCGCAGCCGCACCAGCGGGATGCGCCGCTCCACCTTCGCCTGGTGCTCGAGGAAGAACGGGTAGGCCGCGGTGATCTCGGCCCATAGCCGGTCGTACTCGGCGCCGTCCAGGATCTCGGCCTCGCACTCGTAGGTCTCATCCGGAAGCTCGACCCGCACGGACGGCGTCACCTCGAGGTTCCGGTACCAGTGCGGATGCCGCCTCGCGCCTGTGTTGCTCGCGATCACGATCGGGACGCCGGCGTCCCGGTGGAACATCATCGGCGTCGTGCGCGGCTTCCCGCTGCTTCGGCCGGTGGTGGTGAGCAGCAGCAGGCGCTCACGGTGCATGCCGTCGACCTCGCCTCCGCTGCGGAACTGCTCGATCACGCGGCGGTTGATCTCCCTGAGGTCCATGCCGCCACTCTCCTCGCGACCGCCGACCTTGTCACCCCGGTCAGGGGCGGGGATGCCGCAGCTCGTGGAGAACGTGCCGACGGTCGTCGAGCGGGTTGTCCGGCTCGAGCTCGCCCTCTGCCACCTCTCGGAAGCCGGCACGCAGCAGGGTGCGGCGTGAGGCGACGTTGTCCGCGTGCACGGGGACGACGATCCGGTGCAGGTCGGGGAGTCCCACACCTCGGCGCAGGCCGCGCGGATCGCGGAGGACCCCACGCCCCTGCCGAGCACGGCCGGCTCGCCCACCAGGTAGTCGAGGCTCGCGTCGCCCGGCTCGACCGGCAGCACGGTCTCGAGCTCCCTCGTGTAGTCGGGCTCGCCGTCGAGCGGGTACCACTGCAGGAAGCCGACGGGAGCATCGTCCGCGAGCACGAGACGCAGGCGGGCCTGATCGCGTCCGTCGAGCGCCGGGCCGTACTGCCGCTCGAGCGCGTCGGGGTGCCCGTCGTCCGCCCACCATCGGGCGACGTGCGGGGCGGCGAGCCAGGCGGACATCAGGGGAAGTCGTCCCGCGTGAACGGGCGCAGAGCGACGGTCGTCACGCGGCACATGCTAGCCCCGGGTCGACGCCGCGGCTACCGGGAGCCGCGCGTCGGTGGCCATCGGTAGCGTGCGGGACATGGATGTTGTGCTGATTCCCGGCTTCTGGCTCGACGCGTCCTCGTGGGCGCAGGTCACTCCCGTGCTCGAGGAGGCGGGCCATACCGTGCACCCGCTCACGCTCCCCGGGCTCGAGTCCAAGGACGCCAACCGGAGCGAGATCGGCTTCGCCGACCACGTGTCCGCCGTGGTCGCCGCGATCGACGCGCTGCCTGGTGCGGTCGCCCTCGTCGGGCACTCCGGCGGCGGATCCATCGCCAGCGGGGCCGCCGACGCACGCCCCGATCGCGTCGCCCACGTCATCTACGTGGACTCCGGACCGATCAGCGAGGGTGGGGCGATCAACGACGGGCTCACCGCCGTCGACGGGGAGGTACCCCTGCCCGACTGGTCCGAGTTCGACGAGAGCGACCTCGCCGGCCTCACGGATGAGCTCCGGGACGAGTTCCGCGCCCGCGCGATTCCCGAGCCGGCCCGGGTCACCTCGGACCGCGCGCACCTCACCGATGAGCGCCGCTACCGCGTCCCGTCCACCGTCATCTCGTGCACGATGCCGCAGCAGGTGTTCGACCAGCTGATCGAGCAGGGCCACCCCTACGTGGCGGAGTTCGCGCGCATGGAGCGGCGCAGGATGGTCGAGCTGCCCACCGGGCACTGGCCGCAGTTCTCGCGCCCGCAGGAGCTCGGTGCGGCGATCGTCGCCGCGCTCGCCGACGCGCCCTGACACCTTCCGCCTTCGAGGATCAGCGACCGGGGACGCGGTTCCAGCTGACGATGACACGGCGGCCGTGCTCGAACCCGAGCACGCTGATCGCGGCGGTGTCGAGAGCCAGCAGGGCGCCGTCCTTCACCTCGAGCCCCAGCCACACGGCCGCGAGCGCGCGCAGGAAGTGGCCGTGCGAGAAGAGCAGCACCCGCTCGCCCGCGTCGAGCGGTGCCTGGACGCGGTCGCAGACGGCGCGCGCGCGCCGGTACACGTCCTCGTTGCTCTCGCCGCCCGGCACCCCGCTGCCCCAGATGGTCCAGGACTGGCCGCGCTGCTCGACGATCTCCTTGCTCGTGAGGCCCTCGTAAGCGCCGTAGTCCCATTCCTGCAGGTCGTCGTCCGTCTCGGCGTCCGGGAATCCGGCGAGGCGTGCGGTCTCACGCGCTCGGGAGAGCGGGCTCGTGAGGACCAGGCCGAACTGGAACCCGGACAGCACCTCGCCGACCAGCTGCGCCTTGTACTCGCCCGCCTGGTCGAGCGGGATGTCCGTGCGCCCGGTGTGCTGTCCCGTGCGGCTCCACTCGGTCTCCCCGTGGCGCACCAGCACAACTCGCGGGTCCTGCGGCCCGTGCCCGGTCTTGCTCGTGATCGCCACGTCGTCCCTTTCGTCGTGGTCCCAGTCTCGCCCGTCCCGGAGGCGGCGTTCGCCACACCGCCCCCGCCTCCCGTCGCGAACCGGCTGATACGGTGACGGCTTCGAGCGCGGCGCGGGGAGACATGACGACGACGATCGACCTCAGCGGCGAGGGGTGGCGCCTCCGGGGCGCCCTGCCGTCCGCGTGGGAACTGGACGACCTGGAGGAGATCCCGGGCGGCGGCGGAACCGGCTGGATCCCCGCCGGGGTGCCGGGCAGCGTGCAACAGGACCTGTGGTCCGCAGGACTGCTCGATGACCCCTACGCCGGACGCAACTCCCTCGGCGCGGAGTGGGCGACGCAGCGCGTCTGGGTCTACGAGCGGACCTTCGCTGGAAGCCCGGGCTGGCGGGGTGGATCCGTGCGCCTGCGCCTGGAGGGGATCGACTACCGCGCCCGCGTCCTGCTCAACGGCACGCTCCTGGGCGAGCACGAGAGCATGTTCACGCCCGCGCTCTTCGACGTCGCGGACGTCGTGCGCTGCGAGGGCGAGAACCGGCTGACGGTCGTCCTCGCTCCCGCTCCGGCGGAGCAGGATCAGCTCGGCCGGACCTCCCTCGTCCGGACTCGCAAGACGCGCATGGGCTACTGGTGGGACTTCGCGCCGCGGCTGGTGAGCCTCGGGCTGTGGGATTCGGTGCGGCTGGAGGTGAGCGGGACGGCGCGCATCGAGGACGTCGCGGTGCACCCGGTGCTCGCGGACGACCACGGCAACTGCGCTCTCACGATCGAAGTCACAGTGGCGGCGCTCGCGGCGGGCGATCATCGGGCGACCGTCGACATCCTTCGCGACGACGTCGTGGTCGCCTCCGCGCAGCAGGCGCTACGGCTTCACGCGGGCGAGTCGACGACCGCCGCGGTCGACCTGGAGATCGCGCGGCCCGACCTGTGGTGGCCGAACGGCATGGGCGAGCAGGCCATGTATCGCGCCGTGGTCCAGCTGGACTCCGGCGGCGGAGGATCCGAGGCGGTGGACGAGCGGACGGCCGACTTCGGCATCCGGAGCATCACGCTCGCCGCTAACGAGACCCTCGACCCCACCGCGCCTCCGTACACGTTCGTCCTCAACGGCCGCCGGGTCTACATCAACGGCTGGAACTGGGTGCCGATCGACTCCCTCTACGGCCCGTCGCGTCCCGAGAAGCTCGCGCATCTCCTCGAGCTGGCCGCCAGGGCTCACTGCAACCTGCTGCGCGTGAACGGCGTCGGGGTGATCGAGCGTGAGGACTTCTACGCGCACTGCGACCGCCTGGGCATCCTCGTGTGGCAGGAGTTCGTGGTCACGAGCAGCGCGACGGACCGCAAGCCCAGCGAGGACCCCGAGTACCTGAACGCGGTCGTCGCCGAGGCGACGGCGATCGTGCCGCGACGGCGGAACCATCCCTCGCTCGCGATCTGGTGCGCGGGGAACGAGCTCGAGAGCCTCGACAAGCTGCCGCTCGACGACAGCGAGCCGCTGATCGGCGCCCTCAAGTTGGTGGCGGAGCGCCTCGATCCGGACACGGTCTGGCTGCCGACGTCGGCCCGCGGGCGGAAGCCGTTCAACGGGCTGTCCTCGATCCGGCGCGACCCGGACGGCCTGCACGACGTGCACGGACCTTGGCTGTACGAGGGCCTGACCGAGCAGTACGAGCTCTACAACGCGGGCACCAGCCTCTTCCACAGCGAGCTGGGGGCGGAGGGGATCACGAACCCGGAGACGCTCCGGGCGGTGCTTCCCTGGGAGGAGCTGAGCCTCGAGCGGATGGACAGCCCGACCTGGCGGCACCTCAGCGCCTGGTGGGTGCGGCCCGAGGTGTGGGCGAGCTGGTTCGGCGACGTCTCCGATTTCGACCGCCTGGTCGCGCTGACGCAGTGGCTGCAGGCGGAGGGCGTCCGCTACGGCGTCGAGTCCAACCGCCGCCGGGCCTTCCGCAACAGCGGTTCCCTCCCGTGGCAGTTCAACGAGCCGTATCCGATGGTCGGTTCGACCGCGGCGGTCGACTACTACGGCCGCCCCAAGCCGCTCTACTACGCGGTCGCGTCGGCGTATCGGCCGCTCGCCCTCAGCGCCCGCTACGACACTCTCGCCTGGGGCGGCCGCGACGAGTTCGTCGCGGAGCTCTGGGTGGCGAGCGCGCTGCCGGAGCCGGTTCCCGGCGCCTCGGTGGTCGCCCGCGTGCGCGGAGCGACGGGGGAGATCCTCGTCGAGCAACGGCTTTCGGTCGATGTGGCCGCCGACGGACCCACGCGCCTCGGATCGATCGTCTGCCCGGTCGACCGGCTGGGCGGCGGCATGTTCTTCCTCGACCTGGAGCTCGAGGATGCCGGCAGCGGCGTTCGTGCGGCCCAGCGCCTCTGCTTCAGCGCGGCCCTCGACCTCGCCCCGCTCGCGCAGCTGGCGGAGACGTCGCTGAGCGTGGACGCGACGGCCGGCTCGGTCGCCATCGCCAATACCGGCGGCACTGCCGCGGTCGGCGTGCGCATCGCGGACGCCGCAGACGTGCGGCTCCTCCCCGCGCTCCTGGTCGACGACAGCGCCTTCACGCTGTTCCCGGGCGAGACCCGCACGGTGGCCCTGACCTGGACGGACCCGGCACGCTCGGCGGCGGGAGTCTCGGTCACCGCCCTGAACGCCCCCGAGGTCCTCGCCGTCCCGGAACGGTGAGGAGCGCGTCGGCTCCCGTCGCCTGAGCGCTGTAGGGGGAGCGCGTCGGCGACCGTCGCCCCACCCGCTGAGGTGGGGAAGCGCGTCGGCGACCGACGCCCCACCGCTGATTGAGGAGATCGCGCAGCGATCGTCTCGAAATCAGCAGCGGAGACGCCCGGCCTCCAGCCCTCCGGCGACCCGTCGGCGGCGCCCCTCCGAAGCCTGTTTCCCCTGACCCACCGCCGAATCCCTATGTCGGAGGGTGGTGGTTCACTACGTGCATGGAAGACGACGACGGCTGGTTTGGGCAGGCAGGATTGCCGCCCGACGACGGGTCGACGAACCTGTTCGTCGCCCTGGACCTGGTGTCGCAGGCGGCGGCGAACGCTGCCGCGGCGCGGTTCCGGCTGGTGGATGCGATCCGCCGCGAATGGGAGCGCACCCGGTCGGGTGAGGACGACCCAGCCCGGATGTCGTTCCGCAGTCTCCGGGCGGAGCTGGCCACCCGGCTGCTGGTGTCGGAGCGGACGATGGAGACCCTGCTGGGGGTGGGCCGGATCCTGGTCGAGGACTTCCCGGACACGCTCGCCTCCCTGGAGCGCGGCGAGGTGAGCGAACGCCACGCCCGGATCATCGTCGACACCGGCGCCGGGCTTGCCGCGGAGGATCGGGCGCTGTTCGAGGCTCGGGTGCTGCCGTGGGCGTTCCAGCTCACTCCGGCTCTCTTCCTGGTCAAGGCACGCACCATCCGGGAGCAGGTCGCTGCGGCGGACCTGGAGGCCAGGCACCGGGAGGCGGTGAAGGAGCGCAACGTGTGGGCCGAGCACGCCTCTGACGGGATGGCGACCCTGTTCGTCCACCTGCCCGCCGAGGAGGTCCACGCAGCCCTGAATCGGGTCGACATGATCGCCCGCACCCTCCGCGGCGAGGCGGGGGAGGAGCGGACGCTGGCGCAGCTGCGGGCGGACGTGACCCGGGACCTGCTGCTCGACCTGGGGACGGTGCTTCCGCCGGTGGAGGGGAGAAGGCGCTGAGGGAATCGACGCTGCACCGGGGCATCGTCCCGACCGTGCACGTGGTGGTCCCGGTGCTTTCCGTCATGGGCCTCACGGATGAGCCGGCGCATCTGGAGGGGTATGGGCCGATCGGCGCGGAGACCGCTCGCGGGTTGATGGGAGCGGCGAGCGGGTTCTACCGGATCCTCACCGACCCCGGGTCGGGATCCTGCTCCTACGGCAGGGATCGGTACGAGGTGCCGAAGAAGCTGCGGCGGGCCCTTCAGGTCCGGGACGGGACGTGCCGGTTCCCGGGGTGCAGCAGGAAGGCCCGGTTCTGCGACATCGACCACACTAAGGACTGGATCCTCGGCGGCGAGACCGCCGAGCGCAACCTCGCCTGCCTCTGCAAAGGCCACCACCTGCTGAAACACAAGACCGGGTGGCACGTCGCACAGGACCCCGACGGAACGGGGCGGATGACCTGGACCTCACCCGAGGGCAGGGAGCACACCACGTATCCGCAACTGCAGGAGGTCGGCAACGCGGTCGCGCAGACCCGGTGGCTGGACGCCACCCCCGCCCCGTTCTGAGTCGAGAACCGGCCTGATCTCGATACGCCGCCCCTGCGGGCGGCTCGTCGATCATCGGTCGCGCGGTCAGCGGCCGAGGATCGCCGCGATGCGGCGCCGAGCCTCGGCGCCTTCGGGGATCGGCAGCAGCGGGTAGTCGTGCAGCATGTTCGGCTTCTGCTCGAAGTCGAGCGGGTGGCCTTCCTCACGCGCCTTGCGGAGCAGTGCGACCGCGTCCGCGTGGGTGATGTCGTGGGTCCCGGTGAAGACCGTGATCCGCCCGACGCCCGCGAGCGAGCCGAACAGCGGGCTCACCAGCGGGTCCTCGATCGGCAGGTCACCCCGCCATAGCTCCGCCGCGGCGCGTGGACCGGGAACGGCGAGCCACGGATCATAGGGCTGGATCCGCGCGATCAGCGGATCGGTGAAGCGCAGGTCGAGAGCGGGCGCGATGAGGACGACGTCGCGGGGAGCGGGGATGCCGCGATCGCGGAGCAGCATCGCGGCCGCGAGGGCGATGGTGCCGCCCGCCGAGTCACCCAGCAGCGTGACCGAGCCTGCCCCAACCTCGCCGACGAGGGCGGTGGTGAGGTCCGCGACGACCGGCACCACCTCGCCCGCGGTGCCGAGCGGCACCAGGGGGTAGATGGGCACCGTGAACTCGGTTCCGGTCCTCGCCGCGAGCTCAGCCATCAGCCACCAGTGGAACGGCGAGATCTCGTGCACCCAGGCGCCGCCATGGGCGTAGACGGCGTGGCCACGCCCGCGGCCCCTCCTGGGTGTGAGCGTGTACACCGGCCACGGTGTGTCGGTGCGGAGGGTGACGTCGACGGTGCGGCGGATGCTCCGCGGGGAGTGTGCGACTCCGGGTGGGCGACGTGCTTCTCGGCGAGTGCGAGCGTCCGGGCCGCCGACGAGAACTCCCGCTGATACCCGAGGAGGGTGACCGCCGGCGGCACGAAGGCGGACAGGAGGCTGCGCCGGGTTCTCGTCACCCGCTCATCGTGCTGGGTGTCGCCTGTGGGCCCGCTGATGCGTGCGGTCGACAGCAGCCCGGATCAGAGCGTGGCGGCCAGCGCCTTCGCCGCGCGCCGCTCGATCGCGCGGCGGCGTCCCCACCGCACGACCAGGATCGCCACGACCGCCAGTCCGGCCAGGGCGACGAGCACGAGCACGGGCAGCAGGATCGCGGCGACGACCAGCGCCACGCTGGTGACGTCCTCCGCCACGCTGAGCACGGGAGCCCCGATGCCGGCGAGCGCGGCGTTGGCTGCGGCGCGGGTGCCCGCTTTCAGCAGGTGGACCACGAGGGCGACCGCGACGCCCACCGCAACCGGCACCCAGCTCCCTGAGGTGAAGAACGCACCGGGATCCTGGATCGCCGCCGTCTGCGCCGAGGTGCCCGAACCGAACACGATGCCGCCTGCGGCGGGGCGAACGACCGTCTGGACGATGTCGTTGATGTTGTCGACCGCCGGGATCTTGTCGGCGATGAACTCGAGCAGGAGGAGGACGGCGAGCACGCTCATGACCCAGCCGTTCTCGAGCCAGGCCCATCCGGAGGAGGGTGACCAGGTCCGTGAACCGCGACAGCAGGGCGAGCGCCAGCATGGGGATGTACGCGTTCAGGCCGGCGGCCGCGGCCAGTCCTGTGCCGGCGAGCGCTTCCAACATCCCTGTCTCCTCCGCTGATCGAGCGGGCCCTGCCGTGAGGCTACCGGTCGGCGGGCTCAGCCACGAGCGAGAGCGGAGAGCAGAGGCGGAACCGCCGGCAGCACATCCTCGAGGGACACCGCTGTCGAGGAGGACTGAACCGTCATCCAGTTGCCGCCGGCGAACACGTGCAGCACCTCGGAGTCTCTCCATTCGGAGGACGTGGCGACGACGAAGGCTGCGTCTGCGCCGGGGACCGAGATCGACTGCGCCCCAGGGAGCGCCTCGATCCGAGCCCGCACCCATCCGCCGGCGGGAAGCAGCTGGACCGCGAAATCCAGAGGTCCGCGTGTCGCCGGTTCGTCCGAGCTCCACCAGCAGTTCGTGACCCCCGCGGCCTTCGCCGCCGCGTAGGCGCCCGGGCCGGCCTCGCCCGGGTAGTCGCCGCGATCGACGTGCAGCTGGGGATCGCCCAGTGCGGCAGGGAGGCCCGCCGCATCCGAGAGCGCTGCGCAGTCGACGGCTCCGGCCCACCGGCCCGGAACCGCGCCCGGCGGAACGGGAGCCGGCTGTCGAGCCGCGCTCGAGGCGAAAGCGGAGGTGAGCGCTGCGACGGCGGAGCTGGACTCGTCCTCGGCGGCGGACGGATATACGACGCCGGCCAGCCACAGCCCGTTCGACGCCGTGCCGAACGCGCACGGCCCGTAGCAGCTGACCTGGTTCAGCTCCTGCTCGCTCCCCGCGGACGCGGGAAGGACGGTGAACCAGCTCCGCACCGATGGGTCGTCCACCTGAGCCCACGAGCAGTGGATGCCGCCCAGCTGCTCGACCGCCAGGATCTGCGGAAGAACAACCTGGGCCGGGTCCACCGCCGAGAACGGAGCCCCCAGAGCCTCGCTCACCTCCTCATCGGTGAACACGCTGGCGCAGTCCCCACCGAAGACGGCAGGCGGAGCCGAGGCCACGGTCGGAGTGGGCGTCGGAGTCGGAGTCGGCGTGGCCGCGACCGCGGGCGCTTCGCTGGCCGCCGGCGTCGCCTGAGGTGCCTCCGAACAGCCGGCGAGGAACGCCGATGCGACCAGCGCAGGGGCGAGGAGCAGGCGGGAGGGAGGGCGCATATCGGGAGCTTCCAGTGCTGGAAGCCGAGCCGACGGGAGACGCGCGGACGGTGCCGACAAATCGGTCGGCATCCCGCGTCGCGAGCACCGTCTTGCCATACCTAGCAGTGCAATGCATAATGGCGAAAGGCAAGGAGGTTGTCATGGACAAGGACCTGGTGGCCGCGATGGCGTCGCCGCTCGTGCTGGCGATCCTCGCGGAGGGGCAGAGCTACGGCTACGCGATCCTCAAGCGCGTGAAGGAGCTCTCGGACAGCGAACTCGAGTGGACGGACGGCATGCTCTACCCGCTGCTCCACCGGCTCGAGCGGCTCGGGCACGTGCGGGCGGAGTGGGGGCGTCCGATCAAGGACGCAAGCGGCGCTACTACGCCATAACGGACTCGGGGCTGGCCCAGCTCGCGGATCAGCGCCGGCAGTGGGAGACCGCCACGCGGACGCTGGGCGGGCTGTGGGGCCTCACCATGCCGGGCACCGGAGCGGTGGCGGGAGCATGAGCATGGCGACTCTCGACACCGACATCGCCGACTGGCGCGCCGCGGTCAGCCGCGGCAGGGCCGTCGCCCCGGCAGATGCGGACGAGCTCGAGCACCACCTCCGGGACCAGATCGCCGAGCTGGTGGACGCAGGCCTGACCGAGGACGAGGCGTTCCTCGTGGCGGTCAAGCGCCTCGGCAAGGTCGACGTCCTGACCGCCGAGTTCGCTCGGGAGCACAGCGAGCGGCTGTGGAAGCAGCTCGTGCTCGACCACGCGGAGGAGACGGGCGGCTGGCGCCGGTCGCCCCTGCTGGCCGCCGGGTTCGCGGCCGTCGCCGCCGTGCTCATCCAGGTGGCCCGGGTCGCGGCGGGCGTGCCCGAGACCGACGCGCCCTGGTTCCTCCGCGACGTCAGCCTGTTCGTGCTGCCCGTGCTGGCTGCGTATTTCGTCGCCTCGCGCGGCATCCGCGCCCGGTGGGCGGTCGGCCTGGGAGTGGTCATCGCGCTGCTCGCCGTCGCGGTCGGCGTCTTCCCCTTCCCGGACGGCTCCGCCACCGGCGTGCTCGTGGCCGTGCACCTGCCGGTCGTGCTCTGGTTCGTGGCCGGAGCCGCGTATGTCGCAGGGGACTGGCGTTCGTCCGCGCGGCGGATGGACTTCATCCGCTTCACCGGCGAATGGGCCATCTACTACGTGCTCATCGCGCTCGGCGGCGGTGTGCTGGTGGGGCTCACCGGGCTCGTGCTGGCACCGATCGCCCCGGCGTCCGTCGAGGACGTGGCCCTCTGGGTGGTGCCGTCGGGTGCCGCGGGCGCCGTTCTCGTCGCGGCGTGGCTCGTCGAGGCGAAGAAGAGCGTCATCGAGAACATCGCGCCGGTCCTCACCGCGATCTTCACGCCCTTGTTCGCCGTCATGCTCCTGGTGGCGGTGGGCGTCTATGCCGCCGGGGGAATCGGACGCGACTTCGACCGTGATCTCCTGACGGTGTTCGACGCCCTGCTGCTCGTGGTCCTCGGACTCGTGCTGTACGGCCTCTCCGCACGCGAGCCGGCCCAGCGCGCCGGCGTGCTGGACGGCGTCCGGTTCGCCGCCATCGCCGCCGCGCTCGTGCTCGACGTGCTCGTCCTCGGCTCGATGCTGTCGCGGATCGGCGAGTTCGGCTTCACCGCCAACCGGATGGCCGCGCTCGGCCTCAACCTGCTGCTGGTGGCGAACCTCGGCGTCACCGCGTGGCGTTCGGTGCGGATGCTCTTCGGGAGCGAGACCGCCGACCGCCTGGAGCGGTGGCAGACCGGCTACCTGCCCGTGTTCGGCGTCTGGGCGGCGATCGTGGTGCTCGTGCTGCCTCCCGTCTTCCTGTTCGCCTGAGGACCGGCCGGCGGGCCTGCGCGGAACGGGACAGCACGTCGGCTTCCGCTGTCGGGGCGCCGCCCTAGGGTTGGCGCATGCGTGAGCTCATCGCCCGGTTCGACGTCACCGCCTTCGACGCGAGCACCGTGCCCGGCGTGGAAGGCGGATGGGCGGCCGCGAGCCTGCTGCGCAAGACGTTCACCGAGGGGATCCTCGGCGAGAGCGTCGTCTACTTCCTCTATTCCGGGGACGAGGCGAACCGCGGCTACCTCGCGGCCGAGCACATCACCGCGGCCATGCCCGGCGGCGAGCCAGGCACCGTGACGGTGCACCACTGGGGCACGCAGTTCGGCGAGGAGTCCACCTGGGGCGGGGTCATCATCACCGGGACCGGCACCGGACCCTTCGCGGGCTGGTCGGGAGCGGCGCCCATCGAGCACGACGAGCGGGGTCCGTTCTTCCGCTTCACGCTCGACTGAGGGGCACGGGGCTCGACGACTGACCGGACCCGCGCCGAGAATCAAGGGGTGGGGCGGACCCGCACGACACGGCAGGATGGCGACGTGCCCGAGGCGTCCACGGTCGGCACCGCGACGCTCCTGTCGGCGGTGACCCAGCTCCGCTCTGCCCTCGACGACGCCACCCTGCCGCTCGACCTGCCGGGCAGCGGCACGGCTCGCCAGCTGCGCACGCGCCTTCTGGACCAGCTCGACGACTACGTGCTGCCGCGTCTCTCGTCCATCGACGCCCCGCTCCTCGCCGTGGTCGGCGGCTCCACCGGTGCCGGCAAGTCCACCCTCGTCAACTCGCTCGTCGGCCGGGAGGTGAGCCAGCCCGGTGTGCTCCGGCCCACCACTCGCTCGCCGGTCCTGATCCACCACCCCGCGGACACCCGCTGGTTCACCGACCAGCGGATCCTGCCCGGCCTCGCCCGGGTCACGGGCGGGACGACCGGGGACACGAGCACCGGGTCCGTCCGGCTCGTGGCCACCGAGGCGGTGGGGCAGGGCCTCGCGCTGCTCGACGCCCCGGACATCGACAGCGTCGTCGCGGCGAACCGCGAGCTCGCCGCCCAGCTGCTCGCCGCCGCCGACCTGTGGATCTTCGTCACCACCGCCGCCCGCTACGCCGACGCCGTGCCGTGGGACCTCCTGCACGAGGCAGGGGAGCGGGGCACCGCGGTCGCGATCGTCCTGGACCGCGTGCCGCCCGAGGCGATGGAGGACGTCCACACGCACCTCGGCGAGATGCTGCGCGAGCAGGGGCTCGACCAGGCGCCCATCTTCGCGATCGCCGAGTCCCGGCTCGAGGACGGCCTGCTGCCCGACGAGCAGGCTTCGAGCCTGCGCACGTGGCTGCGGACGCTGGCCGGCGACGCGCAGGCGCGGGCGGCCGTGGTCCGCCAGACCTTGCAGGGCGCGCTCGAGTCGCTCGATCAGCGCATCGCCACGCTCGCGATCGCCTCCGCCGAGCAGAATTCCGCCGCCCGCGCTCTCGACGAGGCCGCCGCGCGGGCCTACCTCGACGCGCTGCAGGAGGTGCGCGCCGGGATGCAGGACGGCACGCTGCTCCGCGGCGAGGTGCTCGCCCGCTGGCAGGAGTTCGTCGGCACGGGAGAGTTCTTCCGCCAGGTGGAGTCCACGGTGTCCCGGCTGCGGGACCGGGTCACGTCCTTCTTCCGCGGGGAGCCGCCGCCCGAGGAGGTACTCGGCGACGCGCTGACCTCGGGGGCCGCCGTGCTGATCTCCAACCACGCCGAACTCGCCGCAGCCGCGACCGGTCGCGCCTGGCGCACTCGGCCCGGCGGCGAGCAGCTCATCGCCATCTCGCCGGCCCTGGCCCGATCGAGCCCCGGTCTGGACGCGCGGATCGAGAGGCTGGTGCGCGACTGGCAGGGCGACATCCTCGACATGGTGCGCGAGGAGGGGAAGGACCGCCGGATCACCGCCCGGATCATGGCCTACGGGGTGAACGGCCTCGGCGTGACTCTGATGCTGCTCGCCTTCGCCAGCACGGCAGGTCTCGCCCTCATCGAGGTCGGGATCGCTGGCGGCACGGCTGTCGTCAGCCAGAAGGTGCTCGAGGCCGTGTTCGGGGACCAGGCGGTTCGCGACCTCGCGCAGAAGGCCCGCGAGCGGCTGATCGAGCGCGTCGAGGACCTGTACGCGGGCGAGCTCGACCGCTTCTCGGCCGCGGTCGCCTCGGCTGGCGTCTCCGCCGAGCAGAGCGACGCGCTCGCCGCGGCCGCCGCCGCCGTGAGGGCAGCCCGGTGAGCCCGCTCCGCTCCTCGCGCGGCCGCCCCGCCGATCCGGCCCAGGAGCTGCCCGACCGTGTGCACGCGCTCGGCGCAGCGCTCGACGCCGGCGGCGACGAGCTCGATCCGGAGGACGCGGAGCGTGCGCGCGCCGTCGTCGGCAAGGTGGGGGAGCGCACGGCGATCGCGGGCGGGCACACCGTCGTCGCACTCGCCGGCGCGACGGGGAGCGGCAAGTCGTCGCTCTTCAATGCGCTCGTCGGGGCCGACGTGTCCCGGATCGGAGCCCGGCGGCCCACCACGTCGAAGCCCACCGCCGCCGTGTGGGGCGCCGGGGACGCCGGGGAGCTCCTCGACTGGCTCAAGGTCGAAGCCCGGCACCTCGTGGGCAGCCCTGCCGGTCCTCCCGACCTCGACGGCCTCGTCCTGCTCGACATGCCGGACTTCGACTCGCGCGAGGCGAGCCACCGGATCGAGGCCGAGCGGATGCTGCAGCTCGTCGACGTGTTCGTCTGGGTCACGGACCCCCAGAAGTATGCGGATGCGCGGCTGCACGATGATTTCGTCCGCCTGCTCGCGCAGCACGAGTCGGTCACCCTCGCGGTGCTCAACCAGGCCGACCGGCTGACGCCCGAGGCCGCCCATGAGTGCGCGCTCGACCTGGGCAGGCTGCTGGAGCGGGACGGCATCCCGAACGCCAAGGTGCTGGCCACCTCCGTCCGCACCGGCGAGGGGGTGGCGGAGCTCGAGCGGCGCATCGCCGAATACGTGGAGGGGCACCAGGCGTCGCTCCGTCGGCTCAGCGCCGATGTGGTCACCTCCGCCCGGACCCTGCGCACCGAGGTGGCGGATGACGAGCCGCGCGTCGAGTGGCTGCCCCGGAAGGACCTCGACGGCGCGCTCGGCCGCGCCGCGGGTGTGCCCATCGTGCTGGACGCGGTCGGCCGCGACTACCGGCGGAGCGCGCTGCGACGCTCCGGGTGGCTGTTCTCCCGCTGGGTCGGCCGCCGTGGGCCCGATCCGCTGCGCCGCCTGCGCCTGGGTGACGGCTCCAACCGCCCCGTTCCCCGCGAGGAGGAGGGCGACGCCCGCGACGTGCTCGCCAGGTCCTCGATCCCGATCGCTCCCAGCTCCGCCCGGTCGGCGGTGGACGTCGCGATCCGCGGCTTCGTGCGCGCGGCTGGCGAGGGCCTCCCGCCGCGCTGGGAGCGCGCGGTCGACGGGGCCGCCACGGGCGGCAACGATTCCCTCCCCGACGCGCTGGACCAGGCGGTGCTCGGCACCTCGCTGCGGGCGCGACGCCCGGTGTGGTGGTCGGTCGCCAACGTCCTGCAGTGGGTCTTCGGCCTGGTGGCGCTCGCGGGCGTCCTCTGGCTGGCCGGCCTCTACGTCCTCGGACTCCTCGCCCTGCCCCGCCCCGAGACGCCCTCGGTGGGCGTCGTCCCCGTGCCGCTCCTGATGCTGGTCGGCGGAGCGCTCGTGGGGATGCTGCTCGCCGGCCTCGCCCGCTGGTGGGCACGCGTGGGTGCTCGCCATCGCAAGGCCGTCATGGCCGGGCGGCTGCGGTCCTCGGTATCCGCGGTGACCGAGGAACGCATCGTCGAGCCGATCGCGGCCGTCCTGGAGCGCCACCGGACGACCCGCGAGAACCTCGACCGCGCGGGCCGCTGACCCACGGGAGCGCCGCCGCTGCTCAGTGCGGAACCGCGTCCCTCTCGGGCACGGCTTCCACCGGTCGAGGGTGAGACTCCCTGCGGGCCGCGAGGGCGGTCGACCGCTCTACGAGCGTCCCGCTGAGGGCGACGATCACGCCGCCGTTGATGCCGTGCAGCGCCATGAGTGCCGTGGCGACTGCGGGCACGTTGTCTCCGCCGGGCTCGACGCCGAAGATCAGCGACGGGATGAGGATGAAGAGCGTCTGGAAGACGAGCAGCACGAAGACGATCACGGTGATCCAGATCGTTCGCCGCCCGGCGTGGGCCAGGGCGGCGCAGAGGATGGTCAGCAGCACCAGGATCGGCAGGACGATGCGCCCGTTGGTCGTGTGCAGCGCGAACGGGTCGTTCTCCTCCGACGAGAAGACGCCCACCGCGGCGAAGTAGAGCTGGAGCGCCGCCGACGCGGCGAGCAGGACGGTGACCACCTGGAAGACCCTGCGCATGATCCCTCGATCCCGTGCGGCGGAGGCGAACCTCGCGAGGGGGCTCGTCGATCGACCCGCACGGTACTCGGCCCGTCACGGTGGGGTCAGGGCGGAAGGTCCCGGGGGCGCCCCTGCCCGGATCACCCCGCCGCGACGAGTGAGAAGTCGTCGAAGCCGGCCGTAGTGGGCAGGCTCGTGACGCTCGATCCGACGTAGAGCCCCAGGCCCGACGAGCCGGCCGTCTGCAGCTCCGCCGTCGAGTCCGAGAAGGTGACCTGCCATGCGGCCGGCTCGGCGGTACCCGCCTTCCAGAGCTTCGCACGCAGGGTCGTGGGCGAGGTGCCGGTCACCTGGAGGCGCAGTTGCAGTCGGTCCCCGTCTGCGAACGTGCCCGCGGCGGTGCTCGCCACGGTCGTCCCGGATCGGTTGAGCTGCAGCGTGATCGCGCCCTGCGCGCTGATCACGGCGCGCGCCCGGTAGTCGGCGGTGCCGACGCGGCGTCCGATCAGCGAGAGGTAGACGCTGCCGCCGGCGGGCACCGGCGTCGCTGTGGTCGTCGCTCGCACGTCGGCGCTCGTGGTCGTCACGCCCCCGAGGAAAGCCTCGTACGTGCGTCCCGCGCCGGTCGAGGTGATTCTCCCGCTGCTTCCGTCGGTCGAGTACGCGGAGGTGGTCGTCGATCCGAGCGTCCACGCGCCGCCCACTGGAGCGGTGCCCCAGCCGCCGGTCGTCGTCCGGCCGAAGTCGTCGCGGGCCAGCTCGGCCGGCTGCGCCGCGCCCACCGTGATGCTCCTGCTGGACGTCGCGGTGGCGCCCGCGTTGTCCGTCACGGTGAGGGTCACCGTCCGGGTGCCCGCGGTGGCGTAGGTGTGGCTGACGCTGGTCCCGCTCCCGGTGGTTCCGTCGCCGAACTGCCAGGAGGTGGAGGCGATGCTGCCGTCGGGGTCCGTCGAGGTCGACGTGAACGACGCCGTGAGGTTGCTGACGGTGTTCGTGAAGGAGGCGGAGGGCGGGGTGTTGCCGGCGCCGCCCGCGATGGTGATCGACACGGGGTCGCCCCACACGCTGTTGCCGAAGGGGTCATCGGCCCGAAGACGGTAGCTGTGCGTGCCCGCGGACAGTCCGCTGTCCGTGTAGGTCGTGGTCGGCCGGTCGAACCAGATGCGCGACCCGACAGTGGTCGTGGTGACCGGAGTCGTGGTGTTGCCGTCCCGGAAGATCCGGTAGGTGAGGAACTGGTTGTCGCGGTCGTAGTTCGCCACCCAGCTGACCCGCACCGTGCCCGCGGAGGGGAGGAGAGCGTCGGCACGAAGCCGGATCCGCTCAGGCGCGGCCCGTCCTTGTTCGGGGCGACGCTGCTCACCGCGAATCGGACAAGACCCTGCTGCGGCTGATTGTTGACCCGAGTGAACTCGCCGCCGTAGACCACGTAGTTGCCACCGGCCGTGACGCTCCACGGCCCCTGACCCGCTCCGCTCGCGGTGCCGGTGTTGAAGTCCGGCCACCAGTTGAGCAGGTCCGGGGCGGCGACGCCCTGCCAGGACGGGTAGCCCAGCGTCTGGCCGCCGTTGCGGTTGCCGTTCCACGCCTTCGTGGTCGCCATGCCGCGCTGGTAGGTCCAGTTCGGATCCGTCTGCGGGAAGCCGCCGATGTTCGCGCAGTAGTGCGCGTGGCCGGCGATGTAGACGGCGCCGTTGTAGGGGAAGGTGGAGTAGGTGTCGCCGTGGCAGTCCGCGACCCAGACGAGGTCGCCGTTCGTCCAGCTGGCGCGGAACCAGCCCTCGAGGTTGCCTCCTCCGCCGTAGTGGTAGCCGCTGCCGAAGACGCTGTCGCCGTCGGAGGAGAGGCTCCAGATGGCCGCGTCCGTGCCGCCGTTCCGGACCTGCGAGTTGGCGTTCCACGGCACGAGGGCTCCGGTCGCCGCGTTCACCGCACCGAGCCCGTATCCGGGGTTCCCCGAGCCGTTGATCGTGGTGAACGAGCCGCCGAACACGACGCGGCCGCCGTCGGGCGAGAGGACGAGGGCGCGAGCGCGGCCTCCCTCGATGACGGGGGCGAACGGCTGGACGGCACCGTTGCTCGCCGCGACCGCCGCGCCGCGCGTGCGCGTCTGGCCGCTGACCGCGGTGAAGCCGCCGCCGGCGTAGACGGTGCTCGCCGTCGCCTTCACGGCTTCGACGGTCGAGTTGAAGGAGGGGGCGAATCCGCTGATGACCGCGCCCGTGGTGGGGTTGAGCGCCGCGAGGCGGTTGCGGGTCGTGCCGTTGACGGACGTGAACGACCCCGCGATGTAGATGCGGCTGCCGTCCGGCGCGGCGGTGATCGACCGGACCTCGGCGTTGGTGTTGGCCACGAACCCGGACAGCAGGGCGCCGGTCGTGAGGTTGAAGGCCAGGACGTTCGCGCGTGGTGTCGTGTTGGAGCCCGCGGCGGCGCCGGCGGGTCGCGCGGTCGAGAAGCTTCCTCCGACGTACACCGTGCTGCCCACCACGACCTGCGACCACACGACTCCGTCGATCTGCACGGTCGGCAGCGGGTCCGTCGACACGGTCGCGACCTGGCCGCCCTGCGGCGCGGTGTCGGCACGGGCGGGGAGGGTGCCGAGGAGTCCGACGGCGACGAGGGCCGCGGTGGCGAGGGCGAGCGCGCGGACGCGTCCGGGAATGGAGCTGGGCATGGCTGCGCCTTGATCTCGGGGAGGCGCGGGCAGCCGGACGGCTGACCGTTCGAGGGAATGGTAGGTCGCGTTCCGCGCCGTGCCAAGGGTGGACGGCCCTGTCGGGGGCAGGAGAGGTCGCTCGTCGCCTCCTGTTCAGCCGCCGGTCTCCGCGGGTCGATCCACGGGGCCTCGAAGGACCGCCTTGGAGAGCGCCGGGTCAGGGCTGCCGGGTGCGCTCGACGGGCTGACGGAGGAGGGTCTTGAGCTTCGCCGGCGCGGTCCTCCGAGGATCGCTGAGATAGATCTCGTGGTGGTCCGCACGGGGAGCAAGTCCCTGCTCCGGCAGGTACTCGTCGTGCAGGCGGGCCAGGACGGCGGCCTCCGCGTCGTAGGACCCCACGTGCAAGGTCTGGACGCAGAGGCCCTCGTTCAGCGTCAGGAGTTGGGCGCGGTGAAGGTGCGACGGCGTCCGCATCTTCAGCACCGCCTCCCGGCCTGCGGCGAGGGCGTCCGCGTCGATCCAGTCGGGCTGGGCGATCAGCATCGTCCAGCGCCACGCGTCCTTCTCCCGCCGGCGGAAGGCGCCCAGGTCGTCCGAGCGCCAGAGCCCCTCGAGCGGCGCGACCACGAAGTCCTGCCCGGCCGCCTTGCTCGCGAACTTGATGGCGTATGCGAGCGCATAGAGCGCCTCGACCGCAGAGCGGTAGTCATCGGCGCTGTTCGGGTCGCCCTCGCCGTCGACGGCGAGGTACCGGATAGGCGGCACCTCGATCAGCGAGAAGGTGCCCTCCTCGCCGGAGTAGGCGCTCCTGTGCGCGACCTTGATGTCGAACTTGGGCAACGCGATGACGGGTCAGAGGATGGCGGCCGGCTCACGCTCTGGCGCGTCGTCCGGCTCGAGGGCATCGACCGGCTCGTCGCGGCGTCGTCGGAGCAGGAAGGGCAGGAGGACGGCGGCGAGCACGAGGAGGGCGACGAGTGCACCCCCGCCGACGATCACGGCGATGGGAAGGGCCACCGGGGTGGCGGCCCAGTCCGCGAAGGTCGTCTCGGGGGTGGTGAACGTCTTGGCCGCCATCGGCGCGACCGTGATCCCGCCGGCGATCCGCTCCTCCGGTGCGAAGCCGGCCGCGATTGAGTAGGTCTGACCCGCGTCGAGCTTCGCCTCGACGGGTACCCGGAGAGGACCGGTCGTCGATGCGGGCTGCGCGACCTCCGTGGTGAACACCGTGGCGTCCTTCTCATCGGTGACCGCCACGCTCCAGGTGCCGGAGGGCGCGCCGCCGGGCGCCGAAGCGCTGTCCGCGCCGAGGTCGAGCACGACGACGGGCGGATCCTTCTCACCTGTCCCGCCCGTCAGCGAGAACGAGGGAGTCAGCGCGATCGGCGTGACCGTGAGCTGGAGCGTGGTGGGCGCCTGGCTGGGCTCGAGGCCGGAGCCGGGCGCGGGGACGAAGACCGCGGAGAGGTCGTAGGTGCCGGCTGGCAGGAGCGGACCCGCATCCGGCTGGCTGACGTAGGCGCGGGCGCCGGCCTGCAGCGGCACGGCGTGGGCGATCGGGCCCGCGATGCCGACGACGTACGCGTCGATCGTGCCACCGGTCGGGTCGACGGGGACGCCGTCCGAATCGGTCACTGTGACCTCGACCACCCAGTTCGACCCGAAGCCGGTCTCCAGCGGACCCGAGGTGACGATCTCGGTGTCCGTGGGCTGGGCCGCGGCTGCGGGGCCGGCCACCGCGCCGATGCTCATCGAGGTCGCGAGAGCGGCGAGGAGCGCGAGTGCGAGAGAGCGCTTAGACATGAGCGGACTCCTGAAGGACGGCGGTGTCGGCATCGGGCGCGGCGGGACCGTCGGCCGGGGACGATGAGTCGGGACCTGCCGCGGGCCGGGGGCGCCGGCGGACGAGAAGGAGGGTGAGCAGGATAGCGAGAAGGCCGGACAGTCCCACGAGGCCCGCGGCAGCCGCGACCCACAGCGGGACGCTGGGACCCGCAGTCGACGCGGTCGGCTCCACCGCGTCCGGCTCATCCACGGGCGCGACCACGGTCGTGGCGGCGGGTGAGGTGTAGGACGCGTTCTCCGCGTTCGTCACCGTGAAGTCGTCGGCGGTGTCGCCCGACGGCGTGAAGGATGCGGACGCCGTGAAGGTGGTGCCGGCCGGCACGTCCTTCCAGTACTGGGTGAGGTAGGGATCGCCCCCGGCCTCGACCGGCGTCTCCTGGGTGTAGACCGCGGCACCGGATGCGTCGGCGATCGAGACGCTCCACGTCCCGGCCGGCAGCATGGGCGGCTGGTGGCTGTCCTCCTGGTCGTCGTACTGCCGCGGGACGAGACTCTCGATGAAGTGGCCCGCCAGGCGCGCCGTGACGACCGCGTTCGCCGAGTGAATCGGATCGGTCTCCACCCGGAGGTCGACTGCCAGAGCGGCCGGCGCGACGGTGATGGTCGCAGGCTCGGCCGTCTGCCCGAAGAGCTCGAGGCCGAACTGGTTGCCGGCGACCGTCGCCGTGAGCTCGTGCTCGCCAGCGGACAGCGGCTCGTCCACCTGGTAGCTCGAGAAGTAGGACTGGGACGTGCCATAGCTGCGTGTACCGGCCGTCCCCCACGTGCTTGCCGCGGCGTCCCCGTCCACAAGCAGGGTCACCGTCGTGTCACAGCCGTAGCAGGAGGCGGTTGCGATGGAGGACAGGGTGAGGCCCCAGGGCTCGCCGTACTCGATGCTGACCTCGCGGGGCGAGTCGAACGAGATCTTCACCTCGGACGGCGTGGCCACAGCTGGGCCGGCCGTCAGGAGGACGGAGCCGCCGACGGCGACGGCGAGGACGAGCCCGGCGGCGGTCCGCCGACCCCGTGAACGCGAAAGCTTCATGCGCGCAACCTATCCGGCGATTCGCGGGCTCCGAGAAACCCGCGAGTTCGTGTCGCGCAGGGTTATCGGCTTGTGATTCTCGGGCTTTCTGCCATCACCCGATCAGTCCAGCCACCGGGTCCAGCCGAGGATCTCGGCGACGGACTCGTCGACCGTCGCCGGGTGCGTCACCACCTGGAACTGCCGGATGCGATCGTGATCGGACCGGGCATGGTAGACGTCGACCCACTTGCGCAGCGAGGCGGCCCACTCATCGGTCGGCTCGCGCTCGGTCACCCGCTCCTTCAGCACCGGGATCGGCGCGGTGGTCTCGCAGATCAGAAGCCGCGCGCCGGGCAGAGCCGCGCGGTAGAGCTCGACCTCCTCCTCGTCGTTGAACACCATCGGGACGATGAGCTTCAGGTCGGGCACGGCCGCGACGTAGTGGGGCCAGATGGCGCGGAGGTTCTCGCGCGGGAACCACCGGCCCGGGTAGGGGTGCACCAGGCTCAGCTCGTCGATGTCGATGACGCCGTGTGCCACGTCCGCCGTCCGAAGCGCCTCGGAGAGCGCCCGCGCGAGGGTGCTCTTCCCCGAGCCCGGAGAGCCGTGCAGGACCAGGACATCTGCCACAACGGCATTATGACCCCGCCGTCAGCGAGCTGTGGAGAACTTGAACGCGGCGCCTCGCCCACTCCCGAGACTGTGCGCAGGGCGAAGGAGGAGCGATGCAGACTCTGCTGGCGAAGACCGCGGCGCGGCTGGCCGACGACAGGGGTGACGTACCCGGCTGGGTCCTCATCACGCTGATGACGGCCGGGCTCGTCCTGCTGATCTGGGGCGTCGCGGGTCCCGCGCTCACGGGCGTGTTCGAGCAGGCCATCGAGCGCGTCAGCTCGTTCTGAGGCACAGATGAGGCCCGGAGCGCACGACGAGGGGTCCGCGCCCGTCGAATTCGTGCTGGTAGGCGCCCTCCTCACGCTGCTGGTCCTCTCCGTGCTTCAGCTGGGGCTCGCTCTGCACGTGCGCAACACGGTCACCGACGCGGCGGCCGAGGGGCGCGCTTCGCGTCCCTCGGCGGCGCCACGATGACCGAAGGCGCCGAGCGGACGCGGGCGCTCATCGCGGCAGCCCTGGGGCCGGAGTATCCCGTCGAGGTGACGGCGCAGACGACGGACGTCCTCGGAGCGCCGGTTGCCGAGATCGGAGTCCGTGCACCGCTGCCCGTCCTCGGGCTGATCGGGATCGAGCACGGCCTGGAGGTGACCGGTCATGCGCCTTTGGAGGATGCGGGACAGTGAGGAGGGCTCGGCGTCCGTCGAGTTCCTCGCCGGATCAGTCCTGCTCCTCGTGCCGCTCGTCTACCTCGTCCTCACCCTCGCCTCCGTTCAGGCCGCCGCGTTCGCGACCGAGGGCGCGGCCCGGGGGTCGCGGTGCTGGTCAGCAGAGCGGGGGATCCCGCGGCCGTGTCCGCCAGGGCGGAGCGGACGGTGGAGCTCGCACTCGCCGACTTCTCCGTGGACGCGGCCGACGCCGCGGTGTCGGTCGACTGCCGAGCAGGCGGAGGCTGCCGCCCCGGAGACGAGGTGACTGCCACCGTGCGGGTGATCGTGCCGCTGCCGTTCGTCCCGGACGGGCTGCCGCTCAGCCTGCCGGTCGAGGGGACCGCCACGCTGGCAGTCGCGCGCTTCCCAAGCCCGAGCCCCTGATGCGCGGAAGCTCGACTGACGAGGGGTCCATCTTGCCGCTGCTCGCCGGCTTCCTCGCGCTCGCGCTGGCGCTCATCCTGGTCGTCGCCGCAGCGACCTCGCTCTACCTCGAGCGCAAGCGCCTCTACACGGTTGCGGATGCGGCGGCGCTCGCGGCAGCCCAGTCCTTCCCGCTCGACACCGTGACCGTGGAGGACGGGCGGGTGCGGCTTGCCCTCAGGGACGCGGACACCGAGAGGGCTGTCCGGGAGTACCTCGCGGCGGCCCCGGCGGACCTTCCCGACCTCGCCCTCGAGGAGGCGACCACCTCCGACGGGCGCAGCGCCTCGGTGACCCTGTCGGCCAGCTGGCGACCGCCGCTGGCGTCGTTCCTCCTCCCGGACGGCCTTCGACTCCGCGTCACGTCCGTCGCCCGCACGGCCTTCCGCTGAGGAATTCCTGGTCGAAATTCCCCGGATTCTTTATGATCGGGTCGACCACCGAAGGGAAAACCGACATGTCATCCGAAACCGGCTTGAACCCGATTGCGGTCAAGTCGCAAGGCGCGCGAAAGGGGGCATTCCGTCCCGACATTCAGGGGCTCCGAGCGCTGGCCGTGGTCGCGGTGATATTCGATCATCTGCTGGGCTGGCCATCGGGAGGCTTCGTCGGCGTCGATGTGTTCTTCGTGATCTCCGGATTCCTCATCACGGGTCTCCTGCTCCGAGAGCACGAGAAGACCGGCCGGATATCCTTTCTCAACTTCTATCGCCGGCGCGTGAAGCGCATTCTCCCTGCCGCCACGGTGGTTCTCGCCGTGACCATCGCGGCCGCCTACTTCATCTACAACTCCGGCCGGTTCGTCAGCACGCTGATCGACGGCTTGTGGAGTCTTCTCTTCGCCGCCAACTGGCGATTCGCGATCGCCAAGACCGATTACTTCCAGGCCCACGGACCAGTATCCGCGTTGCAGCACTACTGGTCGCTCTCCGTCGAGGAGCAGTTCTACTTCGTCTGGCCTTGGCTGATGCTGGCGATCTTCCTCATCAGCGCGGCGGCTCGGCGAGGCCACGCCACCGGCCGCGCAGTGGCTGGCGTCGCGATGGTCGTGATCACCGTCGCGTCCTTCAGCTGGGCGGTGTACGAGACCCAGGTGAGCGCCGCGACTGCCTACTTCTCGACGTTCTCCAGGGCATGGGAACTCGGGATCGGGGCGCTCATCGCCGTCTACGCCCCGGTAGCCCGGCGAATTCCCGCCGTGCTCCGACCCGTTCTGGGCTGGGCCGGACTCGCTGGCATCGTGTTCTCGTTGTTCGTGGTCAACGACCGTGTCGCGTTTCCTGCGCCCTGGGCCGCGCTGCCGGTTCTCTCCGCTGCCTTGGTCATCATCGCGGGGACGGGCGGAACTCAGCGTTTCCTCGCGCCGCTCACGAATACGGTGGCCGGATATCTGGGCGACATCTCGTATTCGCTCTATCTGTGGCACTTCCCCGTCATAATCCTCCTCGCCGAATTCTTCCGGCCGGGCGATGTCGGCTATTTCGTCCTCGCGTCCGTGCTCATCCTCGCTTCCTCCGTGCTGTCCTACCACTTGATCGAGGATCCGGTCAGGAAGTCGGCGTGGCTTTCCCCTCCTGCAGAAGCGGCCGCGATAGCCGAGGCGCGTACCGCGGCCCAGAGGAGCCGCAGGCTGCAGAGAGGGCGCGGAGAGAGCCGCCTCAAACGGTGGGCCATTCCGCTCCTGGGGTTGGAAGCCCTCGTGGTCGCCGCGCTCGTCGCGGCTGCCTTTGTTCCTCGCGCGGTGCCCACCCATCCTCAGGCACTCGTCCCCGTCCCCACCCCGAGCGCGACGGCCAGCGCCCCGGCGACAGCCGCCGAAGAACTGCAGCAGAAGCTCGCACTGGCGGTCAACGCGAAAGAGTGGCCGTCGGACTTGTCGCCGGCCATCGACCAGGTCGCTTCCGACCTGAACCCGGAGATGCAGCAGGCGGGGTGCCTTAACCCTCCTGACCTCGACGACCAGAGCGTATGCACATTCGGCTCCGGGGATCGCTCGGTCGTGGTGGTGGGCGACTCGTTCGCGGTCGCCTGGATGCCCGCCGTGAGGGGAGCGTTCGAGCCGCGGGGGTACACCGTGCGCGGCATCGGCTTCTCCACCTGCCCGTTCAGCGCCATCGTGATGAAGATCGAGTCCGGGCAGAAGGCGACCGACCTCTGCAACGACAGCCGCGCGCGAGAGGTGGAGCTGATCAACACCCTCGAGCCCGACGTCGTCATCGTCGTCGACTCGGAGTACACATTCGGTCAGACGGCGGTCAGTCCCGACTCCCCGAGCCCGCAGGCCGCGTGGGTGGACGGACGGGTCGAGATCCTGGACGCGGTCAAGGCCGAGGGGCGGCGCATCATCCTGCTCTCGCCCAACCCCAGCGGCCAGGACCCGGCGGTGTGTGTGACACGGGTCAGCACTCCGGCCGATTGTCTCTCCCAAATCGGCGAAGGGTGGCAGCTCAAAGCACAGGCGGACCGTGCCGCTGCCGAGGCGGCCGGCGTCGAATACTTCGACACCTCCTCCTGGTTCTGTACGCGCACCTGGTGCCCGATCTTCGCGGGCACGGCGCCCATGCGCTGGGATGTCGGCCACCTGACGCCGGAGTACTCGTCGATGATCGCGCCTGCGCTGGGCGAGCTGCTCTTCCCGGGCGAGACGGCGACGGCCGCGCCCTGATCATCGCCTGGCGAGGGCCGCATCCGGACGCGTAGATTGCACCGGGGCGATCTGGGATCGTGCCCACACACGACGGAGTGGAGCGGCATGCGGCTGTACCTGATCGGGGCCGGAGTCATCGCCCGGACGCACGCGGAGGCGGCCGCGAAGCTCGGCGAGGAGGTCGAGCTGCGGGTCGCCGACCCGAACCCGACGGTGCTGCAGGGGTTCCTCGCCGCCTTCCCTCAGGCGACCGGCTTCGGCAACGCGGATGCGATGCTCACGGCCGAGGACCCGGAGCCGGACGACATCGTCGTGGTCGCCACTCCGCCGGTGTTCCACGCCGGTCCCGCCATCGCCGCGGCCCGCAGCGGCCGCCACGTGCTGTGCGAGAAGCCGCTCGCGATGACGGTGGACGAGGCCGAGGAGATGCTGGCCGCGGCGACCGAGGCCCACGTGCTCTTCGGGTCCTGCAGCACTCGCTTCCGCGGCCTCCCGCACAACGAGGCGGTGAAGGGCGTCCTGGCGAGTGGCGTCCTCGGCGACCTCATCCACCTCGACTTCGTGACGAAGTGGCCCCGGAGTCGCGCGGGCATCGAGTACCAGCCGGCCAGCCGCTGGTTCCTCGACTCGCGCGCGAGCGGCGGCGGAGTGGTCATGGACTGGGGGCCGTACGACTTCTCCACCCTGTTCGATCTGCTGCAGCCGACCCGGGTGGAGATCGTGGACGCGTGGCTCGGGCAGATCCGCACGGCGGCTGACCCGGTCGACGTCGTGCACGACACAGAGTCCACCGCGGGAGCTTCGCTGCGCATCGCCCGCGCCGATGGCGTCCTCCGCGTCAACTACGAGCGCGCCAACGGCACGCACGCCGAGGAGTTCGCACGCGCCGAACTGGAGGGGACGCGCGGGGCACTGCGCTGGACTCCGTTCGACTCGCAGGCGCCCGTCTACCTGACGACAGATCGGGACGGTGAGCTGAAGGAGGAGGTGGTGACTCCTCCGGAGCGCAGCGATCTGACGATCTTCGATCGCCCTCTCGTGCACTTCCACGCCGCGATGCGCGGGCGCCCCTCGCTGGCCAGCGTCGGCGCGGCCGCCGTCGACGAGTTCCGCTGTGTCCGCGGAATCTACGACGCAGCGCGCACCGGCGAGCCGACCGTCGTCGAGGTGCGCCGGTGACGCCGAGAGGCGTCGCGACAGCGCTCTACGGCTGGATGGAGCGCTTCGCGCGCGACGGCGTCGAGTGGGACTGGCCGACTCTGTACGGCGCGTGCGCGGAAGCGGGGGTGGACGCGGTCGAGACGGATCCGCAGCCCGAGAAGCTCGCGATCCTGCGCGACCTGGGTCTCGCGGTGTCCGGCTCCTATGTGGGCCTGCCGTTGACCCTTCCGTTCGAGCGGCTCGAGGTGGACTCGGCCGTCCTCCCGGTGGCGGACCGGCTTGCTGCGGCAGGCGGCACGAACCTGATCCTCAACGCCGACCAGGTGGACTGGTCGAACCCGGTGGACAAGACCGACGACGACGCCCGCCGGCAGGGCGAGAACCTGTCGCGCATCCGGGAGCTCGTGGCGCCGCTCGAGCTGTCCGTCTCCCTGCACAACCATGCCTCTGAGCGCGAGAACGCTCAGCGGGACCTCGACTCCGTCGTCCGGTACGCCGATCCGTCGGTGGGGCTGTGCGTCGACGTCGCGTGGGCGTGGGTCGCCGGTCACGATCCGCTGGAGTGGGTCCGGTCCTACCCGGAGCGCGTGCACTGCTTCCATCTCCGCAACCAGCGAGGTCCGGTCCCCACCGAGGACCTCCTCGACGGCGAGCTCGACATCGCCGCGATCCTGGACGCCGTGCCGGGCTACTCGGGCTGGCTCACGCTGGAGCTTTGGCACCCGGAAGGGATGACCCCTGAGCGCTCGATGGTGAGGGACACCCGACGGTCGGCGGACTTCCTGCGAGGCCTCGCTTGCCGCTGAAGCACCCGTGTCAGAGCCGCCGGCGGACCTCGCCGGGCAGCCGGTCGATGCCCGGCGCGGACAGGTGCAGGACCTGGAACAGGTCGCCGTCGACCGCGGCCGGACGCTCGATGTGCAGGGCGAAGAGGACGAACTCCCACGACTGAGGATCGATCCCGTAGGCGATCGAGTGGAGGCCCGGCTCGCTCTCCCGAGCCGCCAGCGCATCCGCCGTGGCGGCCGCCGCCTCCGTCGGGTCGGCGTCTCTGTCGAGGAGTCGTGGCGTGCGGACCGCGTGGCTCGGCGTCGTGCCGTAGGCCGGTCCCCGGCGGAAGGCGCCGCCGATCCAGGTCTGCACGGCGGGGCGGCCGAAGTCGCGGACGATGTTGCCGAAGCCGTCGCCCGCCCACAGGAAGGAGGCTGCGGCAGCGGAGTCCTCCCAGAGGTAGAAGGGGGCGTACTGGTTCACCGGGGAGCCGCCGACGCCCTTCTCCCGCGCGAGGAACGCCTTGAGACCGAGGCCGGGGTAGGCGTCGAGGATCGGCCCGCCGCGCTCGACGCGGCGGCGGATGATGCCCATGTCGTAGTCGGCTGGAAGGGTGATCTCGTACTGCATCGCCAGCATGCCGGGCCCTCGTTCGCCGTCGTGTCAGAGCGCGATCGGCGTGCTCGACTCGGCGAGCAGCTCGCGCACCCGGGGGATGACCTGCGTGCCGTAGAGCTCGATGCTGCGCATCATCGCGTCGTGCGGCAGGGGCCCCGCACTGTACTTGAGGTCGAACCGTGCGATGCCGAGGGCGCTCGCCGTGGCCGCGATCTTGCGGGCAACCGTCTCGGGCGAGCCCACGTAGAGCGAGCCGTGCTCGATCTCCTGCTCGTACTCGCCGGTGCTCATCGGGGACCATCCGCGCTCGCGGCCGATGCGGTCACGCATCGCCTTGTAGTGCGGGAAGAGCTGCGTTCGGGCCTCCTCGTCGGTCGGCGCGAGGTGGCCGGGGGAGTGGACGCCGATGGGCAGCGGATCCGACTCCAGCTGGGTAAGGGCGCGCCGGTAGAGGTCGGCGTAGGGGAGGAATCGCTTGGGGTCGCCGCCGATGATCGCGAGCAGCATGGGGATGCCGTACCGGGCGGCGCGCACGACGGACTCGGGGCTGCCGCCGACGCCGATCCACGTCTTCAGGTGGCCCGAGTCGGTCTTCGGGTAGACCTCCTGGTTCGCGAGTGAGGCACGGAGGGATCCGCTCCACGTGACCGGCCCCTCCTCGAGCAGGGCCGCGAACAGGTCGAGCTTCTCCGTGAACAGGTCCTCGTACTGGCTGAGGTCGTAGCCGAACAGGGGGAAGGACTCGGTGAACGATCCACGCCCCAGGATGACCTCGGCCCGGCCGCCCGAGGCGCCGTCGAGGGTCGCGAAGCGCTGGAAGACGCGGACAGGATCGTCGGAGCTGAGGACGGTGACGGCGGAGCCCAAGCGGATGCGCGTGGTGCGGCCGGCGATGGCCGCGAGCACCACATCCGGGGCGGAGATGGCGAAGTCCTGACGGTGGTGTTCACCGACGCCGAAGAAGTCGACGCCCACCTGGTCGGCGAGCACCCCCTCGTCCACGACGTCGCGGATCACCTGCCCGAACGGCGTGGGGGCGCCGTCGGCGCTCCGCGTCACATCGCCGAAGGTGTCGAGCCCGAGCTCCAGGGTTTCCGTCATGGTCGTGCCTCTTTCTGTCTTCCGCGGCAACCCACCGTAGCGATCCGCAATTCCCGCAGCATCCGCTCATGACCGCCTGTGGAGGGGACCGCCTCGTTTCGGCAGACTTGTCGAAATCCGCGCCGCCCGTTCGACGTACTCGGTGAGGGCGCGTCCGGCGTCCGGATCAGAGGAGACACACCATGAAGTACATGCTCGTGATGGCCCAGGCGCCGTCGGCTGCGGACATCGACTACACCTCGCCCGAGGCCCTGGAGGCGTTCGACGCGATGGGGAAGTTCAACGAGGAGCTGATCAGCGCCGGCGTGCTGCTCAGTGCCGAAGGCCTCTCGCCCGAGTCGGAGGGGGTCCGCATCGACTACGACGGCGACGAGCGGACCATCACCGACGGACCGTTCAGCGAGGCGAAGGAGGTCTTCTACGGGTTCTGGATCCTGGAGACCGCCACCCAGGAGGAGGCCGTCGAGTGGGCCCGCCGGGCCCCGCTGCAGGTCGGCAGCGTCACCGTGCGGCGGGTGCCGAGCATCGACGAGTTCGACCTCGACAACGAGCACGTCCAGAAGGAGCGCGAGTGGCGCATCTCGCGGGGCGAGAAGCTCGGCGCGTGAGCCCGGGGCGGCCAGAGCTCCCGGGAGACCGGTGAGCTCGGCCGCCGGTGCCCCGCGCGGGGGAGCGACGCAGGCGGCCATCGAGGCGGTGTGGCGCATCGAGTCGGCGAAGGTTCTCGGCGCGCTCGCGCGCACGCTCGGCGGGTTCGACGAGGCGGAGGAGTTCGCGCAGGACGCCCTCGTGCAGGCGCTCGAGCAGTGGCCGCGGACCGGCATCCCGCGGAACCCCGCCGCCTGGCTGACGACCGTCGCCCGGCGGCGAGCCGTCGACTCCTGGCGGCGACGCGTCGGCCTCGACGAGCGGCACGCCGAGCTGGGCCACCGTCTCGAGGTGGCGGAGCAGTCGGGACCCGAGCAGCTCGCGCTCGAGCCGCTGCACGACGAGGTGCTCCGCCTCATCTTCGTCGCGTGCCATCCGGTGCTCGCGCGGCCCTCGCGCGTCGCGCTGACGCTGCGCATGGTCGGCGGGCTCAGCACGGACGAGATCGCCCGCGCGTTCCTCGTCCCGAGCCCGACCATGGGCCAGCGGATCTCGCGCGCGAAGCGGTCCATCGCCGAGGCAGGCGTGCCGTTCGAGGTGCCGGACGCCGCCGAGCTGCCCGGTCGGCTCGGCGCCGTGCTCGAGGTGATCTACCTCATCTTCAACGAGGGCTACTCGGCCAGTGGCGGCGCCGACCTGCTGCGCCCCGACCTCTGCCGCGAGGCCCTCCGCCTGGGGCGCGTCCTCGCGAGCCTGCTTCCCCGGGAGTCGGAGGTGTTCGCGCTCGTGGCCCTCATGGAGCTGCAGATGTCGCGCTTCGCGGCCCGGACGGACGCTGCGGGCGATCCGGTGGTGCTGCCGGACCAGGACCGCCGCCGGTGGGATCGGACGGCCATCGCGCGGGGCAGGGAGGCACTCGGGCGGGCGCGGCAGCTCGCGCCCGAGCTCGGGTCCTACGGGCTGCAGGCGGAGCTCGCGGAGTGCCACGCGGTCGCCGTCCGGGCCGAGGACACCGACTGGTCGCGCATCGTCCGCACCTACGACCGGCTCTTCGCCCTGACGCCCTCGCCCGTGGTCGAGCTCAACCGCGCGGTGGCCGTCGCGATGTCCGGGCACCCGGAGGAGGCGCTCGCCGTCGTCGACGAGCTCGCCGCTCGCCCCGGCTTCGGCACGTTCCACCTCGTGTCGGGCGTCCGCGCGGACCTGCTCGCCCGGCTGGGGCGGGAGCAGGAGGCTCGCGCGGAGTTCCTGCGCGCCGCGGAGCTCGCGGGCAACGAGCGCGTCAAGGCGATGCTGATGGCGCGCGCCGCCGTGCCGGCCGAGCGCTGAGCCGCGGCGTGCGTCGGCCTTCCCGACGTCGTCAGGGGCGTGGGGAGTACCGCGGCAGGTAGCGCAGCAGCACGCCGGAGCCGAGGAAGCCCAGCACCCCGAGCACCGCGACGGCCACCGGCAGCGAGGCGGCTGCCGTGATGGCCGCGATGGCGAGCGGCGCGAGTGCGCCGCCGGAGTCGTTCGTGAACCGCCAAGCGCCGAGGAACGGGGCCGGGTTGCCGGGCGGAGCGAGGTCCGCGCCGAGCGTCATGAGGATGCCGGCGCCGATCCCGTTCGCCAGGGACAGGAACAGCGCGATCGCGATGAACCAGCCCTCGCGCGTCAGCACGTCGTGGGTGAACGCGAGCACCAGGTGCCCGAGCCCGAGCCCGACCATGGAGGGCACCGCGGTCCACAGCCGGCCGAAGCGGTCCATGATGTGGCCGCCGGTGTAGAAGAGGGCGAAGTCCACGGCGCCCGCGACGCCGATGATCACTGCGGTGTGCGTCTCGCTGAGCCCGATGCTGACCGCCCAGAGCGGGAGCACCACCTGTCGGCTTGCTCGCAGGGCCGCGATGAGCGCGGACCCGCTGCCGAGGCGCACCAGGAGCCCGGCGTTGCTGCGGATGGTGTCGAGGAGGCCGTGCGACTCCTCGGTGGCGAGACGCCGCCCCTCGGAGTCGGGGGAGAGGCGCGCGAGCCGGGCGGCGCCGAAGGTCGCCTCGGGATCGGGCAGGGTCACGAGCACGATCGTCGCGGCCACGCAGCAGATCACGAAGATCCAGAACGCCGCGAGCACCGATCCGGTGAGCTGGATGACGCCCGCGCTGAGGAACGGCCCGACGAAGTAGCCCAGCCGGAACGTCCCCCGAGCGTCGACAGCGAGCGGGCCCGGAACTCCAGCGGCACGTAGCTGGTCATAAAGGCGTGGCGGGCGAGCGCGAAGACCGCGGTCGCCAGGCCGACGAGGAAGATTCCGATGCCGAGCACGAGCGGGTTCGGCGCGACGATCGACAGCAGAAGGCCGGCGACCGCGACACCGGCCGCCGCGATCATCGACGCCCGCTCACCGATGCGGCCGACGACCGCACCGCTCGGGATGTCGCCCGCCAGCTCGCCCAGGGTGACCATGGCGGCGATCAGGCCCGCGATGGCGAGCGTGGCGCCGAGGTTGTGCGCGGCGACCGGGATCAGGGGGATGATCGCGCCCTCGCCGATCGAGAACAGCAGGGTCGGCAGGAAGGCCGCGAGTGCGATCGATCGCCAGCGGAAGGTCGATCCGGCGGCGGTCATGACTCCTTCGACTGTACCCCTGACCAAATCAAGGAGATTCGGGCGACGAGGCGGCTGGATCCGCATGGCCTCACCGGCGAAGGTCCCGATGTCCTGGATTTGGTCAGGAGGGGCGGCCCCGGGGCCGCCCGAGGCCGCGCCGGTAGGCTGATGGGGACATGGCCGACTTGGATTTCACCGCGCAGATCGCGACCCTCCGCTCCACCTTCGACGACATCCGGGCGGTGCTCGACGTCGACGCCCTGCGCGCGCGCGTCGCCACGCTGTCCGAGCAGGCGGGGGCGCCGGATCTCTGGGACGACACCGCGCGCGCTCAGAAGGTGACGAGCGAGCTGAGCCACGTGCAGGCACAGCTCGCGAAGCTCACCGAGATCGAGCGCCGCCTCGACGACCTCGAGGTGCTCGTCGAGCTCGTCAACGGCGAGGTGGACGACGAGATCGCCGCCGAGGTGGCCGAGGAGGCCCAGGCCGAGCTCGCCGCGATGCAGCGGATGCTCGGGGAGCTCGAGGTGCAGACGCTGCTGAACGGCGAGTACGACTCGCGGCCCGCCGTCGTCACCATCCGCGCCGGTGCGGGCGGCGTGGATGCCGCGGACTTCGCCGAGATGCTCATGCGCATGTACCTGCGCTGGGCGGAGCAGCACAAGTACGCGGTGCAGGTCATGGACACGAGCTACGCGGAAGAGGCGGGCATCAAGTCCGCGACCTTCGAGGTCGACGCCCCGTACGCCTTCGGCAACCTCTCCGTCGAGGCGGGCACGCACCGCCTGGTTCGCATGTCGCCGTTCGGTGCGGCCGGCAAGCGGCAGACCAGCTTCGCCGCGGTCGAGGTCATCCCGCTCATGGAGGAGACCGAGTCGATCGACATCCCGGAGAACGAGATCCGGGTGGACGTCTTCCGCTCGAGCGGCCCCGGCGGCCAGTCGGTCAACACGACGGACTCGGCGGTGCGCCTCACGCACATCCCGACCGGCACGGTCGTCTCGATGCAGAACGAGAAGAGCCAGATCCAGAACCGCGCCGCCGCCATGCGCGTGCTCCAGTCGCGCCTGCTCATCCTCAAGAAGGAGGAGGAGAACGCCAAGAAGAAGGAGCTCGCCGGCAACATCACCGCGAGCTGGGGCGACCAGATCCGCTCCTACGTCCTCGCGCCGTACCAGATGGTGAAGGACCTGCGGAGCGAGCACGAGGTCAACAACCCGAGCGCGGTGTTCGACGGCGACCTCGACGGCTTCATCAACGCGGGCATCCGGTGGCGCAAGCAGAAGCACGACTAGCCGACAGGCACATTCCGGCCCGGATAGTACGGCGGAGCGCACCACTTGAGCCGGAAGGTGCGCATTATGGGTGTCGCTCCCGGGGTTGAGCGGGGGCCTCCTTACGCTCGGTAGCGCCATGATTCGCTTCGACCGCGTCACCAAGCTCTACCCGGGCAACTCCAAGCCGGCGCTCAATGCGGTGGACGTCGAGATCCGGGCCGGCGAGTTCGTGTTCCTCGTCGGCGCCTCCGGCAGCGGCAAGTCCAGCTTCCTCCGCCTCGTGCTCAAGGAGGAGAAGCCCTCCTCCGGTGAGATCCACGTGCTCGGCCAGCGGCTCAGCTCGATCTCCAACCGCAAGATCCCCTACTTCCGCCGCAGCCTCGGCGTCGTCTTCCAGGACTTCCGGCTCCTGCCGAACCGCACCGTCTACCAGAACGTCGCCTTCACCCTCCAGGTGATCGGCAAGTCGAAGGGCTTCATCCAGGAGGCCGTGCCCGACGTCCTGCAGATGGTCGGGCTCGAGGAAAGTCCGAGCGGCTCCCGCACGAGCTCTCCGGCGGCGAGCAGCAGCGCGTCGCGATCGCCCGCGCCGTGGTCAACAAGCCGGCCATCCTGCTGGCGGACGAGCCGACCGGCAACCTGGACCCGGTCACCAGCCAGGGCATCATGCAGGTCCTCGAGCTCATCAACCTCAGCGGCACGACGGTGGTCATGGCCACCCACGACGTCGGCATCGTCGACGCCATGAAGCGGCGCGTGATCGAGCTCGTCGGCGGCAACATCATCCGCGACGAGATCGAGGGCGGCTACACGACGTCCGTGCCGACCGTCGAGCAGGCCCGTGAGCCGGAGCTCGTGCTCGCCGGTGCCTCCGCGGCACCCTCCGTCGCGTCGGCGACGGGCCCGGTGGCCCTCGCCGCCCCTCCGGCGCCGGCGCGCGGAGTGCCTGCCGCCTTCTCGGCCGCGTCGGCCCCGCGCACGGCGCCGACGCCCATCGCGGCACCCCCGTGGCCGTCGATCGCCCGGGCCACCGGCCCCGTTCCCGTCCCCGTGGCAGCACCGGCGACCGGACCCGTCCCCGTCGCCACGGCGGCCCCTGCGACCGGACCCATCGCCACCGGTTCTGTCGCCACGGGCCCTGTCCTCACCGGCCCCGTGGTCACCGGCCCAGTCGCCGCAGTCGCCGCCGCCCCGGCGGCCGCGCCCGTGGTCGAGGACGCCGTCCCCGCCGCCGCGACCACGCCGGTCCAGCCCGTGACGGCGTCGACGCCGATCCTTCGAGACGGCCCCGTCACCTCGCTGATCGACGAGACCACCTCGCCCCGCGGGGAGCTCCCGCTCGCCCTCCGCCTGCGCGCGGCGGCGGGCGCCGGGCTCGACACCCCGCACCCGTCGACCGGACCGCAGCCGGCCATCGAGGACGACGCGCTCTCGCTCGCGGTCCGCCTCGGCCTGCGCCCGTCCGGCGATTCTCCCCATCCGTCGACTCAGGAGATCGGACCCACATCATGAGGTTCGCGCTGATCTGGGGCGAGGTGGGCCAGGGCCTCCGCCGCAACGTGTCGATGGTCGTCTCGGTCGTGCTCGTCACCTTCATCTCGCTCACCTTCGTGGGCGCCGCCGCGCTGCTGCAGCTGCAGATCGGCCAGATGAAGAACTACTGGTACGACCGCGCCCAGGTAGCGGTGTACCTCTGCAACGGCACCGTCGGCAGCGAGGCGTGCGTGAGCGGCGCCGCGACGCCCGAGCAGGTCGCGGCCGTCGAGGCGCAGCTCACGTCGCCGACGCTCTCGCCGCTGATCGACAAGTACTACTACGAGTCCCAGGACGACGCGTACGCGAAGTTCAAGGAGCAGTTCAAGGGCAACTCGCTCGTCGACTACGTGACTCCGGACCTGCTCAACCAGGCGTTCTGGGTCAACCTGAAGGACCCGTCGCAGTCGGACGTGTTGCAGGAGAGCTTCGCCGGCCTCGCCGGGGTCGACAGCGTGGTGGACCAGCGGCGCTTCCTCGACCAGATCTTCGCGGTGCTGAACACGGCGAGCATCGCGGCGATCGGCATCGCCCTGATCATGCTCGTCGCAGCGAGTCTGCTCATCTCGACCACGATCCGGCTGTCGGCCTACTCGCGACGGCGGGAGCTCGGGATCATGCGGCTCGTCGGCGCCTCGAACCGGTTCATCCAGACCCCGTTCGTCCTGGAGGGGATGTTCGCGTCGCTCGTCGGGTCGCTGCTGGCCGGGGCTGTCGTCGTCGGCGCCGTGCAGTTCTTCGTGCAGGGCTTCCTCGCGAAGTCGCAGCTCGGCTTCTCCCTCGTGAACCTCAACGACGCGCTTCTGGTCGTCCCGCTCCTCGTCGGTGTCGGCGTCCTGCTCGCGGGGCTCTCAGCGAACCTGGCGATCCGGCGGCACCTCCGCGTCTGAGCATCAGCGGGTGCTGCGGACAGGCCGCAACCGGGTGCGGGGTCGCGGATGTCCGCACGGCCCGCGCTCCGACGTGCGCTGCGGCTCCCGGTAGACTGGGCGGCTGCCCGGACAACGGGCGCGGGGTCGGAAGTCGAGGAGGTGAGCCATGCCACGCGAACAGGGCGAGAAGGTCGTCGCGACCAACCGCAAGGCGCGCCACGACTACACGATCGAGGACACCTACGAGGCCGGGCTCGTGCTCATGGGCACCGAGGTGAAGTCCCTCCGCATGGGCCGCGCCTCGCTCGTCGACGGCTACGCGTTCATCGACGGCGGGGAAGCCTGGCTCGACGCCGTGTACATCCCCGAGTACATCGAGGGCACCTGGACGAACCACGCCCCGCGGCGCAAGCGGAAGCTCCTCCTGCACAAGCAGCAGATCCTCAAGATCAGCCACCGCGTGAAGGAGGGCGGCTACACGCTCGTGCCGCTGCGGATCTACTTCCTCGACGGCAAGGCCAAGGTCGAGATCGCGGTCGCGAAGGGTAAGCGGGAGTACGACAAGCGCCAGACCCTGCGCGAGCGGCAGGACCGCCGCGAGGCGGAGCGGGCCATGGGCACGCGCCGCAACCTCGGCGACTAGCCCACGGGGGCGACACGGGCCGGATCGTCCAATCCGGGCCGCCGCTCAGGCCCCGAAACGCCGAATCGGCCCGCGGTGCAGGCCCGCACGCACCGGGGAATGGTTTCGCCGGCCGCCCCGTTGTAACCTGTGATGCCGTCCTCGACGGTGCTTTGACAACTCCACAGCGCGATGGTGACCCCTTCCGGATGCGGCCCTGCTCTTCTCGAGCACCCGCGGGAGGCCAGTACGGGGATGATCGGTTTCGACATTGCCTGAATGACCGTGAGAAGCGGGTCGAGGATGCGGGGTTATCTCGTTAACGCCCTCCGCAAACAACAGGTGCCAATTCCAAGCGCACCGACTTCGCTCTCGCCGTCTAAGGCCAGAGTGTGAGTCCGTCAGTCCGGGTGTGCTCCCGCCCCGGGTACTGGCGTCATCAAGGGAGCTTGCTGCGGCGTTGCGCCTCTGGGCGCCGCGGGACTTGAACCGAGGCTGGGCTCGTCGATTCAGGTGCCAGTGACAAGGATCGGAGCCGAGCAGAACGCTTTCTACTGGATACGCCCGTAGAAGGCACGGGATTACAGCAATGGACGGGGGTTCAATTCCCCCATCTCCACAATCGGTCACCATCGCGCTGCTGGAGTTCCCTCCGCTGAGAGGTCCGCCCCCGCTGCGCACGCCGTCGCCGGGGGCGCAAGCCCGGGGATGACCCAGGACACCAAGTCTAGCGTGGAGCAGGTCATGACGAACGAATCGCCCCTGCCCGAGATCGACGACCGGACCAGGTGGCGGGCCTTCGCCGTGTGCGTCGCCGTCGCAGCGCTGACCATCCTCGACCTCTCGAAGGTGAACGTCGGGCTGCCCTCGATCGAGGAGTCGCTGCACGCGGGTCCCACGGAGCTGCAGGCGATCGTCGCGGGCTATGCGCTCGCGTTCGGTCTCGCCCTCGTGCCCGCCGGCCGGCTGGGCGACATCAAGTCGCGCCGAGCCCTGTTCCTCGTGGGGCTCTCGGCGTTCACGGTCACGAGCCTCATCTGCGCGCTGGCGCCCAACATCCTGTTCCTGATGATCGGCCGCTTCCTGCAGGGCATCGCCGCCGGCATCCAGATGCCGCAGGTGCTCGGCCTCATCCAGCAGCTGTTCCAGGGCCCGGCCCGGGGCGCGCCTTCGGGCTGTTCGGGTCGATGATCGGCATCTCCACCGCGTTCGGACCGACGCTCGGCGGCCTCCTCATCGCGGTCGGCGGTCCGCAGAACGGCTGGCGCCTGCTCTTCTGGATGAACATCCCGCTCGGGATCGCGCTGCTCTTCTTCGCCGCCCGGCTGCTGCCCCGGAAGCAGCTCAGGGACGACCAGGTGCGGGACCTCGACCCCATCGGCGTGCTCCTGCTCGGCGGGGCGGTGCTCACGTTCATGCTGCCGTTCGTCCTCACCACGGGCGGTCCGGACGACGACCCGCGCCGCTGGTTCTTCCTCATCGGCGCCGCCCTGTTCTCCTCCGTCTTCGTGTGGTGGGAGCTCCGGTACGCGGCTCGTGGCCGCTCCCCGGCCGTGCGGTTCTCGCTCTTCCGCCGGGCCTCCTATCGCAACGGCCTGCTCATCGCGACGGTCTACTTCGCGGCCGTGCCGGCCTCGTTCCTGCTGACGACGCTCTACCTTCAGGAAGGGCTCAAGCTGGAGCCGGTGTTCGCCGGCATGGTGACGATCCCCTTCGCCCTCGTCTCCGCCTACACCGCCTACCTGGGCGGGCGGCTCGTCGAGAAGTGGGGACGCGCGCTGGTCGTCGGCGGCATCGTGACCGTCATCCTCGGCTTCGGGCTCAACGTCCTGCTGGCCGTGATCTCGCCGCCGGAGCTCGCGCCGTGGCTCATGGCCGCCGCGCTCGCCGTCGCCGGAGCCGGGGGCGGCTTCGTCGTCTCGCCCAACCAGACCCTGACCCTGGCCGAGGTGCCGGTCACCGAGGGCGGCGTCGCCGGCTCCATGGCCCAGGTCGGTCAGCGCGTGGGCACGGCGATCGGCGTCGCCGCGGCGACCTCCACGTTCTTCGCGACCCTCTACGCGAAGGCGCACCACGAGAGCTCGCTGGCCGTCTACCACGAGGGATTCCGGAACGGCATCCTGGTGGCGGTCGCGCTCATCGCGGTGGCGCTGGTGCTCGGCCTCTTCGACCTGGGTCAGCGGCGCCACGCCCACGAGCAGGAGGCGACGGCCTGAGACGTTCCCGCACGCGGCCCTTCCCGCACCCGCCGCGTCAGGCCAGCCTGCGCTCGGACGGCGGACCGAACACCACGTCGCGCGCCTCCACCCGCCGATCGCGGACCGTCGTCGGCGACTCCAGGTGCACCGCGCCGCTCGGCAGGATGCCTGCGGCGCCGTAGCGCTCCATGACGCGCCACTGGGCCGCGACATCCTCGCCGGAGTGCTCGCGCGGGAGCATGGGCCAGAAGTCGAAGCCGCCGCACTCGATGAGCCGGTCCCGCCGGTAGAGGACGCACGCGCCGAGCCACGCGATCTTGTAGGGCAGCCAGCCGTCACGGGGCACCGGCACCTCGGCGGCCACGTGGACGAGGTTGGCGGCGAAGTGCAGGGACGCGCGCTCGATGCCTGGCTCGCCCATGCGGATGCGCTCCGGGCGCACGCCGTCCGCCCACGGCTCGAAGCTCGTACGGTCCTGCGGCCGGAACTCCTTGAGCGCGGAGAGGCCGTGGACGCCGCTGCCCACGAAGCCGCAGTCGAGCGTCCGCAGCGCATCGAGCATCCGGCTGATCGAGCCCGGCTCCAGCCAGACGTCGTCGTCGAGGAAGAGGACGTAGTCGGCGGTCGCCTGGTCGAGCAGGAACTGGCGGTGCTCGGCGAGGCCGCGGCGGGGGAGGTGTCGCGTGAGCTCGATGCCGCGCCCCTGCGCACGCAGCACCCGTGCCATCGCCTGGACCGCCGGGGCGTCGATGGAGGCGTCGCCCTCCGACTGGTCGCTGACGATCACGTCGAAGGGCGGGTCGTCCTGCGCGGCGAGCCCCGCGAGGGTGACTGCGAGCTCCGCGGGCCGCCCGAAGGTCGGAATGAGGACCTCGACGACCGGCGCCACCGGCTCGGGATCGGTGCCCCAGTCGCCGGACCACCGGCGGGAGACGCCGGTCATCCGGCCGCCCGCCCGACGCGCGACCGGACGGGCCGCTTCGCCCTTCCCTGCGGCACCACGTCATCGGAGACCGGCGACGGCGTCCGGATGCGGTCGACGACCGCAGAGGTGGAGTAGTCGGGGAGGTAGTCGAGGATCCGCACCTCACCGCCGTAGCCGCGCACCACCTCGGTCTCCGGCAGGCGGTCGAGCGTGTAGTCGCCGCCCTTGGCGTAGACGTCGGGCTGCAGACGCTGGATGAGCGGGATCGGGGTGTCGGTGGAGAAGATCGTCACGTAGTCGACGCAGCTCAGCGAGGCGAGGACCTCGGCCCGGTCCGCCGCGGCGTTGATCGGACGGCTGTCGCCCTTGAGCCGGCGCACCGACTCATCGCTGTTGAGGGCGACGACGAGCACGTCGCCCAGCCGCTTCGCCTGGTTGAGGTACGCGGTGTGCCCGCGGTGCAGGACGTCGAAGCAGCCGTTGGTGAACACGACGCGGCGCCCGGCGGCGCGCTCTCCGGCCAGGCGGCGGGCCAGATCCTCGTGGTCGAGGGCGCGGCCGGCGAACTCGGCGAGGCGGGCCAACAGATCGTCGGTGGAGCACACCGAGGTGCCGAAGCGTCCGACCACGACGTCGGCTGCGGCCTGGGCGTAGTCGGCGCAGACGGGCAGCGGCAGCCCCGCGGCGCGGGCCATCGTCAGCGCGGCCGCGAAGGTGTCGCCGGCGCCGGACGCCTGGCGGTCGCTCGCCGGCCGTGCCCAGGTCCGGTGCACCGTGCCCGCTCGGTCGAGGAGGACGGTCCCGTCGCGGTCCAGGGTCACCACGGCCGCGCCGGCACCGCTCGCCTCGAGGATGCGCGGGGCCAGGGTGGTCACGATGGCCGCCCGGTCGGCCTCGCGCTTGAGGCCGACGCCCACGAGCCCGGCGGCCTCGTCGGCGTTCGGCGTGACCAGGTCGGGCGCGAGCTCCGCCCAGCCGCCGGAGTCGTAAGCGTCGACGGTGACCACGGCGGGGCGCCCGATCCGATGCAGGAGCGCCTCCCGCACCGCGCCCCCGAGCATCCCGGTGCCGTAGTCGCACACGACCGCGGCGTCCGCTCCGACCGTCGCCGCGACGGCGGCATCGGCGAGGGCGGCGAGCGCCTCGTCGGCGAAGCCCGCCTCGTTGCCCTCGTCGAGGCGCACGAGCACCTGGTCGGCGACCACGATGCGGGTCTTCGTGATCGTGCGGACCTCCGGTCGGGCTACCAGGAAGGCGACGTCGACGCCCGCGGCGGCCAGGGCGTCGCGGAGGCGACTCCCGGCCTCGTCCTCGCCCACGAGCCCGACGAAGCGCACGCGCGCGCCGAGCGCGGCCAGGTTCATGGCGGTGTTGGCCGCGCCGCCGGGCACGAAGTCCTGGCGGCGCAGCGCCACGATCGGGGCGGGCGCCTCGCGGGCCATCCGATTGCTCGAGCCGTGCCACCAGCCGTCCAGCATCGGCTCGCCGTAGACGGTCACGAGGGGCGCCGTGAGCGCCACGCGGCGGACCACGTCGAGCGTGAGTGCGGGCTCACCGAACAGGGTCTCGTCCACGCGCTGCTCCCTCCGCACTCTTGGCCGACACTTCCACTGTCCCCCAACTCGCTGAGGAAGTCACTCGTCCCTCCGGGGGTGGCACGGCGGGGACGATCTGTGAGAGGAAGGGAGGGAAGGAGGGCCGATGACCCACGTCCCGCACGCCCGCCGCACGCTCGAGGCCGGCACCGCGCTCGGCCCGATCGGCGACCGCGTCGAGGGCGTCGAGCGCATCGCGGTCCTCCGCGGCGGGAACATCGGCGACCTCCTGTTCGCCCTCCCCGCCGTCGACGCCCTGGCCGCCTGCTACCCGGATGCCCGCATCACGCTGCTCGGCGCGCCGCACCACGCGGCCCTCCTGCAGGACCGCCCCGGACCGATCGCCGACGTCGCCGTGCTGCCGGTGATCGAGGGAGTGCGGTCCTCCTCCTCGGGCGAGGCCCCGGACGCAGCGGCCGCCGAGCGCTTCGTGGCCGACCTGCGCGCTCAGCGCTTCGATCTCGCCGTGCAGGTGCACGGGGAGGCCGGTACTCGAACCCCTTCACGGCCTCCTCGGCGCCCGCGTCGCGGCGGGGCTGCAGACCCCGGATGCGGCGCCGCTCGATCGGGTCGTGCCCTACCGCTACCACCAGCACGAGGTGCTGCGCAGCCTCGAGGTGGCGGGCCTGCTCGGCGCGCGCCCGGTGACGCTCGAACCCGTCCTGACCGTGACCGATGCGGACGTCCGCCGGGCGCAGGCCCTGCTGGGCGACGGACCGCCGATCGTCGCGCTCCACCCCGGTGCCACGGATCCGCGCCGACGCTGGCCCACGGAGCGGTTCGGCGAGATCGCCGCTCGCGCCGCCGAGCGAGGTCACCGAGCCGTCGTGGTGGGAAGCGCGGACGAGGCCGGTCTCGGAGCCGAGGTCGTCGCGTCCGCCCGCGCCGCAGGTGCTCCCGAGGGGAGCGTCCGCTCGTTCGCCGGCGAGGGCGACCTGGGTGTGCTCGTCGGCACGCTCGCCCTGTCGGTCGCGACCGTCGCCAACGACAGCGGTCCTCGCCACCTCGCGCAGGCGGTCGGCTGCCCCACCGTGTCGATGTACTGGATCGGCAACGTCATCAACGCCGGCCCGCTCGGCCGCTCGCTGCATCGCGTGCACCTCGACTGGCGCACCGAATGCCCGATCTGCGGAATCGACGTGACGCAGGTGGGCTGGACCGCCGAGCGGTGCGAGCACAACCCGTCCTTCGTCGACGCCATCGCGGTGGACGACGTGTGGGCCGATCTGGAGGACTTCCTGTGAAGCTGCTCGCCGAACCCGACGGCCGCCCCGAGCTGCTCGCGCTGCGGACGCTGAAGCTCGGCGATCTCCTCGTCGCCGTCCCCGCGCTGCACGCGCTGCGCCGCACCTTTCCGGAGCACCGGCTCATCCTCGCGATGCCGGGCTGGCTCGATCCGATCATCGATCTCGTGCACGGCGTCGACGCCCTCCTGCCGACCCGCGGCCTCGACGACCCTCTCGCCGTCGACGCGGACCGGATCGACATCGCCGTCAACCTGCACGGGGTCGGCGGCGAGAGCTGTGAGCGGCTGGAGGAGATCCGCCCCCGGCGCCGCATCGGCCACCGGTCGCCGGGCTGGGACGGGCCCGAGTGGCTCGACGGCATCCACGAGCGGCATCGCTGGGCGCGGCTCGTCACGGAGCACGGAATGCCCGCGGACGAGAACGAGGTGTGGCTCGACGACCCGGGTCCGAGTGCGAACCCCGGTGCTGCGGTCGTCCACGTCGGGGCCTTCTACGGCTCCCGGCACTGGCCGCTCGACCGCTTCGCCGCCGTCGCCCAGGCGCTGGAGCGGCGAGGGCTCCGAGCCGTCGTCACCGGGGGAGCGGCCGATCGGGACCGCGCGCTCCGGGTCGCGGAGCTCGCCGGGCTGCCTGAGGACCGCGTGCTCGCCGGCCGCATGGACCTGCGGGAGATGGCGGCGACCGTCGCGGCCGCGGCCATCGTGGTCACCGTCGACACGGGCGCGGCCCATCTCGCGTCGGCCTACGCCCGGCCGTCGGTGGTCCTGTTCGGGCCGTCGCCGCCCGAGGAGTGGGGACCGCCGCCCGGTCGGCACGTCGTGCTCACCGACGCCCGCCTGCGCGTGGGCGACACCTTCGGCAGCGACCCCGACCCTGCGCTGCTCGCGGTCAACGCCGACGACGTGGTCGCCGCGGCCGACGGCCTCCTGGGCTGAGCTGCGCCGCTACGAGGGGAGCGGCGCCCGTCAGGCCAGGAGGGCGAGCACCTGCTCGTGCAGGTGACCGTTCGTGGCCAGCGCGCTGCCGTGCCACGGACCGGGCTCGCCGTCCACCGAGGTGAACCGGCCGCCTGCCTCCTCCAGGATCGGGATCAGGGCTGCCATGTCGTACGGCTGCAGGTCGAACTCGCCCGCCACGTCCACGGCGCCCTCAGCGACGAGGAGGTACGACCAGAACTCGCCGTAGGCACGCGTGCGCCACACGCGATCGCTGAGCCGGAGCAGCGCGTCCGCCCGCCCCTCCTCCTGCCAGCCCTTGAGGCTGTTGTAGCTGAGGGAGGCGTCCTGGAGCTCACGAACGCCCGAGACGGCCAGGCGGCGGGGCTTCCCGCCCGGCGCATCCACCGTCCACGCGCCCTTCCCGCTCGCCGCCCACCACTGCCGGCCGAGGGCGGGAGCGCCCACCGCGCCGACGACGGGGCGGCCGTCCACCGCGAGGGCGACCAGGGTGCCCCACACGGGAACCCCGCGCAGGAAGTTCGCGGTGCCGTCGATCGGATCGAGGATCCACTGGCGACCGGAGGCGCGCTCTCCGCCGTACTCCTCGCCGAGGATCGCGTCCTTCGGCCGGGACTCGCGGAGCGCCGCCCGCAGCGCCTGCTCCACCGCGCGGTCCGCGTCCGTCACGGGCGTGCGGTCGGGCTTCGTGTCGACGCGCAGGTCCACGGCGCGGAAGCGCTCGATCGACAGCACGTGCGCCATGTCGGCGAGGTCCCGGGCGAGCCGCAGGTCCTCCGCGTAGCCGCTCTCGGTCACCTCGCCAGCCTAGACCGAGGGCCTCTCGGGCTCCGAGTGGTCGTCGGCCTCCGGCTCCCAGTCCTGCTCGGAACGCGGATCCAGCACGGTCAGGATGCGCTGGAGGGACGCGAGTCGGCGCCTGCCCGATTCGCCGAGCTCTCCGCCTCGGACGCGGTCCACGATCTCCCAGTCGTGCGCCTCCACCAGAGGCACCTCGCCCTCGGGCGGCTCGCCCGTCACCGCGCGCTGGGCGAAGGAGCGCAGCACGTTCGCGGGATCGACGTGGCCGAGCCCGAACGACCGGATGCCCGGGGTATCGATGATCCAGCCCGAGCGGCCCTCCGCGTCGCGCATCCGCAGGGAGACGGTGGACGACGAGGTGTGCCGGCCGCGTCCGGTGACCTCGTTGACGCGGCCGATTGCGCGGTGCGCGTCGGGGACGAGCTGGTTGACCAGGGTCGACTTGCCGACGCCCGAGTGGCCGACCGCGACGGTGGTCCGGCCGACGAGCCGCTCCTGCAGCGCCTCGAGCGGCACCTCGCCCTGCGCGCTCAGGACGACGTCGAGCCGGAGCACGTCGAAGTCGGAGAGGAACTCGGCCGGGTCCGCCAGGTCCGTCTTCGTGATCACGAGGAGCGGATCGAGCCCCGCGTCGAATGCGGCCACCAGGTAGCGGTCCACGAGGCGCGGCCGGGGCTCCGGGTTGGCGGCCGCGATCACGATCATCATCTGGTCCGCGTTGGCGACGATGATGCGCTCGACGTCGTCCGTGTCCTCGGCGCTGCGGCGGAGCAGCGTGCTGCGCTCGGCGATCCGGACGACCCGGGCGAGCGTCCCGTCGTCCCCGCTCGTGTCGCCGACCACGTCGACGAAGTCGCCGGTGACCATGGAGTTCCGGCCCAGCTCCCGCGCGCGCTTCGCGTAGATCTCGGCCTCGTCCGGGGTGTCCTCACGGACGAGCACCATGACGCGACCGCGGTCGACGGTGAGGACGCGGCCGCGCACCGCGTCGGCGTGCTCCGGCCGGTGCTTCGACCGGGGTCGCGTGCCGTGCGGGTTCGGCCGCACCCGCGCCGAGGACTCGTCGTAGTCGCCGTAGGGGTCCTCGTCGGGGGTGTCGTCGAGCCAGCTCACGGCTGCGGCTCCGTCATATCCCGAGGGCGACTGTCGGCCGGGAGAGCATCCCCGACCAGAGCTCGGGGAAGCGCGGAAGGGTCTTCGCGGTGGTCGCGATGTCGTCGATCTCGAGGCCCGGGACGGCGAGGCCCAGGAGCGCCCCGGCGGTCGCCATCCGGTGGTCGGCGTAGCTCTGCCACGGGCGCCCGGGGCGGGCCGACAGCGGCGCAGGCGAGAGGGAGAGCCCGTCCTCCTCTTCGGTGACGCGCCCGCCCAGCGCGTTCAGCTCGGTGGCGAGCGCTGCCAGACGGTCCGTCTCGTGGCCGCGGAGGTGTCCGATCCCGGTGATCCGGCTGGGTCCTGTGGCGAGCGCGGCCAGGGCGACGATGGTCGGGGCGAGCTCACCGCCCGCGCTGAGGTCCAGGTCGATGCCGGGCAGCTCGACGCCGCCCACCACGCCCGCGCCGCCGTCCACCACGAGGTCGTCGCCCACCCGCTCGACCGTGGCGCCGAACTGCACGAGGAGCTCGCGCAGAGAGTCCCCGACCTGGGTGGTGCGGGTCGGCCAGCCGGGGACGCGCACGCGTCCGCCCGCGACGAGGGCCGCGGCGAGGAACGGCGCGGCGTTCGAGAGGTCGGGCTCGATGTCGACGGTGCCGCCGGCGATCGGCCCGGGACGGACTGTCCACTCCGCCTCGGCGGTCTGCTCGGCCGAGACGCCGCGCGTTCGGAGCGTCGCCAGCGTCATGAGGATGTGGGGGAGGCTCGGCAGGCGCTCGCCGGCGTGCCGCACCGTCAGACCCTCATCGAAGCGCGGTGCGGCGAGAAGCAGGCCGGACACGAACTGGCTCGAGGCCGAGGCGTCGATCGCCACCTCTCCGCCGGCCACCCGGCCGGCGCCGTGCACGGTGAAGGGGAGGGCGGCGCGGCCGTCGTCGACGACCTCGACGCCGAGCGCGCGCAGGGAGTCGATGGTGGTCCGCATCGGCCGCCGCCGCGCCGCCGCGTCCCCGTCGAAAGTCACGGGTCCCAGCGCGAGCGCCGCGAGCGGGGGACCGAAGCGCATGAGGGTGCCGGCGAGGCCGCAGTCGACCGCGACACCTCCGACCAGCGGCCCCGGCGTCACCAGCAGGTCGGGCCCGTCGCCGGCGTCGCGGCCGGTCGGCTCGATCGTGGTGCCGAGTGACCGGAGAGCGTCGATCATCAGCGAGGAGTCGCGCGAGTGCAGCGGCGCGCGCAGCACGGTGGGCTCCTCGGCGAGCGCGGAGAGGACCAGCTCGCGGTTGGTGAGGCTCTTCGATCCGGGCAGCGGAACGATGGCGGACAGCGGTCCCGAAGCCTGTGGTGCCGCCCACACCGGGTCGCCGGATGCGCCGCTGTTGCGCGCATCGTGGTCGTCGCCCGGCAGCTCGAAGCGGGGCGAGGAATATCCGAGGATCCCCATCGGTTCCCACAATAACGGCGGCACTCGAAGCGGAAGGGAGACATCGGTGACACTGACCATGCCCCTTCTGACCCCCGAACTAAGCTGGGCTCCGATGAGCACACCCAGCGATCCGACCGAAACCCGCTCTCCCGCGCTCGTCGCCGGGGAGGCGGAAGCCGAGGTCGAGGCGGCAGCAGAGGCCGAGGCGGAGGAGACGATCGTCGAGGCGATCGAGGAGACGACCAGCCCCGCTGAACTCCGAGCCCTCTTCGAGGAGCAGGCGCTTCCGTTCATCGACCAGCTCTACGCGGCCGGGATGCGGATGACGCGCAACCCGTCGGACGCCCAGGACCTGGTGCAGGAGACCTTCGTGAAGGCGTTCTCCGCCTTCCGGCAGTACCAGCAGGGCACGAACCTGAAGGCGTGGCTCTACCGGATCCTCACCAACACGTTCATCAACAACTACCGGAAGAAGCAGCGCGACCCCTACCAGGGCACGATCGACGACCTCGAGGACTGGCAGCTGGGCGGCGCCGAGTCGGCGACCTCGTCCCGCGTCGGGCGCTCGGCCGAGGCGGAGGCGATCGACCACCTCCCCGACTCGGCGGTCAAGGATGCGCTGCAGGCCGTTCCGGAGGACTTCCGCCTCGCCGTCTATCTGGCCGACGTGGAAGGGTTCTCCTACCAGGAGATCGCCGACATCATGAAGACCCCCGTCGGCACCGTGATGAGCCGGCTGCACCGCGGCAGGCGACTGCTGCGCGAGCTGCTGGGGGAGTATGCGCGCGAGCGCGGAATCGCAGTGGGTGCGCCGTCCCGTCGGCGCTCCCCGAAGCACGATGGAGTGGAGCAATGACCGATTGCGGGTGCGACAAGGCCATGCAGGAGCTCGAGGAGTATCTCCACAACGAGCTGCGCAGTGAGGACGCCGCGGACATCCGCGAGCACATGGAGAACTGCGTCTCCTGCGCCGGTGAGCACAAGGTGGGCATCGTGCTCACCGACGTGGTGCGCCGCGCCTGCAAGGACACGGCGCCCGAGGAGCTGCGCGAGCAGGTCCTGCTGCGCCTCCGCACCCTCCAGACCCACTGACCCGCCCCGTCCCGTCGAGGGACGTGCGGTCGCGGGCACCGCTGCCCGTCCGCACTCCTCGCACCCTGAAGCCCCGTTCGACTCCGGTCGGCGGGGCTTCGCTGCTGCCCGGGCATGTCGCCGCAGGTCCGGTGGTCCCCGTCCGCCAGGATGGGGCTCCACCGGCGACCAGGGAGATCCCGATTCCGACCACCGCACGCACCACTGCCCGAGCGAGGAGCCTCCTCGTCCTCCTCGCCCTGCCCGCCGCCGCCCTCGCCGCCTGCGCCCCGGGCTCGCTGTCGCCCGACTCGATCGCCTTCGGCGGCAGCGGCGACCCGGGGAGTCCGCCGGCGCGCCCTTCGGCGACGTGCAGGCCTCGATCGACGAGGCGGTGGGCGTGGTCGACGACTTCTGGGCGGCCCACTGGTCCGAGTTCTACCCCGGCGAGTACGTGTCGCCGACGGTCGTCGGCACCTACGACAGCACCGATCCCGGCGACACGACGACCTGCGACGGCGAGCCCGCGGACGAGGACAACGCCCTCTACTGCACCGACGACCGCTCGGTGATGTGGGACCGCGTGCTGATGTCCGAGATGTACGCGGAGGGCGACGCCAACGTCTACCTGGTCGTCGCCCACGAGTGGGGGCACGCGATCCAGGCGCAGCTCGACGACAGCCTGGTGTGGACCGCGGAGGAGCTGCAGGCGGACTGCTTCGCCGCCGCGGCGCTCTACGGAGCGGAGGCGGACGGCGTCTTCGCGTGGGCCGAGGGTGACACGGCGGAGCTCGCCCGGGGACTCACCGACCTGTCGGACTCCACCGAGTGGACCGGCGCCGACGACCACGGGGATCCGTTCGACCGCATCGACGCGTTCAACGACGGCCGCACCTACGGGGTCCCCGGCTGCTTCCCCGTAGAGGAGTAAACCCGCGACGCTGACGGCTGCCCCAAAGGAAAGCCCCCGCCGATCCGAGCATCGACGGGGGCTTCGCCGTTGTGCTGCTGCGACTACCCGAGCGCGCGGCGGACGAGGTCCGCCTGCTCCTGGGCGTGCCGCTTGGCGGAGCCCGCGGCGGGGGAGGCGGCGGCGGGCCGCGACACCACCGAGATGGAGCGCTCCTTCAGCTTCTTCGCGGCCACGAGGCAGACCAGCGGCCAGGCGCCCTGGTTCTCCGGCTCGTCCTGCGCCCACACCAGCTCGGCGTTCGGGTAGGACGAGATCACCTCGCCGAGCTCGCGCTCGGGCACGGGGTAGTACTGCTCCAGCCGGACGAGCGCCACCGAATCGGGGTCGTCGCGCTTCGCGAGCTCGGTCGCGAGGTCGTAGTGCAGCTTGCCGGCGTGCATCACGACCCGCTTCACGGCCGCCTTGTCGGTGATCCGGGCGTCGTCGAGCACGGGCTCGAAGCGGCCCGTCGTGAAGTCCGGGACCTCACTCGTCGCCCCGCGCAGGCGCAGCATCGACTTGGGCGTGAAGACCACGAGCGGGCGCCGCGGGCGGGCGTACGCCTGCCGGCGCAGCAGGTGGAAGTAGGACGCCGGCGTGGACGGCTGCGCGACCGTCATGTTGTTCTCGGCACACAGCTGCAGGTAGCGCTCGATGCGCGCCGACGAGTGGTCGGGACCCTGGCCCTCGTAGCCGTGCGGCAGCAGCAGCACGACCGAGGAGTTCTGGCCCCACTTCTGCTCCGCCGAGCTGATGAACTCGTCGATGATGGTCTGCGCGCCGTTGGCGAAGTCGCCGAACTGGGCCTCCCACATCACGAGCGCATCCGCCCGCTCCACCGAGTACCCGTACTCGAAGCCCATCGCCGCGTACTCGCTGAGGAGCGAGTCGTAGATCCAGAACTTCGCCTGGTTCTCGGCGAGGTTCGACAGGGGCAGCCACTCCTGGCCGTTCTGCCGGTCGTGCAGGACAGCGTGGCGCTGCACGAACGTGCCGCGGCGCGTGTCCTGACCGGCCATCCGCACCGGCGTGCCCTCCATGAGGAGGGAGCCGATCGCGAGCAGCTCGCCGAACGCCCAGTCGACGCCGCCGTTGCGGCTCATGTCGTAGCGCTTCTTGAGCAGCGCCTCGAGCTTCGGGTGCACCGTGAAGCCGGACGGGCGGTTCTGGTGCGCGTCGCCGATGGCCTGGATCACCGTGTCGGCGACGCCGGTCGACCGCGGCTCGCCGGACTCGCCGCTGTCCTGCTGCGAGTCGGGCAGCTCGAGGTCGGCGACCGCATCCGTCTGCGGGGCCGTCACCGGCGCGGACGAGGTCTGCGCCGCGTGCGTCTCGGCGAAGGCCCGCTCGAGGCGGTCCTGGAAGTCGCGGTGCGCCTTGTCGTACTCCTCGAGCGTGATGTCGCCGCGGCCGACGAGGGACTCCGTGTAGAGCTTCCGGACGCTGCGCTTGGCCTCGATGAGGTTGTACATCAGCGGCTGGGTCATCGACGGGTCGTCGCCCTCGTTGTGCCCGCGGCGGCGGTAGCAGACCAGGTCGATCACGACGTCCTTGTGGAACTCCTGGCGGAAGCCGAAGGCGAGCTCCGCGACGCGGGCGACCGCCTCCGGGTCGTCGCCGTTCACGTGCAGGATCGGCGCCTGGATGGTCTTCGCCACGTCGGTCGAGTAGATCGAGCTGCGCGACTCGGCGGGCGCGGTCGTGAACCCGACCTGGTTGTTGACCACGATGTGGATCGTGCCGCCCGTGCGGTAGGGCCGCAGCTGCGACATCTGCAGCGTCTCCACGACCACACCCTGGCCGGCCATCGCCGCGTCGCCGTGGATGAGGATCGGCAGCACCTTGAAGGAGCCGACCGGCTGGCGGTCCTGCTTCGCCCGGACGATGCCCTCGAGGACGCCGTCGACGGCCTCGAGGTGCGAGGGGTTCGCGGCCAGGTAGACCGGGATGGTCGTGCCGTTGACACCCTGGTAGGTGCCCTCGGTGCCGAGGTGGTACTTGACGTCGCCCGAGCCCTGCACGGTCCGCGGGTCCTGGGTGCCCTCGAACTCGCGGAAGATCTGGCCGTACGTCTTGCCCGCGATGTTCGTCAGCACGTTGAGGCGGCCGCGGTGGGCCATGCCCATGCCGACCTCCGAGAGGCCGCTCTCCGCGGCGCCCTGGATGATCGTGTCGAGCAGGGAGATCAGCGACTCGCTGCCCTCCAGGCTGAACCGCTTCTGCCCGACGTACTTGGTCTGCAGGAAGGTCTCGAAGGCCTCCGCCTCGTTGAGCTTGCTGAGGATCCGCATCTGCTCGTCGTGCGTCGGCTTGACGTACGGCTTCTCGACCTTGTCCTGGATCCACTTGCGCTGCTCGGGCACCTGGATGTGCATGTACTCGAGGCCCACGGTGCGGCAGTAGGAGTCGCGGAGCACGCCCAGGATGTCGCGGAGCTTCGCGCTGCGGCGACCGGCGAAGCCGCCGACCACGAACTCGCGGTCCAGGTCCCAGAAGGTGAGGCCGTGCTGCTCGATCTCGAGGTCGGGGTGCGAGCGCTGACGGTACTCGAGCGGATCGGTGTCGGCCATGAGGTGGCCGCGCACCCGGTAGGAGTTGATGAGCTCCTGCACGCGCGAGGTCTTCGAGACCCGCTCCGAGAGGTCGACGTTGATGTCCGGGTTCCACCGAATCGGCGCGTACGGGATGCGCAGCGCCGCGAAGATCTCGTCGTAGAACTCGTGCTTGCCGATGAGGCGCTCGTGCACGAGCTTGAGGAACTCGCCCGACCCGGCGCCCTGGATGACGCGGTGGTCGTAGGTCGAGGTCAGCGTGATCGTCTTGCCGATGCCGAGCTCGACGAGCGTCTTCTCGCTCGATCCCTGGAACTCCGCCGGGTACTCGAGCGCGCCGGCGCCAACGATCGTGCCCTGGCCCTTCATCAGCCGCGGCACCGAGTGCACCGTGCCGATGCCGCCCGGGTTGGTCAGCGAGATGGTCGTGCCCTGGAAGTCGCCGGCCTCGAGCTTGTTGGCGCGGGCCTTGCGGACGAGCGCCTCATACGCGGCGATGAACTCGCCGAAGTCCATGGTGTCGGCGCGGCGGATGCTCGGGACCAGCAGTGCGCGGGTGCCGTCCGGCTTCGGGACGTCGATCGCGATGCCCAGCCCGATGTGGGCGGGCTGCACGACGGACGGCTTGCCGTCGACCTCCGCGTAGTGCACGTTCTGGCTCGGGAACTCCTTGAGCACCTGCACCAGCGCCCAGCCGATCAGGTGGGTGAAGGAGATCTTGCCGCCGCGCGTGCGCGTGAGGTGGTTGTTGATGACGATCCGGTTGTCGATCATCAGCTTCGCCGGGATCGTGCGGACGCTCGTCGCCGTCGGGATGGTGAGGCTGACGTCCATGTTGGCGGAGAGCGTCTTCGCCATGCCGCGCAGGGGAGTGGTGACGTCGTCCGGCGTCTCGCCGCCCTGCACCTTGAGGGCAGGCGCCTCGGCCGGGATCGGCTGGGCGCGGGGCGCCATCGAGGTCGTGCGCGCCGCGACCGCCGACGGCTGCGCCGTGGAGGCGGCGGTCGGCTGCGAGGCGGCCGGGGCGGCGGGCTGCGCGGTCGCCGGGGCGGCGGGCTGCGGGGCGGTGGCCGGGGCCGGCTGCTGGGCCGGAGCCGGGAGGGTGGGCACCCCGTTCTGCGGGACCGCTGAGGTCACCTGTGCCGCGACCTGCGGGTCGGGCGCCGCCGTGGCGCCCACGGCGCCCGAGAACGACGGGTCGGTCTGCGGCTCGAGCGGCACGGTGGGCTCGACCGGGTTCGGCGCGAGCGGCTCGGTCGGCGACGGCGGGTTCGGCTCGGCGGGCCCGCCCGGCTGCGAGCCGGGATCCGTCGACGGCACCTCCGGTGGCGGCTGGATCGACGCCTCCGGAGAGATTCCCTCCCCGGTATGCGTCTCCACCGGGTGGTAGCTCTCGAGGACCGGCCACCAGGACCGATCCACCGAGTTCCGGTCCACCTTGAAGCGCTCGTACAGCTCGTCCACGAGCCATTCGTTGGCGCCGAATTCGGCCGCCGCGCCCTCATCCGTTCCGGTCAATTGACTTGACACGGTGCCTCGCCCACTCTCGATCGTCCGGGTTCCCGTCCAGCAATCAAGCCTAACCGCTCGCGCCTGCCGTCCGGGGTCCCGCGCCTGCGCGTTCCCACAGAGCGGAAGGTCCTATCCGCATCATTTCGGACTAACCGCAACCGGAGACCGATGCGGATAGTCCGGAGTGTTGCGGTTAGCGGTGAGCCCGCCCGCGACGAGGAGTTCGCGGAAGCCGGCAGGGGAGCGGAGGTCGTCCCATACCCACCGGATCATGCCCGGGCCCAGCGCCCGGAGCCGGTCCTCGCGGCGCTTCTCGAACCAGAGCCGGTCCTCTGGCGAGCCCTCGAGCTGCGCTCCGTACTTCACGCGCCCGTCGAACTCGCCGATGATGCGCTGCTCCGGCCACCAGAAGTCGACCCGGCCGATGAATCCGCGGCGGTCGAAGAACTCCCGCTGCAGCTCCGGGGCCGGCAGCCCGAGCTCGTCCATCAGGGCCCGGCTCAACGACTCTCCCGCCGACTCCGACCGTCCGGTGGCGAAGCCGACGACCCGCTGGACCTTGCGCCAGGCGCGATAGGTGCCCGAGTCGGCGAGATCGCGCAGGTCCCGGATGCTTGCGCCTGCTCTCAGCCCGGCATCCGCGACCACCACGGCGGCGGGGAAGGAGAGGGACGCCGCGAGGTCGGCGATGGTGCGTTCGCGGTCGGTGACCCACATCCCGTCGAGAAGGACGGCGGGGCGGGACACGGCGGGCGGGTGTCGTCGCACTCCGTCGGCGCGGCGGCCTCCGGAGTCCGAGCCTCCGACCACGTGCACCTCGTCCGGCTGAAGCGCCAGGAGAGGAAGCCCGTGCAGCAGAGCTGCCGACTGGTGGGAGAACACGGGAAGGGCATCCGCGGTGGCCTCATAGGCCCGAAGGTGCAGGAGGGCCCGCTCCTCGCGGCCGGCCTCCTCCCATACGGCCCGGTCGACGTACACGCCGCGGCGCACCCGGACGAGCCGCCCCTGCTCCGCCGCCCGGCTCAGGGAGCGGGAGTCGCCCGTGCGAGCGCGGAGGTCCCGGGAGAGCAGCAGCGGAGTGGTGGCGACGAGTCGGTCCATCGCCCGAATGTGCGCCGGATGGGTGCGCCGAAGGAGCGCCGGTGGGGTTCGGTGGAACCGGAGCAATTCGTGGGCGTGGGGAGGGCAAGGTTCCCGCATCACTTCGGACTAACCGCATCGGTCTCCGGTTGCGGTTAGTCCGAAGTGATGCGGTTTGGCCGCCCCCACCCCAGGGAGGGGCGCGGGCGGCTCCGTATACTGGTGCGACCGATGGACGACCCTCCGCACGCCCATACCGCCCTCCCCGCGCTCTCGACGGGGACGGGGAGGCTCCGTGCTGTTTGAGTGGCTCATGCTCGCGGTCGGGATCGTGCTCACGATCGGCACCGGGTTCTTCGTCGCCTCCGAGTTCGCACTCGTCAACCTCGACCGCTCCGACCTGGAGGCGCGCGAGGCGAAGGGCGAGCGGCATCTCGGCGTCATCATCGGCGCGCTCAAGATCACGTCGACGCACCTCTCGAGCGCCCAGCTCGGCATCACCATCACCACCCTGCTGACCGGCTACACGATGGAGCCCGCCATCAGCGCCCTGCTGCGGGCGCCGCTCACCGGGGTGGGCCTCCCGGAGGGGGCGGTCGCGCCGATCGGCACGATCGCCGGCATCCTCATCGCGACCCTGCTCTCGATGATCTTCGGCGAGCTGGTGCCCAAGAACCTCGCGCTCGCGGTGCCCCGCGGCGCCGCCAAGATCGTCCTCCCCTTCCAGGTGCTGTTCACCACGATCTTCCGGCCCGCCGTGCGACTGCTCAACGGCACCGCCAACGGCATCCTCCGCCTGCTCGGCGTCGAGCCGAAGGAGGAGCTGAGCGGCGCCCGAACCGCGGACGAGCTCAGCTCGCTCGTGCGGCGCTCGGCCACCGCGGGCCTGCTGGAGGCCGACACGGCCACGCTCCTCACGCGCACCCTGGGGTTCTCCGACCACACCGCCGCCGACGTCATGACGCCGCGGCCCCGCATCGCCAGCCTGGACCGCTCGGACACCGCCGCGGACGTCCTTCAACTCGCGCGCCGCACCGGCTATTCGCGCTTCCCGGTGACCGAGGACGGCCTCGACGACATCGTCGGCCTCGTGCACGTGAAGCAGGCGGTGTCGGTTCCGCGGGAACGGCGCTCGACCGTGCCCGTCGGGGCGCTGCAGACCGAGGCGCTGCGCGTGCCCGAGACGATGCTGCTCGACACCCTGCTGGAGGAGCTGCGCGGGCGGGGCTACCAGATGGCGGTCGTCGTGGACGAGTACGGCGGCACTGCCGGCGTCGCCACGCTGGAAGACCTCGTCGAGGAGCTGGTGGGCGACCTCATCGACGAGCACGACCGCACGCGGGCCGGCGTCGTCCGCACGAAGACGTCGATGTCGTTCCCGGGCAGCCTGCGCCCGGACGAGCTCCTCGACCAGACCGGCATCGAGGTGCCCGAGGAGGGTCCGTATGAGACCGTCGCGGGCTTCCTGCTCAACGAGCTGGGGCGCATCGCCGTCGTCGGCGACGAGGTGAAGATCCCGCCGGGCACGCTCAAGGTGGTGCGCCTCGACGGCCGCCGCATCGACCGCATCCGCTTCACGCCGAACCCGGTCGCGGCGATCCCGCTCGACCAGGCGAAGGGCGCATCGTGAACGACTGGGGCGGCATCCTCGCGCTCGGCGTGCTGCTGCTGATCAACGCGTTCTTCGTCGCGGCCGAGTTCGCGGTCATCTCCGCGCGCCGGTCGCAGATCGAGCCGCTCGCGGACCGCGGCAAGCGGAGCGCGCGCACCGCGCTGTACGCCATGGAGCACGCGACGCTCATGCTCGCGACCACTCAGCTCGGCATCACGGTGTGCTCGCTGCTCATCCTCAACGTGTCCGAGCCCGCGATCCACCACCTCCTCGAGGCGCCGCTGCACCTGACCGGCCTCCCCGACGCGGCGATCTCGATCGTGTCGTTCGTGATCGCGCTGCTGCTGGTGTCGTTCCTGCACGTGATCATCGGCGAGATGGTGCCGAAGAACATCTCCTTCTCGGTCCCGGACCGCGCGGTGCTGCTGCTCGCCGCACCGCTGGTGTTCTTCGCGACCGTGTTCCGCCCGATCATCTCGGCGCTCAACGCGATCTCGAACGGCGTCGTGCGCCTGTTCCGGATCGAGCCCAAGGACGAGGCCGCGAGCACGTTCACCCTCGAGGAGGTGCAGAACATCGTCGACCAGTCGCGGCGCGAGGGTGTGCTCTCCGACCGGTCGGGCACGCTCACGGCGGCGTTCGAGTTCACCGAGAAGAAGGTGCAGAACGTCGCGATCCCGGTCGCCCAGCTCGTGAGCCTGCCCGAGGACGCGACGCCCGCCGACCTGGAGCACGCGGTCAGCCGCCACGGCTTCTCGCGCTACGTGCTCGTCGACGAGGAGGGCGAGCCGACCGGCTACCTGCACCTCAAGGACGTCCTCGAGCTCGACGACGACGAGTTCGACCAGCCGGTTCCGCCGAAGTTCGTCCGCCAGCTCATCTCGATCTACGAGGGCACCGACCTGGAGGACGCGCTCGCGACCATGCGCCGGGCGGGCGTGCACCTGGCCCGCGCCTTCGACCAGCAGGGCGGTACGGCGGGCGTGCTGTTCCTCGAGGACATCATCGAGGAGCTCGTCGGCGAGGTGCAGGACGCGACCCGGCGCCGCTGACCGCCTCAGCGCCAGCGGGCCCGGAGGTACTGGGCGGGCCAGTAGTCGAGCTCGACGCCCAGCTCGTGCGCGGCGCGCAGCGGGAAGCGCGGCTCGCGCAGCAGCTGGCGGGCGAGGAGAACGACGTCGGCCTGGCCGGAGGAGACGATGTCCTCGAGCTGCTGGGGCTCGGTGAGGAGCCCGACCGCGCCGACGGGCGCGCCGGTCTCCCGGCCCACGTGCTCGGCGAACGGCACCTGGTAGCCGGGCCCGAGCGGGATGCGCACCCCGGCGACGAGCCCGCCGGTCGAGATGTCGAACAGGTCGGCGCCCGCGTCGCGCGCCCACTCGGTGACGGTCGCGGTCTCTTCGACCGTCCAGCCGCCCTCGGCCCAGTCGGTGCCGCTGAACCGGACCAGGAGCGGGATGTCGTCGCCGACCTCGGCGCGGACGTCCCGGACGATGCGGAGGAGCAGCCGGGCGCGGTTCGGCAGGCTCCCGCCGTACTCGTCCTCGCGGAGGTTGCTGAGCGGGGACAGGAACTGGTGCAGGAGGTACCCGTGCGCGGCGTGGATCTCGAGGAGCTCGAAGCCGGCGTCGAGAGCGCGGCGCGCTCCGGCGACGAAGTCGGCCACGACCTGGTCGATGCCCTCGGCGTCGAGCGCGACCGGGGCCGCGTAGCCCTCGAACGCGACGGCCGACGGGGCCACCGTCTGCCAGCCGCCCTCCTCGGCCGGCACCGATCCGGAGGGTCCGCCGAGCGCAGGCCGGGTGGAGCCCTTGCGGCCGGCGTGGGCGAGCTGCATGCCCGCCACGGCGCCCTGACCGCGCACGAAGTCGACGATCCGCCGCCAGGCGGCGACCTGCTCGTCGTTCCAGATCCCTGTGTCCTGGGGCGAGATGCGGCCCTCCGGATTCACCGCGGTCGCCTCGGTGATCACCACACCGGCGCCGCCCCGGGCCAGCGAGCCGAGGTGCACGAGGTGCCAGTCGGTCGGGATGCCGTCCTGCCGATCCACCGAGTACTGGCACATCGGAGCTACCCAGAGCCGGTTGCGGGCGGTGACGCTGCGGAGGGGAAGGGCGAGAACAGGGCGGAAGGCATGCTCCCCACGCTACGCGGAGACGTATGCACGCCCGCGCATAGGGTGGGACGCATGACGGGATGGTCGGACTGGACGGCCGCCGACACGGTCGCGGAGTACCGCGTGCCGGTCGAGGGCGACGACAAGTACTCGCGCGGTGTCGTGGGGATCCTCACCGGTTCTGCGGAGTATCCGGGGGCTGCGGTCCTCGGCGTGGAGGGCGCCTCCCGGACCGGCATCGGCATGGTGCGCTACCTCGGCGACGCCGGCGCGGCCCGGTTCGTGCTGGAGCGCCGGCCCGAGGCGGTGACGGCCGACGGGCGGGTGCAGGCGTGGCTCATCGGCTCGGGCATGGATCGCTCCGCCCGGTCGCCCGAGCTGCGCGCGCAGATCGACCAGGCGCTCGGGCAGGACCTGCCGGTGGTGCTCGACGCCGGCGCGCTGGACCTCGCCGGCTCGTCGGCCGGCCCCGCCGTGCTGACACCGCACCACGGTGAGCTCGCCACCCTTCTGAGCGCGCGCGGCGTGGACGTCGACCGTCCCACGATCGCGGCAGCACCCGAGGAGTGGGCGACCCGCGCCGCCGAGCTCCTCGGCTGCTCCGTCCTGCTCAAAGGCAGCACCACGCACGTCGCCCTGCCGGGCGGCGGCGGGTACCGCGTCCAGGCGGGACCGCCCTGGCTCGCCACGGCCGGCTCCGGCGATGTGCTGGGCGGCATCCTCGGCGCGCTCGCGGCGTCACGGTCTCCCGAGATCCTCGCCGACCCGGACCGGCTGGCCCGCGTGGCCGCCGCCGCGGCGTTTCTGCACGGCCGAGCAGGGGAGCGCGCATCCTCGGGCGGACCGCTCGCGGCCCTCGACATCGCAGAGGCCCTGCCCGCGACGATCGCGTCGCTCTTGGCCGATTCGTGAACTCTTCCCAGCCCCGCCTCGTGTAACCGGTGGGATCGATGCAATTGGATGGTCCTACCGACTACGAGGGGGCTCCATGACCGATCGATCCATGCCGCGCACGCTGCGCTCGTCCCGCACCGCGCTGGTGTCCCTGGCAGGCGTCGGGCTTCTCGGCACCCTCGCGGGCTGTGCCGGGGGAGCGGAGGCCGAGGAGTCCGGCACGGGATCCTCGACGGGAGCGGACTCGGCGGGCGCGCGCTCCTACGCCGACGGGACCTACGAGGCGGACGGCTCCTATCGATCCCCGGGCGGCCAGCAGACGGTCACCGTCAGCATCACGCTCGCGGACGACACCGTGACGGCGGTGACGGTGACGCCGCACGCGACGGACCCGAACGCCAAGCAGTTCCAGGGCCAGTTCGCCGGCGCGATCGCCGATCAGGTGGTGGGCAGGGACATCGACTCGCTGAACGTCTCCCGCGTCGCCGGCTCGTCGCTCACGAGTTCGGGCTTCAACGATGCCGTCGAGCAGATCAAGGCCGATGCCGCCGAGTGAGCGCCGGTTCTCCGCGATCGGCGCCCCGTGGCGGATCGACACCGAGGAGCCGCTCGACGACGCCGGCTTCGAGCGCGTGCTGGCGCTGGTCGAGGAGTTCGACCGGGCGTACTCCCGGTTCCGCGACGACTCCCTGGTCGCGCGCCTCGCCCGCGACGGCGGGACCGTCGACTTCCCGGAGGACGCCGAGCCGATGTTCGCTCTCTACGCGGCCCTCTACCGGGCGACGGACGGCGCGCTGACACCTCTCGTCGGGGCCTCCCTGGAGCAGCTCGGCTACGACCCCGCCTATCGGCTCACCCCGCGCTGGCCGGCGCTGCCGAGCCCCGCGTGGGACGACCGCCTCCGCGTGGAGGGCAGCCGCGTGACCGCGGCGGAGCCCGTGCTGCTCGACGTGGGTGCCGCCGGGAAGGGCGCGCTCGTCGACCTCGTCTCGGCGGAGCTGCGCGCGGTGGGTGTCGGGGGCGCCACGGTGGACGCGAGCGGCGATCTGCTGCACACCGCGCCCGAGCCCCTCCGCGTCGCCCTCGAGCACCCGTACGACTCCTCGCTCGCCATCGGCGTCGTCGAGGTCAGCGGCGCCATCTGCGCCTCGGCGGCCAACCGCCGGGCGTGGGCGGACGGTCTCCACCACGTGCTCGACGGCCGCACCGGCCTGCCGGTGCGGGAGGTGGCCGCCACCTGGGTGCTCTCGGAGACCGCCCTCGAGGCGGACGGGCTCGCGACCGCGCTCTTCCTCACCGACCCCGAGCGGCTGCTGGGCGACTTCGACTTCCGCTGGGTCCGGATGTTCACCGACGGCAGCGCCGACTACTCGGACGACCTGCCGGGGGAGGTGTTCGCCGCGTGAGGCTCGTCGATCGGCTCACCGGCCGGCTGCCGATGTACCGGCTGGTGACCCTCTGCCTGCTCGTCCTCGCCGCGGCCGCGCTCCTCGCCTCCGCGCTCGGCGGGATCTTCTACCCGCCGCTCGCCCTCATCCTCTCCGGGATCGTCGCGGTCGGCTCGAGCTGGGCGGCGACCCGGCTGCTCGGCATCGCGTTCCGGATGCGGCCGCACGACGAGTCGGCGGTGATCACGGGCCTGATCCTCTTCTTCCTCTTCCTGCCGACGCTCGATCCGGAGGGGCTCAGCGTGATCGCGCTCGCCGGATCCGTCGCCGCGGCGAGCAAGTTCCTCGTCGTCGCCCGCGGTCGTCACCTGCTCAATCCGGCGGCGGTCGCGGCGTTCGTCGTCGCGCTCACCGGGCTCGGCGCCGCGGGGTGGTGGGTCGCGACGCCGCTCCTCGCCCCGCTCACGGCGGTGCTCGCCCTGCTGGTCCTGATCCGCACCCGCACCCTCGCGATGGGCGCGGTGTTCTTCGCGGTCGCGTTCGTCCTCGTGGTCGTGCAACTGCTGCCGTTCGGCGACAGCGTCGCCGCGGCGTCCGGGGTGGCGCTCGGCTCCTACCCGATCCTCTTCCTCGGTGGCTTCCTGCTGACCGAGCCCCAGACCCTCCCGCCACGGCGCTGGCAGCGGCTCGTCGTCGCGGCGGTCGTCGGCGTGCTGTTCTCGCTTCCGGTCGGCTTCGGCTTCTCCCTCGGCACCTTCTACCTCAGCTCCGAGCTCGCCGTCGTGGTCGGCAACCTGGTGGCCGCGCTCCTCTCCCTGCCGCGGGGCGCCCGCCTGCGCTTCACCGGCCGAACCGAGGTCGCGCCCGGCGTGACCGAGTTCGCCTTCACGCCCGAGCGGCCGGTGCGCGTCCTGCCGGGACAGTACGTGGAGCTCGACCTGCCCCACGCGCGCGCCGACCGGCGCGGGCGTCGCCGCCATCTCACCGTCGTGGGTGCCGCGGACGGGGACCTCCGCGTCGCCGTTCGCACGTCGGACCCGGGCAGCTCCTTCAAGCGGGCCCTCGCCGAGCTCGAGCCTGGCGACGAGCTGCGGCTCACCACGGTCGGCGGCGACTTCCTCCTGCCGGCGGACGCCTCGGTGCCGGTGCTGCTGGTCGGGGGCGGAATCGGGGTGACGCCGTTCGTCCGCCAGCTGGAGGCGGATGCGCTTGCCGGGATCGACCGGGACGTCGCGCTCGTCTACCGGGCGCCCTCTCCGGAGGCCGCCGCCTACCTGGACCGGCTGGGCCGGCTCGCCGGCGAGGTGATCCTCGTCACACCCGAGCCGCCGCGGGACTCTGTTCCCGGCGTTCGGTGGGCGCCGTCCCTCGAGGAGGCGATGGCGCAGGTGGAGCGGGTGCCCGAGCGCGCCGTGTTCGCGTCCGGCTCGCCCGCGTTCCTCGACCGCGCGCGCGTCGCGCTCCGGTCAGCGGGAGCGCGGCGGGTGAAGACCGACCTCTTCTCCGGCTACTGACGCGGCTCCGGCTACTGATGCGGCCGCGTCTACTGATGCGGCAGCGTCTACTGCCGCGGCAGCGGATCGCCCGCGAGCGGCTCGCTGAAGCGGGCGAGGAACTCGCGGGTGCGCTGCTCGCGCGGGCGCCGGAAGACCTCGTCCGGGGTGCCCTCCTCGGCGATCACGCCACGGTCGAGGAAGACGACCCGGTCGGCGACGTCCCGAGCGAACGCCATCTCGTGCGTGGCCATCACGATGGTGGTGCCGGCTGTAGCCAGGTCCCGGACGAGGGCGAGCACGTCGCCCACCAGCTCCGGATCGAGCGCGCTCGTGATCTCGTCGAGAAGGAGCAGGTCCGGATCGGTCGCGATGGCGCGGACGATCGCCACGCGCTGCTGCTGACCGCCGGACAGGCGATCTGGGTAGGAGCGGGCGTGCTCGGCGAGCCCGATGCGGCCGAGCAGCTCGAGCGCGCGTGCCTCCGACTCCGCGCGGTCGCGCCGGAGGACGTGGCGGGAGGCCAGCGTGACGTTGTCGAGCACGGAGAGGTGCGGGAACAGGTTGAAGTGCTGGAAGACGACGCCGATCCGGGCGCGGACGGCGTCCGGCTTCACGCGGGGATCGCTGATGTCCTCGCCGCGCAGCAGCACCTGGCCGTCGTCGACACGCTCGAGGAGGTTGATGACCCGCAGCAGCGTGGACTTACCGGAGCCGCTCGCGCCGATGAGCGCGACCACGTCGCCCTCCGCCACGTCGAGGTCGATGCCGCGCAGGACCTCCGCCGTCCCGAAGGACTTGCGGATACCGGTGAGCCGGAGCAGGGGGTCGCTCACACCACCGCCCCCATCTGCTCGCGTCGCCGGATGCGCGCGGTGTACCAGTCGGTGAGCCGGATCAGCGGCAGTGCGAGCAGGACGAAGAGCAGCCCGGCGAGCACATAGGGAGTGAAGTTGAACGAGGCCGCCGTCTCGATCTGCGCGGCGCGGACCGCGTCGACCGCGCCGAGCACGGAGATGAGACCGACGTCCTTCTGCATCGCGACCAGGTCGTTCATGAGCGCGGGCGTGACCTTCCGGACCGCCTGGGGCAGCAGGATCAGCCGCAGCGTCTGGGCGTGACTCAGCCCGAGGGAGCGCGCGGCCAGCCGCTGCGACGGATGCACGGCCTCGATGCCGGCACGGAACACCTCGGACACGTACGCCGAGTAGACGAGCACGAGCGCCACCGTGCCGAGCAGGGCGGCGGGTGGCCGCTCCGCCGTGAAGCCGAGCCCCGGGATGCCGAAGCCGACCAGGTAGAGCACGATGATGAGCGGCATCCCGCGGAAGAGGTCGGTGTAGCCGGCGGCGAGGGCGCGCAGCGGGAAGAAGACCGGCCCCCGGAGCGTGCGGAGGGTCGCGAGCAGGATGCTGAGGAGAAGGACGCCGAGCGCGGCGAACACGAGCACCGTCAGGTTTGTCAGCAGGCCCTGGAACACCCGCGGCCACGCCCGCGCCGCGACCGCAGGGTCGAAGAACGTGCTCTGCACGCGGGCCCAGCCGGGGGTGTTGACGATGGTGAGCCAGACGACCACCGCGAACGCCACGGTGGAGACCGCGGCCACGGCGACGGACCGCCCCGTCTGCCGTCGGCGGTAGCGCCGGCGGTCGAGCTCGAGGGCGCTCGGAGCTGCCGGAAGGGTGGTCACCTGGGGATTCTGCTCCGCCCGGTTCCTCGAGGACAGGTCACTTGAGGACAGGCGCGTCGCCCGCGTCGGCCAGCCACTCCTGGGCCAGCTCGTCGAGCGTGCCCGCCTCGCGCAGGGCGTCGACGGCGTCGCTGACCTTCTTCGTGAGCGGGCTGTCCTTCGGCAGCACGAAGCCGAAGCGGTCGGGCTCCGCGCCCTCGGGCTGCGGCAGCTGGCCGACCAGCTTGCCGTCGTCGAGCTCGACGCCCGAGATGTAGAAGGCGGTGGGCAGGTCGACCACGATCGCGTCGACCGTGCCGCTCTTGAGGGCGAGGACCGCGTCCTCGTTGGTGTTGAAGGCCTGGGCTCCCGCATCGGGTGCGATCTCCGACTCCACGGCGTTGAAGCTCGTGGTGCCGGTCTGCGCGCCGACCAGCAGCGGCTTGAGATCGGCGAGGAGGACGCGTCGGCGGCCTTCGACGCACCGGTGGTCACGACCACCTGCGTCGTCTCGTAGTAGGGGGTCGAGAAGTCGACGTTCTCGGCCCGCTCCGGCGTGATCGAGAACTGCTGGAGGTTGACGTCGAAGCTCTTGGGACCGGGCGCGATCGCCTCGTCGAAGCTCGTGCGCACCCAGACGACGTCGTCCTTCGCGAAGCCGAGCTGGTCGGCGACCGCATACGCGACCGCCGCCTCGTAGCCCTTGCCGGACTCCGGGTCGTCGTCGATCACCCACGGGTAGTAGGCCGGCTCGCCTGTTGCCACGGTGAACTTGCCGTCGGTGACGTAGCCGCTGTCGGAGGCGGGGCTCGAGCCGGGTCCGCCGCTCGAGGACGCGGGAGCGCAGGCCGCGAGGAGGGCGGTGGCCGCGACGACGGCGGCGACGGAGCCGATCCGGATACGGGACAGGGGCATGGGATCTCCTCAGGACGTCTGCTCCGCCGACCGGCGGAGGGGCTGCGGTACGGTGCTGTGGTGCCGCTGCGCCGGGAACCAGCATGACCGAACCCCAGGGCCGGTGGGGGAGCGCACGTCGAATTGTTACGGGCGCGCTCGGCGCCTGGATCGCGTTCGCCGCAGTGCACCTGGTGCTCGCCGAGATCAACCTCCACGACACCGTGCATCTGCCGTTCGGGGACGTCGTCGGGGTGTACCGGTTCTGGATGGACTACGCGGCCGCCAACGGCGTCCTGGTCGGCATCGACACCTCCTGGGTCTACCCGGTCGGGGCACTCCTCCCGCTGGGGTTCGCGTATCTGTTCGGCTCGGACGCCTACGGGGTGGTCTGGCTGGTGCTCGTGACGATGCTCGACGCCGTGGCGTTCCACGCCCTGCTCCGCCGCCGCCCCGCGGCCGCTTGGTGGTGGGTCGCCTTCCTGGCCGCACTGGGTCCGGTCGCCGTGGCGCGACTCGACTCGGTGACCGCTCCGCTCGCCATCCTGGGCCTCCTGGTCCTCTCGGCCCGGCCGGTCCTGGCCGGCGCGCTGCTGGGGCTCGGGGCGTGGATCAAGGTGTGGCCGGCCGCGCTTCTCGCCGCCGCGGTGCTCACCCTGCGCCGACGAGCCGCGGTCTTCACGGGCGGTGCCCTCGTGACCGTCGCGATCCTCGGCGGCGCCCTGCTGCTCGGGGCCGGCGCCCATGTCTTCACGTTCATCTCGGCGCAGGAGACGCGGGGCCTGCAGGTGGAGGCGCCGGTGACGTCGTGGTGGCTGTGGGAGGCGGTCCTCGGCCTCGGGGGAACGCGCATCTACTACGACCGGGACATCCTCACCTGGCAGGTGCTCGGCAACGGGACCTCCGCCGCCGCCGCGGCGATGACCCCGCTGCTCGTCGCCGCCGTCGCCGCCCTCCTGCTCCTCGCCCTCCGGGGCATGAGCCGCCGGGTGGATCCGCTCGCGCTGCTTCCCCCGCTCGGGCTGGCCCTCGTGCTCGCGATGATCGTGTTCAACAAGGTCGGCTCGCCCCAGTACGTGGCCTGGCTGGCGGCGCCCGTCGTCCTCGGGCTCTGCCTTCGCCAGCGAGCCGTGCATGTGCCGGCCGCGCTCGCCCTCGGGATCGCCCTGCTGACCCAGGTGGTGTATCCGTGGAGCTACGCGAAAGTGATCGGAGCCGATCCGGGAGGCGCCGCCGTGCTCACCGTCCGCAACCTCGCGTTCGTCGTCGTGCTCGTGCTGTCGGTGCGCATCCTCTGGCTCCTGCCGGGACGCCCGGACCTCGACGAGGATGAGGAGAGCCTCTTCGACGAGGAGCCGCACGACCTGATGAAGGAGGCATGATGCTCGTCGCATTCTCGCTGTCCCCGAGCGGGGAGGGAGCCCGGACGCCTCGATCCACGACGCGGTCGCGGCCGCAGTCCGCATCGTCCGCGAATCCGGTCTGCCCAACTCGACCGACTCGATGTTCACGACCATCGAGGGCACGATAGCGGGTAAAGGGAGTCTGTAGGATCGGCGCCATTCGGGTAACGAAGGAGCGCTGTGACGGAGAAGTCGGAACGACCGAGCGCGAAGAAGCCTGACGCCGCCCCCAAGACGCTCTTCGTGATCTCTCCGATCGGCCGACCGGGCACAGCCGAGCATCACGCTGCAAAGCTCGTCTTGGACTACGTCATCAAGAAGGCATTTCGAGAGCCGGATTGGTTCGTTGTGAGGGCAGACGAGGAGAGCGCACCCGACTCCATCACGACGCAGGTGATCGATCGGATTGTGAAGAGCGACCTGATCGTCGCGGACCTCACTGATCACAATCCAAACGTGTTCTACGAAGTCGCGCTTGCGCACGGCTACCAGAAGCCGCTCATACTCATGATTCGTGAGGGGCAGACGATTCCGTTCGACGTGACAGATCAGCGAGCCATCAACTATGAACTCACGGATCCAGCATCGGTGGACGGGGCGATCAAGGCTCTTCGAATGAGTGCAGCCCACCTAGAGAAGGCCGATGGTCCGCCACGGACACCCCTAACCGCCTACGGCGCTTTCGCGGCGATCGCCACGGGCGGCGCTGGTGGCGACTCCAACGACGCGATCGCACTAGCCCTTCAGGACTTGTCGACGCGCCTGGGCCGCATGGAACGGCGTTCGTTGGCCCCCGCCGCCGTGTATGAGACTGGAGGCATTTGGACCTGGGACAGCGGGGCAGGGCGCTCGGGCGACTCCGCGGCTGGACAAGAGCTGAGGGCAATACAGCGTCGGCTGGGAGCGCTCCAGGCCGACCTCACCACGGTGGAGGCGCAACTCGACTCCCTCTCCCTCTCGATCGAAGACGCAGGCACAGAGGTCAGCGGAACGCCCGAAGGTGTAGTGGGCGTCGTGACCGAGCGCGCGAAGTTGATGGATCGCCGTGAGCTTCTCCTGTCGAAGATTCGCGACTTCCGTGCTCGGGAATTGGCGTACCTCCGGATGACGCAGTGAAAGGGACTGGAAAGTCATGCTGCTTGCATTCTCGGTAGCGCCGAGCGGCACCGGTCGGACCGACGGTTCGGTCCATGACGCCGTCGCGGCGGCCGTGCGGATCGTCCGCGAGTCGGGCCTGCCGAATCACACGGACGCCATGTTTACGACCGTGGAAGGCGAGTGGGACGAAGTCATGGACGTTGTCCGGCGCGCGACCGAAGCGGTCGGTGAGTATGGGTCGCGGGTCTCGCTCGTGCTGAAAGCGGACATTCGGCCGGGGCACGCTGACGAACTTACGGGCAAGGTGGAACGGCTGGAGGCGGCGCTACATACCGAAAAAGTCCGCCTTCCCTAGGAAGACGACGGACGGAGGTCCGAACCTCAGTTCAGTTCATCCAACAGCTACGAACGTCGCTACCTGGATCGGGTGCTCCAGGGCCTCACATGCTCGTGCCACCGCGAGCACGTCGCCCGAGTAGGCGTTACGGTGTCCATCCACACGATCACGTGCGGCGGCTCCGGAAGCCCGTCGATTAGATCGTCGATCCTGGTTCGGACTTCCCCCTCGGCGGTTTGCCCGACCTGATCGAGTCGGACCCGGTAATCCGTTCCGCTAGCTGGGAATGCTCCAGATCGCGTCGTAGGCCTCCCGAGCCATCGCGTTCGAATGAAGACGAACCTTCTCCGGTGTCCATGAATCGGCAAGAGTCATGAACTGCGGCACGCTGTACCGCCCGTCACTCAACATCTTCACCTTGACGTTGAACGACTTGTTCTCGAGGGCGCCATTCATCTTCTGATCGATCAGGAATAAGTTGCCGAGTGCGCCGACGGTCTCGTCGCTCCAGGGGTCCGTTCCGATCAATGACTGTGGGGCAAGGTGCTCGATGGTGAGGTCGTCGAAGTCCACGGCGAACTTGTAGGAGTGATGCTCGGCGAAACGTCGGAGGATGTAGCGCACGAGCCCCTTCTGCTTTGTGTTGGCGTTCGTATACCCGATCTGCCTGAAGGCAACCTCGAACTCGTCGTAGTCCGGGCGGCGTTCGCGGAGTTTCTTGATGAACGCATCGATCTCGACGCCCGCTTCCGCGGAGTTCCGGCTCTCGTACAACTTCCGCGCGAACGACGCATACATGCCAGATATGCCCCCAGACGAGCGGGATGAGGTGACGGCGGTGAAGGCAAAGTGGAAGTTCTCGATTGCCTCCAATGCGCGCACGAGCGTCTTCAGTCGAATCTTCTTCTCGTTGTACGCCCGCACGAGGGATAGGAGAGCGGGTGTTGGCTGCACCAGCCTGAACAGCTGGATCGCCGACAGCGAACTGGCTGCGCGCCGCTCGGCCTTCTCCCATCGGAAGGAAGGCTCGTGGATGGCGCGGTAGTGCTTCGAGTCTTCAACTAGGGCGTCAAGGTAGACGCGTGCGTTCTTGGCATCGATCCGCTTCTTGACGACCGGGTAGAGCTTCTTCGCCGGTACTGCTTCATGCCGGGAGGCCCAGAAGTGGTAGATGAATGAGTCGGTGTTTATGTCGGCTGCCGACTCGTGGATGGTTTCCAGAATCGTGCTCCACTTGATTTTCACCGAATCCACCGCGTTCTTTGACCGGAGTAGCTTCGCGAAGTGATTCTTCACGAGGTCGGTGACGGCGAGGTCCTTGCCTCGTGTGTTCAGTGTCTCGAAGATTAGGTACGCGTCATCCTCGTTCTCCAGCTTCACGAAGATAACCTTCAGGTTGAACACGGAGTCCCGAACCTTCTTCAGGCGAGCAACCTTCGCGGTGTGTTTGTCGTCTTCTGAGATGGAATCGTCGATATCGACTGCTGTCAGAACCGAAGCGACCTTGGCGCTCAGGGTGAAGTGCGCTTGGCGTAGCGCTTGTTCCTCTTACATTTCGACTATGTCGGTGAGGTCGGGGTCGCCGAACTTCAGAATCTGTTCCTGAAGGAATGGAAACGAGGTCTCGGTTTGAAGCACGAACTCGTTCTGATTGTCCCGGTTCGGGCGCTCGACGAGCTGATGTATGCCTGCCGCGAGGTCGACCTCGTCTAGGGATGCGAATGCGTCACGCAAGATGCATAGAAATACAGTGATTGTGGTAAGGCGTTGCTGGCCGTCTACCAGGCTGAAGGCTTGCTTGCCGCCGCGGTAGACAACCATCGATCCGATGAAGTAGTCCTCGCCCTTCGCCGCCATGACGTCGTCCCAAAGGTCTTGGATGTTCTCGTCATCCCAGGAGTACGGCCGCTGGAACCTGGGAATCTTGAAGTAGCGACCAGACAGCATGCTTTCTATGTCGATGTCTTCAGATTCGATCTTCATTCGCGGGCCTCTCGTAGTCGGCGAAGAGCCATGGGCGGACTCTACGGGGGCTATTGGGTGGGCACCCGTGGGCACGCCGACTAGGCGAGGACGATGAGCTTGCACGACGGGCAGCGCCAGCGGGGACGGGCGTCGCCCTCGGCCTCCCGCGGCACGAGACACCCCGGGCACGAGGGCGTGCCGATCTCGCCGAGGTCGTCGTCCATGCGGCCAGCGTAGGAGGTGCGCGGGTTCCAGGGTCCTAGACGGACTCGGTCCCACGCGCGATCGGCACGGACGCGAGGTGCCGACGACGCCTCCAGACGCGAGGCGTGCTGACCGCGCCAGCGGGAACCGGCGAGGGCGGCGCCAGCCCGAGAGGACGAGGACGCCGAGCGCGGGCCAGCGCCGAGAGCGAGGCCGAGCGCCTTCAGCGCGCCGACGGCTTGCGTCCGGTGAAGGCGCTCCTCGGCGACGAGGGGGTGCGGCACGGGCTGGCCCATGCTTCCGACGGACACGACGCCGTCGGCGTCCACCGCGGGAGATCAGGGCGCACGCCTGGTAGGGCTCGGCGAGGGTGGCGGGGTCCAGGGGCGGGGAACTCGGCGACGGCGTCGGAGAAGGTCGCCCGAGCGGTCTCCGACCAGGGCGGCCGGGGGCTCGTGCGAGAGCGTGGGGGCCGGGTCCGGCTCGGGGGTGGGGAGAGGGGTGACGGCGGCCATGGTGCCGCCTCCTTTCAGGGTACGAATTGGGGCACAGGAGAGGGCCTGAGAAGCGTGGAGGCGTGCGGTGAGAATCCGAGCGGCGAGCGCATCCGCAGAGGGTTGCTAAGCCGTGCAGGAGATCACCTCAACGCCCTGGTCCGGCAGCGTGCCGAAGTCCACGACGCTGCGTGCCATGCGGTCAAGGCGCCAGACGAGGACGGCCTTCGCCGCGCCGCTGGCGATCTGCTCTCGCACCCGGTTCAGTCTGGGGCGGTCCAGCCGGGTCTCGTCGCCGACGTGTCGTTGTCCTCCTCGATGCCAACAAGTTGCCATCCGCGCGACTCGGCGGTCCTAGCGATCACCTCGCGCTGGCGCACGATGGGAGTGCTCTCCTCCCGGGAAGCGCGGAACAGGCGGACGTAACCGACGACGTTCATGGTGGTGCTCCTCTCGTGGTGGCGAAGGAAAAGTAGGGCAAGGCCCCTTTCTCTGCCCTCGAGGGTGAGTGGGACGAGGTGTTCGACGTGATCCGCCGGGCGGCGGAGGCGGTAGGGCAGTACGGCACGCGCGTCTCGCTCGTACTCAAGGCGGACATCCGGCCCGGATACAGCGGCGAGCTCACGGCCAAGGTGGAGCGGCTCGAGAAGGCGCTGACGACGCAGGACGCCTCCGCCTGAGCACCGGACGCGTCGGGCCGCCGTCCAGGGCCACCCGATAGGTTGGATGCTCAGACGTCCGAGGCCGGAAGGCCCAGCGCCGGGAGTGACCGAATGACGGCATGGATCCGACGCTGGTGGAGCGCCGGCATTCCCGCGGTCGGCGCCGTCGCGCTCATCGCGACTTGGGGGCAGAAGCTCCCCGGCGTCCTCGTGGTCCTCGTCGGCCTCGTTCTCGTCGGGGTGGTCCTCGCCGCGGTGCACCACGCCGAGGTCGTCGCCCACCGGGTGGGAGAGCCCTTCGGCTCGCTCCTGCTCGCGGTCGCTGTCACCGTCATCGAGGTGGGCCTCATCATCACGCTCATGGTGTCGGGCGGCGGGAAGGACACCTCGACGCTGGCCCGGGACACCGTCTTCGCCGCCGTCATGATCACGGTGAACGGCATCGCCGGCCTCGCGGTGCTCCTCGGTTCGCTGCGCTTCCGGCTGCCCCGGTTCAACTCGGAGGGCGCGGGGGCGGCGCTCGCGGTCGTGGCGGCACTCGCCACGCTCACCCTCGTGCTGCCCGCGTTCACGACGAGCCGGCCGGGGCCGCAGTTCTCGCCGTCGCAGCTGGGCTTCGCCGCCGTGGCCTCGCTGATCCTCTACGTCGCGTTCGTGCTGACCCAGACGGTGGGGCATCGCGACTTCTTCCTGCCCGTGTCCGCCTCCGGGAAGTCGATCCAGCCGGACGACGAGGAGGATCACGTGGCTCCTCCGTCGGGGCGCGCAGCGGCGATCAGCGGGGGACTGCTGGTCGTCTCGCTCGTCGCCGTGGTCGGGCTCGCGAAGACGGTCTCTCCGGCGATCGAGGCCGGGGTCGCGGCGGCGGGGATCCCCAGCTCGTTCGTGGGTGTGGTCATCGCGCTGCTCGTGCTGCTGCCCGAAGGGCTCGCCGCGTCCCGCGCCGCCCTTCGCGAGCGGATGCAGACGAGCCTCAACCTCGCCTACGGGTCGGCGATGGCGAGCATCGGCCTCACGATCCCGGCGATCGCGATCGCCTCGATCTGGCTGCCGGGCCCGCTGACCCTCGGCCTCGGCTCGACGCAGATCGTGCTGCTCGTGCTGACCGTGCTCGTCGGCATCCTCACCGTGATGCCGGGGCGGGTGACGCGTCTGCAGGGCGTGCTGCACCTCATCCTGCTCGCCGCGTTCGTCTTCCTCGCGATCAACCCCTGAGGGTCCTGTCCACCCCTCCGGAGAACAGCGCGCGGTCGCCTACCCTGGAATACCCGGCGACGACGCCACCTTCCCTTCTGTGATGGAGCGCTCGTTGCCTGAACTCAGCCCTGCCCGTGTCCGCCTCGCCCTGCTCGCACTGGCTCTCGGCGGATTCGGCATCGGCTGCACCGAGTTCGTGGCGATGGGCCTCCTGCCGAACCTGGCGCGCGACCTGCTCCCGGACGTCTATGCGGCCTCGCCCGCGACGGCGAACGGCCAGGCGGGCGCCCTGATCGCCGCGTACGCGATGGGCGTCGTGGTGGGTGCGCCGACGATCGCGGCCTTCTCGGCCCGCTTCGCGAGGAAGAAGCTGCTGCTCGTCCTCCTCGCCGTCGTCACGGTCGCAACCATCGCCTCCGCGACGCTGCCCTCCTTCGGCCTCGTCTTCGCCGCCCGGTTCGTGGCCGCCCTGCCGCACGGGGCGTACTTCGGAGTGGCGTCGCTCGTCGCCGCATCCCTCCTCGGGCCCGGGAAGCGCGGCCAGGGCGTCGCCTTCGTCATCGGCGGGCTGACGATCGCCAACGTGGTCGGGGTGCCCGCGATCACCTGGCTCGGCCAGGAGACCGGCTGGCGAATGGCCTACGTCGCGGTCGCCGCGGTCTTCGCGCTGACGTTCCTGTCGGTGGCGGCGGTCGTGCCGGCTCAGCCGGGCAACCCGGGCGCGACGGTCGGCCACGAGCTGAAGGCGTTCCGCCGCCCGCAGGTCTGGTTCGCCCTCGGCATCGGCTCGGTCGGCTTCAGCGGCCTGTTCGCCGTCTACACCTACATCTCGCCGATCGCCACGGATGTGACCGGCCTCCCGCTCGCAGTGGTCCCGATCGTGCTCGTCGTGTTCGGCCTGGGCATGACCGTCGGCAACTTCGCCGGCGGGTGGTTCGTCGACCGCGGGGTGAAGCGAGCACTGCTTGTCGCATTCGGCGGCACCATCGTCGCGCTCGCGGTGCTCCTGTTCACGGTGAGCACCGCGGCGGGCCTGTTCGCCTGCTGCTTCCTGCTCGGCGCGGCGATCGGCGGCGGCTCCATCGCGATTCAGGTGCGGCTGCTCGATGTGGCCGGCGACAGCCAGACGATCGCGGCGGCGGTGAACCACTCGGCGCTCAACATCGGCAACACCCTCGGAGCGGCGCTGGGCGGCGCCGTCGTCGCGGCGGGGCTCGGCTACGTGGCGCCGGTCGGAGTCGGGCTCGCCCTCAGCGTGGTGGGCGTCCTGCTCGCGATCGTGAGCTTCACGGTGGAGGCACGCCAGCGCCGCCGCATCCCCGCCGCGGCGCCGGCCCGGTCGCGCGAGCTGGTGTCCGACCCGGCGTAGCGCTCTCATTCAGCGCGGTGCCTCTCGCCGAGCGCGCCCCGTAGCGACGAGCGCGGTGCGTACTAGGGGCGCGCTCGTCGTCACACCCCGCGCTCGGTGGCGGTGCACTGCGCGCCTGGCGCCTCGCCCCGCGCTCAGCGGGCCCGGCGTGACCGGCTCTCGTCGGTCGCACCGAACGCACCCCGACGCACCGAGCGCGCGCCCTCCCCGGTGAACGACGGGCGCGCTCGGTGCGTAGGGGTGCGCTCGGTGAAGGGCTCAAGGACGGGGCGCGCGGGCGTGACGTGCGCGCACAACGCAGCCACCTCCCTGCTGTCTTAAGCCCGAGAGGAGGCTGCGCGGGCTGCACGGGACCAGAGGCGGGGATTTCGAGACGCTCGCTGCGCGAGCTCCTCAATCGGCGGTGGGGGTGGGCTGTGCGGGTTTCGCGTCTACTCGTCGCGGGGATTTCGAGACGCTCGCTGCGCGAGCTCCTCAATCACCGGAGGGGGTTACCGGAGGGGATCACCGGAGGTGGGGGTGCGCTAAGGAGCTGAGCTGTGGCGTCTCTTTAAACCAGGAAGGCACCGCACGCTGCGCGTGCGGTGCCCCGGTGTTCCCCCGGTCAGTCGGTCTGGAGAAGGATGCCGTCCTGGATCGCGCGGCGACGCAGCGCCACCTTGGTGCCGACATCGAACCCGGCGACCCGGTACTTCTCGCGGATGCGCTTGAGGTAGCTCTTGGCCGTCTCCTCGGAGATGCCGAGCTCGTAGGCGACCGTCTTGACGGGCTCGCCGCCGCCGTACAGCGCCATGACCCGACGCTCCTGGGCGCTGAGCTTGGGGGCGCCGCCGATGTCGCCGGCGTTCAGCGCGAGGTCGAGCTCTGCCGAGATGTAGGACTCGCCGCGGTAGGCGGAGCGGAGCGCGTCGACGATCATGGAGGCGTCTTCGCTCTTCACGAGGTAGCCGAGTGCGCCGGCCGCAAGAGCCTCACGGACCACGTTGGGCTCCGAGTAGGTGCTCATCAGCACGGTCTTGACCCCGGTGCTCTTCAGCATCGAGAGCTTCACCGAGATCGGGATGTTGTCCTTCAGGTCCAGGTCGAGGAGCACCACGTCGACGGGGAACTCCCGGTGGGTGAGCAGCTCGGGCCAGGTCGTGACGGCGGCCACCATCTCGATGTCCGAGGCGGCGTTGCGGATCCATTCCGTCAGCGCGCCGAGGAGCATCTTGTGGTCGTCGACAAGGGCAAGTCGGATCGGGGGCGGGGTTCGATCACTGAGTCTCCTGAGATCAGAGGGGCAAGGTCGTCGTTCGGGAAGACGCTGGTCATGAGTCGCTCGGGCTGTCGACGTGGCACTCGATCTCGAGACAGAGGCTTCCGTCCCGGATCGAATCGGTGTGCCGGCCGACCTTGCGCATAGCGTCCCATGCGGCCGGGTCGACTCGGCCCCGCGCCACGCCGGTCGTCTCGATCACGATCGGGATGAGCAGGCGGCGGACGACGCCGGACTCCGGGGCCGTCTGGGCGGGACCGAGCATGATGCGCACGGTGCGTCCCGCACCCGCCTCACGCGGGGTGCGGTCGGCGACGAGCAGCCAGATCGTGGAGAGCAGGCCGTCGCGCTGGCGCGGGTCGAGGAGGCCCGCGAGGCTCGCGGGGTCGCTGAGCGAGACGGACGGACCGAGCAGCTCGGACTCCGAGATGGCGTGATAGAGCCACGTCTCCCTGCGGCCCTCGATGAGGTGCAGGCGGAGCTCGGTGGCGAGGGACGCGGCCGTCTGGGCGAGCTTGGGGGTCAGTGGCAGGGGCGTCCGTCCGCTCGCGATCCCCTCGAGCAGCTGCTCGGCGGCGAGGTCCAGCCGAGCGAGCTCCTCGGAGGCGAGCATGCCGACCGCGTAGCGCGGCGCCGACACGGTGGACTGCACGAGCACGCGGTCGAGCTCGAGGGTCACCATCCGCCGGAACGAGCGCAGGATGAGCGCCCCGATGACGGCGGGAAGCACGGCGCGACCCAGCATGGCGACCGAGGGGGCGAGGTTCTCGGCGTCCAGGTGGCCGTCGAACAGGTCGGCGAGGAGCAGAGTCCCGCCCAGGATCAGGGCTGCGCCGAGGATCTCGCGCGTCGGGCGCACGCCGGCCACGGAGAGGAGCCCCACCCCGGCGGCGACCGCAGCGGTGACGCTGCTCGCGACGTTGCCGTTCGACCAGGCGGAGATGAGGTCGAGGAGGACCACGACGCCGAGCCCCGCGAGGAACGCGAGGAACATGGTGTCGGGGAGCCGGTCCTCGTTCTTCCGGATGACGATCCCGACGCCGACGAGCAGCGCCGCGTACAGCAGCCACGCCGCCGCCGCCGCGCCCGGGAGCGTGTACTGCGACCACTGCAGCGTGAAGCGGGCGAGGTCGTAGATCGAGATGATGACGCACACCGCCATCGCACCGATCGCGAGGAACCCGGTGCCGAGGCTGCCCGCGTTCTCGTCGATGATCCGGGACGAGGCGAAGCTCGGCAGCCGGAGCGTCGGCAGGTTCCGCTTGCGCGGGGTGACCCGCGGTGCGCCGAGGGTGTTCTCCTCGACGCCCGACGGGGCGAGGTCTGTGATTGCGGTCATGCGCGCGGCACCTCCAACACCACCGTGGTGCCCGAGCCCGGAGCCGAGAAGACGCGGGCGTTGCCCCCGACCTCCCGCAGCCGGGCGAGCACCGATTCCTTGAAGCCGAGCCGGCCCTCCGCGATCGCGGCCACGTCGAAGCCGACGCCGCTGTCCGTCACCATGGCGCGGATCGTGGTGTCGTCATCGGTGATCGTCACGTGCGCCTCTGCCACGCCGGCATGGCGGCGCACGTTCTCCAGGCACTCGGCGAGGGAGCCGAGGAACGCGTCGAGGACGTCGCTCGGCAGGAGCACCTGACCGGTGCCGTGCCAGCTCACGGTGAGGCCCATCCGACCGAAGCGCTGCTTGACGTTCTCGAGCGTGTTGCCGAGCACGGATTCGCTGGTCGGCTTGAGCGCGTACTGGCCGCTCGAGGACGGCGACGGCGTGGACCCGAGCCGCAGCTGGCGGAGCAGGCGGGCGTCGTCGCCGGCCTGGTGCACGAGCGCGTCGACCGAGACGCCGACGCCGGAGTGGGCGAGGAGGGTCAGGGTGGCCAGCACCGTGTCGTGGAGGAGCCGCGCGCCCTGCCGGCGCTGCGCCTCGGTCTCGCTGGCCTGCCGCTCGGCGCGGTGGGCGCGGCCGATGTTGGAGATCCGGCGTGCGGCGCGCACCACGCCCGCGTTGAGCAGGGAGCCGATGACGACCGCGATGGTCCAGCCGGCGAACAGGACTGCGATGCCGAGCATGAGGGACGGGCGGTCGGCCAGGGTCAGGACGAGGGACAGGAGGGTGACCGTGAAGGTCACGCCCAGGACGATCATCCGGCCGAGGGAGATGGTGAGCACGACGCCGACGCTCGCGATCGCCCAGCCGGCGAGGATCCGGATGGCGATCTCGGCGGCGGTGCTGAGCCCGGTCGGCGACGCGGCGACCCCGGTGACCGCCTGCAGCGCGCCGATGTCGGCGAGGTGCAGGACGAGGAGCAGCAGCGCTCCTGCCCCGACGGCGAGCGGCGGCCAGAGCAGCGACCGGGAGCGGCCGACGCGGTCGAGGAGCAGGCCGAAGACCGCGAAGATCGGGACGAGCACGACGAGGGTGGCCGGGGCGACGGCGCCCGGCATGGCGAGGCAGAGCAGCGCGACGACGGCGCCCGTCATGCCGATGAGGCGGGCACTGCGCTGCACGAGTCTGTCGCGCTCTTTGACGATGCGTTCCATGGGGCTTCCTGCGCGGGAGAGGGGCGGGGGTCCGTGTTGGGGATCCGGGCCCGCCGTCGGGTGCGGGACTCCGTGGACACCGGCGAGCCGGTGGTTCCGGGCTTCGGGGCCCGTGGGTTCATGGTGACACCCGTGACCCCCGATTCAGGGGAGCCACTCCGGCGGGGCGGTTCGGGGGCGCGGCGCACCGCCTCGCGGCGCCGGCCGTCGCGCTTCGGGTCGCGGCGACCGTCGCGGCGGCCGAGGGCGCCTAAGCCGAGGCGCCCGCTTCGTGTCTGCGCTCGGCCCGGATCGCGAGGATCATCGTGTGACCGTGCGTCGCGAAGTCGGTCGTCCGCGGCGGCATGCCGGTCAGCATCCGCAGCTCAACGCCGTCCTCGAGCGGAGCCTCGAGCACACAGCTGCCCGCCTCCGCGACCTCCCCGAGCAGCCGCCAGCCGAGCGCCCGCAGCGCGCGGCGGTTCGGGAAGGCGGCGCGGTCGCAGGCGACCTCGAGCCGGTAGGCGCCATCGGGCTCGACCGCTGTCGAGGTGACCCGCACCCCCAGCCGTGTCCCCGCCTCGCGGAGCTGCCGGCCCAGGTGGGCCTCCGGATCCTCGGCGACCCAGCGCGGGCGGCTTGCGAGCTCCCCAGCTCGGCGAGCCCGGGCAGGAACGCGGCGCCGGTGCCCACGCCCTCCCCGCGCTCGTCGTCGTCCCAGCGAGGGCCGCCTGCGGAGGTCGCTTCCGGCGTCACTCCGGGGTGATCCAGCCTTCGCGGATGGCGTGGCGGCGGAGGAGCACCTTGGTCCCCAGGTCGACGCCGATCGCGCGGTACTTGCGCCGTCCGCGCTTGATGTAGGACTTGATCGTCTCCTCGGTGGTGCTCATATCGGAGGCGACCTCCTTGATCGAGCGTCCCGAGGCGTAGAGCACGAGCGCGCGCTGCTCCTGCTTGCCGAGGTTCGGCTCGACCGAGCTCTCGAAGTCGTCGAGCGCGCGCCGGACGGCGTCGCTCGGCTCGGCGTGGCCGTCCGCCGCCGCGTGCACGGTCGCGATGAGCGCGTCCGCCGACTCGGTCTTGCCCACGAAGGCCGCCGCGCCGGCTTGGATGGCGCCGTAGATCGAGCCGGAGTCGGCATGCCGGGAGATCACGACCGTCTTGCTCCCGGCCGCGTTGAGGACCCGCAGCTTCGTCGAGACGGGGATGTTGTCCTCGAGGTTGAGGTCGAGGATCACGACGTCGACCGGGAACTCGGGATGGGAGACCAGGGCGCCCCACGAGGGGACCGCGGCCACGACCTGGAGGCCGGTCCGGGGTGCGCCGAGGCGCGCCTCCAAGCCGTCGAGGACCAGACGATGGTCGTCGACGATCGCGACTCTCAACCTCGGGGGGCGTCGCGGTGTTGGCGTTGCGGGCACGTTCACCTCGCCGTCGAGTCTAGGGGGGACGCCCCCGTTGGGGCACCCCCGGATCGTCGTCCGGAGGAGGCAATCGGCACGGTCGCGGAGTGTCGAGGCCGACGCGCCGGGTCGCTTCCCGAGGTCCGGTCGCCGGGCCGGAACGAGCGCGGCGCCGGCTCCCGCGGCAGACCGTCCGGTGCACCCCCGGACTGGGGAGGCGATCGGGAGTTCGGGTGTCTGCGGCCGCCCCTATCGTGGAGCAACGCCCATGGACGGGCGTTTTCAGGGGGTTACGGATGGCGGTTCTGGACACGCTCGGCGCGCATCTCGGCGGCGCGACGCTGGCGGAGAGCCCGCTCGGGAACCTCGTGCTGATCGGCTGCGCAGTGGCTGGTCTGCTGGGCGCGGCGGCGCTGCTCGGCACCGCGAAGGACATCCGGGCGCACCGCGAGGACCCGCTGAACGACCGGCACTACATCAACTTCTGAGCGGCTCCGTCGCGAGCAGGCGGCGGAGCCCCCGCCCGACGAGCTCGTTCTCGATGAGGAAGCCGTCGTGGCCGTACTCGGACGAGATCACCACCGGCTTGTCGCCGTCCAGCGCCCCGGGCGCGTGACGCGCGATCAGCTCCTGGTCCTCGACCGGGTAGAGCCGGTCGCTGTCGATGCCGAGCACCAGGGTCGGCGTGGTGAGCGTGGCGAGAGCCGCCTCGACACCGCCCCGGCCCCGCCCGACGTCGTGCGAGCTCATCGCCTGGACGACCCGGATGTAGCTGTTCGCGTCGAACCGGCGCGTGAACTTGTTGCCGTGGAAGTCGAGGTACGACTCGACCGCGAACCGCCCGCCCTCGCCCAGCGGATCGAGGCTGCTCTGCCAGGACCGGCGGAACCGTGCGTTGAGCTCGCCGGGGCTGCGGTAGTTGAGCAGCGCCATCCGGCGGGCGAGCGCGAGCCCGCTCGTCGGGCCGTCGCCGTCGAGCGCCCCGTAGTACCAGCCGGACCGGAAGTGCGGGTCCATGCGGATGGCCTCGATCTGCACCGAGTTGAGCGCGATCTGGTCAGCGCTCGACGCGGCGGGGGCGGCCAGGACCGCCGCTCGCTCCACCCGCCCGGGGTGCGTGAGCGCCCATTCCAGTGCGTGCATGCCCCCATCGATCCGCCGATCACGGCAGCCCAGCGGTCGATGCCCAGGCGGTCCGCGAGGTGACGCTGCGCCTCCACCTGGTCGCGGATGGTGAGCTGCGGGAAGCGGGGGCCCCACTCGCGGAGGTCCGGGGCGAGGGACGCCGGTCCCGTGCTGCCCTGGCAGCCGCCCAGCATGTTCGGGGCGACCACGTGCCAGCGGTCGGTGTCGACAGCGAGGCCCGGGCCGACGATGCCTGACCACCAGCCGCCCGTCGGCTGCCCGGGACCCGCGGGGCCGGTCACGTGGGCGTCCCCGGTGAGCGCATGGAGCACGAGCACGGCGTTGTCCCGGGCGAGCGAGAGCTCGCCGAAGGTCTCGTAGGCGATGCGGACGGCCGGGATGCTGCCCCCGGCCTCCAGATGCAGCGTGCCGATCGACGCGAAGTGGCGTCCGGCAGGCGGGTCGCCCTCACGCCACGCCCCCGTCGCGGGCGGCTTGCCGAGGAGGGCGCGCTGATCCGCCTCCGTCACGATGGCGGAGGGCACTGCGTCCTCGGGGGTCTGCCAGTCCATGCCGCGATCAGTATGGCTGACCGGCGAGGGGCCACCGCGCTGTGTTACGCGGGGGAGACGCAGAACCGCCCGGTGCGCCTCCGCCCGCGAGGGGAGGAGGCGCACCGGGCGGCAGGGGAGCGGAGGCTAGGCCTCGACCGACGAGAGGGCGCGCGCGGCGGCGAGGCCCGCCTCGAGGTCCGCCTTGAGGTCGTCCACGTGCTCGAGCCCGACCGAGAGGCGGACGAGGCCCGGCGTGACGCCGCTCGTCAGCTGCTGCTCAGGCGTGAGCTGCGAGTGGGTGGTCGACGCGGGGTGGATCACCAGGGAGCGCACGTCGCCGATGTTGGCGAGGTGGCTGAACAGGGTGAGGCTCTCCACGAACCGCCGGCCTGCGTCGACGCCGCCCTTCAGCTCGAAGGACACGACCGCGCCAACGCCCTTGGGCGTGTACTTGTTGGCGGTCGCATACCAGGGGCTCGAGGGGAGGCCCGCGTAGTTGACGCTCGCGACGTCGGGGTGGTTCTCCAGCCACTCAGCGATGAGCTGGGCGTTCTGCACGTGCCGCTCGATCCGCAGCGACAGGGTCTCGATGCCCTGCAGCAGCGTGAAGGCGCTGTCGGCCGAGATCGCGGCGCCGAGGTCGCGGAGCAGCTGGACTCGGGCCTTGATGATGTAGGCGAGCGGGTCGCCGACGGCCTGGGTGTAGACCGCGCCGTGGTACGACGGGTCCGGGGTGGAGAGGCCGGGGAACTTCTCGGCGTTCTTCGACCACTCGAACTTGCCGCCGTCGACGATGACGCCGCCGATGACGACGCCGTGGCCGCCCAGGAACTTCGTCGCCGAGTGCACGACGATGTCGGCGCCGTGCTCGAACGGGCGGAGCAGGTACGGGGTCGCGATCGTGTTGTCGACGATCAGCGGGACGCCGTTCTCATGGGCCACGCCGGCGACCAGGGCGATGTCGAGGAGGTTGATCTTCGGGTTGCCGATGGTCTCGGCGAAGAAGAGCTTCGTGTTGGGGCGGACCGCGCGGCGCCACTCCTCCGCGTCGTCCTGGTCCTCGACGAAGGTGGTCTCGATGCCGAGGCGCGCGAGCGTGTACTTGAAGAGGTTGTAGGTGCCGCCGTAGATCGAGCTGGACGAGACGATGTGGTCGCCCGCCTGCGCGATGTTGAGGACGGCGTACGTCTCCGCGGCCTGGCCCGAGGCGAGCAGCAGCGCTGCGGTCCCGCCCTCGAGTGTCGCGATGCGCTCCTCGACGACCGCCTGGGTCGGGTTCTGGATGCGGCTGTAGATGTTCCCGAACTCGGCCAGCGCGAAGAGGTTCTTGGCGTGGTCGGCGCTGTTGAAGACGTAGGAGGTCGTCTTGTAGATGGGGGTCGCCCGGGCGTTGGTCACCGGGTCGGGTGCGGCGCCAGCGTGGATCTGCTGGGTCTCGAACTTCCAAGGCGTGTCGGTCATGCGGGCGAGCCTACGGAGGGGGCACATGGCGGGCCACAGCGTGCGACACAGTGCGTAACGGAGGGCCGCGGGCCGTCTCGCCGGGCTCTACTCCCGGACCAGCAGGCGCCCGATCGGCGGCTCGACCAGGGGCGGAACACCCGCCGCACGAACTCGGAGGAGAGCGCGAGGGTGATGGCCGCCGCCAGCAGGAGCATGAGGACCAGCACCGGCACGGTCGCCTGCTCCGCGAGCACGCCGCTCTCCCGCAGCGGGTAGAGCAGGAAGGTGTGGAACAGGTACACGTACAGCGTGGCGGCTCCGAGCGACGTGAACCACGTGATCCCGCGAGGGGTCAGCGCGAGCACGGCGAGGCACAGCAGGGCGGAGAGCGCCAGAAGCCCGAGCCGGACGAGCCCCGCCCACCACGCGTCGTACCCGAAGGTCGCATAGGCGTCGTCGGCGAAGAAGAAGTCCTTGAGGTGCAGCCTCTTCCAGAGCGGCAGCCCGGCGACGACCGTGACGACGGCGGCGAGGACCAGCACGGCCGCCGCACCGCGCACGGCGGTCACGACCTTCGGCGCGGCCTCCTGCCAGCGGCGCCCGGCGTCGTGCCGCTTCAGCTCCCAGCCGAGCACGAAGAACGGCAGCAGCCCGAATGTCCGGGACAGCGCGAGCGTGCTGTCGATCTCGTCCGTGTACCCGGCGGCGACGGCGAGGACGGTCGCCCAGAGCAGCGGCCAGCGGAGCACCGCGAGCACCGGCAGCAGCAGGCGCCACCAGATCAGCGCGAGCAGGAACCACAGGGTCCAGGACGCGTTCGCGTAGTCGACGGTCGTCTTGCCCTCGACGAGCCACTGGATCACGGTCCAGATCGTCTCGAAGACGAGGTACGGCGCGACGAGGTCGGTGAGGATGCGGCGGAGGTCCCTGCCCTCGAGCCTGTCCTTCCCGAAGTGGCCGCTGACGAGCACGAACAGCGGGATGTGCACCGAGTAGATGAGGAGGTAGACGGCGAACGCCGCGTCGAGTCCTCCGGTGAGGCGCTGCACCGAGTGACCGGCTACCACGAGGAAGATCGCGACGAATCGGGCGTTGTCCCACAGCGCGACCCGGGCTCGCGGCGCGACGCCGGCCGCCGGACCTGCGGTCGCCGTCGTTGCCACGCGGTCAGCCTAGAGCCGTCACCGGGCGCCTCGGCGGAACCGGGCGCGGGCCGCTAGCGTGGGACGGCAACGCTGCGGGCGCTGCTCCCGCACGGAAGGGAGTCGCGTGTCCGGGAAGCGAGCGGTCGTCACGGGGGCCAGCACAGGGATCGGGTGGGCCACCGTCGCCCTCCTGCGCGAGCACGGCTGGGAGGTGACCGGAGTTGCCCGGCGCGCCGACCGGCTCGAGGAGCTCGCTGCGGCCACCGGCGCGGACGTCTTCGCCGCCGACCTCACCGACGCCGCAGAGGTCGAGGCGCTCCGCAGCCACCTGCAGGGCCTCGGCCGCCTCGACGTCCTCGTCAACAACGCGGGAGGGGCTCGCGGCATGGACCGCGTCGAGGACGGCGACCCCGACGAGTGGCTCTGGATGTTCCAGGCGAACGTCGTCGCCGTGCAGCGCGTCACCTCCGCGCTGCTGCCGCTCCTGCGCGCCACCGCCGCGGACGCGGGGAACGCGGACATCGTGACCATCACCTCCGTCGCCGCCACGGAGGTTTATGAGGGGGCGCCGGCTACAACGCCGCGAAGGCGGGGGAGGCCGCCGTCTCGAAGGCGCTGCGGCTGGAGCTCGCGGGGAGCCCCTCCGCGTGATCGAGATCGCTCCCGGCATGGTGAAGACGGAGGAGTTCGCCCTGCGCCGCTTCGGCGGCGACCAGACGCGCGCCGACAAGGTCTACGCCGGCGTCGACAACCCGCTCACCGGGGAGGACGTCGCGAACGTCATCGTCTACGCGGTCGAGCTGCCCGGCCACGTCAACCTCGACTCGGTCACCGTGCGCCCGGTGGCGCAGGCGGCGCGGGACAAGGTCATCCGCGGGCCGCTCGAGGTCAAGGCGGGCTGACCGAGACGGTCCGGAACCCGGCGTTGCCCATCGACGAGTCGGGGGTGTTCGACGACCGCGCGGAGTTGCGGTACCGGTTGCAGTACGAGTCGTGGCACAGGTAAGAGCCGCCGCGCAGCACGCGCGCGCTCCCCGCCTCGGGGCCGGGAGGATCGGCGGCCGGGGATCGCCGGTAGTAGCCCGGGTCGTACCAGTCCGCGCACCACTCCCACACGTTGCCCACCGTCTGCCAGAGGCCGTAGGCGTTGGGGGCGAACGAGCGCACCGGGGCCGTGGTCGGCCAGCCGTCCTCGGCCGAGTTGACGGACGGGAACCGTCCCTGCCAGATATTGACCCGCCAGGCGTCGCCGTCCATCAGCTCGTCTCCCCAGGGGAAGCGCGCGCCGGTCAGGTCGCCGCGGGAGGCGTACTCCCACTGCGCCTCGCTCGGCAGGCGCCGGCCCGCCCACGCCGCATAGGCCGACGCGTCGTTCCAGCTGACGTGTACGACGGGGCGGTCCTCCAGCCCGTCGATCGTCGACCGGGCTCCGCCGGGATGACGCCAGTCGGCACCGCGAACTCCGAACCACCAGGGGTGCCTGCGGCTCTGCCCATCACGTCGGCGGGGTCCGCCGCGAGGGCCAGGTGGAAGACGGCGGAGTAGCCGAACGCCTCCGCCTCGGTGACGTAGCCGGTCGCCTCGACGAACCGGGCGAAGTCGGCGTTGGTCACGGTGGTCGCGTCGATGCTGAACGGGGCGAGAGCCACCCGGTGCACCGGCTCCTCCCCGTCGGCGGGGTTGCCGTCGCCCGTGGAGTCGCCCATGAGGAAGGAGCCGCCCGGCAGCTCGACCTGCTCGATGCGGTGCTCCCCGGCTCCGCGCGACGGCGGCGCCGCATCGGCCCCGAATCCGAAGGAGGGCAGGCAGCACGCGGCCGTGCCCTCCTCGTGGTTGTCGGGCGCGTTCGAGGCCAGGCGCGACCGGTCGTCTGCGGAATTCTCGCGTGGCACGATCCGATCCTCGCAAGAGACGGTGCGGAGCGGCTGACCGGTCACTCCGCGGTGGCGACCGCCTCGGCGACTCGGACCTCGGCCGGATCCGAGAAGGCGAGCCGCGGCACGAAGAGGAGCAGGCCCGCCGCGACGAGCGCGGTCCCGCCGCACAGCGCCCACACCGTGTAGTAGCCGGCGAGCGATCCGGCGGTCGACGCGGCCGAGACGACGCCCGAGGCGAGCGCGACGCCGAAGATGCCTGACGCGAAGGTGCCGCCCACCGTCTTGGTCGTGTTCGTCATCCCGGCCGCGATGCCGGTCTGGCCGACCGGTGCGGCGGCGGCCGCGGCGGCGGGCAGCGCGGCGAGGAGCGCCCCCGAGCCGAGCCCGGCGACGACCATGTTGACGAGCACCTCGACGGCGCCGTCGTGCAGGGGCAGGAACATCAGGTAGCCGATGCCGACCAGGACGGACGCGCCGATCAGGGTGATCCGGGCCGTCGTGAGACGGACGGCGAAGGGGAACAGGATCGCCCCGACGATGACGGCCAGCAGGTAGATGCCGATGAGGTTCGAGACCTCCGCCGGCTGCAGTCCGAGGCCGTAGCCGACGGCCGGATCGGTCGCGGCGAAGGTCGACAGCGGCACCTGCGCGCCGAGGACAGAGATGCCGAAGAGCCCGGCGGTGACCTGCACGGGCCACATGCTCGACCGCCGGAACATCCGCAGGTCGAGCGCGGGGTCCTTCCGCCTCAGCTCGTACCGGCCGAAGGGCACGAACACCGCGAGGCCGAGCACGAGCAGGGTCCACACCTGCCAGGCGCCCGGCCCGTCGAGGCGGAGGAAGGTGAGGGCCGAGGTCAGCAGCAGCAGCCCCAGGCCGAGGAGCGCGAAGCCGCCGGCGTCCAGGCTGCGGTCGCCGACCTCCGGCTCGGTGCGGGGGACCCCGAAGAGCACGACGAAGAACACCGCGGTGACCGCGACGGCCGGGACGGCGAGGGTCGGCGTGAGGTCGCCGAACACGGAGAGCAGCCGCCCCCGAGGAGCGCGCCGAGGATGCCGCCGGCCTGCAGTGCCACGACGAGAAGCCCGGCGGCCCGGCGCGTGGTGGCGTTCGCCACTCCGCTCGTCCGGGCGCGGGAGAAGATGATCGCCACCTCGAGGGGAAGCCACACGACGTAGAAGCCCTGGAGCGCCCAGGCCAGGAGGAACGGCACGAAGTCCGTCGACACCACGAGCGCCCAGCTCGCCACGGCGGTCACCGCGCTCGAGATCAGCAGGATCCGCTTGTGGCCGACCATGTCGCCGAGCTTCGCGAGCACCGGCAGCACGATCGAGGACAGCAGCAGCTGTCCCGCCTCCAGCCAGTTCAGCTGCGGGTCGTCGATGCCGAGCCGCCGGGCGATGGGCGAGACGATCGGGATGTAGTACCCCTGCAGGAGGCCGCTGACGATCTCGACGAGGAACAGCCAGCCGACGAGGCCGAGGGTGACGGCGCCGGCTCGGCTGCGCACGCGGGAGGGCATGAGGAATGCTATTGCGGCGGGGGCGCAGCGGTCGGAACCGGATAGCGTAGACGGCATGTCGATCGAGCGAACTGCGACAGGAACGACGGTCGACGAGGCTCCCGCAAGGGAGGTGCTCGGCTGGCTGGAGTTCGGCGACGCATCGCGCTCCCTGGCGCATTCGGTGGCGGAGTCGGGCTACGCGCCGGAGATCGTCGTCGCGATCGCGCGGGGCGGCCTGCTGCTGGCGGGCTCCCTCGCCTACGCCCTCGGCGTGAAGAGCTGCGGAAGCCTCAACGTGGAGTTCTACACGGGCGTCGACGAGCGACTGGACCAGCCCGAGATCCTGCCGCCGCTGCTCGACGGCGCATCGCTCGGCGGCAAGCGGGTGCTGCTCGTCGACGACGTCTCGGACTCCGGCCGGACGCTCGCGCTCGCGGTCGACCTGCTGCGCGGACTCGGCGCCGAGGTGCGCAGCGTGACGCTGTACACGAAGCCGCGCACGGTCCTCGCCCCCGACTACTGCTGGCGGGCCACCGACCAGTGGATCGTCTTCCCCTGGTCCGCACTCCCTCCGGTGACCGAGGACCCCACCGCGGCGCCCGACCGGTGAGCATCCACCTGGTCGGCGGCGGCTACTCCGAGGACGGAGCCGCCTTCGCGGCATTCGTCCGGGAAGCCGCGGACAGGGCGCACGCCTCCGGGGTGATCGGCGCGCCGCGCATCGCCGTCGTCGTGGTGCGCGACGGAGACGGGGTGGAGCACGCCGCGAAGCTGGTCGCCGAGGCGGCCCACGCCGGCGACGTCGACGAGCGGGTCATCGCGCTCGTGGAAGGCGTGCGGGCCGAGCCGGGAGTGCTGGCCGACTCGGACGGCATCCTCGTGGGCGGCGGACTCACCCCCGCCTACCTCGACAGCCTGGCGCCGCTCTTCGACGAGATCCGCGAGCGCGTCTCGGACGGCGTCCCGTACCTGGGCTTCTCGGCAGGCGCGATGATCGCGCCGGAGAGGGCGCTGCTGGGCGGCTGGCGGATCGGCGGCGTCCCGGTCGGCCCCGAGGAGGCGTCCGAGGAGCTCGACGACGTGACGATCGTCAACGGCATCGGCCTCCTCGACGTCACCGTCGAGGTGCACACGGCGCAGTGGGGGACCCTCTCGCGGCTCGTCGCGGCGACCGCCGCCGGCCTCACGGACGGCGGCATCGCCATCGACGAGGCGACCGCGCTGATCGTGGGCGCCGACGGAGTCCGGGTGGCGGGCGCGGGCAACGTGTGGCGCGTCGCCCCGGGCGAGGGCGGCGTGCTCGTCGAGGTGCTCGCGGCGGCAGGCTGACGCGTGCGCCGGACTCTCGCGGAGCTCGCGGAAGCGGGGGACCTCGATCGGGGATGGGCGGACGCCCTGGCCCCCGCGCAGCCGACCCTGACGGCCCTCGGCGGCTTCCTCCGGGCGGAGCACGAGGCCGGGCGCACCACCCTCCCCGCCGGCCCGGCCGTGCTGCGGGCCTTCCGCACACCGCTTGCCGACGTCCGCGTGCTGCTCGTCGGTCAGGATCCGTATCCGACTCCGGGACACGCGGTCGGGCTCGCCTTCGCGGTCGAGCGGCACGTCCGGCCGCTGCCGCGGAGCCTGGCGAACATCTACCGGGAGCTGAGAGACGACCTCGGCATCCCGCCGGCCGAGCACGGCGACCTGTCGGCATGGGCGGACTCCGGCGTCCTCCTCCTCAACCGCGTCCTCACCGTGCGTGCCGGTGCCGCCGGGTCACATGCGGGCAAGGGCTGGGAGAGCGTGACGTCCCTCGCGATCGAGCGGCTGGTCGAACGCGGGGGACCGCTCGTGGCGGTGCTGTGGGGCAGGCAGGCCCGGACCCTGCGGCCGCTGCTCGGCGCCGTCCCCGTGGTCGAGTCCGCGCACCCGAGCCCGCTGTCGGCCTCCGCGGGCTTCTTCGGCTCGCGACCCTTCAGCCGCGTCAACGCCGCCCTCGAGGCGCAGGGCGCGGCCCCGATCGACTGGCGCCTCGACCGTCCCCGCCTCGAGCCCTAGGTTGGTCTGAGGAACGGAGGGCGGCATGCTCGAAGAGGAATACGAGACGCGTCGGGTCCTGCCGCGGCACCTGCGCCCGCCCGCGCCGCCCGAGCCGGAGTTCTCCTTCACGATCCGGGACGCGACCCCGCGGGATCTCCCCGATGTCCGGGAGATCTACAACTACTACGTGACGAACAGCGTCGTGACGTTCGACGAGGACACGATGACCCTGCGCGAGTGGCGATCGAAGTTCGCCTATCTCGCCAAGCTGAAGATGCCGTTCCTCGTCGCGGTGTCCCCGAGCAATCAGGTGCTCGGCTATGCGCTGGTGACGCCGTGGAAGCAGAAGAAGGCGTACCGCTACACGGTGGAGAACTCGATCTACCTCCGTCCCGCCGCCGCCGGGAAGGGTCTGGGTCGCGCCCTCCTCGCGGAGCTCCTCGACCGGTCGAAGCAGGCGGGCCTCAAGGAGGTCCTCGCCGTGATCGCGGACAAGGGGGCGGAGCCGTCGATCCGGCTGCACGAGTCGTTCGGCTTCAAGGAGATCGGCCGGATGGGCCGGGTCGGCTTCAAGTTCGACCGCTGGCTCGGCACCGTCATGCTGCAGAAGAGCCTCAAGTAGCGTGTTCGAGCTCCACCACCTCAGCGCACAGGACCAGTGGGACTGGCTGCAGCGGCGGGACGTCACCCCGGTGGAGCTCGCCGAGCACTACCTGCGCCGCATCGAGCGCCTGAATCCCGAGCTGGGGGCGCTCTCCCGCGTGGACGGCGACCTCGCTCTCGACCGGGCCCGTGCGCTGGACCGCGTGCCGCGGGCGGCCGAGCTGTGGGGCCTGCCGCTGGCGGAGAAGGAGCTGTCCCGGAGGGCGGGCTTCCCGGCGACGGGCGCCTCGCGCGCGCTGGCCGACACGGTCGCGGAGGCGACGGACGAGCTCGTCGAGGTCCTCGACACGGCGGGAGCGGTGAGCCTCGGTGCGACCACCGCGCCCGAGTTCGGCCTGCCCTCCTACACCGAGCCCATCGGCCGGCCACCCGCCCGCAATCCGTACGACCTCGAGCGCGGTCCGGGCGGCTCCAGCGGAGGAGCGGCGGTGGCCGTCGCCGCCGGGCTGCTGCCCTTCGCACCCGGGTCGGACGGCGGCGGGTCGGTCCGCATCCCGGCGGCTGCGACCGGGCTGGTCGGCATCAAGCCGACCCGGGGCCTCGTCCCCGCCGGGCGGGACAGCCTCGGCGGTCTGGTGGTCCCCGGCCCGCTCGCCCGGTCGGTCGCCGACGCGGCGATGCTGCTCGACGCCATGATCGCCCGCCGCGGCGAGGGCGTTCCGTTCCCGTCGACCCTGCGACCACCCGACCCCGGTCGCCTGCTCGGGCCCGCCGTCCGCGGCGAGGGGCGCTTCACGGTGGGCGTCACCTCGCAGAGCCCATGGGACGACGCGTACGAGATCACCGTCTCCCCGGAGGCGCAGTCCGCCCTCGCGATCGCCCGGGAGGCCCTCGACGCGCTCGGCCATGGCGTCGAGGAGGCGTCGCTGCCCGACTCCGGGGAGTACCCGCGCGCCTTCCGTGCCCTCTGGCAGGCGGGGGCCGGCGCCGTGCCCCTCGATGACGCGGCCCTCGAGCACGTCGAGCCGCTCACCGCCTGGCTGGTGCGGACGGGCCGCGACCTGCGGGCGTCCGTCCTCGCGGAGGCTCTGGACGCGCTCGCCCGATTCGAGCGTGCGCTGATCGCCCGCCTGTTCGGACCGGAGGGCGCGCGCCTCGACGCCATGCTGACCCCCGCCCTGGCCCTGACCCCGCGACCGATCGGCTGGTGGGACCTGGAGGACGGCGAGCGGAACTTCGAGCAGCAGGTGCAGTACACGCCGTTCACCTCCTTCCTCAATGCGACGGGCCTGCCGGCGATCACGCTGCCGATCGCGACCACGGAGGAGGGGCTGCCGATGGGCGTGCAGCTGTTCGGCCGGCCGGGTGGCGAGGACGTCCTCGTCTCGATCGGACGCCAGCTCGAGCGGCGCTTCGACTGGCAGCGGCGGCATCCGCCGCAGTGGTGAGGGCCGGTCCCCGGCTGCACTCTGGCGACGCACGGAATCGTCGAGGTAAGGTTAGGCAATGCTTACCTCGCTCCGGAGTCCGGTCCGGCATCGCCCGGCGTACCGGCCGTTCCGGGCACGAGTGCAGCGAGTCGAGCGGCTGTCGCCCTCCTTCGTCCGCATCACCTTCACCGGACCCGAGCTGTCCGGGTTCGGCACGGCGGGCCTCGACCAGCGGGTCAAGCTCCTCCTGCCGCTGCCCGGCGTCGGATTCGATCACCTGCCGGTCGAGGACGCCGAGAACTGGTACCCGCGCTGGCGCGCCCTCCCCGACGAGCTGCGCAATCCGCTCCGCACCTACACGATCCGCGCGGTGCGTCCTTCGCGAGCCGAGGTGGACGTCGACTTCGTCGCGCACGGCGACGCCGGTCCCGCCTCCTCCTGGGCCCTGCACGCGCGCGTCGGCGACGAGCTGGTCCTCGTGGGACCGGACGAGCTGAGCGAGGATCGCCGCGTCGGCATCGAGTGGAAGCCCGGCTCGGCGACGAGCCTGCTCCTCATCGGCGACGAGACGGCGGTGCCTGCGATCTCCTCCATCCTCGAGTCCCTGCCCGACGGCACGCCCGCGACCGCCTTCGTCGAGGTCCCCACCGCCGCCGATCGGCTCCCGCTCCGGATGCCCGCATCCGCGACGCTCACCTGGCTGCCGCGGGACGGCGCGCCGAGCGGCAGCCTGCTGGAGCCGGCCGTCCGCGAGTGGGTGGAGGGACACCTCGCCGCCGCCGCGCACGCCCTCGCTCACGAGGAGCCCGCGGACATCGACGTGGACAGCACGCTCCTCTGGGAGACCCCGACCGAGCCGCCGACCGGAGCCCTCTACGCCTGGCTCGCCGGCGAGGCCGCCGTCATCAAGACCCTCCGCCGCTTCCTGGTCAGCGAGTGCGAGTTCGATCGCCGTCAGGTCGCCTTCATGGGGTACTGGCGCGAGGGGCGCGCGGAAGCCGCATAAACCCCTGCCCCGGCGTTCTGCCGCGCGGCTACGCGGAGGGGAGGCGACCGGATCCGGCGCGCCCACGCGCTCGGCCGCGATCGCCCACAGGCGCCGGGCCAGCTCGCCGTCGTCGGCCTGGGGAGAGGTCGGACCGTGTGCGCGCAGCCGCGAGAAGTACGTCCCCGACGGCTCCGCGATCTGGGCCGCGGAGGCGAGCCGGATCAGCGGCTCCGCACCCTGCTCCGGACTGATGCCGTAATGCCCGCCGGTCAGCGCGGCGAGCAGGTTGATCGAGCGGTTCTCCCGGCCGAAGCCGGTGCGCACCAGGCCCGGGTGGAAGGCGTAGGTGCCGATGCCGTCTCGCTCGGTGCGGCGGGCCAGCTCCCTCGTGAGCAGGATGTTGGCGAGCTTCGCCGAGTTGTAGGCGCGCCAGCCGCCCAGCCAGGGGCGACGGGCGTGGTCGAGGTCGTCGAGGCGGATGCGCCCGCCGAGGTTCGCTGCGCTCGAGGTCTGGATCACCCGAACTCGCCCTCCGGGCTCCGAAGCCGCGGTCTCCCGCAGCCGGGGGAGCAGGAGCGACGTGAGCAGGAAGCCGCCGAGAACCGACTCCTGGAGCGTCCGCTCGTTGCCGTCGACGGTCAGAGTCCTCTCGGGCACGAGGCCGCCGGCATTGTTCGCCAGCACCGAGATGCGGGGGTACCGCTCGAGCAGCTGGTCCGCCAGGTCGCGGACGTCCGCGAGCCGCCCGTAGTCCGCTACAAACGGCGTCGCGCCGAGGGACTCGGCGACCCGGCGCGTGCGCTCCGGATTGCGGCCGACCAGGGCGACCTCGGCCCCGAGGGTCGTGAGGGCGCGGGCGGCGGCGGCCCCGATCCCCGAGCTTCCGCCCGTCACCACGACGACGAGGCCGGAGGCATCCCCGGGGGCCGGCAGCGCGCTCACGCGCGGCCTCGGTCGAGGTAGCCGCCGTCGGCGAGCCCCGCCTCGATCTCGAAGCGGTTCTTCAGCGGGTCCCGGCCGGCGAGCGCGTAGAGGATCGGCATCCAGAGGCCGAGCCGCCGCCACTGCTCCACGTGCACCCGCTCGTGGCGGAGCACCGCGGGGCCGTCGTTGTCGTTCGTCAGGTAGACCCGCCCGACGGTCGTCCCGCCGCGGCGGAAGGCCCAGTGCGGAAGCCCGGTGAGCACGATGAGCCCCTCCTCGACCCGGACCCGGCCGGTGCTCAAGGGGAGTCCCCAGACGAGGCCGACGAGGGTCGCGTAGGCGAATCCGAGCTCGCGCAGGTAGTTCCGCTGAGCGGGGCGTGCGTTCATTCTTCGGGCCTTCCGTAGGTCTCGAGGAGCCGGAGCCAGACCTCGCTGATCGTGGGATAGGAGGGGACGGCGTGCCAGAGGCGCCGGAGCGGCACCTCGCCGACCACCGCGATGGTGGCCGAGTGCAGGAGCTCGGCGACGTCCTGGCCGACGAACGTGGCCCCGACGATCACGTCCCGCTGCCGGTCCACGACGAGGCGCGCACGCCCCGCGTAGCCGTCCGCCAGCAGGGACGCCCCGGCGACCGAGCCGATCTCGTAGTCCACCACCCGCACGTCGATCCCGCGGTCGCGGGCGGCACGCTCGGTGAGCCCGACCGACGCGACCTCCGGGTCGGCGAAGGTGACCTGCGGAACGGCCGCGGAGTCGGCGGTCGCGACGTGGAGACCCCACGGACCGTCGTCCACCGCCCGCTGCTGGGCCCGAGCCGCGATGACCTCGCCCGCGGCGCGACCCTGGTACTTCCCCTGGTGGGTGAGCAGCGCCCGGTGGTTCACGTCGCCGACCGCGTACAGCCACGGGTCGCCCTCGTTGGTCTCGGCCCGCACGAGGAGCGTGTCGTCGACGTCGAGCCACTTCCCGGCGGGGAGCCCGACCGAGTCGAGGCCCAGGTCGTCGGTGCGCGGCCTGCGGCCGGTGGCCACGAGCACCTCGGTGGCGGTGACGCTCTCGCCGTCTCCGAGGTCCAGCACCACCCCATCCGCGCCGCGCTTCGCCCCGATCGGCGAGGCGCCGCGGCGGATGCGCACACCCGAGCGCTCGAGCTGTTCGCCGACGAGCTCGCCGGCGAACGGCTCCATCCCGCCGAGCAGGCCGCTGCGGGCGAGCAGCGTCACCTGGCTGTCGAGGGCCGCGTAGGCGGTGGCCATCTCCACGGCGACCACACCGCCTCCCACGATGGCGAGGGAGGCGGGGACGGACTTCGCGCCCGTCGCCTCCCGGCTCTCCCAGGGGTCCACCTCGGCGAGGCCCGGGATGTCGGGGAGCAGGGCCGCACTGCCCGTGCAGACGGCGACGGCCGCGGTCGCGCTGAGCTCGACCGTCTCGCCGTCGGAGCCCGTCACGGTCACCGTGCGCCGCCCGGTGATCCGGCCGTGTCCACGGACGAGGTCGATGCCGGCTCCCTGCAGCCACTCGACCTGGCTCGAGTCGTCCCAGTCGTGCACGAACGAGTCGCGGCGCTTCAGCACGGCAGGGGCGTCCAGCGAGCCGGTGACGGCCTCAGCGGCCCCCGCGACCCGGCGGGCTCCCTCGAGCGCCTGGGCCGGGCGGAGCATGGCCTTCGAGGGGATGCACGCCCAGTAGGAGCACTCGCCGCCGACGAGCTCCGACTCGACGATCACGACGGACAGGCCCCGCTGATGCGCGTAGTCCGCCACGTTCTCGCCGACCGGCCCGGCCCCCAGCACGATGAGGTCGTACGTGCGCGTCATCTGTCCTCCAGCTCGGTCAGCGTCCCACGTAGTTCGGAGCCGTCCGGGTGAGGAAGGCGGTCATGCCGATGCGGGAGTCCTCTGTCGCGGCAAGGCGCGCCAGCTCGGAGGGGAGCCGCTCGATCGCGGCCGCGTCGCCCTCCCGGACGGCGAGCTTCGCGTTCGCGAGCGTCGCCTGCACCGCGAGGGGTGCCTGGGCGGCGATCCGCTCGGCGAGCTCCACCGCGCGGTCGAGCTGGGCGCCGTGCGGGACCACCTCCTGCACGAGTCCGATGCGGTGCGCCTCGGCGGCGTCGAAGAGGTCGCCGGTCAGCATCCAGCGCATCGCGTCCCCCAGCCGACGGCCCGGGGGAAGCGCAGCGTCGCCCCGCCGAAGGGGAGGATCGCGCGGCTCACCTCGACCTGGCCGAAGCGCGTGGAGTCGGCCGCGACGGTGACGTCGGCGGCGAGGAGAAGCTCGATCCCGAGGGTCAGGCACGTGCCCTGGACGGCGACGACCACGGGCTTGCCGAGGACCGGACCCGTGAGCTGCCACGGATCGATCCCGCCCTCCGGCACCAGGTCGAGCGCGCCGCCGGCCAGCCGCGGCGCGAGGTCCGCGAGGTCCAGCCCGCCCGTGAAGTGATCCCCGATGCCGTGCACGACGAGCACGCGCGCCGCATCGTCGCGTGCGAACTCCCCGTAGGCGAGAGCGAGCTCCTGCAGCATCCGCAGGTCGGCCGCGTTCCGCTTGGCCGGCCTGTCGAATCCGGCCAGCGTCACCGGGCCGCGGCGCTCCACCCGGACGCGCGGCGCCGCCGCGTCGTCGGGCACGGCCGATTCGCCGCTCATGCGGCGGTCAGGGCCGAGAGGAGGCGCAGGATCGCGGGCAGGTCCGCCTCGGCGGCGTCGGCGCTCTCCGGGGAGAACATGGCGATGCCGGCGCCCGCGAGCGGCACGCGCGCCACGAGGGCACGCAGCTCCGCCAGGAGCTCGGCGAGGCCGACACCGAACGGCTGGGGATCGCCGATGCCGGCGAGGACGCCCGGGTCGAGCACGTCGAGGTCGATGTGGACGTAGACGGACGTCGCGCCCGTCGCCTGGACGGCGTCGGCGAGGGCCGTGCCGGTCAGGTCGGCGACCGGGAGCATCCGGATGCCGCGCTCGTCGATCACCTCCTGCTCGTCGTCGTCGACCGACCGGGTGCCGGCGAGGACGAGGCGCTCGGGCGGCAGGGGAGAGGCTGCGCTCAGCCCGTCGGCTCCGTCGCCGAGGATGGCGCGGGCCACCGTGCCGCAGAAGGCGCGAGGCCGGTCCGGTGAGATCCCACCGAGATCGGGGTGCGCATCCAGCCACACGACGGCGGGAGCACCCCGTCGCGTGCGATCGCGTGCTCCACCGCGGCCAGCTCCACTCCGCAGTCGCCGCCGATGACGATGGCGGGCTCCTGGAAGCCGGAGAGCAGGTCGGCGAGCCGGTCGTGCACGAGCCGCAGGGAGCTGAAGCGCGCCACCCCGGTGCCGAGGGGCTCACCCGCGCCGAGCGGCACCTCGACCGTCGACGTGCGCGACGAGGGCAGGTCGCCGAGGATGGCGAGAGCGCCGTCCCCCAGCCGCATGGCCCTGCTCGATCCGGAGCCTTGCCACTGGGGGACGACGACGAATCTCACGACCCGAGGCTAGTCCCCGCCCGCCGACGGCCGCGAACCAGGGCGAGGGTGGCGACGATCAAGGCGATCGCCCCGAGGGCGAGCCCGGTGAACGCGACCCCCTTGCCAGGCCGTCATCGGAGCTGCTCGGCGAGGCGGTCACCGCGGGCTCGTCGCCCTCCGCCGCGGCGTCGTGCGCGTCCGCGCCGGGGGAGGGTCGGTCACATAGACCACGGGCGCGGGCTCCTCGGCCTCCGCGTCCCCGTTCCACTCGGCCACCGTGCCGTCCGAGTAGGTCTGGGTCGCGGGCAGCGTGATGGAGCCGACCTCCGGCACCGGACCGACGGACAGGGTGAACAGCTGGAACTGTCCCGGCGCGATCTGCACGCCCGGATCCGCCTGCCAGACCACGCTGGTGACGGCCTCGGTGAGGTCGTTGCCGTTCACGGTCACCGGCTTCGGCAGGGGAGTGGGGTCGGCGGTGGTCGTCCAGCCCGCCACCGGCTGGTAGGACACCGAGGCGAACGGGGTGTCCGCCGGCAGAGTGACCTCGACGCGGACGGTGCCGGCGGTGTCGCTCTCGTTCGGAACGCGGAAGGTGAGCTGGCTGTAGCCGCCCGGCTCCGCCTGGTCGGGAGTGACCCGCACGTGGGCGCTCGCCGCGAGCGGTGCGGCGAGGGCGAGGGCGGTGCCGAGGATGCCGGCGGCGAGAGCCCGGCGGCGGACGCGCCGGGATGAGGAGGTGATGGTGTGCATGAGCGTGTTTCGTCCTTCTGAGGAGTCGAGAGGAGAGGCCGTCGAGGACGGCCGGGGTGCCGGGCGCCTGGGAAGGCGTGGAACCGGCGGAAAAGGGGGCTCAGACGGCGAGTGCCGGCGGACCCCGATGCCGGAGCGACAGGGGAAGGATCAGGCCCGGCAGACGGTGGACCGGCTCCGCGACGGGCTCGGGCAGCGGCCGCGGGATCAGCGGCACCGGGGCGGGCAGCCGGCGCCAGCGGGTGGCGGACAGCCGCCACGAGGTGAGGAGGGCGCGCAGGGCGGCCTCCCCGCGCGCCAGCAGCACGGTGGTGAGCAGGGCCGCGGCGACGTGCGAGGACGTCATCTGCTGCGGCGCGTGCCCGAGCATGGCGGGCAGGTGGACCGCGCCGCCGTGCAGGTGCGGCAGCGCGGCGGTGCCGGAGCCCTCGCCGAGCGTGAAGAGGAGGTGGAAGAGAACCTGGCTCAGCGAGACGGCCGCGGCGAGGCGGACGAGCGGCAGCCGGCGCCCCACGAGGGCGATGCAGAGCGGGATCGCGAACGCGAGCGTGAGGACGATCGTGACGGGCGCGGGGGCCTCCCCGCCGCCGAGGGTGTGGAAGGCGGCTGCGGCGAAGGTCGCGACCGACGCCGCCGCAGCCCCGCGCGCGACGGTGGCGCCGCGATCACGGCCGTGTCCCATCCGAGGCTCCATCCGTCTCGCGGAGTCTATTGCCGGGCGGCGGCACCGCTCGGCTTCCACATCGGAGTTTGCGGCGGAAGGCCTGCGCGATTGGTCGGCCGGGCGCAGCCCTATCGCCCGTCGGCGGCGTCGCGCAGCAGCGCGGCGATCGGCGGAGGCGTCGCGGCAGGGTCCAGTGCTGCGGCGAGAGCGGCCCCGATGCGGGCCTTCCGGCCGGCCCCAGCGCCGAGGAAGCGGTGCAGCTGCTGCTCGAACGACCGCGCCCGGTGCTGCGGCTGGCCCTGCAGGATCCGGAAGGCGCGCAGGTCCCCGGTGCCGGCGAGGACCTCGAGCGCCGCGACTTCGCCGAGCGCGCGGAGGAGCTCGTCCTCGAGGTCCGCGGAGCAGACGTAGGGCTCCACCGGGGCTCCGGCGGCCGCGAGGGAGCGGCGGACTGCGGGGGCCTCGTGGGCGTCGCAGAGCGCGAGGAGCCGACCGGGGCGGGGCTGCATCTCCCGCACCTTCCGCGCCATCCCGTTCGCCCCCTCGCAGGGCAGGAGCTCGACCCCGAGCGCGCCCAGCTCGATCCCCAGCCGGGCGGCGCAGACCCGGACGACCTCGGCGTCGCTGACTCCCTCGACGAGGACGGCGACGCGAGCGGGCATCCTCCACACAAGCACGTGGGGCCTGCTCCCGCTATCACCGCCGCCGATGGCGCTCATACGCAACGGCGGCTTCCGTGATGCCGCGCGCCTTACGTACCTTCGAAGAGCGTGCACCGTCGCGGACCCTGGCCGAAGGCCGGCTCCCGACCCATCGGCCGGCGGGCCTCCACGAAGAAGAGGAGAGCATCGAAGATGTTCATGTACTTCCCCACCAACTACGTGTGGAGCATGGCGGTCGTCGCCAGCCTCAACAACGGCGGGTACATCGACGAGATCGACCGGGCGTGCAAGCCCGTGCTGATCGCCTCCCAGAACGGCGACGACGCCGGCACCGAGGAGCTCTACGCGTCCTGGTCCGCCGTGGTGGACCGCCTGGTGGCCAAGGCCCGCGACGACGAGGCGCGTGGGCGCCGCATCGGTGCGGGGAGACCTACTACCGGGCCTCGCTCTACACCTCGCAGGCCGAGCGCCTGCAGTCGCCCAAGTGGGAGGGGCGCAACGCCGCCTACCAGCGGTCGATCGACCTGCTGCTCAAGCACGTCGAGCTGAGCGGCGCGCCGCTCACCCAGGTCGAGGTGCCCTACGAGGACTCCTCGCTGCCCGGCTACTTCTATCGTGCTCCCGGCGACGGGCCCCACCCGGTGATCATCCAGTGGAACGGCCTCGACTCCACCAAGGAGATGGCGTACTACTCCCAGTTCCCGCAGATGCTCGCGCAGCGCGGCGTCTCGACCCTCATGATCGACACTCCCGGCTCGGGCGAGGCGCTGCGCCTGCGCGGCCTCACCGCCCGGTACGACACCGAGGTGTGGGCGGCCGCGATCGTCGACTGGCTCGAGGCGAACGCCGGCGACCTCGGCATCGACCCCGAGCAGATCGGCATCGTCGGCTGGTCGCTCGGCGGCTACTACGCGCCGCGGGCACTGGCCTTCGAGAAGCGGCTCAAGCTCGGCGTCGCCTGGGGAGCGAACCACAACTGGTCAGAGGTTCAGGAGGCCCGCCGCCGTCGCGAGGAGAGAACCCCGTGCCGCACTACTGGGACCACGTGTTCTGGGTCTGGGGCGCGTCCGACATGGACGACTTCATCGAGAAGACGAAGAACATGCACCTGAACGGCGTGGTCGAGCAGATCACCGTGCCGTTCCTCATCACACACGGTGCGGGCGACCGCCAGATCAACGTGAAGTACGCCCACCAGTCCTACGACCAGGCGGTGAACTCGCCGAAGCGCGAGCTGCGCATCTTCGACGAGCCCGAGGGCGGCACCGAGCACATCTCGATCGACAACATGCCCTACGTCGGCAGCATCATCGCCGACTGGGTCGCCGAGACCTTCGCCGAACTGGCCTGAACGACGGAAAGCGGGACCCGAGCGACTCGGGTCCCGCTTTTGTTTCGGCCTTATGGAGCCGGTGTCCCGTCAGCGCGTGCGTGCGCGCGTGCGCTGACGAGCTCGGGGCAGGTCCGGTGCCGGAACCCGCTCGCCGACCACGTTGACGATCTCGCCGACGCCCTCGATCGTCATCCGCACCTCGTCGCCCGGCTCGAGCGGCGGGATGCTCGATCCGCGCCCCCACAGCTCGCCCAGGCAGCCGCCGTTGCCAACCGTGCCGGAGCCGAGCACGTCGCCGGGCACCACCACGGAGTTGCGCGACGCGTACGCCACGAGTTCAGGGAAGGGCCAGCCCATGTTGGAGACGAGGTCCTCGCCGACGAGCGTGCCGTTGACGCGCACCTCGGCGCGCACGGCCAGGAAGCCGTCATCGTCCACGAACTGCGCGAGCTCGTCGGCCGTGACGATCCACGGCCCGAGCGTCATGCCGAAGTCCTTGCCCTTGCAGGGACCGAGCCGCACCTTCATCTCGCGCGCCTGCAGGTCGCGAGCGGACCAGTCGTTCATCACCGTGTAGCCGAAGATGTGGGAGCCCGCGGCGTCGACGTCGAGCGTCTCGCCGGTCGACCCGGGGACGCCGCCGATGACCGCCGCGAGCTCGAGCTCGAAGTCGAGCCGGCGGGACTCGGGCACCGGCACCGTGTCGCCCGTCGCCCGGACCGTGTGCGGGTTCGTGAAGTAGAACGTGGGTGCGTCGTACCACTCGTCGGCCACGTGGCTCTTGCCCTCGACGCCCGCGCTCACGCCCTCCACGTGCTCCTCGAAGGTCACGAAGTCGCGGATCGACGGTGGGACCACGGGCGGGAGCAGCCGGACCGCGTCGAGCGGGATGCCGCGGCTCGGGTCCTGCTCCAGCGCCGTGCGCGCCGTGGCGTCGAGCCCGGAAGCGGCGTCGAGGCCGTCGCGGAGGACCTCGGCGACGGTCGCGCCGCCGGGGAAGGGCACGACGACCCCGTCGAGGACGAGCCCTTCGCCGACCACCCCATCCGCCTGCTGCCAGCGCGCGATCCTCATGCCGGCTGCGCCATCTGGTGCGCGATGCCGAAGATCAGTCCGCCGGCGTCGGCGTCCCGGTTCCCGTCGATCTGCCACTGAGCGAGCTGACTGGAGGCCTCGACCACCGCCGTGGCGCGCGGGATCCGCCGCGCGTGGAACAGGTCCCACAGGGTCTCGTCGACCGCGTCGCGCTGCACGAGGAGCTCGGTCAGCACGTAGGCGTCCTCCAGCCCCTGAGCGGCGCCCTGGGCGATCGTGGGCGGGCAGGAATGCGCCGCGTCGCCGATGATCACCACCCGTCCGCGGTTCCAGGGGGCGGGCACGAGGTGCTTCGTGAACCAGGTGTAGTTGGCGTGCGCACCCTTCTCGAGGTCGGCGCGGATGGAGTTCCACGGTCCGTCGTACGCGCGGGACTCCTCGAGCATGATGCGGGAGGCCTCCGCGTCGTCGAGTCCGGTGCGGTCCTGCGCCTTCTCGACCAGGAACGCGTACATGCTGTTCTCGCCGGTCGGCGTGTACCCGGCGATGTAGACGGGGCCGCCGTAGTAGAGCTCGCTCCGCTCGACCTCGGCGGGGCGGGACACGAAGGTCCGCCAGATGCCCATGCCGTTCGGCTCGGGCTTCGTCTCGATGCCCATGAGGCTGCGGACAGTGGAGTTGAGCCCGTCCGCCCCGATCACCAGGTCGAAGCTGCCCGCCGACTCTCCGTCCACGAGCAGCTCGACGGAGTCGTCACTCTGCTCGAGCCCGGTCACCTTCGCGCCGAAGTGCGGCTGGACCCCGGCACGCTGGGCGTGCTCGAAGAGGATGCGCGTCAGCTCGGGACGTGGCATGCCCATCGCCGCGGGGTAGTCGGGCCCGCCGGTCTTGACGTCGGGCAGCGCGGCGACGATGGGTGCGCCCGGGCCCGGCGCCCGCAGGTTGAGGCCCTCGAACGTGAATCCGGCCTTCTGGACGTCCTCCCACACGCCGAGGGCGTCGAACACCCGCAGCGCGTTGCCCTGCAGCGAGATGCCGGAGCCGAGGGCCCCGATGTCGGCGCGGGACTCGTAGAGGTGGACCTCGACGCCCGCCTTGGCGAGCTGGATGCCGGCGGCGAGCCCGGCGACCCCCGAGCCGATGATGGCGACTTTCTGGACTGCGGTCATGGGAAGAACCTCTCTGTTCTGCGGAGATCTTGTCAGAGCACGGCGACGGGGTTGATGGGCGAGCCCACCGCCCCGGTGATGGGCAGGGGAGGCGCGGAGAGCAGGAACTCGAAGCGGCCCAGCTCCGCGCACACGGTTCCGAGCTCGTCCAGGTCCCACATCTCGCCGATCGTGAGCCCGATGTTGGGAATCGCGACCTGGTGGAGCGGCTGGAACGAGGGCACGTCGAACTCGTTCGGGCGCACCTCGAAGCCCCAGGTGTCGGTGGCGATGGCGGCGATCTCGGTGCGGTGGATCCAGCCCGCGGCGGTCAGCGAGATGCCGGCCGCGCTGCCGCCGGCGTAGTCGTTCCAGCCCTCCCGGCGGGCGCGCGCGAGCCGGCCCGTGCGGACCACGACGATGTCGCCGCGGCCGACTCGGGAGGTCTCGCCCTGCGCCGCGATGCAGGCGTCGAGGTCGGCGGCGGTGATGCCGTAGCCGTCCGGCAGCTCGCCGGTCTCGGGGAGAGGTGGCGGCCGACGTCGAGCAGGACGCCGCGCGAGACGACGACCGCGGCCGCGTGCTCGATGCCCGTGACCAGGTCGCCGTCGCTCGTGACCGTGGTGCCGGCGCGACGCCCGTTCCAGGCCTTGCCGTGGTCGAAGATGTGCCCGAGGCCGTCCCACTGCGTGGAGCTCTGCAGCGGCATGGTGACGTAGTCGTCGGCGCCGCCGATCCCGTGCGGGAACGGCTGGTTGCCGAGCTCGGCGTCCGATCCGGTGTCCGTCATGGTGTGCACCGGATTGACGCGCCGGCGCCAGCCCTTCTGCGGACCATCGGTGTCGAAGGCCAGCGACAAGGAGACGACTCGGCCCTCCCGCACCAGGCCGGCCGCCTCGACGCGCTTGGCAGGATCGATGAAGTTCAGGGTGCCGAGGACGTCGTCCTCGCCCCACCGTCCCCAGTTGCGGAACGCCTCGGCGCGTGCCCCGATCTCCGCCTCCGGGTTCTGCCGGTCGAGCTCGCCCGGGTCCTCGCTGGGTGCTCCGGATGCTGCTGTCGTCATGGTTCCTCCTTGAATCGCAACGGAAATGCCGAAGCCCCGGGGCCGCCAGCGGCGGCTCCGGGGCGGGGGCGTCGGGGCTCAGCCGTGCCGGGTGTAGGGGTTGAGCAGCGCCGCGCGGAGCTCCTCGGGCACGCCCTCCTCGGTCGCCGTCGGGCCGTCGGCCGGGGGAACGACTCGGTCATCGACATCGGCATGGCGCCGTTCTTGTAGAAGTTGCTCGAGCCGAGCGACGGCTTCCAGGTGTTCGGCGTCCAGTCCGGGACGTAGTTGCGGTAGCCGCCGGTGTTGAGCTCGATGCGGAGGCTGGAAGGCTCGCGGTAGTAGAGGAACGTCTGCTCGCCGATGCCGTGGATGGAGGGGCCGTACTCGATCGCGACGCCGCTCTCCATGAGCGTGTCCGCGGCGATGAGGAGTTCCTCGTAGGTGTCCACCCAGAAGGCGTAGTGGTTGATCCGGCCGGCACGCGAGGAGCCGTCGAGCACGACGCCGAGGTCGTGCGACTTCTCGTTGGTGGTGAGCACGGAGAACACCGAGATGGGGGCCTCGTCCAGGACGGTGCGCGCCATGATGCGGAAGCCGAGGACATCGTTGTACCACTTGGCGAACTCGTCGACGTTGCTCGCGGCGATCGTCACGTGGTCGAGCTGGCGGGGAGCGCCGGCGACCTTCGAGCGACGCTCGGGGCGGTCGGGGTAGATGGAGGCGACGTGCCCGGGCGCCTGGTGGCGCTCCACGTCCCAGTGCAGCGTCATGGAGTGCCCGAACGGCCCCACGAACCGGTAGGCGCGGCCGATCTTGTAGCCGTCGAACCACTCGCCCGTGACCCCGGCGGCCTCGATGCGCGTGACCGCCTCCTCGAGCGCCTCCGGTGACGAGGTGCGCCAGGCCATGGTCTCCATCGCGGGCTCGTCGCCCGGGACCACGACGACGGAGTAGGCGTAGTAGTCGCCCCAGCAGCGCAGATACACGGAGCCGTTCTCGCGGGCGACCTCGGTGAGGCCGACCTCCGTCTTGTAGAACTCGACCGACGCCTCCACATCGGGCGTGGTGATGGCCACGTAGGAGAGGTGGGAGAGCAGGTGAATCATCGTCGATCCTTTCGGGGTCCGCGGGTGCGTGGACGTTCCTCCACTATCCGAGTCGCGGGGGCATCACGGAACGGCCAATTCCCTATGCCTGCAATCCATGCCACTTATGCTGTCGTCTGCACCCGCCGACCGGTCGAGGAGGATCGCCGATGGCCGACCAGCGCGCCCTGTCCCGCCTCGATCTGAACCTGCTCGTCGCGCTCGACGCGCTCCTCACCGAGCGCAGCGTCACCCGGGCGGCCGAACGCCTGCAGCTGAGCCAGCCCGCGCTGTCGGCGGCGCTGTCCCGCCTCCGGCAGCACTTCGGCGACCCCATCCTCGCTCGGCGCGGCAACAGCTACGACCTCACGCCGCTCGCCGTCCGGCTCGCCGAGCACACCACCGCCGCGCTGGAGATGTCGCAGCGCGTCTTCAGCAGCCAGGCTGACTGGAGCCCGGAGCGGGCGACCCGGGAGTTCTCGATCTACGGGTCCGACTACGGCTTCGCGACGACCGGGCGAGCCGTCGCCCGCCTCGCCATCGAGCGGGCGCCCGCCGTCAAGTTCCGGTTCATGCTGCACACGACGGCCATCGTGGAGGACGTCGAGGAGCGCCTCCGCAGCACCGACGGGATCCTCATGCCCCACGGCACGATCAGCGGCCTGCCCTACCTCGACCTGTGGCGGGACAGGTGGGTGGTCCTCGCGGCGTCGGACAACCCGGACACCCGGAACGGGGTCTCGATGTCAGCGGTCGCCACGTCCCCGTGGGTGTTCACCTACCAGTCGCGGACCGCCTTCACGTCCGCGGGGCGGCAGATCCAGCAGCTGGGGATCGAGCCGCACGTGGAAGCCGTGGTCGAGAGCTTCGTGACCCTGCCCGCCTTCATCGCCGGCACGCGGCGGCTCGGGCTGATCCAGGCCGGGCTCGCCGACTTCGCGCGCGCCATGGGCGGCGTCGAGGTGTTCGAGCCGCCCTTCGATGCCACGCCGATCACGAACGCGCTCTGGTGGCACCCCGGCTACACGCACGACCCCGAGCACATCTGGATGCGCGAGCAGTTCGCCGAGGCGACCGCAGGGATGCGACAGGGGTGACGGCGGGGAGGCCCCCATCCGTCACCCCGGCGTGCAGTGCTACTCGGCGGGGACCGGCGTGCCCTCGCGCCGCACGGCCATCCCGACCACGACCGCGATCACGATCGCGGCGATTCCCACGATGCCGACGCCCGCTCCCAGGCTGCCGCCGATCCCGCTGAAGATGGCGATGAGGATCGGCGTGAGGAACTGACCGAGGAAGAACGCGGCGGTCCACCAGCCCGTGACCCGCCCGCGCTCGGCGAACTCGGTGGTGGCGACCACCCAGCGCTGGAGCGAGGGGAGGAGCAGGCCCGAGCCGAACGAGGCGATGACCGCACCGATGGCGACCCCGGCGAGGCCGGGCACCACCCAGATGACGAGCATGCCGAGCGCCTGGAGGCCGAAGGCTGCCGGAAGGAGGACCGGCAGCCCGAGGCGGATCGCGCGCACGAAGCTCAGGCCGCCGATCGCGGTCGCGAGCGAGGCGCCGGCGGCGACCCCGCCGATGACACCGGTGTCCGTCGCGTCGATGCCAGTTCCGACGACGAGGTAGCTCGCCTCGATGATGATCACGTAGAAGCTGAAGCCGCCGAAGAGGGTGACGAGCAGCGGTCCGCCGATCCGGCGCCACGGGATGGGCGTGCGCACCTTCTCCACCGTGCGGGACGACGCCTTGGGCTCCCACAGCGCGAAGATCATCGGCACCGCGATGAGGATGCTGATGGCGTACACCCAGAACGGCGTGTGCCAGCCGCCGACGCCGAGGGCGCCGCCGAGGGCGATGAAGACCGTCGCCGCGAGCGTCGTCGCGATGGTCTGCGCCGCGAGGTAGCGGTTGCGCCGCTTCTCGTGGAAGTAGTCCACGATGAGCGTCGTGCAGACCGTCATGATCGCGGCCTCGCAGACTCCGACGAGGACGCGGCTGATGAGGATCTCCGGGAGACCCTGAAGCCACGCCGGCGCCGTGCCGACGATCGCGTAGGCGAACATCGCGATGATCAGCAGCAGCTTGCGGCCGACCCGGTCGACGATCTGGCCGGCGAAGGGCGCGAAGATCGCGATCATGAGCGCCGGGATGGCGACCACCATGGGCACGAGCACCTCGGACCCCGGTACGTCGGCGAAGGCCTGCGAGAGCTGGGGCAGGACCGGGGTGATGAGCACGGAGCCGAGCACGGGCATGCAGCTCCCGGCCAGGAGCAGGATGCCCTGACCGACGCCGGCGCGATGCTCCGCGACCGGGGCCTCGGCCGCAAGGGAAGAATTCGACACTGAACAACCTCCATCGTCTTCATCAGCGACAGAGCGGCCACGGGCGGGGCCCGGCTGGACGGCCACACTGCGCGTCCGAGTGCCCAGCGCTGTGCATGGGCAGTCTCATTGAAGCGACGGCGGAGGCATCGGGGAATAACACGTTGGTGATCCGCCTCATCCACCCGGCTGATAACGGGGATGTATGGCGCTCCGATCCGGCGAAGTCCACCATGGCCAGGGGCTTTCCCCGAGCTCGGCCGGCGAGGGCGGAGCGTCCGGCACACTGGATGCGTCGCTCCTCAAGGATCCGAGCGGCGGAGGTTTCGGGAGGACCCATGAGCAGCGCAGTCGACCCCCGTGCGGTCCGCGTCGAGCTGATCGGCGGGCCGACCGCCGTGATCGAGCTCGGCGGGCTGCGCTTCCTGACCGATCCCACCTTCAGTCCGCCAGGACCCCAGCCCTCGGGTGCGTCCACCCTGACGAAGACCGTTGGTCCGGCGAAGACGCCCGAGGACCTCGGGCCGGTCGACGTCGTGCTCCTCTCGCACGACCAGCACGGCGACAACCTGGACGACGCAGGGCGGGCCTTCCTCTCCTCAGTGCCCCTCGTCGTCTCCACGGGGGCTGCAGCCGAGCGGCTGGGCGCCTCGGTGACGGGGCTCGGCGAGTGGCAGCGGATGTCGCTCGCGCGGCCGGATCAGGGCCGGCTGCACGTGACCGCGGTGCCCGCCGTGCACGGGCCGGAGGGCATGGCGGCCTCGTCCGGCCCGGTCATCGGATTCGTCCTGCACGGCGAGGGGCTGCCGACCGTCTACGTCAGCGGCGACAACGCCTCGCTCCGCGTCGTCGAGGAGGTCGCCCACCATCTGGGCCCGATCACCTTCGCCGTCCTGTTCGGCGGCGGCGCGAGGGTGCCGCGCCTCGACGCGTTCCTCACCCTGACGAGTGATCAGCTGCCGATCGCCACCGAGCTGCTCGGGGTCGAGCGGATGGTCCCGGTGCACAGCGAGGGGTGGGCGCACTTCACGCAGGACCACGCATCCATCCGCCGGGCCTTCGAGGGGAGCGCCATGCAGGAGCGCCTCGTGCTCCTCGAGCCCGGCGAGGACGTCACACTCGTCGCCCGGGAACTCCCCGGTATCGCCGGCGACTCCTGGCGGCGCTGACGCCGCACACGCGAGGTGGCAGTAGGTGCTGCCACCTCGCCGCTGAGGCAGCAACAAGTGCCACCTCGAGCGCCGGAAGGCGCCTCAGTACTCGTTCTTGATCGTGAAGTAGGAGCCGCGGATGGTGCCGGCGAGCTTCGACCGCTGGCGCGCGAACTTGAAGCGCGTCGCCAGCTCGGCGGGAACCTCCATCCCGTCGGACAGCTTGAACCCGACGGCGCGCTTGCCCGCGTCGTCCGTGGCGTACATCACGTTGATGGAGAGGCCGCTCTCGTAGAAGACGTACGCCATCCGGTAGCCCTCGACCTCGAAGGCGGTCGCCTCGAGGGCGGGGGAGGAGATGACGAGGTCGCGCTCCTCGCGGAGGATGCGGTGCACCCACTCGACGGTTTCCGCCGCCTCGCTCGCCGGCTCGACGGTGAAGACGTGGTCGTACTTGTTCTTGAAGTACCGTGCCTCGTTCGCGCGGAGGCCGGCGAGGGCGTCCGCGACGGGCGAGGACTCGAGGCCGACGGTGGAGACGTCGGTGAAGTCGACGACGTAGGACATCAGGGGCTCCGTTCGACCGCCGGGCGCGGCGATCTGCACATTAGCGCTGGTCAGAGCGCAAGGTCTGCTGGAGTGCGCCGGGCCCGGGCGGAGTCACTTCGAGTCGGCAAGGTCGGAGGAACGGGACCTTCGTCATTACGGCGCCCGGCCTCCGGGAGAACGATGCAGACGTCGGCTCTGGTTCGCCCGCACTTCTCAACGTCGAGAGGCAAGTCATGGATTTCCTGCCCATCGGTCCGCTGCGCAACGATCGGGGCGCGATGGTCGCGCTGATCGGCTCGCTGAGCAGCGAGGAGTCCGCTCTGCCGGTGCCCCTCGATGATCCGGAAGGCGCCTTCTCCAACTTCCAGATCGTGTCCGACTCTCTCGCAATCACCGCGGCCGCAACGCTCGGGATCGGCACGATCTTCAAAGGGCAGCTCTCGGCGAACGAGGAGGCCTTCTACTTCGATGCAATGACCTTCACCGACCGCTTCGTACCCGACGGACAAGCGCGGTTTCCCGACCAGATAGTGGGAACGCGGTGGGGGTGGGGATGCGGATCCTGCTCCGCGTCCAGCACACCGACCTCAAGGCTTCCTTCAATTTCGGCCTGGTCGGGGCCGCCGTGGAACTCGGCGCCGCTCGTGCGACCTATGAGATCCAGGGCGTCGGAATCGGGGCGGTCTTCGCCGACATACTCTCGGATCTCCCAGGCGTGGGCACCTTCAACTACTCCACGTATCTGAAGATCAGTGGCCCCGTGCAGAACAAGGTGGCGAAATTCATCGAGGCGAACCGCGAGAAGCTGGTTCCGCAGCCGGTCGCGGTTGCTCTGGCGCGGCCCCTCGATCCTCTCGCGTCGGCGAGGGCCGTCTACTTCGCGATGTACGGCCTCGCTGGGCGCTCCTCGCTGAAGGACATCCTGAGCGTTGTGCCGCTGGGCGTCGACAAGGCTGCGGTCGGGCTGGCCTACGAGCAGGTGGCCGGACACCTGAGTCCCGACGAGCGTCCATCCGAGACGGCGCAGCGAGAGGCTCGCGTGTGGCTCAACCGCTGAGCCGGCCGGCGGCGGTCGTTGCTGCAGCGCGAGACAAGGCCATCGGTGTAAAACCGCGTCTGAGTGGTGCCCCCAGCAAGATTCGAACTTGCGCCCCTGCCTCCGGAGGGCAGTGCTCTATCCCCTGAGCTATGGGGGCTCCTTGGGGCCCGTCAAGGCTAGCACCGGTGTGCAGGCCGCCCGGACCCCGGCCCGGTCACATGTCGCGGTAGCGCTGCGCAGTGGCCAGGTCGGCGCGGAGCTCGTCCGCATTGCGGCGGATGCCGTAGGCGGGCGTGTCGCGCTGGATGCGCCAGCCCTCGGGCAGGGAGAACAGCTCGACCACGTCGAAGCCGAACTCGTCGATGAGGGCGGTGACGGTGGCGCGGGCCTCCCGGTCGTCGCCGGCGACGACGAGCGCGCGGCGCCCCGGGGTGCCGGCGGGGGAGCCGTCGGTGAGGAGGTCGTTGTATCCGATGTGGTTGAAGGCCTTCACGACGCGCGACTCGGGGAGGTGGGCCTGGAGCAGCTCGGACACGGTCGTCGACTCGTCGTCGAGCTCCGCGATGCTCCCGTCGCGCTGCGGGTAGTAGTTGTTCGTGTCGATCACGATCTTGCCGGCGAGCGGCGCCACCGGCACGTCGCGGTAGTTCTTGAGCGGGATGGTCACGACCACGAGGTCCCCGGCCTTCGCCGCCTCCTCGGGCGTCGCGGCGCTCGCCGCATCCCCGAGGCTCGCCACGAGGTCGGCCAGCGTCTCCGGTCCGCGCGAGTTGCTGAGCACCACCCGGTAGCCGGCGTCCACGGCGAGCCGTGCGAGAGAGGAGCCGATGTGGCCGGCGCCGATGAATCCGATGGTGGTCAGTCCTGGAATGGTCATGGTGGCGGCAACCGGCTCGGGGAGGGGCCTATTCCGCCTGTGGAAGGATCGCGGGATGCACCGGCACGTCTCCGCCTCCCTCGAGCTCACGCTGTCGGCGCGCACCAACCTCGTCTTCGCCATCGCGGCGGCCCGTCCGGGCGACGGGGCGACCCTGACCGAAACGCTCCGCTTCGAGGGTGCAGGCACCGAGTACGAGGCGGTCGAGCTGGCCGACGTGCACGGCACGCGGCTGCACCAGTTCGTCGCCGAGGCGGGCGGCGTGACCGCCTACTACGAGGCCGACATCGCCGGCCGGGCCGCCCCCGTCGCCGTGGAGCCGCTGGACCTCATCACCTACCTGCGGCCCAGCCGCTACGCGGAGTCCGACTCGCTCCTGCCGACCGCCATGGCTGAGTTCGGCGGGCTCGCCGGCCGCGACCTGCTGGCCGGCGTCAGCTCCTGGGTCGGCTCCCACCTCAGCTACGTGCCCGGAGCCAGCGAGGTGACCGACGGCGCCACCCAGACCCTGCTCGACCGCCGCGGCGTGTGCCGGGACTACGCGCACCTCTGCGTCGCACTGCTCCGGGCCCTCGACGTCCCCGCGCGCGTGGTGTCGGTGTACGCGCCCGGGCTCATGCCGATGGACTTCCACGCCGTCTGCGAGGCGTTCGTCGACGGGCAGTGGCACGTGGTGGATGCGACGGCGCTGGCGCCCCGGCAGACGCTCGTCCGCATCGCGACCGGACGCGACGCCGCTGACACGGCCTTCCTCACCAGCCACGGCGGCTGGGTCACGCTGCAGGCGATGAGCATCACGGCCATCGCGGACGAGCTTCCGCGGGACCACGTGGCGTCGTTCGTCACCCTGGGCTGACGCCCGCCCACCGAGCGCGGGTCGAGACGCCGAGCGCGGGGCGGAGACGGGGTGCGCTCGTCGGTACGGGGCGCGCTCGGCGGGAAAGGGGGCGCTCGGTGTGCCCGGCGCGCGGCGGCCACGCGGCGCGCCGCAGCGGCTCAGGCGAGCGCGGCCTTCACCGACGCGACGAGCTGCGCCGCGTCGCCCGGCTCGAAGAACTCGGCCGAGCGCGCCACGATCCAGTAGTCGCCCGAGAACGCGTTCGCCGTGCCCACGCCGTTCGCGTACTTGAAGTAGTCGACGCCGCCGTAGGTCGGCACCGAGGGGGTCGTGAGGACGAGGCTGTTCGCCAGCTTCTCGATGTCCTCCGAGCCGAGGTGCGCGACCGCGATCTCGACCGTGTTGCCGCTCGACAGGTTCGACCAGCCGCAGGCCACGCCCTGGTAGGACTCGATGAGCGCCGCGTCGGTCCCGGCCGCGGGCGTGTAGTCGGGCACCGGAGCGAAGTTCGGGTTGTAGTCGTAGAGCGCCTGCGCCGGGACCAGCTGGTCGCACGTCTGAGTCACCGGGACGGAGGTCGGGCCGGTCTCGGTGGGGGTGGGGGACGGCGTCGGCTCCGTCGACGGCGCGCCCACCGGGGCCGTCGTCGCCGACTGGCCGGGCTTGGCGGGCGGCGCCTGCACCGGGTTCGACGTGCAGGCGGCGAGGCTCAGCAGGCCGGCCATCGCCAGGATGGCCGCGGTCGTGCGTCTCGCCACTTGTCGGATCCCCCTCCGTGCCGGCGCCGCGGCGAACATCCGGATGATCGGGATCGCGCTCCGCGAGGCGGGCTCGGTGGAAGGGTAGCAACGGCTTCCCGCGCGGCCCGCACCGGCCGGGGGCGCGTGTCCCGCTCCGGCTAGGCTTGATCGCCGTGACACCCGCCGCGCTCGCCGATACCGTCGCCCACCTCGTGACGGAAGCCGCCGGCCGCCGAGGCATCGACGATGTCCGTCCCACGTCCGCGGATGTGGCGCTCGAGCGCCCCCGCAACCGGGACCACGGCGACTGGGCGAGCAACGTCGCCATGCGCTTTGCGAAGCGGTTCGGCACCAACCCGCGGGAGCTCGCGACGGAGCTCGCCGACGGCATCGCCGCGCTCGACGGCGTCCGCAAGGTCGACATCGCGGGGCCCGGCTTCATCAACATCACGCTCGAGACCGCGGCGGCCGGTGCGCTGGCCCGCCAGATCGTGGACGACGCTCAAGGCTACGGTCGCGGCGAGGCGCTCGCCGGCGTGCGGATGAACCTCGAGTTCGTCTCCGCGAACCCGACCGGCCCCATCCACCTCGGCGGCGCCCGCTGGGCCGCCGTGGGCGACAGCCTCGCTCGGATTCTGCAGGCCCAGGGCGCCGAGGTGGCGCGCGAGTACTACTTCAACGACCACGGCGCCCAGATCGACCGGTTCAGCCGCAGCCTCCTCGCGAGCTTCCTCGGAGAGGACACCCCGGAGGATGGCTACGCCGGCGCGTACATCGGCGAGATCGTGTCGCGCGTCGTCGCCGGGCACGCCGGCGACCTGGCCGCGCTGCCCCGCGAGGAGGCCCAGGAGGTCTTCCGTGCGGAGGGCGTCGAGCTGATGTTCGGCGACATCAAGTCGTCGCTGCACGAGTTCGGCGTCGACTTCGACGTGTACTTCCACGAGAACTCGCTCCACGAGACGGGCGCGGTCCAGCACGCCGTCGCGCGGCTCCGCGAGCTGGGGCACATCTTCGAGGCCGACGGGGCCGTCTGGCTGCGGACGACCGAGTTCGGCGACGACCGCGACCGCGTGGTGATCAAGAGCGACGGGGAGCCGGCGTACATCGCGGGCGACCTGGCCTACTACCTCAACAAGCGCGAGCGCGGCTTCGACCGGAACATCATCATGCTGGGCGCGGATCACCACGGCTACATCGGCCGGCTCATGGCGATGGTGGCGGCGTTCGGGGACACCCCGTACGTCAACCTCGAGATCCTCATCGGGCAGCTCGTCAACCTCGTCAAGGACGGCGAGCCGGTGCGGATGAGCAAGCGCGCCGGCAACGTCGTCACGATGGACGACCTCGTGGAGGCGGTCGGAGTCGACGCCGCCCGGTACGCGCTCGTCCGGTCCTCGGCCGACTCGCAGCTCGACGTCGACCTCGACCTGCTCACCAAGCACACCAACGACAACCCCGTCTACTACGTGCAGTACGCCCACGCCCGCACGAGCGCCGTCGACCGCAACGCGGAGGCGTCCGGCGTCCGGCGGTTCGAGGACGGCGAGCCCGCGTTCGATCCGGCGACGCTCGAGCACGAGACCGAGTCGATCCTGCTCGGCGTGCTCCAGGAGTTCCCGCGGATCGTCGCGCAGGCGGCCGAGCTCCGCGAGCCGCACCGGGTCGCCCGATACCTCGAGGAGCTCGCCGGCACCTACCACCGCTGGTACGACAGCTGCCGTGTCATCCCCCTCGGGGACGCGCCGATCGAGGCCGTGCACCGCAGCCGCCTCTGGCTGAACGACGCCGTCGGGCAGGTGCTCCGGTCCGGGCTCGGCCTGCTGGGGGTCGGCGCACCGGAGCGGATGTGACGATCGGCTCGGAGCCCACCCTGCGCGCGCTCCGCTACCGGGACGCACCGCGCAAGCACCGACGGCGGCTGTGGATCATCGTCCCGCTGGTCCTGGTGGTGATCGTCGCGACCCTGCTCGTGGTCCTCAACATCGCGGGTCGAGCGGTCGCCGAGGAGTACATCGCGAACAAGGTGGAGGAGAGCCTCCCCGCCGGCGTCGAGGGCGACGTCCACGTGCGCATCCGCGGCGTCTTCCTCCTCGTCCAGTACCTGAGCGGATGGATGGACGAGGTCGACCTCAGCTCCGACGACCTGACGGTCCAGGGCGTCCCGGTGACGGCGAACGTGCAGCTGCACGGGGTCCCCGTCGACACGTCGAAGCGGGTCGAGCGGCTCACCGGGGGTGCGGTGCTCGACGAGCGCGCGGTCCAGGCGGTGCTGAAGGGACAGGGGTACCCCGGCGATGTTGCGCTCACCGGCGGAGCCGTGGAGTACACCGACGAGACCCAGCTGTTCGGGGCGACCGTGCAGTACGTGCTCACGGCCCGGCCGTCCCTCAGCGCAGGGCGCCTGGACCTGGCCCCGCAGTCGGCCGCGGTCCGCAGCGGCGGCGTCGATCTCGACGCGACCGCGCTGCTCGAGCGCGTCGCGCCGGACGGGATCTCCGTCTGCGTCGCCCAGTACCTGCCCGAGGCCATCGCGATCGACTCGCTCCTCGTCGGCGACGGCAGCGCCCGCGTCTCCCTCTCGGGCCGGGACGTGCTGCTGACCTCCGACGCCCTCTCCCGCACCGGCTCGTGCTCGTGAGGGTGCGCCGGGGCGCGGCCGCCGTTCGATAGGCTCGTCCGCGACTTTCACCGGCTTCAGGGACCAATCCGGGTCCGCTCGCCTCCGCAGATCCACTCCGGAGACCTACGTGACCAGCACCGCCAATCCGCTCGCACCCGAGTGGCTGCCCGTGCCCGACGACGCCAACGCGCTCGCACGGGCCGTCTGGCCATCAGGGGCGACCCGGCGGGACGGGGAGCTCGTGCTCGCGGGCGTCTCGGCGACCGACCTCGTGCGCCAGTACGGCACCCCGCTGTACGTCGTCGACGAGGAGGACGCACGCCGCCGCGCGGCCCTCATCCTCGACGCGTTCCGCCGGGAGTTCGGCCGGATCGGGGCGTCCGTGAGCGTCTACTACGCCGGCAAGGCGTTCCTCTCGGTCGGCGTGGCCCGATGGATGGCGGAGCTCGGGCTGAACCTCGACGTCTGCAGCGACGGAGAGTTCGCGGTCGCGCTGGCCGCGGGCTTCGACCCCGCCCGGATCGGCTACCACGGCAACAACAAGTCGAACGCCGAGCTGGAGGCGATCGTCGACGCGGGGGTCGGCGGCCTCGTCCTCGACAGCGTGTACGAGCTCGAGCGCGTCGCGGCGATCGCTGCCGAGCGCGGGTCGAGGCAGCCCGTCCGGCTCCGCGTCAACAGCGGCGTGCACGCGTCGACGCACGAGTACCTCGCGACCGCCCGCGAGGACCAGAAGTTCGGCATCCCGCTCGCCGATGTGCCCGCGGTCGTCGCCGCGATCCGTGCCCAGCCGTCCCTGGAGTTCCTCGGCCTGCACTCGCACATCGGGTCGCAGATCTTCGAGACGGGCGGCTTCGAGGAGGCCGCGGCCCGGCTGCTCGCGGTGCAGAAGGAGCTCCTGGAGGGCGGCCCGGTGCCGAGCCTCAACCTCGGCGGCGGCTTCGGGATCGCCTATACGGTCGCCGACGACCCGGCCCCCGTCGGCGCGCTGGCCGCGCAGATGGCCGCGGTCGTCGAGGCCGAGTGCACGCGCCTCGGCATCCCGATCCCGAACATGGCCATCGAGCCGGGCCGATCGATCATCGGTCCGGCCGGCGTCACCCTCTACGAGGTGGGCACGATCAAGGATGTCCGCGTGGAGCGGGAGGGCGGCGCCGCTGTCCGCCGCTATGTGAGCGTCGACGGCGGCATGAGCGACAACCCGCGGCCCGAGCTGTACGGCGCCGAGTACTCGGCGCGCATCGCGTCGCGCGTCTCGGCCGAGGAGCCCGTGCTCGTGCGCGTGGCGGGCAAGCACTGCGAGAGCGGGGACATCGTCGTCAACGCGGAGTACCTGCCCGGCGACATCCGCCCGGGCGACCTGCTCGCCGTGCCGGCCACCGGCGCGTACTGCTGGTCGCTCGCGAGCAACTACAACCACCTCGGCCGCCCGCCCGTCGTCGCGGTGCGCGACGGGGCCGCGCGGCTCCTGGTCCGCGGCGAGAGCATCGCGGACCTGCTGAGCCGTGACGCCGAGGCCCAGCCCGTCTCGGAGGTTCCCGCGTGATCGAGTACCGGACCCTGTCCATCGCCCTGCTCGGCGCCGGCTCCGTCGGCGGGCAGGTGGCATCCCTCCTGCTCCAGCACGGCGACGAGCTGGCCGCCCGCGCGGGCGCCCGGCTCACCCTCGCCGGGATCGCGGTGCGCGACCTCGACGCTCCGCGGCCCGAGCGCATCCCGCGCGAGCTGCTCACGACCGACGCCCGCGAGCTCATCCTCGGCGCCGACATCGTCATCGAGCTGATGGGCGGCATCGAGCCGGCCCGGGAGTACATCCTGCTCGCGCTCGGGTCGGGAGCGGACGTCATCACCGGCAACAAGGCGCTGCTCGCGAACCACGGTCAGGAGCTGTTCGACCTCGCCGAGCAGGTCGGGGCGCAGCTCTACTACGAGGCCGCGGTCGGCGGCGCCATCCCGATCATCCGGCCCCTCCGCGACAGCCTCGCCGGCGACCGGGTGGAGCGGATCCTCGGCATCGTCAACGGGACGACCAACTTCGTGCTCGACCGGATGGACTCCGCAGGGGAGGACTTCGCCACGGCCCTCGCCGCGGCGCGCCGGCTGGGCTACGCGGAGGCCGACCCGAGCGGCGACATCGAGGGCTACGACGCGGCGCAGAAGGCCGCCATCCTCGCGAGCCTCGCGTTCCACACCCGCGTGCCCGTCGAGGCGGTCTACCGCGAGGGCATCGCCGGGATCACCCTCGACGACGTGGAGAGCGCGCGGAAGGCCGGCTACGTCGTCAAGCTCCTCGCGATCTGCGAGCGCCTGCTCGACCCGGCGACCGGGATGGAGGGCGTCAGCGCGCGCGTCTATCCCGCACTCGTCTCGCGCGAGCATCCCCTCGCCGCCGTGCGCGGCGCGAATAACGCGGTCTTCGTCGAGGCCGAGGCGGCCGGCAACCTCATGTTCTACGGCGCGGGCGCCGGGGAGTGGAGACGGCCTCGGCCGTGCTCGGCGACCTCGTCTCCGCCGCCCGCCGGCACGTCGCAGGCGGACCCGGCGTCGCCGAGTCGGCGTCGGCGGACCTGCCCGTGCTCGACATCGGCAGCGTCACGACCCAGTACCGCGTGACCCTCTCGGTGCAGGATCGTCCCGGCGTGCTGGCCGCCATCGCCGGAATCTTCAGCGAGAACGGCGTGAGCGTCGAGACGGTGGAGCAGTCCATCCCCTTCCCGCACGGGGACGACGTGGAGGGCACCGCTACCCTGGTCATCGGCACCCACTCGGCGACGGAGGCCGCCCTCTCCGCGACTGTCGCGGCGCTGGGCGCCGTCGATGCCGTGGTCGCCGTCCTGTCCGTCCTCCGAATCGAAGGGGAGTGACCGTGGCCTCTCAGTGGCGCGGCGTCATCCGTGAATACGCCGACCGGCTCGACGTGAGCGAGGCGACCCCGGTCGTGACGCTCGGCGAGGGCGGCACTCCGCTGATCCCCGCCCGGGCGCTCTCCGAGCGGACCGGGGCCGACGTGTGGGTGAAGTTCGAGGGGATGAACCCCACCGGGTCCTTCAAGGACCGGGGCATGACCATGGCCATCTCGAAGGCGCTCGAGCACGGCGCGAAGGCCGTCATCTGCGCCTCCACGGGCAACACCTCCGCGTCGGCGGCCGCCTACGCGACCCATGCCGGCATCACCGCGGCCGTCCTCGTGCCCGAGGGCAAGATCGCGATGGGCAAGCTGAGCCAGGCGATCGCGCACAACGCCGAGCTGCTGCAGGTGCAGGGCAACTTCGACGACTGCCTCGACCTCGCGCGCGAACTCGCCGCGAAGTACCCGGTGCACCTCGTCAACTCCGTCAACCCGGACCGCATCGAGGGGCAGAAGACGGCCGCGTTCGAGGTCGTCGAGGCTCTCGGCTTCGCGCCCGACTTCCACTTCATCCCGGTCGGCAACGCGGGCAACTACACCGCGTACCACCGCGGCTACCGCGAGGAGCTCGACCGTGGGGAGACCTCGGTCCTGCCGCGGATGTTCGGCTTCCAGGCTGCAGGCAGCGCCCCCATCGTGCTGGGCGAGCCCGTCAAGAACCCGGAGACCATCGCGAGCGCCATCCGGATCGGGAATCCCGCGTCGTGGGAGCTCGCGCTGGCCGCGAGGGACGACAGCGACGGGTACTTCGGCGCCATCGAGGACGCCGCGATCCTCGACGCGCACCGCATCCTCTCTGCGGAGGTCGGCATCTTCGTCGAGCCGGCGTCCGCCATCAGTGTCGCGGGCCTCCTCGAGCGGTCCGCCGCAGGCGCGATCCCGAAGGGCGCCAAGGTGGTCCTGACGGTCACCGGCCACGGCCTCAAGGACCCGCAGTGGGCGCTGCGCGCCGCGGACGGCTCCGATGTGACGCCCACGAGCGTGCCGGTCGATCCGGATGCGATCGCGGGCCTCCTCGGCCTCGCCCCCTCGGGAGCGGCCGCGTGAGCCTTCCGGTCGGCCGCAGCGTCACGGTCCGGGTCCCCGCGACCAGTGCGAACCTCGGACCGGGCTTCGACACGCTGGGCCTCGCGCTCTCGCTCTACGACGAGCTCACGGTCACGGTCCGCGAGGAGCCCGGCGCAACAGTCGACGTGCGCGGCATCGGCGCGGGGAGGTGCCGACCGACGCGACCAACCTCGTCGTCCGCTCCATCGCGCACACGTTCGCCGCGGTCGGCCGGGAGATGCCCGGCCTCGACCTGATCGCCCGCAACGCCATCCCGCACGGCCGGGGCCTCGGGTCCTCGGGTGCCGCCATCGTGTCCGGCGTGATGGCCGCCAAGGGGCTGCTGGACGGGGAGGCCGAGCTGGACGCGGACGCCCTCCTCGCCCTCGCCACCGAGCTCGAGGGGCACCCCGACAACGTGGCCCCCGCCCTCTTCGGCGGCCTCACCATCGCGTGGGTCACCGAGGACGGGCCGCAGCACAAGAAGCTCATCGTGCACCGCGGCGTCTCGCCCCTCGTGTTCGTGCCCGAGCACACGATGTCGACCGCGCTCGCTCGCAGCCTGCAGCCCGCATCCGTGCCGCACGAGGACGCCATCTTCAACGTCTCGCGATCGGCGCTGCTCGTCGCGGCCCTCATCCAGAGCCCCGAGCTGCTGCTCGCCGCCACCGAGGACAAGCTGCACCAGAGCTACCGCGCCGCGGCCATGCCGGAGACCGACATGCTCGTGCGCCTGCTCCGCTCGCACGGGCATCCGGCCGTCGTCTCGGGAGCCGGACCCTCGATCCTCGTGCTGGGCAGCAACCCCGCAGAGCGTCTCGACGCGGCCGAACTGGTGGCAGCCAACGCCGCCACGCGGTGGCAGCCGCTCATGCTGGCCGTCGACATCAAGGGTGCTACAGTTGTGCCCAATCCGGTGCGTTCGCCGCTGTCTTCTTAGCGCGCGGATCACGGCCGGTCTCCGACGGGGACCGGATCCGAATCACCGGACGAGAATTCAGACCCCCGGGTCCGCAGGTGCAATGCCGTGCGGAGGACCCGGTCTTGGGACCAAGGAAACCTTCTTCGTGACTGATGTCGACATCAGCGCCGCGCCTGCGGCCCCGCTGACGGCCCTGCGCCTCGCGGAACTTCAGGCGATCGCCGCCGCGCTCGGCATCAAGAACGCAGCCAGACTCCGAAAGGGAGAACTCGTGGCAGCAATCTCAGACGCACAAGCCGACACCGGCACCGACGCACAGAGTGCGGAGGCAGTGGACACCGACGCACAGAGTGCGGAGGCAGTGAGCACCGACGCACAGGGTGCGGAGGCGACTGACGCAGACGCACAGGGTGCGGAGGCGACTGACGCAGACGCACAGGGTGCGGAGGCGATCGACACCGACGCGCCGAGCGCCGAGGGCACCGACGTGACGGAGCTCGCGCCGGACGCCCCCGAGGCCGAGGCCGCAGACACCCACGGCGCCGACGCCGTGGCAGCGGACGCCGTCGACGCCACCACGCCCGATGCGGCAGCGGCACCGGCCGACTCCGTCGCGCCGGTCGCCGACGAGGCGCCCGCCGAGGAGCTCGGCGCGACCGAGCAGACGCCGGCCGACGCGCCCGAGCAGGACCAGCCCGTGAGCATCCCCGCCGTCGAGACCAGCGCCCCGGAGGCCGAGGCGGCCCCCGCACCGCGCCGCCGCGGACGCCGTGCCACGAGCGCCGATGTCGCGCAGGCGCCGAAGACGACCGAGCCCGCCGCCGACGCGGAGAGCCCCGCCGTCGTCCAGGAGGAGACCTCCGAGCCGAAGAGCGCCGTCGACCACGTGAACCGCGGCGTGACCGGCATCACCGAGGACCTCGAGGCCTCCGCCGCCGAGGCTCACCCCGAGCAGGCGCCGTCCGAGGGCCAGCACGACGGCCAGCACCCCGATGGCGACGCCGCCGAGGGTTCCGACTCCGACACGGATTCGACGACCGAGGAGGGCGAGGCCCCGGCCGAGTCCACCGGCCGGTCGGGCCGCCGTGGGCGCGGGCGCGACCGTCAGCAGGGCGACCGGCAGCAGGGCGACCGCGGCCAGAACGGCCAGCAGGGCGACCGTGGCCAGAACGGCCAGCAGGCCGAGCGTGGCCAGAACGGCCAGCAGCAGGGCGACCGCAAGCAGGGCGACCGTCAGCAGGGCGACCGCCAGCAGCAGGGCGATCGTCAGCAGCAGGGTGACCGCCAGCAGCAGGGCGACCGCGGCCAGAGCCTCGATCAGGGCGACCGCGGCCAGAACGGCCAGCAGGGCGACCGCCAGGACGGCGAGCGCGGCGGCCGCAGCCGCTACCGCGACCGCAAGCGCCGCGGCCCGATCGGCGACGACTTCGAGCCCGAGATCAGCGAGGACGACGTCCTCATCCCCGTCGCGGGCATCCTCGACGTCCTCGACAACTACGCGTTCGTGCGCACCACGGGGTACCTCCCCGGTGCGAGCGACGTCTACGTCTCGCTCGGCCAGGTGAAGAAGTACAACCTGCGCAAGGGTGACGCCGTGGTCGGCGCCATCCGCCAGCCGCGCGACGGCGAGGCCGGCCGCCAGAAGTACAACGCGATCGTCAAGATCGACTCCGTCAACGGGCTGCCCGTCGACGAGGCCGCGAACCGCGTCGAGTTCGGCAAGCTGACCCCGCTCTACCCGCAGGAGCGCCTGCGGCTCGAGAGCGACCCGGCCAAGCTGTCCACCCGGATCATCGACCTCGTCGCGCCGATCGGCAAGGGCCAGCGAGGGCTCATCGTCTCGCCGCCGAAGGCCGGCAAGACGCTGATCCTGCAGGCCATCGCCGGCGCGATCGCGAAGAACAACCCCGAGGTCCACCTCATGGTCGTGCTCGTCGACGAGCGCCCCGAGGAGGTCACCGACATGCAGCGCACGGTGAAGGGCGAGGTCATCGCCTCCACCTTCGACCGGCCCGCCGAGGATCACACCACGGTCGCCGAGCTCGCCATCGAGCGTGCGAAGCGCCTGGTGGAGCTCGGCTACGACGTGGTCGTGCTGCTCGACTCGATCACCCGCCTGGGCCGCGCGTACAACATCACCGCGCCGCCGTCGGGCCGCATCCTGTCCGGTGGCGTCGACTCGGCCGCCCTGTACCCGCCGAAGCGGTTCTTCGGCGCCGCGCGCAACATCGAGAACGGCGGCTCCCTGACGATCCTCGCCACGGCGCTCGTCGAGACCGGCTCCAAGATGGACGAGGTCATCTTCGAGGAGTTCAAGGGCACCGGGAACATGGAGCTCCGGCTCTCCCGCTCGCTCGCCGACAAGCGGATCTTCCCCGCCGTCGACGTCAGCGCCTCCGGCACCCGCCGCGAGGAGATGCTGATGGGCGCCGACGAGGTCAAGGTGACCTGGAAGCTGCGCCGCGCGCTCGCCGGGCTCGAGACCCAGCAGGCCCTCGAGGTCGTGCTCGGCAAGCTCAAGGAGACGCAGTCGAACGTCGAGTTCCTCATGCAGATCCAGAAGTCGCTGCCCGCGACGAACGGCCACGCGTCGAACGGCAACGGCCACCACCACGAGGGCTGAGCCATCTTCGAATCCGTCGCCGGTCTGATCGCCGAGCACGAGCAACTGCAGGAGCAGCTCGGGGACCCTGCGCTGCACGCCGACGCAGCGCGGGCGAAGCGGGTCAACCGGCGGTACGCCGAGCTGAGCCGCATCGTCGCCGCGCACAGCAGCTGGCTCGAGCTCGGCGACGACCTCGCCGCCGCCCGCGAGCTCGCTCAGGAGGACGCGTCCTTCGCTGAGGAGATCCCGGGGCTCGAGGAGCGGCACACCGAGGCCGAGGAGCGGCTGCGCCGACTCCTCATCCCGCGCGATCCCGACGACGGGCGCGACGTGATCATGGAGATCAAGGCCGGCGAGGGCGGCGAGGAGTCGGCGCTGTTCGCGGCGGACCTCCTGCGCATGTACCTGCACTACGCCGAGGCGAAGGGGTGGAAGACCGAGCTGCTCGACCGCACCGAGAGCGACCTCGGCGGCTACAAGGACGTGCAGGTCGGGATCAAGGGCAGCTCCTCGGATCCGGCGCAGGGCGTGTGGGCGCACCTCAAGTACGAGGGCGGCGTGCACCGCGTCCAGCGCGTGCCCGCGACCGAGTCGCAGGGGCGCATCCACACCTCCGCCGCCGGAGTCCTCGTCTTCCCCGAGGTCGACGAGCCCGAAGAGGTCGCGATCAACCCGAACGACCTGAAGATCGACGTGTTCCGGTCGTCCGGGCCCGGCGGGCAGTCGGTCAACACGACCGACTCGGCCGTGCGCATCACCCACCTGCCGACGGGCATCGTCGTGTCGATGCAGAACGAGAAGAGCCAGCTGCAGAATCGCGAGGCCGGCATGCGCGTGCTCCGCGCCCGCATCCTCGCGGCGCAGCAGGAGGCGGCCGACGCCGAGGCCTCCGCCGCCCGCCGCAGCCAGATCCGCACGGTCGACAGGTCGGAGCGGATCCGCACCTACAACTTCCCCGAGAACCGCATCGCGGACCACCGCACGGGCTACAAGGCGTACAACCTGGACCAGGTGATGAACGGCGCGCTCGAGCCGATCGTGCAGTCCGCGATCGCTGCGGACGAGGAGGCCCGCCTCGCCGCCCTCGCTCCCACCGATGCCTGACCTGCCCACTTCTGCGGCAACTCAGCGCCCAGTTGCCGCAGAAGTCGGCAGCTCGGTGGGGAGGTGCTTCGCGCCGCCGTCCAGGTGCTCGGGCGGGCGCGTGTGCCGTCCGGGTCCGTCGACGCGGAGCTCCTCGTCGCGCATGTGCTCGGGGTCTCGCGGGGGCGCGTGCAGGCCCTCGCCGTCTCGGGCTCCTACCTCCCGGCCGACGCCGCGGACGCCATCGCGCGGCTGGTGGAGCGCCGTGCCGCACGTGAGCCGCTGCAGCACCTCACCGGAGTCGCTGCGTTCCGGACGCTCGAGCTTGCCGTGGGCCCCGGCGTCTTCGTGCCCCGGCCCGAGACCGAGCAGGTGGCCCAGGTGGCGATCGACGCCCTGCGCGCCGTCGCGGCCGCCGAGCCCATCGCCGTCGACCTCGGCACGGGAAGCGGCGCGCTCGCCCTCTCCCTCGCCACCGAGGTCCCGCACGCCCGCGTGATCGGCGTGGAGAACTCCACCGAGGCGTACATCTGGGCACGGGAGAACCTCCGGCGCACGGGTGCGACCAACGCCCGCATGGTGTTCACCGACCTCGCCGAGGCGCTGCCCGACCTCGACGGACGCGTGTCGGTGGTCGTCTCCAACCCGCCGTACATCCCGACGGATGCCATCCCGCGCGATCCGGAGGTGCGCCTCTACGACCCGCCCGCGGCGCTGTACGGAGGAGAGGACGGCCTCGACATCGTCCGCGCCGTGTCCCGCACGGCTCTGCGGCTGCTCCACTCCGGAGGGACCCTCGTCCTCGAGCACGGCGAACTCCAGGGCGAGGACATCCGCGCCCTGCTCGCGGCCGACGGCTGGCGCGCCGCGGCCACGACCCCCGACCTCACCGGACGCCCCCGCACCACCTCCGCGACGCGCCCCTAGCTGCCGCGGGTCGTGCGGACATCCGCCACCCCGCTGCCAGCCGTGGATTGTCCGCAGCACCCGCGCGAGCGGCTCAGCCGCGGGCGCGCGCCTGGCGCTCGCGCTCCTTGGTCTCCCGCTCGCGTTCCTTGGCCTCGCGCTCCCGGGCCTTCGCGACCAGCTCCTTCTCGCGCTTGATCGCCTCGCGCAGACTCTTCTCCGCTTCCCGTCGCACCTGCCGGGCCCGGCGGACGGCCTCGTCGCGGGGGTAGGAGGACTCGTCCGGTGCAGGCCGGGGAGCCTGGGGGCGTCGCCGGTCATCCGCTGCATGTGCAGCTCGAGCCCGTCGAGGATCCGGTCGAGGCCGAAGCGGAAGGACTCCCGCTCGTCCTCCATGCCCGATGCCGCGACCGTCTCGGCGAGGATGGGGAAGAAGTCGGGTCCGGCCAGCCTGCCGTAGACGAAGTCCTCGAGCCGCCCCCGCTCAGCCCGGGTGACCCCGGTACCGGCGATCTCGGTGTACCCCCGAGCCACGACGCCCTCCCACCGGGCCTGACCGCTCATCAGGATGGCCGCGTTGAGGCGGTCGGCGGGCGGCAGGGGAGTGCGCGAGAGCACGGTGAGCGCCGACTCGAGCCAGGCGAGGCTGTTGGGCGTGATCGGGGCGCCGTCGACGGGCAGGTCGAGCAGCCACGGCCGCGCGGAGTAGACCTCCGTCACCGCGGCGTGCCAGCGGCGGAGCCCCTCCCGCCAGTCGGGCGCCTCGGTGATGCGCGCGGGCGGGACGCCGATGCCGTACTCGCCCAGCAGGAGGAGCAGGTCCTCCTTCGCGGTCACGTACCGGTACAGGGACATCGTGGTGAAGCCGAGCCGGGCGGCCACTGCGGACATCGAGACGCCGGCCAGCCCGCTCTCGTCCGCGATCTCGGCCGCCACCTCGACGATCCGCTCGGCGCTCAGCTCGCGCTTGGGGCCGCGCTGCGGGTTCGCCACGACCCCCCAGGCGAGCGCGACGCCGCGAGGGAGCTCCGGCTCGTCCGGAGAGTCCGGCTTCGGCGTGTCGGTGTTGACGTTCTCCACTCTTACTGTGTATCACTTACACACAGTGTACGCACTAAACAGTTTACGACCGAAGCGGAAGGAGAGGTCATGGAACTCGCGATCCGAATGCGCGAAGTGGGAAAGGACTACGGAGGTGAGACCGTGCTCGACCGAGTGGACCTCGACGTCGAACGGGGCGCGGTCGTCGCGCTCCTCGGGCCCAACGGGGCCGGCAAGACGACGCTCGTGAACATCCTCGCCACCCTGGTCCGTGCCGACCGCGGGGAGGCGAGCGTCGCGGGCTTCGACGTGCGCACCCAGGCCGCCGAGGTCCGGGAGCGGATCGGGCTCATCGGCCAGGCCGCGTCGGTCGATCCGGTGCTCACCGGCATCGAGAACCTCCGGATGATCGGCCGCTTGAGCGGGCTGGGCGCGCGAGACGCGCGCCGCCGGGGCGCCGAGCTGGTCGAGCGGTTCGACCTGGCCGGCGTCGCGGGCAAGCAGGTGAAGACCTACTCGGGCGGCCTCCGCCGCCGGCTCGATCTCGCCCTGAGCCTCCTCGTGACCCCTCCCGTGCTGTTCCTGGACGAGCCCACAACGGGCCTCGACACGGTCAGCCGGCAGTCGCTGTGGGAGGACGTGCGCGCCCTCCGCGCCGGGGGCACCTCGGTGCTCCTCACCACCCAGTACCTCGAGGAGGCCGACCGGCTGGCCGACCGCGTCGTGGTCCTCGCCCGCGGCGGGATCGTCGCGGAGGGAGCGCCCGCGGAGCTCAAGCGGCGGATCGGCCAGGAGGTCCTCGAGGTGCGCACGAGCGCCGGGATCGCGGCCTCGGTGCCGCTCGACGGCACCGTCGAGGGCTACCGCCGGGCGCTCGAATCCCTCGCGGGAATCGAGGGCACCGTGGAGGTGCGCATGCCGACCCTCGACGACGTGTTCGTCGCCGTCACCGGCCGCGAGGAGGTGGCGGCATGAGCGCGCTCGCCCCGACCCGGGCCTCTCTCGGCCGGCCCGGCTTCCTGTCCGAGGAGCGCGTGTTCCTCGACCGGAGCCTGCGTCGCGCCCTCCGCACTCCGGACGTGCTCGTCATGGCGATCCTGCTGCCGATCCTGCTGATGCTCATGTTCACCTACGTGTTCGGCGGCGCGATCCAGGAGGACGGCGCGTACGTCGACTACGTCGTGCCGGGCATCGTGCTGCTCTGCGCCGGCTTCGGCGCGGCGTCCACCGCCGTCGACGTCGCGGACGACAAGGAGTCCGGGATCATGGACCGGTTCCGCACCATGCCGATCCGCAGCTGGGCGGTCCTGACCGGCCACGTCGCGGCGAGCCTGATCCGGAACCTCGTGGCGACGGCCGCGGTCATCGCCGTGGCGCTGCTCGTCGGGTTCCGGCCGAACGCGGGCGTCTTCGAGTGGATCGCGACGGGCGGCCTCGTGGCCCTCTACATCCTCGCCATCACCTACCTGTTCGCGGCCATCGGCCTCGCGGCCGGCAATGCGCAGGCGGCGAGCGGGTACGGGTTCATCCTCCTGTTCCTGCCCTACGTCTCGAGCGCCTTCGTCCCCGTCGACACGATGCCGTCCTGGCTGCAGTGGGTCGCGGACAACCAGCCGATCACCCCGATCATCGAGACTCTGCGGTCCCTCCTGACCGGAGTGGGGGAGGGGCAGCCCGTCACCGCGCTGGCCTGGTGCCTCGGAATCCTCGCGGTCGCCGTGGTGTGGGTCGCGGTGCTGTTCCCCGGCGGGGCGCCCACCGCTAGTCCGCTGAATCGCAACGAAGCGGACGTGTCGCAACGGTGCGCCGTTGCGACACGTCCGCACGGTTGCGACACGTCGCGACCGGGGCGCGCTGGGACGCGGAGGGGCGCTCGCAGGCGGCGGCTCTAGAATCGGGGGCGTCATGGCGCGCATCTTCGACTGCACCGCCGAGTCCGAACTCCTGCCCGGCATGCGAATGGCGCGGGGTGCGATCGGGCGCGGCGACCTCGTGGTCCTTCCCACCGACACCGTCTACGGTGTGGGCGCCGACGCGTTCTCGCCGGCCGCCGTGCAGAAGCTCCTCGACGCGAAGGGACGCGGTCGCCAGTCGCCGCCGCCGGTCCTCGTGCCCGGCATCCCGACCCTGGACGCCCTCGCCGAGATCGTGCCGGACGCCGTCCGGGACCTGGTCGCCGCCTTCTGGCCCGGTCCGCTGACGGTGATCCTGCGTGCACGTCCGTCGCTGGCCTGGGATCTCGGCGAGACGAACGGAACGGTCGCGCTGCGGATGCCCGACAACCGCATCGCCCTCGAGCTGCTCAGCGAGACCGGACCGTTGGCCGTGTCGAGCGCCAACAGGACGGGGAGCCGCCGGCCACGACCGTGGCGGAGGCCGTCGCCCAGCTCGGCGACTCTATCGACGTCTACCTCGACGGCGGGTCCACACCGGGCTCCGTCCCCTCGACCATCGTTGACGCGACCGGACTCGCGGACGGCTCGGGCCGGCTCCGGGTCGTGCGCTCCGGTGTCCTCGACGACGCCCGCCTCCGGAAGGTCGTCGGCGACCTCCTCGAGGGACCGCAGCAGGGCAGGGCCCAGCCGTGACCCTGCTCGCCCTGATGGGGCTGCTCGCCGCGGTCGTCACCTTCGGGCTCTCCTTCCTCGTCTACCGCCTCGGCATCAAGTACCGGCTCCATCCGGAGATCCGGGAGCGGGACGTGCACACCCGCCCGACGCCGCGGCTCGGGGGCGTGGCCATGTTCGGCGGTGTCGCGGTCGCTCTGGGCGTCGCCAGCCAGATCCCGTTCTTCCGCCTCGTGTTCGCCGAGCCCGGCAAGATCGGGGCGATCCTCCTCGCGGCCCTGATCATCGTCGCGATCGGGGTCGCGGACGACCTGCTCGACCTCGACTGGATGATCAAGCTCGCGGGCCAGATCCTCGCGGGCGGTGTGCTGGCCTGGCAGGGCGTCGCCATCACGTCGCTGCCGCTCGGGCAGCTGACGGTCGGCTCGTCCTGGATGTCGCTCATCCTCACCGTGTTCGCCGTCGTGTTCGTGATGAACGCCGTCAACTTCATCGACGGCCTCGACGGGCTGGTGGCGGGCGTCGCGATCATCGCCAACGGCGTCTTCTTCCTCTACAGCTATCTGCTCGTCACCGTCACGAGCCCCACGAACTACTTCAACCTCGCCTCGCTCATCTCCGCCATCGTGATCGGAGCGTGCGCCGGGTTCCTGCCGCTCAACTGGCATCCCGCGAAGCTCTTCATGGGCGATGCGGGCGCGTACCTCGTCGGCCTGCTGATGGCCACCTCGGCCATCGCCGTCACCGGCCAGATCGACCCCAACCAGATCTCCGGATTCGGGCGAGCCTCGCTGCTGCCCGCGTTCCTGCCGATCCTGCTGCCCGTCGCGATCCTCGTCGTGCCCTTCCTCGACTTCGCACTGGCGGTCACCCGGCGCCTCCGCGCGGGGAAGTCGCCGTTCAGCGCGGACCGGCAGCACCTGCACCACCGGCTGCTCGACATGGGGCACAGCGTCGTGCACGCGGTGCTCATCTTCTACAGCTGGACGGCCGTCGTCGCGGTCGGGCTGCTCCTGTTCTGGGTCGTGCGCCCGTGGGGCTGGGCGGTCGCCTTCCTCGTCGTCGGCCTCGTGCTCTGCACCGCGCTGACCCTCGCGCCCCTGTCCCGCCGCAAGGCCGTCGAGGCCGCGGTCCAGTCGGCGCCGGCGAGCGAGGCGGCTGCCGAGCTCGACCCCCTCGACAAGGCCTCCACCGCGGAGATCCGCGTCATCCGCGCCCAGGAGCTCGCTCCGCCTAAGCAGAGAGGCGGCTCATGACCGCGCCCGCCCGCCCGAGCTCGAATGTCGTGATGCGGCGGGCCCTCGCGGGCGGCGCCCTCCTCGCGGTCGCCGTCGCGGTCGTCGGCGGCCCCATCGGCTGGGCGGTCGCGGGCGGCCCGGGACTGATCGGCGCGCTGCTCGGCGCGCTTATGGCGTTCGTGTTCCTCGGCGCCACCGCGGCCAGCATCCTCCTGGCCAACCGGTTCGCCGGAACGGACGCCTACCTGGGTGCCTTCTTCGGTATCGTGATGGGCAGCTTCGTCGTCAAGCTCATCGTCTTCCTGGTCCTCGCGATCGTCCTGAAGGACCAGCCGTGGGTGGACACGAAGGTGCTGTTCCTCACCCTCATCGTGGGCATCGTCGGCTCGCTGGTCGTCGACGTGCTCGTCGTCTCGCGCACGCGCATGTCGACGGTGTCCGATCTGCCGGCCGACCGCCGCATCGACTGACGCCCGCACGACCCCCGTCCCTGGCCGAACTTGCCCTTCTGATAGGGTGAGAACGACCCAATCGCCGCGTGCTGACGCATGCCCCGATGCTGGAGCCTGACCTGCTAAGCGCCCTCCTTCCCTACGCCCCTCTGGCTTCCGGCGATGCCGAATTCCATCCGCCGTCGATCGCGGAGTTCTTCCCGCCGGTCGTCTTCTTCGAGGGCACCCCGTTCGAGCTGAACCGGGTCATGCTCATCCGGCTCCTCGTGACCGTGGCGCTCGTGCTGTTCTTCTACTTCGGCACGCGCCGGTTGTCGCTCGTCCCCGGCCGCTTCCAGAGCATCGTGGAGATGGGCCTCGACTTCGTCCGCGTGAACATCGCGGAGGACCTCCTCGGCAAGAAGGACGGCACGCGCTTCCTGCCGCTCATCACGACGATCTTCTTCCTCGTGCTCGGCATGAACATCACGGGCATCGTGCCCGCGCTGAACATCGCAGGCACGTCGGTCATCGGCCTGCCCATGCTGCTCGCCGTGATCGCGTGGCTGGCCTTCATCTACGCCGGCGTGCGCAAGGGAGCGGGCAAGTTCTTCAAGAACGCGCTCTTCCCGCCCGGCGTGCCGTGGTACTTCTACATCATCGTGACGCCGATCGAGTTCATCTCGACCTTCATCCTCCGGCCGATCACGCTCACGCTGCGTCTGACGTTCAACATGATCGTCGGCCACCTCCTCCTGGTCCTGTTCTTCTCGGCGACGAGCTTCTTCCTCTACGAGTGGCAGGGCGCAGGATTCTTCCGGCTCTTCGGAGTGGGCACCTTCGCCTTCGGATTCGCGTTCACGCTGTTCGAGATCCTGGTCGCGGTCCTGCAGGCGTACGTCTTCGCGCTCCTGACGGCCGTGTACATCCAGCTCGCCGTCGCCGAAGAGCACTGAGCTACACACCCCTCACTGGTCGGGACGCACGGTTCCGACCACAACGAAAAAAACCCACTGTGGACACTTCCGTTGTCGCCGAGCTTTCCGGCAACATCGCGACCGTCGGCTATGGTCTCGCCGCGATCGGCCCCGCCATCGGCGTGGGCATCGTCGTCGGCAAGACCATCGAGGGCACGGCGCGCCAGCCCGAGCTCGGTGGCCGTCTCCAGACCCTGATGTACATCGGTATCGCCTTCACCGAGGCCCTCGCCCTCATCGGCATCGCCACGTACTTCATCTTCACGGCCTAGTCCTCATGCTTCAGGCAGCAGCAACGGGGGAGGCGCAGAACCCCCTCATTCCGGCTCTCCCCGACCTCATCTGGGGCGCCGTCTGCTTCTTCGTGATCCTCGCGCTCTTCTGGTGGAAGGTGCTCCCGGCGGTCAAGAAGCTGCTCGACGAGCGTGCCGAGAAGATCCAGGGCGGCATCGAGAAGGCGGAGCGGGCTCAGCAGGAGGCCGCTGCCGCGCTGGACAAGTACAACGCCCAGCTGGCGGAGGCGCGGGCCGAGGCCGGCCGCATCCGTGAGGCTGCGCGCGAGGACGGCCGGAAGATCCTGGCCGAGATGCGCGAGCAGGCCCAGGCCGACGCCGCACGCATCGCCGCGGCGGCGCAGGCGCAGATCGAGGCCGAGCGCCAGGCGGCGGTGACGTCGCTGCGCGCCGAGGTGGGCTCACTCGCGATCGACCTCGCATCCGGCGTCATCGGCGAAAGCCTCACCGACGACCGCAAGGCCCGTGGCCTCGTCGACCGGTTCCTCGCCGACCTCGAGGCTTCGCAGGGCGACGCGCAGAAGACGACCGTCTGATGGGCTCCGCCAGCCGTTCCGCCCTGGAGGCCTCGAAGGTGGTGCTCGCCGCCCTCAAGGTCTCCAAGGAGCGCGTGGGCGAGGAGATCCTCGCCGCCGCTCGGAGCATCGCCGGGTCGGCGCAGCTGCGCGGGCTCCTCGCCGACCCTGGCATCACGCCGGAGGAGAAGGGGCAGATCGTCGGCCGGGTGTTCGCGACCCTCGATCGCGTCTCGGTCTCCGTCCTCGCCGCCATGGCGGCGGAGCGCTGGTCGAGCGTCGACGAGTTCGTCGGCGGTGTCGAGGAGCTCGGGATTCGCGCGCTCGTCCGCTCCGCTCCGGCGGGCACGAGCATCGAGCGCGAGCTCTTCACCTTCGAGACCGCCGTCCGCTCCGACTCGCAGCTCGAGCTCGCGGTCAGCAGCAAGCTCGGCAGCGCCGACGCGAAGGCGGCGCTCGTCGAGCGGCTGCTGGAGGACGCGTCGCCGCAGGCCCGCATCCTCGCCTCGCACCTCGTCCGCCTGCCGCGCAAGCGGCGCATCGGCGAGGCGCTCCGCTGGGCCGCCGGCATCGCCGCCGACGAGGGGCAGTTCGCCGTCGCGACCGTGCGCACGGCGACACCGCTGACGGATGCGCAGCTGACGCGCCTGGAGAAGGTGCTCGGCGCACGCTACGGGCGAAAGCTCAGTCTCAACCAGGTTATCGATGGGACCCTTATCGGAGGGGTCCGCATCTCGATCGGCGATGACGTGATCGACGGCAGCGTCGCGACCCGTCTCTCCGATCTTCGACTTCAACTCGTCGGCTAGGCCGGCGCCACTCCAACGGAGGAACACACAATGGCAGACCTGACCATCAGCCCGGACGAGATCCGCAACGCGCTGAAGGACTTCGTCTCGTCCTACGAGGCGACGGGCGCCCAGACCACCGAGGTCGGTTACGTCATCGACGCCGGTGACGGCATCGCGCACGTCGAGGGCCTGCCGAGCGTCATGGCGAACGAGCTCCTCCGCTTCGCGGACGGCACCCTCGGCCTCGCGCAGAACCTCGACGAGACCGAGATCGGCGTCATCGTCCTCGGCGACTTCCAGGGCATCGAGGAGGGCATGGAGGTCCACCGCACCGGTGAGGTCCTCTCCGTGCCGGTCGGCGACGGCTACCTCGGCCGCGTGGTCGACCCGCTGGGGAACCCGATGGACGGCCTCGGCGAGGTCGCGAGCGACGGCCGCCGCGCTCTCGAACTCCAGGCGCCCGGCGTCATGGCGCGCAAGAGCGTGCACGAGCCGATGCAGACCGGCATCAAGGCCATCGACGCGATGATCCCGATCGGCCGCGGCCAGCGCCAGCTGATCATCGGCGACCGCCAGACCGGCAAGACCGCCATCGCGATCGACACGATCATCAACCAGCGCGCGAACTGGGAGTCCGGCGACCCGAACAAGCAGGTCCGCTGCATCTACGTCGCCATCGGCCAGAAGGGCTCCACGATCGCGGGCGTCAAGGGCGCCCTCGAGGATGCCGGCGCGATGCAGTACACGACGATCGTCGCGGCTCCCGCGTCCGACGCCGCCGGCTTCAAGTACCTCGCCCCGTACACCGGATCGGCCATCGGCCAGCACTGGATGTACGCGGGCAAGCACGTCCTGATCATCTTCGACGACCTGTCGAAGCAGGCCGAGGCCTACCGCGCCGTGTCCCTGCTGCTGCGCCGCCCGCCGGGGCGCGAGGCCTACCCGGGCGACGTGTTCTACCTGCACTCCCGCCTGCTGGAGCGCTGCGCGAAGCTGTCCGACGAGCTCGGCGCGGGCTCGATGACCGGCCTGCCGATCATCGAGACGAAGGCGAACGACGTGTCCGCCTACATCCCGACCAACGTGATCTCGATCACCGACGGCCAGATCTTCCTGCAGTCGGACCTCTTCAACTCGAACCAGCGCCCCGCGGTCGACGTCGGCATCTCGGTGTCGCGTGTCGGCGGTGACGCCCAGGTGAAGAGCATCAAGAAGGTCTCCGGCACGCTGAAGCTCGAGCTCGCCCAGTACCGCTCGCTGGAGGCCTTCGCGATGTTCGCGTCCGACCTCGACCAGGCGAGCCGTCGCCAGCTCGCCCGCGGCGCGCGCCTGACCGAGCTGCTCAAGCAGCCGCAGTACTCCCCGTACCCGGTGGAGGAGCAGGTCGTCTCGATCTGGGCAGGCACCAACGGCAAGCTCGACGAGGTGCCCGTCCAGGACATCCTGCGCTTCGAGCGCGAGCTGCTCGACTACCTCGGCCGCAACACCGAGGTCCTGACGCGCCTCCGCGACACCAACGTGCTCGACGACGACACCGTCGGCGAGCTCGAGCGTGCGGTGGACCAGTTCAAGCTCGAGTTCCAGACCGGTGAGGGCAAGCCGCTCGCCTCGGTCGGTCGCGAGGAGTTCCAGGCGGCCAACCAGGAGGACGTCAACCAGGAGAAGATCGTGAGGTCTCGCCGCTAGTGGGGGCCCAGCTCCGCGTCTACCGGTCGAAGATCCGCTCGGCCCAGACGACGAAGAAGATCACCCGCGCGATGGAGCTCATCTCCGCCTCGCGGATCCAGAAGGCGCAGCAGCGCGTCGCGGCGTCCACGCCGTACGCGCGCGCCGTCACGCAGGCCGTGTCCGCGGTCGCCTCCTACTCGAACGTGGATCACATCCTCACGACCGAGAAGGAGAACGTCGAGCGGGCTGCGGTCGTGATCTTCGCGTCCGACCGTGGACTCGCCGGTGCCTTCAGCGCCAGCGTGCTGAAGGAGTCGGAGGAGCTCGCCACGCTGCTGCGCAGCCAGGGCAAGGACGTCGTGTTCTACCTGGTCGGGCGCAAGGCGGTCGGCTACTTCTCCTTCCGCAAGCGTGACAGCGCCCGCGCCTGGACCGGCGGCACCGACCAGCCGGTGTTCACGACGGCGAAGGAGATCGGCGACGAGCTCGTCGCCGCCTTCATGCGCGATGCCTCCGACGGCGGCGTGGACGAGATCCACATCGTCTACAACCGCTTCGTCAGCATGGTCACGCAGACCCCCGAGGTCGTGCGCCTGCTTCCCCTCGAGGTCGTCGAGGGCGTCGAGGCACCGGGTGACACCGCCGCGCTGCCGCTGTACGAGTTCGAGCCGGATGCGGACGCCGTGCTCGACGCCCTCCTCCCGGTGTACATCGAGAGCCGCATCTTCAACGCCATGCTGCAGTCCGCCGCGTCCGAGCACGCGGCCCGGCAGCGGGCCATGAAGTCGGCGAGCGACAACGCCGACACCCTCATCAAGACCTACACCCGGCTCGCGAACAACGCGCGCCAGTCGGAGATCACCCAGCAGATCTCCGAGATCGTGGGCGGGGCCGACGCCCTCGCCTTGGCGAAGTAAACGCAGAAGGAAGCAACCCATGAGCATCTCCGCCCCCGAGCGACCCGCGGCCGAGTCCGCCGGCGCCGTCGTCGGCCGCGTGGCCCGGGTCACCGGTCCGGTCGTCGACATCGAGTTCCCCAACGACGCCATCCCCGAGATCTACAACGCGCTGAAGACGACGATCACGATCGACGGCAACAGCCAGGAGATCACCCTCGAGGTCGCCCAGCATCTCGGCGACGACCTGGTCCGCGCCATCGCCCTCAAGCCCACCGACGGCCTCGTCCGCGGCCAGGAGGTGCGCGACACCGGCGGCCCCATCACGGTCCCGGTCGGCGACGTCACCAAGGGCAAGGTCTTCAACGTCACCGGTGACGTCCTCAACCTGGAGCCCGGCGAGACCATCGAGGTCACCGAGCGCTGGGGCATCCACCGCAAGCCCCCGGCATTCGACCAGCTCGAGAGCAAGACGCAGCTGTTCGAGACCGGCATCAAGGTCATCGACCTGCTCACCCCGTACGTGCTCGGCGGCAAGATCGGCCTGTTCGGCGGCGCCGGCGTCGGCAAGACGGTCCTCATCCAGGAGATGATCCAGCGCGTCGCGCAGGACCACGGTGGTGTGTCGGTGTTCGCCGGTGTCGGCGAGCGCACGCGTGAGGGCAACGACCTCATCAACGAGATGGAGGAGGCGGGCGTCTTCGACAAGACGGCGCTCGTGTTCGGCCAGATGGACGAGCCGCCGGGCACGCGCCTCCGCGTCGCCCTCTCGGCCCTCACCATGGCGGAGTACTTCCGCGACGTCCAGAAGCAGGACGTGCTGCTCTTCATCGACAACATCTTCCGCTTCACGCAGGCGGGCTCCGAGGTCTCGACGCTGCTCGGCCGCATGCCCTCCGCGGTGGGCTACCAGCCGAACCTCGCCGACGAGATGGGCGTCCTCCAGGAGCGCATCACCTCCACGCGCGGCCACTCGATCACCTCGCTGCAGGCGATCTACGTGCCGGCCGACGACTACACCGACCCGGCGCCGGCCACGACGTTCGCGCACCTCGACGCGACGACGGAGCTCAGCCGCGAGATCGCCTCGCGCGGCCTGTACCCGGCCGTCGACCCGCTCGCGTCGACGAGCCGGATCATGGACCCCCGCTACCTGGGCGAGGACCACTACCGCGTCGCGACGAGCGTGAAGGCGATCCTGCAGAAGAACAAGGAGCTGCAGGAGATCATCGCGATCCTCGGTGTCGACGAGCTCTCCGAGGAGGACAAGGTCACCGTGTCGCGCGCACGGCGCATCCAGCAGTTCCTCTCGCAGAACACCTACATGGCGAAGAAGTTCACCGGCGTCGAGGGCTCCACCGTCCCGCTGCGCGACACGATCGAGTCCTTCGACGCGATCGTCCGCGGCGACTTCGATCACGTGGCGGAGCAGGCGTTCTTCAACGTCGGCCCCATCACCGACGTCGAGGAGAAGTGGGCCCAGATCCAGAAGGAGAACGGCTAGCCGTGGCGATCACCGTCAACGTCGTGTCGGCGGACGAGCAGATCTGGTCCGGCGAGGCCGAGATGCTCGTCGCCCGCACGACCGAGGGCGAGATCGGCATCCTGACCGGTCACACCCCGCTCCTGGCCATCCTGGCCGGCGGTGAGGTCCGCGTGACGCAGGTCGGCGGGCGCAAGCTGGTGGTCAACGCCGAGGACGGGTTCATCTCCGTCCAGAACGACACGGTCACCGTCGTCGCCCGCGCCGCCGAACTGGTGAGCTGACGCTCGTCCTGCTGCCCCCGTCCGAGACCAAGCGGGACGGGGGCGACAGGGGCGCCCTGGACTGGTCCGCGCTGTCCTATCCGCGGCTGAACGCCCGGCGCCGTGCCGCCGTGCGCGCGGTCCGGGCCCTCGCGAAGGACCCGGACGCGATGGCGGCCGCTCTCAAGCTGGGGCCTCGCCAGCGGACAGAGATCGAGCGCAACCGCGCCCTCACCACCTCGGCCACGCTGCCGACGATCGACCGCTACACGGGCGTGCTCTACGACGCGCTCGATGCTGCCACCCTCCCGGCAGCCGCCAGGGAGCGGGCCGGCGCCGTGGTCGCGGTGCACTCGGCCCTCCTCGGACTCACCGGGGGTCTCGATCCGATCCCCGCGTATCGCCTCTCCGCGGACTCGCGGCTACCCGGGCTGAGCCTCCGCGAACACTGGTCGGCAGTGGTCGCGAAGGAGCTTCGGGCGGTGCCGGGCCTTCTCCTCGACCTCCGCTCCGAGGGCTACGTGGCGCTCGGACCGGCGCCGGTCCGCCCGGACTCGGTGTACCTGCGCGTGCTCGGCGAGGGCCCGGACGGCGTCGTGCGGGCCCTCAACCACTTCAACAAGCATGCGAAGGGCGAGCTGACGCGCGCGCTCCTGCTGGCGGAGGAGCTGCCGGACACCGTCGACGACCTGCTGGCCTGGGCGCCTGGCGCCGGATTCACGCTGCGGCGGCACTCGCCCACCGAGGTCGCGCTGATCGTCTGAGGGCCCGCGAGTAGGTTGGGGCGATGGAGTACCGAAACCTCGGCCGATCCGGCCTCCGTGTCTCCGCCGTGGGCCTCGGCTGCAACAACCTGAGCCGTCCCGGCACCGCGAGCGAGAGCCAGGAGGGCTCGACCGCACTCGTGCATGCGGCCCTGGACGCGGGGGTCACGTTCTTCGACACCGCGGACATCTACGGCGCGGAGTTCGGGCGCAGCGAGGAGATGCTGGGCCGGGCGCTCGGCAGCCACCGCGACGAGGTGGTCATCGCCACCAAGTGGGGCCACTCCGGCTACCAGGGGCCCGTGGCGGCCTGGCAGGACAAGGGATCTCGGCGATACCTCCGCCTCGCGGTCGAGGACTCGCTCCGCCGGCTCGGCACCGAGTGGATCGATCTGTACCAGCTGCACACGCCCGACCCGAACACGCCCATCGAGGAGACGCTGCAGGCACTGGACGAGCTCGTCCTGGCGGGCAAGATCCGCTACGCGGGCTCCAGCAACCTCGCCGCCTGGCAGGTCGTCGAGGCGGAGCTCACGTCGCGCCTCGGCGGCATCACCCGCTTCGTCTCGGCGCAGAACGAGTACAGCCTGCTCGTGCGCGACGCCGAGCGAGAGCTGCTTCCGGTCGCGCGCCAGTACGGCATCGGGTTCCTGCCGTACTTCCCCCTCTACAACGGGATCTTCACGGGCAAGTACTCGCGCGACGGCGGTCCGCAGCAGAGCCGGATCATCCGCCAGAAGCCCGGCCTCCTCTCCACGGTGCCCTGGGACGCCTACGACCGCTTCGAGCAGTTCGGGGCCGACCGCGGTCTCACGGTGCTGGAGGCGACGATGGGCTGGCTGCTCGCCGTTTCCGGCCTGGCGAGCGTCATCGCGGGAGCGACGACGCCGGATCAGGTGCGGCAGAACGCAGCGACCTCCGGTGCGTGGCAGCCCACGGCGGAGGAGCTCGCGCTGATCGGGGAGATCTTCCCGTGATCCCGGAGTCGTGGGAGCCCTACGAGCGGGAGGACGACGGCGAGGTGCTCGGCTACCTGGAGCCGGTCGACGGCGACCTGGTGCGGCCCGTCACCGTCTTCGGGCATCCGCTCGCCGATCCGGGGGATCGGCACGACGCCGCTCGGAGATTCGAGGCGCTCGGGCTGAGCTATCTCGCGGAGCCCTGGGTGCTGCGGCTCGAGGACCGCCCGGACCCGGTGCGGGTGCGCATCCTCGAGGCGCGACCCGACCGGCTGACGCTGCAGGTGTTCTTCACCGAGGGGATCTACTCCGGAGAGCGGTTCGTCCTGGAGCCGCCTCTCGCTCCCGCGGCGCTCACGCCGGAGCGCCCTCTCCACTGACTCCCGCGCGCCAGCATCCGGCCAGGTGGTCGTCGACGAGCCCGGCCGACTGCATGAGGGCGTAGACGGTGGTCGGCCCGACGAAGCGGAAGCCGCGGCGCCGAAGCTCCTTGCTGAGGGCCGTGGACTCCGGCGTGACGGCGGGGATGTCCTCGAGGGACTGCGGGCGGTCCTCCCGTGCGGGCGGCGCGAAGCCCCAGATGAGCCGATCGAGGGCTCCGTCGCCCTCGTCGCGCTGCAGGTCGAGGAGCACGCGCGCGTTGGCCAGCGTGGCCTCGATCTTCGCGCGGTTGCGGATGATGCGCGTGTCCGCCAGGAGCAGCTCCACCTGGGGCTCCGTCCAGTCGGCGAGCACCGAGGCGTCGAAGCCCGAGAACGCCTCCCGGAAGCCGGGCCGGCGGCGGAGGATCGTGATCCAGGACAGTCCCGCCTGGAATCCCTCCAGGCAGAGCTTCTCGAAGAGCGGACCGTCGCCGTGCAGGGGAGTGCCCCACTCCTCGTCGTGGTAGCGCCGGTATTCGGCGTCGCGGGTCGCCCACGGGCAGCGGGCGAGCCCGTCCTCGCCGATCGTCGTCGTCATCTCGAGAAGCGTAGGGGCAGGAAGGATCATGCCGGGAGGCTAGAGCCGCGGCCACGCCCGGCCGGCGACCGGGCGTCCCCGGTGCAGAACCCGTCCCGGGTCGCGCGGGGGAGGGATCAGGTGTTGAGGACCGCGATGCCCCAGTTGAGCGTGGTGGCGAAGAGGATCCAGGCGAGGTACGGCACCAGGAGGAGCGCCGCCGTCCGGCTCGTCGGCCAGAACACGACGATCGTCCCCGCGACGCAGATGTCGAGGAGCACGATGACGGCGAGCGCGACCCACAGGGCCGGGCCCCCGATGACGGTGTAACCGCCGAAGAACAGCGGAGTCCACACGGCGTTGAGGAAGAGCTGCGCGACGTACAGCGTGAGCGCCGGGGTCACGTAGTCGAAGAAGCGGCGGCGCCACACGAGCCAGGCGGCCACCGCCATCATCGTGTACAGCGCGGTCCAGACGGGGCCGAACAGCCAGTTCGGCGGTGTCCAGGCGACCTTGGCGGCGTCCGCATACCAGCCGTCGACCGTGGCGATGGTCGTGAGCGTGCCGAAGGCCGCGACCGCGAAGGAGATGAGCAGGAACAGCACGAGCGCCAGGACGGACCGGCCGTCCACGCCGCGCTTCCGGGCAGGCGTGAGGACGTGGTCCGGCAGGACGGCTGAGCTGTAGGACATGTGCACTCCGTGCTGTCGGGGCTTCCCGTGCATCCTAGGCGCGGCCCACCGACACGCCCCCAGCGGTTGCGCAGCAGGGCTGAAGGCGTTACGCGCCCGTCAGGGGACCCATGACCCGAGCGGCGAGGGAGCCGCGTCCGGTGACGCGCTCCTCGACGTCGGCCAGGGTCATGGCCGCGAGTCCCGCGTTGGCGCCGAGGAAGGGCAGAGGCTCCGGCTCCCAGCGGGGCGAGACGTGACCCACCCACGGGAGGGCGGACAGCTCGGTGCGGTCGCCCGTGATCAGCTCCGCGAGCGTGCGGCCCGCGAGGTTCGTCGTCGAGAGTCCGTCACCCACGTACCCGCCCGCGAACGCGACGCCCGTGCGCGGATCGTGCCAAACGCTGGCATGCCAGTCCCGCGGCACCCCGAGGGGACCGCCCCAGCGGTGGGTGACGGCCGCGCCGGCGGCGGCGGGGAAGAGGTCGGCGAGCGCCCGGCGCAGGTGCTCGAACACGCGAGGGGCCCGGTCGTAGTCCGGCCGCACGCTGCTGCCCCAGTGGTAGCGGGCGCCACGCCCGCCGAACGCGAAGCGGTTGTCCGCGGTCCGCTGGCCGTAGACGAGCAGGTGCCGGTAGTCGGTGAACGTCTGGCCGTGCCTCAGGCCGATCTCGTCCCACACGGTGTCGGGGAGCGGCTCCGTGGCGATCATCAGCGAGTAGAGCGGAAGCATCCGCCGCCGGAAGCGGGGCAGGGTGGGCAGGTAGCCCTCGAGCGCCAGCACGACCGTGTCGGCGGTCACCGTCCCGGACGGCGACGTGACTCGGTGCGGCGCCACCTCGATCGCCGGCGTCCGCTCGTACAGGGCGACGCCCCGGCCGACCAGCGAGCGGGCGAGACCCCGGACGAGCCGGGCCGGTTGAACGCGTGCGCAGGCCGGATCGAAGACCGCGCCGTCGGCCCCGGCGGCCGCGACGGCCTCGGGGCCGAGCAGCTCGAGCTGGTCCACGCCCAGACGGCGGGCCTCGGCGACCTCCGCCTCCGCGGCGGCGCGCTGGGCGGGGGAGCGCGTGTAGGCGAGCGTGCCGCCCTTGGCGAAGTCCGCGTCGATGCCGAGCTCCGCGACCGCGCGGCCGACCTCGTCGACGGTGTCGACCATCGCCCGGCGCAGAGCGACCGCGGCGGTGCGGCCGTGCTGCCGCTCCAGCGACGCGCCGCTCCGCGGGAACAGCGCAGAGCACCACCCCCGTTGCGCCCCGACGCGCCGAAGCCGGCGATCTCCTTCTCGACCACGACGATCTGAAGCTCCGGCCGGGCGGCCAGGAGGTAGTGCGCGGTCCAGAGCCCCGTGAGCCCTCCGCCCACGATGCACACGTCGGCGGTGCGGTCCCCGTCAAGAGGGGCGCGTGCGGAGAGGTCGTCCTCGCCCGAGGCCGCCAGGGAGTCCAGCCAGAAGCTGACGTCCCGGTAGCCGCTCATCGACCTGCCCACTTCTGCGGCAACTCGGCGTCGAGTCGCCACGGAAGTGGGCAGGTCACAGCCGGGACCAGGCCTCGGTGAGGACGCCGCGCAGGATGCCCTCGATCTGCTCGAACTCGGGTTCGCCGATGGTGAGCGGCGGGGCGAGCTGGATGACCGGGTCGCCGCGGTCGTCGGCGCGGCAGTACAGCCCGGCGTCGAAGAGCGCCTTGGAAAGGAACCCGCGCAGCAGCCGCTCGGACTCCGCGTCGTCGAACGTCTCCTTCGTCGCCTTGTCCTTCACGAGCTCGATGCCGAAGAAGTAGCCGTCACCGCGGACGTCGCCGACGATCGGCAGGTCCAGGAGCTTCTCCAGGCTCGCCCGGAAGAGCGGGCTCTTCTCGCGGACGCGCTCGTTGAGGCCCTCCTCCTCGAAGATCGTGAGATTCTCGAGCGCGACGGCCGCGGACACCGGGTGACCGCCGAAGGTGTAGCCGTGATAGAAGGACGTCGTGCCGGTGCGGAACGGCTCGTAGAGCTTCTCGCTCACGATCGTGGCGCCGATGGGGAGTACCCGCTCGTCATGGCCTTGGCGCACGTGATCATGTCCGGCAGGTAGCCGTAGGTGTCGCACGCGAACCAGTTGCCGATCCGGCCGAACGCGCAGATGACCTCGTCGGAGACGAGCAGCACGTCGTACTTGTCGCAGATCTCGCGCACCCGCTGGAAGTAGCCGGCCGGCGGCGGGAAGCATCCGCCCGAGTTCTGCACGGGCTCGAGGAAGACCGCGGCCACCGTCTCGGGGCCCTCGAAGAGGATCATCTCCTCGATCCGGTTGGCGGCCCAGAGGCCGAACTCGCGCTCGCGCTCCGGTCCTTCCTGGGTGCTGGAGACGAAGCCCAGCTCGGCCGAGCGGTAGTAGTTCGTGTTCGGGACGCGGAAGCCGCCAGGGGTGACCGGCTCGAACATCTCCTTCATGGCCGGGATGCCCGTGATCGCGAGGGCGCCCTGCGGCGTGCCGTGGTAGGCGACGGCGCGGGAGATGACCTTGTGCTTGGTGGGGCGGCCCTGCAGCTTCCAGTAGTACTTGGCGAGCTTGAACGCGGTCTCCACCGCCTCGCCGCCACCCGTCGAGAAGAAGACCCGGTTGAGGTCCCCGGGGGCCAGGTCGGCGAGCTTGTCGGCGAGCTCGATGGCCGAGGGGTGCGCGTAGGACCAGATCGGGAAGAACGCGAGCTGCTCGGCCTGCTTCGCCGCGACCTCCGCGAGACGACGGCGGCCGTGCCCGGCGTTGACGACGAAGAGACCCGATAGGCCGTCGAGGTAGCTCTTGCCCTTCGAGTCCCAGATCGTGTGGCCCTCGCCGCGGACGATGACGGGCACGCCGTGCTCCTCCAGCACCGACTGGCGCGAGAAGTGCATCCAGAGGTGGTCCTTGGCCTTCTGCTGCAGGTCCTGCTCGGCGGAGCTCGCCGTGCTGTCGGCCGGCACGGCCTGTTCGGTGATGGTCATCGCGTTCCCCAGTCGTAGAGCTGCTTGTGCAGGCGGAGGTAGACGAACGTCTCGGTCGACGAGACGCCCTCCAGTGTGCGGATCTCGGAGTTGAGCAGGTCGATCAGCTCGTCGTCGTTCTCGCAGACGACCTCGGCGAGGATGTCGAAGTTGCCCGCCGTGAGGACGACGTAGTCGACGGACGGCAGCGCCGCCAGCCGATCGGCGATGACCCGGGTGTCGCCGCTGACGCGGATGCCGATCATCGCCTGGCGGTAGAAGCCCAGCTGCATCGGGTCGGTGACGGCGACGATCTGCATGACGCCGGACTCGGTGAGCTTCTGCACCCGCTGCCGGACGGCGGCCTCGCTGAGGCCGACCGCCTTGCCGATCTCGGCGTACGAGCGGCGCCCGTCGAGCTGCAACTGCTCGATGATGGCCTTGGACACGTCGTCCAGCTGCACCGGCTTGCCGGGTGTCGCGCGGTGCCGTTCGCTCACCCTCGATCCTGTCAGTGCCGTCGGGCCCGGGCAAGCGAATCCGCGGCGAAGCCCCGTTCGGCAACGGAATCGGTCGAATCGGCGGCCACGCCTCAGTCGCGGCTCTGCAAGGTGCCGGTTCGACGCCGTTGCGGCGCCGACTTCCGCGCGCCCGCTGCGGCGAGGATCTCTCGCTGTCCGGCTCTGAGGACTACACTCGCGTCAAGCACGTGATGAGCTACATCGGCCAGTTGGCGGCTGGGGGAGGCGGAGAGTTCGTGACCTCCGGCCACGCGTTCTACTCGCCGTTGGCCGCGGACGTGGGCGGCAGTCTCAACTGGATGTTCTTCGCCGCCGGTCGCGTGCTCGCCGGGTTCGAGCCCTCCACTTCGCTCGAGACCGTGATGGCGCTCTGGCGAACCGCCACCGCGCGTGATGCGACCATCGAGTCCGTCGTCGCCGCCGTGCCGACGCGCGGGCCGTCCGCCGTCGGGTCCTTCGCTGTCGTCGTGACCGGGCAGCGGACCACCCTCGTGCTCCGCGGGATGGGCAGCGTCGACGTGCAGACGCCCGCAGGTCAGCGGCGCATCGACTCGCGCAACATGCAGCCCTGGTACCTGGCCGAGTTCGACGGCGTGCAGGGGCTCGCGCTGGGCTCGGTGGAGCGCGCGGTCGGCGTGGAGACCGGCCCGACCAGCGCGGATCTGCCCCTGCTGAGCGGCATCGTCCGTGCCCCGTGGCTCGCCTGGACCCCGCGTGAGCCCGGGGAGGCTCCGGCGCCCGCTGCGCCGGAGCGGCGCACGCGAACCGGTCGCAGCCGGGCGGCGACGCCCGCGCAGCACCAGCCGTCCGCGCCCATCTCCGGGTCGATCCCGGTCCAGAACCTCGCCGCCGCGCCCGGCCCCTACCGTGCGCCGATCACGACGCCCATCCCGGTCATCCCGGCCGCGTCGGGCGGCATGCCCGCCGCCGCCATCCCGCCCATGCCGCCCTCCCGCACGGCGGTCGGCAACTCGGGCGACACCATGGACCTCGACGACACCATCCGCGGGCTCGGAACCGGCCGCTGGGGCGCGGGAGAGCGCGAGCGGGAGCGTGTCGCCGAGCTCAGCCGCGCCGGCGACGAGTCGGGCGACATGTCCGACACGATCGTCGCCTCCCGCCGCCGCCACCGCGCCGACGTGCCGCCGCTCACGACGTGGTCGCCGTCCCGCATCGAGTTCGACCCCCGGTTCACGCCCGGCCAGGACCGCGCGACCGGCTACTACTGCTTCCGCATCGGCAACGGCCAGGTGTACCGGCTCGACACGCCCGTCTACATCGGGCGCAAGCCGAGCAGCCCGCGCATCGTCACGGGGACGCTGCCCCGCCTGCTCCGCATCGCATCCCCGTCGATGGAGGTCTCGAGCACCCACGTGGAGCTCCGCCAGGAGGGCACGTCCGTCGTCGTGACCGATATGAGGTCCACGAACGGCACCTTCGTCTCCCAGCCCGGGGCGACTCCGATAAAATTGCGCCAGGGGGAATCGATGGTGGTGTCCCCTGGCACTCTCGTGGATATCGGTGACGGCAATGTCATCGAGATCCTGCCGATCCGCTGAGATCGGAGTACCCCGTCTTGTCCGGCTCTGACCGGGCACCGGCAGTCAGGCAGGATCCGTGACCCAAATCGGGCGAAGCAACTCCGGGCACACCGTGACGGTTCCCCGGCGGCCCGACATCCAGGTCACCCTGAGCTGGTCGGCGGTGACGAACGTCGGCCGGAAGCGCACCGTCAACGAGGACAGCTTCCTCGCGCAGAGCCCGCTGTTCGCCGTCGCCGACGGCATGGGGGCCACTCCGCCGGGGACGTGGCGAGCGCCGCCGTCGTGACGCGGCTCGCGGAGGTCATCGAGACCGACTTCATCGACCCGGACGTCGTCGAGCACGCGCTCGGCGTGGCCGCCCGCGACATCTCCCGGGTCTCCGGCACCACCGCCCTCGGCACCGGCACCACGGTGACCGGTGCGGCGCTGACCCTCGTGAACTCGGACCCGTACTGGGCGGTGTTCAACGTGGGTGACTCGCGGGTGTACCAGCTCCGCGGCCGGCTGTTCGAGCAGGTGACGGTCGACCACTCGGTCGTGCAGGAGCTCGTGGACTCGGGCGTGCTGACCAAGGAGCAGGCCGAGCACCACCCGGACAGCAACGTGATCACGCGCGCGGTGGGCTTCAACGACATCCCCGCGCCGGACTACTGGATGATCCCGGTCACGGAGGGCCTGCGGCTGCTGCTGTGCTCGGACGGGCTCACCAAGGAGCTGAGCGACGAGGACATCCGCTCCCACCTGGTGGCGGGCCGCGCGGCCCGCGACACCGCGCACGACCTCCTCGACGCGGCCCTCGTCCGCGGCGGGCGCGACAACGTGACGGTGGTCGTCATCGACGTCCTCTCGACGAGCGGCGACTTCGACCTGGACCAGACGGTCCCGCGCCGAGGCACGGGCCGCCACTCCTGATCCGCGCAGGGGCGTGTCGCATCCGTGCGGACGTGTCGCAACCGTGCGCCGTTGCGACGCGTCCGCATGGTTGCGTTGGGCCGGAACGTCGGGGCCGAACGTGCCACTGGCTCGGCGGTAGATTGAGAAGTCGCCTCGCGCAGCCGGGGCGGGAACGACGGGAGCTCGATCGTGGTGGACATCCCTCCGCTCCGGCGGGCAGAGACCGCGGCGACGACGATCGCCGCGCACCTCGAGCGGCTGATCGCGACCGGCACGGTTCCACCCGGATCCAAGCTCCCGTCGGAGCGCGAGCTCGCCGCCACCTGGTCGGTCTCCCGGTCCACCTTGCGCGAGGCGATGTCCGAGCTCGAGCACAAGCGCCTGCTCGAGAGGACGCCCGGGCGGGGCACCCTCGTCCTCGGCCCTCCTATCGAGGTGAATGAGCTGACCGCGATGCAGGCGGACACCTCGCTCGCCTACGTCGCGGAGCTGCGCTACGCCCTCGAGCCGGAGATCGCCCGGCTCGCGGCCATCCGGGCGACGCCGGCGAACCTGCTCCAGCTCCGCGAGGTCCTGTTCGAGGCGAACGAGAATCTTCGCCTTGCCGAGTCCCTGCGGCTCGACATGGAGTTCCATCTCCTGGTCGCCCAGGCCGCCCAGAACCCGCTGATGGCGAAGATCTGCTCCCTCACCAGCGAGTGGACGAGCGACGAGCGCCGGCACACCCACACCGGCCGGTCCGGTCGCAGGCTGTCCATCGAGGGCCACCGCCGGATCTTCGCGGCGATCGAGCGGCACGATCCGGAAGCCGCGCATCTGGCGATGAGCGAGCACCTGTCCGATGTGCGGCAGCGCATCGACGCCGCACAGAGTCGAAGCGCCGCCGGGGACGCCGATGCGCCCGGCGACGAGGCGTGAGCCGACGCTAGATGACGACCCCGCCGTTGGGCGAGAGCACCTGACCCACGAAGTAGTCGGCCTTCCCCGAGAGAAGGAACGCCACAGCCTCCGCCACATCATCCGGTGACCCGAACCGCCCAGCGGGGACATTGGCGTCGAGCCACGCCTGGTTGTGGCCGCGCTCGCCGAGGAAGATCCCCGTCTCGATCGGCCCCGGCGCGATCGAGTTGACGACGAGCCCGCGTCCCGCGTACTCCTTCGCGAGCGACTTGGTCAGGGCGATCACGCCGCCCTTGGAGGCGGCGTAGGCGGCATAGTAGGGCGCCCCGCTCAGGCCGATCTCGCTGGAGACGGTCAGGATCCGCCCGGCCCCTCGAGCGAGGAGGGGGCCGAGGACGGCCTGGATGGGGACCCAGGTGCCGGTGAGGTTGACCTCCAGAACTCGGCGCCAGTCGTCCAGCTCATAGGTCTCGCTCGCGCCGGTCTTCTGGATGCCCGCGACAGTGACCAGCGCGCCGATCGCCGCCCCGTCCTCCTCGAAGGAGGCAACGAAGCCACGGACCGCCGCGGCGGAGCAGACGTCGAGCTCCGTCCGCGTCAGCCGCTCCGCGAACCGCTCCGCGAGCCCGTCGAGCTCCGCCAGCCCCGAGAGGTCGGTCGCGGCGACACTGTGCCCCGCCTCGAGGAGCCGGCCCACGATGGCGGACCCGATCCCGCCCGCGGCCCCGGTCACGATCGTCCAGGAAGGCTGCTCAGGAGTCATGGTCGCCGAGCCAGGTCCCGTAGTCGGCCAGGGCCGCCCGGAGCGGCCACTGGGGCTCGTAGCCGAGATCGGTCCGGGCCAGCTCGATGCTGAACTGCCCCTGCAGATCGAGCGTGGGCTCGAGGCCCGGCCCCGCGCTGACCGCTGCCCCGGGATAGGCCAGCCGCACCTCGTCGAGGATGCCTGCAAGGCTCCAGTACTCGGAGCTCGAGATGTTGTACGCGAGCGGCCGCTCGGATCGAGCGTCCGCGGTGACCGCCGCGAGTGCGGCCGAGGCGACGTCGCGCACGTAGATGAGGTTGTAGGAGTGGTCGGCGCCGTGCGGGATGGCGAAGGCGTTCTCGTGCACGACTCCGCGCATGACATCGCGGACGATCTCGTCCATTCGGTTCCCCGGCCCGTACACCTGCGCGATCCGCAGTGAGACGACGTCGATCCCGTATCTCTGGGCGTAGACCCGGCCGAGCCACTCGCCGCTCACCTTGGTGACCGCGTACGGCGTGGACGGGTTGACGGGCTGCGACTCGTCGATGACTCCGGAGTCGTTCCGGCCGTACACGGTCTCCGATGAGAAGTTGACGAGCCTGGAGACGCCGTGCAGCCGCGCCGCCTCGAAGACCGCCACAGTGCCCTCGGAGTTCGCGGCGAAGGTCGCGACCGGGAAGCTCAGCGAGTAGGTCGGATGCGACATCGCGGCCGTGTGCACGATCGCATCGATGTCGTGGTCCGCAAGGACGGTCAGGAGCCGCGGGATGTCGAAGAGCTCGCCTTGCACGACGGTCACGTCGGGTCGGGGGATTCCAGGAAATCCCGGTTGTAGCTGACGACGCGGTGCCCGGCGTCGGCGAGTTCTGTGACGATGTGGCGGCCGGTGAAGCCGGCGCCGCCGGTGACGAGGACGGAGGACATGGGTTCCGATCTGCTTTCAGGACGCGAGAGGAAGGTGCCGGTGCGCCCTCCATCGATAACCAAATTGGTGCCGGTGACGTAGGACGACTCGTCGCCGAGAAGCCAGGCCGCCCCGTGGGCGATCTCCTGGGGAGTTGCGAAGCGCTTCAGGGGAACAGAGGCCTGGTCACGTGCCCGCTCCTCCTCGTTGGCGAACTCGGCGGCGAGCATCGGGGTGTCCGTCGTTCCGGGCGAGAGGCTGTTGACGCGCACGCCGGCGGGAGCGAGCTCCGCCGCGAGCGACCGGCACATGGCCAGCACACCTCCCTTGGTCGCGGTGTATGCGGTGTAGCCGGCCTGGCCCACCAGGGAGAGCTCGCTCGCGATGCACACCAGCGAGCCCCCTCCGTTGTCGGACAGCCGGCGCGCGGCGGCCCGGGCGACGTGGAAGGTCCCGGTCAGATTCACCGCGACGACCGCCGCCCAGAGGTCGTCGGTGGTCGCGGCGACGGGCATCACGCGCGAGATCCCCGCGGCGTTGAAGACCCCGCTGAGCGGGCCAAGCTCGCTCTCCGCCCTGGTGAAGGCCTCGTCGACCTCGTCGGCGTTCGCGACGCTCGCCCCGATCAGCAGCGCGCGACCCGGGAGCGTCGCGCACGCCTCGTCGAGCTGCCGGTCGGGAAGCCCGATCGCGGCGACGGACGCGCCCCGCTCGAGCAGCAGACGGACGGTGGCGAGTCCGATGCCCGACGTGCCGCCGGTGACGAGGACGGTGCGGCCGGTGAAGTCATGCATGGTGGGGCTCCTTGTCGAGGCGCGGGGTCATGCGTGCCTGGTCTCCTGTTCGCGGGCGAGCACTTCCTGCTCCGACTCGTGCTCGTTCTCCTGCCGGGTCAGAGCCCGGACGCCCAGCTCGAGCTGATCGGCGGACCGCAGCTTGCGGAGGGCGAGCACGAAGTAGACGGCGAAGACGACCGGGAGGGGAGGATCCAGCTCAGGTCCGCACCACCCAGCAGGGCGCTGATCGGGCCCACGAAGACGGAGGAGTTGATGGTCAGCAGCGCTGTGACGATGCCGGCGAGAAGCGCGACCCAGCCTGGGGTGTTCACGCCGGCGTACTGTCCCAGCCGGGAGCGGTCGTGCAGGTCGACCGGGTCGTAGCGCCACCTCCTCGACACGGCGTCCGCCAGGTAGGTCGCGCCGAAGGGCAGCAGCCACACGATCAGCAGCGCCGCGAAGATCGTCAGCACGTCGAGGAAGCCGCCGCTGACGACCACGTAGAGAGTGAGCAGCGTGCTGAGAACGGAGTCGATGAGGGTCCCGGTGAGGCGGGTGATGGGCAGGCCGAGGGCCTGCAGGGTCAGTCCCGACGAGTAGAGGGTGGGCACGTTGTTCGAGATGGTGCCGAGGATCGCGGCGAGCAGGAACACGAGGTACACCGGGGTGGGCATGAGCACCGCCGGCGCGCCGATCGGGTCCGACATGTCGACCTGGGAGGCGAGCACCGCTCCGAGGACGCCGAGCAGCGTGGCGACGCCGAAGCCGACCGTGAAGAGGGTCCAGAACAGCTTGCGGGGGTTCACATCGCGGGGCAGGTAGCGAAAGTACTCCGGGGCGTTGAACAGGTAGGAGATGGGACCCGAGGCGTTCGCCGCCGCGGCGATGGTCAGCGTCGCGATCAGGGCGCCGGGCTCCACGCCGGTGCGGCCCGCCCACTGGGCTCCGCCCAGGGTGAAGATCAGCACCAGCACCACGGCGATCACGAGCACGATGGAGGCGACCCGCTGGATCCACACCATCGCACCGTGACCGAACGCGGCGACGGTGGCTCCCACGGCGACGACGACGATGACCGAGATGATCTGCGCAGGCAGCCCCGGGTCCGGGATCCCGATGATCGGGAGGAAGGCGAGGATCGCGAGCGCGGCCAGGATGGTGTTGAGGCACTCGAAGGCGACGAGCGCGATCCACGTGAGGGCGACGTTCGGCAGGTTCCCGCGGACGCCGAATGCGGCCCGCGAGAACGTGAGCGTCGGCACCCCCGCCCGCGGTCCCGCGATGCAGGCGATGGCGACGAGGATGAAGAACGCGTTGCCCAGCACGATCGCGATCACGGCCTGCCAGAGGCTCAGTCCCAGCGTCACGGCGAGGGCGCCGAGGGTCATGGGGAGTAGGTTCGCCTGGGTTCCTGCCCAGAACAGTGCAGCGCCCGGCAGGGTCATCGTCCTCTCCCTGAGCGGGATGAAGTCGAAGCCGTGCTTCTCGACGGTGAAGGCGCGTTCGGGAGCGGGTGGGGCTGAGGTCGTTACGGCGTTCATGAGGGTCTCCGTTTATGCGGGGAAGGGGAGCGCGACTCGCGGTCCGGTCGCGGTGGTGCCAGTGGTGCTGGTGGTGCCAGTGGTGCTGGTGGTGCCAGTGGTGCTGGTGGTGCCAGTGGTGCTGGTGGAGCCGGTGGTGCGGATCGTGGAGCGGAAGAGCGTCACGGTGCGACCGCGCGGGGGAGAACGGGGCGCGGTCCGGAGGAGTAGTGCCGGTGCGTGACGCTGAAGGTCTCGGAGACCACGCGGCCGGCCTTGATGACATAGCGCCGAGGGGCCCGATCCAGGAGGGCGTCCGCCGCGCTCGGAGCGTCGACGACCAAGAGGTCGGCGGGGAGCCCACCTCGATGCCGTGGGAGGGCAGACCGAGCACGCGTGCGGCATCGGTGGTCACCATGGCCAGGACCGTGTCGAGCTGCTCCGCCGTCGAGAGGTGTGCGGTCTGCGCGAGAAGGAGTCCCGTCTCGAGCTGGTCGCTGTTGCCGAAGGGCGTGAAGGCGTTGCGGATGTTGTTCGACGAGATGGCGGTCAGAACTCCGGCGGCGCGCAGCTCGGCGAGCGGCGCGATCCCCCGCCGGATGCTGCGGGTGTCGCGGCGGCCGCCGAGGTGCAGATCCGTGGCGGGCAGCGCCACCACGGCGATGCCGGCCTCCGCCAGCTTCCCGATGATCCGCGCTCGATGCTGGGGCTCCGCGCTTGCGAGCGCCGTCAGGTGGGACAGGATGACCCGTCCCCGGAGGCCTCGCCGTACGGTCTCCTCTGCGATGTAGGGCGCCATCTCGAAGCGCTGGTCGGCGTAGTCGTCGGCGAAGTCGGCGTGGATGTCTGCCCCCACGCCGAACTCGGCGGCGAGACCGAGAACGGTGTCGACGTGGGCGCGGCAGAGGTCGACGGTCGGCTCGCTGTAGGAGCAGCCGCCGATGGCGTCCACGCCCGCTTCGAGCGCCTGCCTCAGCAGCGCCTCCGTGCCGGGGCGGCTGTGAATTCCCTCCTGGGGAAACGCGACGATCTGGACCTCGACCACGCCGGCATACCGATCCTTCAGCTCGAGCATCGCCTCGACGGTCAGCAGACCCACCGCAGGGTCCACATCAGGGTGGACGCGGACGGTCGTCGTTCCGTTTGTGACCGCCTTGTCCAGCACGAGCGCGCCTCGCCGGAGCAGGTCCTCGCGGTCGAAGGAGCGCTTGAGGTCCGCGGTCACGGCGATGGCGTCGGCGAGGGTGCCGGTCGGGTTGGGGCGCAGCTGGTCGAGCAGCGCCTTGTCCAGGTGCAGGTGGGGCTCGACGAGACCCGGCAGGAGGAGCATGCCGTGGCAGTCGATCGAGGGGACATCCGCGGAGGGCGTCGAACCGATCGAGCTGATGAGGCCGCCGGACAGGGTGACCGTGGTGGCCGGAGCCTTCGCGCCGATGCGGACGTTGTGCAGGGCCAGCACTCGATCCTCCTCGCATTGGCCGGTTGGTCCTACCAACTGTAGGAGCGGCGACTCGGGCTGCCGGGGCGGCTGCCACGGTCCTCCGGCCTGTCCCCGCGGTCGTCACATCGCCGAAACATGAGCGGGGAACGGGAAACCCCCGGCACGACGGGGCGCACGGGTCTCCCGGAAGCAGCCGGCGGCAGGGCGTCGTCTGCGAGTGGAAACGAGGAATTAACGTTGCCGTAACAGGCTCAGGGCCGTTCGCGCACCCGGACGACCGGGCGGGGGTACCGCGACCGCGAGGAGAGTCGCGTGAGCACGCCCCTCTGGGAGTCCGCGAGCTCGCGCAGCGTCGAGTTCCGCTCCATGAGGCTCCTGCGGCGCGCCTCGGCCTCGGCGATCACCGCGTCCTCGTCGATCGTCAGCACCCGGTGGTCGCGGAGGACGACGCGACCCCCGACCACCACGGTCCGGGCGGAGTGGTCCCAGCTGCCGAGCACCAGCGTGCTGAGGGGATCCTCGCGGCTGGCGTACGGCGCACCGGCCAGATCGAAGATGGCGAGGTCCGCGGGCTGCCCGGGGTCGAGGGTCCCTGCGCCGATCCGGAGGGCGCTCGCGCCGGCGGTCGCGAGGCCGAGGGCCGACCCCGGAGTCTCCCAGTGCTGCGGGTCCGGCTCCCCGGACCGGTGCAGCAGCACCGCAAGTCGCATGGCGTCGACCATGTCCATCGAGCCGCCGCAGTTGACCGAGTCCGTGCCCAGCGCTGCCCGCATCCCGTGCGACCGCCACGCACCGAGGTCGGCGATGCCGCTGCCGACCTGCAGGTTGCTGTGCGGGTCGTGAACGGCGGTGACCCCTCGCTCGGCGAGCAGTCGCATGTCCGCGTCCTCGAGCCAGACGTTGTGTGCCGTGCTGAGCCGGGCGCTCAGGAGCCCCGTTCGGTCCAGGAGGTCCACCCAGGAGCGACTCCCGAGCGGGGAGTGAGGGCTGCCTGCAGCCGGGTCTCCAGGAGATGGGTGTGGACCAGCATGTCCTCGCGCTCCGCCGCCTCGGCGACCGATGCGAGCAGGTCGGTGCTGCACCTCTGCGGCGCAGAAGGACCGAGGATGACCGCGACGCGGCCGCTCGGCGAGGTCCAGGACCGGCGGAGGGCGAGGGTGTCGTCGAGAAGCTCGGCCGCCGGCTTCTGGGCGAACTCGGGAGCCCCGTACCCGGTCCCCGGCGGCCAGTCCTCGGCCGAGAGCCCGACGGAGTCGGGGAGCGGGATGTCGCCGATCATCGGCGCCACCGCGGCCCTGATCCCACTGTCCTCGTACGCCCCCAGCACGGGCGCGAGGCCCGCGACGGCGCCGCCGATGTGATCGACGACAGCGGTGGTGCCCGTGCGCAGAGCCTCGATCGCCTGCAGCTGGGTCGCCACGAGGATCTCGTCGGGCGTGCGGTTCGCCGTGCCGGCGAGCGCATAGTTCATCCAGGGCTCCAGAGGGAGCCGGGCGCCATCGTGCCGGCACAGGGTGCCGTACGAATGGGAGTGCATATTCACGAATCCCGGCAGGACGAGACAGCCGGTGGCGTCGATCACTTCGACGTCATCGTGCGGGAGTGCGCCGGCCCCGGCGGGCGCGATCCGCCCATCGACGATCCGGACATCGCGGGTCTCGAGGACGCCGTCCGCTCCGGCCACCAGGCCGCCCCTGATCAGGAGGGACCGGGAGCCGTTTCCGCTCTGACCGGTACCCGCTCGGGCTGTCTGGTACGGCTCGCGCTCCACGCACACACCGTAGCCCGGTCCTCGCGGCCCGCCGATCGAGAGCTCAGCGGGGTATCCGCATCACTTCGGACTGACCGCAACCGGAGACCGATGCGGATAGTCCGAAACGATGCGGATAGCCGGCCGCGCGCGAATCGGGTACCGAGCCGCGCCGGGGCGTGTCCCCCGTGAACGGCGAGCGCCTGCTTACAATCGCTTCGGGCACACGGTGGCGGCCTCGCCCCGGCCTGCCGCAGGGGTGCTCGTCCGCCGGACCGCGAGGGGTGACATGACGAGGCGTCTGCCGTCCACCCCGCCGACCCTGCCCGGGTTCACCTACGTGCGGGCACTGGGCTCCGGCGGCTTCGCGGACGTGTTCCTCTACGAACAGAACATGCCCCGCCGCCAGGTCGCTGTCAAGGTGATGCTCGCTGACGTGGTCAACGACCAGGTCCGCCAGATGTTCCAGGCCGAGGCGAACCTCATGGCCCAGCTGTCGACGCACCCGTCGATCCTCACGGTGTACCAGGCGAGCGTCTCCTCCGACGGCCGGCCGTACCTCGTGATGGAGCTCTGCTCGGCGTCGCTGTCGGAGCGCTACCGCCGCGAGCACCTGCCGGTCGCCGAGGTGCTGCGCATCTCGATCAAGATCGCGAGCGCCGTCGAGACGGCTCACCGCGCGGGCGTGCTGCACCGCGACATCAAGCCCACCAACATCCTCCTCACCGCCTACGGCCACCCTGTGCTGTCCGACTTCGGCATCGCGGCGACCCTCGCCGAGTCGGAGCGCACCGAGTCGGTCGGCCTCTCCATCCCGTGGTCGGCGCCCGAGGTCCTCATGGACGAGACGGCCGGCAGCATCGCGAGCGAGGTCTGGTCGATGGCGGCCACCGTCTACAGCCTCCTCGCCGGCCGCTCGCCGTTCGAGGTGCCCGGCACCGAGAACAAGTCGGTGGACCTCATCGGCCGGATCAACCGCGCCAAGCCGGAGCCGATCGGCCGCGCCGACGTGCCGGCCCGGCTCGAGCTGGTCCTCCAGCGCGCGATGTCGAAGAAGCCGGAGCAGCGACCCGGGAGCGTCCTCGAGCTCATCCGCGAGCTGCAGGCGGTCGAGACGGAGCTGGCGCTGCCGCAGACGCCGCTCGAGGTCGCGATGGATGACTGGGCCCTTGCCACGGTCGCCGACCTCGAGGACCGGACCCGCATCCGCGGCGTGCCCGCACTCCGGGCGCCGGGCGAGCGGCGCAGGCGACGCCGCGGCGAGACGAGCGGCACCCGCGGCGGAGTGGGCACCCTCGTCCAGCAGGCGGGCAGCGCGTCCGTGTCGGTGGGCAGCGGCATGCGCGCCCCCAGCCCAAGGGCGTGCAGTGGCTCGCCTGGCTGCTCGTCGGGGTCTCCGCGCTCGTCATCGCCCTGGGCGCGACCGCCATGGTCGTCCTCATCCGTGGCAACTCGGAGGACATCCCGCGCGTCAGCGACATCTCCGCGCAGGTGGAGGACGGCACCGTGCGCTTCTCCTGGGACGACCCTGGGCTCCAGGACTCGGACGCCTACGAGATCACGACCCATGACGGGCGGTCGAGCCTGCAGCGCAGCACGAGCTTCCTCGCCGACGCGCAGCCGGGCTCGCGCGTCTGCATCAGCGTGACGGTCAACCGCGAGGGCAAGGTCGGCGCGCCCAGCAACGAGAAGTGCGTGGACGCCTAGGTGGGGGTGGCAACACCGCTGTGGCAGGCCCTGGCCCGCCATCGGTCCAAAGTCGTGTCCATCGTCGGCGGCGGAGCGGTGGTGGCCGTCGTGGCGACTGTCGCGGTCGTCTCCTCCGGCTACACGGCCCAGCGGATGGACCTCGACGACGGCTCCGTGTGGGTCGCGAACGGGTCGAAGCAGGTCATCGGCCGCGCGAACACGCAGATCCTGCAGCTGGACACCGTGGTCGCGTCGACGAGCAGCGCCCTCGAGGTGCATCAGCACGGCCAGGACGTCTTCCTGTTCGACCGCGGCAACAGCACCGTCGACGTCGTCGACCCCGCGACCGCGAGCGTCGCGGAGTCCGTGCCGGTCCCGCCGGACGACACCGTCCTGCACACGACTGGTCCCGAGGTCGCGAACGGCCGGGCGGTGCTGCACTCGACGGCGACCGGCGAGGTGTGGATCGTCCCTCTCGAGGAGTTCGGCTCCTTCGACTCGCAGTCCGAGGCGGACCTCAGCCTCGGCGCCGGGTCGGTGTCGTCGATGGAGCCCGACGGCACGCTGTTCGTCTACTCGCCGAGCGCCGCCGAGGTGTACCGCGTGGACGCGGCCACCAGCGACGTGGTCGCCCGCACCCAGCCGCTCGACGCCGGCCCCGGAGACGACGACTTCTCGATCACCTCGGTGGGCGGATCCTGGGCGGTCCTCGACGCCACCACCCGCACCCTCTACCTCGACGGCCGGACCGTCGATCTCTCCCGGCTCATCGCCGCGGGCGCCGCTCCGGTCCTGGAGCAGGCGGTCACCGCTGCGGAGGCCGGCAGGGGCGGGCTCGACCAGGTGTACGTCGCGCACACCGGCGGGCTCGTCCGCGTCCCGCTCGGCGGCGGCGACCCCACCGAGGTCGCGGGACTGTCCGACGAGGGCAGGGCCGGGGCACCTGCGGCTCCCGTCCTCCGGGCCGGCTGCGCGTTCGCGGCGTGGACGAGCGGCGACGTGTGGCGGCGCTGCGCACCGGGCGCCGGCGGCACGGGCATCGACGGCGGGCCGGACGACCTGGGCCAGGTCAGCGGGCTGCCCTCCTCCGCCCAGCTCGCCTTCCAGACGAGCGGCAGCCGTGTCGTGCTCAACGACGCGCGCGGCGGCGGCACCTGGGCCGTGCAGGACGGCAACGCGTCGATCGACAACTGGGACGAGCTGCTCGCGACCAACGAGGGCTCCGACGCGGCCCCCGAGAACGACGAGGACACTCCGCCCGAGTACGAGACGCTGCAGGAGCCCCCGGTGGCGGTCGACGACGAGCTCGGCGCGCGGCCGGGCCGGTCCACCGTGCTGCCCGTGCTCCTCAACGACTACGACCCGAACGGCGACGTGCTGGTGATCGACGAGCTCACGACGCTCGCCGCGGACGTCGGCACGCTCGAGCTCGTCACCGGCCGGCAGCAGGTCCTGCTGACCCTGCCCGAGTCGGCGAGCGGAGCGGTGTCGTTCGGGTACACCATCTCGGACGGCCGAGGAGGCACAGCGACCGCCACGGTCACCGTCCCGATCCGGGCGGCGAACGAGAACTCGCCGCCGGTCCAGCAGCGCCGCACCAAGGCCACGGTCGCGGCCGGGGGCGGGTGGCCGTCGACACCCTCGGCGACTGGGTGGACCCCGACGGCGACGCCTTCTACCTGACGAGCGCGTCAGTGGGCGCTCCGGACGGGGCGACCTGGAAGCCGGGCGGCGAGGTCGTCTTCGTCGACTCCGGTCAGGGTGGCGACCGCAAGGATGTGGCGCTCGCGGTCTCGGACGGCCGGGCCGACGGCGCGGGCACCCTCACCGTGACGGTGCGGCCGCCGGGTGAGGTGCCGATCGTGGCGGAGCCCTTCGCGGTCCGCGCCTACGTGGGGCAGGAGCTCACCGTGTCGCCGCTCGTCCACGTCCGGGGCGGCAGCGGCATGCTGCGCCTGACCAACGTGCCCGAGAAGTCCGGCGTGCGCATCTCCGCCGACTACGAGGGCGGCACCTTCCGGCTGACCGGCGACGATGCGGGCACGCGCTACCTCGACTACACCGTCGGCGACGGCGCGACGACCGCGACCGGCACGGTGCGCGTCGACGTGGAGCTGCCGCCGGACGCGAACAGCCGGCCGATCCCGGTGCCGCACACCGCGTTCGTGCGCGAGAGCAGCAGCCAGAACCTCGACGTCCTCGCGACCGACATCGACCCTGCGGGCGGCGTGCTGCTCGTCACCGGCGTCTCCGGGGTGCCCGAGGACTCCGGGATCCGCGTCGAGGTCCTCGAGCAGCGTGTGCTGCGGATCACCCTGACCGCCCCGCTCGACGGCCCCGTCGACTTCTCCTACCGGGTCAGCAACGGGCTCGCCGACGCCGAGGGCACCGTCACGGTCGTCGAGGTGCCGGAGCCCGCTCGATCGCAGCCGCCGATCGCCAGGCCGGACAGCGTGTCCGTCCGGGTGGGCGACGCCATCGACATCCCCGTGCTCGCCAACGACGAGCAGCCGGAGGGCGAGCCGCTGACGCTCGCCCCGGACCTCGTCACGCCGCTGCCCTCCGGCTCCGGGCTGCTGTTCGCCTCGCAGAACCGCCTCCGCTACCTCGCTCCGGACACGACGGGCAACTTCACCGCCGTGTACCGGGTCGACGGACCGGACGGCCAGTGGGCGACCGCCGAGGTCGACATCGCGGTCCGCGAGGCGGACACCGCCTCCAACAATCCGCCCGTGCCCCGGACCGTGGAGGCCCGGGTCCTCGCGGGCGAGAGCGTGCGCATCCCGATCCCGCTGACCGGCATCGACCCGGACGGCGACTCGGTCCAGCTGCTCGGCCAGGAGTCGAACCCGGAGAAGGGCGCGGTCACCGAGGTCGGCACCGACTGGATCGAGTTCGAGGCTGGCGACTACTCGGCCGGCACGGACACCTTCGCGTACCGCGTGGTCGACGGCCTCGGCGCCCAGGCGACCGGCACGGTCCGGATCGGGATCAGCCCGCGGCTCGAGGGCGCCCGCAACCCGGTCGCGGTCGAGGACGAGGTGACGGTCCGGCCCGGCCGCTCCCTCGCCGTGCAGGTGCTCGCCAACGACTCCGACCCCGACGGCGAGAAGCTCTCCATCACGGACGTCGAGTCCACGACCGGCGGCGGCACCGCGCGCGTGGACGGCACGGTCATCCGCGTGCAGGCGCCCGACCGGGCCGGCCGGTACGGCTTCGTGTACTCGATCGAGAACGAGCGCGGCGGCACCAGCTCGAACTTCCTCACCGTGGTGGTGGATGCCGCGGCGCCGCTCGCGCGCCCGGTCGCGCAGGACACGGTGCTCGGCCTGACCGACATCCTGGGCAGGCAGACCGTCGACGTGAACGTGCTCGCCGGCGTCTTCTTCCCCGAGGGCGACGCGAGCGCGCTCGACCTCGCGGTGCTGCCCGGCTACGGCGGGACTGCCGAGGTCCTGCCGAACAAGCGGGTTCGCGTGACCATCGGCGACCTCGGCCAGATCGTGCCCTTCGTCGTGCGGCACCCCGAGGATCCGGCGGTCAGCGCCATCGCCTTCATCCGCGTCCCGGGCTTCGATGACGCGCTCCCGCAGTTGCGCAAGGGCGCACCGAAGCTGACGGTCCGCAGCGGAGAGACCCTCTCCATCGCGCTGCAGGACTACGTCGTGTCGGTCGGCGGCCGCGGGGTGCGGCTCACCGACTCCTCGACGGTCCGCGCGACGCACTCGGACGGCACGGAGGTCGTCGCGAACGCGACGACCCTGCGCTTCCGCAGCGCGGACGGCTACTTCGGGCCCGCGTCCATCTCCTTCCAGGTGACCGACGGCACCTCCGCGACCGACCCGAACGGCCGGATCGCGACCCTCGTGCTGCCCATCACCGTCACCCCGCGCGACAACCAGCCTCCGGTGTTCGAGGGGGCGTGCTGGAGTTCGAGCCCGGCTCCGAGCGCACGGTCTCCCTGCCGCGCCTCACGACCTACCCCTACGCCGACAGCCTCGACAAGCTCGCCTACGACGTGCAGGGATCGGTGCCGGACAGCTTCCGGGTCTCGATCGACGGCCAGACGATGACGCTCTCGGCCGACGAGTCGGTCCGTAAGGGCGCCACCTCCACCCTCCTCGTGGGCGTGCGCGACCCGGACTCCGAGGGGCAGGCGGGGCGCCTCCAGCTGCGGGTCGTGGCGTCGACGCGGCCGCTCGCGATCCCCGCGGCCGACACGGCCGTCGCCCCCGCGGCCAGACGACGAGCGTCGACGTTCTCGCGAACGACCAGGCGGCGAACCCGTTCCCGTCGACGCCGCTGCAGGTGACGGCGGTGCGCGGCATCGACTCCGCGTCCCTGCCCGAGGGCGTCCGGATCACCCCGAGTGCGGACCGCTCCCGGCTGAGCGTCCAGGTCGCCCCGGACGCGGCGCCCCAGGACGTGACCCTGCAGTACGCCGTGCAGGACGCCACGCGCGACCCGGACCGCACGGCATGGGGCACGGTGCGCATCTCGGTGCAGGACCGCCCCCAGCCCGTCACCAACGTGCGGGCGACCGGATTCGCCGATCGCGCGGTGACGGTGAGCTTCGATCCCGGACCGTTCAACAACGCGGAGATCACGCGCTTCGAGCTGACAACGTCGAGGCCCGGGGAGCGAAGCTCGCGACCACCTCGTGCGCCTCGACGACGTGCACCGTGCCGACGCCCGGCAACGGGCCCGACAACCGCGTCGACATCCAGGTGGTCGCGATCAACTCCGTCGGCGCCTCGGACCCCGCCGGGATCGGCGAGGCGGTGTGGTCCGACATCGTGCCGGCCGCTCCCGCCGCGCTCGACACCCGCCCGCTCGACCACGGCCTCCGCGTCTTCTGGCGGAAGCCGACCGAGACGGGCGGAAGCCCCATCACCTACTACGCCGTGAGCGTGGCCGGGGTGACGGGCACCAAGTACGTCTCCGCGGACGACGCCGTCGGCACCTCCTACTCGATCGACATCACGGATGCCGCGATCGGCAACGGGGCCGCCGTCGAGGTCGAGGTCAGCGGCCGCAACGACGCGTACGGGCGCTCCCCGAACTGGAACACCGCCTCCGGCTCCGGAACCCCGGCGGGCGCCCCCGTCGTGGCCGGGACCCCCACGGCCGGGATCGGCGACGCGGACGGCAGCGGCGAGGGAACGGTCACGCTCGACTGGTCCGGGAGCTTCGACGGCAACGGGGCGGGCATCGGCGAGTACTTCGCGGCCATGTACCAGGGGACGCCGCCCACCTGCTCCGCCCAGGACGACGGGGGACGCGGAACGGACCTCAGCGTGCCGGCGGCCAGCCAGGAGTTCCGGCACATGGGCACGGCGACCTCCACGACCTTCACCGTTCCGGCCAACCAGCAGTACACGTTCATGGTGTTCGCCTACAACGGCCAGGGCTGCACGTCGAGCGGCGAGCTCCGTGCCGTGTCGCGCAAGACGCCCGGCACGCCGACCGCCGTGGGCATCGGCGGCCCCGACGCGACCGGCGACGGGCGCTACGACTACCGGCTCGACTCGGTCGACTACACGAGCGGCGGCGGCAACCCCGACGTCACCTACGGCTACCGGATCAGCGGCGACGCCTCCTCGACGTGGACCGTGCGGAAGGGCGGCGCCCTCCTCGCCGACGGCAGCCTCTACGGGCGTGCTGTCGCCATCGAGGTGCAGGCGTGCGAGGCCTTCCCCGAGAAGACGCTGTGCTCGGACTGGTCGGCGCCGTCGGCGACCTTCACCCCGGTCGACACCCGGCCGGGCGGGCTGTCATTCAGCGGCACGGTCGCAGGCGGCACGTGGTCCTGGACGGGTTCGCCGTCCGGTTCGGGCTACTCTTCCGTGCAGTACACGTGCGACGGGGGAGCCACGTGGGCCTCGATGCCCACGAGCGGGAGCTGCGCGGCAGGGGTGGACGCGTCCTTCTCCGTGCGCGTCACGACGCCGAGCGGCGCCTACGCGAGCCCCACCTACCGCTGGTACGACTTCGATTGAGCTTCAGAGAGCGAGAGCACCGATGACCCCCGAGCAGGCCACCTGGTTCAGCGAGATCTTCGGCCGGCTGGCGGCGAACATCGAGCAGGTGCTGCTCGGCAAGAGCCACGTCATCCGGCTCTCGCTGACGGCGATGCTCAGCGAGGGCCACCTGCTGCTCGAGGACTTCCCGGGCACGGGCAAGACGTCGCTCGCGCGCGCCATCGCCCAGAGCGTGCAGGGCAGCTCGAGCCGGGTGCAGTTCACCCCGGACCTGCTGCCGGGCGACATCACCGGCGTCAGCATCTACGACCAGCGGAACGGCGAGTTCGAGTTCCACAAGGGCCCGGTGTTCGCGAACATCGTCCTCGCCGACGAGATCAACCGGGCGAGCCCCAAGACGCAGTCGGCGCTCCTCGAGGTGATGGAGGAGGGCTCGGTCACCGTCGACGGCATCCGCCACGCGGTCGGCGTCCCGTTCATGGTCATCGCCACCCAGAACCCGATCGAGCAGGCCGGCACCTACCGCCTGCCCGAGGCGCAGCTCGACCGCTTCATCCTCAAGACCTCGATCGGCTACCCCGACCACGCGGCGACGCTGCGCATCCTCGAGGGCTCCACTGTGCGGTCGCACGAGACCGTGATCCCGTCCATCGTGCCCGCCGACGTGGTGGTCGACATGGCGCAGCTCTCCCGCACGGTGCATGTGGACCCCTCGGTGAGCGACTACGTGTCGCGCATCGTGGAGGCAACGCGCAATGCCTCGGAGGTGCGGCTCGGCGCGAGCGTGCGCGCGGCGATCGCCCTCCTGCGCACCGCGAAGACGCTCGCGGCGTCGAACGGCCGGCACTACGTCATTCCGGACGACGTGAAGGCGCTCGGCGAGCCCGTGCTCGCCCACCGCCTGCTGCTCGACCCCGAGGCGGAGTTCGACGGCGTGACGCCCTCGAGCGTCATGGCGCAACTGCTGCTCGAGGTGCCGCCGCCGAGCGAGCGGCAGGCCGTGTGAGCAGCACCGCCTCCCGGCACCGGAGCCTCTCCCGGACCCGCACCGAGCTCCGCGGCGCCACCTCCGTCCGGGGCGAGACGACGGCCACGGCGCCGCTCACCAACGCTCGCACCCGGATCGTCGGCACGCGCACCGGCTTCGTCGCGGACGCCCTCGTCCTCGGCGTGCGCGCCTGGCGGGCGACCCGCCTCGCCCTCGCGGCCGCCTGGCGCGCCGTCTCGGGTGTCGTCACGCCGCTGGGCTGGTCGATCCTCGGGCTGACGGTGCTGGCGTTCGCGGTCGGCTACGGCGCCGGCTGGGCCGAGGCCGTTGCGGTGGCCTGGGCGGGAACGGTGCTCGTGCTCGTCGCCGCGCTCTTCCTGCTCGGCGGGCACGCGCACGAGATCGGGCTCGAGATGCCGCACAACCGTGTCGTCGTGGGGCAGTCCGCGGTCGGAGCGCTCGCGGTGCGGAACCCGACGGGCCACCGGCTGCTCGGCACCACGGTCGAGGTGCCGGTGGGTCCGGGCATCCTCGAGCTGCCCGTGCCCTCCCTCGCCGGGGGAGCGACCGAGGACTCGCCCTTCACGGTGCCCACCACACGCCGCGGCGTCGTTCGGATCGGTCCGGTCCGCGCGGTCCGCGCCGACCCCATCGGCCTGATCCGCCGCGAGCACGTGTGGAGCTCGAGCGTCGAGCTCTTCGTGCACCCGCGGACGGTGCCCATCCCGTCGACCAGCACGGGCTTCGTCCGTGACCTGGAAGGACAGGTGACACGGGATCTGACGTCCAGCGACATCTCCTTCCACGCCCTGCGCGAGTATCAGCCGGGCGACGACCGGCGGTACATCCACTGGAAGTCGACGGCGAAGCAGGGCGTGCACATGGTGCGCCAGTTCGAGCAGACGCGCCGCAGCCATCTGCTGGTGGCCCTGAGCCTGGCCGCGGCGGACTACGAGAGCGATGACCAGTTCGAGCTCGCGGTGAGCGTGGCCGGCTCCCTCGGCGTCCGCGCCATCCGCGATGCCCGCACGGTCTCGGTGGTCGCGAGCGGCACGACGCCGGAGTTCGCGAAGCGCAAGGTCTTCGCCGTGCGCCACCTCAGCACCCTCACGCCCGTCCGCCTCCTCGACGATCTGGCCCGCATCGAGCAGGCCGAGTCGGCGCTCGGCGTGGTCGACCTCGCCCGCGTCGCGGCGGACGAGGGCGCAGGGACCTCGGTCGCGTTCCTCGTCTTCGGGTCCCGGCCCACGCCGACGCAGCTCCGCGCCGCCTCGGCCTCCTTCCCGGGCGGCGTCGAGGTCGTGGCGGTCGTCTGCGACCCCGGCTACGCGCCGGCGCTGACGCGCGTGGGGGAGCTCACCGTCCTCACGATCGGCTACCTCGAGGACCTGCAGAAGGCGCTCGCGCGAAGCAGGGCGGCATGACCGCCGCCGGTGCGATCCGCCGCCCCCGGCTCCGGCGGCTGCCAGGGACGGCCTTCGTGCTCGTCAACACCGTCTTCGTCGTGGTCGCGATGGCGATCTCGTCCGCGACGTTCTGGCCCATCCACCGCAGCGAGGCCCTCGTGGTGGCCGTCGCCGTCGCGCTCGTCGCGGGAGTCGCGATCGCGATCGCGGGAGCGGCGCGGCACTGGCCCGCGTGGGCCGTGGGCGGGCTCACGATCCTCGCCTACCTCGTCCTCGGCGTCCCGGCCGCCGTGCCCTCACTCGCCTTCGCCGGCGTGGTTCCGACCGTGCCGGGCCTCACCGCCCTGGTGGCGGGCGCCGGCCTGAGCTGGAAGGAGCTGCTCACCGTGTCGCTGCCGGTCGGCGGCTACCAGACCCTGCTCGTGCCCGTGTTCCTGCTCGTCCTCGTGCTCACCGTGGCGGGCCTCTCGATCGCCCTGCGCGCGCGCTTCGGCGAGCTCGCCGTGCTCGCGCCGATCGCCCTGTTCACCGCGGGCATCCTGCTCGGGCCTACCCGGTCGACGTGGCCGCTGCCCATCGCGCTCGGGCTGCTCGTGACCCTCCTCCTCATGCTCGTCTGGCGGCGGCAGAGCCGCCGGACCGCCGCGCTCGACCGCCTGCGCGCCGCTCCGGAGGACCGTGGCGACCGGCGCCGCGCGAACCTGCGTCGCTGGCTCGGCGCCGCGGTCATCCTGGTCCTCGCCGTCGGCGGGTCGGTCGCCGCCTCGGCCGCCCTCCCGGCATCCACGCCACGGCAGGTCCTCCGGACCGCCGTCGAGGTGCCCTTCGATCCTCGGGACTACGCAAGCCCGCTGTCGGCCTTCCGCCGCTACTTCGCCGAGGATCGCGCGGATCGGACGATGCTCACCGTCGACGGGCTCCGGGCGGGGAGCGGGTCCGCATCGCCGCACTCGACACCTACGACGGCGTCGCCTTCACGGTCGGCAGCGACCGCGTCAGCAGCGCGTCCGCCGCCTTCACGCGCGTCCCCTCGGCGCTGGAGCCCACCGTGCCGGGCGGGCGCTCCGTCCGGCTCGACGTCACGGTCGGCGGCTATCGCGGGGTGTGGGTGCCGGACGCGGGCGCCCTGCGCACCATCGACTTCGGGGGCGACCGCGCGGGTCGCCTCCGCGACGCCTTCTACTACAACGCCGCGAGCGGTACGGGAGCAGTCCTGGGAGGCCTCGCGCAGGGGGATCGCTACACGATCGACGCGGTCGAGCCCGCGGCTCGGGACGCGGACGCGATCGCCGCTCTGCAGCCCGGAACGGCACCCGTTCCGGAGATCCCGGTCGTCCCGGACGAGCTCGACGCGTCCCTCGAGACCTACACCGCTGACGCCGGTACGCCCGGCGCGCGGCTCGCCGCCGCTCTCGAGGGGCTGCGCGAGAACGGCTACGTCAGCCACGGCGGAGCCGGCGAGCCGTTCAGCCGCTCCGGGCACTCCGCCGAGCGCATCACCGAGCTGCTGACCTCGCGCCCCATGCTCGGCGACGCCGAGCAGTACGCGGTCACGGCCGCGCTCATGGCGCGAAGGCTCGGCTTCCCCTCGCGCGTCGTCGTCGGCTTCGTGGCCGGCTCCGACGACCCGTCGAACCTCGTGGGAGCCGACGAGAGCGCGTGGATCGAGGTCAACGCCGCGGGCGCCGGCTGGGTGCCCATCGACCCCAACCCCGAGCTGCGCGACGTGCCCGAGCCGGAGCCCGACGACGCCACGAGCGTCTCGCGTCCCCAGTCGGTCGTGCAACCGCCGCCCGACGACCAGGTCGACCAGGACGACGTCGTGCCGCCCGATGTGTCCGAGGAGGACCAGGGCGCGCAGCAGCCCGCCTGGCTCGCTGTGCTGCTCGCCGTGCTCCGCGTCGTGGGCGTCGTCCTCGTGGTCGCCGCCGTCCTGGTGTCGCCCTTCCTCGCGATCCTCGGTGCGAAGTGGCGGCGACGCCGGCGGCGCCGGAACGCCGTCGAGCCGCTCGACCGCATCGTCGGCGGCTGGGACGAGTTCGCGGACAGCGCCCTCGATCACGGGATCGATGCGCCCGCCACCGCGACCCGCAACGAGCTCGCGATGGCGGTCGGCGGCCGGAAGCCTCTCGTGCTCGCCTCGGCCGTGGACCGGGCGGTGTTCGCGCCCACTGTCCCCCAGGAGTCGGACGTCGACAACGTCTGGGCCGCCGTGGCGGACCTGCGCGGCGACCTTGACTCCGGGCGCACCCGGTGGGAGCGGCTGAAGGCCCTTGTGTCGATCCGGTCGCTGCAGCGCCGTGCCGCCTCACGGAGGGAGCCATGAGCTGCACCGTGTGCGGCGCCGCACTCCCACCCGGCGCGCTCTTCTGCGGCGTCTGCGGGTCCGCAGTCGCCGAACGCCCCGCTGCGGCGCCGAGGCCGGCCGGCAGCGCCGAGGCGGAGGTCGCCGCCCTGCCGGTCCCGGCCGCCGTCGCCCCGACGCCACCCGCCGCCCCGGACGAGCACACCCGGCTCCCGGCCGCCCGCCCGCAGCCCGCGGCCGCCCGGTTCGTGCTCCAGTTCAGCACGGGGGAGTCCGTGACCGTGTCGGGCAGCGGCCTCATCGGGCGGCGCCCTGAGGCGCAGCCCGGTGAGTTCTTCGACACGCTCGTCGCCATCGACGACCCCGGCCGCTCCGTCTCCAAGACCCACCTCGAGTTCGGCCAGGACGGCGGCACCTTCTGGGTCAGCGACCGGTTCTCGGCCAACGGCACCGTGGTCCGGGAGCCCGAGCGGCCCGCGCGGCTCTCCGCCCCCGGAATGCGCAGCCGGGTCGCGCGCGGGTCCCGTGTGGAGATCGGCGAGCAGTTCTTCGTCGTGAGCTGATCCTCCCCAGCCGGGCGACCGCGCAGTCGTCCCCGGATGCCGCCTCTCGGCTGTGCCGACGGTGCTGAGAGCGCAGGGTGGAGCGGTGCTGCCGCCGCTCCCGCCGCCCCTGCCCGAGGCGGAGCGGATCCCGGTCCCGATCGCCGCGGTGCTCGCTCCCGTCCTCGCGGGGGTGGTCCTGGCAGCGGTGACCTCCTCGCCCATGCCGCTCGTCTTCGCCGCCTTCGGCCCCGTGCTGGCCGTCGCCTCTCTGCTCGACGGCCGGCGGCACGGCCGCCGCCGCCGTCGCCGGGACGCGCGGCGGCGCGAGGCCGCGCTCGTCCGGGTCCGCACGAGGATCGCCGAGGAGCACCGGATCCGCCGCGCCAGGCTGGCCGCTGCCGCCCCGGACCTCCCCGGCATCCTCGAGGGAGCCGACCCCGGGCGCCCCCGGTCGTGCTCCTCGGCACCGGACCCGTGCCGAGCGGCATCGAGCTCGTTCCGGTCGTCGAGGAGGACGGGGCGCTCGCCCGGGAGGCAGCCGTGCTCGGGGGCGCGCCCGTCACCGTCCCGCGGGAGCACGCCGTCGCCGTCCTGGGCGTCCCGCTCGCCGCGGCGGCGGCCCGACGGGCGCTGGCCGTGCAGGGAGCCCGCCTCGTCGAGCAGCCGCGGGCGTCGGTCGTGCTCCGCGTCGACGGGGTGGGCCGGATGACGGTCCTCGCCGCTCCAGTCGCCGTGGCGTGCGGGGAGCTGCGGCCGGCGCTGGTGTCCGCCGCCGAGGAGGCGGCGCTCCGCGGGCGTCGCGCCGGGATCGCGGTGTCGCTCGCCGACCTGGGCGTCCCCGGGCGGGACGGACCCGGCCTCCCCGCCCGCTTCCTCGTCGCCGGCGACGGGGAGGTCGAGCTCGACCTCGTCGCGGACGGCCCCCACGCCGTCGTCGGCGGAACGACGGGCAGCGGCAAGAGCGAGCTGCTCCGGTCGTGGGTGCTCGCCCTCGCCGCCGCCCGCTCCGCCGAACGACTGGCGGTGCTCCTGATCGACTTCAAGGGCGGCGCGACCTTCGACGCCCTCGCCGGCCTGCCCCAGGTGGCTGGGGTCGTCAGCGACCTGGACGACACCGCGGTGGAGCGTCTCGCGGCCGGCCTCGCCGCCGAGGTCCGCGAGCGGGAGAAGGCCCTCCGTGCTGCCGGAGCCCCCGACATCGCGGCGCTGCCGAGCCTCCCGCGGCTCGTCATCGTCGTCGACGAGTTCGCCGCCCTCCTGCAGGCGCTTCCCGCGCTCTCGGACGTCGTGACCGACATCGCCGCGCGGGGAGGGCCCTCGGCATGCACCTCATCCTCTGCACGCAGCGACCCGCCGGAGTGGTCCGGGACGCACTCCTCGCCAACTGCGGCCTCCGGATCGCGCTGCGGATGCTGGCGGAGGAGGACAGCCGGGCGCTCGTCGGCACCCCGCGGCTGCGGGCCTGCCCCGAACGCCACCGGGTGAGTGCCTCGTCGTCCGCCACGGTGAGCCGCCGGTCCCGGCTCGTGTCGCGCTCACCGGTGAAGGCTCGCCGGAGCCCGCACTGTCGGCGGCGGGAGTCCGCGCCGCGCCCGTGGTCCTCCCGCCGCTGCCGGCGACGGTGCGGCTGCGGGACCTTCCCCTCCGCCTCCCGGGGCCCTGGTGCTGGGAGCGGTCGATCTGCCGCACGAGCAGCGGCGATCGGTGGGCGCCTGGCGGCCCGCCTCGGAGGGCGCTCTGCTCGCCGTCGGGGACAGGGGATCCGGGCGCAGCACGCTCCTGGCTTCGCTCGCCGCGCAGAGCACCGGATCGCGGTTGGTGGCCGGCGCGGGAGCGGAGGGCCCGGAGGCGCTGTGGGACGCGGTCGCGGAGCGGTCCGCCGGGCTCCTCCTCCTGGACGACCTCGACCTCGCGGTCGGCCGCATGCCGGACGAGTACGCCGCGGACGTGCTGGACCGGCTCGCGCTCGCCCTGCGAACCGCAGGAGGCGGCATCGCCGCGACCGCTCGGGCGCCGCTCGCGGGAGCCTTGCGCCCGCTCGGGAGCGCCTTCGGCGACGTGCTCGTGCTGCGCACGGGGCGCGAGCACCATGCCGCCCTGCTCGGGGCGCAGTGCGCCTACGACGGCCGCGTGCCGCCGGGCGGCGGGTGGTGGCGGGGCGACCGGATCCAGCTCGCGTCGGCGGACGGCGGTGGGGTGCGCACGGAGCCCGCTTCCGTGGTCGCCGTCGAGCTGCGCACGCCCCTTCTGGTGGTCAGCCGGACGCCGGAGCGCCGGCTCGCCCAGGTCCGCCGCGCCGGGGGCGCACGCGCAGCGGGGTCGGACCTGGCAGTCGACCGAGTCGCCGTCGTCGGGGTCGACGACTTCACCGCCACGCCGAGCCTGTGGTCCGCCGCGGCGCGCACTCCGCTCCTCCTCGATGGGTGCACGCCCGCCGAGCACCGGGCGATCACGAGGAGACGCGAGCTGCCTCCGCTGCTCGCCCCTCTCGAAGGACGGGCCTGGCTCGTGCGGCCCGAGGAGCCCACCGTGAGGGCGAGCGTCGCGTGGGCGCCCTAGGCGGCCAGGGCCGTCTCGAGCTCCACGTGGCCGAGTCCGTGAGCCGCGGCGACCGGCGCATTGGCGAGTGCGCCCCCGTGCACGTTGAGTCCGAGCGCGAGCGCCGGGTCGGCGCGCAACGCGTCGCGCCAGCCCAGACCTGCGATGGAGCGCACGTACGGCAGCGTCGCGTTCGTGAGCGCGAAGGTCGACGTGTTCGGGACCGCGCCGGGCATGTTGGCCACGCAGTAGAAGAGCGACCCGTGCACCCGGAAGGTGGGATCCGCGTGGGTCGTCGGGTGGGAGTCCTCGAAGCAGCCGCCCTGATCCACCGAGATGTCGACCAGGACGCTGCCGGGCTTCATGCGGGACACGAGGTCGTTGCTCACGAGCTTCGGCGTGCGGGCGCCTGCGATGAGGACCGAGCCGATGACGAGATCGGCGTCGAGCAGGGCGCGCTCGATCTCGTAGGCGTTCGAGGCGATCGTGCGGACCCGCCCGGCGTACAGGGCATCGAGCTCGCGCAGGCGGAAGAGGTTCGTGTCGAGGACGGTCACGTCCGCGCCGAGGCCCACGGCGATCTGCACCGAGTTGGTGCCCGCGACGCCGCCGCCGAGGACGACGACCTTCGCGGAGCGGGTGCCGGGCACGCCGGGAACGAGCAGCCCCGGCCCGCCGTTCGGACGCAGCATGGTCGACTGGCCGACCAGGGGAGCGAGCCGGCCCGCGACCTCGCTCATCGGAGCGAGGAGCGGCAGCGCCCGATTCGGTAGCTGCACCGTCTCGTAGGCGATCGCCGTGATCCCGGAGTCGAGGAGCGCCGTCGTGAGCGGCCGCTCGGCGGCCAGGTGCAGGTAGGTGAAGAGCACGAGGTCGGGGCGGAAGTGGCCGTACTCCTCGGCGATGGGCTCCTTCACCTTGAGCAGCAGCTCGGCCTCGGACCACACCTCGGCCGCGGTCTCGGCGATGCGGGCGCCGGCGGCCTCGTAGTCCACGTCCGGGATCGAGGAGCCGACCCCCGCTCCGCCCTCGAGGATCACCTCGTGGCCCGCCGCGGCCAGGTCATGGACGCCGGAGGGGGTGATCGCGACACGGAACTCGTTGTTCTTGATCTCGCGGGGAACGCCGATGCGCATGGGCTCAGCCTACGGTGGACCGCCGATTCCGGAGCAAGAAGGGCGCTTCGGATGCGGATTCAGTGAAGTTTGTGTTTCGGAGTGGTCGATATGGCCAGCAGTGCCCGCGCAATCGGGGAGGCGTGTGCCAGGATCGACAGCACTGTCCCGGCATCCGAAGGAGGCTCCGTGTCCCACCGCGACCTGCCCACCGACGCGGCACTCCGCGCGCTGATCGCCCAGGCCCGCACGTGGCAGGTGGGGCGGCGCACGCTCCTCCAGGGTGCGGGCGCTTCCGCGGCGGCCCTCGCCCTCGCGGCCTGCTCCACCGGCGGCGGCTCGGCGAAGCCCTCGGCGCCGAAGGACAACTCGGGCAGCGACAAGACGCTGAACTGGGCGAACTGGGCGTACTACCTCGACGAGGACGACGACGGCAACTACCCGACGCTTCAGGCGTTCGAGGAGGAGTCCGGCATCAAGGTCTCGTACGACGTCGCCGTCGACGACAACAACACCTACTACGCGAAGGTCAAGGACCAGCTCGCGCTCGGCCAGGACATCGGCGCGGACGCCGTGTGCCTCACCGACTGGATGGTGAGCCGGCTGATCGGCCAGGGCTACGTCCAGAAGCTCGACCACGCCAACATCCCGAATATCAAGAACCTGTCGGCGAGCCTCGCGAACCCGGATTTCGACGAGGGCCGCACCTACTCGCTTCCGTGGCAGAGCGGCTTCGCCGGTCTCGCCTGGAACAAGGAGAAGCTGCCGAACGGGCTGACGAGCGTCGAGGAGCTGTGGGACCCCGCCCTCAAGGGCCGCGTCGGAGTGCTCTCGGAGATGCGCGACACCATCGGGCTCATCATGCTGGCGCAGGGCGTGGACATCTCCGGCAAGGAGTGGGGTGACGAGGAGTTCACGGCGGCCATCGACGAGTTCCAGAAGCAGGTCTCCTCCGGCCAGATCCGCAACATCAAGGGCAACTCCTACGGCGACGACCTCAAGAACGAGGACACCCTCGCGGCCATCGTGTGGTCCGGTGACGTCACGAGCATCAACGCGGAGCTCGGCGAGGACCGGTTCGGCTTCGCCATCCCGGACACCGGCGGCACGCTCTGGAGCGACAACTTCGTGGTGCCGATCGGGTCGACCCGCAAGGGCAACGCCGAGGCGCTGATGGACTACTACTACCGTCCCGAGGTCGCCGCCACGGTCGCCGCCTACGTGAACTACATCACGCCGGTGGAGGGTGCGAAGGAGGCCATGGCCGACATCGCGCCCGAGTACGTGGACAACCCGCTCATCTTCCCCGACGAGCAGACGCTGTCGAACGCGTTCATCTTCCGCACGCTGAGCAACGCGGAGTCGACGCGGTACAGCGCGCAGTTCGAGTCTGTGGGCCTGGGCGCCTGACGATGGCGCGCGGCCTCTTCGCCGAGTCCGGCGCGGACCTCGAGCTCGTCGGGGTGCGCAAGGAGTTCCCGGGCTTCACCGCGGTCGAGCAGCTGGACCTCACGATCGCGGCGGGAACCTTCTTCGCCCTCCTCGGGCCCTCCGGCTGCGGCAAGACCACCACGCTCCGCCTCGTCGCCGGCCTCGAGGAGCCCACTGCGGGACGCATCCTCATCGGCGGCGCCGACGTGACCGACACCAAGCCGTTCCGGCGTCCGGTCAACACCGTGTTCCAGAGCTATGCACTGTTCCCGCACATGAGCGTCCTCGAGAACGTCGCGTTCGGGCTCCGTCGACGGGGGATCGGGGATCCGCTCGGCAAGGCGCACACCGCCCTGCAGCTGGTGGAGCTCGACCACCTCGCCGAGCGGAAGCCCGCCCAGCTGTCGGGCGGCCAGCAGCAGCGCGTCGCCCTGGCTCGCGCGGTCGTGAACCGGCCCGCCCTCCTGCTTCTCGACGAGCCGCTGGGCGCGCTCGACCTCAAGCTGCGCCGGCAGATGCAGCTCGAGCTCAAGAACATCCAGACCGAGGTCGGCCTCACCTTCGTGCACGTCACCCACGACCAGGAGGAGGCCATGACCATGGCGGACACCGTCGCGGTCATGAACAAGGGCCGGATCGAGCAGATCGGCGCACCGGAGGAGCTCTACGAGCTGCCCAGGACGTCGTTCGTCGCCAACTTCCTCGGCCAGTCGAACCTCTTCGCCGGCGAGGTGGTCGAGAGCGGGGACGCGACCATCGGCGTGCAGGCCGCGGGTCGGCGGATCCTCGTCCCCACGGAGCGCGCCCAGCGGAGGAGCGGATCGGTGACCGTGGGGGTCCGCCCCGAGAAGCTCCTGCTCCTCACGGAGGAGCCCGCCGCGACCGCGGGCATCAACGTGCTCGGGCCCGGCCGGGTCACCGACGTGTCGTTCAGCGGGGTGAGCACCCAGTACCTCGTCGAGGTCCCCGGCGTCGGCACGATCATCGTCTTCGCGCAGAACCTCGTCTTCGGCCCCGTCGTCGAGCGGGGCGCCGAGGTCTGGGTCAGCTGGCGCGTCGAGCACGGCTTCGGGCTGTCGGACGCGCCCGTCTCCTCGATCGCCCAGGCCCACGAGGCGCTCGTCGGCGGTGCGGAGGCCTAGGAGTGGCGCTCACCGCGTTCACCGGCCCCGTCGTCTCGGCGGACGCCTCCGGCGCGCGCCGCGGCGGCCGCATCGCGCTGCTCCTGCTGCTGCCGGGCATCGCCTACCTGCTGCTGTTCTTCCTCGCGCCGCTCGTGTCGCTGGTCATCACGTCCCTGCAGACGCCGTCGGAGACGGTCTTCGGCCAGTACGACTTCACGTTCAACTGGCAGAACTACGGCGAGGTGATCGGGACGTACTCGGAGCAGATCCTCCGCTCGTTCCTGTACGCCCTGCTCGCGACCGTGTTCGCTCTGCTCTTCAGCTATCCGCTCGCGTACTTCATCGGAGTCGTGATGCGCCGCTGGCCGCTCGTGCAGAGCCTGTTGCTGATCCTCGTGGTCGCGCCGTTCTTCATCAGCTTCCTGCTGCGCACGCTCGCCTGGAAGCAGATCCTCTCCGACGAGGGCCCCGTGGTGTCCACGCTGAAGGCGCTCGCGCTGCTCGGGCCGCAGGACCACATCACGGGGACGCCCATCGCGGTCGTCTTCGGCCTCACCTACAACTTCATCCCCTTCATGTGCCTGCCGCTCTACACGACGCTCGAGCGGCTCGACATGCGGCTGATCGAGGCCGGTCGGGACCTGTACGCCGGCCCCGCGACGACGTTCCGCACCGTGACGCTGCCGCTGTCGATGCCCGGGATCGTGTCCGGGACGCTGCTCACCTTCATCCCCGCCGCGGGCGACTACGTCAACGCGTCGAGCCAGTTCCTCGGCGGCACCAGCTCGACGATGATCGGCAACGTCATCCAGAGCAACTTCCTCGTGCAGCTCAACTATCCGGCGGCGGCCGCGCTGTCGATCCTGCTGATGGCGATCATCCTGGTGCTCGTCGGCGTCTACGTGCGCAGGAGCGGGACGGAGGACCTGCTGTGAGCGGCAACACCCAGGCGGGGCTCGTGCTCGGTCAGGAGATCGGCGCGGAGGAGCTCGCGCCCGCCCCGGTCCGGCGCCGCGCGTACGGCTTCAGCGCCGGGAAGTGGCTCCTGCCGGTCTACTGCACCCTCGCGCTCGCCTTCCTGCTCGTGCCGATCGTCTACACGATCGTGTTCTCGTTCAACGACTCGGTGAAGACGAACATCGCGTGGCGGGGCTTCACGCTGGACAACTGGCTGAACGTCTGCAGCGAGCCGGGGGTCTGCGAGGCGTTCGGCAACAGCCTCCTCATCGGCGTCACGTCGACGACCATCGCGACGGTGCTCGGCACGATGATCGCGCTGGCGCTCGTCCGCTACCGGTTCCGGTTCCGTGCGGCCACCAACCTGCTGCTGTTCCTGCCCATGGCGACGCCCGAGGTCGTGATCGGAGCGGGCCTCGCCGCCCAGTTCCTCTCGGCGGGGATCGCGAAGGGCCTCGGCACGATCATCGTGGCCCACGCGATGTTCTGCCTCAGCTTCGTGGTGGTCACGGTCAAGGCGCGGGTCGCGAGCCTCGACCCCGCGCTCGAGGACGCCGGTCGGGATCTGTACGGGTCGTCGTCCCAGGTGTTCTGGCGCATCACGTTCCCGCTGCTGCTGCCCGGCATCCTCGCCGCTGCGCTGCTGTCGTTCTCGCTGAGCTTCGACGACTTCATCATCACGTACTTCAACTCGGGGTCGGTGAACACGTTCCCGACGTTCATCTACACCGCGGCGACCCGCGGCATCCCCGCGGAGGCCAACGTCATCGCGTCGGCGGTCTTCCTGCTCGCCATCGCGATCGTGCTCATCGGTCAGCTGAGCGCGCAAGCCCGCCGGAAGCGCCTCGCCCGCTGACGTTCCGCCCCTCCCGATGATTGAGGAGCGGGCGAAGCCCGCGTCTCGAAATCAGGGCCCATGTCATACGTCCCGTCCCGGATTTCGAGACGCCGCTGCGCGGCTCCTCAATCAGCGGGCGTCGCGGGAGCTCAGGCGCAGGTGACGCGGAGCTCGCCGACCGGGACGCCGCCGCCGAGCACCGCGAGGTCGAGGCGGGCGCGGACGCGCGCGAGGGCGGGGGCGTCGATCGCGCCCACCGCGAAGAGGAGGCCCGCCGCGACCGCCGCGGCCGGGCGGGGGCTGCCGTCGAGCACCTTCACCGCGACGGCGGTGCCGTCCTCGAGGGCGACCGCGAGGACACCCTCGGCCCCCACCTTGGCGAGCGCGCCCAGCTCCTCGATGAGGACGGCGTCCGGCCTGCCTCGGCCGGAGATCAGCCACGGACGCTGGAGAACGGCCTCGGTCAGCGCGGCGGCGTCCCGGTAGAGCGGCCATGGGGAGTCGGCGCGGGTCGTGCGGACGCGAGCGAAGCCGGCCGCCAGCCCGGTGAGGGACAGGGCATGCACCGGGAGGCCGCAGCCGTCGACGCCCGACCGGCTCACGTGCTCACCCGTCATCCGCTGGATCACCTCGCGCACGCGCTCCTGCAGCGGATGCGCCGGGTCGAGGTAGGTGCGCGGGTCCCAGCCGCTCGCGACGCATGCCAGCAGCATGGCCGCGTGCTTGCCGGAGCAGTTGTGGAAGATCGGGTGCGTGCCGTGACCGTCCCGCACGAGCTGGTCCCGGGCGTCCCGGTCGGTCGGCCAGTCGGCGGGGCAGCGGAGGCTCGACAGCCGCAGCCCGCCCTTCTTGAGGATGCCGCGCACGATCTTCGCGTGCTCGGCGGTGCCGTCGTGGCTCGCAGTGGCGAGCACCGTCTCCTCAGGGGTCAGCTGCGCACCGCTCGCGATGGAGGCGAGCGCCTGGAAGGGCTTGAGCGTGGAGCGCGGGAAGACGGCGGCGGCCGGGTCGCCAACCGTGCGCAGGACGGATCCGTCGGGTCCGAGGACCACGGCCGAGCCGACGTGCCGCGACTCGACGAAGCCGCTGCGCTCGACCACCGCGAGCTCGCCCGCCGCCTCCGCGGCGAACGTGCCCTTCGGGGCCGTCATCGAGGCGTGCTCGTGCTGTGCGTTCTCCTCGACACCGGGGTCAGAGGGAGGCGAAGCCGTCGGCGAGCACGCCCAGCGCGTCCTCGAGCAGCTCGTCCGAGATGGCGAGGCTCGGCAGGAAGCGGAGCACGTTGCCCCAGGTGCCGGCCGTGAGGACGAGGACGCCGTTCTGCGCGGCGTGCGCAGCAAGGGCGGTGACCGCCTCGGGGTTCGGCACCTTCGTGGTCCCGGCGGTGCCGGGCTGAACGAGCTCGATCGCCATCATCGCGCCGCGGCCGCGGATGTCGCCGATGATGTCGTGCTTGGCCTGCAGCGCGGTGAGTCCCGCCGTCAGGGTCCGTCCGATGCGCTCGCCCTCCGCGAGGAGGCCGTCCTGCTCGATGAGCTCGAACACGGCGACCGACGCCGCGGCGGCGACGGGGTTGCCGCCGAAGGTCCCGCCGAGTCCACCGGGCTGGGCGGCGTCCATGATCTCGGCACGGCCGGTGACCGCGGCAAGGGGAGGCCGGCGGCGATGCCCTTGGCCGACAGCAGCAGGTCGGGCACGAGGCCGAAGTGCTCGCTCGCGAAGTAGCGGCCTGTGCGGCCCATGCCGCTCTGGATCTCGTCGGCGATGAGCACGACGCCGTTCTTCGTCGCCCACTCCTGCAGCGCGGGCAGGTAGCCCTCGGCCGGCGTCTGGAAGCCGCCCTCGCCCTGGATCGGCTCGACGACGAGCGCGGCGAGGTCGGTGGCCCCCACGTGCTTCTCGAGGTAGCCGATCGTGCGGGCCGCGGCCGCGGCGCCCGAGAGCCCGTCGCGGTACGGGTAGGAGGACGGGGCATGGAACACGTCGCCCGCGAGCGGGCCGAAGCCGGTCGCGTAGGGCGCGGCCTTGTAGTTCATCGCCATCGTCAGGTTGGTGCGCCCGTGGTACGCGTGCTCGAGGACCGCGACGCCGCGACGGCCCGTGTACTTGCGCGCGATCTTGACGCCGTTCTCGACGGCTTCGGCGCCCGAGTTGACGAGAACCGTGTGCTTCTCGTGGTCGCCGGGCGTGTGCTCGGCGAGGAGCTCCGCCACGCGCACGTAGGACTCGTACGGCGTGATGGTGAAGAGGGTGTGCAGGAAGCTGTCCAGCTGCGCCTTCGCCGCGTTCACGACGGTCTCGCGGGAGTGGCCGACCGTGGTGACGCCGATGCCGGCGCCGAGGTCGATGAAGGAGTTACCGTCGACATCGCGGAGGATCGCGCCGCTCGCGCGCTCGATGTAGACCGGGAGGGTCGAGTGCACGCCGGGCGGGACGACCTTCGTGCGGCGCTCGTGAAGGGCCTGGGACTTCGGACCGGGGATCGCGGTGACCACCTCGCGGCGGGCCGGGATCGCGGTCTCCGAGTTCGATGCGGACGAGGTCTCGAGGAGCGTGTCAGTCATGATTCGGCGAGTCTACGCCGGGCCCCGGACCGCCCTCCGGAGGACCGGCGGAAGGTCCGATGAGCCGTCAGAGTACTCCCAGGAAACCCCGGAGAGGCGCTGCGGCTAGTCTTCCCGGGTGAACATCGACCACCACTACGCGATCGGCGTCGAGTGGACCGGGAACCGGGGCTCGGGGACGAGCGACTATCGCGCCTACGGCCGGGACAACGTGGTGAGCGCGGAGGGCAAGCCGCCGCTCGCGGGCTCTTCGGACCGGGCCTTCCGCGGCGACACGGACCGGTGGAACCCGGAGGAGCTGCTCGTCGCGGCGCTCAGCCAGTGCCACCTGCTGTCGTATCTGCACGTCGCGGTGACGCACGGCGTCGTCGTCACGGGATACCGGGACGAGGCGGTGGGCACGATGACCCAGACCCGCGACGGCGGCGGGGCCTTCGTGTCGGTGACGCTGCGGCCGACCGTGGAGATCGCGGACCCCGCGCACGCCGACCTCGCCAGGTCGCTGCACGCCGAGGCCAACGCGAAGTGCTTCATCGCCTCCTCGGTCAACTTCCCCGTCCGGCACGAGCCGACGATCGTGGTGGCCGAGCAAGCCGGTCAGCGCGGAGGCGGCGCGACCCAGTAGGTCTCCAGGCACGGCCGTCCCGCCTCGTGCGCGAGGCACGGCCCCAGCCACTCGGGCAGCAGCACCGCGGTGGGATCGCCGAACCAGTCGGTGAAGATGCGCCAGAAGTTCCGGTTGCCGAAGGCGGAGCAGGCGTCCCCGTCGCCATACAGCGACGCGAGCGCCGCCCGGTTGGGTTGGTACGGCGTGTAGTTGTAGAGGTTGGCCGTGGCCTGGTTGCGGATGCGCACCGGAGCGGCGCCGCAGGACGCGTCGGGGGAGTAGGCCACCTCCACCGTGCCCACCCCGAACCCCCGGCCGGAGGGGTAGAGGGTGTACTGCCGGAACTGCCACGCCGCGTTGTAGACCTGGTTGAAGAAGCCGAAGTAGTCCGCGTCGCAGTCTGCGGTGTCCGGGCAGGCGTAGCCGGTCGCGCGCAGGTAGCCGTCGGTGCTCGGCCGGGTCACGAGCGACTGCTCCTTCTGCAGCAGGACGAGGAGGACCTGCGGGTTCATGCCGCACGCCTGTCCGGCCTCGGCGAGGATGTCCGCCGCTCGCTGGCCGGCGCCCCCGTGGTACGCACCGCAGTGCCCGACGCCGACATCCGGCACGTCGGGGGTGTCCTCGCGGTAGTCCGACAGGCAGGGGGCGCCGTCCTCCGGCAGGCAGGGCGTCCGCTCGAGGAACCGCTGGATCGCCTCCGCATCCATGGCCCGGTCGTCGTAGAAGCGGTCGTCGCTGATCAGCATCCCGGGACGGAAGTCGTCGGCGTCCGCCAGCCGCCACTCCACCCGCGCCCCGACCCCGGAAGCGGCGGATCCGGAGGAGAGGCCGGATGCCGGTCCGGCCGGGCTGAGCGCCGTCGTCATGGCGAGCACCGCCGCCCCCACCTCGCGCAACACGCTGACACCCTAAGCCGCCGTCCAACGGCGCGGGCGGCGTCGCGACGCGTGCCGCGCCGGTCGGCCGGGTGACAGGATGGGCGGGTGCGTCGCCTGATCCTGCTCGGCTCCACCGGCTCCATCGGAACCCAGGCTCTCGACGTGGTGCGGGACAATCCGGAGCGCTTCGAGGTGGTGGGGCTGGCCGCCGGATCGAACCGGGAGGCGCTCGCCGCGCAGGCCGCGGAGTTCGGGGTCGAGGCCACCGCACTCGGCGCCGCGGAGGCCGCCCAGCTGGTTCGGGACATCGAGTGCGACGTGGTGCTCAACGGCATCACCGGGTCCGTCGGCCTCGCGCCGACCCTCGCCGCGCTCGAGGCGGGGCGGACCCTGGCGCTCGCCAACAAGGAGTCCCTCATAGTGGGCGGGGACCTGGTCACGCGCCTCGCGGCGCCCGGGCAGATCGTCCCGGTCGACTCGGAGCACTCGGCGATCGCGCAGGCGCTGCGGGCGGGGGAGCCGCACGAGGTGCGACGGCTCGTGCTGACGGCGTCGGGCGGTCCCTTCCGCGGTCGCCGCCGGGAGGAGCTGCGCGACGTGACGCCGGCCGAGGCGCTCGCGCACCCCACCTGGGACATGGGCCTCGTGATCACGACGAACTCGGCCACGCTCGTCAACAAGGGTCTCGAGGTCATCGAGGCGTCGCTGCTCTTCGGCGTCCCGTACGACCGCATCGACGTGACCGTGCACCCGCAGTCGATCGTGCACTCCATGGTCGAGTTCGCGGACGGTTCGACCATCGCGCAGGCGTCTCCGCCGAACATGCGCCTGCCGATCTCGCTCGGCCTGGACTGGCCGCACCGCGTCGCGGGCGTCGGCGTCCCGCTCGACTGGACCACGGCCTCCATGTGGACGTTCGAGCCGCTCGACTCGGCGGCGTTCCCGGCGGTGGAGCTCGCGAAGACGGTCGGGCGAGCGGGTGGGGCGACGCCCGCGGTGTTCAACGCGGCGAACGAGCAGGCGGTGACCGCGTTCCACGCGGGGCGGATCCCGTTCCTCGGCATCCTCGACACGGTGCAGGCGGTCCTCGACCGGTACACCCCGGACCGCGGCGAGCTCACCCTCGATGCGCTCCTCGAGACCGAGCGCTGGGCCCGCGCCGAGGCCGACCGCCTCCTCGCCTGACCCGGCCTGGCTCGGGGTGGGCTACTGCGCGGCCTCGCCGGTCCAGCGCTCGACCTGGCGCTGCAGGTCCCGGCCGAACTGGTCCAGCCGGTCGTGCAGCTCGCCGAAGATGCCGCCGCTCTGCTCGGCCTGCTCCTGCTGCTGCTCCTGCTGGATCCGCTCGAGCTCGGCCTGCTCCGCGGTGACCGCGTCGTCGAGGTCGCCGCGCACCGTCTCGATCGCGGTCAGCACGAGCTTGTAGCGTGCCGAGCTGATGTGGTCGTCCACCGCCGCGGCATCGACGTGCGAGGCCATCGCCTCCAGCGAGGTGACCGCGGATGCGTAGTCCGTCACCGCCGATGCCGTCGCGACGGCGAGCACATCGTCGCGCAGCTGAAGGGTCAGCTCATCCGTCAGGCCATCGCCCTCGACCTGGGCCTCGAGCACTCCGAGATCGGTGCCCAGCTCGCCCTCCACGGCGGGGTAGGCGGGCGGGGGCTCGGCCGGACCCGGTTCGACCCAGGCGGCGATGGCCGGCCACGCCGCGACGACGCCGATCGAGCTGCCGGCCAGCAGGAGCACGAGCAGCACCGACCAGGCGACCCGGTGGTGCCGCGAGCGCGGCGGTCCGCCCTCCGACGGGGCCACGGGATCGGGAGCCGGGAAGGCGGGCGCCTGCTGCGGCGGCCGGAACGATCGCGTGGGGGCGGCGTCGGCCACCGGGAGCACGCGCGTCGCACCGGCCGGCGGGGCGACAGCTGCGGGCATCACCCGCGTCGGCGCCGTGGGCGTGCGCGCGACGGGCGCCGCCGCGAAGGGGCCGGGTGAGCTCCAGGTCAGCAGGCCGTCCCGCACCTCGCGTGCCGTCGGACGATCCTCGGGCTCGACCGCGGTCATGCGGGCGAGGAGCTCCTCGTCCGCCGCGGACAGACCCCCGGGGAGGGCGGGACGGCGGAGCGTCCGAGCGACGGCGGATTCGGTCGACGTGCCGGGGAAGGCCAGCGCCCCCGTGAGCCCCTCGAGGAGCACGATGCCGAGTGCGTAGAGGTCGCTCGGTGGGCCGACATGCGTGCCGTTCACCTGCTCGGGGCTCAGGTAGCGCGCCGTGCCGATGACGCTGCCCGCCGTGGTCAGGCGGGACTCGTCCGCGATGCGCGCGATGCCGAGGTCGGCCAGCTTCGCCCGCAGGTCACCGTCCGCGTCGTGGGTGACGAGGATGTTCTCCGGCTTCACGTCGCGGTGCACGACTCCGCGGGCTCCGATGTAGGACAGCGCGTCCGCGACCTGGGCCAGCAGCCGGGCGAGCTCGGCGGGCGGGAGGCCGCGGGAGGCGAGCAGCTCCGCCAGGTTCGGCCCGTCGACGAGCTCCAGGACGAGGTAGGCGGTCTCGCCGGCCTCTCCGGTGCTCGCGTCGTGCAGAGTGACGAGGGACGGATGGTTGAGCGCGGCCAGCATGCGGATCTCGGAGGAGATGCGGCGCAGGTCCTGCGCGTCGGCCACGTCGGGCCGGAAGAGCTTGAGGGCGACGTCGCGGCCCAGCCGCTCATCCCGTGCGCGGTGCACGGTCGCCATGCCGCCCGCACCCAGGACGCCGCCGAGCCGGTATCGGCCGCCGAGAAGGGCGGTCACCGGCTGGGTGTCGGTCACGTGCTGCCCTCCCTCCGTCCGCTCCTGACTACCACGCGCGGCTGGAGGAACGCCCGCGGCGCGCTCCTGGTCTCGCTACTGGGTCTCGCCGGCGGTCTGCTGCTGAGTGACGCCCTGCTCGTCCGCTGGCGGCTCGACGGGATCGGTGGTCGGCGTGGAGGTCTCGGTCGACGTCTCCGTCGGAGTGGGAGTCGCGGTGGCCGTCTCCTCGGAGTCATCCGACTCGGAATCGTCGTCAGCAGGCGTCGACGGCGCGGGCGCCTGGCTCGACGGGGGCGCCTGCGACGTGCCCTGCTGGGGAGCCGAGGGCTCCTTCGTCGTGTCGTCGGGCGCCTGGGTCCGCTTGGTGCCGGTCGAGCCGCCCGAGGTACTCTTCGTCGGCTGCGGCGTGGGCGTCTGGCCTGCCGCGCTCATCTTCGCGGTGATCTTGGCCGCCACGATCGTGAGGGCGGCCATGACCGTGTTGTACTTCGACTCCGAGATGTCGCCCCTGTCGCGCGCATCCTGCACCTCGTTCTGCAGGTCGTTGAGGTGGTTGAGCGCGCCTTGGAGGTCGTTCTGCGAGGCCGCGGTGGAGACGTCGAGCACCGTGGTCTGCAGCTGGCTGCGGAGAGCGGCCGGGTACGAGGAGTCGCCCGTCCCGCAGCCGGACAGGACGAGCGTCGCCGCGAGCGCGACGGCGAGAAGGGGCCGCCTCACTTCACGGCCTCCTGCAGGTCCTTCAAGGCGGTTCCGATCTCGCCGTCGACGGCGGGGTAGGTGGGCGAGCCCGCGGTCCCGGAGGACGACGCGGGCTCGGGGTTGAGCGCCGAGATCACCATGGGCGCCACGATCGCTGCCGCGACGAGCAGCACCGCGACGACCACCCACATCACGATTGCGACGGTGCGGGCCCGGCGCTTCTGCTGCTCGGACACGCGGACGGAGCCGGTGCTCTGGGGGCCGGTCCGCAGCGGGACCGTCCCGGTCCCGGCGGGCACGTTGGCCAGCCAGGTGCTGGGGTTGGTCGCGGGCGCCATCATGTGCTGCGTCGGACCGAACTGCGGGCCGGTCGTCGGGGCGCCGTACTGCCCCGTGAACGGGACGGTCGGGTCGAACTGCGGGCCCGTGCCCGGCGCGGCGCCGTAGGAGGGACCCGCGACGGGCGCGGTGGCCCCGAACTGCGGCCCCGTCTCGGGAGGGAGGTACGGGCTCGGCATCGCCTGCGTCTGGGGCCCGGTCTCGTCGCCGGGCTGCCCGGCCTGCGGCAGCGGGACGTTGCGGGTGACGACCCCGGTCAGCGCTTCCCAGCGGCTGAGGGCCTCCTCGGCCTGGGCGGCGCTGATGCGCGTCGAAGGGTCGAGGGTCGTCATCGCCCCGAGCAGTCCCCTGTGCATCTCGGGCAGGCCGACGGGCAGGTCCGGCTGGCGCACCGTGCGCATGGCGGCCGACTCGGACGGCGTGCCCGGGAACGGCTTGAGCCCGGTGAGGGCTTCGATGAGCACGAGGCCGAGCGCGTAGACGTCGCTGGCGGAGTCGATGTAGCCGCCGGCGACCTGCTCGGGGCTGAGGTAGGCGACCGTGCCGAGCATGGTCCCGGCCGTCGTGAGGTGCGTGGCGTCGGCGATGCGCGCGATGCCGAGGTCGGCCAGCTTCGCCCAGACCCGCCCGTCCTGGTCGCGCCGGACGAGGATGTTGGCGGGCTTCACGTCCCGGTGGACGATGCCCTTGCGGTGGATGTGCGCGAGGGCGCTTGCGATCTGTGCGCCGATCCGGACCGCGTCCCGGGCGCTCACCCGGCGCTCGGCGAGGAGGTGGCCGAGGTCCTCGCCGTCGACGAGCTCCATGACGAGGTACGCGGTCTCGAGGTCGTCGCTGAGCGACGCGTCGTGGAGCGTGACGAGGTTGGGGTGGTTGACGCTGCCGAGCATCTTGATCTCGGCCTGGATGCGCCGGTAGTCGGCGGCCTCGCTCACGTCGGTGCGGAACACCTTGACGGCCACATCCCGGTCGAGGACCAGGTCGTGGGCCCGGTGCACGGAGGCCATGCCTCCTGAGCCCACCAGCTCGGCCAGACGGTAGCGGCCGCCCAGGATTTCACCACTGCCCGTGTCGGGCCAGGTACTCGTCACTGGGGCTCGCTTTCTGGCGGTCGATCCATGCTATCGATCCCTGCACGACCCGCCAGGGGTTGCGAAGGACTGGGCTACCTGTCCTTCCCCTTGCCCTTGCCGCCGTCCTTCCCCTTGTCCTTGCCGTTTCCGGGGTCCGGGCCGCCCTGACCCGGGCCGGGATCCTCGGCTGCTGCCTCCTCGGCCGCCTGCTGGTCGGCGAGCTGCTGGGCGAGCTCCGCCTGACGCTGTGCCTCGGCCGCGGCAGCGGCGTCCGCCTGGGCCTGCGCGGCGGCCGCGACCGCGGCGTCGAGGTCGGCGCGAACCAGGCGGATCGCCTCGCGGACCTCGCGGTAGCGCTTGGGTGAGATCTCCTCTGCGGCGAGGGCCGCGTCCAGCTCCTTCTCGGTCTGATCGAGCCCGGCCAGGGCCTCGTCGAGCCTGCCGCCGGCCGACGCGGTGCTCACGGCGAGCACCTGCTGCTGAAGGCGTCCGGCCGCGTCGGCGGCGAGATCGGGTGCCGGCGCGCAGCCGGCGAGCGTGAGGACGGCGGCGAGCACCGCCGCGGAAAGCAGGCGGCGGCTCATCCCGGATCGACACTCCTCTGCAGCTCGCGCAGGTGCTCGCCCAGCTGGCCGTCGACCGCCGGGTAGGTCGGGCTCGGCGCCGGCTCGGGCTCCGAGCCGTGCGGCAGCAGCAGGAGGCCTCCCGCGAGCGCTGCGATGAGGACGACCGCGCCGCCCACCAGGGCGAGGGTGCGCGAACCGGGCGCTCGCGAGGGTGCGTCGCCCTCCGTGGCGGTCGTGTCGGCATCGTCCTCGGCGTGGTCGGGCAGGGGAGTGAGGCGGTGTCTCCCGTGACCTGCAGCCGAGCCGGCAGCACCTGGGTCGGGGTGGGAGCCGCGGAGGTCTCCTCGAGGGCCGGGTCGCCGAACGAGAACGGTCCGTGCGAGGTCCAGGAGGCCAGCCCGACCTCAGCCGCGGCGGCGGGGATGCGGCTCTCCGGATCGATCGCCGTCATCGAGGCCAGCAGCGCGGCGTCCGCGGGCGTGAGTCCCTCGGGCAGGCGCGGCGGGCGGACCGTGCGTGCGGCGAGCACCTCGCCCCGCGTGCCCGGGAACGGGTGACGGCCGGTGAGGCCCTCGATCAGCATCAGGCCGAGGGCGTAGACGTCGCTCGCGGGGGTGGGCGGCTCACCGAGCACCTGCTCCGGGCTCAGGTAGGCGACCGTGCCGAGGAGGGTGCCGACCGCGGTCATCCGTGTGCCGTCGACGAGGCGGGCGATCCCGAGATCCGCGAGCTTCGCGCGCACGGTGGAACCGGAGAAGGACACGAGCACATTGGCCGGCTTGACGTCGCGGTGGACGATCCCGCTCTCGTGGACGTGTGCGAGCCCCGCCGCGACCTGGGCGCCGACCGCGGCCAGCACGGCGGGCGGGAGCGGCAGCAGGTGGCCGAGGTCGTCGCCGTCGACCAGCTCCATCACGAGGTAGGCCGGATCCTCGCCGCCGCCCGGCGACGCGTCGTGCAGCGTGACGAGTGACGGATGGTTCACGCGCGCCAGCATCCGGATCTCCGCCTGGATGCGGCGGGGATCCGTCGCCACCGCGACGTCGGAGCGGAACAGCTTGACCGCGACCTCGCGATCGAGGACCAGATCGTGCGCTCGGTGGACCACGGACATGCCGCCGCGTCCGAGCTCTGCGCCGAGCCGGTAGCGACCGCCGAGGATCGCTCCCGAGACGGCGTTCGCCGGAGCTGCAGTCACGACACCTCCCGGAGTTCCGACCTCATTCATGGTAACCGCGGCCCTTCCCAGGGAGCCCGTGGCCCCATCGGGAGCCCCGGTGCTACGCCTGCGAGGCTCCTCTCGGCGGCAGGTTCATAGCCGCCCTTCGGCGGTTTCGAAGAGGCGGAGAACTAGGGTGGCCGCGATGGACGTCCTGCTCTACATCGTCGGCGTGCTCGTCATCGTGCTCGGCCTCGCCGTGTCGATCGCGCTGCACGAGGTCGGCCACCTCGTGCCGGCGAAGCTGTTCGGCGTCAAGGTGACCCAGTACATGATCGGCTTCGGCCGCACCCTGTTTTCGGTGCGGCGCGGCGAGACCGAGTACGGGGTGAAGGCGATCCCGCTCGGCGGCTACATCTCGATGATCGGGATGTTCCCGCCCGCCCGTCCCGGCGGCGCCATGCGGAACGCGAGCACCGGCTTCTTCAACACGATGGTGCAGGACGCACGCGACACCAGCTCGAAGTCGATCGGCGAGGACGAGCACCGCGCCTTCTATCGCCTGCCGGTCTGGAAGCGCATCGTCATCATGCTCGGCGGGCCGTTCATGAACCTCGTCCTGGCGATCGTCTTCTACGGCATCGTCCTCATGGTCTTCGGGGTGGCGCAGCTCACCACGACGATCGGCTCCGTGTCCCAGTGCGTGCTTCCGGCCGCCAGCACCGCGACCACCTGCTCCTCCTCCGATCCGGTCGCGCCCGGCCTCGAGGCCGGCATCCGGCCCGGCGACAAGCTCGTCACGATCGACGGCACCGCGGTCACGTCCTGGGATCAGGCGACCGCCCGCATCCGGGACTCCGCAGGAGAGCCGCTCGACATCGTGGTGGAGCGGGACGGCCAGGAGGTCGCCCTCACCGCGACCCCGCTCCTCACCGAGCGCTACGTCACCGACGCAGAGGGCAAGATCCTCGAGGACGCGAACGGCGACCCGCGCACGCAGAAGGTCGGCTTCCTCGGCATCGGCCCGACCAGCGCCCTCGTCCCGCAGCCCGCCACCGCGGTGCTGCCGATGGTGGGCGACAACATCACCGCGGTCGTCGGGATCATCGCGCACCTCCCGCAGCGTCTCGTCGACGTCGCGAACGCCGCTTTCGGGCCGGGGAGCGCGATCCCAACGGGCCGGTCAGCGTGGTGGGCGTCGGGCGCCTCGCCGGCGAGATCGCGAGCCTCGAGACCGTGCCGCTCTCCGCGCGGTTCGCGAGCCTGCTCGGCGTCCTCGCCTCGCTCAACGTCGCGCTGCTCGTGTTCAACCTGGTGCCGCTCATGCCGCTCGACGGCGGACATGTCGCCGGGGCTCTGTGGGAGGGCATCCGGAAGGGGTTCGCGCGCCTGTTCCGCCGGCGCGACCCGGGCCCCGTCGACACGGCGAAGCTGATGCCGCTGACCTTCGGGGTGGTCATCCTCCTCGGGGCGATGAGCGCACTCCTCATCTACGCCGACATCGTGAAGCCCATCTCGGTCCTGTAACCGCTCGCCGCCTGCCTCGACACCGCCTCCCGGCCTGCCGACGCAGACGGCCCCGATGGGGTTGAATGGCGGGATGCCAGACGCTGGACAGCTGTGACGGTGCGCCAGGTCACGCGCATCGCCGCCGCACGCGGGGGCCTGCGCGTCGACTGGGCGGAGCTCTGGGCCTACCGGGACCTCCTCTACTTCCTCACCTGGCGCGACGTGAAGGTGCGCTACAAGCAGACGGCCCTCGGCGTCGCCTGGGCGGTCCTCCAGCCCGTCGCAGCCATGCTCGTCTTCAGCGTGTTCTTCGGGCTGCTCGCGCGCCTGCCCTCCGACGGCGTGCCGTATCCCGTGTTCGCCTACGCCGCCCTCGTGCCCTGGACGTTCTTCGCCAACGCGGTGATCCAGGGCAGCAACAGCCTGGTCGACCAGGAGGCGCTGCTCACCAAGGTCTACTTCCCGCGCCTGCTGGCCCCCACGGCCGCCGTCCTGGCCGGCCTCATCGACGTCGCCATCGCCGCCGTGGTCCTCATCGCGATGCTGCTGATCTACGGGATCGTGCCGACGCTCGCGCTGCTCACCATCCCGCTCTTCCTCGTGCTGGCGTGTGTCACCGCGCTGGCGGTGGCCATCTGGCTGTCCGCGCTCAACGTCCGGTTCCGGGACGTCCGGTACACCCTCCCCTTCCTCGTCCAGATCTGGCTCTTCGCCTCCCCGGTCGTCTACCCGTCGTCGCTCGTGCCGGCGCCGTGGAACCTCCTCTACGCGCTCAATCCCATGGCGAGCGTCATCGACGGATTCCGCTGGGCCCTGCTCGGCACCGCCGAGTTCCCGGGGCTCCGGCTGCTGGTGTCGCTCGCGGTGGTCGCGCTGCTGCTCGTCGGCGGCCTCCGGTACTTCCGCAGCGTGGAACGGTCGTTCGCCGATGCCATCTAGCAGCTCGGACGTCGCCCTCGAGGTCCGCGGCCTCGGCAAGCGCTACGAGATCGGCGAGCAGGAGCGCTACCTCGCGCTGCGCGACGTCATCGCGCGCGCCGTCACCAAGCCGCTCGCGGGTCTCACCGGACGGGGCCGGTCGGACCGCTCCGCCGAGTCCGACCGGATCTTCTGGGCGCTTCGCGATGTCGACTTCACCCTGAACCACGGCGAGGCGCTGGGGATCATCGGGCGCAACGGCGCGGGCAAGAGCACGCTGCTGAAGATCCTCTCCCGCATCACCGAGCCCACAGAGGGCGAGGCGGTCGTCGCCGGCCGGGTCGGCGCGCTGCTCGAGGTGGGGACCGGATTCCACCCGGAGCTCACCGGGCGCGAGAACATCCTGCTGAACGGCTCGATCCTCGGCATGCGGCGCACGGAGATCCTGCGCAAGTTCGACGAGATCGTCGACTTCGCCGACGTCCACCGGTTCATCGACACCCCGGTGAAGCGCTTCTCCTCGGGCATGCGCGCCCGCCTCGCGTTCGCCGTCGCCGCGTTCCTCGAGACCGACATCCTCGTCGTCGACGAGGTGCTGGCCGTGGGCGACGCCGAGTTCCAGCGGAAGTGCATGGGCAAGATGGGCGACGCCACCCGCGAGGGGCGGACCGTGCTCTTCGTCACCCACAACATGACGGCGGTCGAGTCGCTCTGCGCCCGGTCGATCTGGCTGGAGGGCGGCCGCGTCCACGCCGACGGGCCCACCTCGGAGGTGGTCTCGAAGTACCTCTCCACCTCCTTCTCCCTGCAGAGCGAGCAGAGCTGGCCCGATGTGCAGGAGGCGCCCGGCAATCACACGGTCCGGCTGCACCGCGTCGCCGTGCACCCCGAGGGCGGCAGCTCGTCGGATGCCATCGACGTCCGCACCCCGATCAGCATCGACATCGACTACTGGAACCTCAAGGAGGGGGCCCGCCTCAACCTGAGCCTGCACGTCTACAACGAGCAGGGCGTCGAGGTGTTCAACGCGCTGCCCTACCTGGAGCGCGAATGGCAGGGGAAGCCGTTCCCCCGCGGGCTGTACCGGGACACCTGCCACATCCCCGCCAACCTCCTCAACGACGGGCTGCACCGGGTCGAGCTCCTCGTCGTGGAGAACTCGGCGTACGTGATCTTCCACATGGAGGACGCCCTCCTCTTCGATGTGCGCGACGACCCGATCGGCCGCGAGGGCTGGTACGGGAACTGGGAGGGGGCGGTCCGCCCGCAACTCGCCTGGGAGACGAGGCAGCTGGAGGCCGGCGCCGCGATCCCCGAGGCGATGCGCGATTGAGTGCGGCAGGTGCGGACGCCGGCGCCTACGCGAGCGCTCAGTACGCCGCCTCGCTGGCCGAGTTCGGCACCCCGGTCTCGCTCGACCGCAGCGGGGGTGGCTCCTCTCCCGGCCGATACCCGGCACGCCGCACCGCGACCTCAACGGTCCGTACCCGCTGTTCTCCTGCCGCGACTGGGCGTCGCTGCCCGAGGACCTCGAGGAGCTCGGCCGCAGCCATGTCAGCGCCGTGGTCGTGGCGGACCCGCTGGCCCGGCGCACGCCGGCCCAGCTGGCCGCCGTGTTCCCCGACCGGGTGGTGCCCTTCAAGCAGCACCTGCTCCGTGATCTCGACCGTCCCGCACCCTTGCCCTCCTCCCACCGGCGGCACGCTCGCCGGGCCGGCCGCGCGGTGGAGATCCGGGTCGGCGACGACCCCGCGGGGCAGCTGGACGAGTGGGTCGAGCTCTATTCGCGGACTCTGCGGGATCGGTCGGTCGCGGAATTCGCCCGATTCTCGCGCGACTCATTCGCCCAGCAGTTCGCGGTTCCGGGAATGCTCGCCATTCGCGCGGTGGAATCGGGAATCACGGTGAGCATGACGCTGTGGCTGATAGCGGAAGAGAATGCCTACTATCATCTGGGAGCCTCGTCCGACCGGGGATATGAATTGGGCGCCTCCTATGCGGTCTTCGAGGCGGCGTTCGAGGAGCTCGGGGAAAGAGGCGTCCGCTATGTCGAGCTCGGCGGTTCGGCGGGGGACCGGCCCGACCCGGATGACGGCCTCTTCCGGTTCAAGCAGGGGTGGTCCAACGACCGTGCGGACGCCTATCTCTGCGGGCGCGTCATGAACGATCCCCTCTACCGCGAGCTGAGCGCTGGCGCGGGCGCCGACTGGTTCCCGGCCTACCGGGGCGAGCGCGTCGAGTCCGGCGGCGCAGCAGCGGACGGAGCGTCGTGAGCGGCCTCGGCGACTTCGCGATCTTCGGCGGGACGCCCGCGTTCCCCGAGCCGCGCCACGTCGGGGCGCCCAACATCGGCGACCGGGCGACCCTCCTGCGCCGGTTCGAGGAGATCCTGGACCGGCGGATCCTCACCAACGACGGTCCGCTGGTGCGCGAGTTCGAGGAGGTCGTCCGCGGCATCAGCGGGGTGCGCAACGCGGTCGCCATGTCGAACGGGACCGCGGCGCTCGAGGTCGCGATCCAGGCCGCTGGCTTGACGGGCGAGGTGATCACCACGCCGTGGACGTTCATCGCGACCACGCACGCTCTGCTGCGGCAGGGGATCCGCCCGGTCTTCTGCGACGTGGACCCGCGCACCCACAACATCGATCCGCGGCGCATCGAGGACCTCATCACCGAGCGCACCACGGGCATCCTCGCCGTGCACCTCTGGGGCCGGGTCTGCGACGTGGACGCCCTCGAGAACATCGCCAGGCGACACGGCCTGAAGCTCCTCTTCGACTCGGCGCACGCCTTCGGCTGCTCCTCCCGGGGCAGGATGGTGGGGGCTTCGGCGACGCCGAGGTGTTCAGCTTCCACGGCACCAAGTTCGTCAACGCCTTCGAGGGCGGCGCGCTGGTGACCGATGACGACGACCTGGCGGAGCGCGCTCGCCTGATCAGGAACTTCGGATTCTCCGGCTACGACAAGGTGGTGAGCGTCGGCACCAACGCGAAGCTGCCTGAGGTCTCGGCCGCGATGGGGCTCACCTCGATCGAGTCGATGGACCAGTTCATCGAGGTGAACCGGCGGAACCACGAGGCCTATCGCGCCGGGCTCGATGGTGTGCCCGGCATCACGCTGCTCGGCGACCTTCCCGACAGCCGGTCCACGGGCCAGTACGTGGTCGCCGAGATCGCCGAGGACGCCCCCATCGCACGCGACGACCTGCAGCGCCTCCTCTGGGCTGAGAACGTGCGCGCGCGGAGGTACTTCTTCCCCGGATCCCACCGGTCCGAGCCGTACCGGACCGACGATCCGACCGCTCGCGAGTCCATGCCTCATACCGACGCCCTCGCCCGATCGGTCCTCACGCTGCCCACCGGCACGGCCATGTCGACCGACGACGTCGACACCGTCGCGGCTCTTCTCCGGCGAGCAATGGACGGGGGCGCCCCCTCGCGGGCCGCCTCGCCACGGTGGAATCGTCGGCCGTGGTCGGACTGCGCTGAGCGGCGTCGTGGACTCCTCCTCCGCGCCGGCCGTCCGCGTGACGACGATCGTCCAGTGCTTCAACCACGAGCGATGGGTCGCCCGCGCGCTCGACAGTGTGCTGGCCCAGCAGGGCGTCGGCTCCTACGAGGTGCTGGTCGGTGACGACGCCTCGACCGACGCCACCCGCGAGGTGATCGCGGACTACGCGCGCCGCTACCCGGACGTCATCCGGACGGTGCTTCCCGAGGCGAACATGGGCGGCGAGGGCAAGAACCTCTTCCTCGAACTGGTGCGGCAGAGTCGAGGCAGCTATCTCGCAGTCCTCGACGCCGACGACTACTGGATCTCCGACGAGAAGGTGCGCATCCAGGCCGATCACCTCGATGCGCACCCCGACTGCTCGATGGTCTTCCACAACGTGCTCCGCGAGCACGAGGGCGACGGCCGCCTCGACCGGGTGTTCGACCGGCGCGGCGAGCCGGCGCGCCTCGGACGAGCGGACCTCTACGCGTACAACCCGGTTCCGGCCTGCAGCCCCATGTTCCGCCGGGAGGTGCTGGAGGCGATCCCGTCCTGGTACCTGGACTCGCCGTGGGGGGACTGGCCGCTCTACTTCTTCGCGGCCGACGCCGGCGCCCTCGACTACCTCCCCGAGGTGCTCGGCGTCTACCGCATCCACGACAGGGGAGCCTTCTCCGGGCTCGCGCGCCTGCAGCAGGCGTCCGTGGACGTCGCCTTCTTCCGGGTGCTTCCGGTCCCGGAATCCGGCCCCGAGGCTGCCCTGCACGCGCGGCGGCTCGGGCAGGCGCTCGCGGCGCAGGCCTTCGAGCTCCTCCGCCTCGGCCGGGGGACGGAGGCGCGCGCCGCGCTCGAGGAGAGCCGGCGGGCGTTCCCCTTCGGCTCTCGGAGGCCCTGACGCCCAGCCGCCGGCGGCTCCTCCTCCCGGTGCTCCTGCTCGCGCCGGACTCGGCGCGCGCGCTGCTCCTCGTTCGGCGGTGGGTCAGGGGCTCGGCGTCCCGTCTCGCCGCGGGGGCCAGGGCGAGGGCCACCGCCCGACGCGTGCCCCGTGCGAAGGGCGGCGCCGAATGAGCGGGGCGGCGCGGCGGGTGATCCCGATCGAGGAGCGCGCCGAGTGGGAGTCTGCCCTGGAGGGAGTGCCGCACGCGTTCGCCCACACCTGGGCGAGCTGCGCCGCGATGGCGCTGACGACCGGATACCCCACGTTCCTCTACGCCTGGAGCGAGGGGAACGCGCGGACGGTCTGCGCGATCGCCGAGCGCGGCGACGAGGGCGAGATCGACATCCTCACCCCGTACGGCTTCGGCGGGTTCGCCGGGGACGCGGGGTTCGAGGACGACTGGTCCGCCTTCGTCCGCGAGCGCGGCTACGTCTGCGGCTATCTCGGCCTCAACCCGCTGTTCGCGCCCGACGGGCTCGCCGACCGATCCGACTTCGCCCAGCACAACGTCGTCCACCTCCTCGAGCTGAGCCGGGGGAGGACGCCCTCCGCGCCTCGCTCTCCGGCAACCGCCGCCGCGAGATCTCCCGTTTTGGGCAGGACGGCGCCCGCATCGTCGAGGACCGGCCCGAGGTCGCCGAGTTCTTCCTCGGCAGCATCGGCGAGGTCCAGCGGGCCCGCGGCGCGTCATCCGTCTACGCCTTCTCCACCGCCACCTGGCGGGCCCTGCTGGCCAGCGATGACGTGTTCCTCCTCGGCGTCGAAGGCCCCGATGGGGCACCCGCCGCAGCGTGCCTGTTCGGCTCCACCCCGTTCTGCGGCGAGGCCATGTTCAGCCTGAACGCCACGGGAGGAGCCGGATACGACACGGCCCTCCTGTGGGCAGGCGGGATGCGCCTCCTCGAACGGGGCGTGCCCTGGCTGAACCTCGGCGGCGGTGCGCGCTGGGGGGACGGGATCGACACCTACAAGCGCTACTTCGGCGGCACGTCGCTGCCTCTCGGTGCGCTGAAAGAGGTCTACCGCCCCGACGCCTTCGCGGCGCTCACCGAGCGGGCCGGCCTGACCGGTCCGGAGGAGAGCTCCTACTTCCCGCCCTACCGGAGACCCGGGATCCTGGGAAGCGCCCAGCCCCGGCCGACCTGAACCGAGGACCTGTGTTCACCTCCTCTCCCGAGTACTACGACCTCGCCTACGACTCCATCGACTACCCGGGGCAGGCGGCCGCGCTGCGCGGGCTCATCGCTCGCGAGGCGCCGGAGGCCCGGACGCTGCTCGACGTCGCCTGCGGCTCCGGCCGGCACCTGGAGCAGCTCCGCGACGTGTTCGAGGTGGAGGGGCTCGACGTCAACCCTGGGCTTCTGGCGCTCGCCGCCGCACGGTGTCCCGGCGTCCCCTTCCACGAGGCGAGGATGGAGGACTTCGATCTGCTGCGGCGCTTCGACGTCATCACCTGCCTCTTCTCCTCGATCGCCTACGTGGAGACCGAGGAGGGGCTGCGCTCGGCGGTGGCCGCGATGGCCCGACACCTCAATCCGGGCGGGCTGCTCGTGATCGAGCCGTGGTTCGAGCCGGAGGCGTATCGCGTGGACACGATCACGGCGAACCACTCCGGCAGCGGTGCCACGCGCGTCTGCTGGATGTACACCAGCAAGCGGGAAGGGGCCGTCTCGATCCTCGACGCGCACGGCATGGTCGGGACCCCCGAACGGATCCAGCACTTCTCGGAGGTCCACCGCCTGGGTCTGTTCACCCGGCAGCAGCACCAGGGGGCGTTCGAGGCCGCCGGGCTGACGGCCGACCTCGACCCGGTCGGTCCGTTCGGCCGCGGTCGGGGCCTCTACCTCGCCCGGGAGGCGTGACTCGTCTCCTGCGGCGGGTCAGCCGGCAGCGCCCGCCCCGGAGCGGTAGCGGTCGAGCCACGAGGATGACTCGACGAACCAGCGCGGCGGCCCGCCGAGGCCGTGGGGGAGGCGCCACTTCAGGGAGCGCGACCACGCGGGCGCGGACTTCCGCAGGATCCAGAGGACCAGTGCGAGCCGGGGGCGACGCCGGAAGGCGCGAAGGAACAGGCTGAGCGCGGGTCGCCACTGGTGCGACCGGACCGACAGCCCGCCCAGGTAGAGCGTCCAGAACTCCTCGTCGATCTCGAGCCGCCGGCCGGCCCGCGCCGCCTCGTACTTCTTCCTCAGCAGCTCGAACTCGCGCGCCGACCGGGGCAGGTTCAGCGACATCGACTCGGCGTGCACGAAGTAGGCGAGGAGCGGGGCGGGGACGACCGCGAGCGGTGAGCTGAGCGCCAGGCGGATGTAGAAGTCCCAATCCGCGAGGTGCGGGAGGGCCTCGTCGAACCCGCCGACGGAGACGACGAGCTCCCGCGCGGCGAGCACCCCGGACCCTCCGCCGGGCACGACCTGCCTCCGGAGGAGTGCGTCGGCCACGACGGCCGGTCGCGGCGCCCGCTCCCAGCCCACCACCGTGTAGGTCGGGTCCACGTGGACGCACGCGGTGGCGCACCACCCGGCCCCCGGTGTCCGGTTCAGTGCGGCGAGCTGCTCGCGGAGCTTGTGCGGCGCCCACACGTCGTCGTCGTCGACGAAGGCGACCCAGTCGGTCGCCGCGTGCCGGAGCCCGATGTTCCGGGCGGCGGCGACGCCGAGCGAATGCTCGTTCCTCTGGACACGGACTCGCGTGTCGTCCAGGGCGGCGACGCCGGCGAGAGCACCCGGAGCGCCGCCGTCATCGACGACCACGACCGCCACCGCCACCCCGTCCTGGGTGAGCACGGACTCGAGGGTGCGGGCCAGAAGCTGCGGGCGATCCTTGGTGGGGATGATGACCGTCACCTGGGGTGGCGCCGAATGCGCCTCCACCGGCGCGTGCGGAAGAGACTGTGGCGCCCCGTGGCGCGCGACGCTCACGAGAGGACCCCGCGATGGCCGACGTGCGGCTGCATTCCGGAAGGAAGGGGAGCCGGATCGCTCCCTCGTCCGCTCCGCGAGCGGGCCAGCAGGCACAGAGCGATGGCGAGCCACAGGACGGGGGAGAGGAGCAGGTTGGAGAAGAGGCTGTTGATGAGGGCGAATATCACCATGCGCCCGCCGATGTCTCGAATCGCCAGAAGGGCGAGGACGATCAGGACGGCGATGAGCGGCAGGGCCAGCAGCTTCGCATCAACGAGGAGGCCCAGGATCCAGCTGCTGGAGACGCTGGACGCGGCGCCGGCGGAGCTGTCGAAGTGCCCGATCGGGGAGACCCTCCCGCTCGCCCCCAGACCGTAGCCGTACCAGGGCGCGCTTGCCGCGAGCTCATTCAGCTTGGCGAGCTGCTGACCGCGGTAGACGGCGTTGAGGTCGCGGTGCTCCTCCGAGAAGATGCTCGCGAGGCGGGTGCCCGCCACGGTCCCGATGCCGGGGATGGCGGTGATCAAGGCGAGCCAGGCGATGGCGACGATCGGCAGTGCGACCAGGGCGGCGCGCACCATCCGAGTGCGGCCCCGGAGCAGCGCCTCGACGGCGATGATTGCGACGACCACCCCGAGCCCCAGCCACGCTGCGCGGGCGAAGGAGAAGAACAGTGCCCCGCCGTTGATCAGCAGGACGGCCGTCAGCGCGCCGCGCGGAAGCCGGAGCTGAGCCGACGCGAGTATCGCGAGTCCGGCGAAGGCGCCCACCCAGTCCGGCTCGTCCACGAGTCCGACGGGCCGAAGCAGGCCGCTCGAGTCCGAGAAGAGCTGGCCGGTCAGAACGCCCGCCTGCTGCAGCAGCGCGATCACGCTAGAGAGGGATACGCCGAGGACGAAGCCGAAGAGCACGCGCGTGCTTTCTCCTCCTCGAGCGAGAGGTACAGTGCGACCGCGGACAGCGCAAGGGCGGCGAACTGCAGCCAGATCGCGGCGTTGGTCGCGTACTGGCCTGCGACAGCCGCCCCGCCGAGCATCGCCACCGCCCAGAGCAGCGAGAGAGCTGTGCCGAGTGGCTTCCCGAGCCGTCGGTGGCTGCGGATGAGCAGGAGCCCGGCGCACAGGACGGTGAAGACGTGGATGCTGCCGAACTGCAGGTCCCGGTAGGCGGCGGCGGCGCCGGCGGCCATGAGGACGACATCGCGGGGCGCGCGCACGATCCACGGCGCGGCGTCGCCGACCCAGCGCGCTGACGCGCTGGGAAGTGTTCCCTGGGGCTCCCAGGTCTGGTGTCGAGGGTGCATGGGTCAGTGCCTCGCCAGCGTCCGCCGCCACTCGGCGACGCAGCGCTCGAGCTCGGCATCCCGCAGGTGCAGGACCTCTGCGCGGGGCACGTCGAGAGCACGGGCGGCGGCAGCCATCCAGTCGTGCTCGTCACGGACGATTCCGGGCCAGTCGTCGCCGAACAGCGCCCGGATCTGCTCCGTTCCCTGGGCCACCACGGGTGTGCCGAGTTCCAGGCAGCGGACGGCGACGCCGCTCTGGTAGAACCGCGTGTAGGGGAGCACCACGCACGATGCCGACGCGATCGCCTCCTCGAACTGGCTCTCGGTGAGGAATCGGTCATCGACCGTCCAGCCGGAGACGGACGGCCATCCTCGGCCCTTGATCTCCAAAGTGGCGTTGTGGTCGCCCTGGCCGACGCCCGACGCGATCGCCTCGAGCGGATGCAGCCAGCGCGCGGCCTTGAACTGGCCGAGCACGCGGATGACGGGTTCTCTCGCCGCCTCCGAGTCGTTCTCGGTGCTCGCGATGACGGGGTGCGACGCGACCTCTGCGGAGACCCCGGTGAGGCGGTGCAGCTCCGCGGCCGCCTCCCGCGTGTGACAGACCACGGTGATGCGGGGGTGGTGCTTCGCTACGAGGCCGAACACGCGGTGCGCGGCCCGGCCGTAGCCGTGGAGGGATCGGAGGGGTGTGATGTCGTGCAGGATGACGATCACCTGACGGCGGAGGCTCGCAGGCAGCCAGGTCAGGATGTCCCAGTACCCGAACAGCGGCCACACGATCAGGATGGGGCTTCGTCCGCCGCGCGCCAGCAGCGCCCGCGCGAGCAGGGTGCCCGCCGCCGCGGCGATTCGGCGCAGTCCGCGCGTGCCCTCTGCGCCCGTCGACCCCATGGGCAGCACCTCGACGGTGTGCCCGGCCGTCGACAGAGTGTCGCTGAGCGCCCGGACGTAGTGATGCAGGGCCAGCGGCAAAGGGTTCACGATCAGGAACGACGTCATCGCGACCCTCGTTCCCGAACCTGTCCGAGACCTTTCGCGAGCGCCTCGCTGAAGCCGTGACGGAGACCGACGGCGCGCACGTGCGCGGATCGGTAGTCGCGGTTCCACAGCCAGTCGCGGAGTACGACGACGGCGAGCAGGCGCACGAGCGACGTGGACACGAGCAGCGGCCTCCTCCGCATGCGCCACAGCAGGATGCGGTTCCGCGCACCGTAGTAGATGGGCGTCATCCCGGTGTCCTGCTCGGCGGACGCCAGGTTCGCGCAGATCACCGGGCGGGATTCGCCGATCCGCAGCGAGTACTCCACGTCCTCCCAGTACAGGAAGAAGCGCTCCGACCACCCGCCGACCTGGCGCCGGACCTCTTCGGAGACGAGCACGCAGGCGCCGTCCAGCCAAGCGGCACGGCCGTCCTCGGCCGCCCGCAGGCGATGGCGGGCAGACCCCGTCGCGGTGATCCGGCCTCCGGTCGACCAGAGGGCACCGGAGCCCGACCGGTAGAGGCGCGGTCCGACCTGTCCCGCCGCGGGGGAGCAGGCCTCGCCCGCGGCGATGAGCTCCTCCACGCAGTCGGGTGCGAGCCTGACCTCGTGCGTGAGGTACAGCGTCCACTCGACGGGCCGCGTCAGAGCTTCCCGTCCACGATTCATTCCTCCGCCATAGCCCTCATTCTCGGGAAGCGTGAGGATCTGCAGAGAGGGGAATTCGCTCGCGAGGGCGTCGAGAACGCCGTCGCTGGAACAGTTGTCGACCACGACCACCTCGGTGGGCGGCAGCGTCTGAGCGAGGAGGTGCCTCAGCGTCTCGGCAACGGCCGGGCCGTGGCGGTAGTAGAGCACGACGGCCGAGTAGGTGCTCACAGCGCCGACCAGGAGAAGGCGTAGCGCGCCGGAGAACTGGTTCCATGACGGAAGGCGTCGACCCGCCAGGAGTCGTCCGACGCGCGTCGGGCGCGGTATTCCCGCAAGTCGATCTCCTCAGAACCATCGGGTGCGGCCGAGGGCTGAGGCCGCTGGTGGGTGCCGGGTCCGCGAGTGCTGGCGGCAGAACCATCCTCGCGGCCAAGCGCCGTTCTCGGATTTTATCTTCGCCGGGTGGAAACGTATAGCGCCTGAATAGGGCACACGGGCATTCGTGATTCGACGTGAAGCGGCCCTCAGTTAGCAGTTGGAACCAGTGCGCCAATTCGTTGCGTCATCACCACCAAATTCTTACTCTCTAATCCAGGCTCCAATTTCGTTGTTGTAGTTCGGCCCCGAGCGCGCCCCTAGTTCACTTGACGGGTCTCACCGACCGGCCTGACCAAGGCCCGGGAGCCGACATGGAGTCCCCGTCGCCTAGGGGTGCTGCGATCCCGAGCGCGTTCGGGCCTAGCGAAGACTGGGTGAGCCATTTCTGCTGCCAACGCGCACTGCCCCGGCACCGGAGCTCTCGCTTCCAAACTCCACCCCAGAAGGGGTGGGAGTTGAGGATTCGAACGAAATATGCATGTTCAATTGGAAAGCAGGCAGGGATAATAGGGGCGAATCGCCCGCGAGTGTCGCGGTGTTGCTCGGGATTCCCGCGATTCATGCCCGAATCGATGCGCTGGCTGCCGTCGCGCCAGAGAGGCCACCATGACGAGGCGAGCGAGGGTCCGCAAACTCGCTTCTCTGCTCAGCGGATTCTCGGCCAACGTTCTCCTCAACTCGCTTACCGCGGTAGCGGTCATCCCCGTCATCATCGCCATCAGCGGGCCGGGTGCGTGGGCGGGAGTCGCGGTGGGTCAGTCCGCGGGGTCGATCGGCGCTGTGATCCTCGCACTGGGCTGGGGCTTCAACGGACCGACTCTGGTGGCGGTCGCCGGTGCGGTCGGCCGAGCAGAGATCGTGCGCCACTCGCTCGCGGCCAGGCTCCTGGTGCTGCCCCTCGTAGGTGGACTCTCTCTCGCCGCCACGCTATGGCTCGCGCCTGGGGACCCCGTCGTCAGTGCAGGCAGCTGCCTTGCTGTACTTGTCCCGGGTCTGGGGTTCAGTTGGTTCTTCATTGGAGAGCGGCGCTCGGGAGCCCTACTGCTCATGGATGCGACGCCTCGCGCTCTCGGCGCAATTGTCGGGGTTGTCCTCCTCGTGCTGACCGGAGTTCTTGCGGCCTTCGTCGTGATTCAGGTGCTCTTCGCGGCGGCGGGAGTTCTTGCGTCCTTGCGCACACTCACACGTCGTTATCCCGCTGAGGCGAGGCGAGTCGACATCAAGGGGATGCTCGCGGACGTGCGAGCGCAGGCGTTCGCCGGTCTCACGGTGGCGACGTCGACTGTGTACTTGGCCCTGCCCACCCTCGTTCTTGCGCTCTTGGCGCCCTCGGCGATCCCCGCCTACGCGATTGCCGACCGCATCGCACGATTCAGCCTTGTCGCGGTAACCCCGATGTATCAGTGGCTGCAGAGCTGGGTGCCCTCGGCCGCTCCGGGTGAGATCGGGCGGCGAATCCGAGCCACCGTCCTGGCTTCGGTCCTCACGGCAATTGTGCTCGCCGTTGCGCTGTTCGTGTCCGGGCACTGGATCGCTTCCGTGCTCACGTCCGGACGCGTGGCGCTGAACGACCTGCTGATTGGGGGAATCGCGGTATCGGTTGGGATGTCCGCGATCTCGCGCGGAACAGGGATGGTTGCGCTCCTCGCCCTCGAGAGGGACCGGGCGGTAGCCCTCAGCGCGGTCCTCGGCGCAGTGGTCGCGGTGCCCGCCATGCTGCTGCTGGTTCCTCCACTGGGGGCTGCAGGGGCTGCCCTGGCCGTCGCCATCTCTGAGGCGATTGTCACGGCGACGCAGTCCATCGTGCTTCGAGGCGTACTGAGAAGCTCCCGAGCCGGGCGCAGCACGATGGCCGGACCCGGAAGCGCTTTCGCCGAAGAGCAGCTAGGCGCCTAGGACGCCGCCTACTCCCGCAGGAGTAGCGGCGCGCACCACTGCAGGGCGATTCGCCGGCACCCTACCCGCCGCTAGCATCGGCCCATGCCGTACCCGGCCCACCCGGGCCCCTGGGCCGGGCCGCCCATCAGCCCCACCGCGCGGCTCGTCGTGCCCGCTCTCGTCGCGCTCGTCGTCCAGGTGCCCTTCGCCGCCTTCCAGGCGTCGCACTCCGGCCGTCCGCTGCTCGGGGCACTGACCGTCCTGCTGGCGGCCGCCGGACCCCTGCTGCTCCTCGGAGCCAGACGCGCGCCTGGTCCCGTGGTCGCGGCCATCGCCGCCATCACAGCAGGGGGCTCCCTGCTGGAGAGCGCCACTATGTTCGGCCCGCCGCCGCTCGCCCTCGTGTTCGCGGTCGCCGGTGCGGTCGCTCGCGGCGCGCAGCGCTGGGCACTGATCAGCGTCGCCGCCGCGTGGCTCGCAGTGGTCACGGCCAGCGCGCTGGGCGCATCCGCCTGGTCCCCGCCGCGTCTGATCGGAGCCTCCCTGCTCCTGCTCGCGGCACTCGGCGTCGGCGAGTTCGCCCGCACCCGGCGCGAGCGGCGGCTGGCCTGGACGCGGGCCGCGGAGCAGCGCCGGCAGAGCGCAGAGCAGACCGAGCGTGTGCGCATCGCCCGCGAGCTGCACGACGTCCTCGCACACTCCCTGTCCTCCATCGCGGTGCAGGCGGGCGTCGGCCTCCATCTCATGGATTCGGACCCCGAGCGTGCGCGGGCGGCACTTGTGGCCATCCGCTCGGCGAGCACGGGTGCGCTTGACGAGGTCCGCTCGGTGATCGGAGTCCTGCGTTCCGACGGCGACGTCCCGCTCCGGCCCGAGCCGGGGCTCGACCGCCTGCCCGAGCTCGCGGAGACCGCGCGAGCGTCCGGGGTCGCGGTCGACGTGACGGTCCAGACGGGCGACGGGGTGCCGTCGGCGCTGCAGTTCGCGGTCTACCGGATCGTGCAGGAGGCCCTCACCAACGTGGTGCGGCATGCCCGCGCCGCGCGGGCGAGCGTCCGGGTGATCGAGGAGGAGGACACCGTGACGGTGACGGTGCGCGACGACGGCCACGGGACCGCGGGCGGGGAGGGCAGCGGCCTTCTCGGCATGAAGGAGCGGGCCGAGCTGCTCGGCGGAACGCTGCGGGCCGGACCGGCAGGCGGGGGCGGCTTCGAGGTCGAGGCGCGACTGCCGCTGGCGGGTGCCCGATGATCCGCGTCCTCCTCGCCGATGACCAGCAGCTCATCCGCGCCGGCTTCCGCGCGCTCCTCGAGGCCGAGGAGGGGATCGAGGTCGTGGGCGAGGCGGCGACAGGACGGGCAACGGTGGAGCTCGCCGCGCGCACCGTTCCGGACGTCGTGCTCATGGACATCCGGATGCCGGACGGCGACGGCCTCGAGGCGACACGGCAGATCGTGGCGCGCCCCGCGCTCGCCGGCGTGCACATCGTGGTGGTGACGACGTTCGAGCTCGACGAGTACGTGACCGAGGCGATCCGCGCAGGCGCGAGCGGCTTCCTGGTCAAGGACGCGGAACCGGTCGAGCTTCTGCGCGCGGTCCGGGTCGCTGCCGAGGGCGACGCCCTGCTCTCCCCGGGCGTCACCAAGCGGCTGCTCGCGCGCGTCGCGGCCGGCGCTCGGGAGGCTCCGGACTCCGCCGCGCTCGCCGCACTGACCGAGCGCGAGGTGGAGGTGCTGCGCCTGGTCGCCGAGGGCCTCACCAACGAGGAGATCGGCGCCCGGCTCTACCTGAGCCCGCTCACCGCCAAGACGCACGTGTCCCGCATCCTCACCAAGCTCGACTGCCGCGATCGCGTCCAGCTGGTCGTGCTCGCCTACGAGACGGGGCTCGTGAAGCCGGGCTGGCGCTGACCGGAGGCCTGCTCGCGCCGGAACTGCTCCTTCCGGCGTAGCGGGAGTTGCTCCTGCCAGCCGATTCGGTTCCGCGGCCCGGCGAGGAGGGTGAATGCACGCCGAACCCGGCGATGCCCGCTCTGAAGGAGTTCTCCATGTTCACGTCCGCTCTCGCCACCGCAGCCACCACGGCGGCCCACTGGGGCTGGGGCCCCGGCTTCGGCTGGTGGTTCCTGCTCATCCCGCTGTTCTGGATCCTCTTCTTCGTCCTGCTCTTCACCTTCGTCGGCCGCCGGTTCCGCCGGGGCTGGGCGGGCGGTCCGGGCTGGGGCTACGGCGGCCCGCACGCCGGCGGCGGATCCCGCTCGGCTGAGGCGACTCTCGCCGAGCGCTTCGCGAACGGCGACATCGACGAGGTCGAGTACCGGGCCCGCCTCGAGGTGCTCCGGGCCAACCGGGAGGCGCCGCCGCGCTCCTGACGCGACGGGTCGCCGAGGAGTCCCGCTTCCCGCCCCGGGAGGCGGGACTTCCCGCGAGTGGCCCGAGCGCGACGGGCGGCCGCTCCCGCCCGTCCCTCAGCCGCCTCGGCGTAGGCTTTCGCCGTGCCTGCAGTGAATCTCGGAATGCCCTCGGTCCCGGAGGTCCTCGCGCCCCGGAGGAAGTCGCGCCAGATTCGCGTCGGCAAGGTGCTGGTGGGCGGCGACGCCCCGGTCAGCGTCCAGTCGATGACGACGACCGCGACGACCAACATCAACGGCACGCTGCAGCAGATCGCCGAGCTCACCGCATCGGGCTGCGACATCGTCCGGGTCGCCGTGCCCAGCCAGGACGACGCCGACGTGCTGCACATCATCGCCAAGAAGAGCCAGATCCCGGTCATCGCGGACATCCACTTCCAGCCGAAGTACGTGTTCCAGGCGATCGACGCGGGCTGCGCGGCGGTCCGCGTCAACCCGGGCAACATCCGCAAGTTCGACGACCAGGTCGGCGCCATCGCGAAGGCGGCGAAGGATGCGGGCGTCAGCCTCCGCATCGGCGTCAACGCCGGCTCGCTGGACCCCCGCCTCCTGCAGAAGTACGGCAAGGCCACACCGGAGGCGCTCGCCGAGAGCGCCGTCTGGGAGGCGAGCCTCTTCGAGGAGCACGACTTCCACGACTTCAAGATCTCGGTCAAGCACAACGACCCCATCATCATGGTGAAGGCGTATCGCCTCCTCGCCGAGCGGGGCGACTGGCCGCTGCACCTCGGCGTGACCGAGGCGGGCCCGGCCTTCCAGGGCACGATCAAGAGCGCGACGGCCTTCGGCATCCTGCTCGCCGAGGGCATCGGCGACACGATCCGCGTCTCCCTCTCCGCGCCTCCCGTCGAGGAGGTCAAGGTCGGCCTGCAGATCCTGCAGTCCCTCAACCTGCGCGAGCGCAAGCTCGAGATCGTCTCCTGCCCGAGCTGCGGCCGCGCCCAGGTCGACGTCTACTCGCTGGCGAACGCCGTCACCGACGGACTCGAGGGCATGAGCGTGCCGCTCCGCGTCGCGGTGATGGGCTGCGTCGTCAACGGCCCGGGGAGGCCCGCGAGGCCGACCTCGGGGTCGCGTCCGGAAACGGGAAGGGCCAGATCTTCGTCAAGGGGAGGTCATCAAGACCGTGCCGGAGAGCGAGATCGTCGCGACCCTCATCGCCGAGGCCAACCGCCTCGCGGACGAGATGGGCCCGGACGCGGCGCTCGGCAAGCCCGAGGTCATCACCGCCTGATCTGCGGGCGCCATTCCGGGCCGGATCGGGCAAAGCGGGCCGCCGCTTCGGCCCGGAATGCCCGCATCGGCCCGTGCAGCGGGATCCACCCGGAACCGGGCGCATCCGGGCGGTCGCTAGATTTGTCGGGTGCCTACCCGCCTGTCCCAGCTCTTCGTCCGCACGCTGCGCGAGGACCCCGCCGACGCCGAGGTGACGAGCCACCGGCTCCTCGTGCGTGCGGGGTACATCCGCCGCCAGGCCCCGGGGATCTTCGCCTGGCTGCCGCTGGGCCTCCGCGTGCGCAGCAAGGTGGAGCGCGTCATCCGCGAGGAGATGGACTCCGTCGGCGCCCAGGAGGTGCTGTTCCCCGGCCTGCTCCCGCGCGAGCCCTACGAGGCGACCGGGCGCTGGGAGGAGTACGGCGACGGCATCTTCCGCCTGAAGGACCGCAAGGGCGCCGACTACCTGCTCGCCCCGACGCACGAGGAGGTCTTCACGCTGCTCGTGAAGGACCTCTACTCGTCCTACAAGGATCTGCCGCTCACGATCTACCAGATCCAGGACAAGTACCGGGATGAGGCCCGGCCCCGGGCAGGACTCCTCCGCGGTCGCGAGTTCAGCATGAAGGACGCCTACTCCTTCGACTGGTCGGACGAGGGACTCGACGCGAGCTACTCCGCCCAGCGGGCCGCCTACGAGCGGATCTTCCGGCGCCTGGGACTCGAGTACGTCATCGTCGCCGCGGACGCCGGCGCGATGGGCGGGTCGAAGAGCGAGGAGTTCCTGCACCCGACCCCCATCGGGGAGGACACCTTCGTCCGCTCGGCCGGCGGGTACACCGCCAACGTGGAGGCGTTCACGACCCTCGCCCCGGACGCGCTGCCCATCGACGGCCGGCCCGACGCGCGGATCTTCGACTCCCCGAACACGCCCACGATCGCCACCCTCGTCGACCTGGCGAACGCGGAGCAGCCCCGCGACGACCGCCTCTGGACGGCCGCGGACACGCTGAAGAACGTCGTGCTCGCGCTCACCCACCTCGACGGCACGCGCGAGCTCGTCGTCGCCGGCCTGCCCGGCGACCGCGATGTCGACCTCAAGCGTGCCGAGGTCGCGTTCCAGCCCGCGGAGGTCGAGGCCGCCACCGAGGCGGACTTCGACCGCCACCCGCTTCTGGTCAAGGGCTACATCGGCCCCTGGTCGCCCATCGGGCAGGTCCTCGGCCTCGATTCGGCGACCAACATCCGGTACCTCGTCGACCCGCGCGTCGTCGACGGGACCCCGTGGATCACCGGGGCGAACGAGGACCAGAAGCATGTGCTCGGTCTCGTCGCCGGCCGGGACTTCGTGGCCGACGGCACCGCCGAGGTCGCCGAGGTGCGCGAGGGGGATCCGGCGCCGGACGGCTCGGGCCCTGTCTCGCTCGACCGCGGCACCGAGATCGGCCACGTGTTCCAGCTGGGCCGCAAGTACGCCGAGGCCCTCGGCCTGCAGGTGCTCGACCCCAACGGGAAGCTCGTCACCGTCACCATGGGCTCCTACGGCATCGGCGTCACGCGCAACCTCGCCCTCGTCGCGGAGGCCAACTCGGACGAGCGCGGCCTCATCTGGCCCCGGGAGATCGCTCCGTTCGACGTGCACATCGTCGCCACGGGCAAGGACGAGACCGTGTACACGGCCGCCGAGGCGATTGCCGCGGAGCTCGAGAGCACCGGTGTCGAGGTGCTCTACGACGACCGCCCGAAGGTGTCGCCGGGCGTGAAGTTCGGCGACGCCGAGCTGCTCGGCGTGCCCACCATCCTCATCGTCGGCAAGGGCCTCGTCGACGGACAGGTGGAGCTGTGGGATCGGCGCACGGGCGAGCGGACGGCGCTGCCGGTCGCCGACGCGGCTGCGACGCTCCTGGCGGTCGTGCGCTCCTGAGCCGCCACTTCGACGCCGGCGCTGACGGAGCGCACAGGAGGCGGTCGCCGGACAGTGCTCGTGAGGATCGGCTAGCGTAGAGGGGCACCCGCGGAATGCGGGCTGCCTCAATCGCGAATAGTGGAGACCGGCCCGTGGATATCGACCTCAGCGTGCTGCGCCTCATGGAGCGCGAGCGCGAGATCCCGTTCGAGGAGCTCGTCGCGATCATCGAACAGGCGATCCTCACCGCCTACCTGAAGCACACCGGGAAGCCCGAGCCGAAGCACGGGAGCACCGAGCCGGCGCCCGCCCGCGTGCACATCGACCGGAAGTCCGGTCACGTGTCCGTGTACGTGCCGGAGCTCGACGAGGAGGGTGCCGTCGTCGGCGAGGCCGAGGACAGCCCGAGCGACTTCGGCCGCATCGCCGCCTTCGCCGCCAAGCAGGTCATCAACCAGCGCCTCCGCGACATCGGCGACGACAAGATCCTCGGCGAGTTCCGGGGCCGCGAGGGCGACATCGTCGCCGGCGTCATCCAGCAGGGGCCGAACCCGCGGATGGTCCACGTGGACCTCGGCACGGTCGAGGCGATCCTGCCGCCGGAGGAGCAGGTGCCGGGGGAGACGTACCCGCACGGCGAGCGCATCCGCGTCTACGTGACGAGCGTCGCGAAGGGCACGAAGGGCCCGTCGATCACGGTGTCGCGCACGCACCCGTCTCTCGTCCGCAAGCTGTTCGCGCTCGAGGTGCCGGAGATCGCCAGCGGCGTCGTCGAGATCGTGTCCCTCGCTCGCGAGGCCGGACACCGCACGAAGATCGCGGTCCGCGCCACGGAGCCGGGCGTGAACGCCAAGGGCGCCTGCATCGGCGAGCTCGGCCAGCGCGTGCGCGCGGTCAGCGCGGAGCTGGGGGCGAGAAGATCGACATCGTCGACTACTCGGACGACCTGCCCACCTTCGTCGCGAGCGCGCTGTCGCCCGCGAAGGTGTCGAGCGCGTTCGTGATCGACCAGAGCATCAAGGCCGTCCGCGCCCTCGTGCCCGACTACCAGCTGTCGCTGGCGATCGGCAAGGAGGGCCAGAACGCCCGCCTCGCGGCGAAGCTGACGGGCGCGAAGATCGACATCCAGCCCGACAGCATCCTCGACGAGGATTGAATCCAGCTGTCACTGCCGATCCTCGACGAGCCTTCACCCCGCTGGGTGCTCCTCGACCACGGGCGCACAGGGGTCGAACAGATCGCGGTGCCGCCGGGTCATGTCGAACGCCGAGTTGGTGTCCGCCTCGAGCCAGTCGTGACCGCCCCACTCGCTGCAGATGTATCCGGTGTAGCCGGCCGAAGCGAGCGTCTTCCGGATCGCTCGTGTCGGAGCGCTGACCCGCTCGTCGTCGTCCTCGAGATCCCAGTACTTGAGGTGCACGGAGTCCGTCTCCGCGAGGAACTCAGCCCACTCGCCCACTGACGAGCAGCCGAAACGACGGAACGGCATCTCCAGCCGGCGCAGCGCCGCAGATGACAGCGCGTGGGGTTCGGCGAGCTCCCGAACGCGGGACCACGCGTCCTTGCCGCCTTCGCGCCAGAGCTCCTCCGTCGCGTCCAGAAGCCGGTCGGTGGCGCCGGAGGCGAGAAGGCTTTCCCGCCAGGTGACGGGAAAGCCGGCCATGACGAGGCTCGAGTCGAAGACGAAGCCGAGCGCGTCGGTGCCGAGGCGACTCCGCAGCTCGCGGTGGCGATCGATGGCGGGGGAGTCGGGGCGAGCTCCGCCCTGCACCTCTTCGAGCAGGCGCACCCCGAGCCGCTCCAGGTCGGGAACCAGCGAGACGACGAGATCCGGCGCGAGAGCACCCAGCCCGACCCGAGCGCCGAAGAAGCCGACCGTGGCCGCGGCCTCCAGCTGCCGGAGGACGAACTCGCGCTGCTCGTCCGGTGACCGGGGACCGCGGCGATCGATCCGGATGTCGGCATAGATTCCGAGCATCGTGGGGGTCGCGCCGGCGAGCGCGTACGCGTCACGGGTCCGCGCCGCATCATCGGCCGAGATGTCCGGGAAGGTGGGGAAATGCTGCGCCCCGTCGACCTCGACGGCGGTCGCGACCCCGCTCTCCACCACCTCCCCGACGAGCTCGTCGGGGGTCGCCGATCCGCTCATGAGCTCGTTGGTGAACGAGTAGAGCGTGGTCGCCCACCGCGTCTCGTCGGTGCGGTTCGTCATCGCGGTCGTCCTTCCGTCGGTCCGGATCCTTGTTTGACTTCATTCCTGCGGGTGCCTAGGTTCACGGCATGAGCACCCAGGCGTACGTACTCCGGCCGGACAGTCTTCGAGCTGACGAGCGTCAGGTCACCCTTGTCGTGGGTCTCCCGTGGTACCGGGCGCTCCCATGGGCCGGGGTGGCCGACGTTCGCGTGACCCTCGACGGGAGGCCGGTGGAGGTGGTCTCGGTCGACGGCAGAGACCTCGGGGCGCTGCAGGACGATCCCGGCTACTGGGGCATCCAGCGCCGGGCCGAGGTCGTGCTCGACGCATCGGCGCGGGGGGCGTCGGTGGCCGTTGGTGTGCACGTGGACCTCCTCATCCCTGGACCGACGAAGCCGGACGGCTCGCCCATGGACTTCGCCTTCGAGACCGAGCGCCGCCTCACGGCTGCGTGACCCACCCGTCTGACGACTTCCCATCCGGGGAAGGTCGCGTTACTGTTGCCCCTAAGGGTACCTACCCGAGTAACTCCTAACAATCACAGAAGGTCAACGATGCCCATCCAGTTCAACCACCGACGTCGGCTCGGCGTCGCCCTCGGCGCGGCAACCGTGCTCGGGCTCGCCCTCGGCGGCTGCTCGTCCGCCACTCCGGAGGAACCCGCCGGTTCCGAAACCCCTCCGGCCCGGTCACCCTCCGGCTTTCGGTGGAGGCCGGCTCGGCCGAGGCGCCCGTCGCGGTCCTCGCTCAGCAGTACTCGAAGGAGAACCCCGACGTCACCTTCGACGTCGAGCCGGTGCCCAACGAGCAGTACGGCGAGGTGCTGCGCACACAGCTCCAGGGCGGCAATGCGCCGGATGTGTTCTATGTCACGGGCGGCCAGGGCAACCCGCACTCGGCCCTTCCCCTCGCGGAGGCGGGGTACCTCGTCGACCTGAGCAAGACGGTCGCGAAGGACCTCTACACCGACCAGTCACGGTTCCTCGGTGAGTTCGACGGCAAGATCTGGACGCAGCCGTACGACTTCGTGCCGGTCACCAACAACTACAACCTGACGGTCGCCAAGGAGCTCGGCATCGACCTGCCGTTCAAGTCGGTCGACGACGTTCTGGACGCGTGCGGCGTCGCGCAGAAGGCGGGCAAGTCCCTCCTGCGTCTCGCGGGCTCCACGGTTCCGAACAACGGGCTCACGACGCTGCAGCTGGCGGCGACGCGCGTCTACTCCGAGGACCCGGACTGGAATGAGAAGCGCCTGAAGGGCGACGTCACCTTCGCGGACACCAAGGGCTGGACCGAGTCCCTCGAGCTGATCGTCAAGATGTACAAGGAGGGCTGCTTCCAGCAGGGCGCCGAGGCCGGCGTCATCGCGGACAACGTCCCCGCCATCGCGGCCGGCACCGCCGTCGGCGGGTTCGCACCCGGCGGGCAGATCGGCGACCTCCGCCGCGTCAACCCGGACAACGAGTACGTCTCGACCGCGTTCCCCGGCGACAAGGGCGAGAAGTACCTCTTCGCCTCGCCGAGCAACATGCTCGCGCTCAACGCGTCGTCCGACAAGGCGAAGCAGAAGGCCGGCCTCGCATTCCTGGCCTGGCTCGCTGAGCCCGAGCACGCCGACGCGCTCGCCGAGGTGAGCGGCAACCTGTCCATCCGGGCAGGAGCCGGAGCGGAGCTCCCCGATCAGTACCAGTTCATCTCCGACTACTTCAGCGACGAGAACTACCAGCCGCTCGGTAACCTGCAGTGGCCGAGCCCCGAGATCTACAACACGCTCGGAACGGGCGTCCAGGGTCTCCTCACCGGCCAGACGGACGTCGAGTCGGTTCTCAAGGCGATGGACGCCGCCTGGGACCAGGCAGCCGGCTGACCACCACCAACCGCGGCACCGGCGGGTCTCCCGCCGGTGCCGCTCACCCCTAGAGGGAGATACGCAACGTGGCAATCTCTTCAGCCGCCCCGGCGACAGCCAGGGTGAAAAGGCCGGCATCGGCGCCCGACCGCGGCAGCAAGCTGTTCGCATCCTGGTGGTGGGCGATCCCGGCACTCGTCGTATCCATCCTCGTCCACTACGTGGCGGTCGCCGTGGGAGGCACCTTCGCCTTCACGAACTGGAAGGGCATCGGCGCCTTCCAGTTCGTCGGCTTCGACAACTTCGCGAAGATCTTCTCCGGGGACCTCGGCCGCGGCGCCATCCTGAACACCCTCTTCCTGGCCTTCGGGTTTCTCATCGGCACCAACGTGTTCGGTCTGCTCCTGGCGCTCGCCCTGAACCGCGGCGTCAAGCTGCGCTACTTCCTCCGTGTGGTCATCTTCATGCCGACGGTGCTGAGCCCGCTCGCCGTCTCCTACATCTGGCGGTTCATCTACCAGCCCCAGGGCCCGCTCAACTCGTTCCTCGGCAGCGTCGGGCTCGAGTCGTGGCAGAGGACCTGGCTGGCGGACCCTGTCAGCTCCATCTGGACGATCCTCATCGTCATGGTGTGGCAGAGCACGGGCCTCGTCATGGTGATCTACCTCGCGGGTCTGGCGGGCGTTCCGCAGGAGCTCGAGGAAGCGGCCGCGATCGACGGCGCGAACGTGTTCCAGCGTTTCCGGCACGTCGTCTTCCCGCTCATCCGGCCGTCGTTCGTCATCGCGTCGACCCTCATGCTCATCCAGGGCCTCCGCGTGTTCGACCAGGTCATGGCGCTGACGGGAGGCGGCCCGTTCAACGCGACGGAGACGCTGGCCACGCAGGTCTACAAGCAGACCTTCGCCTACGGGCAGTTCGGCTACGGGGCAGCGCTGTCGCTCGTGCTGACCGTGCTGATCATCGTCATCTCCCTCATCCAGATGGGCCTCACGAGCGGCCGAGAGAGGAAGAGCTGATGTTCAACCGCTACACGCCGGCGACTCTGGTGCGCGAGGTCGTGCTCGTCCTCGTCACCGTCGTCATCCTCTTCCCCTTCTACCTGCTCGTCGTGATGGCGCTGAAGGACACCAAGGAGTCGGTGGTGTCCTCGCCGGTCGCGCTGCCTTCCTCGCCGACTCTCGAGAACTTCGCGACCGTGCTCTCCGGCGAGGGAAGGAACAACGTCCTCTCCGGGCTGATGAACAGCGTGATCATCACCGTCGGCAGCGTGGTGATGCTCATCGTGTTCGGCTCGATCGCCGCCTACGTCATCTCGCGGCGGCCGGGCCGACTCGGTGGCGCCGCCTACGTGAGCTTCGTGGTCGGCATCATCCTGCCGTTCCAGCTCGCCATCATCCCCGTCTACGTCGCACTCCGCGTGCTGGGGCTGCTCGGCACCCACATCGGCATGATCATCCTCTACACCGGGTTGCTCATGCCCCTGACCGTCTTCCTCTACACGGGCTTCGCCCGAGCGCTGCCGAGGGACTACGAGGAGGCCGCAGCCATCGACGGAGCGAGCAAGATCAGCATCTTCCTGCGGATCGTGTTCCCGCTCCTGTCGCCCGCCACCGGGACCGTCGCCATCCTCACGGGGCTCATCGTCTGGAACGACTTCTTCAACGCGCTCATCTTCCTGAGCGGATCGAAGTCGACGACGTTGCCGGTGATGGTCTACAGCTTCGTCGGCGAGAACGTCACGGCGTGGAACCTCGTGTTCACGGTCGTCATCATCTCGATGATCCCGATCCTCGCGTTCTACCTGTTCGCGCAGAAGAAGTTCATCCAAGGATTTGCTGGAGGTATGAAGGGTTGAGTCACAACATCAAGCGAGGGGTGAGCCTGTACTCCTATCAGGAGGAGGTCTTCCTCGGGAAGCTGGACCTCGAGTCGGCCATCGCCGCCTCGGCGTCCTTCGGTGCCAACGGGATCGAGATCATCCCCGAGCAGACATTCGACAACTTCCCGAACCTCACGGATGAGCAGGTCGAGCAGTGGTTCGCCCTGCACGCGAAGTACGGCACCGTGCCGACCGCGTACGACATGTTCATCGACCTCAAGCGGCGAGCCGACCGGCTCATGACGCTGGAGGAGGGGGTCGAGTCGGTCCACCGAGACATCGATCTCGCGGCGCGGCTCGGGACGAAGGTCATCCGCGTCATCATCAACACCCCGCCGGAGGTGTACGAGCACGCTGCGCCCTACGCCGAGGAGAAGGGGATCAAGCTCGCTCTCGAGATCCACGCCCCCATGCGCTACGACCACCGGTGGGTCCAGCAGTTCCTCGAGATCATCCATCGCGTGAACAGCCCGGCGCTCGGGCTGCTCCCCGACATGGGCACCTTCGTGAAGATCTTCCCTCGCGTCGTCTCCGACCGGGCCCTCCGCGACGGAGCCACCCCGAAGCTGGTCGATCACATCATCAAGGTCTACAACGACCATCCGACCGACATGCACACCCTGACCAGGGAGATCGCCTGGCGCGGAGGGAACCCGGTCGACATGGCTCTCGCCACCACGGCCGCCGGCTACAACTGGGTCGAACCATCGACCCTCATCCCGCACATGCCCTACCTGTTCCACATCCAGGCCAAGTTCTACGAGATGGTCGACGACACGCACGAGTACTCGATCCCGTACGACGAGATCATCCCCGTGCTCATCGACAACGGGTACGACGGGTACCTCTCGAGCGAGTACGAGGGCAACCGTCACATCCAGGACGTCGAGCCGGTGGACAGCGTGGAGCAGGTCCGCCGCCAGCACGCCATGTTCGTCACCCTCCTCGGCGAAGCCGACTGAGCCGCGCACAAAGGAGATCACCATGTTCGATCGCTACATCATCGTGGACGGCTCGCTGCGCAACGTCGGGGACGGGAACCCGACCGGCTACGCCATCGACACCCGCATCGGCTACTACCGGGGGCTCGGCCTCTCGATGGTCGACTTCGACCTCGAGGTCGACGGCGAGGCGGTGCCCAAGGAGAGCATCACCTTCCAGGTGCACGGCCACGACTATCCGGCGGACTCGCTGGGGGACGTGCTCGACGACCGCTGGGGGTTCAACGAGGCCGCGACGCTGATCGTCGACCACCCCGGCGGGCTGCCCGCGGGCGAGCACGAGGTCCACTACCGCCAGTGGCTGCGGATCTCGTACCTGCCGACGCCCAGCCAGAACGACGATCGCAAGGTCATGTCGGTCGCGGGGTGAGCGCCGCAGGGGACGTCGACCCGCGAGTTCCCGGATCCGGGGACCGGACGTGAGCACGGCGTCCTCGCCCGTCGTGGTGAAGGGCACCTTCCGCGCGCTCGCCCATCGCGATTTCCGGCTGTGGATCGTCGGCCTGCTGCTCTCGAGCATCGGGACGTGGATGCAGATCACAGCGCAGGACTGGACGGTGCTCACGATCCTCACCGACGAGGACGCCAGCGCGCTCGCCCTGGTCATCGCGCTGCAGACCGTGCCGCAGCTCGTCCTGCTGCCGGTCTCCGGATATGTCACCGACCGGTTCTCGCGACGGCGGGTGCTCGCGGTCACGCAGGTGTGGATGGCGCTGATGGCCGTTCTCCTGGGTGTGCTCGTGCTGACCGGCGTCGCCCAGTACTGGCACGTCTGCGTCCTGGCGACGGCGCTGGGCGCCGCGCAGGCGTTCGACGCGCCAGCGCGTCAGACGTTCGTCGTCGACCTGCTGCCCCCGAGCGGCTTGAGCAACGGGATCGCCCTCGGCGGCGCCACCTTCAACCTCGCACGGCTCATCGGCCCGGCGATCGCCGGGGTCCTGATCGGGCAGGTGGGGCCCGGCTGGATCTTCCTCGTCAACGGACTGTCCTTTGCCGCGATGCTCGGCGCCCTGACCCTCATGCGCCTCGAGTCCGTCGGTGAGCGCCAGAAGCCCGAGGCGGGACTGCGGTCGATGCTGAGCGGGATCTCCTACGTCGCCCGGCACCGGGACATCCGCATCCTGGTGGTGCTCGTCTTCCTCGTGCTGGGGTGCGTCGGAGCAGCGATGAACCTCCTCGTCATCTCGATGGCGACCACGGTCTTCGACGTCGATGCCGGCGCATTCGGTCTCCTCACGTCCATAGTGGCGGTCGGGTCGGTGGTCGGTGCCCTGTTCGTCGCGAGCCGGCGTCAGCCGCGCATCGGTCTCCTGCTGGGAGCCATCGCGCTGATCGGCGTCTCCTCTGTGCCGCATCGGCGATGCCGACCTTCGTCGCGTTCGCCTTCGTGATGCCCGTCCTGGGGTTCGGCATGATCGCGGCTCTTGCCACCTGCAACGCGGCGGTGCAGGTGCGGACGGATTCGGCGCTGCGCGGTCGCGTCATGGGCGTCTACATGGCGGCCTGGATGGCCGGTTCCCCGGTGGGCGCCCTCGTGCTGGGAGGCATCGTGGACGGGGCCGGTGCTCGCGCTGCCCTGGTGGTGGCGGGCGTGGTGTGCCTCGCCGCGGCCTCGGGCGTGGCAGCGATCTTCCGACTGCGGCGGCCGATCCCGGCCGGCGACGATCCCGCGGTCCTGCCGTCGATGCTCCAGCTTCCGGAGCGGGAATGACCGCTCGCTCAGCGACGCCGGGCGCGGTCGATGGCGGCCCGTGCCTCGGGAGACTCGAACAGGCGCAGCGACGTGTCGACGAGCTTGGCGGCGTCGCGCTCGAGCGCCGCGAGAGCCGAGGCGTTGAGCACGGCCTTCGACTCGCGAAGCCCCTGCGGGTCGTTCCGCAGGAGCGACTCCGCGAGTCCCGCCACCGTGTGATCGAGCTCCTCGGCGGGGACCGCGTGCGTGATCAGGCCGAGCTCGACGGCACGCGCCGCGGTCACGGCGTCGCCGGTGAGGAAGAGGGTCGCCGCGTCACGCGACGTGAGCCTCCGCAACACCGTCGCGGAGATGACGACGGGGGCGACGCCGAGGCGGGCCTCGGGGAAGGCGAAGTCGATGTGGTCAGCCGCCACGGCGAAGTCGGCCGCGGCGACGAGCCCGAGACCGCCGGCTCGCACGACGCCGTGCACTCGTGCGATGACCGGGACCGGCGAGGCGAGGATGTCCGCCTGGACACCGACGAGCTCCTCGAGAGCGCGCCGCAGCCGGCCCGGATCGCGCTCTGTGAGGTCGAGGCCGGCGCAGAAGGCCGGCCCCTCCGCGGCGAGCACCACGAGACGGCCGGTCCGCGCCGCGTCGGCCAGCCCGGCCCGAATTCCGCCGAGCAGCTCGGGAGTCAGCGCGTTGCGATTCCGGGGACTGGAGAGCGTGACAGTGACCACGCCCTCCGCCGATCGCGTGACGGCGATCAGCCCCACTTCTTTCATGCTTGTTACCTTAGTAGGTAGGATGAGTGCGATGAGAAAACTTGACTTGCACTGCTACCCGGGCACGCCCGAGTGGGTGCGCTCCCAGGGGCCGTTCGCCGCGGCCCTCGCCGAGTACTGGAACAAGCCGTGGGACGGCAGACCGGAGCAGGATGTCGTCGATGACATCCGGGCCGCCGGCATGCAGGCACTCCTTGTGGCCTTCGACATCGAGAGCATCCATGAGCACTCGCCGGCCTTCCCCAACCACGAGGTGGCCGCCATGCGCGACCGCCACCCCGACGTGTTCGTCGGCGCGTGGGCGGCCGTCGATCCCTTCAAGGGCGACGCGGCCCTTGCGGAGATCGAGCGCACCGCGCGGGAGGATCGGGTGCTGGGGCTCCATTTCCACCCAATCATGGGCCGGTACCGGGTCGATTCGGTCGAGCTGCGCCCCGTCTTCGAGCTCATGCGCGACCTCAACCTGGTCGCGATGATCGACGTCGGCACCACCGGCATGGGCGCTGGTCTTCCGGGCGGTCTGGGCTCCCGGATCGACGACGCGCATCCCATCGCGCTCGATCACCTCGCGGCCGATCTGCCGGAGCTCACGATCATCGCCTCCCACCCGGGCTGGCCGTGGGTCGAGGAGATGACCGCCGTCGCACTGCACAAGGGCAACGTGTTCTGGGAGCTGTCCGGCTGGGCGCCGAAATACTTCCCCCGCAGCTGAAGGTCGACATCCGGTCCCGTCTGCAGGACAAGATCATGTTCGGGACCGATCACCCCAGCATCCCGTTCGACCGGCTGTTCCGGGAATGGGACGAGCTCGGGTACTCGGACGACGTCATGTCGAAGGTGTTCCACAGGAACGCCGAACGGATTCTCGGCGTCTGAGCGCCCGAGAGGAACGGAAAGAGCACGAGAGATGAGCAACACCCGACCGAGAGCCCTCGTCACCGGATCAGCGAGCGGCATCGGACGCGCCTCGGCGCTCCGTTTCGCGGAGGCCGGCTACGACGTCACCATCAACTACGGCAGGTCCCGCGAGCGCGGCGAGGCCACGCTCGCGGAGCTCCAGGCCTTCGGCGGCGAGCACGCCGCGGTGCAGGCGGACGTCAGTGACGACACCGCTGTGGCCGAGCTCGTCCGCGTGGCCGCCGGCCCCGACGGCCGACTCGATGTGCTCGTCAACAACGCGGGCACGACGATGGAGACGAAGCCGAACGACCTCGACGGCATCGACCTCGACGCGTGGGACCGTGTGTTCGCCGTCAACGTCCGCGGCCTCGTGCAGGTCACGCGTGCCGCGGCCCCGCTGCTTCGTGCCGCTTCTGGCTCCGTCGTGAACATCGCGAGCATCGTGGGCCTCCGCCCCGGCCCGCAGCCGCTCGCCTACGCCGCCAGCAAGGCCGCGGTGGTCAGCCTCACCAAGACGCTCAGCCGGGTGCTGGCGCCCGAGGTGCGCGTCAACGCCGTCGCGCCGGGCTGGATCGCGGGGGAGTGGATGGAGCGGACCCTCGGGGACGATTACGAGCGGCTGATGGAACGACGCGCGAAGCAGACGCCGCTGCGCCGCAACGTCGAGCTCGACGACGTCGCTGCATCCGTCTTCACCCTCGCGACCGCCCACCCGTTCGTCACCGGCGAGATCCTGGTGATCGACGGCGGCTACACGGCGACGAGCTGAGCGCCGTGGCCCTCGACGGCGTCGTCCGCTTCCCCTCCGAGTTCGCCGCCAGGTACCGGGCCGCCGGGTACTGGGAGGACCGGCTGCTCATCGAGCACTACGAGGACGCGTTCCGCTCGTACGCGGATCGGGTCGCGATCCTCGACGACGATCAGCGTCTGACCTACGCCGAGCTGGCGGAGCGATCGATGATCGTCGCCCGCAACCTGTTCGACCTGGGTCTCCGTCCCCTCGACCGCGTCGTGGTCCAGCTGCGGAACACGGCGCTCTTCCCGTCGTTCTACCTGGGCCTGCAGCACCTCGGGGCGATCCCGGTCATGGCGCTGCCGGTGCACCGCTACCGGGAGGTCGAGCAGTTCGTCCGGCTCGCGGACGCCGTGGCGCTCGCGTCCCCCGCCACAGCGAAGGACGTCTCCTACCTGGAGCTCTTCGATCGCGTCGCCGGGCAGCAGCCTTCCCTGCGCCTGCACTTCGTCGAGGGGCCCGTCGAGGAGGGCGGTGCCCGGGTCTCGATCGACCAGCTCCACGTGCGCACCCCGCGCTCCACGGAGGAGGAGATCCGTGCGCTGCGGGCGACGATCGACCCCGAGGACCCCGCGGTGTTCCAGCTCTCGGGCGGCACGACCGGCATCCCGAAGCTGATCCCGCGGAGCCACAACGACTACGCGTTCAACTCGAAGCTCGCCGCATCCGTGTGCGACATCCGCGAGGGCGACGTGCTGCTCGACGTCCTTCCCCTCTCGCACAACCTGCCCCTTGCCTGCCCGGGCATGCAGGGATTCCTCTTCTCCGGTGCGACCGTCAGCCTCATGCCGGTCCCGCGAGCGGATGCGATCCTCCGGCGCATCGACCGCGACGGAGCGACTCACATCCACCTCGTTCCCGCCCTCCTCATCAAGCTCCTCGAGGCCCAGCAGGAGACGAAGGCGGACCTCGGCACCATGCGGGTGATCCAGAGCGGAGGCCAGCGCCTGCAGCCGGAGACGCGACTCCGCGTGCCCGAGGTGTTCCCGGTCGCTCAGGTGCAGGAGAACTTCGGCATGGCCGAAGGGCTGCTGATGTTCGTCCGTCTCGACGATCCCGAGGACGTCCGGCTCGAGACCGTCGGCCGTCCCATCTGCCCGGACGACGAAGTGCGGCTGCTCGACGAGGACGGCCGCGATGTGCCCGACGGCGAGATCGGTGAGCTCGCGGCCCGTGGTCCGTACACGCTCCGCGGGTACTTCCGCGCGCCCGAGCAGAATCGGCTGGCCTTCACCGACGACGGGTTCTATCTGAGCGGCGACCTGATGGTCCGAACCGCCTCAGGCAACTACGTCGTCGCCGGCCGCCGGAAGGACCTCATCAACCGGGGAGGCGAGAAGATCTCGGCGGAGGAGATCGAGAACCTCATGCTCTCGCACCCGTCGATCGTGCTCGCGGCCGTGGTGCCCATGCCCGACCCGGTGCTTGGCGAGCGCATGTGCGCCTGCGTCGTGCTGCGCGAGGGCGCCCGGCTCGAGCTGGCCGAGCTCGTCGAATTCCTCGCGGGCTTCGACCTCGCGCGGTTCAAGCTGCCGGAGGCTCTCCGCGTCTACGACGAGCTCCCGCTCTCCCCGATCGGCAAGGTGTCGAAGAAGGACCTGGTCGCGGATATCGCAGCGACGAGCGCCTGATCCGGAAGGTCGATCCTCCGGATCAGGCGCTCGCCGCGGCCAGCAGGGTCAGATGGTGGCCGCGATCGCCGAGGCGGTCCGAACCGCCAGCGCGACGGACGTCAGCGTGGGATTCGACGCGGTGGGGGTCGGGATGACGCCGTTCCCGGCGACGTAGAGGCCGGGAACGGACCACACCCGCCCCCACGGGTCGCAGACGCTCTCGCCGTCGTCCGTCTCGCCCATTCGGACGGTGCCCTGGTAGTGGATCGAGCTGCCTGCCGGCACCAGCCGGGGGTGACCGCCGGGGACCGAGACCCCCATCCGCTGGACGAGACCGGTGACGATCCCGATGGCCCGGTCGATGGTGGCGCGGTCCGTGTCCGAGAGGCCGTAATGGATCCGCGGGGCCGGCATCCCGAAGAAGTCGACCTCGTCCTCGCTGAACTCGACCCTGTCCTCGAAGCGGATGTCCTTGGTGGTGAAGCAGCCCAGTCCGACGATGGGTCGCCGGTCGTCGCTCTCGACGTCGCCGACCACCATGGGGGCGGCATCACGCTGCATGATCTGGCCGTGGAACGGGTAGTCGGGCGCGTTGAACGGGATCCAGCTCACGCCGGTCATCGCCTCGCGCTCGGAGCCCGCGCTCTCCGCGATCTCATCCGGCGGCGCGATCCTGGGGTCGAGGTAGACGGAGCACATGACCTGCGGCTGGTCGTTCAGATAGTGGCCGAGGGCGGGAAGCCGCAGCCCGGAGGCCCAGAGCAGCTGAGGTGAGCCGAACGCGTCGGCGGCGACCGCCACGCGCTCGGTGCGCACCTCGGACCGGGCGCCGGTCAGCCGGTCCTCCAGCTCCACCCCGCGGACCGTTCCCGACTCGTCCACCAGCACGCGCCGGGCGAGGGTCGAGGGGCGCAGCTCGAACGATTCCGGACGGGTGAGCTCGTCGGCGAGCGGCCCGAGCACGGTGTCCGCTCCGGACCAGCGGGGACGGCCGCTCGGCGTCGGGGTTGCGGCGAGGGGCATCGCCTGCACGCGACGATCCGCCGGGCGGCCACCGTCGAAGACCGCCCCGAGCTCGCGCTCGACGGCGGCCCGCACTCCGGTGCGCGGATAGGCGTCCTGAGTGACGTGGAGGAGCTCTCGGGCTCGCTCGAGGAGGTCGTCGAGCTCGTCCGAGGGGATGAACGGCACCCTCTCGGTGTTGCCAGGCGAGGGGCACGCGCAGGTCCAGTGCTGCCCCATCCCGCCGACTCCCGCGCTCGCGAGAGCGCCCGGCATGTCGGTCTGCGGGTCGTCCCCGACCACCTCGGTCAGGAGGAACGTGCCCGGTCGCGCCACGGGTCGTCCTTGGCGGGAGTCCGAGACGGTGGTGCGCCCGTCGGCGTTCGGGCCCTGCGAGAGCCGCTCCGCCTTCGCCCGCAGCTCCGGATCCAGGTTCCTGACCGACTCGCCTGCGCGCGGAGTGGTTTGGGGACCGCGTTCCACCAGCAGGATCCGCGCACCCGGTCTCGCTTCGGAAATCTCGCGGGCGATGGTGCTGCCAGCCGGACCGCTGCCGACGATGACCAGATCGTATGTCGTGGCGTCGCTCACGCTGTCACAGCTCCTCGAGGATCGAATCCGCGGCCCGGAGCGCGATCGCGACGCTCATCAGGGTCGGGTTGACGACGGTGTTGGTGGGGATGACTCCGTTGCCGGCGAGGTAGAGGTTGTCGAAACCCCACACCCGGCTCCGCGGATCACAGACGGAGGTGCCGTCGTCGGCGGGGCCCATCCTCATCGTGCCCTTGTAGTGCAGGCTCGCACCGTTCGGCATGACGGCCGGCTCACCCCCGGGATGAAGCTGCCGATGGCGCCCGCGACCCGAGCCTGGCTGGCGCGCGCGCCTGCGATCTCCCGCTCCTCCCGTTCCGTGAGCTCGTAGTGGATGGTCATGTTGGGCATGCCCGCATAGTCCAGCTCGTCGTCATCGAAGGTGACGCAGTCCTCGTAGCGTGCGAACTTCCGGACCCCGAAGCCCACGTTGGCATAGCCCCACGCGTTGCCGTGGAGGGGGTGGTCCTCCGGAATGGGCAGGGGGACTCGTACATGTAGAGGATCTGCGACGAGTACGGGTGGTCCGGCTCGGAGTAGGGCACCCGCAGCACCGCAGCGACGGGATCGCTCGTGCCGGCCGCCGCCATCCTGGCCCGCTCGGCCTCGATCTGGTCGAGGGTGAGCCGTCCGTCGAGCTTGTCGCCGTCGATGGCCACCACACTGAAGACGCCGGGGTGGTCGCTCAGGTAGTGCCCGAGCGCGGGCGGCCGGATTCCGGAGGCCCAGAGGAGCTGAGGTGTCCGCAGCGCGTCGGCCGCGGCGACCACGAGATCTGCGGCGACGAACTCCTCCGGTGCCCCCTTCGGCTGGACGATCACACCGGTCGCGCGACCCGCCTCAGTCACGATCCGGATCACCGGGGTCTCGGGGCGGAGCGTGAAGCGGGTGGAGAGGTCGGACCCCGAGTCGATGAGCGGGCCGAGCACGGTGTCCGTGCCCGTCCACCTCATCGAGCCGTCCGGCTGCAGATCCCCGGCGACCGGCAGCGGACTGACGCCGAACCCGGGCGGGAGGTCGGCGTCGACGGCCGCCGAGACGGCGGCCTGGAGCCCGGCGGCGATCGCGGAGCCCTCGAAGGCGGTGTGCGTCGTGTGCAGCACGGCCTCCGCCCGCTCGACCAGGGCGTCCCACTCGTCCGTCGGGATGAAGGGGATCCTCTCGCTGAACTGGGGCCGCGGGGTGGCGCAGGTCCAGTGAGCGCCTTGCCCTCCGACGCACGTGGCGATGGCGGCTGCCGGGAACTCGGAGGAGTGCCCGGATCCGGGACCGCCGAAGTCCACGAGATGCGTGCCCGCCCGGGCGGTGTACGTTCCCTCGATCACGGTGGTGATGGGGATACCCAGCCCTACCGAGTCGCCTTCGCCCGACTTCGGTCCCTGGGACGCACGGCGCGCGCGGAGCTTCTCCTCCGGGTCGACGATGTTGCGCACGTTCATGCCGGGCGGGTCGGTCACGGTGGGCCCACGCTCGAACATGGTGACCTCGACGGAGGGCGATCCTTCGATCAGCCTGCGCGCGAACGCCGACCCGACAGGGCCGCTTCCGATGACGACGACTCTCATCGTGCCTCCTCGACGATGGACTGGAGGACGTGCTGCAGGTACCAGCCGTTGAGCATGGCGCTCGTCGGCGGATGCGGCGACAGGTCCGACTCGACCGTCACCCACCCGTCGTACTCGTGCGCGACCAGAGCGCGGACCACGGCCTCCGCGTCGACGAGCCCGGGGGCCACCCCGAGCTCGAGGAACCAGCGCGGGACGGGTCGCGCGCCGCCGCCCTTGCGGACGTGGTGCTCGGCGTTGCGCCGGGTGTACTCGTCCCGGTCGTCCACGGCCGCGGCGTTCTTCAGCTGCACATGGGCCACGCGGTGCGGGTGACGGTCGATGAACGCGACAGGGTCGAGTCCGGCGGCGACGAACTCACCGGTGTCGACGGAGAAGCCGACGGTCTCGGTGTCCGTCGCGGCGATCAGTCGCTCGAGACCGTCGTCGGGCCGCAGCGCCGAGAGGAAGTCGAAGTGGAGCGCCAGCCGGACGCCGAGGGGAGCGATGGCACGGCCCACATCGTTCCAGCACTTCGCGATGGTGCCGATGGCGCCGTCGTCCAGCTGCGGGCGCTGCCACGCCGATGCCGTCGGCCGGACGACGAGAACCTGGCCGCCGAGGTCTGCGAGCGCGCTCGCGAACCAGGTCGCATGCGCCCGCACCGACGCGTGCGCGTCGGGATCTGCGGGGTCGGCCGGCGCCGACAGGTCTTCCCGGAAGCCGAGGAGCGGGTCGTAGAACCAGCTGCTCACCCGATCCAGCGCGGCATCCCGCACGAAGTCCGCGAAGCCGCGGACGGAGCCGAAGTTCGCCGCCAGCTGCTCGGGGTTGCCGAGCGGCTCCCATCGTCCCGTGCCGGTTGTGAGCTCCACGCCCGTGAACCCGCTGATCGAGATGACACGGAGCGCCCGCTCGTGATCGCGGCGACGGGTGAAGTCGTCGAACGACGGCTTCCACTGGTTGATGGCGTAAGACCACTCGATCACTTGGAGCCCTCCTCTGCGACGATGCGGTCCAGGACGTTCTTCGCGTACCAGCGCGCGATGGCGGTGCTCTCCGCGTGGTCTCCGCCGAGCTTGTTCGCCTTGTCATGCTCGACGCTGAGCCAGCCCTCGTACCCGTTGCGAACCACGGCTCGCATGAAGGCCTCGAAGTCGACGAGACCGCCCTCGTCGCCCATCTCGTGGAACCACTTGGGTGTCGTCGTGGCCATGAGCTCCGCATCGGGGCGGCGCCGGTAGTCGCCGACGAGGTCCTGGTGGCGCGTGTCCTTGAAATGGAACCCCGTGACCCGGTCGGCGTACTGCTCATAGAAGTCGACGGGGTCGACCGTGGCGATGCAGTGCTGCGCGGTGTCGACGAACAGGTTCACCAGTGCCGGGTCCGTGTTCGCGTAGAACACGTCGAGCTCGTGCTTCGACTGGATGCCGCAGAAGAACTCGTGATGGCAGGTGAGCTTGACCCCGGCGTCCAGGGTGATCGCCCCCACCTTGTTCCAGAGCTCCGCCGTCGTCTTGATCTTGTCGTCGGTCACCGGCTCCATGTCGTAGTAGAGGGTCGCCGGCATGACGATGATGTTGTCGAGGCTGATCCCGGACCAGCGGTCCATCGTGACCCGGAAGTCCTCCAGGATGTTGGCGTGGGTCTCGGGGACGTGCGGCGCATAGGTGCGCGGGTCGTACACCGCGGCGTGGAACGTGTTGACGATGCGCTCGAGGCCGCGCTCCTGCACGAACTCCTGGTAGTTCGAGACCGACCCGTACTGGTCCATGATCTGGAAGTACCGGTGGTCGAAGGTGTCGATCGCGTCGTAGCCGACGGCCGCGACCTGCTTGAGGAAGCGATCCATCGAGTCGAGCGTCTGCCACTGGTCGATCGGACCGTTGGGGGAGGCGCTCCGCCAGTGGTCCATGTAGCTCCACTTCATCGCGGAGCCTCCTCTCCGCCCGGACCGGGAAGCCGGTCGCTCCGATGTGCCTCAGGTACCACGCGTTCAGGAGCGTGCTCGTCGCGGGGCTCGACGTCTGGTCGCTCTCGAGGACCACCCATCCGGCGTAGCCGGCGTCGCCGAGTGCCGTCAGCACAGCGGGAGCGTCGACGAGACCGGCGTCGCTCCCGAACTCGAAGAACCAGCGTTCGATCTCACGGCCCGCGTTCCCCTGCAGGAGGTCGACTTCCGCACCCGGAAGCAGGTAGCCCTCTTCCTCGTCCTGGAAGTGGGCGTCCTTGAGATGGACGTGCCCGATGCGGGCCGCGTGGTCGCGGACGACCGAGACCGGGTCGACGCCCGCCACGACGAGATCCGCGGTGCTGAGCGACAGGTCGACGAGGGCGCTGTCGGTGAGCTCGAGCAGCCGCGCGATGCCGTCGGCCGAGCGGAGGGGGAGAGGCAGTCGATGTCGACGGCCACGCGCACCCCGTGATCCTGCGCGGCGGCGCCGAGCCGATCGAGCACCGATGCCACGGCGGCGGCGTCGAACCCGGAACCCAGTCGTCCCGCCGGTTCCGTCGCCCGCACGACAATGCGCTCGCAGCCGAGCTCGGAGAGTAGCTCGAGGTAGGTCTCGGCGGCGCGGAGGATCGCGCCGTGGTCGGCGGGGCGCGACGTCGAGCGCAGCTCGAAGCCCTCCTCGGCCGCCGGAGCCGACGGATCCCAGGTGAGGCTGGAGACGGCGTCGATCCCGCATTCCGCGAGCCGGTCGAGGAAGCCTGCGGCAGAGCCGTAGTTGAGGCGCAGGTGCTCCGGCCGGCCCAGGTTGCTCCAGCGTCCCGTTCCGGCCCACAGCTCGACGGCGCGGAACCCCGCCGCGGAGACCGTCTTGAACGCGCGTTCATGTTCCTCGAGGCGCACGAACGACGTGGGGGACTGGCGCCACTGATTGAGGGCGTACGACCAGCCCGCGGTCATCGCGCCGCTCCTGCCCTGGCGGAGGCGAGCACGTTGTCGATGTACCACTTCGCCACCGCTGTGGACTCCGCGAAGTCACCGCCGCCGAGGTCGGCCTTGTCGTGCTCGACCGTCAGCCATCCGTCGAATCCGCTGTCGAGGATCTCCCGCATCAGCGCGGGGAAGTCCACGAGCCCGCCCGGCGTGCCCATCTCGTAGAACCAGCGCGGGACGCCGGTGGCCATGAGCTCGGCGTCGGGTGGGGTGCGGTACGCCTCGAAATCGTCGACGTTGTGGGTGTCCTTGAAGTGGAAGCCCCGGCAGCGCTCGCGGTAGCGGCGGAAGAGAGCGAGAGGGTCGACGCCGGCGATCGTGTGCTGAGCGGTGTCGCAGAAGAAGCCCACCAGGTCGGGATCGGTGTGCTCGAAGAAGAGCGCCAGCTCCTCCTCGGTGCGGATGGCGCCCCAGAACTCGAAGTGGCAGCCGAGCGCGAGCCCGCGCTGTGCGAGAAGCGCGCCGACGCGATTCCAGAGCTCGGCCGTGACCTTGATGGTCTCGTCCGTGACGGGCTCGACGTGGAAGTACGTGTTGGTCGGCATGACGATGACGTTCTCGACCGCGGAGCCCTCCACCGCCGCTGCTGTGCGCTCGAAATCGGCCACGATGCGGTCGTGGGTCTCACGCCGATGCGGTGCCGCGAAGTCCGTCGCATACGGGTAAGCCGAGAAGACCCCCGTGAGACCGGCGAAGCCGTGGTCCTGGAGCACTCGCTCGAATGCGCCGACCGACCCGTAGAGCCCGGCGTACACGGGGAGGGCGAAGCTGAAGGTGTCGAAGCCCGTGAACTCGAGCGCCTCCAGCTGGCGCAGATACCGCTCGGTGTGCTTCCGGTTGAAGGACGGCTGTCGCGGCCCTTGCGGTGTCCGGGTGATCCAGTGGTCCATGTAGGACCAGCGCTTCCACGTCATCGTGCTCCCTCGTTCTCGTCTGCAACACTACCTACCGGAGTAGGTAGTTGCGCAATCGAAAGTGGAAGGTCGGCAGCCTGGCGAGGTTCAGGCGGTCTTGCGCCCGGCGCGACGGAGCGGGCGCTTGGCGGCCGGCTGCTCGGAGGCTTCCGTGGCGGGCGCTCGGTAGGTCTCCAGAGCCTGGAGGCCGGGGCCGTACGCCTCGACGAGCATCGGACCGAAGTCGGCGTAGACCTGCTGAAGGTCGATGTCGTGGCGAATCATGCCCTTCACCGCGGCGATGATGGCGGTGTTCGCGGTTCGGACCCCTCCCATTCCTCGCCGTCGACCGCGACCGCGGTGACGCCTTCGAGGGAGTCGGCGACGAGGGCGAGATGGCGCGCCTGGTGATGCCGGTAGATCGCGCGGTCGGTGCTCGCGTGGCGGAAGATGCGCATACCCTGCTCCTCGCGCCCCGCTGCGCCGAAGTCGAGGAGGATCACGTCGACCCCGCGGCGGACCGCCTCGCGGAGCGCGGGCATCAGCTCGTCGAGCTCGTGGGGGAGGTCGAGAGGTAGACGCGACGCTCGGCCAGATCGATGAGCTCACGAGCCGCGGCGACCACGCGGTCGCGTGTGCGGAACCCGCGAACCTTGACGGAGGGGGAGGTGTGGTCGTCGTGATGGATGGCCTTCGCGGCCTCGGCCGCCGCCTCGTGACTGCGACGGAACTCGCGGGCGAGATCTTCGAGGACCTGATCGGGGAGTTCGCGGCGAAGACGGCGGGGTCGTCGGCGATCCGCTGAGCGACGCCTCGCCGCTCGAGGCGCCGCAGAGTCTCGTACACCTTGGGCTGAGGCACGCCGGTCACCTTGGCGACGCCGTATCCGGTCAATCCCTCCGTGCCGATCAGTCCCACGTAGCACTTCGCCTCGTACTGGCTGAAGCCCAGTTGGATCAGCGCGTCGAAGAGCTGCTGGCGGGACCCCGTCATTACCGTCTCATCAGTCATTTCGACCTCCTCGGTGCCAGTATAGGCAGATGGTCATTACCCGTGTAGTTACCCCTTAGAGGGTCGTCATCGGCGCTCGACGATCATGGCCATCCCCTGACCGCCGCCCACGCACAGTGTGACGAGGCCGATAGTCCCGTCGATCTCCTCCAAGGTCGTCAACAGGGTCGTCAGCAGGCGGATCCCGCTCATGCCGAACGGGTGCCCGAGGGCGATCGATCCGCCGCGCAGATTGACCTGCCGATCGATGTCCATTCCTGTGTCGCGCGCGGTCGCGAGGACCTGAGCGGCGAACGCCTCGTTGAACTCGATGGCGTCGACGTCCTCGATCGCCATCCCGGCCCGATCGAGCGCCCGGCCGACCGCCTCGATCGGCCCGATGCCCATCAGCTCGGGGGCGATGCCCGAGACCGCGGTGGCGACGATGCGAGCGCGGACCGGAAGCTGCTGCTCGGCGGCCAGACGATCGCTCACCACCACCGCCGCGGCTGCGCCGTCGTTCAGGGGGCAGGAGTTGCCGGCCGTCACCCTCCCGTTCTCCCGGAACGAGGGCTTGAGTGCGGCGAGCGTCTCGAGATCGGTGGATCGTCGAGGGCCGTCATCGATCTCGACGAGGGAGCCGTTGGGCAGTCTGACCGGCGTGACCTCGCGGGCCGTCGAGCCGTCGTCGCGTGCGGCGATCGCCAGGCGATGTGAGCGCAGCGCGAACTCGTCCATCTCCTCCCGGGTGATCCCGTAGAGGTCGGCGACGTTCTCGGCCGTCTCGCCCATCGCGATGTACATGTCTGCGAGCCCTCCGGGGAGCAGGAGCGGATGCTTGTCCTCGTCCCGCGTGCCGCGACCCGTCGAGCTCGTCGATTCGACGCCCGACGCGAGGATCGCGTCGGCCTCGCCGGCCCAGATGGCATGAGCGGACATGCGCATCGCCTGCAGGCTCGACGCGCAGAACCGGTTGACCGTGGCTCCGGGGATCGAGATGGGGAGCCCGGCGAGCGGCACCACTCGCCGAGCGAGGTTGCCGCCGGCCTTGCCCTCCGGGTAGGCGGTGCCGAGGAGCGAGTCCTGCAGGGTCTCCGGGTCGATCCCTGACTGGCGCACTGCGGACCGAATGGCCGTGGCCGCCAGATCGTCGGGGCGCACCTCGCGGAGCGACCCTTGCCGGCTCGGCCGATGGGGGTTCGGGTGAGTGATGCGATCAGAGCTTCGGGCATGCGGTGGTACCTCCTACCTACTATGGTAGTTCGTAACCGACCCGACCGATGGAGCGATGATGCCCGTGAACGACGAAGGCTCGCCTGCGTTGCTCGACGTCCGTGACGGCACTGCGCTGATCACCCTGTCGGGGCCGGCGCGGAACGCGCTGGACGAGGCGATGGTGGCCGCGATCTCGGCCGCCTTCGATGCCGCAGAGGCCGACGAATCGGTCCGCTGCGTCGTCCTGACCGGTGCAGGGCCGGCCTTCTGCTCGGGAGCCGTGCTCTCCACCCTGATCGATTCTGCCGAGGGCCGCTTCGACGATGTCGTCGCTGTGTATGAGGGCTTCCTGCGGGTGCGGAGATCGCCGCTCCCGACCATCGCCGCCGTCAACGGGCCGGCCGTCGGGGCCGGGCTCAACCTCGCACTGGCCTGCGACGTGCGGGTCGCGTCCACCCAAGCCCTTTTCGAGAGCCGCTTCCCGGTCCTCCGCCTCCATCCGGGCGGCGGACACACCTGGCTCCTCACTCGGGCCATCGGCCGCCAGCGCGCAACCATGATGAGCCTCTTCGGGGAGGTCCTCGATGCCGAGGTCGCGCTCGGGGCGGGACTCGTCGCCGCCGTCCACTCGCCGGAGACCCTGCTGGAGGAAGCCATGACCCTTGCTCGCCGGGTGGAAGACCTCGAGCGCGACTTCGTCGAGAACCTGACGTCGACGCTGCGCGCGGCCGAGGAGAGTCCCGATCACGAGGGCGTGCTCGCGCTGGAGACGCAGCGCCAGCGCTGGTCCACCACCCGGCCGGCGTTCTTGAGCGCGACCCGGGCCCTGCAGGCGCGCATCGCGGGTCGTGCGGGAGCCGCGCGATGAGCCGCGTCGCCATCGACATCGGCGGCACCTTCACCGATGTGGTCGCGATGGACGAGCGCGGCGACATCTCGGTGGGGAAGTCGCTGAGCACCCCGACTCACCTGCTCGACGGCATCCTCAGCGGCCTCCGCTACTCGGGGACTGAGGTGGAGGACGTCGCCTTCCTCCTGCACGGCAGCACCGTCGTCATCAACTCGCTGATCGAGCGTCGGGGCGCCGAGACCGCGCTCATCACGACGGAGGGCTTCCGCGACGTCTACGAGATCGGGCGGGTCAATCGTCCGGACGCGTTCAACCTGGCCTTCCGCCGTCCTCGGCCGCTGATCCCGCGCCGCCGCGTCTTCGAGGCGCCCGAGCGGATGCGCGCGGACGGGTCGGCTCAGCGTCCGCTCGACGAAGCGGCGATCCGGACGATCGCCGGCCGGCTGCGCGCGGACGGGGTCCAGTCGGTCGCCGTGGCGCTGCTCCACGCCTACCGCAACCCGTCCCACGAGCTGCGGATCGGCGAGATCCTCGCCGAGGAGCTGCCCGGCGTCTTCGTCTCGCTGTCGCATGAGCTGAGCCGGGAGTACCGCGAGTACGAGCGCACGTCGACCGTCGCCGCCAATGCCTTCGTCGGCCCCGTCGTGGCGGACTATCTCGCCTCCCTCGACGACGCCTTCAGGAGCGGTGGCGGAGCGATCGCGATCATGCAGTCCAACGGCGGCCTCGCGGGCATCGAGCGCATCCGGCGGCAGAGCGTGCAGATGCTCGAGTCGGGGCCGGCCGGTGGCGTCGTGGCGACGATCGAGGCCTGCCGTCATCTGGGCTACGAACACGCCATCGCCTTCGACATGGGAGGCACGACCGCGAAGGCCTCGATCGTCCGAGACCTGGCGTTCCCCATCGCGTCCGAGTACTTCGTGGGGGGATACGCCGAGGGACTCCCCATCCGCGTCCCCTGCCTCGACATCGTCGAGGTCGGGACAGGCGGCGGGAGCATCGCGAGCGTCGACATCGGCGGCGGCATCCACGTCGGCCCCCGGAGCGCGGGATCCGAGCCAGGGCCGGCCTGCTACGGCCGCGGCGGCGTGGACGCCACCGTCACCGATGCGAGCGTCGTGCTCGGCATCATCGACTCGAATCAGAGACTCTCGGGGGTCTCAGCCTGCACGCCGATGCCGCCCGCGACGCCGTCGCGTCTGTCGCCGAGCAGCTCGGCATGAGCACTCCCGCAGCGGCGAACGGCATCCTGCAGATCGCGGCCGCCTCGATGGCCACCGCGGTGCGCGCCGTGACCACGGAGCGTGGGCTCGACCCGCGCGACTTCGCGATGTTCGCGTACGGCGGCAACGGCCCCGTGCACGCCTCACTCATCGCCCGCGAGCTGGGCATCACCCGGGTCGTGATCCCCGTGCTCCCCTCGGTCTTCTCGGCGGTCGGCATGCTGCTCGCCGATCTGCGCCACGACATCGTGCAGACGCAGATCCAGCGTCTCTCGGAGCTGGACGACAGCTTCGGCGAGCGCATCGAGGTGCTCAAGGCGGAGTGCACCGCGGCGCTGCGCGAGGAGGCATGCCCGAGGGGCCGACGAGTCACCTCATCGCCCTCGACATGCGATACGTCGGACAGGAGCACGTGCTGACGCTGCCGGTCGAGGACGGCCGCATCGAGCCCTCCGCGCTCGGGCTCGCGTTCGACGAGGGCCATCGGGCCCGATTCGGACATGCCGCGCCGGGGCAGCCGATCGAGATCGTGAGCCTGCGGGTCTCCGCCGTCCGCGCCATCCCGCGCCGGGCTCCGGAGCTCCTCGCGCCGGGCTCCGGCACGCCCGATGCTGCGGCGCAGCGTCCCGAGCGTCTCGTGCTCTTCGAGATCGGCGAGGGGCCTCGTCCCTGCGCCGTCTACGAGCGAGCGGCGCTCCGCGCGGGTGACCGGATCGAAGGTCCCGCGGCGATCGAGGAGGAGACCACCACGACCCTCCTGCGCCCGGGAGACAGCGCCGTCGTCGACGGCTCCGGCGCACTGCTGCTCGAGATCGGAGCATCCCGATGAACGACCGACTCGATCCGATCACGGCTGAGATCATCCGCGGCAACCTCGTGGGCATCACCAATGAGATGAAGACGAACCTCATGCGGACGGCCTACAACCAGATCATCTACGAGGCGCAGGACTTCACGGTCGGACTGTTCGACGCGGACGGCGAGACCGTCTCGATCGGGCTGGGGCTGCCGATGTTCGTCGGCGGCCTGTCGCATGCGGTGAAGGCCATGATCGAGCACTTCGGGGTCGACGGCATGCACCCCGGAGACGTGCTGCTGACGAATGACGGCTTCCTGAGCGGGAGCCACCTGAACCACATCATCGTCGTGCTTCCCGTCTTCGCGGGAGGCCACGTCGTCGCCTACTCCGCATCGATGGCGCACTGGGCGGACGTCGGCGGCGTGCTCGGCGGCACGACCCACGACATCTACTCCGAGGGCTTCCAGCTGCCCATGGTGAAGATCGTGAAGGCCGGGGTGGAGGACCGGGAGCTGCTCGCGATCATCGAGCTGAACGTCCGCTTCTCGAATCTGGCCCTCGGCGACCTCCGGGCTCAGCTCGCCGCGGTCCGCACAGGGGAGACCCGTGTGACGGAGCTCGCGGCCCGGTATGGGACGGACGTCCTCGAAGCCGCCTTCCGCGCGATGTTCGATGCGAGCGAGCGGAGGGCGCGCGCCGCGGTCCGCGCCATCCCCGACGGCGAGTACCGCGCGACCGCCGAGATGGACGACGACGGAGTGAGGGTCGGGCGGGTGCCCATCGATGTCACGGTGCGCATCGACGGCGACCGGTTCATCGTCGACCTGTCGCGGATGAGTCCGCAGGTGGCCGGCTATTACAACTCGGGCGCGGCCGCGGGCATCTCGGCCGTCCACGTCGCCTTCAAGGCGCTGACGTCACCGACCGAGGGCCCCGTCAACGCCGGCAGCTTCCGGCCCGCCGAGGTGATCCTGCCGCCGGGGACGGTGGTCAGCGCGGAGCGGCCCGCCGCCATGCGCTGGTGGATGACCTACCCGATGACGCTCGTCGACTGCATCTTCCGGGCGCTCGCTCCCGCCGTGCCGGACCTCGCCATCGCGGGTCACCATGCCGACATCGGCGTCGCCACGGCCTTCGGGCAGGACCCGCTGACCGGCCAGCTCTTCGTGTTCGTGCACGCGGCTCAGGGCGGCGGCTGGGGTGCGAGGAGAGATGCCGACGGGGAGAGCGCGACGATCTGCATCAACGACGGCGACACGCACAACACGCCGATCGAGGCGAACGAGGTCAAGCGCTCGGGACTGCTCGCCGTCCGCTACGCCCTCCGCCCCGACTCGGGCGGTGCCGGCGAGCGCCGCGGGGGTCTCGGGACGACCTTCGAATGGCAGGTCGAGACGGACATGCGCTTCAACAGCTCGGTGGAGCGGACCGTGATGGCCCCCTGGGGACTCGAAGGGGGACCCCGGCCCTGCCCAACGCCGTCCGGCGCAGGACGGCCGATGGGCGGATCGCCACGCTGGCGAGCGGCAAGGCGGACTCCCTTCCCCTCGCCCCCGGGGAGTCGTTCATCGTCGAGACAGGCGGGGGTGGCGGCTTCGGCGACCCCCTGAGGCGTCCCGTGAACGAGGTCATCTCCGATGTGGCGGCCGGCTACGTGACCGTGACCGCCGCCCGCGACCTGTACAAGGTCGCGGTGATCGAGGACGCAGGCGGCTACAGCATCGACGAGCGGGCGACGAAGGCCCTCAGGGAGGCACGATGAGCGGGTTCGGGTTCCTGCGGATGAGCTCAGGCGACGGCGAGCGGATCGTCGTCGAACGGGACGGTCGCCACCACGACGTCGCCGAGCTGCTCGGCCGGCCGGTCGGGATCCGAGATGTGCTGGTGGACCGAGAGCTCGTGGACGAGGTCGAGGCAGCTCTCGCCGCCGGCGGTGCCGAGACGTCGGTCGACGGGTGGCGAGCCCTTCCGCCGACGATCGATCGCCCGGCCGTGTTCTGCGCAGGCGCGAACTTCGCCGATCACGTGGCCGAGATGGGGAGACCCCGCTCGTCCGTCCGTACCACTTCATCTCCCCGCCGACGGTGCTCTCCGGCGACGGCGATGCGATCCGCCGGCCCACCGGGGCGGAGTTGCTCGACTGGGAGGTCGAGCTCGTCGCGGTGATCGGGGAGCGCTGCTTCGAGGTCGCCGAAGAGGACGCGCTCGGCGTCCTCGCCGGGTACGCCGTGGGCAACGACGTCTCGGTCCGCGGGCCGCACCTCACGCACCCCATCTTCGGCATCGACTGGGGGTCGCCAAGAACGCCGACGGCCTGACGCCGGTCGGCCCGGCGCTCGTCCCCGCGCGGTTCATTCCTGACCCGCAGAACCTGGCGATGAGCCTCACCGTCGACGGCCAGGTCCGCCAGCAGTCGTCGAGCGCCCAGATGCTCGTCAGCGTCGCCGCGCAGATCGCCGCCATCACCCGCTTCACGACGCTCAACCCCGGGGATCTGATCCTGACCGGGACGCCGGCCGGAACGGCTCGTGGCCATGACGGCGCGTACCTGACGGACGGCGCCGTCGTGGTCGCCGAGATCGAAGGCGTCGGACGGCTCACCAACACCATCGTCGGCACCCGGCGCGACGGAAAGGACAACAGCGGGAAATGACACACTCCATCAAGCGGGGCGTCAGCCTCTACTCGTTCCAGGAGGAGTACTTCCTCCGGAAGCTGACCCTCGAGGACTGCATCGCGGTGTCGGTCGGCTTCGGTGCCCTCGGGATCGAGACCATCGCGGAGCAGATGATGCCGGGCTTCCCCGACCTGTCCGACGATTTCTACCGCCGCTGGGACGCCTGGCGCGAGCAGTACGGCTTCCAGCCCACCGCCCACGACATGTTCGCCGAGCTGAAGCTGTATCCGGACCGCGCGCGCCCGACCGGCGAGCTCGTCGAGGATCTCAAGAAGGACATCGACCACACCGCTCGTCTCGGCGCCACGGTGATCCGGATCCTCGCCGCGACGCCCGCGGAGGTCGTCGAGCTCGCAGCGCCCTACGCGCGCGACAAGGGGGTGCGGCTCGCGACCGAGGTCCACGCGCCCCGCCGCTTCTCGAGCGACTGGTTCGCGAGCCACTTCGAGGTGGCGGAGCGCGTCGGGCCGGACGTCGTCGGCATCTGTCCGGATCTCGGGATCTTCGTGAAGCGCCTGCCCAAGGTGCTCTGGGAGCGGTCCCTGCGGGACGGCGCGGACTCCGACTTCGTGAAGCGCGTGGTCGACGTCTACGACAGCGGCGAGGACACCTCGACGCTGCAGGACGAGGCCGAGCGGCTGAACCTCGGCCCGCTCGAGCAGGACATCGCGCTGCAGGCGACGCGGTTCATCTGGGAGGAGCCGCGACAGCTTCTCGACTACATGCCGTACATCCACCACGTCCACGCCAAGTTCTACGAGATCGACGACAGCGGCGAGGAATACAGCATCCCGTACCAGGAGATCATCTCCGTCCTGAAGGAGGGCGGATACGACGGCTACCTCTCGAGCGAGTACGAGGGCAACCGCCATATCCAGGACGCTTTCGAGGTGGACAGCGTCGAGCAGGTGCGCCGGCATCAGGAGATGCTGACCCGGCTGCTCGCGGACGAGGACTGAAGGAGACCGACCCGTGTTCGATCGATACATCATTGTGGAGAACAGCCTGCGCAACGTCCGGCAGGGGTCCGACGTCGTCGGCTTCGCCTTCGACGCGCGCTGCGGCTACTACCGCCGGCTCATCCTCTCCATGGTCGAGGAGCTCGACGTCGAGGTGGACGGCACGCCGGTGCCGAGGCAGGACGTCTCCCTGACGGTCGGCGGCCGCACCTACTCGCTCGACGAGATGCGCTCGGAGTACAAGGTCGCGTGGGAGTTCGGCGAACCCGCCACCGTCACCGTGGCGAAGCCGGGAGGGCTCCCGGCCGGACCCCATGACATCCGCCTGGCGGAGCAGCTGAGGATCTCCTATCTGCCGGTGCCGCACACCCCGGTCACCACGCAGACGCTCACGGTGAGCGCATGACCCGCCCCGAGCTGCTCCTCGGCCCCGACGCGGCCGTGGCAGGGGAGAAGGGCCTGGAGGTCCGCATCCGCCAGCCCTGGTACCGCAGCCTGCCGCTCTCGAGCGTGCTCGATGTCGCCGTCGAGCTCGACGGGACGCCGGTGCCCGACGACCGGATCCGCCTCCGGGTGAACGGCCGGGCGCGGCGGATCGCCGAGCTCGCGCCGTGCTGGGACGAGATCTGGTTCATCCAGGACGAGGGCGCGGTCGAGATCGACGGAGCGGCCGGCTCGCCGGGCGACGAGATCGCGGTCGCGGTCGCGATCGAGCTTGCGCCTACATCATCATCGACGGGGTGGGGCCGCTGACCCGGCGCACGGACGCGCACCGCACCCTCACCGTTCAGGAGGGCCGCGCATGACCTCGACACCCCTGCTGGGAACCACGCTGTACTCGTTCACCAACGAGTGGGTGAGCGCGCGCTACACGCTCACCGAACTCCTCGAGCACGTGGCGGCCGCCGGGATCGGTCCCGGCGTCGAGCTGGTCGGCTTCCAGAGCATCCGGAACTTCCCCAGGCTCGAGACGGCCTTCATCGACGAGTTCCACGAGACCGTCGATCGCCTGGGGCTCGTTCCGACGTCGCTCGCCGCCAACATCGACATCGCGATCCGGCGCGACCGCGACCTGACGACGGAGGAGCGCGTCGACTACACGGCTCCACAGATCGAAGCCGCGCGGCTGCTCGGCTTCCCGGTCGTCCGGATCCAGATCGGCGCCGACCCGGCCACCCTCGAGCGACTGGTCCCGTACGCCGAGAAGGCGGGGGTACGGCTCGGGATGGAGATCCACGCGCCGGAGGGTCCGCTGACGCCGAAGGTGGAGGCGGTCAGCCGGGTGTACGACCGCATCGACTCGGACCTGTTGGGCTTCATCCCCGACTTCAGCTCGACGATGCATCGCATCTCCGCCGGGCTCGCCCAGACCTACCTCGAGTCCGGACTCCCCGCGGACCTGCTGCCGGAGCTCCAGCGGATCTGGGCCGCCGATGGCGGCCAGGGAGAGCGCCTGGGCCAGTTCATCGCCCTGGCGGAGAGCAGGGGCGTGCCGGCCGCCACCGCTTCCGTGGTGGCGAGCGCATTCACCATGAACGGCCACGAGCGGCCCGAGGACTGGGCGGAGCTCATGCCGCGCATCTTCCATGTGCACGCGAAGTTCTACGACATCGACGAGAACGGGGAGGAGCCCTCCATCGACTACTTCCGCAACCTCGGACCGATCCTCGAAGCGGGCTTCGCCGGATCCATCTCGAGCGAGTGGGAGGCGCACTCCTGGACTCCGAACGACGAGCTGGACACCGCGGCGCTCATCCGGCGTCAGCACGATCTCATGCGCCGGGTCATCGCGAAGGTCTCCCGGTGACGGGCACGACCCGCTGGGCCATCGTCGGCACCGGAGGGATCGCCCGTCGGGTGCTCCAGGACCTCCGCCTCACCGAGAACGTCGAGGTCGTCGCGGCCGGGTCGCGCACTCAGGAGACGGCAGACCGGTTCTGCGCCGAGACCGGGGTTCCTCGGGGCTATGGGGACTACGACGAGCTGCTCCGGGACCCGGACGTCGACCTCGTGTACATCTGCACGCCGCACCCGATGCACGCCGACTACGCGCGACGGGCCATCCTCGCGCGCAAGCATGTCCTGGTCGAGAAGCCCATGACGATGTCCGTCGCCGACGCGGTAGAGCTGCGCGACCTCGCTGCGGAACACGACGTCTTCCTGATGGAAGCGCTCTGGACGAGGTTCAACCCCAACTTCCGTCGCGCTCTCGCCATCGCTGCAGACGGGCAGATCGGCGAGCTCCGGCTCGCGCAGACCGGCATGGGCTTCCCGGTGCCGGCGAGCGGTCCGAAGCGGTTCTGGGACCCGGCGCTCGGGGGCGGCGCGCTCTGGGACCTCGGGGTGTACACCCTGTCGATCGTGCACGCCTTCCTCGGCTCCCCGCGAAGCATCTCTGCGGCCGGAGAGGTGCAGGGGGACGGTGTCGACCGATGGGAGGCGGTGACCCTCGACTACGAGGGCGGCGGCGTGGCGGTCGCCGTCTCGTCCATCGTGTTCGCCGTCCCGCCGACCGCCTCCATCGGAGGGACGAAGGGAACCCTCGTGTTCTCCGGCCCCTTCTTCTCGCCCACCGGGGGCACCGTGACGCTCGGCCGCCCCCTGGAGCCTCCTCGACCGAGGACTTCTCTGAGCCCATCGAAGGCTTCGGCTATGTGCCCATGTTCCGCGCCGTGAGCGGTGCGGTGCTCGAGGGCCGGCGCGAGCACCCGTTCCACCCGGTAGCCGCCACGATCGAGGTCCTCGAGATCATGGAGACGGCTCTCGCCCAGCTGCGCCCCGCGGAGAGCTCCGGCCCCGTCGCCCCCTGAGTCGCCCCTCCCTGCCCGCGAGCGCACCCCACCAACCATCGAACGGAGTCTCTCTTGCTCACCCTCGCTCCCAACATCGACCTGCTCTACACCGAGGTCGGCAACGACCTGACCGATCGCGTCCGGGCCGCCGCCGCCGACGGATTCGACACCGTCGAGATGTGGGGGACCGCAGGCCGCGATGTGCCCGCGCTCGCCGCAGCGCTCCAGGACAGCGGCGTGGCGCTCAGCTCGACGCTGGTCCTGCCGCGCACGAACTTCGCCTGGCCCAACGCCGACCTCGAGGCCTTCTATGCAGGGCTGACCCAGACCATGGAGGACGCCCGCACCCTGGGCTGTCCCCGGGTCGTGGTCGGCACGGGAGCCGGCTTCGGCGCGATGAAGCGGCCGGCGCAGCAGGCGCGGTTCGCGGAGATCCTGACCGAAGGGCTCGATCGGACCGCCGAGCTCGGAGTCGCCATCGTGCTTGAGCCGGTCAACAGCCGGGTCGACCACCCGGGCGCCTTCCTCGATCACACCGAGTACGCCATCCAGGTGGCGCGGGCCGTCGGCTCGCCACGCCTCACGATCCTCTACGACCTCTATCACTCGATCACCCAGGGCGAGGACGTCGAGCGGACGCTCGCCGAGCTCTCCGGTCTCGTCGGCTATGTCCAGCTCGCCGACGTCCCCGGCCGAGGCGAACCGGGGTCCGGCACGGTCGACTGGTCGCGCCAGCTGAGGCTGCTGCGGGACTCCGGCTACGACGGGGTCGTCGGCCTGGAGTACGTTCCCACCCAGGACACCTCGGCCTCCACCAGGGCGATCAGGCAGGTGCTCGACGAGATCACCCGCTGACCGGTTCCGCCGCACCGCACGACCGGCGTGGCGGACCGCCGACCGCATCTCCGCGCGGTTCCCGACCCCTCCCCGTGACGATGAAAGGAAGACACACCATGGTTAGCCTCCGCGTGGGCATGATCGGCATCGGCTTCATGGGCGCCGCCCATTCGCAGGGCTGGCGCACG